>NZ_WQLB01000029.1 GCF_009755355.1 Deinococcus arboris | reverse complement strand
GCAGGTCGGCGCAGCCCATGAAGTTCAGGTGCTGGTCATCGTTCAGGTCAATGATGTGGACCCGCCCGTTCTGGATCACGTCCATGAAGTCGAGCCGGCGCCGGGTTGCCTGCGCCAGCATTGAGACCGGAATCTCGAAGTCACGCCGGGTCAGGTTCAGCCCATGTCCCTGGGCTGGCAGGTCCATCTGGGAGTAGGTGTCGCCGACCAGAAGCTGCTCACCATGCCACGTCGCGGCGCCCTTCTTGACGGCGACGTCACCAGCCACGCCCATCACACAGAAGCAGTCGCCCCGTCGTAGGCGGTTGCGGGTCTGCTGGTACTCGCCGCTGGGCAGCGCCGTCAGGAGGGCGGTCTGGTCTTCGTTCAAGGTCAGGGGGTCTGCGTCATGTCCTCTCCTTTCGGAACGCCGCGGCCCCGGAAGGGGTCCAGGGTTCGCTGAAGCGCTGAACGGTACAGAGGGAAGAGGCCACCGTGACCCCATCCCTCCTAGACGCCTAGCCTGTGAACTTCACTGCCTGCGGGGTGCGTGACTGCTCTGGCCCAAGCTATGCCGGTGCCAGGCCTGTTCCAGCAGGTCCGCCAAGTCACTGAAGCTCACCTGAGCGTCATCGTTCAGCAGCGCCGAGTGAATCTGACCTTGCTGGGTGTGGTGGGCTATCCGGGCGCTGCGTGCCAGCGCCTCAGGCAACAGGTCAACCGGCACCATAAAGTCCTATGGTGTCAGGATGACGTCCGAGTATTCGGGCAGGCCAAAGTCAAACCGCTGTTCACCCAGGCACAGGACGTCGCCGTCCCAGGTCGCGCGCCCTCTCTTGACGGCCAGGTCAGCCGCCACCCCCAGCAGACAGAAGGAGGGCCCCCGGCGCAGTTGTCCACTCGTCTGTGGGTACTCGCGGCTGCGCCGCGCCGCGAGGAGGGCTGACCGGGTGCTGGTGTGCTCTGCCGACAAGGGAAGTGTCATGCACGTGGCCGCTGGACCCCCGTGGCCCCAGCAGGGGTCCGGGGGCGCCGGGGTCTGGCCGGTCCTCGCGGCCGAGCAGCGCTCTGCCTGGCCGCGGCGGTCCTGGCCAGGTGGGCCAGCGACCTCTGGTCTCTGCGCGAACAAAACAGAAGGGCGAAGGCGCACGTGCGCCTTCGCCCTTCGTTCTCTGGTGACTGGTTCTTCCCGCGCACAGGTCGACTTCACTCGGGCGCCGACGGGGTCATCACCGGGTAACTCTCCGGGTGGTCGGTGATGACCAGCGTGTAGGAGCTGTCGAGCGCGCCGCGCGAAAGCTGAGCTGCGCCCAGATCGGCGGCCCGTCGCACCGCCTGCTGCGCCATCATGGCCACGTCCCACTCTCCGGCCATCTCCCCTTTGAGATAGATCGCCGGGGTGGTGTACGCCCACTTGCCGCTGGGCTTGAACAGGTGCGCGTCCACCACGAGCACGTCCTCTTCCTGATGCAGACGTTCGGTGCGGGCTGTCGTGTCCGGCAGTCCAACCAGCAGGGCGGCGAGTTCCGCGAGGCGAGCAGTCAAACCTTCAGGGGTCCAGGTCGGTCTCATGCCCACAGCTGCTGGCCTGCTGTGGCCCCGCAGGGGTCCGGCAGGCGGAGTGATGGACTGGCGACGCACGCCCCGCAAGGTGGGGAAAGGTCACTCGGATGGCGCCGATGCGGCGCGCGGCGCTGACACTCGCCGCGCGCCGTCGGTTGGTCCGGCACCCTGATCGTCCAGCCAGCGCTCCTCGACTTCAACCCGGTCGCCACGCGCCTCCACCTCTTTCACCAGGCGCCGCATCTCCGCCTGGGTGTGGCAGATCGGTCCATGAATCCACCCGCCCTCTGTAATCGTTACGCGGTACTTGCGCCAGACCAGGTTGCTCGCCGCGTCGCCCACCGGCGTCCTCCCGACAAGTCTCACGTGTCCAAGGTCAGCCGCCAGACCGGCGAGGGCCTCTATCCCTGAACCCACGTCGCTGGGCCAGGTGCCGCTGATCGTCAGTCTGTCGCCGCACTGCTCGACCCCACCGGACGTGAAGCCGGCTGCCCGCAACCCATCAAATATCTTGTCGTGCTTCAGCGCTGCCTCACTGATTTGAACAGAGACGTGCATCAGCAGGCGGGCCGCCGTGGGGCCGAACAGCCGGCTCTCATTGAAGTGCGGAGTGGTCGTTGGTACTTGGACCAACTGGCATCAGGTCGTCGGGTGGCCTCTTCCTACCAGCGCTGGCGGCCGGATCGACACACCGGTTCCGGCACCGTGACCCACGCCGCGCCGGTCGGGACGGTGACGTCACACCATCCGCTGCGCGGCGCCGCCGTCAGACTCAGCATCACCCCGCGCAGACCTGGCACCCAGACGCCAGAGCCCAGGCGCGCCTCGCCCAACCTCACGAGCACCTGACTCGGCAGCTCACCGCTTACCCCTCTGGGCAGGAACAGCCCCAGTCGCCCAGTGCCTGGTTGACCCTCGAGCTGCAGTCGCCAGTGGTCGCCGCGCCACCAGGCGAGCCCCGCCGGCAGGTACCGCCGGTCGGTGGTCAGCGCCGTGAAGTTGAGTGTCGGTGCGGTCTGAGGTGTCGGGGTGGCGCCGCTCCATGCTCCGGTTATGCGGCCCGCGCCCGCGTCCGTGGTGGCAGCAGCACCAACTTCTTTTCGCCTTTCGGCACCTGTACGGCCAGTTGAATGACCACGGCCCGGCCCTGTCCCAAGACCCAGGCCTGGCCTACGTGAAACCAGTCGGTGCCGCCTGTCACGCCCGGCCGGGTCATGAACACCCGGAACTCGGGCTTCGGCGCGAGGCCTGCGCCGTCCATTACGAGGAGGGCATTGGTCCAGGTCGGGACGTCGCCGGAGAACTCCAGGTTCCATCCGCCGGCTTGCCGCTGCCGGTAACCTACCCTGACCGGTTGCCACCGGGGGCCGCTGTGGTCTTTCGACTCTGCCATTACTGCCGCACTCTTCATGCCGCTTTTCACCGCGCGGCGTGGCCCGCAGGGTCCGCCGCGCGCGGCAGGGTGCAGCTGGGCCCACGCGGCCGAGTTCAAGTGCCCCTCGGTCCGGGCGCCGCGCGCCGGTCACGCCAATGCCTTTGGGTGGGAGTCACCAGGGACCTCAGGTGTTCGCCTGCCCACGCGGCCCAAGTTCAACCCCACGACTGGTCTGGTGCGGCGTGGCCCCGTAGGGGTCCGCTGCGCCGTGTAGTCAGCGCGCGCTGCGCCTCGGCGGCCGCTGCTTTGAAGAGTTTTGGGCTTGAAAGGACCCGCGGGGGGGGTCGCACCACCACCCCTGGCAGCCGCAAGAGGCTGTGTGGCAACAAAGGCGTCTGGCCAGGCATATAGGCCTTTTCAAAACCCGTCACGCATGCCTAGGACTGGAGGAATTCTGAAGAATCTTCATCACCAACCTCACCACGCTTCTCGGTCTTCTTCCGTGAAAGGTGAGAGCCACTTTCTGGGGTACCTGAGGGTTATTTGACGCTTTGAATGGCCCTCTCGTCTTCTGATGCTGTGCCTTCAGAGGTGTCAGTAGCTGATCCTGATTGCTAAAGGGTCGAGGGGACAGACGGGTGGTGGGGTGCACTCGCCCCTGGCTGAGCACTACGCCACGTTACAGGAATAGTCTACACTTCTGCGCGCGGGCCGGCGGTCGGGTGGTGGTGTACCAGCGGCGTGCCCCCGTTACCTGTGGCAAGAGTAGGTCAGTGTCACTGGTGAACCACTCAAGGAGAGCTGGTTCAAGTGACGGTCACCTGTGGTTCGGGTCTTGCCGTCGGGTGGTGAAGTGCCAGCAGCGTGACTGCTGGTTGCTTGCCGTGCGGCTGGGTCAAGAGATGTGAAGCCAGTGGTGTGACGCTTGGTCGGTACGACTGGCAGAGTCATCGTTGCCAGGGCCGCGCCGGTCTAGGACTCCGCCGAGCAGTGTCGCCCGGAGCTTAGGGGAGCTGCGCTGTCAAGTTGGGGCAGTAGGAGAGGGCCAGCTTGATGATGTCGCTGCCCGTGTGACTGGCTGATTCTGTGGAGAAGTCTAAAGTCTCAGGGCCAGAGTCCACCTGCATCCAGAGACTGGGCTGTTCACTTCAGAGCTGGGCGGGCGACGAAGGAACAGGGGCTTCCCGAGTCAGGGCAGTGCATCTCCTCAGACAAGGTCGGGTTATGGTCAGTGACAGAAGAGGACGGACTCTTGACCAAGAGTACAGGTGACACGGCGCGGGCCTGACCACCAAGCGCTGCTGACATGACTGAGCATCCAGACTGACCAATACACCGACGCACGGTTCTGCTGTTGACGTTCGGGGAGAGCGCCACCGCCGGGAGTGTCCAACGGCCAGGCTGCTCTGCGGGTGCAGGTATTGGAAAGAAGAGATGCTGCGCTCGGTTCGGTATGAGCGGTTTGGCTTGGTCACCGAGCCGAGTTCGATGCTCGCAGGTTTGGGATCTGAAGAACTGCATGCCCCAGTGACGCGAGAACTCGGCAAGCGAGAGCCTGCTCGGGTTGTGGACTCAGTCCAGCAGGCGGGGTCAGTGTGGAGCTGAACGCACAGTGTTGACCACAGCTCTCTGGGGTTGCGGCTTCGAGCAAAGCCCCTAGTTCAGGCGACCGCTCTGGCGCTTCGGTCACGTCAGTGGTCTGGTGTCATGACGTGAATGGAGGCGCCGCAGCTCTGAGTTGACTGTGGTGAGCCAAGTGGCGTTAGGTGGTGTGGGTGTACCGGCTGGGTACAGTGACATTCGGATGTCGGTGACTACACTGCTGAGGTGACACCTCCTGAGCAGTGACTTGGCTGCTCAAATTGCTCGGGTCGAGACACAGGGCGTAGGGTGAGGCGCAAGCGAGTCGTCTTGAGAATGCTCAGCTTCATCTAGTCTGAGGTGCTGCCCCACTGTTCAGGTTGGGCGAGGTTCTGCCTCAACTCAGCCCGCCTCTTCCTGACTCAGCAATGCGGGCCTTCTGCACGACCGGCGTTCTAAGCTGCGCGTTCCATAGGTGCGCGCGTACACTGGCCGCTGATAGGAACCCTTGAAAGTGAATTCGACCTGCGGAATTGATCCCGCTGATTATGCCGACAGAGGAGCGGTGCGAGGTCCACCGCACCACGGCCAGCAGGGGCGTCACAACGTTCAGTCGCGTGTTGGGCCAGACCGGTCAGTCACTCCAGTGCATAGGTCGGCAAAGTAGGTTCGTGGGGTGGGCGCAGATTAAGGCGGTGGTCAATGCGTTTAACGACAGTGGTGAGCAGAGTCTGCAAGAGCATCTCCGGACGGCCCTGCTGAGTTAGCCGGCGGTCAGCATGCCGCTTGAGCAGCTCTCGGCTCAACTTTTGGAAGTGTTAGGAGCCCTGCGCGGCAACCTGACTGACCTGCCGACGTAGGTCAGTGGCCTAGGAGAGCGGCGGCTCACTGCAGAAACGCAGTGGCCTCAGATTCAGCGTGAGGTACTGACCAAGACGGGTGAAGTGCTACGGCTTGTGACGACTCTGAAGCGTGAGCTGGCACAGGCCAGAACACCGTCTGCTTGCTACAGGAACATCTTTAGCTAGGGCCTGTGCGGCTGAACTCACAGCGCCTTCTCGGATAGGCTGACATCATGGCGCAGCCGAGAAAACGTCGTGGCTACCGCTCCATCACGGTCGACGGGCGACACTACACGTGGCGTTTTCAACCTGAGCAAGATGCAGGTGTATTGACGGTGCTCGGTCCTGAGAAACGGGCAAGCCGCTTCATCGTGCATCTTCCTGACGCTCCGGATCCCTGGCTTTCCAAGTCCCCACCTGAAGTGATGCTCGCTGTTACGCCAGCTGTTGTCGCTGTCATTCTCCGAGCGGCGATCCAAGGCGGTTTGACTATCGGCCAGTCAAACGCAGCGCACAGGATGGAGTGGCGCGATGGGCTTCTTCATAGGCGCTTCCTGGATATCCCAGCCACAGCGTGATACAGGCCAAGAGCACAACCGCGTAGAACGATCGACCTCGCTTCTCATACCGGGTCGCGACCGCACGAAAATCTTTGAGCCGATTGATGCATCGCTCGACAACGTTCCGTCCTTTATAGGCTTGAACATCGAAGCTTGGTGGCCGTCCGCCATTTGAGCCTCGGTTGAGTCGCCATTTCTTGGCATCTTCCCGCTCTGGACACACGCACTGCGTACCACGCTGCCACAACTGACGACGGTACTTTGAAGCACCGTAGGCTCGATCAACTCGAACCAAAAGCAGTCGCTTTCGTGGTCGGCCGCGTCCACTGCGTGGCACTCGAATGGCATCGAGAACGGGGAGGAGAAAAGGCCCATCGGCCCGTTGACCCTCACTGATGACTATTGAAAGCGGCCGGGCGTCACCATCCGCGCAGAGATGGATTTTGGTGGTTTGGCCTCCTCGGGAATGGCCGAGCCATTCCCCTGTGATCCATGGCCGCTGATCGTTCTTGAGGCAGTGCTTGCGTGCTCCTGTTGAGCTTCGGTGGGCCCGAATGTGGGTACTGTCAATCGCTGCACCGTGCCAATCAATGTCTCCAAGGGCATCTGCTTCTCCCTGGAGCTGCTGAAGGATGCGCAGCCAGGTACCATCACGTTCCCATCGGGTTAAGCGGTCATGGCATGTTCGCCATGGTCCGTACTGCGGTGGAATATCCCGCCAGGGTGTACCCAACTTGAGGCGCCACAGGATGCCATTGATCACGCGTCGATGGTCGGCATACCGGTGACCTCGCAGCGGATCACTTGGAAGGAGCGGTTGCAGGGCCAACCACTGGCGGTCACTCAAATCTGTTCGTGTACACGCTGACTGACCCTACACTCCGTCTCTGAGTTCAGTCGCACAGACCCTAGAACATCGAACCAAATGATCGCCCCGCGCCATCGACCTCGTCTTCACTGCAGCGTCTGGGAACCACGCACAGGGCCGCCATCTTGACCATACCAAGACGTTGATTGAAGAGACGAGCGTGCTCTGCATCCGCTTCCACGATCTGCGGTACACCGCAGCCATCTTGCTCATTCGCCGGGGCGTGCCGACCAAGATGATGGCTGATCGCCTCGGGCACGCGAACGCCATTTCCACTCTAAAGGCTCATACCTATGTCTAGGACGATCGGCACGCCGCTGCCGCACTGTCTTTGAAGGAACTCTTGGGCGAGGTTGGGGGGGCGAGTCCACAGCTTCTCCAGCCGACATTGCTTTGTGGCGGCAAGAGCTTGGTTACGCAGCAGTGCGCGCGGCCCTGACGAGCCGAGCCTGTCAGGTGAGCAGCGTGACCCTGACCGAACTGGAGGGCAAGTTGATCGGGAAAGGGGACTACACTCATGGGCAAGGGCAAGCTGCGTGGGGCCATCTGGCACCCCTGGTGTCCGAGCTGGCATTTGATCGGGCACGGGCCACCTTATTATTACGAGCGCAAAAATCCGTGCAGCCTGAGTCTTGGTGACGCGGCCTGTCTAGGGACGGCCGAAGCACATGGGCTGACCGTGCTGACGGCGGAGCAGAACTGGGCCCGGCTGCCGGACCTTCCCTTCACGGTGGAGTTGATCCGGTGACGCTTGATCTCTAGAGGCACGGACAACTTGCGCCGTCCCGAGCCTGGGTGGCTTTGGCGCCTAAGGAACGCCGTCGCCGGGCCGGGGCCGCTGTGGCGGAGCAGGACGTGTCTACGTTGCTGGCCCTGCTGGAAGCGCACCCTGTCCGCACGCATGGACACGTGAGTCTAGGTCGTGTCGGCCAAGGGTACGCGTGAACGCAGGTTGTTCTGAGCCAAACTGAAGTATGGGTCCGTACGACTTTGATCTGATCTTGCGAGGCGGCGAGCCTCCCTTCACAGGGAAGGTGCTGGAACAGTTAATGGGGCTCGAATACCGTTTTGGGGACCACGTGACGTTCCCCGACCAAGTCTTCGCCCTGGTGGAAGGCCAGTGGTGGCGAATGATGATTGATGGACCCATGCTTTATCTCCAACACTGGGACCAGGCGCCTGAAGCCTGCGAGATTCCAGAAGAAGACATGTTCTGGCTCCTGCGCGACTTGGGCGAAGAGTTGTCCCTCCGTGGTGAGACACTCACTGGCTGGTCTTACGGTGAACGCAACCATGTCCCGTCCCTTTCCCTGAATTTCCAGAATGGCCGGCAAGTGACCTTTCTCAGTATTGATGGGGACGGCTGGTCATCGCTTGAAGTCACGCGATGGGAAATCTCGCATCTGAAGTGATTCGCTGCTCATCGAGCACCCTTATGCCTGGGTGGTGCTCAAGACTCATAACCACAGCAGCACGGCAGCGACGGTCACCCACCCTTGAAAATTTACCGCGCGCTTGTCATAGCGGTTGGCGACTCGCCGATAGTTCTTGAGGCGGCCCACCAAGGGCTCGATCTTGTTGCGCTCCTTGTACACGGCAGGATCGAATCAGAGATCCAGCCCTTGGTCCTTCCGCCTAGGAATGGTGATTCGAATGCTGCGGCGGTGGAGATACGTTCGAGTCGTCGTGTAGCTGTCGCCTGTATCACCCATCACGCGCTCAGGACGGATGCGCGGGCGTCCTCGTCCCGAACGAACCACAGCACCCGTTTCCAGCAGTGGTTGCAGGAACTTCGACTCGTGCCGTTCGCCGCCGCTCAGGACGAACGCCATTGGCTTGCCGTGTCCTTCAGCACGCAGATGAATCTTGGTACTGAATCCACCGCAGTATCGCCCCAACCCTTCTTCTTTCTGGCCTCCACGTGCGCCAGCAGCGCAGTGATGTGCTCGAACCACGGTGCCGTCCACGCAGTGCATCGACCAGTTGAGCTGTCCTTTCAGGTCAGCTTCACGCTGTCACTGCGCCCAGATGGCCTGCCAGAGGCCGTTCGTGGTCCAGCGACGGAAGCGGCTGGACACGGTGGTCCATTTTCCGAATCGGTCGGGAACGTCACGCCAAGGCGCGCCGGTCCGAAGCACCCGGACGATGCCACTGATAATCGGCCGATGGGCCAGATACGGCCGTCCCAAACCGACCAAGGGTGGCAGAAGGGGTTCGAGACGTGTCCACTGTTCATCGCTGATTTCTTCGCGCCACAGCAGCAAAAGATAAGCCTATAACGCTGTTTACTCCCTTTACCCACACGCCGTAGCCGGAAGATTGGTGACCGCCGCAGCCGACGTGGGCGTGCTAGATAGGTCATATCCACACTCATCGCAAAATGCGATACCGGACAGGTTGCTGTGGCCGCAGTCAGGGCAGGTTGCCATAGCTCTTATTGTCTTGAGAAAACTCTTACGGTCTACTCAGAGACAACGATACGCCCACATTGTTAAACGACCTTTACGTCAGGCGGCGCGCTGCCCAAACATCCAAAAGTGCCCGCGCAAGTGACCGTACATTGAAGTCCTCACCCACTCCGTTCGCATCTTCAGCGGCATTCTCGATGGCCGGCAAGAATACTGGATCCATCGAAAATGTTGCTGCTAGCATCGCGGCTTTCCGCTGCTCCGCCGGTGCAAAATTCAAATGACCGTCAATGAAGCTCCGCTTCCACGACGGATTCACTGTTGCTGCTGTGATGCCCAATTGAAGCAGCGCCTCATTTAGTTCCGCCCCCAGGGTCGCGTGTTCCGCCACTTCGCGGAGCTCATCCTCCGTATATACGCCCTCCAGCAAGCCTATACCTCGGTTAATTTCGTCTTCGTCATCCCCGTGGAAGTCCACGAAAGTCAAGCCCAGTGTCTGGATGACCTCGGCCCATATGTTAGGGTCGCCGGCGCTGACGTACACGTAGCGCGCGGCTAATGTTTGGTCGCCCTCCTCGCTCTCCCAGTCCATGACAGCCCAATCACCCGCTCGCAGAAACAAACTGGCGCTCCACGCCTCGGTCTTCAGAAGTACACGACGACGGGGCCGTCTCCAGGCGTTCGCCTGTTGGCTCTCAGCTGTCCCCTTGACCAGCGGACTGACCCAGAACGCCGCCTCTTCCACAGGTGCGGTCAGCGCGGCTTGAATCAGAGCGCGGCGGCGCTGGGTCAACGTCTCGGCAGAGGGAGGCTCCCCTCGCTGTTCTGCTCCCGCTATGTCTTCAGAAGCGGGCGCACTGGCTGGCCCTCGCAATGGGTCTCCGCCGGAGTTTAGGACCCTCAGGAGTCCTGCACTGTACGCCTGAATCTCAGGGTCTTCGTCCTGTGAAGCCGCCTGCATGGAGGGGAGGAACACAGGGTTGACCGCGAGGGTAGCGGCCAGGAGCGCGGCGAGACGTGTCTCTCTAGGGCCCTGCCGAATGTGCCCTTCAATGAAGGCCTGCTTCCAGGCGGAGTTATGGGTGAGCGCCGTCACACCCAGCTTGAGGAGCAGGGCCTGAAGCTCGCCCGGCGTCTGCGCTTGCTCAGCAGCATTTTGCAACTCTGTTTCGGTATACCCCTCAAGTTGCTCGGCGGCCGCTTCAATCACGTCAGCGCTCTTGCCGTAGAAATCTACGAAATCCAGCCCTAATGTCTGATCTTCTGTCGCCACAGCAACCAAGGCTTCATTTCCATTAAAGACGTGGATGAGCCTGGTAACGGTCGTACGTCCATCAGACTCTTCGTATTTTGCATCGACAAGCTGCCAGTCCATGCCTTCAAGAACGAGATGTGCATTGAAGTAGTCCATATCCCGTAGAAGAACTCGCTGACCAGGTTTTGGGAATTGTGGTGCGATCATTTTTTCAACCTATCCGTTTCGAGAGCCAGGACACGAAATCTTGATTAGAGGCGAACATCTGTTTTTTCGAGGCCACCAACCATTGACGCGCCAGGCCAGCCGTCCTCCGCTCAAATTCAAGGGCCTGAGGCGTGGCTTTCGGTTGGGCTGCGGTCCCGTCTGCATTGGGTGGTATGCCCTTCAGAATCGCACTGAGGCGCTGCTCGAAGACCCGCGCGCCACTTTCCCCACTCTGCATGGAGAAGGGATAGGCCCCGCCTCCGAAGCGTGTAAACTGCCTTCCTTCAAATGCTTCCCTAAACGTCATTTTTCCAGCGCCGATCAAGGCCAGGACCATGCCCTGTGCTGCAAGGTTAGTCACTCCACGCGAAGACTCGGCGCCAGACAGCACACTCATCAGGGCAGTAACCTGACTGCGGAATGGTTGAAGGGCCGGCGACAAAACGCGTGTCCGTGAAAAGATACTCAGGCTCTGGCTGAGTTGCTTCTCGGTGATTCCAGCGCTTTGACAGATTTGCCCGATCTCCTGGCACATCAGGTCCGTCGGCTTGTGATGCCCGCCTGAGTTCTTGACGGAGTACGAGCCGCCCTTGGTCACGAACAGGGCGATCCGCTTCGCGAAGATCTTGCGGGCATTCGAGATCACGAGATCCATTGCCGGCGTCTCTGCCTGCGCCGTCGGTTGATGATGAACGGTGACCTGTACCTTCAGGTTGAACTTCGCGGGCAGCTCCTTGGCAGCTTTGTAAATCCCCTCGAACGACTCGCCCGGGCCCAGATGAACGGTCACCGTGGCCATGCCTTGGTTTTGTCCTGAATTGGCCGGCAGCTGCCCCTGGATCTGACTGGTATGCCGAGCCGTGTCCGCCTGAAGTTTGGCGTACGCCTTCGAACTGTGAACGGCCTGCAGGATCAGCTGGTTCAGCACGCCGTCCGACACTGGCGTCCCGGCAATCGTCACTCCCCCTGTCCGGTGCTGTGCCTGCTCAATTGCCTCGTATACAGTGATTAGAGCTTGACGTACCCGCTGCACGACGCTGTTGGCTTGTTTCTTGGGATCAGCTGCACCTGTACCCATATGTGAGGCTGCCCCAGCCTGACCTATGGCCTGAGCGATGCGCCGTTTCTCCTGATTGATGACCGCAGCCGTATTGGCCAGACCCTGACGGACCCCCGGTTGGGCATGCACGCCCAACCGGATGCACTTCTGACGCAATCCCAGAAGGTGCCTCATCGCATCAGCTGGGGTAGACGCCACCATGATCACTGGCTGGCGGCCTTTCATCTCGACCCAGACGCTATGCTTCTCCTTGCCAACTTGAAATTTCGCAACCGGCGTGATGATTCCTTTAAGCTTTGCTACCACCGTGCTCGCCGCGGCTCTTCCCTGCTGAATGCCATTGGCCGCCAGGGTTCTGCCGGTTCCCACCAGCTTTTTGAGGCGGACCATGACAGTATTGATGAGCCGGTCAATGCCCAGCTTCTGTCGCATGCCCCTCACCAGCTTCCTGATGCGCGCCCCGATGTTCCCAATCCCCAGGAAGTTCGCCGCGAAGCTGAACATCACCGGCAGGGCCTTGCCGACCGTCTGTTCGACGTACCGCGCCGCGCCCGCTACATTCCCGCTGGCAATCTCGCGGACGCTGCTCAGCGCGTTCATGATGACGCCCATAATCTGCTGCCCTTTGTCAATGACGGTCTGAATGGTGCTCCAGGCCGTCATGATCGCCCCGATCGCCGCGCCTGCCGGATTGAACATCAGGGCCACCCGCTGAATACCCTTCTTCACCAGCGTTTCCGTCACCTCGGTCTTGATGCCGCCGATGACCTGACCGCCCAGCTGGGTGGCCACGGCTTTGAGTTCCGGGGCCTTGCCGACGTTGCCTCTAAGCTGGCCCAGCGCTTCACCACTTTTTTCCAGAAAGGCGATCTTCTTCTCCGAGCCCGGCCCCAGCTCCTTGACGAGGCGGGCGCGTAGGGCGTCGTAGCCCAGGTCCATGATGCTCAGAGCCGTCATGAGCACGCCCTCGACATTCAGATTCTTGGGGAATTGGACATTGGCGCTGCCCAGTAGCCAGTCGCCCAGCCCTTTCTGAATCCACTGTCCAGACCGGGCCACGAAGCCCATGAAGCCCTGCTTGAGGGCATTCATCAGGTTTTTGGCGAACTGGCCAGGGTTCTTCAGCACCTGGGTGATGACGTCGCCTGCCTGGCGCAGGCTGGCCATGATGCGTTTCCCTGCTGGACCAAGCCCGGCGGTGATGGCCGTCAGGGCAATGTCGGCCAGCTTGCGGGCGGATTGCGCTACTAAGGCTCTGACCCTGTCAGTGGCAGTCACCAGGATGCCCTTGGCCTTGCCCAGGTTAGGCAGGCCACTCAGGGCAGCCTTAACGTCAGTGACCACCTTGCCGAGCTGGAGTCTGGTCAGTTCACCCTTGAACCACGTCCAGGCCTTGCCCAGCAGGTTCTGCTCGCGCACAACCTTGACCATGTCTTTGAAAGGGCCAGGGATGAACTGCCCCAGAGCGGTCAGTAAGGCGTTGGGATCGGCTCTGACAGCCTTGCCAGCCACGGGATCGAAGCCCAAGGCCATCGTCAGCGGCCGGTAGCCGGGGATAGTGCCGGCCAGTTCGCTGAGCTTGTCACCGACCAGGCTGCGCTGGATGGTCAGGTCCGGGTGGCGTTGCAGGGCGCGCAGCGGCGTCAGAAGGGCGTGACTGGCGGCTGCGTCCTGCACGCGGGCCAGGGCAGCGCGTGGACTATAGATGCCAGGGGCATGGGAGCTGGGCAGCATCAGGCTTTTCGGGCTGGGCATGGCCTGGGCCAGCTTGGCGCCCATCGTGCGGGCTTCGCTTTCCAGCCCGGCGTCGGGGTCAATCCCTTTGCCCACTCGGCCCTGAGACTGCTGGACAGTATGGGTGACCTCATGTGCCAGGAGTTCCAGGCCGCTCTTCGTGTTGGGGCTGAATTTTCCGCTCTGGAAAAAGATGTCGGTGCCCGTCGTAAAGGCGATGGCATTGACACCTTTGGCGAGCGTGTGGGCTTCGCCGTCGTCGTGAATCCGCACCTTGCTCAGGTCGTGGTTGAGGCCCTGTTCTAAGTGGCGCTGGACGGCTTCCGGGAGAGGATTGCCGCTTCCACGTCTGGCCTGAATGCGTTGCAACACGGGCTGCGTCGCCTCTGCGTCCAGTTCCGCCAACTGCCGCTGAAGGGCGAGTGCCCGCAGCGCTTGGGCGTCCTGTGTGGCCTGGGCCTCATGGCGCTGCACAGCCGTGTCCACAGCGCGTTGCAGGGCCAGTCGCTCCCCACTGGGGACCAGGCCCAGCACCGCCCGCGAGACCGGCGCGCTGACGGGATGCCGCTGCAAGGTCGCCAGATGCTCGCCGTACGTCTCACAGCGGGCTGTCGCTGGGCCACGGTCTGCCCTAAAGCCCTGAGCCAGCGTCTGCGCCACCTGCCGCTGGAGGGCGGTGAACTGGGCCGCCGCACGGGTGTCCAGCGCCACGCCGTCCACCTCTTCGGCCCGCGCGCGCATGACCGTCACCCACTCGCCGGGGGTCTGGGGCTTCGTGGGGACCGGTGCAGACGGCTGCACTTGACGCTGAAGGGCCGCCTCCGCCCCACGTGCCGAAAGGGGCAGGGCGGCCAGCTGGGTCTGGGCGGCCTGGCGCTGTCCCTGAAGGTATGCAGCCTCCTGACATTCCAACGCGGCGGCGCGCAGCGGGGCCTGAACAATCTGGCACTGGGCTGTCACCGGCCGGACGGTATGCCGCTGAAGGGCTTGTTGCGCCTGCTTCAGTTCGGCTTCGGAGAGGTGCGGCAAAGAAGGTAACAAGACGGACCGCTGGGCCAGCTTGGGAGTGAATTTTCGGCGCTGCACAAATGTCATGAACGACCTCCCGAATCTCGGCTCAGTCTACCGAGAGGACGGAGTGCTTCGGGAGGCAAATGGAGCGTTTTTTGAGTGAAGGGAGCCGCTTCCCCCAGTCAGCGCACCGGCGTCAGGGTTGCGGTGCAGACGAAGCTCGTCCCCTGCGGCGTGCAGCGGGTCAGACTGAGAGTGAAGCCGGTCGGCACGCCAGACGCCACGGGCAGGGGGGCCGGGGCCGGCGCCACCGACCTGACGGGCACGTTCTGGAACGAGATCAGGGTGTTGAGGTTTAGTGCTACGCCCCGAAAGGTGGTCACTGAAGTAGGCACCGCTTCAAAGCGGTAAGTCAACTGCACGGGGATGCCCGTGGGCAGCGCCACCCATTCTGGACCCGTCCCGGCCTGCCCGCCGCCCTGAAACGACACACTGACGTAGGTCGCGCCTGCAGCGTCATAGGCTTTGGTCTCCCCTGCCCGAATCAAGACACTTTGAGCCGCCTCCCGACCGGTGTAAGTCATGGTTAGTCGGCAGTCCACTGTCCCCCGGCTGACCACCGTGCAGGCGGGTGGCGTATAGGTGTAATCACCCTTTTTGACTGTCTGGGCGAGCGAAAAGGAAGGGGGCAGGAGAACCAGACTGGCAGCCATGAACCGCAGCAGTGTTTTCATACTCTTGTTATAGCAAGACTTGTCTTAGCAAGTCGCTCAATTGTGTGCCTCCGGTCAGCCTGAACGGGATGTCAGGACCCACCGAGCACACGGCGACGCTGCAGGCCATCGGGCATCGTCTCCGGGCGGCGCGCGAGCAACTAGGACTCAATCAAGATGATTTCGCCGACCGGGCCGGCGTCCACCGCTCTTACGTCGGCATGCTCGAACATGGGCGCAGGGACTTCCGCATCAGCATGCTGTACCGCCTGGCCGAGGCGGCCAACCTGTCGGTGGCGGCGCTGCTGGGCCTGGAGGGCGATGACGAGTCCATTGGTCTGCCTGCCTCTACACAGCCGCGCTGAACTGTCGGGACTCACTCTGGCGTCCAGTCGCCTCTCCCCTGTGCGCTCCTTGCCTTGAGCAGGGCGGCCCTGGTGAACAGTTGGACCGTGCGCCCCTCTACCTGCACCGTCACGTGGCCCGCTTCTGGATCGTCCAACAGCGCGAGGACGGCGGCCTGGCCCTCCGCGGTGGCCCACAACACCTCGGTCACCGGATTGACCGAGGTGTGTCCACCAGGGCGCCTGGAAGCTGACAGCAGCAGGTCAGCCGTTCGGCCGAGCACCTCAGCGCCCAACCTGGCGAGCCACCTGACCAACGTCCAGCTCACCGGCTCTCCAACACGACGAGTTCACAGTTGTCACCGCGGGTGTCGCCAGCTCTCAGGGCACACAGCTGGAGTTGCCCTTCGACCCACCCGGCCAGGAGCAGGGGGCAATCACGGGTGACGAGGTGCAGCGCCTCCGCACGCTTGAACCAGGCGAGGCGGGCCGCCTGGTCGGGACACTGGTCTTCGGGCACCGTGATCCAGTGGCCGACCCAGTCCAAAGTCGCGTCGAGGTGCCCAAAGGCGTCGGCCAGCCCCAGAACGTACGCGGGCTGGAGGGCGAATGGGGCAATCGTGTCGGGACTGCCGAGCGTGACGGCATGGACACGCAACAGGTCGCCCTGCCGGGTGCCGAAGAGCAGGCCGGTGCGTATCCCAGGCACCGTAAGGAAACGGCGCAGGGTGCGCTGCGCGGATGGACTGAGCTCAAGCTGCTGCAGGTCAGTCACGTCACTGGCCTGAGCGAGCGGCAGAACGTTCAGGAAACGCAGATGGGCGCGGGTGAGGGGCGGGACGTACGCAAGTGGAAGGGACATCGACACCTCAGAAAAGAATGGGACAGGCGCCGGAACGCCAGGAGGAGACTCTCCCCTGTGCTGCTCTCCCAGCAGGCCGCGGGCCTCAGGCTGCCCAAGGACCTGAGGCAGCTCAAACTCGAATTTCCACTGGCCTTGAATGTGCCGGAGCACGCGCCGCAGTACGACGCGGGCCTGCTGCTCCCGTACCAACTCAAGGAGTGAGTTGTCCAACCGCCAACTGCCTTCAAATCCATCGTGGAAGCGCTCGTCCCGCCGTTTAGCTTTCAGACGCTGGTCCCGGACACGTACTGGCGAGATGAGGCTTCCTCTCTCATCCTGAGGATGCACAGTCAGGCAGGCAATGCCTACGACAGCCTGGCCTACATAGGAGCGGCCATCCTGTATGACGAGAGCCAGGATGATCCGCTGCGCCCGTTTAAAGCCTTGCAGACAGGAACTATTCTGGGCCACCGTCAATGCGGGCGTTGTGCTGCGTCCTGCCCTGTATGACGCTATCGGCCTGGCCGAACGCCGTGCTTTCCGTCCAAGCACGGCGGCCTTGCACTGGAATACAGTGGTCCGTTGACCTCACAGGTAAGCTGACCAAGGCTGCACAACGAATCGCAATTTACCCAACCGCACTTCAGCACTATTAGGATCAGAACAAACATCTACACTCTCAATTCTCAGATTGAGCTTGATCGGCGAGTGTTTAGCCCCCGTTCACGGCGTAACTCATCCGCCAGTGGCCTTGATACTTCATGGCTTGTTCGAGCCTCTCAAGTCGTGCTTCCGTCACCCAGCGTGCCAGCACACTCCGGTCAAGGCCGACAGTGACCTCCAAACCCGGCCTGAGATACGCCCGAACGCTTTCCGGCAATCGCAGCAGATCAAAAAAAACATTCACGGCGTCGTCGAGCGTTGTCGCATGAACGACCCCAAGCTCTTCGCGCCAGCCCTCACCCGTTGCGGAGTAGTTGAAAGACACCGTATAAACCGTCATTTTCTGCTCCTCAAAATTTGCCGAGGCCGCGCCTGTTTCGGTGCATCCCAGAGCCAAGAGACCGGGCCACTTCGTCCAATTGATTCTGGCGAGGCGCCTCAGTCCAGAACATTGGTTGATGAATGTGCCTGCTCGTCAGGCGGGAAGGTCAACAGTTCAGCGGGGCTGAGTTCAAAAGCGGCGGCGAGACGCAGCAACGTGCTGTAGCGCAGGTCAATGAGTCCCACTTCGATCTTGTGTGGGTACGACCGGTTGAGCCCCGCCTGGTGGGCCAATGTGTCCTGACTCCAGCCCCGGGCGGTGCGGAGTGCTCGAATGCGGGCACCGAGGTGCTGCTGATGACGGTCAAGGGCGTCTGGCGAGAGGGGCTGACCCATCGCCTCAGCCTGGAGAACCTCCTTCCCATGTTGTCACCCACTAGGGTGTCACCTGATAAGGTGAGATTAGATGATGTCACCATCCAGCGATTCATTCAAGTCGGCGGATTCCACTCACCGAGTGCGGAGCGTCCGGGTATGCTTTGAAACCGACACCTTAGCTCCGGTGTCATCGGTTCTCTGGAGGCCTGGCCTTACTCGACGGATGTTTGATCAAGTGAGCCTCCATCTGGGACAGCCACTGCCCACCCGATGGGCGCCGGAAGCCCCCCGAAGAGGGCGGTTGAAAGGCCTCATCTCTGACAAGACGGCCAGAGACCCCGCTCTGCGTGAGCCGGTCCATTCAGGCGCGAACACTCAACGTGCAAGGTAATTCAGCTCCAGTCACTCGGTGTGCCGTGAGTGTGAAAGCCGCCCTCCTCCTGGTCCAGCAGTCAGCGCTGACCACACCGCGTCTGCGAGGCCTGCTGTTCGGGTACCAAAGCGGCACCACCATGCATGTTCTGCTGGCTTCCTCACTGGGCTCACCCACTTGGTATGGACGCTCATACCAACGGCCGACCGACATAGACCTCCGGTTTGCCGCGGGATGGAGTGAGGCGCTGTTTGAGCTGTTTGACGAGCGCCTGACGTGCATCGGCACCTGGGCGATGCACCCGGATGGCGACTTGCAGGATCAGGTAAGGGATTTACGACTGTTCGGCTCGGGGCGTGCGCCAGGACTTCTGAAT
The DNA here is from genome assembly GCF_009755355.1 of Deinococcus arboris. Classification (GTDB taxonomy): domain Bacteria; phylum Deinococcota; class Deinococci; order Deinococcales; family Deinococcaceae; genus Deinococcus; species Deinococcus betulae. Next base: position 40,727 of record NZ_WQLB01000029.1, on the reverse strand, counting down.
GAGGCTCACCTCTTACTCGCTGTCGGCCTGTATGAAGGCAGCACCGCCGCCCGTGCCTATATCTGCCGGCGGGGCCATGACTACCAAGAGATTTCCTGCGATTTCGGCCTTCAGAACTACGGGAACATTTTGAAGCAGTGGCTCTGAATCGGAGACGACAGTGACCGCATGCTGTTTAAGCAGGTTGAAATTCAGCGTTGATTTACCTATCCGGAGAGCTCCACCTTCCTGGTTTCAGCTCTCTTGTCATCATCCTGTAAGGTGTCGCCTTATAAGGTGAGAACGAGGTGTGAGTGGTAGCACCCGAGGAACGCGTCGAAGTCACCAGGGCACCCACTGCACACAGCCAAGCAACGCCTTTTGACACGCCAAAGGAACCCATGAAGAAAAGCAGCTCCTCCCTCCTCCTGGCCGCCGCCCTTACTTTGACCTCTTGCAGCAGTGGTGGTGGAGGGACCGTTCCTCCCACAGTGGAGGCCCCGCCCCCACCACCTTCTATCCCTACGCCTGCGCCAAACCAGCTTTCCGTCCAGTTTGAGCCTGGCACGGTGACGCTGGCCCCTGGACAGTCGGCCACCGTGCAGGTCAAGTTGGACGGTGGAAGTCCAAGCGACATCCTGAACTACAGTTGGAGTAGTGGCTTGACGCTGGCTTTCGGCAATCGGCAGTTCACCGTGACCAATGTTGCCGCTCCACGAGGGACGTCCTCCGTCAAGGTCACCTATGGGCGTGAGGCGACGGCGACTCTGAAGGTCATAGTGCCGCCCACGGGGCGAATTCCAGTGTCAAGTCTGGCGGTCATCGTCGATCCGGCACTTCCTGACGTAGATACGCGAACCAGTACTATCCCTGAGATCACACGGCGGCTTTATGCCGAGTACCGCGATGAAGCCGACTTCATTTTCCTGGTGATGAACCGCACGACCAAGCCAGACTCAGCGCCTTACGGGATGTATTTCCCAGTCAAGAATGACACCGAGGGCCTCGGCATCACGACCTTCGACCAGACTGCTGACTACGGCAGCGCTGGAACCTTGCAGGGTGTCATGTATTTTCCGTACCGGGCGGGCATTGAGAGTGGGCCGAGTTTGCATGAGCTGGCCCACCGCTGGGCGAACGACGCCGTCGAATCCGACCTGCCCAGCCATTTCGGCTTCAGCAGTGCGGGGCGTCAACTGGGAGGCTTTGACGATGCCACCTTCAACGATTTGGGTAACGGGCAGTATCAGGCCAGCATCACGGGCCGCAAAACTTTCGGCACGGTGGCCAACGGCGGCAATTCAGTGGCCTACAGTGACGTCGAGCTCTACCTGATGGGTTTGCTGGCTCCTTCCGAGGTCAATCCTTTCCGGGTGGCCAGAAACGCGGCCTGGGTTGACGCCGCCAACGGCGTCTTTCGTGCCGACGCCGTCATTGGCCAGAGGGTGCAGGACATCATCAGCCAGCATGGAGCGCGGTCCCCTGCATTTGGTGACGCCCAGAAAACGTTCCGCCTGCTTACGGTGATGGTATCGAAGACCACCCCTTCTGAGGCCGAACTGCTGGACGTTGCAGAAGGGCTAGGCACGCTGACATACGTCGGTGACGATGGGAACCCCAACAACTTCACCTTCAACGAAGCCACCCGTGGCCGTGGTGTGCTCCGAGTGCTGGCGGCCCCAACCCTGCGGAAGTAACGCAGGCAGATCGCTAGCGCCAAGAGATGGAGCGCCACGGCGCAGATGAAGGGGCGTTGGAAGGATCCAGCCAGTACTGACGACGAGTCAAACCTCGTGAGGCAGCAAAAATTCGGCGCCTGTAGCGTGTTTACGTGCTGAAGACACAGATACGTCAGGGCCGATAATCGCACGATCGCCTGCAGACCGCGCTGAAAGAGCCGCAATTCCTATTGAGGCGCGCCCGCTCGTGGCACCGATCCTGGTCATAGGGCAGGCACGCAGCGTCGCGCTGTAGACATTCAAGCCTTCCAACTTGTTTGAGACGTGATACCAGCGATTGCCTCGCTTCGTCCACTTTGCGTTCCCTGACCACTTGTTTGCGCGCTTCACCGCTCCTCCCGAACGGCGAGCTGCACCCGATCCTCGGCCGCACCAACTGGAAGCTGGGCCAGTGGGTCATCGATATTCTTCTGCTCTCTGCGGTCTGGGATGGTGTCTGCGGCTGATGTGGACTCTGCTCCCTCACGGGGGAGCAAGCTCGCAACAGGTGCGACTTGCTTTCTCCAGCGGTCAATGGGCGGCCTGTTGGCAGACCGCAAATTTATCAGCAAAACATGGTTTACTTCCTCTACCAGCACGGCACTGCGCCCTGTGTTCGTCTCCCCACTAAGGCCACCATTGGGACTGACAAACTACCAGTCTGGCCATGCTTCAAAAAGCTGCAGACGGGCAAGATTCGCCGCCGTCACCGTTCTGTGGCCGTCTACGGCGTATCCCTGCGTCTGTGCGCGGCCAAGAACGCGGCGGGCGAAGTGCTACACCTGGCCTACCGCGGCCACGCTTCAAAGAATGTGCGCCGCTCTGCGCAGCACTAGCAGGCAGAAAATCCGCACGCCGCCTTCAAGACCCAGGAGTTCAATCTGGAAGGCACTGAGCTGACGCCAGCAGAGCGCGTGTCGACCTTGCTTAACTCCGTGTTCGCCGCCCTACCTTGCCCTGCGTCACGGGCCAGCTCCTGGCCGCCAAGCAGCCCGTGAAACGTCAAGAAACACGGACACCGTACAGTATCCGTGTTCCGACTCACAGCAGAATCCAGAGCGGTTGAGGGGTCGGGTGAGGGATGCGGAGTGATAGCCCCAATCTGCGGGAACGGAGTGTGCAGGCCGTTCGTGACGGGGTGCCACAGGCTGAGGTCGCCCGACAATTTCGGGTGAGTCTGGCGACGGTGGAACGGTACTGGGCGCGCAACCCAACCGGGGGCGCCCTCCCCGGGTCCTTGGCCCGCAGCAGCACGCGGTGCTGTTGCGGCAACTCCCGGCACACCCCGATTTGACCCTCGCGGAACACGCCGCAGTGTGGCGCGACGCGCAGGGTGTGGTGTCGATTCCGATGATCGCGCGCCGCATCCGCGCGCTGGGATGGACGAGCAAAAAAGACGATTCAAGCCGCTGAACGCGACGAGGCGTGGCGCACCTTGTTTGCCCGTGACCTGCTGGAGGTCGCTCCAGGCGACCTCCTCTACCTCGACGAACGTGGTTCCAGATCAACATGACCCGAAGCCACGGGCACGGTGCCCCGCAACCGAGGTCGCAATCTGACCCTGCTCTGTGGGGTGACGCTTCAGGGTCCCTCTGTGACGTGGGTCGTTGACGGCAGCGTCGGCGATGTGTTCGTCACCTATGTCCAACAGCTTCTGGCGCTGCCCATCCACCTGTCTCAGGTGGTCGTCATGGACAACCTTGGTACGCACCGCCGCGCAACAGTGACCGTGCTGATTGAAGTTCATGGCGCTGAGTTGATCTTTTTGCCGCCCTATTCGCCGGATCGCAATCCCATTGAGCTGATGTTCTCGAAACTCAAAGCGGTCGTCCGAAGGTTGGAAGCCCGCACCAAGACTGGCGTCCTGACAGCGATCCGCACGGCGCTCAATGGCGTCACGCTCGCCGATTGTCAAGGGTGGTTCCAACATGCCCTGTTCCCTCAATGCCTCTGATTCCTGCTGTCAGTCTTGATCATCTTCAGGACACATACTCCTGTATCCATCTGGCGTGTCCTGGCTTGGTCACACTTGTGCCGCGTTTTGAAGGGTAGTCAGGCACCACCTGAGGGACAGTGGTTTACCTCACCGGCCACAGTCAAGCGGGCAGCCTGCCTACTCGCGGCGTTTGCTGTGGGTCCGGGCGTGGGCCTGACTGACGGCCCGCTTGCGAGACAGCGCGCCGTCACCGGCGTCCATCGCGGCGCTCAGGGCCCCGAAGTCCTCTACCTCCTGAAGTCTCACCCCGGGAGCCATGGGCGCGGCCATAACCGCCTGATATGCCTCGTCGACCCGGCGGCGGGCCGAGGCCTGATCGCCGCGGTCCAGAGCGTCGACCGCTTCGCGCTTGAGCCGGGCCGCTGTCAGCAGGGCCTGAACTTCCAGAACCACCGGATCGTCGCTCAGCGTGCGGTCCTCTTCAGCCGACACCACCGGCAGATTCAACTGCGTCCGGAGCGTGTGGCGCTGGCTATCCTGGCCGGTCCAGGCCAGCCGCACCCGGGTCACCCCCAGCGCCTGGCCCACCTGCGCCTGAGCTGGGATGTTCAGCGTGACCACGACGTCAATCGCCTGACCACCGACCAGGTTCGGCACCTGGAAACGGCCGTAGGCATTCTGGTCAAACGCGTTCAGGAGACCCATGACGGTGACCCCGTGGGCTGGGTTGGGTTCAAGGCCCAAACTGACCAGCCGCCCGGTCGTGCGGGTCAGACCCAGAAGTTCCTCCTCGAACAAGGTGGGCAGCCGGGAAGGGTCTTCCACGTGTTCGAAATTCCCATCGCCGGCGGTGGCCACTGCGAGCAGCAGCTCCTCGTCGTAATGGGCCCCGAGCCCGATAGCGGAGGTGCTGATGCCCCGTTCGGTCAGGCCACGGACCTGCGCCGCCACATCATCACGGTCCGTGAGGCCGACATTGGCCTGCCCATCACTCAGCAGGATGACGCGGTTGAGTGCCCCTGACGTAAGGTACTGGGCGACCTGGGTAGCGCCTTCCAGCCAGCCACCGTGCAGGTTGGTCGAGCCCCGGTCCTCAATGGCGCGGATAGCCTGGATAATGGCCTCGCGGTTCACTACTGGCTGGCTGGGCACCACGACGTCCACCTGGTCGTCAAAGGCCACGACGCTGACACGGTCAGCCGGTCGCAGCTGGCGAACGGCGGCGAGAGCGGCCTGCCGGGCCATGTCCAGTGGCATCCCGCTCATGGAGCCGCTGCGGTCGATGACAAAGGCGAGATTGAGCGGTGGTCGGGTAGCGACCTGCGGAGCGACCGGAGCGGGATGAAGGCGAATCAGCAGCGGGAGGTGTATGGCCTGGTTGACCACCAAGCCGGAGCGGAGAGGACGGAGTTCAATACGGGGAGTGGTCATTTGGGCCTCCTGAGGCGGTCGAGGGCGTCGAGGAAGAGCTGGGTCAGGCGCTGCTGTTCCACCTGGCTTCTGGGCAGGTGAGCATCCGTGCGGACATGCAGCTCCAGGCCCGGCTGGAGAGTGAGGCGGGTGTAGGCCTCCGGCAGTGACGGGGCAGGAGAAGCGGAACGGGGCGCAGCGGGGACCGGTGAGGGTGAGCCAGCAGCGGCCGCTGGGCGCTTGAGCTGCTGCAGGTAGTCGAGGGCTGGATTACCCGGCTGGACCCTGAGCTGAGACTCGCCCATGATCAGGGCTTCCAGGTCAAGGTCGGTGCGGGCTTGCAATGTGTTCTGAAGGGCGGCCGTTCCAAAGCCGTCAGCCATGAGTTTGCGCAGGGCCAGCAGTTGCAGGAGGTGCCGGCGGGTATAGCGGGCTTCACGACCCTGCCGGAGAGATTCATCAAGGAGCCGCTCAGTGGTGTAGTGCCGGACGAGGCGGGCGTTGACTTCGTCTTTGGAACGGCCTGTTCTGGCCAGAGGCAAAATGAAAGGCAGAAGCTGGTTGGCGGTATCGACAAGGGCGTCGAGAGGGCCACTCCAGTCTTCAGGGAGGGTAAGCACGGACATGACCTACTGTAATGACAACAAACTAGATTGTCAATAACAAAATATTTTGTAGTTGTAGATCAACTCTGAGCAAGATGGCCTGCGGTGTGCAGGAGTTTCCCTTGGAATCCAGCACCTGTTTGGGGAACAGACGGCTTGGCCGGGCGATCAAGGCAGTATTCCAGGAGGTGGGATGGCATGATCCCGCTTTGGTGACCCAGCTTCAACTCCGCAATCTGAAGCGGCAACTGTCTCATACATCAAACTTCACGCTTCCTGAGGTGCAGCGAGAAGGGTAGCCAGCCTGGCTCTCAGGCGTATAGGGTATATACAGTGCAGCATGCTCGGTTGGATGATCTTCGTCTATCAGGCCCCGCCCGACCAGGTGGCCCGCAACAGCCCTGATCCAGAGCCCTTTCTGCTGGCCCATTGGGAAGCCGGACTCGGTGGACTGGCATGGCTTGATGACCTGGTCAAACTTGGAAAGGCCACGCAGTTGCGCTTTGACGGCTATCCCGCGCGGTATACCGCTCAGACTGCAGATGTGCTGCCCCAGATCACCAGTGGAAAGATTCGGCCCGCCAACTCGGGCCTGTGGGTCTTCGGGATTGACGAAGGGGAGGAGTACGTTCAACCGCCAGCCTGGCTCAAGGTGGTTCAGACCTCTCATGACCGAATAGCGGCCTGTCCACCCGACGCCCTCTTGACCATTGAAGCCTGGGATCAGAGCTAAATGGCAGTTGGCAACCTGTGCCCGGACAGGCAGTGCGGTCCAGCAGCCTCAGTCCCGGCGATGAGCGCAGCCCCACTGCCTGACGTCTGAGAACGCACACTTGATCTCAGCCAAATACCCTTCCTAAAACTTTGCCGTTTGCGACGTCACCTCTGACGCCCCTCGCGACTCCTGTCGCGTCGCCGAAGAGATAGCGCACTCGTCTACAACCCGGGACCTAGCTGAGTTCTCCTCGAATAATGGCGTAGAAGGGAGCTAATACCTGGTCTTCCCTATTTACGGAGATATGCAGCGCACACGGCCAGGTTGCCTCTCTATCTTGTCAGTGATTTGGACACCTCTTCCCAACTTGACCGCCCAGTGCCTGCATCGTCCCCACTGCCCTCCAAGTTGCGCTGGTCGTCGGCCTGGTTGTTTCCAGTGGCTACGCCGCAGGCACGGGCTGGCGTTCTCACGGGCGCCCTGGCCCTCCTGACGCTGCTGCCGGGGTGGGTGCTGAATCTGGGCTACCGCTGGGAGGTGGCTACGCGGCTCTACACTGGCCAGTCACCTGCGTTTCCTCCCCTCCACTGGTCGCATTCTGTGATGCGGCAAGGGTTGATCGTCTGTCAGGTGATTGCCCTGAGCGTGAGTCCTGGCACCGCATTGGCCCTCCTGGGTGCCAGCGCCTGGCGGCTGGGTGCCGACCTGCTTGCCCTGATCTGCTGGCTGGCAGCGGGCGTATTGGTGCTGGCCGCAGTACTCCTGGTCCCTGCTGGCATGACCCGCTTGGGCTGTGAAGGTGACCGGATGGTCTTCACTGCACCGTGGCGCCTGTGGCGAACGGTCCGCCAACGCTTGGGCGTCTATGCCTGTGCCTGGTGGATCACCGGCAGTGCGATCGGCGTCTCCTTGGGTGTCCCAGTCCTGTTGGGCAGCACTTGGTGGCCTGCCGTGCAGCGCTGGGCACACGCCTCGCCATTTGCTGGGCCAGGCCCCTTTTTAGAAGGATTCCCACTCATCGCTTTTCTGATCATTCCACTGAACCTGGTCTTTTTTTTCGTGCTGAGTGTCTGGGCCTGGCAAGTGGCGGGCTACGCATTCACCGTGGCGCTGTATGGCGCTCAGCCGCAAAGGGGCCAGACCACTGCTCCGCACGCCTGAGGCCAGAGCCTTGTCAAAAAGGCCCCTGCACATGCAGAGGCCGCCGAACTCGAGACGTTATTTACCTCGAATAGGGGTTGACAGTCAGGGCATCAGCCGCTGAGATCAATGAATTTCAGATTGTGTGCGAGGACGTTCAGGGCCACCTTCAGCCGCAGGCTCAGGGATGTCTTGACCTGGCCCCAGCGCAGTCCGGCTCCACCAAGACGGAGGACGCGGACTCCACGCACTTCCTTGCCGCCCCATATTCTGGTTTCCAGCGTGGGTCGACCTGTTTTGCATTGACTTTTGGAGGCGTCAAGCACGTTGCCGACTGGTAGCCCTTGTCGCCGATCTGTTTTGGCCCGCCATAAGCGGGCCAATCTCGGTTCATCTCGCAGAGCACGGTGAAATCGTGTTCATTCGCGGGTCGAAGCGCATACCTGACGATTTTGCCGTTCAGGGCGCTCCAGGCATGAAGTTTGAACCCATAGACCGGCCCAGCCGTGCTCAACCCGTGTCGTGCCCCTCGGAATTTGCAGCGTGGCGCGCGTTTGAAGGTCGAGACGGGCAGCGGTTGGGAATCTACAGCGACGAAGTCCAGGAACTGGACTTCGGTCGCGAGCTGCTCGACGACCGGCGTCAACCGAGCCAGCCGGATACGGGCCTGAGGCTCTGACGGGAAGTGAGGACAGGTATTGAGTTTGAGCAGTCGCCACCAGCGTCTAGACCGTCTCGTTGCGCCGCGCCAGCGCGTCACCTTGATCGCGAGTGCCACGTCCTGGCACGGACGGTGCCTCCGGCTCAGCGCCGTGAAGTCAGGCGTGGGCCGGGGGACCAACCACGTCCGCGTTTCCCCCGCGCTGGTCGGTCACTGCGGGAGGTGCACGTGGAAGCTGTACCGGAGCGCGCCACGGAACTCACTCGTGATCAGGCACGACAGGCGGCTGGTGGCCGTCCAGGTCTGCGTGTACACCTTCGAACCGTTTTCGATGCAGGCGTCGTCGAAGTCGAGCAGGTTCCCGGGTGTGGGCGTTTTGCCGGTCAGTGTGCCCACGAGCAGGGCAATCATCCGTGTGTCGAAACCGCCCGGGTAGAGCACGGTGTCCTGTGCGCCGGTGACCCAGTTGGCCGACACGACGCGGTCGCTCTGCCGAATGACGCTCACGACCCGGATCGGCGCCTCGTCGTCGATCTGGGGGCCGACGAAGTACCGCCACTCGGTGAGTTTCGGCCCCAGGACGTCCTTGCCGGCGAGGCGGCACGAGAAGCTCCTGCAGAATGTGGACTCAGCGAACGAGGACGTAGTGCCCAGCAGGGGTGCGGCGCCCGCGACACTCCAGGTGAGGGCCGCGATCAGCATGAGGGAACGCATGGGCTCAGCTTAGGCGGCGGCGCGCTCCGGGTCGTGCTTACATGCCCGTGATGAGCGAGCGACCGGACCGCAGGGAGGCTGCTGCCACACGGCTCCGCGGCAGGCACGCGCTGTCCGCACATGACGGTCAGCCGCGGCCGGCAGTCGCGGTCGTCCTGATCGGGCTCGCCAGTACGGCGGCCATCCTGGGCCTGCACCGGCTGGACCTGCTGTCAGGTCGCCTCGACACCCTGGTGGCCGGCCTCCTCCTGACGCCCGTCTGGATCATGTGGCGGGTCCGCCGGCTCGCGCCGTCCTCAGACACCACGCCTCCGGTCCGGCTTCCGAGGCGTGTGCGGCGGCGGCGGGGTCTGCCCCGCGACCAGGGCACGCTCGCCCCGGCGGATCCTGCCGAGTACTGGCGGCAGAAGCGCGCCCGGCAGGAACAGGACCGTCAGGCCCTGGAGGCGCGGGCCCGGCAGCTGGCGGCGCGGTACGCCCCGTGTCCCTGGCGCCAGTGGCACGCCCCGGCCCCGCTCGACGAACTGATGGAAGTGCCTGGACGGCCGGGGCACTACGGCGTCCCTCACGCCCGGGACCTGTGGAGCTGGGTGGACGGGGATTGGCAGCCCCTGGCGGAGGAGGCCGGCGGCATCCTGTCGCCGCCCGAGCGCGGCGCGCTGGTCAGGGTGTACGGAGCGCGGTTCGACTGGGATGAACGCCACGCCCCGGTCCACTGGGTGGAGATCGGCGCGGACGGGGTTCTGTTCCCGGCCGGTGACGCGCGCCCCGACGAGGACCACTGATCCGGATTTCGGGTAGGCCGTGACCGATCCGGGACCCGGTTGGCTGCTCACCTCTGCTCGGACGGACCGGTTTTCGCACACCGTTCAACCGGAGTTCGAACGACGCCGGGGAGGCCGGTGGCGGCAGGTGTGTGCCGCGCGGACCGGTCCGCGTGGCACAGTGGAGGACATGTCAGACCGCGTTCGCCGCTTCTTCCTCGTGTGGGCGCTCAGCGCCGCGAGTGCGCAGGCGGCCAGGCTGGAACTGCCGTCGTTCCTGCAGACCGCGCGGCAGATGCACAGCGTGGACCTGATCGGCGACACCGTTGATCTGTGGTTCAACCCGCTCATCCTGATGCCACCCACCGGGACTCCCACTGTGCAGGACAACGCCAACGCGTACGTCCGCTGGGGTGACCACACCGGCTCCTTCGTGGAGGTCGCCATCTGGCGGACGGTCGGCGGGCGGGCCATCGTCGGCGTCAACGCCGTGAAACCGCACGTTCAGCTGTGCGCGGACTTCCCCTGCGGACCAGCTGCGGCGTTCATCGGGTACGACGGGCGGGCATACGTGCCGCCGAGCGCCGCCACGCTGGGCCTCGAAGTGGGCTGCAATGGCCTCCTCCCACTCCCGAGCAGGACGGACTCACCTGCCCTCAGGGCGGCGCTGCACGCCGCTCAGGCGCGACTCAGGAGTTACCGGGTGGCACTTAAGGACCGCAATCTGGCGTCCGTCATGTGTGTCTTCCCACGGTACGGCACGACCGTCACGGTCGCTGTGCACACGACGGACCTCGCGGCGGCTCGGGGCCGGATCTTTCCGCTGTACTACTTCAGGTTCGACCAGGTCCGTGGGACCTTCACGCCCAGCGCCGAGCCGTGACCGTCGTGTCCAGTTCGTTCTGCGGCGCGCCACGGCAGGTGCGGCCGCGCGGGCGGTCGGGTCACGCTTCGGCACCCAGGGCGCGCTACTGCACCCGCATCTCACCGACGAGCCGGTCGAACAGTCCTGCGCCCCGGGTGCCGAACAGTTGCTCCGAGTCCGCCGGGTCGAGCGCCTTGCGCAGCCGCGTGGCGTAGTTCTGCACGAGCGCCGCTCGGTAGTGCACCGCGTCGTAGGCGCGCCCCCGCACGGGCGTACAGGTCAATGCGTTCGCCCACCCGGAAGTCCAGTTCGGCCTGCCACGCCACGTCCAGGTACGCTTCCTTGCGCTGGGCGCGCGTCTGAGCGTAGTCGGAGTGCGCCTTGCCGATGCGAACGCGGGTACCCACGTCGACGTTCGTGAAGTCGCTGGGAGGTCTCTGCAAAGGCCGCCTGCACGCCAGGCACGTCCCCTGGAGCAGGGCCCGCAGCGCCGTTCGCAGGAAGGCCGTGCCGTACCGCTCGGACCGGCTGGACTCGAAGGACGCCCCGCTGAGGTCCAGCGTGCCGTCGTAGCGCAGCAGCGCGTTGATGGCTCAGCATGGCCTGCGCGCGGCCGTCGAACTCCAGCGTGATGCCCTCCGGCTCTCCCACCGCTTCCCGCTCAGCCAGCGGGACGTGCAGGAACTGCTCCACAAGCGCGGCATCCAGGTTAGTCACGAAACCCTGCGCCAGTGGAACATCACATTTGCGCCGCTGCTCACTGAGGAACTACGCCACCGAGAACCCCGCCCTGGTTCCCGGTGGTTTTTGGACGAGGTGTGCACGAAGGTCGGAGGGGTGAAGCACTGGTTGCGGCTGGAGCAGGATGTCGAGCACGGCGCCGTGCTCGACATCCTGCTCCAGCCGCAACGGGACACCACGGCCGCCCGGACCTTCTTCACCCAGCAGCTGGGTGAGTCCGAGGTCCCAGAGGTCATCTACACCAACAAGCTCTGGAGCGACGGGGCGGCCATCCGGGAACTTCCCGTGCTGCACGGCGTGCAGCACGTCCAAGTCGTGTCTACAGGCCGTTGCAACAATCTTGTCGAGCAAGCGCATTGACCAACACGGCAGCAGCAGCGAAGTCAGCTCGGCTTTAAATGACGACGGCGAACGCAAGAATTTCTCGCCCTGCATGCCCGAGTCTCGAACCTGTACCATCACACCCGCACAACCGTTCCTGCCGACCTTCGACGACGCAACCAAACCAGGGGCCCTGCGCCTCTGGCAAGAGGCCATGGAGCAGGCGGCTTGATTTTCAAGCCGCCTGCTGCGCTCCGCTGGCCCCGCTGAAGTTAAGTTGCCAGAACCTCCCTAACTGATCTTCAGAACGTCTCTGACCGGCGTATGAGCTTACAGCCCCGGGCCTTCTCCGCTAAATCTCAAGCTGCGCTTATCACGCCGGCTCCAGCTGATAGTCGATCAGATCGGCCTCGTCGGTTGGAGCCCGGAATTTCTCGATGGCGACCAGTCTGGCTCGACTGAAGGAAAACACCTCGCCGTCGAAGTGCTCAATGCCACCATCGGGGTCAGAGTGGTAGACCGAGAAGATACGGTACTGGCCCGAGCGTTTCCCGTATAGAAACACCTCGGCGTATGAGTCTGAGCCGAGGTAATTCGATCCGGTGTACGCAGCATAGACTGGCTCGTCGCCCACCAGGTACTGCTCAATCTTGAACAGGGGGCGCTCAATGGTCGCCGCCAGATACTCTTTGGCTTCTTCCAACCAGCCGGCCGAGATCTTCTTCGGTCGGGTGATAGAGGGCACCGCCTCAAAGGTAAAGAACTCCCGGACAAACCCTGTCACGGCTGCCTCGTACTTTGTGGTGTCGAGTTCCCGGTATGCCAGTTCCCAGCAGGCGAACTCTTTGTTCAGAAACTTCTGAATAAAGCGGGTGGCGTCCTGTTCCACAGCATGCTTGTTCATCTCTCATTCTCCCAGTTACTCAGGTTCTGAGCCATTGATCCGCTCCAGTACTCAGAGGGGGCATGGTCTTCTTCGTACCGCCAGTATCCTGGCCGCTGGCCCGGTAAACCACGTCTTCGACGGCTTTGAGCACCGGCTTAAAGCGCGCAACTGCGTTGGCGAGTCTCCGTTCGGTCTTGTTAAGGGCCGTTCCCGTGAGCCCGTAGAGCCCCTTGATCTGATTCATAATCGTGATGATCACGGCTTCCTCAGACACCTGACCCCAGTCCACGTCAACCCGCAGATTGAACTGTACGATCTTGCTGGCCTTGACCCACTCAACGATCTGCTTCTCCCGCTCCCCCATGACCATTTTGTTGAAGTGGTCGCTGGTGGTGACCAGATTCAGGCTCTTTTTGTACCCGCTGCCGCCGAACCAGTTGGCGAGCACGTGCGCGCTGTTGTGATCGTAGTTTTTCAGCTTGTTGCTCGGATCCCCCGTTTTCCCTCGGCCCAGCGAGGTGAGGGCGAGGTTGAACCCTTCGGTTCTGGTGGTGTGACCACTTCTGGCAATCGTCGTCTGGAATCCCTTGCCAGTCTTGGTGGTGTAGGAAATGATGATCTGCTGACCGTCGGTGGACAGCTTGAGGTTCTGCGGCTCGAATTCGCTGTGTTCTTTCGCCTTGCTTTCCTTGAAGTTCTTGACCCATGCCTCGAGGCCGTCGCCGATATCGGGCAGCTGGTGCCGCTTCAGAAACCCCTGAATCTGCGAGACCAGATTTCTGGACGACTGGGGGATCTGCAAGCTGACCTGCGAGTCGGCGTCCACCGGCTTTTTCAGCAGGTTCCGAAGTTCCTTGTCGGCGGCGCCGATGGCCCTCAGTTCTCCGAACTGCGTTTCGAGCAGCCGGTAGGCGTCCGAATCAGCCGGGAGCGTTTTCTGGGTGGCTCTGATCACGCTGTTGTGACGGCCCACCTTGTGAGAAAGGGTGTCCCTTTTCGACGCCATGTCAAGCACCGGGACGGCGGCCTGTTTCACGAACAGGGTGTGTCCTGCGAAGGCAAGCGTCAACTCGACGGGTTTCTGCTTCTGGCTGCCAGCCGGCGTCTTCGAGCCTGCCTTCTTGCCGGGGCCCTTGCCAGTCAGCTTCTCGATCAACCCCTTGACTTTGACCACGATCTTGTCAAGGACCTGATCGAGTTTTCCCTTGACCTTGTTGATGATGGTCCTGACCTTGCCGCCAAAGTTCCCCAAGCCCACGACCTTACCCAGCCAGGCCAGGGCGACTGGAATCGCACCGCCCAGGGCGCGATCAATGAAGCCCACCGCGCCACTGATGTTGCCCGCTGCAATGGCACTGATACTTCCCAGGGCGTTCGTGATCACTGCGCCGATCTGCGCCGCCTGCTGCACCACTGTCTGGACCGTCTGAAAGGCCCCAATGATCGCGTTGATGAAGCCGCCACCTGGAATCAGCATGGTCACCAGTTTCTGGACCCCAGCCACCACCAGGCTTTTGGTGACCTCGCTTTTGATCCCACTGCTGATTTCCTGACCGACACCCCCCTGCTGGGCATTCATCTCATCGGCCTTGTGCAGGCCCCCTTTCATGGTCTGCAGGACCTGAACGGTGGCTTCTGCTTTGGAGACCTTCTCCTGCCCGCCCGGCCCCATGGCTTTCACGAGTCGGCCCCGCATGGCCTGATAGGTCAAGCCCATGACACTAAGGGCCGTGAGGAACACTCCTTGAAGGTCAAACTTCACCGGAAACGCGATGCCCGTGCTGCCGGTCAGCCACTGACCAATCCCGTTTTGTAGGTGCTTGGGGGCGTTGGCACTGAAGGTCTTGAAGCCGCCTTTGACCGCCTGCACCAGGTTCTGGGCAAATTTGACTGGGTTCTTCAGCACTTGAATAATCACGTCGCCCGCGCCACGCAGCTTGGCCATAATCTGCTGGCCCAGGGGGCCAAGGCCAGCGGTCAGGGCGGTTAAACCGATCTCAGCAATCTTGCGGGCACTCCCGACGATCAGGCTCTTGACTCCACTGATGCGGCGCGTCACGGCACTCTTGGCCGCGCCCAGATCCGCCTTGCCAATCGCACTCGCAATCTCGCTCAGGGCGCCGCCCAGGTCCAGCTTGCCCAGTTCTGCCTTAAACCACGTCCAGGCCTTCGGAATCGCGTTCGTCTCATTCAGGGCTTTGAGGACGTCTTTTAACGGCCCTGGAACCCAGCCGGCCAGCGTCTCCAGGATGGAGTTGGGATCCCCCGCCATCGTCTTGCCCGTGACCAGGTCCTTCCCGAACGCCAGGCACAGTTCCCGGTAGCCCGGCAAGGCCGTCAGAGCACCAGCAATCACCGCTTTGCCTTTGTCCGCGATCGCCTGCGCGCCGTCTTTGACCTTGTCGGCCGCCCAGCTGAAGGGATTGCCCCAGCGCTGCACCGTCTGCAGTTGCAGGTCGTACAGGGGCTTGAGGGCGAACCGCTGAACCGTGCCGTCCTGGACACGCTGCAGGGCCGCCGGCTTACTGTAGACGCCTGGCGCATGGGGGCTGGGCGGCATCAGAGTTTTCGGGCTGGGCATGACCTGGGCCAGTTTGGTGCCCATAGAGCGAGCTTCGCTTTCTAGCTGTACTTCGGGGAATATTCATCGGCACCGTCCTGGCCAGCATCTGCGATGCTGGCCCTCTTGTTGAAGCGTTCTTTGCTCCCCCGATGGACTCGGCACTTTCCGACGTGGTTTTCGCCGTTCCTCACGTTTTTTCGTCATCAGGCGCAGCGGTTCTGGGCGCCTTTGTACATTCAGGGGTTGTGCAGCGCTGCGCCTCGAAAAAGCATGCAGCCTCTGGCCGATCAGGTGGCGCCTGGCCGACACGACCACCTGCAGCACTTCATCACCGACAGCCCCTGGGGCACCCAGGGGCTGGAGCAGCTCGTGGCAGAGCGTGCCCAGCACCTGCTCGGTGGACAGAACGCTGTGTTGATCATCGACGACACGTGCCTGACCAAGTTCGGATCGAAGTCCGTCGGTGTGGGACGGCAGTATTCCGGGCAGGCAGGCAAGATCACCAACTGTCAGTGTCTGGTGTCCGTGACCCTGGCTCGTGATGAGATCCCGATTCCCCTCCGCCTGAGGCTGTTTCTGCCGACGGAATGGTCCTCCAATCCTGCGCGCTGTGTGAGAGCGGGTGTTCCTGTGGAACACCCGCTCAGGTCCACCAAGTGGGAGATCGCCCTGCGAGAAATCGATGACCTCTCGGGCACGATTCAGTACGGGATGGTGCTTGCAGACGCCGGATATGGCGTCAATGCGGCCTTCCGGCGAGCCCTCACGGCGCGTGGCCTCCGTTGGTCGGTTGGTACGGTCAAGACGCAGCGGGTGTATCCCGCGCACGTTCGCCTGATTCCGATTCCACAACATTTCCGGGGTCGTCCTCCACGGCATCCAACGCCTTCAGAAGAGACCGAATCCATCGAGTCAGTGCTCAGCCAGGAAGCCTGGACACGGGTCATGTGGCGCCACGGTACGAAAGGACCTCTGATCGGCACGTTCGCCGCAAAGTACGTTCGACTGGCGGACGGAAACGAAAACGCCAGGGGACAGCACCTTCCAGGGGAAAGTGCGTGGATCATCGGTGAACAACGTGCTCGAGGGGAAAAGAAATATTACCTCTGCAATTTGCCGCCTGAGACGGCATTCGAACACTTGATCCAAATCACGAAGCAACGCTGGGCCTGTGAGTTGGGACATCGGGAACTCAAGCAGGACGTGGGGCTGAACCACTTTGAAGGCCGGAGCTGGCAGGGCCTCCATCATCACGCGGTGCTCTGCTTGGTGGCCTTGCTCTTTCTGCAGTGGTTGCGTCTCTCACAACCGGATGATCTGTTCGGAGAGACGGTACCAGCGATTCGACGGGAGATCGCCGGGGATACTCCCCGGCGATCCTGCCCCCATGTTAGATATTGTTCGTCCTGCACAGCACTATTCAGCGGACCGTGAATTTCCCCGAAGTACAGCTAGGAATATTCAGTGAATAGAGGAGGCGACTTGGGAACGTTATTACCCTTACCGAATCTTTTGAATCCGGTGCACCATAACACGCAAGAGCATGCGCGACTACACTGCTTACATCAATTTTCCTAATCTTAGGTTATCTGCACCAAAGATAGTAAGATTAAATTGCCCAAGAATCATTTTCTATATTTACTCACCGCGAATCGGGTTGTTATGACGGGCAGATACTAAACTTCTCACCTAAACATCTTGATTGCCATCAAACAACTCGTCACAAAAAATATCATGAGAAACATGCTTATAGCGACTGCTTCCACGGGCCATGATTGACCGCTGACCATGCTTATGATCACGACAACAAATATTATCATGATTAAAATATTCAATTTCGCTGCAATATGACCGACCTCCCTTGGAGAAAGCGGCTCATCATATGGCATATTCATTACACCCGCCTTCCCGGCTTGAGATAGAACAAGATAGGCAAAAGACATAATAATCGGCATGAACACGATTCGCCACTCGCTACCCAAGCTCGCCTTGTCATCAAGTCGAATCCGAATGTAGACTTGATTAGGAGACACAATAATATAATACATTACCCATAAGATCATGGAGATGACAAGAGCTATCGTAACGGACTGAAGTAAGCTCTCTTTATTGAAAACCATCTGACGCATGATTTACCTCAACAATAGCCGCAAATACTCAACACTATAAATTAGGCATGATGATATTGCCAAGAAAGACGCTAACGAGACCGTACCAGATATTCGCATCCTGTTTGTGAAGCGTAGAGGGTAACTACTAGCGCGACATCCAACCCTGCGCTGAATAGTCTGCACATTTCAACTCTACCGGGAAAGACAAATGCGTGTGGCGTTTGTCTGGCGGGCCCTGCTGTTCGTGACGCGCGTGCGTTAAGCTCAGGGCACCCGGACATCAAAAATGTCGTCCTTAGTGGGCAGTCAAGAACGGTTTGTGACACTGCTTCCTGTCGCTCGCAAGCCCACAACAACACGTCAGATTGACGCAGGAGTACCGCTGCTCCTCCAGAGCACACAGCAGGTCGCGTCCTCTTGTCGCACGACACCTGCTTGACTTCCGGGTTGTATCAGGGTTTATATAGGAATCCGATAGAGAAACGCGATATCTGGAGGCCTATGACACATCCTGACCATCCCCATCCCAATCTGCTGCGTGGCCACCTTGACCTAATCCTCCTGAGCATCATCCAGGGCCGCCCTAAATACGGGCTTGAAATCAGCAAAGAAGCCCAAGACCTCACCGGCGGCTACTTCGACCTCCGCGTCGGCAGCCTGTATCCCGCCCTCCACCGCCTAGAAAAAGCTGGCTTCATCCGGGGCGAACTGCAGCAGGCGCCCCGGGGTGGCACCCAGGTCAAGGTGTACGCCCTGACCGATCGTGGGGGCCACGAACTAGAGACCCGCAAACGTGAATTTGAAACCTTTAGCCGCCAACTTGGCCGGTTATGGCACTGCGGAGGAGAAGGCTGATGACGCACACTGAACGGTACTTGAGAGCGGCGACCCGGGGCCTGTGGGGCAAGGAACGCCGCACCCTACACACCGAACTCAAGGGTCATATTGAGGTGCGCATCCAGGAGTTACGCCTTGCTGGGCTGAGTGAAGAAGACGCAGAGGGTCAGGCCCTACGGGAACTGGGTGGGGCTGCTGAAGTGCGCACTGGCATGTTCGGGGTCCATACCTTGCCCAGGCTCGGGAAAGGCGGGCTGCTCGGCCTGATGGCCGTCACCCTCCTAGTCAGTACCCTCCCCCACAGCCAGGCTCAAGTCAGCAGTATTTTCAGCACCCCCGGGCGATATGCCCCAGCAGCATACGTGGACTTCGCTCAGCTTCAGCTCGAACTCCAGAAGGCTGGAGGAAAACTGACGGGAACAGCCGCACAGCCCATGGTCACCCTCCCAGGGACGCCCCACTCGCCCTCTCCGGTGCACACTGGCCCTGGGCTCCTCAGACAGGAGGGAAGGACCTACATTCCTGCATCGGCCATTATGGCTGCACTGGCGAACACGGGCGCCGACGTCCAATTGCGTGGTTGGCTCAACCCTACCATTCAAGCGGGCCAGACGGTCATCCGGCTTCAGACTGCGGACCCCCAGGTCTCCACCAGTTTGTACGGTTCGACCCTTTCCGGGGACTGGGAGTTGCAGAACGGTGCGCTGCTAAACGTACGCCCGTCCACGTTCGCGAATCAGACTGTGACATTCAGAGGCAACGTTCAGGAAGGACAGGTCTATGCACTTGCACTTCCAAGTTTGAGCCGGTGGTATGCGAGTTATGAACACGGTCCTCAGGACTTGAGTGGGAGCGTCATCTTGAATGTCGCAATCAATGTGGCGCAGAAGGGCGAAGTTACCTTCCGGATCCAAGAAGATGTTCGGTTCTTCAAGCTCAGGGCAAGTGTTGGGGAGATGCAACTTGCCCTTGACCCTTATCGCGATCTGGCACCCGACAAACTTGTGGCATGGAGCCCCCAGCGTCCGGCACCGGCGACTCTCTTGGAATTGAAAGGTCGCTTTGGTCCGGGGAGTTACAGCGTGGTCTCTCCACAAGACGTTCAGCGCCGTTAAGCGTGGTGTCGTTCATAACGAGCATTTCACGAATACGGTTTCGTTGGGGCCGATGCTGAGCGCGGCTGTTGTGGGGGCAGCCTTGACGCCCCATTAATGGGGCGTCAAGTTAAGTTTGTCTCTGGTCGAGCCCGCATAAGGACCGGTTAATGGTTCAGGGCAAAGGCCACGCCGCTCGGAAACACGTCGCGCCACACCGCCTCGTCATGCCCCCCTACCCGCACCTCCAGGTGTGTGGGATTCCCCGCAAGCCGTGTGTTCGCTGCGTACGTGCGCGCTGAATTCAGGAACAGGGGTTCCAGGGTGCCCGCCTCGACAAAGACCCGAGTTGCCGGATGTGGCGCGTTTTGAGCACCTCCACTGCCCGGGCTCATGGCCACGACGCCACGGAAGACCTGTGGATGGCGGGCAGCCATACTGATGGCCCAGGCAGCCCCATTGGAAAAGCCAGCCACCACCCGGCCCTGCGGACGGGTCGAGAGGTGATACGTCTGTTCAACGTGAGGTAGGACCATGCTGAGGACAAACTGCTCGTGGGCGGCAAAGCTGGCCGCGCCCCCAGGGAGTCCTTCGAGGTACTCCAGAGCGCGGTGGTCCTTCAATGGGTCGCTACCGGTCACCCCCGTGGACTGTGCACTGGAAATGCCGACCAGGATGACCCGAGGCGCGGTCCCGCGCGCCATGGCCGCTTCCAAGGTCCGCGCGAACTCCTCTACCGCCTGACCGTCCGCCATGTAGACGGCGGGGAGACGCTCTGCGTTCGTCCAGCGGGGTGGCGTGTAGACACGGATATCTCGTGGGCCGATCACACTGTCCGATGTCAGGCTGAACCGGTCAATCTGCCCAGCAAGGACGCCTGGGCGGGGCACTGGCGCTGGGGCCTGTGGGCCGCGCCAGACGGTTGTTGGTGTCAGCGGGCTGTACGCCTCTGTGAGCACTTGCAACGAGATGACCGCTCGGTTGAGGTTGTTGACTTTCACTGTGGCGGCCCAGACGTCTGTGCTTGGAAGAGGCGCCAAAGGAATTTGTAGGCCGCAACACAGAATGGGACGGCCCGTACCCGCAGCCGCCCGGTACAGCACGGTGAGTTGATTGGTGCCAGGCACGATTTTGAATTGTCCAGTGGTGGGCAGCATGGTGCCCGCAGGGATGGGGACACGGAGCCGGCATCCATCGGTCAAGGTGGGGGCAGCATGACAGTCAATGGGCCACGGCGTGACCGCCGAGAAGTCTGGCATCAGGGCGCGCGGCCCACCGGCGCCGCCAGCGAACGCCGGGGTCAGAAGGGTCAGACTCAACAGAGCGGCACTGAGGCGAATGGGGGACACACGCATAGTGACGAGCATAGGGTGCTTCTCTCGAGCGCATTGCCGCACATCGACAGACCAAAGTTGACAGCCCATTAAGGCCTCTTGGGATGAACCGGCCGCCCGCCGCGTGACTCCCTAGCGCATTCGCCTCTCCGTCCATCCGGAACGGCCCGGACAGCGCGACGCTTTGGCGCATCCTGGCTGCAAATGCGTGCGCGCCCGGCGCCGCTCCCGGGTAGGGTATACGGGTGACTGTTCGCTTCCACCTTTTGATCTCCCTGTGCGCCGCTGTGATCACTGGAGGGGCCCAGGCGGGCAGTGCCGGTGCGCCCCCGCTGATGCCGATCCAGGTGGGGCAAGTCTGGCAGCTGACCACTCGCCCCGCAGCGGGCCAGCCGGTGACGGCCGATCTCCAAGTCGAGCGTGAGTTCCTGCCAGGTGGGTCAACCTCGCGCACCTTCGCATTGACCTCGCCTGACGCGGGCGGCGACCTCTATTTCAGCCCGTCCGATCGGGGCCTTGCGCTGAGCCTGCTGTATGGCAAAGATCGCGTCTACCGGTGCTTCGGTCTGTGGCCGGTGGGCGCGCGGCAGGTCAGCGGCGTGCTGCTGAGCGGGTCGGCGGAGCGGACGAATGCCCAGCTCGCCCAGGCGCAGCGAGGATCGGACTACAGCTTTCCGTCCCTGATGGCTTCGATGCGTCGGGATGGAGCCGGGACCTGCACTATCACCCTGCGCTGAGCGGGTGCGGAACAGGGGCGGATCACGCAGCCTCGGATTCCTCCTCGCAGGAAACGAAGGCTGCGGGAGATCGGCTGAAAGGCTCACTTTCGCCGGAGGTCTAATGTGTCAAGAGGCAAGTTACGCAAATGCTCCTGCGCCGCTAGGTCGCCCACAGTGAGGGCAAGGCTGAGCACCGCCTACGCGTACTTCACGGCCTGAGCCTTTTCGCGGCTCCAGCCCCCGCGCGGCTCTAGGAGCGTCGCCAGTGTCCGGCCCTCCCGAATCGCACTCAGCATCTCGTCCGCGTTCACGAGAGCGGCCAAGGTGCTCTCAGGTACCGTGCGGCGGCCTGGTAGTTCAACCTCCCTGGTCCGCAGGTCATACGGCGCACTCGCCCAGTTCCCCACCACGGGGCGCATCCGCCCGCCCCCACCCTCGCGGCGCTCCCTTGGCAATTCCTCTAGCCTTCCCTGCCAGACCCGCCAGGTCCGCAAAGCCTGGTAGTAGCCTTCTGCGGCTTCTCGCGCCGCGCGCTCGCGTTCCCGGCGGTTCTTGCCACTGAACTCATCGTGCACGATCCGCGTGTGCGTCTGGCCGAGCGGGGGCGCAGGCGGCGGGGGTGGACCAGGCTTCTGGTAGCGCCGGCCGGGGCGACTGATGGTCAGCAGGGCGCTCTGCCCCGGCAGGGCCTGCACCTGTTCGCGCTCGTACTGGGTCGGGTCCTGCACGTTGCGGGCCCGGGCGGCGCGCTCCTGGGGACTGATGGTCCAGTCCTGGGCCTGCTGGGCTGTGAGGATCTGGCGGTACAGGGCCCGCAGCTGGCGTCGTAAGGTTGGAGCGCCCGCTCGGCGAGCCCGCCACATCGCCCGCACCTGACTGCGGCGAGCGTCCTGAAGCCCCGCTTCGGTCGGGTCAAGCCACTGGGCGCGCACGCGCTTCTCGGCAGCGTCCAGGCTGGGCAGGAGGGGGCGGGCAGTGGCCGGGCGGTTGGACATCGGAACCTCGGGGCGGGTGGCGTGGGTGATGGCGGTCAAGGCTGGCTCCTGTGATGGGACATGTGGGGCCGTGAGGGCCTCATGCGGCACCTCGTCCGGTCAGGCCGGGTCTGGCCAATCACAGCGGGCTGCATGTGCGACCTGGCCGAATGCACGGCTGTGATAGGAAGAACCTGATGGAGTACTTCAGGCGCCCCTGGTGGTGGTATGCGACCGTTCTCACCCTGCTGATCGCGTCGTGGGGTGCGAGTCGTGTGCTGGCCGACGTCTTTCCAGCGGGTGGGACAGGCCAGGACATTCCAAGGTTCGCTGCCCTGACCCTGCTGACACTGACGACCTTCCTCTTGGGCGCGCTGCTCACTGACGCGCCCAAACAGTTGGGCAAGACCTGGTGGGTAGCCACCCTGATCGCCTGCGGCGTACGACTGCTCCTGGATGTGTGGCTCGGGATATAGCCCAGCCCTGCGGGTGTCCTGCTCGCTCTGCGGGCGTACTTGCCTGAGGGTCACGCCGCTCTCCTTCTAGATCTGCGGATGACTGGTGGCAGTTGGCGAGACACGTCCGGCCCGCCCAGCACCTTCGGGGTCAACCCCAGGTCGTAGAGGTAGTGGCCCTTTAAGTCACCTACCCGCACGTACCCCCGCCGCAGCCGCAGATAGGTCGCCGTGATCAGGCCGCGCAGCACCGGATCGTTAGTGGCGGCTAACGCCTGTTCGTATTCGCGCTCCATTTGCCATCGAGAAGGGGGTTTCACCTCTCCCTTCCCCCGTTGGGCAGGCCCCGCAATTCGCACAGCCAGTCCCGCAAAGCGTCCAGTGCATGGGGCGCCAGGCGGTTGTACTGGGTGCCGGCCCCCGTGGCCAGCAGGTCCGCTCCACCATCAGGCGTGGCGCGCAAGGTCACGGTCCCCTGGAATTCACCGGGCAGGGTCAGGGGCGCCGGAATGATCAATAACTGGGTGCGCACAGTTCCTCCTGAGCGGCGGCCAGGGCCTGGTCAAAGGTGTAGGCGACGGTCACGCGAAAGCCGGCGAGACGCAATCGGGCATGGGCGGCCAGTTGGGCCTCGAAGGGCTTCTTGCCCGGCTGCCTCAGTTCCAGGAAGAACAGCCGGCGGGGGGCGCGGTACACCTGCAAGTCCGGCCAGCCCGCCGTGGTCCAGATCACGCCGCACTAGCTCCCCAGCAGGGTCTGCTGCACCGCCCACCCGAAGGCCGTCAGGTTCCGCACCACGTCCACCCAGGAGAGCACTTCGGTGAGGTAGCCGTTGCTGTGGGTGGCCGGTAGGTAGGTGTCGCTCATCCTGGCAGGCAACGTGGTCAGCCCCAGGTCCTGACGGGCCTGCGCGCGGCGAGCCAGGTCGATGATCCGCTCCAGATACGCCTCGGCATCTGCCCGCGTGCTGAATGCCCCGTAGCGGCCCATACTCCCTCTCGACGGCGCGCCGCCTTTCGATCTGCTGGACCGCCTGCTGCACCTCACGGGGCACAGCGACTGAGTACTCGCCACCCATGACTCACCTCCCGGTGCCGACCTGGAAGGGATGAAATCTCCCAGGGTCGCGCCGGGCGGCGCGGCGGGTGAAGCGGAGGTTGCCCCCATGACCCAGCCTCCCTCTGGCCGAAGAAGGTTCAAGCCCTGGAACACCATTACGGCGACGTGTTCCGCGATTTCATAATGGCCACGTGTGTGCAGTTGCAGTGCGCGGGAAGACGAGTACTGCCGCACCGTGCAGCGGTATCTCTATGCAGAACTGGAGACGCTCTGCGAGGCCTTCGGAGATGTGCTGGGCCACAAGCTGTGGAACCCCTTTGATGACGTGTCCGGCGAGACGTACATGGACCGCGTCAGCCTCATGACCTGGCAACGCCTGGGCGAAGTCCACACCCAGAGCACCGTCGCCAGGCTGATGGCGCGTCTGAGTGTGCTCTCCCGAGCCCAGCCGCACACTGACGGCTGCAGAACCCGCTTGCGACATCTTGGTGCTCGCCTTTGCCGAAGCGCTGGAGGGACTGGACGCCAGTCGGCTGCACCTTCAAGTCCAGGCCGCCGATCTAAGCCCTTTGGCGACCGATATGGCCCTGATCACTCTGGGCCTCACGGGCATGCCGACCATCGTGCAGCACAGTAACGCTCTAACGAAAGGATGTGTTCAACGCCCATCAGACACCAGCTTGGCGCTTCACCCGGTCATATAGTGGCGAGCCGCAGCGGCTGTCGGGGGAGACCTGCTGACGATGCTCCGCGCCACCGTGCCTTTTCCCTAAGAGGCCGCACAGTCCAACCCACTCCCTGAGCAGGGACACCCGGTGTCCCCGGATCAACCTCGGCTTGAACTCGTCCTCTAGGCGGAGAAATTCAGCAATCCGACCTGAGGGAAGATGGAATGTCCAAACCCCCTCTGAGCAGTGCGAAAGGCAAGTCGCTTCTTCAGGTCCGGCTTTCTTAATAGTGGGCCATGGTCTACACTTGCTGCCAACCTCTTCTGCCGGAGACACCCGGTGTCCCCAAACGATAACCTGCCAGAATCTTCCGTCCAGGTCGTCAGTTTCTGGTTGCTAGTTAGAGAGGGGGGGGGACGGAATAAACGTGTGCGTAGCCCTTAAAGGAATGCGCAGCTTTAACTCTTCCTCGCTCCGCAATTATTTCGCAAAAAAGGCACCTCACCGGAACGGGAAGGTGGTGCTCTCGGGCCCTCCATCTCTAGACGAAACTTGAAAAGGTTGTACAACCTTTATAAACTGAGGCAGTGGAGAGTGATCTCAGCTGCAAATCCGCAGCCCTGCGCTCGCACCTGTACACCACGCTGGAGCAGGTCAGCGCGGGACAACGGGTGGTGATTGAGCGACACGCCGCGCCGATGGCGGCCCTGATTCCCATGGCCGACTATTGGGCCCTGATGATGCACCGCGCCCGCGCTCGCCGTTCCAAGGAGGAATTCATGCCCACCCAACGCCTCGTCATTGCCAACGCTTCCGGAGGTGAAGGTAAATCCACCGTGGCCCGTGAGTTGGCCTACAGCCTGGCCCTGCTGGGTTACAAGGTGGCCCTCTTTGATCTGGATCCCCAGGCCAGCCTGACCAAGGCCCTGGGGCTCCATGACGACCCCGCGTCCCCGGCCCGCCAGGAAGAGGCCACAGTCAGCCGGGTGTTCAGCCGCGACGAGCCGCTCCCCCTGCCTGATCCAATGCCCGTGCACGGCGTCGACGTCTGGCCGGCCAACGACACGCTCAACAGCGTGGACAGCATCCTGAACAACGATTTTTCCCGCGCGAGTAACCTGCGCGAGGCCATTGACGCACGGCTGGCCGCCATGCCGGAGCCCTACGACTTCGTGATTCTCGACACCAAGCCGCAGCGGACCAACTTCCTGACCGCCAGCGTGGCGGCCGCCGATCACCTGATCGTCCCGGTCTCTGGCATCAAGGGGCTGGAAAACCTCGACATCCTCCTGAAGATGGTCAAGGTGGCCCGGGGCATCGCCCCGACCCTGAAACTCACGGCCTTTGTACCCAACCGCATCCGTGAGGACGTCAATCACCACAAGGTCCTGCTCGAGCACCTGCACGGGGAACTCAGTCAGCTGGCCCCCATCACGCCGAATGTTCGCGACAGCCTGGCCACCATGGGGAGCGCCACGGAACTGCGCTTGCCGGCGGTGCTGTGCAAGCCCAAAACCAAGGTCAGTGAGGATATCGTCACCATGACCCGGCATCTGCTGGGCCTGCTGCACGTTCCGGTGCCCGCATGACCAAGACGCGCCGCAGCCTGAGCCACCTGGTACCGGCCGTGGAGGACCTCGCGGCCATCACGAATCAGGCGGTCTACACGACGGTGCCCCTGGGGAGCGTGCAGGTTGAAGCCGGCTTCAACCCCCGGGGCCGGTACACCGCGGACGTGTTCACGCCGGAGTCTCTGGAAGGCCTTGCCGCGTCCATCCGCGAGCACGGCATTCTGCAACCTCTGTGGGTGCGCATCGTACCAGGGGGCTACAGCCTGATTGCAGGGGAGCGCCGGTACCATGCCGCACCCCTGGCTGGTCTGGCCCAGTTGCCCGTCCTGAACTTCGGTCAGGTCACGCCCGAGCGGGCCGAGGAACTGGCCCTGATCGAAAACGCCCAGCGGTCCAATCCCTCCATCATCGACCAGACAATGAGTGGGTTCAAACTGATGGCGCGGCGCACGGGCCTGGGCCAGGACGAGTTGGTCCGCTACCTCAACGGAGTGCGCACGGGCAAACAGGACGACACCCACGGGCTGGGGGCCTGGCTTCAGGCGACCTACGGCACTGGCGTGAGCGTGTGGTCGCAGCAGCGCAGCAAGATCCTGAACTTCACGCCGGACGAACTGGCCGCCGTGGAGCGCAGGGCTCTGGACGTGAAAGCGGCCTACGAGCTGCAACGCCTGGTGGATCCAGAAGCCCGCGCGCAGCTGCTGACCGAGGCCGTGCAGGGCCAGTGGTCGGCGGCTCAGGTGCGCGAAGCGGTCTTGACCTGTCAGGCCCCCCCACCGCCCGTGCGCCTCTCGGTCAAGGGCCTGCGGGGTGACCTCGGCAAGCTCGAAAATCTCAGTGGCGTCCAGGCGGACAAGGCCATCAAACTGATTGAGCAGTTGCGCGCCCTGTTGGCGTGATGGGCACGGAAAATCCATCAACAGGGGAGGGGAGAGGCCACAGGGCTTTTCCCGCTCGTTTTGGTGGGAACCTGACCCTTCCTAAGCTGCGGCATGCGCCCCACAGCCTTGCTTGGGGCGCGCGACGTTGCTCAGAAGGTACCCTATGTCCACCCCACACCCCCGTGTGCTGGCCTTCGACGGTCTCTGCGGCCTGCTGGCGCTCGCCGTGGTGCTCACCCACGTCGCCGCGCTGACCTTCCTGCCTAGGCGCACCCAGCCCAGCTCGTTCGACTACCTGCTGTGGCACTTCGGAGCTCCCGCCGTCGACGTCTTTTTCGTCCTCAGTGGCCTGGTCGTCGCCCGCAGCTATGTGCGCCGGCCGGCCCTGTGGCCCTATACGGCCGCCCGCCTGCGCTGTCTGGCCCCCCTGGGCCTGCTGGGCGCCGTGCTGGGCCTCGGCCTGGCCCGCCCCGCTCGCTGCCAACCTGCCCGTTGATCTGACCCCGCACGGGCTCTTGCCCATCCTGACCGGGCTGGCCATCAAAGGCGTGCTGACCCTAGGTGGCTGGTTCGAGGTCAACCGCATCAACCCCCCGCTGTGGACCCTGTCCCTCAAGCTCTACACCAGTGCGCTGCTGATCAGCCTGCCCTTGGCATTCGATATGGTCTTCATCTTCTGGCCCTCGATGGTCATGCCCATGTTTCTGTTGGGTGTGCTGCTAGGCCTCCTGGGCGGCGCGCTGCTGTGCCGTCACCTGCTGGGCAGTGACGGTCCGTTCCTGCGCTGGCTGATCGCCTTGGGCGCCGCCAGGCTGCTGTTGGCCTTTGAGTGCTTGTGCCCTCACTTCTATTCAGCAGCGCTGGACCCAGTGGCTGGGGGAGCGCAGTTACGCCCTGTACACCGCCCATTTTCCCGTGCTGGTGGCCGTCGTATGGCTGGGCTGGACCCACGTGGGCGTGACCGGAAGTGGCCTCCTAGGAGTGCCCGTCTGCTTTCTGGTCGCCCACCTGGCCCATCACCTGACCCAGGGCCTGCCGGCCCAGCAGGTCCCTCGACTGCTGCCTGAGGTGTCTCATGACTGATCCACAGTGGATTGACCGCCCTACGCTTGACCAGAACGTGCCCCACGGACTCGCTCCAACTCTGTGGAGCGAGTCCGTGGGGCACGTTCCTGGAAGTGGAGGCGGTGCAGCCGGGCGTGACCTTCGTGGTGATGGGCCGCCACGGCGGGTACCACCTGACGCCGGCAGTGAACGTAGCCATCCCGGCTTCGGTCCGGTGCGAGGACGGCTGGCATGAACGGGATGTGGCTGCAGCGCTCTGCGCGCGCTTTGTGCCCTTCCCCGATGCCGACCTGGCCTATGGTGCCCTGGTGCGGGACAGTGCTACCCGGACCCAGACATCCACACGGCGCCGGTGGAAGACACGCCGCGCGCCGTACAGTGACCGCATGCATGCCTCGTTCGCCCAGCGCCTGTGCCTGACCTTCACGCTGACAGGGGCCGGCTCCGCTCTAGGCTGCCTGCTGGGCTAGCCCGAGCGGCTGGTTCCCCTCATGTCATTCAGAGTGTCGGTACGGTCTGGCTGGGAGTGCTGGACTGACGGGATGGCAGACTAGCGCCGCGCCTGATGCGCTCCAAGGCAGCGTCACCGCTTTCCTGGCCAGCGCTGGGGGCGCCCTGTGCGCCCAAGCATCCCACACCGCCCTAGCCCTCGTCTGGCGTCAGATTCAGGACCTTGCTGAACTGGGGGATGGGGCCGGCTGGGCAGGGGTTGGCCATACTGTACGTGGCGGTCATTGGGGCCATGCTCAAGGTCCGGCCAGTCATGTCCAGAGTGCTCAACGGATGAACCAGACCCGAGGTAGCCAGCAGACGCCTGCCGCCTATCGTAAGGTTTGGGCGGTTTGAGGAGCCGTCTAGCTCTGAAAAGGAGGTCCGAGCCCCTACGCTGCGTTTCCCCCTATCGTAAGGTTTGGGCGGCGGGAGCGAGTCTAGTTCATCCCTGGAACGGAGAAATCTCTTCCTAGTGCCAGAAAATCATATGTGTCAGACGGTGTCGCCAGGTATCGTAAGCTTTGTCCGTTTTGGTCAAGGCTGCATCGTAAACTTCGTCCAGCCAACCCTCGTAAGCTTTGGGCGCTTAACAGAAATCTGCGCTCTGACACGGTAAATTCAGTTCTGACAGTCAAGAAAACAGCGGGGCTCGTGAGGTTTGGGCGGTTCGCCCACTGAGCCTCGTAAGCTTTGTCCGTTTCTGTCCCAAAACCTCGTAAGCTTTGTCCGATTTTGAGGAAAAACCTCGTAAGCTTTGGGCGGTTTTTGCCAGAAAATGTCGTCTAGAACGCATCCTTACCCCCGCCATGTTGTTGTTCTTTATAGTAGTTACAAGAAGTTAAAAACACACAACACCCCGCAGGAGTCCGCATGAAGAAGCTCAACGACGCCACGCCGCTCACGGCTGAGCGCTTCGTTGCCCAGGTGGGCATCATCAGCATCCAGAGCCGCATCGAGGAAGACAGTCCCCTTAATCGGCGCTGGACTATACGCTCTGAAGTCGGTGATACGGTCTACACCGTCGACGGCTATGCTGGCGATTTCGGGCGGCCGCGAGGCGCTGACACTGACATTCTGATGGCGCTGGAGACGCTGTTCCTGTTTCAGGGGTGCCCGGCCAACAACACGGTAACGACCACGGCGTACGAGATCGTGCAGATGGTGTACCAGAATACCTCCGGCGTGCTGTACAAACGGCTGCGCGAAAGCCTGCTGCGCCTGTGGCGAGTAGGATTCATGGTGGCGCTGGGGGATGTCCCTGCAGACAGCACCTGGGGCCGGTTTTCCAATACATCGCTGAGCCTGATCAGCTCGATTCAGTTTTGGACCCAGGGCAGACGGCACGACTCCCCTGAACTCCATGACCTGGAAGCACACGGCAAACTGGTGATTCGACTCTCTGAACCGCTGGCCGCCAGCATTCGCGCTGGGTACTACCAGAACCTTGACCGCAAGCTGCTGATGGACTGCAAACAGCCGGTCGCCCGGGCCCTGTACCGGATGTTGCAGGCGCACCGGCCGGCCGACGACACGCTGACCTGCCGGGTGGCAGATTGGGGTGGGCGGTGCGGCATCATCAATACAGACCCACGGAAGATCCGACGCACCCTGGAAAGCGCCCATAAGGAATTGCAGGCCCTGGGCTACCTGGCCGGCGTGGAATACACCGGCCAAGGCGCCACTCAGGAAATCACCTACCGGTTTACGCCGGTTGAGACTGCCCCTGCTCTCCCCCCGCCAGATGCCGAGGGGCTGCAGCTGCTCCTCGAGGTAAAGGTGGCACGCGACCGGGCTGAAGAGGCGGCCCGTGACTATTCCCTGGAGCAGATCCGGCGAGCCGTGACCTATGTCAAGAGCCGGAAAAACCTCCGCAGTTCAGGGGGGCTGGCCCTCGACATTCTCCGGAACCCTGACAAGTACGAGTTGCCAGAAGTCATGCCGACGCGATCGGCAGAAAAGGTGAAGCAGGCTGCCCAGGTAGCGACCCAGGTCCTGGAAGCGAACCACGACGCTGAGTTCCAGGCGCAGCAGGCCACGCTACTGGCCCTGGATTCAGTGAGCCAATGGGAGGGAAGCAAGTCCACTATCCGCTTCCTGGCCAAAGGCGTGCTCTCAGAAGCAGGTTTTGATCAGCTTGAAGGACAGTGTCGTGCAGGGCAGATCAGTGCCGTCGAATTCTCGCGGCAGCTGGTGGCCCGCACGCAGAAGGCCGATTTAAAAGCATATCTGCTGGCTTTTGCAGAGGAGCATGGTTTGGCGACCGTGGAGGCCGCTCGCCGGGCGGCGCAAGGGAGGCCCAGAGGATAGTCCTGCACCTCACTGAAGCTGTCGATACCTGCATAAGTCGGAAACAGCGAACATATGGACGGCGATGAATGAGCGATTTCTGACGGCTTACCAACGCTTAGGATGTGACGAACCCAACAGGAATCAAGAGTATGGTCCGCAACGTCCAGACCCTCTTTTTTGATGGCGTGATCGCGTTCACCCCACCAGGAGCTCCAGAACAGCATTGGCGTCCAGTTTTAGGACCACACACAGGGCGCGGAGTTCGAAGTCGTACATGCTCCGCTCTCCCCGCTCAATTTTGCTGATGGTTGTTGCAAACAGTTCAAGCCCGTACTCCTATGCCAGCGCGGCGCTGACTTGCCTGCAGGTAACGGCACTCATCGGCTCCACCCGAGGCAGTAGAGATACAAGGTGATGGCCTGAAGAGCTGGGAGGGGAGGGCGCTGGCAGGGGTGAATGAAGTTGGAGAACCGCATGTTAAGCAACACGCCGGGTAGGAGAATGCTCAAATCAGGTGTGTCTCAGCCGACTCAACGCCTCACGCTTCTTCGTTGGAGTCTTGATCTCTCGCTGCTGTTCACCATCCTGACCGCCTGGGGCAGTGTGGGATGGCCAGCCATGTCCGGCATCGGTAATATCGTGCTCGGCGTCATTCAGATTGGTTTCATGGTGCTCTCTGTGGCTGCCCTCTTTGTTCTGCGCCAGTGGCTCAGCGCTCTCCAAACTCAGGACAGGACATCGCTCGTTGGCGCAGACCGAGCTGTCCAGCAGATCTGGCGCTGGCTGCCTTGGGTGTTTGCCCTTGCGGTTTTGAGTGGCGCAGCGGTGCCCGGGGTTGAACAATCCGTGTCGAATGGGGCGGTGCTGCTGGTACTCATTCCAGCCAGCATTGGCTTTGCGGTCTGGTGGTATTTCTCGGAGGCACTGCGCGACTGGATTCGCAGTGCCACTCAGGCTGCTCTCAATCCACCTGAAGGCATCGCTTATGCGGTGCGGAACCGTTTGCTGATCTGGCTGACCTGGGGACGCGTCCTGAGTGTCGTCAGCCTTCTGATGTCGGGGGTCGTGGTCATCTTTCGGTTCGGTCTTGAGCCGTTTCTGGTGCCGCAGTTCCCGGCCTTGATCGCACAGGTCATCACAGTGTTGCTCTTTTTCTGGGCGCACCCTGTCGTAGACAGATGGAACACTGCATCTAGAGTAAGGTCAGGCGGACTGGACCATGTGACCCCACTGGGCTGACTTGCCCACGTTTCGGCAGGGGGTTTAAGGTGCCCGCGCCTTAAGATCTGGGAGGGAAGTGCGGTAGGTCAGTGTCAGTGAGCGGAGTGTTGCAGCGGGCCGTGGAGACAACTTGGCTGTCCTCCACAGGGTGGAGGACAGGCAGTGCCCGGATGGCTACTCCATAGCTCTGCAGCTTGTCAGTGTGGATGACCTCTAGCGCGTTGTATTTCCCCAACAGACGGATGAAAAAGGACTTGGCGGCCCTGGTGTCTTGGTGTTCCTGAAGCAAGATGTTCAAGACGGCCCCATCTTCATCCACAGCCCTCCACAATCAGTGCGTGAGCCCATTGACCGTCACGTGCATCTCGTCCGGATGCCACCGGGAACCCCGGCGGGGTTCCCGGTGATACCATTCTTCGGTCAAGAGTGGCGCGAACTTGATGTTCCGTTGCTGAAGGGTGTCGTGACTGACCGCACTGCCGCGCGCGTGAGGCAGTTCCTGAACGTTTCACTGGTTGAGGGGGAAGCGGTGAGAGAGCCACAGAGCGTACCCGACGACGCTGAGAGGGAAACGGTGGCGGGAAGGCTTCTGATTAGTCACAGCTCACCAGCCTACCAGTCTTAAGTTGCCAGAACTCCCGTTGGCAAGGCTAATGCTCCTATAACGGAGGGAGTCGGTGACCATTCTGGCTGGCCTCGTCCATTTGCAGACGCTTCTTCAGGTCGTCCACGAAACCCTGTGCATCGAATGTGGCCAGGCGGCGGTAGGCCTCCTCCAGTAATTGTGCTGGATCAACTCTCCCCCGAACCATGAGATCACGCAGCGTGTCAAGTTCTGACACCGAGAATTTCCGCGCATAAAGCAGAGAGACCCGTTTCATGGCGAACGAGGAAGCGCCCTCCTTGTCCATCCGCGCCAGTTCTTCTCCCCAAGTAGGCACCGGGGGCTCCTCCGTCTCGGGCCGGGCTGCCACCGCCGCTGAACTCGTACGCGAAGGGACTACACGTCCTTTGCGAGGATCAGGATACTGATCAATGTTCTTGATCAGATGGACCAGCGCATGTGCGGCCGTTTTCCGCACCGTCAACTGCCGGGCCTGCACTAAATACTCAAAGAGGTCCACCCGGCCCATCAGTACCGTCGAGGAGTATTGCCGCGCAAGTTGACGCGACACCCCATCAGTCACGCCATGCAGACGCAGCCGGTGAAGCAATGCTGGACTCACTGGTGTGAACTCCGGCGAGAACTCATACCGCAACTGCTGCTGTCGCCCCCGCCCCTCAACCGTCACATTCTTTAGATAGCCGCGCCGCAGCAATTCCTGATGCGGACCTTCTAATGCCCGCCGCACGGTGTCTGGTCGGGCGCTCGGCAGTTTGCACAGCTCCGCCCATTGGATCAGCCCGACATCGTAGGTATCCGTCAGTTCATCTGGCTCCTCTGGATTGTAGCGCATCGCGTCCAGAAGTCGAAAAATGATGCGGGTTCGCGGGCGCGACAGCGATTGCATGAACTCAATGTTCAGCGGCTTGGTGTATCCGCTCCGCAACGACGCCACCAACGGCTCTGCCAGGCGTAAGCGCAGCACCGTACGCTCATCAAAGCGGCCCGACTCGCCCTGGTGGGTGTACTCAAGCAGCTCGATGAAGTGAAATTTGGCCGTCGTCCAGCGGCGATTCGGGTGATCCCGCCAGCCACCACCAATCTCGTAAGAGGTAGTGTGCAGCCGGTCCAGGCTGACGGACAGCATCTCACGGTACTTGCCATTGCGGTGAAAACCTGCGAGTTGCATCAGTTCCGATACAGCGATGGTCATAATTCCGTCTTCTGGCAAACCGACACTCAGGTAGTGATCGATCAGCGCACTGCTGACGTCGTTATCTACGCCATGGGGAATGCCCAGTTCCGGCAAAGCGCGGCACGATACTCGGACCAGACGCGATCCCTCGTGATACATGGCCTTCCAGGAGTTCTGATCGGTCACCTGATCTTGGGCCGAGACGAGATTCAGTCGTCCCCAGTTCAGATCATCGAAACTGCTTCGCTGTTCCCCCACATCGCCTCCGTCTGGTGTTGATTCAAAGGATACCCTCTGAAAGAAGATCTTTTGAAAAAGAATTGGTGAAAAAACACCACCAAGCGCTGAGAGTAATTGCCTTGCTAGACAGCGTTTTTCGCGCGAATCCCACA
The DNA here is from genome assembly GCF_009755355.1 of Deinococcus arboris. GTDB lineage: Bacteria > Deinococcota > Deinococci > Deinococcales > Deinococcaceae > Deinococcus > Deinococcus betulae. The sequence goes on along the minus strand of NZ_WQLB01000029.1, from coordinate 6,748 downwards.
GGTATGTCTCAGGAAACCCCACGAGTGTGTCTCAGGAAAACGACCTAAACCCCACAGGTATGTCTCAAGAGAAGCCAGGAAGTCCCACGAGTGTGTCTCAGCGAATTCCATCAGTGTGTCTCAGGAGCTCCTTAAGACATACCTGTGGGACTATGCCCAAATCCCACAAGTATGTCCCAGGAAGAGTCCTTCAAACCCCACGAGTGTGTCTCAGGGAAAACAACTAAATCCCACGAGTGTGTCTCAGTGCAAGAGGCTGAATCCCACGAGTGTGTCTCAGGTGGTTGTGGCAAGCGGTTGGGGTAGCGTGACGCTGTGCTGAAGGGTTAGAAGCCCCCTAGCTATCGTTTTTCTCTCGCCGTGATCGGCAGGTCACTCAAGAGTGACCGGGCGGCCGACAGTCGGGCGCGCATGCTCCTGGGCACTAACTGCTGACCTTCAAGGAACCGGACGTACCGGAAGCTGCCGTTGGGGCTCAGGCGGACCCCTGCCTCTAAGGCCCAGGCGAGGAACACCTGCACACCGGTGTGATAGGCCAGCAGGGCGTACTTGCTGCTACGGGCGCCGCAACCGCCGCGCAGCACAACGAACACTTCCCGAAGACTGGGTTCATGGCCACCGCGGCCTTTTGCGTCAGGCAAATCAGGCTGTATCAATCATTAGCACCCTCAAAATCGCGTGAAAGAGAAGCCAGCGTGCGCTGGCGCTCAATCACGAGTCGCGTCTCGTGAACCTCACACAACGCCTGCTGTCAGTCGCGCCTGGCTTGCTGAGAGGCCTGACATCTCTTGCGAGCCATCTCTCGGCTCTTCCGAGCCTGTTGATAGAGCGACAGCATGGAATCGGTCATGCGTATCCCGACCATCGGCGACAGGAAGTGGAGGGCTGGGTCGTGGTTCTGGCCTATGGTCTCAGGAGTCCAGGTCGTCGCCGTGTCTCTGGGAGACCCACACGAGTACGAGACGAGAACGTGTGGGCGAGCACTCATGACGATAAGTGTTTTCGGGCGAATGTGGTTATTACCTGGACACAGGGTTTTCTCAACTTGCACGCCCGCATCACGAATCTACACCATCCGGCCCGCTCCACCGTTCCCACTTCATCACCGTCGTTCGCAGCAGAAACAGGCGTTCGACGTCTGGCGCACAGTGGCACAGGAAGCGGCCTGAACTTCAGGCCGCCTGCGTCTCTCTCGCTGCTCCGCAGCCTTGAGAACAACTGGCCACAACCCATCAAGACTGCGTTCGTGAAGCCGTTATTGGATGTCCCGATGGCTGAGAGAAACGCTCATGCAGCCATCGGGTGTAGCAGAGCAACGGGGGCAGTAGGGTGTCCAGTCCCTGCTCATCCGCCCGCCCACGTTCACTGTCCAGAATCCCTGAGGCTCTCAGGGATTGACGGTGAACTTGAGAATGGAGGCGACATAGACTGAGGGGTGGCGGTCGAAGTATGCATCGGTCAGCACCGCCAAGAGGGCACGGCCATCCGGCGTGAACCTCAACGACTCAACCGCCGTCTCTGTACGCGTCATCGTTTGCAGCACCTTTCCCGTGGCTGCATCAAACACTTGGATCACTTTCCCCCGCGAATGATCTGTAATCTTACCGCCAGCGCGTTGGAAACCAACCACAATCTTCTTACCATCTGGGCTGAATGCGAGTGCACTGACCTCCTCTGCGGTGGGCACCGTAAATTTCACCTTGCCAGACCAGACGTCAATCACTTGGAGTTGCTTCTTGCCCAGAGCGATGAATCGCCCATTTGGGCTGAAGACCGTCTCAAACGCCTCACTGGCCACGGTGGACCGAATCTCCCGGACACTTTGCCAGGTCTTCGGGTTGACGACAGTCAGTCCAGTTGGACTCTCGGTCACCAGCACCGTGCCCTTCGGAGAGAATGCCAGGGGGTACTGCACATTCGTCATGGCTGGCAGCGCCAGCGGCGACTTCGCCTTGATTCGCAGCGCCGTGGCGGGCCGACCATAATTGGTGGCGATGACGTAGGCGCTGTCAGGGAAGGGGATAAAGGCGTCGTATTCCTCAGACAGTGCCTGGGGTTCGTGTGCTTCGCGGGCTTTGCCCGTCAGTACATCCACGACATTCACGCCAGTGCGGAACCCGAAGGCGGTGACCAAGGTGCGGCTGTCTGGCATGAACGTGTAGTTCCCGGGCGCTTGCAGCGGCAACTGGCGTAACTGGCCCGTGCGGAGGTCAAGCACAGTCAGATACGATTTCATTTTGTCCTGGGCGGTCAGGCTAACGTAGCTCATGACCATCCAGTGGGCGTCCGGGCTCAACAGGGGATCGCTGATGTAATCGGCTTTGAGGCGGTGCACTTCCTGGGCTGGCCCAAGGAAAGCGGGGGTGGCGAGTGCCGGGCCCGTGAGCAGAACGGCGGTCAAAAGCCAACGGCTGAGGGTCGGCATCAGCGTGCCTTGCACAGCATGGGAGAGGCCGTAGGCATGGAGGTCATACGCTGCACTGTAGCCGATAGGGTTTGATGACTTGTGGCAGGTGTTGGGGGAGGGCAATGCGATGCTGAACGGCCGGAAAAAAGACTGGGAGCGGCTCAGCTCTGAGGTGCAGAGCCGCTTCAACAGCAAGGAGCCAGTTGATGGAACAGACGCAGACCTTCAGCGCCCTCGCGGTCCTGCATAACCTTTTCTAGATATGGAGACGCTGGTGCAGACGATCTGTAGGCCTCATGGCGGTTCAGCTCTTCCTCTGTTGGTATAGAGGTCGGGGCTCATGCAATCGACGTTTCCCTGTCCTAGGCGTTGATTGGATCAGCTAGAACGGGTAGGACGGTGTCCCTCTCCCGCCAGGCGACTCAAGTCCGTTGGAAGAGGGAAGAGAAGTGGCGAGAGGTCACATCCAACGAGGAGCCGAGGAGCACCCCATTCAGGCTGTGCGGTAGCGCTGCGCGAGTTGCGGGGCCTGCGCGTGAAAGGCGACTAGATCAGCCCCAAAGACCGCGTCCAACAACTCAGCGCGTTCGACGCCCGGTGCACAGACCACCTCACTCAGGGCCAGGCCCCGCAGGCTGGCCGTCACCACGTCCTCGGCAGACATGCGCGGCATGGCGCTCAGGTCGATCCCCTGACGCTCGTGGAACTCGGTAGCGACGACCCCAGGACACAGCACCTGAACCTGGACCCCCTGCGGCCCCAGTTCCTGATGCAGTTGCTGGGACAGCGCGACGAGGTGGGCGAGCGTTCCCGTGTACACGGCCCGGCCCTGGGCCGGTGCCGGGCCACCAAAGGCCACCATCCCCGCCACGTTAATGATGATGCCCTCGCCCCGAGCCACCATGCCGGGAACCGCAGCCTGCATCAGCAGCGTAGGCGCGACCACCTTCACGTGGAGGAGCTCGCTGGCCTTGTCAGCAGGGAGCGCGGTGAACGGCATGTAGTGCGCGACGCCCGCGTTGTTGACCAGCAGACTCAGGTGCTCGCTGGCGCAGACCTCGGCGACTGTCTGCACGCCTGTGTCGGTGGCGAGGTCCGCCACCACGGGACGCACGCTGACGTTCGGCAGTGCGGCGACGAGTTCTTCAAGGCGCTCGCGGCGGCGGCCCACGACGATGAGGTTGTACCCCTCAGCGCCGAGGCGATGGGCGAAGGCTTGACCGATACCAGAGGACGCGCCGGTGACGAGGGCCAGCCGCTCGCGGCTGGCTGGGGTTTGCGCGGCTTCATTTCCAGAGGCATGAGCTGTCATAGGTGTTCTCCTTGCTGAGTAGAGGGACAGTGAACGGCAAGAGGCGGGCTATGGTCAGCGACAACGCTTCGGAAGGCAGTGGAGAACGTCTCAGCAGCGTTGAAGGCTCAGGTGAGCATGCGCCAGAGGGCATTGAATCCAGCCTCGCAGTGCTCATCGGCCTTGGCCGGGTCACGGAGGATGAAGTCAGTCGTGGTGTCCGCCAGGGCGCTCAGCAGGGCCAGCACGAACGCCAGCGGCATGTCCTGCATCGGGCCGTGTGCACGGCTCGCTTCCAGCAGTCGGGCGATGCCCGCCATCATTTCGTGCGCTGTCTTCCGGCTCTCCGCCGTGATCTCATCCGAAACGTCAAGATGCGCGAGTGTCCGGCGCTTCTCGGGAGAGGACGTGGCCCAGTGGAGCCAATGCGCCCACATGAACTGCAATTGCTCGCGCAGCTCTCGGTCCGTCGGGAGGCCCTTCAGGGCCGCCCCCGCCATCTCCGCTTTGAGGTCGAGATAGAGCGTGTTGAGCAGGTCGGCTTTCGTCTCGAAGTATGTGAACAGTGACCCGTTCGAAACCCCTGCGGCTTGAGCGATCACCGCAGTCGACACGCTGGGTCCCTGCGAAGCGATGGTGTGGAGAGCACCAGACAAAATCGAGCTACGTTTATCGGCACTTCTTGGCCTAGCCATGTCGTCTCTGCACCATCTCTATGATTCTATAAGAGAGTGTCCAGTCAGTCAAGTTAGTAGTCGGTCGGCCAATTCCGATCAACACCTCGGATGGAGAAACGTCAATTTCAGTGGCTCCGACCGCTGTGCCAACGACAGGAGTGCCGAACCGCCACAAGGCCTAAAGATCGTCTCTGCCAGCATCCCAGTGCCTCCATATATTGGAAAATATTGTGCAGAACGTCGAATTTCGCTTGGCGTACAATTTTGCGCCAATCGTGTACGCCAATGGTTCGGACAGTTTTTGCGGAGCGCATCGTGTTGCCGCGACACTGTAGCTATGGTTCTGGCAACTTAACCGAGCGGGGCCACAGGAGATCAGCGGGCGGCCCGATGTTCAGGCCGCCCGCTGTATGGCTTCCTTCCAGAGGAGAACCGCTGTGGATTGGTTGCCTCTTGTGGTGGCAAGGACAGTGGTTCGAGTGTAGCGGTGAAGATTCGAGACTCGGGCGTGCAGAGCGAGAAATTCCTGAGTTCGCCGCCGTCGTTTGAAGCCGACCTGACTCCGTTCCTGCTGCTGTGTCGGTCGATAGGACTGTTCCACAAAGTTGTTGCAGCGGGCGGTGGAGATGACCTGAACGTGCTCCACAGCGTGGAGCACAGGGAGTTCCCGAATCGCCGCCCCATAGCTTGTCGGTGTGAATAACCTCCGGAACGTCGTATTCCCCCAACAGGCGCACGAAAAAAGATTTAGCCGATTCCGTATCGCGATGTTCCTGAAGGAGAATGTCCAACACGTCCCCGTGTTCGTCGACCGCTCGCCACAACCAGTGCTTGACGCCTCCGACCTTGACACACACCTCGTCCAGAGGCCACCGAGAACCCCGGCGGGGTTCTCGGTGGCGCAGTTCTTCGGTGAGGAGCGGGGCAAATGTGATGTTCCATCGCCGCAGGGCGTAACCGATGACGCTGAGGGGAAAACGGTGGCGGGAGGGCTTCCGGTCAGTCACAGCTTCCCAGCCTACCGAGCTTAAGTTGCCAGAACCCTTAAGCATGAAGTCTAATCTTTACTTCTGGGATCCGAAATTCTTAAATGACCTGCGGTTTGCCAGGATGCGAATGTTCACTAACAAGTCATATGAGGCATTCTGTTCATTTTTCGCGCCGTGTGATGGATCGCGTGTGATAGTGAATCGTAAATGCGATCCTTCATCCTCACGGTCTTCCTTCTCAGTGGTAGCTCGGCGGTTGCCCAACTGCACCCAGCTCCAGACGCCATGACCTGTGAGCAGATCGTCGCCCCTCAACCGTATCCGATGCCTCCTGCCCTCACTACCGCAGTGCAGAACACCATTAACGCGTATCAGATACAGAGAGAACAAATGTTACAACGCTCAATGAGTCGGGCGCAGACCTCGACCGAACGCCGTGACGCTGCAGTGCTCCGTCAAGATATCGATGACTACCTGCGCCGCCTCCTCTCCGCCTATGGGTGGCCGACCGATTTGAGGCTGCGTGCCACGCTGGCGGCCGCTCTCGATGAGCCTGAGGTGCAATGGTGTGCTGGGCAGGCTGCCCTGAGAACAGCCATAACTATTGGGGAACGCGCGCAAGGAGCCCGACTGATTGATCAGGCACTGATCGGTCTGGACAGACAACAACGGTACGGCACGGTCACCAAGGTCGTGGGCCGGTGGGTTCGCACTGTGTCCCTTGAGAACGCGCAGGGTGTTGACGCTCGTCGGGCGGCCATAGGGCTTCCCCCGCTTGCACAGACCATCGCGGAGTTGCAGGCGAAATTGCTGCCCCGCCCAGCGCCTTCTGGACTCAAGCGCACGGTTGTTCTGCGAGCGGCCTGCCAGCCGTTTACGACTCAGGCGGCCCTCAACACGCCGTTGACACGAGCGCAGATTGACGCTTTGGCGGCGGAGGCCGACCGGTTGGTGGAACAGGATCAGGTGAGTCGAAAGCAACAAGTCGGAGCACGCCCTTTGTCTGAGGTAGATACCGAATCAATAGAGTGGCTCAAAATGGTGCTCCGCCGTTTCGGGTGGCCCAGCATTAATCGGAGTGAGGCGCAATTGGCTACAAATGTCTGGTTGCTCACTCAACATGCGGATAGAGCACCGGCACTCCAGAAATGTGTTGCCGACCTAATTGACCAGCAACAGAGCAGTCTGCGAGAGGCACAACATCTGGCCTATCTCACAGACCGGGTGCGTGTGAACTACGGCCAACTCCAAGTATATGGAACTCAGATAACGGTTGATGTGCAGGGCAATGCGATACCAAAGCCACTCGAAGATGGGGTAGATGAGCGTCGCATTAGAATTGGGTTGGAGCCAATCAAAGACTATCTCAAGTTATTTGAGCCTA
>NZ_WQLB01000028.1 GCF_009755355.1 Deinococcus arboris | reverse complement strand
GAACAGCAGCCTGCATCAATTGCGACAGCCTTGAGAAGGCGGGGCACCAACCAGTCTGGTAAACTGGTGCATGTCCACTGTCCTGATTCTGGCTCTCCTGATCGGTACGCCCATCTGGTTGCTGGTGCAGTTTTCCAGGGTGCGTTCTGAGCTGGACCGAAAGGGGCGGTCGGTTGAGCCCCTCACGGGCGCCCTGTTTTTTGAGGGCCAGCAGCGAGCCCGTGAGGGCCTGAAAGCCCGCCCCGACTGACCTCAGGGCCGGCTGTGCACGGAAGACAGCCAGCTCTGCTTGCTCTCTTCGTAAGCCCTCTGACGGCATTCCTCCCCACTTCGCGCCACTCTCGCCTTATGCCGCCTCGCCCCATCCCGCCTGGCCCAGGCCAGGAAAGTGTCTGGGCCTACCCGCGCCCGCCCCGTCTGGAAAGCACGCCCCGCCGCTTGCAGGTGTGGCTGGGCGGCGTGCTGGTGGCCGACACCACCGCCGGCTTTCGCGTGCTGGAAACCAGCCACCCGCCCACCTACTACCTGCCCCGCGCGGCCTTTGTGGCTGGCGTGCTGTCACCCGCGCCGGGCCGCAGCGTCTGCGAGTGGAAGGGCGAAGCCTCGTACTGGACGCTGAGCGCCGGAAGCCGCACCGAGGTGGCAGCAGGCTGGAGTTACGAGCAGCCTACGCCTGCTTTTGCCGCGCTGGCCGGCGCCGTGGCGGTGTATGCCGGGCGCATGGACGAATGCCGGGTGGATGGCGTGCCTGCCTTGCCGCAGCCGGGCGGCTTTTACGGCGGCTGGATCACGCCGGATGTGGTGGGGCCGTTCAAGGGGGAGCCGGGAACATGGGGCTGGTAAAGGCGGCCAGTGGGGGAGGCGCAGGGGCCTTTCCACCTGGGAACTGAACCGGTTTTTCCGAACGGCTCAACCGAAATCGCCCGCCTTGCTACCCTGGCCCCATGACCGACGCTGCTCTCCGCACAAAACTGACGGCCCTGGCTCCGGCGCTGCGGCACTTTCACTCGGCGCTGCTGGACTTTGCCAAAGGGGAATACGAGTTCATGCACGGCCCCGTGGGCGGCCCCTTCGAGCTGTATTCGCTGGTGATGAACCACCCACAGTTTCAGTGGCTGCGGCCCCTATCGGGCCTGATGGCCACGCTGGACGAGGTGCTGGACGCTAAGGACACGCCGCTGACCGAGCGCAACCTCAGTGACGTGCGTCAGGCGCTGGGCCTGCTGTTTGCTGACACCGACACCCGCTTTGCCGAATTCCGCGCTGGCTATGGCCGCGCCAAAGGCGACGCCCGCGTGCGCGAAACCGAGGCGAAGTGGCGGGAACTGCTCAGCGGCCTGGAGGCTTAACTTGAAGCTGATGGCCGCGCTGGGCAATCCGGGCAGCGGGTACGCCCAGACCCGGCACAACGTGGGCTGGCTGGTCGCTGACGAACTGGTCCGCCGCGCCGGAACCGCCTGGCGCAAAGAAGGCAAGGACGCCGAGGTCGCCGAGCTTCGCCTGGGGCCAGCGCCCGGCGTCAAGGTGCTGCTGGTCAAGCCGCAGACCTTTATGAACGCGGCGGGGAAGGCCGTGGCGCCGCTGATGTCGTTTTACAAACTGGAGGGCCCCGACCTGCTGGTGCTGCAAGACGACCTCGACAGCCCCTTTGGGCTCCTGAAGGTGCGGCTGGGCGGGCGGCACGGGGGGCAAAACGGCCTGCGCGACATCATCCGGCTGCTGGGCCACGAGGACTTCGCCCGGCTGAAAATTGGAATTTCGCGCCCGCCCGCCGGCTGGGCCGTCAGCGACTGGGTGCTGAGCAGGTGGCGAGAGGACGAAGCCGCCCCCCTGGCAGAGCTGGTGCGCCTGGGGGCCAACGCTGCCGAAACCTGGGCTGCATCTGGACTGGCCGAGGCCCAGCAGGCTTACAACAGCACCGACCTGCGCCCGAAACCTCCCGCGCCTGCGCCCAGCCCGGCGCATACTGAGCTCCGTGCCACAACCGAAAAAGAAGGCGAACAAGACCGCCCAGCTGGAGCAGACCCCGGCCCAGCCCCTGCCTGAACTGCGCCTGGACGTGCTGATGAGGCTGTCTGACCTGCCCGGCGTTCCCGGTCAGGAGGACGCGGTGCGCGACTTCGTGCTGCGCGAACTGGACGGCCTGGCCGACGAGGTGCGGGTCGACGCTCTGGGCAACGTCATCGCCCGCCGAGCCGCCCGGCCCGCCGCAGACGGCCAGGTGCCCGAGCGCGTCATGGTCTCGGCCCACATGGACGAGATCGGGTTTCTGGTGCGGTTTATTGATGACCAGGGCTTCCTGCGCGTGCAGGCCCTGGGCGGCTTTGACACCCGTAACCTCTTTGCCCGGAACGTCACCGTCCATGCGCGGGGCGGCGCGCTGCCCGGCATTCTGACGCCGGGCGGCAAGCCGGTGCATATTGCCAGCCCCGAGGAACGCAAGAAAATCCCCGAGGTCAAGGAGTTCTTCATTGACCTAGGCCTCAGCGCCGATGAGGTCCGCGCCCAGGTGCGGGTGGGCGACATGGTGACCCTCGACCAGACCGCCCGCCGCGTAGGCCGCCTGGTCTGCGGCAAGGCGATGGACGACCGCGCCAGCGTCTTTCTGCTGCTCGAAACCCTGCGCGCCCTGAAAGGCGCCCCTCCCCGGCACGAGGTCATCGCGGTGTTCAGCACCCAGGAGGAGGTGGGCCTGCGCGGCGCCATCACGGCGGCGTATGGCGTGCAGCCCACGGTGGGCATCGGCCTAGACGTCACCCTGGCGGTGGACACCCCTGGCGTGGCCCCCGACGAGGCGGTGACCCGGCTGGGCGAAGGGATCGGCATCAAGGTGTTTGACTCCACCATGATTTCCCACCGGACGTTAGTAGATGAGTTCTGGGATCTGGCGCAGGCCCAGGACATTCCCGCTCAGCTTGAGGTGCTGGCGCTGGGCGGCACCGACGGCGCGGCCATTCAGCGCAGCAGAGGCGGCGTGCCCACCCTGACCCTCAGCCTCCCCACCCGCTATATCCACACGGTGGTTGAGGCCGTCCACACCGACGACCTCGCCGCTGGGCGCGCGCTGCTGCTGGCGTACCTGGGCTAGGGGGCCAAGCGTCAAGATTCGCTTCAGACCTGTGGGGGCAACGGGGAGGAGCGCGGGCGCGTAATAGAGCAGGTATGGAACTCCTCTCTGGGCTGCTGTCCTCGCTGGGCCTGTCGGGTGCGGCGGGCCTGAACGCCTATATTCCGCTGCTGCTGGTGGGGCTGCTCTCCCGCTTTGGGGTCATGGACCTGGCGGCTCCCTTTGACCTGCTGGGCAACACCTGGGTGCTGCTCGGGGTGGCAGTAATTGGCGCCCTGGACTTCGTGGGCGACAAGATTCCGGGGGTGGACCACGCGCTGCATCTGCTGGGCGGCGTGGTGAACACGGCAGCGGGCGCTGTCCTGTTTGCCGCCCAGACCGGCGTGGCCGATGTGCCCCCGGCGCTCAGCATGGCGCTGGGACTGCTGGTGGCGGGCGGTGTTCATGCCACGCGCACAGCGGCGCGTCCAGTCGCCACCGCTACGACGGGCGGCCTGGCCAACCCGGTGGTCAGTGGCCTGGAGGACGGCACCAGTCTGCTGCTGAGCGTGCTGGCCGTCTTCGTGCCGCTGCTGGCCGTCATCTTGCTCGTGACGTTGGTGGTCGTGGCCTACCGCTTCTGGACCCGAATACGCAGGCGCCCGCGAGCGACTTAAACCCCTAAGTGAAAGAGGAGGCCCCAGCAGGCCTCCTTTTTTCAGCTTGTTTGGAGAAGGGGAGGTCTCGCGCACGGTCAGCTCTGACCTGAAGCAGCAACTGCTGCTCAATTTGCAAAATGTTCCCAAAAATCTAGTCAAATAGATAAAACAATTTTGACACTTTGCATAGCTGTCCGTACACTCGCGGTATGCAGGGATGCGAGCGCTGCAAATTGAGTGCCAAAAAGGAGACGCCATGAAAATGGTCACGGCGGTCATCAGGCCCGAACGGGTCCAGCAGGTCAAAGAGGCGCTGTTTCAGGCGGGCATCAGCGGCATCACGCTGTCGCGTGTCAGTGGACACGGCGGCGAACAGGAGGTTATCGAGCATTACCGGGGCACCCGCGTGATGATCGAGTTCCGCGACAAGGTCGAAATCCGCATGGCCGTCAGCGAGCCATTTGTCGAGGCCGCCATTCAGGCCATCTGCAAGGGCGCCCGCACCGGCGAGGTCGGTGACGGCAAGATTTTCGTTCAGCCGCTGGAGCAGGTGTACCGCATCCGCACCGGCGAGCGCGACGCCGCCGCCCTGACCCCCGTGACCGAAACCCGGCTGAGCCCCGCCTGACAGGAGGCCCCACATGAACCTGAGAACTGCTCTTGCCCTGCTGCCCCTCCTGGGGGCCAGCGCCCTGGCGCAAACCGAAGCGCCGACCCTGAACACCGGCGACACGGCCTGGATGCTGGTGGCCTCGGCGCTGGTGCTCCTGATGACGCCGGGCCTGGCCTTTTTCTACGGGGGCCTCAGCCGCACCCAGAGCGTGCTGAACACCATGATGATGAGTGTGGTGTCCATCGGCCTGGTGGGCGTGCTGTGGCTGCTGGCCGGCTACTCCATCGCCTTCGGGCCCGGCGGCGGCGACCTAGTGGGCACCTTGGTCAACGCTGGGCTCTCGGGCCTGAGTAATGGCCTGACCGGCACCATTCCCACCTACGTCTTTGCGGCGTTTCAGGCCATGTTCGCCATCATCGCCGTGGCGCTCATCAGCGGCGCCGTGATCGAGCGCATGCGCTTTGGGGCCTTCCTGCTGTTTGGGGGCCTCTGGAGCCTGCTGATTTACTCGCCGCTGGCCCACTGGGTCTGGAGCAGTGACGGCTGGCTGTTCAAGCTGGGCGCCCTGGACTTCGCGGGCGGCACCGTTATTCACATTGCCGCCGGGGTCAGCGGGCTGGTGGCCGCCGCGGTGCTGGGCGCCCGCCTGGGCTATCCCAGGGCCGTGCACATTCCCCACAACGTGCCGTTCGTGCTGCTGGGCGCGGGCCTGCTGTGGTTCGGCTGGATGGGCTTTAACGCGGGCAGCGCCCTGGCGGCCAACCAGACAGCCGCCCTGGCCTTTCTCACGACCCTCGTGGCCCCCGCCGCTGCCATGCTGACCTGGCTGGGCCTGGAAAGCATGCGCGCCGGCAAACCCACCGCCGTGGGCGCCGCCACCGGCCTGGTCGTGGGGCTGGTCGCCATCACCCCCGCCTGCGCCTTTGTCAGCCCCGCCGCCGCCGTGCTGGTGGGCGTGCTGGGCGCCGCCGCCAGCTTCGGTGCCGTGCAGCTCAAGCACCGCCTGGGCGCCGACGACGCGCTGGACGTTTTTGCCTGCCACGGGGTCGCTGGGATCGTGGGCGCCGTCCTGACGGGCGCCCTGGCCTGGACCACGGGGGCTGGCAAGCCCGTGGGCGAGCAGCTGCTGATTCAGCTGCTGGGTGTGGGCGCCGCCGTGGCCTACACCGGGGTCGGCTCGTTCGTTCTGCTCAAATTGGTGGGCCTGGTGACGCCGCTGCGCGTGCCGGCCAGTCAGGAGGTTGCCGGTATGGATGTCAGCGCCCACAGCGAGCAGGGCTACTCGGACAGTGAAACCGGTCTGGGCGCTCCCGTGTTCGTGGGCGGCGACTGAGCCGCAGTCTTTCCTCGCCCCTCTTCTGCACGGCCCCTTCCTCTTTGCCCCTCCACGTTCGCTGGCCCCCGACCGCATCCCGGGGGCCAGCTTCTGTTGGGCGCTGCAGGGGCAGGGGCGGGCCGCAGGCGGCGTGGGCCTCTGGGCGCCAGGCCCAGGACAGGGCACTTTCACTGCTGAGTTTCAGACGCCTGACCCCCGTGTGATCGGCGTTCAGGGACGCTTGACCTACCGGGGGCCTTGGGGGGCTGTGTTACGATGGGCCCCGAGTCTGACACAACGGTTACCAGGGTCGGGCCACCGAAAAACTCACCGCACCCCCGCCACACCCCATGACGTTCATGGGGCGCTTGACCGGGGTGCTTGAGTCACGAAGGGAAAGGAGGAGTGAGTTTTGGACGTCTCAAGTCGAGTCTTAAGTGAGCTGGCCAGCCGTGAAGCGGCGCTGGACGCGCAGATCGAAGCGGCGCGCACTCAGGCGCAGCAGGCCGTGGACGCTGCCGAGGCGCAGGCCGCCGGCATCCTGCGGGATGCGGAAGCTCAGGTCAAGGCCATGCAGGCCGAGCACGAGCAGAAGCTCTCGGCCGAGATGCTGTCGATCCGTGACACGGCCCGCACCCAGGCGCAGTCGGACGCCGCGCAGACCCGCGCGCGCGCCGAGGGCAAGCTGGCGCAGGCCGTGGACACGATCATGAGGGCGGTGCTCCCGTGATCAACCCCATGCAGCAGGTGGTGGTCGCCGGCCGTCAAAGTGACAGCCGCGCGGTCATGCAAGCCCTGCAACAAGCGGGCGTGCTGCATATCGTGCCCCTGGAAGCCCAGGGTTTTCAGAGTGGGCCCCTGTCGGGCCAGGCCGCCGAAGAGCGGCGCGACACCGAGCGTCTGCTCGCCCGCGCCGAAAGCACCCTGGGGGAACTGGACGCCTCGCGCGCACCCCGCGCCGCCCTGCCCGCTGAAAGCGAGTGGAGCGCCGTGGTCGAGCAGGCCGCCGGTCCCGCGGCGGCCCTGAGTGAGCGCGAAGTCGAGCTGCGCGCCGATCTGGACACCCAGCGCAGCTACGGCGAGGTCGTCTCTGCCCTGGCCCGCGCGGCGGGTGGCCTGGACCGCAGCGCGCGCCTGAGCCTGCTGCCCCTCACCGTGGAAACGGCCGCTGAATTGCAGGCGGCCCAGAACGCCCTGGAAGCCGAGCTGCCGGGGCGCTTTGCCCTGGGGACGGAGCGCGTCAGTGACCGCCTGACGGCCGTGGTCGTGGCGGTGCTGCGCACCGAGCGCGACCGCGCCCGCGTGGCGCTGGGCAAGGCCCGCCTGGGCGAACTGCGCCTGCCGGGCCGCTTCGAGCGCCTGCCGCTGTCCGAAGTGGCTGCGGCCTTTGAGCAGGTCACCCGCACCGCGCCCCAGGCGCTGGAGCAGGTCCAGGCCGAGAAGGGCGCCCTGGCCAAGCAACACGGCCCGCTGCTGGCGGCCATTCGTGACGCCCTGGCCGACCGCGTGGGCATCGATGACGCCCGCGCCCAGACGGCGCGCGGCAAGTACGGCTTCGTGCTGCAGGGCTACGTCCCGGCCGACCGCGTGGCCGACCTGCAGGGCGTCCTCGCACCTTTCAAGAACAGCGCGACCTTCGAGCTGCATCATGTGGACGCCCACCACGGCGACGGGGTGCCGGTGCAGCTCAAAAACAGCAGCTACACCGAGAACTTCGAGTTCATGCTGAACATTTCGGACCCGCCCAAGTACGGCACCTTCGATCCTTCGTGGATCGTGGCGTGGTTCTTCCCGCTGTTCTTCGGCTTTATTGTCGCGGACATCGGCTTTGGTCTGGTCTTCCTGCTGGCGGCCCTCTGGGGCCTGGGCAAGGCGCGCCGCGGCGAGAGCCTGCCGATTGGCCTGCTGGGCATCACCCTGGACCCCGCGACCCTTAAGCGCGTGGGCGTGGTGCTGCGCACCATGTCGCTCTGGGCGATTGCCTGGGGCGTGGCCACCGGCGAATTCTTCGGTAACGTGCTGGAAAAGCTGCATGTCTTCTTCTACGATCCGGCCCTGATTCAGCGGGTCTGGGGCGTGCAGTTCAGCGAACTGACCATTGAACACCTGCAGGAAGAAGGCCACCTCAAGGGCCTGATTCCCATCATCTTCCCGCGCGTGCAGTCGGACTTCTCGAACACCATCATGCTGCTGTGCATCGCCGTGGGCGTGATTTTCATGCTCTGGAGCTGGGGCCTCAAGGCGCAGCTGACCTGGAAGCACAAGCACATGCACCACTTCTGGGAAGCGGTGGGCATGCTGGGCGGCCTGGTGGGCCTGATTCTGCTGGCCTACATCTCTAAGGCGGGCCAGAACTTCGGCGCGCTGGGCAACTTCGCTGATCCCCTGGTGCTGGTCATGCTGGTCGGCTTCGTGGTCTTCGTCGTGGGCCTGATCGCCAGCAAGACGCCGCTGATGCTCATCGAGCTGCTGTCCAACGGCGGCAACATCATCTCCTTTACCCGTTTGTTCGCGGTGGGTGTGGCGGCCGCCATTCTGGCCAACCTCGCCACCGATGTCGGCTGGGGTCTGGGCGGCGTGCTGCCGATCATCGGGCCGCTGCTGGGCATCGTGCTGGGCATCCTGGTGCACACCTTCCTGTTCGTCCTGACCATCCTGGGCCACGTCATGCAGCCCATCCGTCTGGTCTGGGTCGAGTACCTCAATCCCACCGGCTTCTACCAGGAAACCGGCGTTCGCTACTCGCCTTTCGCCCCCGCTGCCCGTAAATAAGTTCCGGAGGAATCACATGAAAAATACTGCTTTTGCCGCTGCCAAGTACCTGCCCGCCCTCACCGCCATGACCCTGTTCGGCTCTGCCTTCGCGCAGGAAGCCGCGGGCGGCGACGCCGGCGCCACCGCTGCGGGCCTCAAGGCCATCGGCGCTGGTCTGGCCCTGGGCCTGGGCGCCGTGGGCACCGGTCTGGCGCAGGGCCCTATCGGCGCCGCCGCTGCTGGCGTCGTGGCCGAGCGCCCCGAGAAGTTCGGTCAGATGGCCATCTGGTTCTTCATCCCGGAAACCCTGGTGATCTTCGGCTTCGTCGGCTTCTTCCTGCTGCGCGGTTAAGGTCGCCATGAGCCTAGGTGACATTCTCGAAACCGAAATTCAGGGCGAAATCGCGCGCATCCGCGCCGATGGGCAGGCCCGTGCGGACCAGATCGTGGCCCAGGCGCAGGAACGCGCCCGCACCATGGTCGACAGCCGCCAGCGCGCCCTGCAAAGCGACTACGCTGCCGGGCTGACCCGCGCGCGCAGCGCGGCTGACCTGGATGCCAACGCCCAGCGCCTCTCGGCGGGCGATACCCTGCAGGTTCAGGCCTTTCAGGCCGCTGAACAGACCCTGCAAGAGGTCACGACCGTCGCTGAATATCCGCAGATTCTCGCCCGTCTGATTGACGAGGGCCTCCAGGCCCTGCCAAGCGCCCAGGTGGTCGAGGCCGCCAGCGCCGAGCACGCGGCCGTGCATCAGGCCCTGGCCCAGCTGGGCCGCTCGCTGGACGTGCGCGTCAACGAGCAGGTCAAGACGGGCGTGCGCCTGGTGGGCGAAGGCGGCAAGACCAGCGTGCAGAACACCCTCCTGGGTCGTCTGAACGCGGGCCGCGCCGACCTGAGCGCCCAGGTGTCCCGCCTGCTCGCCGAGCAGTAAAGGGGGAAAGCAGTGAATAACCCCTACGGGTATATCAACGGCCGCGTGCGCATGATGCGCACCGCTCTGGTCGAGTCTCGGGCGCTGGATGAAGCCGCCAGCACCGTGAACTACCAGGAATTCCTGCGGCAGATCAGCGAGACGCCGCTGCGCGAGGACCTGGGCGACGCCACCGCCCAGGGCGCGGGCCTGGGTCAGCTGGACGAGGCCCTGAGCCGCAACTACCTGCGCTCGGTAGCGCACCTGCGCTCGATTGCCACCGGGCAACCCGCCCGTGAAATCGAAGCCCTGCTGCTGCGCTACGACCTGCAAAACGTCAAGACGCTGGTGCGCGGCGTGCTGACGGGCCGCCAGGCCGACGACATCGTCGCCGGTCTGATTCCCGCCGGCACCATGCCCTGGCCCGTACTGCAAGGCGCGGCTCAGAGTGCAGATGTGCCCAGCTTGGCCCAGACCCTGTCGGTGGCTGGGGGCAAGATCGGCCAGATTCTGCGTGCCGCTGTGGCGGGCGGGGCCAGCAGCCTGCTGGACCTCGAAGTGGCCCTGGACCAGGGGTATTACCGCGCGGTGCTGGCGGGTGTGCGCGGCACCAACGTGCGGCGCTACTTCACCCGCGAGATCGACATTCGCAACCTGCTGATCGCGCGCCAGCTGCGCGGCGGCGCCCCCAATGCCCGGTACTTCATTCCGGGCGGGCGGGACGTCACCGAGAGCGACTTCCTGCGCATTGCTGGCGGCGACAACAGCGTGTCAGCCCAGGACCTGCAGGCCGTGACCGAGGCCGTGGACCTGGGGACAGCCGAAGCCATTGCCCGGCGTCTGCTGGACGAAGCCAGCCGCAACGTAGCGATGGCCGACGCGCTGGGTCCCGGCGTGGCGCTGGACTACCTGCGCCGCAAGGAGCAGGAGATTGCCCGCATGCGCCTGATCGGCCGCGCCAAGTACTACGGCCTGAGCAAGGACGAGCTGGCAAAGGAGCTGGAAGGTGCGTAAAGTCGTCGTTCTGACCGACCACGAAACCGCCACGGGCTTCCGCCTGGCGGGCGCCGAGGTGGTGGACACCACCCCCGAAGCGGCCCAGCGCGAACTGGAACGCCTGATCACGGAAGGGGACTACGGCCTGGTGGCCGTGGACACCGGCCTGATTCCGGACCCGGCCACCGCCACGGCCCGCGTGATGCGCGGCCGTGACCTGCCGATCCTGCTGCCGATTCCGAGCCTGAAAGACGCTTTTAACCCCGATACGGTGGACGCCAAGGCCTACATGGGCAAACTGGTGCGCGACACGATTGGGTTCGATATCAAACTGTAAAGATGTCAAAGCGCTAGACGGTCAAAGGGTCTAAGGACGAGACCACAAATGCGGTGTGTCTTCTTCCCTAGACTCTGAGACCCCAAAGCCTTTTCGACCTCTTCTCAAGGAGACTTAAATGACGCAACAGCAAAAGGGCGTCGTGCAGAGCATCGCCGGGCCGGCCGTGATTGCGGACGGCATGTACGGTGCCAAGATGTACGACATCGTGCGCGTGGGCCAGGAGCGCCTCGTGGGCGAGATTATCCGCCTGGACGGCAACACCGCCTTCGTGCAGGTGTATGAAGACACCTCGGGCCTGACCGTGGGCGAGCCGGTGGAAACCACCGGGCTGCCCCTGAGCGTGGAACTGGGGCCAGGGATGCTCAACGGCATCTACGACGGCATTCAGCGCCCCCTCGACAAGATCCGTGAAGCCTCGGGCGACTTTATCGCGCGCGGCATCGAAGTGAGCAGCCTCAACCGCACCCAGAAGTGGTCCTTCACGCCCAGCGTGCAGGCCGGCGACAGCGTGACGGGCTCCAGCATTCTGGGCACGGTCCCCGAATTCTCCTTCACCCACAAAATCCTGACGCCTCCCGAAGTGCGGGGCAAACTGCGCATGGTGGCGCCCGCTGGCGAGTACACCATTGACGACACCATCGCGGAACTGGAAGACGGCACCAAGCTGCGCCTGGCCCACTACTGGCCCGTGCGCGCGCCCCGTCCTGTCCAGAAGAAGCTCGACCCCAGCCTGCCGTTCCTGACCGGGATGCGCATTCTGGACGTGCTGTTTCCCCTGGTCATGGGCGGCGCCGCGGCGATCCCTGGGCCCTTCGGCTCGGGCAAGACCGTGACCCAGCAGTCGGTGGCCAAGTACGGCAACGCCGACATCGTGGTGTACGTGGGCTGCGGCGAGCGCGGCAACGAGATGACCGACGTGCTGGTGGAATTCCCCGAACTGGAAGACCCCAAGACCGGCGGGCCCCTGATGCACCGCACCATCCTGATCGCCAACACCTCGAACATGCCGGTGGCCGCCCGTGAAGCCTCGGTGTACACCGGCATCACGCTGGCCGAGTACTTCCGCGACCAGGGCTACAGCGTGTCGCTGATGGCTGACTCCACCAGCCGCTGGGCCGAGGCGCTGCGCGAAATCAGCTCCCGCCTGGAAGAAATGCCCGCTGAAGAAGGCTACCCGCCCTACCTGGGCGCCAA
Organism: Deinococcus arboris; assembly: GCF_009755355.1. Classification (GTDB taxonomy): domain Bacteria; phylum Deinococcota; class Deinococci; order Deinococcales; family Deinococcaceae; genus Deinococcus; species Deinococcus betulae. Next base: position 48,413 of record NZ_WQLB01000028.1, on the reverse strand, counting down.
GCTGGCGGCTTTCTACGAGCGCGCCGGAGCCGTAACGACCCTGGCCGGCGAAGACGGCGCGGTGTCCGTGATTGGCGCCGTGAGCCCCGCCGGCGGCGACATGTCCGAGCCCGTGACCCAGGCCACACTGCGTATTACCGGCGCCTTCTGGCGTCTGGACGCCGGTCTGGCCCGCCGCCGCCACTTCCCCGCGATCAACTGGAACGGCTCGTACAGCCTGTTCACGCCGATCCTCGACAAGTGGTACCGCCAGAACGTGGGCGAGGACTTCCCCGAACTGCGCCAGCGCATCGGCAACCTGCTGCAGCAGGAAGCCGCGCTGCAAGAAGTGGTGCAGTTGGTGGGTCCCGACGCGCTGCAGGACAACGAGCGCCTGATTATTGAGGCCGGCCGCATGCTGCGCCAGGACTTCCTGCAGCAAAATGGCTTTGACCCGGTGGACGCCTCGGCCTCCATGCCCAAAAACTACGGCCTGATGAAGATGTTCCTGAAGTTCTACGACGAAGCCGACACGGCCCTCAAGGGCGGCGCGACCATCGACGAGATCATCCAGAACCCTGTCATTGAGAAGCTGGCCCGCGCCCGCTACGTCCATGAAAACGAGTTCATGGCCTACGGCGAAGGCGTGATGGACGAGCTGCACACCACCTTCAAGGGAGTGAAAGCGTGACCCTTCTTCAGAAGGAATACAACGACGTCGCGTACATCTCGGGTCCGCTGCTGTTCGTGAACGCGGCCAGCGACTTGGCGTACGGCGCCATCGTGAACATCAAAGACGGCTCGGGCCGCGTCCGTGGCGGTCAGGTCATCAGCGTGACCGACCAGAACGCCGTGATTCAGGTGTTCGAAGAAACCCGTGGTCTGGACCTGGCGACTGCCAGCGTGAGCCTCGTGGAAGACGTGGCCCGCCTGGGCGTCAGCAAGGAAATGATCGGCCGCCGCTTTGACGGCCTGGGCCGCCCCATTGACGGCCTGCCCGAAGTGGTTGCGGAAAAGCGCCTGAGCATCAACGGCCAGGCCATGAACCCGGCCGCCCGCGCCAAGCCCGAAGAGTTCATTCAGACCGGCATCTCCACCATTGACGTGCAGACCAGCCTGATTCGTGGCCAGAAGCTCCCGATTTTCTCGGGCAGCGGTCTGCCTCACAACGAACTGGCCGCGCAGATTGCCCGTCAGGCCAAGGTGCCCGGTCACGAAGGCGACTTCGCCGTGGTGTTTGCGGCGATGGGCCTGACCCAGCGCGAAGTGTCGTTCTTCACGCAGGAATTCGAGCGCACCGGCGCGCTGGCCCGCAGCGTGCTGTTCCTGAACAAGGCCGACGACCCCGCCGTGGAGCGTCTGCTGACCCCCCGCATGGCCCTGACCACCGCCGAGTACCTGGCCTTCGAGCACGGCTACCACGTGCTGGTGATCCTGACCGACCTGACGAACTACTGCGAGGCGCTGCGTGAAATCGGCGGGGCCCGCGAAGAGATTCCCGGTCGCCGCGGCTTCCCCGGCTACATGTACACCGATCTGGCGAGCCTCTACGAGCGCGCCGGCGTGGTGGACGGCAAGCCCGGCTCGGTCACCCAGGTGCCGATCCTCTCGATGCCCGACGACGACATCACCCACCCCATCCCCGACCTGACCGGCTACATCACCGAAGGTCAGATCGTGGTGGACCGCACCCTGAACTCCAAGGGCGTGTTCCCGCCGATCAACCCGCTGCCCAGCCTCAGCCGCCTGCAAGGCAACGGCATCGGCAAAGGCAAGACCCGCGCGGACCACAAGAACATCTCGGACCAGCTGTTCGCGGCCTACGCCAACGGGCTGGACCTGCGCAAGCTGGTGGCCATCACGGGTGAAGACGCCCTGACCGACACCGACAAGCTGTACCTGCGCTTTGCCGATGACTTCGAGCAGTACTTCATCGGCCAAGGTGGCCAGGACCGCAGCATCGAAGACAGCCTGACGGTCGCCTGGGGCATTCTCTCCAAGCTGCCCCAGAGCCAGCTGACCCGCGTGTCCAAGGACTCCATCGATAAGTACTACGGCACCAAGATGGACGAGATGTGGAAGGGCAGCCGGAGCATGGGCTAACCTAGACCCAGATGGGAGGGGCGCTCTGTCCTTCCCAACTTCACCCACCTGGGAGGTGAATATGTATGGCAGGACAGATTAGCCCCACCCGCAGCGCCCTGCTGGCCAGCAAGGCCGGCCTCAAGACGGCGTCCGGCGGCGCCGACCTGCTCAAGCGCAAGCGCGACGCCCTGATCGGTGAGTTTTTTGCTCTGGTCAAAGACGCGCTGGCCGCCCGCGAGCAGCTGTCGGGCGTCAGCAAGGGCGCCTACACCAGCCTGTTCGGGGCCAAGGCCTGGGACAGCCCGGAAGCCGTTGAAAGCCTGAGCCTGGCGGGCAGCAGCGATTACACCGTGGATATGCAGATTGACAGCGTCTACGGCGTGAAGGTGCCCCGCATCAGCATCCCTGAGCGGGGTCAGAGTGCGACGTTCAGCCCGATCAATGTTGGCGCACGCACGATTCAGGCGGCGACCGACTTTGGCGGTGTGATGGAAGCCATCGTGAAGGTCGCGGCGACCGAAACGAAGCTGCGCCGCATCGGCGAGGAAATCAAGAAGACCAGCCGGCGTGTGAACGCCCTGGAGCAGATTGTGATCCCCGGCATTGAGGACGACATCCGCTTTATTCGCAGTGTGCTGGACCAGCGCGAGCGCGAAGCCAGCTACACCCAGAAAAAGATCAAGGCCAAGATTGAGGCCAAGGCTGAAGGCCAGAAGGCCAGCAAGCAGGACGCCCAGAGCGGGAACCACGGCTCTGCGGCCGACTAAAACCCTCTTCTTTGCCCCCAGCGTCTCCAGGCCTGTCCTGGGGGCGTTTTGCTATGGACTCTGGTCGAACCGTTGGTGTCATTGATTCATTTCCAGCAGATTTGGGAAGCGGCGCAGTCGGGTGGACAGGAGGCTCCTCCGGGCCTGGGGTTGATAGCCCGCTGCTGTGCCGATTTCAGAACGACACCCAATCCGGTCTACAGCTTGGCCACCGCCCCGGCCAGGTTCGCCCTTGCTGACGCTTCCAGCTCTGCAAACTCTGGCGTCGAGAAAATTCGCTCCCGCTTCAGGAAGCTTTGTAGGACCTTGCGTCGGCCCAGGCGGTACAGCGGCCCGGGCACGACGTGGCGGTATTCCTGCCGGATGGCCTGGTCGTAGGCCGCGAAGTCGGCGGGAGCGGCCCCCAGAACGCTCAGGTCGGCGTCTACCAGCAGCGCTTCATCGCGCGTGGCCGGCAGGGCTTTGTGCTGGGTCGCCAGAATCAGGGTGCGGACCTCGGCCACCAGAGCGGCGTCCGCCCCCTGCTCGGTCAGCCACTCGCCAAAGACCTGGGCGCTGCGGGCCTCGTTGTCACCCGCACGCGGGTCGTAGATCAGGTCGTGGCCCCAGACGGCCAGAGCCAGGGTGGGGGAGAGGACGCCCCGGCGGCGCAGCGCGTCCAGTACTGCCTCCACATGCGCCGCGTTGTGGTAGGCCCGGTGCGCTTCAGCGTAAAAGGGGCGGGCGTAGTGTTCGGCCGCCGTCAACAGGGCGTCCACGCCCCCTTACCCGTGGCGGGCGGCCAGCGCCGCGCCGATCACGCCCGCGTTGCCGCCCAGTTGGGCGCGGCGGATGGTGACGGGCGCAAAGCCCTGCGCGTATTCGTCGGCCGCCGCCTGCACACCGTGAAAGAAATAGTCGCCCACGCTGGCCACGCCGCCGCCCAGCACGAAGACCTCGGGGTCAATGGTTTTTTGCAGGTCAGCCAGGGCAATGCCGATGTGGCGCATGGCCTGGCTGACCACCCGCCGGGCGCCGGGATGACCCTGCTGCGCCAGACCAAAGGCCTCGGCGGTGGTCACGTCGCGGTTGAGGGCGTAACTGGCGTCGCGCGCGATGGCCGTGCCGCTGGCCACTGCCTCCAGGGCGCCGTCCAGCCCCGCGCCGCTGACCGGGCCGCCCGGCAGGGCGGTGACATGCCCAATCTCGCCGGCAATGCCGTGCCGCCCGCGCCAGATGCGCCCGTTCAGCACGATGCCCGAGCCAATGCCGGTGCTGACCGTCACGTAAATGCTGCTCTCGGCGCCGCGCGCCGCGCCCAGGTGGGCCTCGGCCAGGGCCGCCGCCTTGGCGTCATTTTCCAGCACGGCGCGCTGCCCCAGGCGGTCGCGCAGGCCGTCCACCAGCGGCACATCGGTAAAGCCGTAGATGTTGGGCGCAAACTTGACGCGGGTGCGGTCGGCATTCAGCGGTCCTGGAATCCCCACGCCGATCAGGCGGGCCTCGGGGTGGCGCTCCTGAAGGCGCCTGACCTCGCCGGCAATAGCGTCCAGCACGGCCTTCCAGCCTGTTTCGGGGGTGGGGACGACATGGGGGTCGTGTAGCTCGTCGCCGCGCAGCACGCCGCTGGCGATCTTGGTGCCGCCCACGTCAATGCCAATGCTGATGGATTCGGGAGAAAAAGACTGACTCATGTGCGCTCCAGAAGAAAAGGCAAGGCGCGCCGCGCCGGCGGGCACCAGGACAGAAGGACAGAAAAACTCTTCCGAAACTTTACCCGAAGCGCTTCCACGGCTTGCCGCGCTCGTCTGGAAAGGCGGCGGGGGGTGATCAACGGTTCAGCGAGAAGAGGCCGGGTTACGCCTCGTTCGCCGGGTCTTCATCCAGCCCCAGCAGAGTCAGCGCCTCGGGCAGTTGCACCTCGGGCACATACAGGCCCACGTCGCCCAGGTAACCGCCGGTTTCAATTTCAATCACGGGGCTGCTCATGGACCACTGAAAGGGCGTGCGGACCACGCTGACCACCCCGCCGGCCGACAGGGTGCGCCGCCAGCCCTCGGCGAGCAGACGCGGCAGGGTGTCCAGCCGCACCCAGGGGTCGCCCTGATACAGCACGCGGTCCTCGTAGGCGGCCTGGCCCCTCACGGGCGGACCAGCCACGGGGCCACCTGGGCCTTAAGTTCTTCGGGCAGAGGTTCGGGGCGGCCCTGGTCGTCCACCCGCACCACCACGGAACGCGAAAAGGCGCAGGGCACCTGATCCGCCAGAATCCGGGACACGCTGGTCCAGCTGGTGCGGCCGGTGCGCTCGACCAGCGTTTCGATCAGCACCCGCTGGCCAGGGCGGATATCCCGCACATAGTCCAGTTCCAGCCGCGCCAGCACCGAGCGCCCGGCCAGTTCAATGCCCAGATCACGCGCCAGTGCCAGGCGGGCCACCTCCAGAAATTCGGCGTAGCGGGCGTTGTTGACGTGGCCCATGGCGTCCAGATCGCCGTAGCGCAGCTGAATCTCGGTGTGGTGGGCGTCGCCCCAGTTCAGTTCGGGCACGCGCCCGGTGGCCGCGCCCTGCTCAGGCTTCCCAGTCATGCGGCCCAGTGTAGCCCCGCCGCCCTTTTCCCACCTGTGCAGGGTGCGGGAACGCTATGCTGCCGGGCGTGATACGGGCTGCCGTCTGTTGTGTTGACCACCCGGAACAGGGCCGAGGTGCCCACTCTATGCCCGTCAGTCTGCGGGTGCTCCTACTCGCTTTGCCCAGATTGAATCGTCTGTCCAGACGGTGGGGTCGGCGTTCAGATGAGTGACACTCCCCCCCCGCCCCTGCCGGCGCGGCGCGTCTGGTGGCGGCGCCTTCAGCGCCTGCCCCTGAGCATGATGGTGGCCAGCGTGCTGGCGGCGCTGGGCATCGTGCAGCTAAGTTTTCAGCTGGGGCACCTGGCCTACCGCAGTGTGGTCTGGTCGGCGCAGACCCGCGAGACGCTAGACCGGGTGGCGCTGCTGGAAGGCGACGTGCGGGTGCTCAAAGACGCCATCCAGGCTGCCAGTGACCCGGCCTACTTGGAACAGCTGGCCCGCTGCGAGGGCTACGTGGGCAAGACCGAGCAGGTCATCGTGTCCAGCACCGCCCCAGTCCGGCCGCCCGCACCGGGCACCATCTGTAAGGCGCTGCGGCTCCCATAAGCCGGGGGACGGGCACGCTTCTGGCCGTCCACTTCCCTTAGGCCACGCTGAGCGTGGACCTCAGAGCGGTTGAGGGTTGATGACCTTCACCACTCTGAGACGGACAAAGTGAGCGGAACTTGCAGCCTCAACGGCAATAAGAGGCGTGCCCTCCTCCCCAAGGCAGCGCTGGTAGCCCCTCTCAGTTCACCCGGCCCAGAATCATGGGCTCAGGGGTTGGGGCGGCGGCGCTGATGCTCAGGCCAGCGTCCAGCAGTGTCTGGGCGGTGTCCAGGCCCCGGCCTTCCCGGTGGTAGATGCGCAGCACTGCCTCGCCGGCCGCCACCGCTTCGCCGGGCTTTTTCAGCAGCTCGACACCGACGCCGTGGTCAATGGCCTCGCCCTTCCGTTCACGGCCGCCGCCCAGCGCCAGCACGGCGCGGCCCACCGCCAGCGCGTCAACCTTCTCTACGAAGCCGGCGGTGGGCGCCGTCACGTCGGCGCGGCCGGGGGCCACGTCAAACCGGGTGGGGTCATCCACGTAGGCCGGGTTGCCCCCCTGCGCGGCCACGAAAGCGCGGAAGCGCTCCAGGGCGCTGCCGTCTTGTAGGGTCTGCCGGGCACGCGCCTCGGCCCCCGCCTGAGTCTCACCATGGGCGACGAGGGCTTCAACGGCCAGCGCCACACACAACTCGGTCAGGTCGTGGGGCCCCTGGCCGCGCAGGGTGTCCAGGGCTTCTTGCACCTCCAGGCTGTTGCCCGCCATGTGCCCCAGTGGCGTGTCCATGTCGGTCAGCACGGCGCGCACCTGCCGCCCGGCGCGGGTGCCGATGTCCACCATCGCGCGCGCCAAGCCCTGCCCCGCCTCCAGGGTGCGCATAAAGGCCCCGGCGCCGACCTTCACGTCCAGCACGACGGTATGCGCGCCCGAAGCGAGTTTCTTGCTCATGATGGAACTGGCAATCAGCGGCAGGCAGTCCACGGTGGCGGTCACGTCGCGCAGGGCGTACAGCTTGCCGTCGGCCGGGGCGAGGTCCTTGCTCTGGCCCACCAGCGCGAGACCGATCTCCTGCGCCTGGCGCAGAAACTGTTCCTCGCTCAGCTCCGAGGTCCAGCCGGGAATGCTTTCCAGCTTGTCAATGGTGCCGCCGGTGTGCGCCAGGCCGCGCCCACTCATCTTGGCGACGGTCAGGCCCAGCGCTGCCAGCATGGGCGTCAGGATCAGGCTGGTCTTGTCGCCGACGCCGCCCGTGGAATGCTTGTCCACGGTGCGTTCCAGGCCCGCCAGGTTCATGAGGTCGCCGCTCTCGGCCATCACCACCGTCAGGTCGGCGGTTTCCTGTTCGGCCATGCCGCGCAGGTACACGGCCATCAGCCAGGCGCTCATCTGGTAGTCGGGCACCTCGCCGCGCGTGTAGCCCAGCACCAGCTGCTCCAGGTCGGCGCGGCTGTGGCTCTCGCCGTCGCGCTTCTTGCGAATCAGGTCAGGAATGTTCAGAGCGGTCACAGGCCAGTGTACGCCGGGGCCAGCAGAGGCGGACAGGGAAGGCGCGCAGGGCTGCGGTCCGGGCCGCCGAACCGGCTTACAGTAAGGCATGACCATCACGACCGAAAGCGACCTGAGAGGCATGCAGCGCGCGGGGCAGGTGGTGGCCGAGACGCTGCGCGCGCTCCGGGCGGCCATCCGCCCCGGCGTCACCCCGGCCGAGCTGGACGCGCTGGCCGGTCAGGTCTTTGAACGCCACGGCGCCCAGTCGGCCCCCCGCATGACCTACCAGGCCCCGGTCAACGTCTTTATCAGCGTCAATGACGACATCGTGCATGGTCTGCCGACACGCCGCCCGCTGGCGGCTGGGGACGTGGTGAGCCTGGATGTCACGCCTTTTGTCCACGGCTACATCGCTGACGCGGCGGTAACCGTGGCGGTGCCGCCGGCCTCGCCTGTGGTGATGCGGCTGATTGACTGCACCGAGGCGGCCTTCCAGGCGGGCATGGGCGCCGCGACCGCTGGGCGGCCGGTCCATGCCATCGGGCAGGCGGTCGAAACGGAGGTTAAGCGCCGGGGCTTTACAGTGCTGCGCGATCTCTTTGGACACGGGGTTGGCCGCGCCATCCATGAGGAACCAAACGTTCCGAATTACTACCGTCCGCAGGACCGGAAGAAACTGCACGAAGGGCTGGTCATTGCCGTGGAGCCGATGGTGTCCACTGGCCGCTCGCACCGGGTCAGGACGCGTCGGGACGGCTGGACCCTGAGCACCACGGACGGTGGCCTGGCCGCCCATTTTGAGCATACGGTCATGATTACCAAGGAGAAGCCGCTGATTCTGACGGCCTGAGCGTTGTTGGTGCAGGGACGTGGCCACGGCTGTGGGCCGCCCGTACAGCGAGGTCCGCGACCTAACGGGTCAGCAGTCAGCGAAAAGGTCTATGTCCACCTCTGCACCAAGAGAACCCAGGAGGGCCAGGTGTCGGCCCCTTAAGTGAAGGGCTGGGCTGGCGGTGGTTGCGGGGTCCCATTTCACCACCACGGTTACTTCCAGATTCAGTCCGAGGTCGGCCACAGCCTGACCCAGTGCGCTCAGTCCCTTCTCTGCCAGCGTCAGCAGCTCATCCACGAGCAGTTCCAGATCAAATTCTGGACGTTCAGTGAGGCCAAAAGCCCAGTGGTCACACACGGGGACAGTCCGCCCTGCAAGCTGGGGATCGCGCGCACTCCGTTCACCTCGTCGCCACGTCTGGGAAGGAGACAGGCCCACGCGCGCCGTGAAGTCGTCAGGGTCGAAATCGCCCGTAACGGACAGATAAACCCGCATGCGGGGCGCTGGAAGCACCGTCACTCTTGGCTGCTCGTCCAGCCCACCTTGCTGTGGGTGCCGTCGCAGTAAGGCTTATTGCTGCTTTGGCCGCAGCGGCACAGGGCGGCCCTAACATCGCGGACCTGACCTGCCGGCGTGTCCAGCACCAGGTTGCCGCGCAGCACGAGGGGGCCATCCGGCAGGGCGCGCACCTCGGTGGGCTCCTGGGGGCGTTCCGCCTCCTGACTGTCCAGTACGTAATGCAGCGCCCCCGTGGGGCAGGTCCTGACCACAGCGGCGACGGCCTGCGCCCCCGCATTTTCCGCCTGAATCCAGGGGCGCTCCTTGGGCCTGAACACTTCTGGCAGGCCGCGCACGCAGTTGGCCACATGCACGCAGCGGCGGGCGTCGTAATACACGGTGACGCCCTGGCCGGTGTAGGCCTTGCCCTGCGCCAGGTCGTCGTTGGTAGGCGGTGCTGCGGGGGTCATGGGTCAGTGTACCGGCTCGTTGGCCCCCGCATAGGCGCCGCAGCGCGCGTGCAGCCGCGCGAACTCGGCGCGCAGTTCGGGGGGGTGATCCACCCGGAAGTCGCACTCCAGGCCCAGCAGGAAGGCGGCAAAGCTGTGCAGGTCCTCTCGCTGGGCGCGCAGACGGGTGCCGCCCCCCTCGGCGTCCAGGTCGGTGTCCCACAGCGACACCCGGCCCTGCAAGGCTTCGGGTGGGGCCGCCAGCCACACACTGACCGCATGGGCCGTGGGCGGCGCCCGCAGCTGCGAACGCAAGAACGCGGCGGCGTCAAAGTCAGGCGGCGGGAGGAATGTGGTGTCCAGCACGGCCAGGTCGCTCAGACGGTCAAGGCGGAACGACCGCCGCGCCGCCCGCAGGTGGCACCAGCCCACGGCGTACCAGCGGCCCCCAAAATGCACCACGCGGTACACGTCGGCCTGGCGGGTGGTGGCGGCCCGGCCCGGCGCGGCGTAGCTGAACTGTACGGTGCGCGCCTGCCGCACCGCCCGCAGCAGTTCGGCCAGCACCTGTGCCCCCACCCCCACCACCCAGGGTGCCGGGTCCAGATGCACGCTGCCTTCTAAGGCCTGCACGTCGTCGCGTAGGGCCGTGGGTAAGCTGCGCGACAGCTTGGCCCCGGCACTCTCGGCGGCGGGGGCCAGGGCGTGCAGCCCCAGCTGGCGCAGCGCGCGCAGGCCCAGCGCGGCCGCCAGGGCTTCTTCGGGCGTGAACATGAGGGGCGGCAGCCGAAACCCAGGCTTGAGGCGGTAGGCGCCGCCCACCCCCCGGCGGCCCTCCACCGGAATGCCCAGGTCTTGCAGGCGGGTCACGTAGCGCTGCACCGTGCGCGGGCTGACCTCCAGGCGGCGGGCCAGTTCTGCGCCGGTCACGCTTTCGCGGGCCTGCAAGAGTTCCAGCACGGTGAGCACCCGCATGGCTGGGTCGTACATACCCGCAGTCTAGCCGGCAAAGGCGACACATCCTGACGGGAATCACGATTACGCTGAGGGCAGATTCACCCACAGGAGGTTCACCCATGACCCTGACCGCCGATGCCGTTCTGTCGCTGTCCACCTTTCTGCCCCACTGGCAGGGCCACCGCGCCCTGACCCGCCGCACCATCGAGGCCTTTCCCGAGGGCGAGCTGTTCACCTTCACCCCCGCGCCGCCCATGCGTCCCTTTGGGCAGATGGCCGGCGAACTGCTGTTCGTGAGCGCCATGACGCTGGACGGCCTGCGAACCGGCGAATGGCCCGAACCCGACTGGTCCACCATGCCGCAGACAAAGGCCGATCTGCTGGCCGCCTGGGACGCCCTGAGTGACCGCCTGGCCGCCGAGTGGAGCGGTGTGAAGGCCGAGACGGTGGCCCGCCTCCAGCCGCTGCCCTGGGGCGAGATGCCGGGGTGGGTCGCCGCCATGTACGCCGTGGACAACGAGATTCACCACCGGGGCCAGGGCTACGTGTACCTGCGCGCACTGGGCCAAGAGCCGCCCGCCTTCTACGAGCGCTGATGCTGTCGGCCGAACTCGCCGCCCACTGGCTGGGTCACCACCGCCTGACCGGGCACTATCTGGCGGCGTTTCCAGACAGCGCCCTGTTGACCTACGCCCCAGCCGAGCCCCTGCGGCCCTTCGGCGCGATGCTCTGGGAGGTTCACGGCCAGACCGACTATGTGCTGGCGGGCCTGAGCAGCGGGCACTGGGGAGAGCCGCGCTGGGCCGAGGCGCCGAGCACCGACCCCGCCAGTCTGCGCTCGGCCTGGGCCGAGCAAACCGCGCGGTTGTCCCGCGAATTGCCGGGTATTCCCGACGCCCATTACCTGACCCTGCAGCACACAGGCTGGGGCGAGATGACGGGCCTGGCCGCCGCACTGGGCGCTATTGACAACCAGACCCACCACCGCGCCCAAGGCAGCATCTACCTGCGGGAACTGGGTCTGCAACCGCCTCAGTTCTGGGACAGAGGCGCAGGACCGGCATGAGCGCTGTCGCCAGCGGGACGTTTGCCGTCACCTTCCGGCCACCGGGCGACCTGCCCGCTGTGGTGCCCGGCATCCAGGAACTGGCCTTCGACAAACTCTGGACGGGCGACCTCAGCGGCCACAGCCAGGGGCACATGCTGGCCTACGCGCAGACTGCGTATGTGGCGCTTGAGGTGTTTACGGGCACGCTGGCGGGCCGGACAGGTCAATTCGCCTTTGCACATCTGGGCGACCAGGCTCAGGGGCAGCAGCGGCTGCTCTACCGCATCGTGGAGGGCTCTGGTCAGGGCGACCTGAGCGGCATCTGCGGCGAGCTGAGCCTGAGCATCACGGACCAAGAACACAGGTACGCTGTGCACTACACCCTCTAACCCCCTTTGAAAGGAGCCTCTATGTCGAACCTGGATTTTTTGCTGGAATCGTTTCGCCGCAACGCCCGCGTGAACGAAGTCCTCCTGACGGCCCTGAACCCCGCCGACTTTGCCCTCAGTGACGGTCAGGGCGGCTGGACAGTGGAGCGGCACCTGCGGCACATGGCGGGTTTCCGCGTGAGCTGGCTGTGGAACCTGTCGCGCGACCACGCCATGCCCCTGCTGGACCCCACGCGCACAGACGCCGACGGCGACCCCATGTGGCGCTGGCAGGAGAGCCCGCCCGCCGAGCTGAACGCCGCCTTTACAGCCGGCGACGAGGCGGCAGTTAAGGCCGTCGAAGCCCACCTGGCGTCCGGCGAACCGTTTGCCGATCCCTGGAATGAAGGCAGTTACCGCGCCAGCCCCGCTCACTTCTTGCAGCACACCATCGTGCATGACAGCCACCACCGGGGTCAGGTCATGGCGCTGCTGCGTCAGGGCGGGCACACCAAGGACCAGATGGACGAACTGGACAACCACTGGGCCATCTGGCGCGAGTAAAGGCCGGGCGGCTGGGGCACCACATCCCAGCCGCCCGGCCTGTGTTGCCCGCTACGGCAGGGTGGGCTGAAGGTCGGTGCGTTCCAGCTCGCGCTGCACGCCCGCCGTTTCTTCCAGAAAAGTCAGGCGTTGCAGGGCAGGCAGGCGCTCAACCAGCGCGGTCTGCACCTGCCGGTCCAGGCCAACGACCATGCCGGCGGCAAACAGCACCAGCACAGCGCCAAACACCTGCTGAAGGCCGTTCAGGCGGCCCAGCAGCGCGGGCCGGTGCAGCAGGCGCCGACCGCCCCACATAACGCCCAGCATGGGCAGCGCCACGCCCAGCGCGTAGGCCAGGGTCACAGCGGCGGCAAAGGCTGTCACCTGACCGCTTAGGGCCAGGGTGGTCACGCTGGCCAGAATAGGCCCCACGCAGGGCGTCCAGACTACACCCAGGGTCGCGCCCACCAGCACGCCGCCCAGAAACCCGTCGCCCCCGCCGCCCGCCCGCTGGGGCAGGGCGCGGCTGGCCGCACGTTCAAAGCGCGCTTGCAGAGCGGGCACCGCCAGCGTCAAGCCAAAGCCCGCCAGCATCACCACCGCCACCCAGCGAATGGCATCCGGGCTGAGGTTCAGGGCCGTGACCACGCTGGCCAGAAACAGCGTGAGCAGCACGAACGACCCGAGGAATCCGGCGATGATGCCGGGGGGGCGGCCCCGCCCGCCCACCGTGCCCGATAGCAGCACCGGCAACACGGGCAGCACGCAGGGCGACAGCACCGTCAGCAGCCCCCCCACAAACGCCACAAGCAGCAGCAGCACAGCCGCTCACATCTTCTTGGCGGCGGCCGCGTTGGCCACAATCTGCTTCAGGCCGCCGCCACTCCACTTGCGCAGCGCCTTGCCCTGGGCGTCCACCAGCACGAAGGTGTGCTGGTAGGTAATGCCGTACTGCTTTTTCAGGGCCGCTTCCTTGTCGTAGTCGGTCTTGAACACCACGACGCCTGCGGGCAGGCTCCCCAGATTTTTCTGGATGTCGGCCTCGGCGGCGCGGCAGTTGGGGCACCATGACGCCCAGAAGAACAGCACCCGCTGCTTGCTCTTGGCGGCGTCAAAGGCGGCCTTGCTGTAGGGCTGGTAGCCGGTGGCCTTGGCCATGGTGCTTATGTCGTGGCCGGGCATGCTGGCGGCGGCGGTGGCGGCCAGCGCCATCAGCATGAAAGGGGCGGCGGTACTCAGGGCGGTCAGGGTGAATCGGGTCATGGTCTCCCTCCGGTTTGGGTACGGGTGCAGGGGGCCTGCGGGTTCATTCTGGCGGGCGCCCCACTGCCCGCTGCGTCTGAAGGGCGCCGTCCAGCACGCGCAGGCCGCGCCCGCCCTCGGCCACGGCAAAGGTGCCGTCGGGCAGCACCTCCACGTCCATGGGGTGCGTCAGCTGGGTGCGGGTGGCCGGGCCGCCCCTCAGGGGCACCCGCGTCACGGCGCCGCTGCGGTCGGTCAGCACGGCCACGTCGCCGTTCACGCTCAGCTTGTCGGGGTGGCCGCCCACCGCCCAGGTCTGCGCCACACTCAGGTCGCCCCGCAGCCGCAGCAGGCGGCCCTGCACGTCCAGCACCAGCACGCCGTCCCGCACCGCCGCTAGCGCCACGGGCATCCCGCCCAGGGGCAGGCGGCGGCGCACGGCCAGGGTGTCAGGGTCCAGCACGCAAACCTCGCCCCTCAGGTGGTGCGTCACCAGCAGGTGGCCGCCCAGCAGCAGCACGCCGTCCATCGCGTCGGCCAGGGGCATCCCGGCCTCGCGGGCCAGCGTGACCTGCGCGCCGTCCAGGGTGCCCACCGCGCCGCGCACGCTCTTGAAGTACACCCGGCCGCCCGCCGCGCCGCTGTCGGCGCTCAGGCCCGCCACCCCGTCCGGGACGCGGTGGGTGCGGGTGAGGCGCAGCGGCGTCAGCGTCAGTTCCAGCACCCGGTCGTTGGCGGCGTCAGCCAGGAATACCCGCCGCCCCAGGCGCACCCCCTCGGTAAACCAGGGAGTCTGGGCGGCGGGGGCCGTCAGGGTGGCCTGCACCTGCCCGCCGCGCAGCAGGGTCAGGGTGCCCTGGTGATCGTTGCTGGCCACCAGCAGGTCGCGGCCTGCGCTCACCACCACCGCCGGGTCGGGCAGCGCGCCCGCCACCCCGCGCGAGGGACCCAGAAGGTTCAGGGTGAGCAGTGCGCCCACCGCTGCTGCGGCGCTCAGGGCCGCTGGCCACCAGCGCCGGGCCGGGCGGCGGGCGCGGGCCAGCACCTGGGCGCGCACCGCAGGCGGCGGGGCCATAGAGGGCACCTCGGCCAGCAGCGCAGCCTGCACGCCGCGCAGCAGGGCCAATTCCGCGCGGCACTCGGCGCAGCTGCGCAGGTGGGCCTGGGCCGCTCCACTCAGCGGCTCGTTGTGGGCAACGTGGCGGTGCAATTCGCCCTGCACCAGCGGGCAGTGTGTCTCTAGTCCAGCCACGAACGGGCCTCCTCGCCCAGCAGGCGCCTCAGATGGCCCAGCGCGTGGCTGAGCCGACTTTTGACCGTGCCAACCGGCACCCCCATGCCAGCGGCAATATCTTCACGGGTTTCGCCGCGCAGGTACGCGCGCTCCACCGTTTCGCGGTGCGCCGGGCTCAGGCCGCCCAGGGCCTGACGCACGCGGCGGTGCCGGGCTTCATTCTCACTGCGCTGGGCGGGGCCGGGTTGCTCGTCGGGCAGCGGCCACTCGGCGCCGTCCTCGGTGTATAGCGGCGCGGTGACCTTCGTGGCCCGCAGGCGGTCCAGCGCCCGCGAGCGCGCCACGACCAGCAGGTAGGATCGCAGGCCTGCCCGCGCCGGGTCGTAGGCTTCTGGCCGCTCCCACAGCCGCACGAACACGTCCTGCAAGATCTCCTGGGCGCTGGCGGTGTCCAGCAGGCGGGTCAGCACCCCGTACACCGCCGCCGCGTGCAGGTCGTAGGCCTCGGCTAGGGCCCGTTCGTCGCGGCGGCGCAGCCGGGCCGCCAGAAGCAGCTCTGGGGGCGGCTCGGGCTGAGCCTGCTGGGGTGGGCTCGCCTTAGTCATAAGAGTCCACGTCACGTCCAGAGTACGCAGCGCGGCGCCCTGGGGTTCAATGGGCAAGCAGGCCGGGCCGCTCAGCCGCCTCTGCCGGTGGCGTCAGGGCCTTGCGCATCAGGAAGTTGGTGTGGCCGGGCGGGTAGTCCTGTTCCTCGGCGTAGACCACGTAACCCTGCTGCTCGTAAAAGGGGCGCGCCTGAAATTCCCAGGTGCTGAGCTTGGCGCGGGTGCAGCCCAGCGCCGTGGCCTGGGCTTCCACATCGCGCAGCAGACGGGCGCCCCAGCCTTGGCCGCGCAGGGGCTCACGCAGCCACATCAGGTCAATCTCCAGCCAGCCCCACAGCGGCACAGCCCGGCCGGCGCAGCCGCCCAGCACCTCGCCCGCCTCCGAGAGCAGATAGCTTTCCAGAGGCACACTCAGGCGGTGTTCGGGGGTCAGGCGCTGGCGCAGCATCTCACTGCGCTCGTCGTTGTAGGCGACCAGCGCAGCTGACACAGCCGCCTCACGCTCGGCGTCAGTGCCAGATTCCAGACGGTAGGTGGGCATGGGGCCAGTCTGGCGGGGCACGCGGCATCCGCCAGATTGCCCAGCGAGCAAAGCACCAGCCCCTGACCGCGTGGCCAGGGGCTGGTGGAGGAGAAGGCTGGAGGGGCGTTACGCCGTCGTCTGTGGCATGGCCTGCTGCTCGCCGCTCACGCGGGCCACGGCCTCGCGCACCACATCGCCGGTAATCAGTTCCTGACTCAGCAGGGCCTCGGCGACCTCATTCATCGCCTGGCGGTACTGGGTAACCAGCTCGCGCGCGCGCTCGTAGGCGCGGTTAAGGATGCGCTTTACGTCCTCGTCCACCAGCTGACTGGTGTGCTCACTGAACGCCTTGGGCTTGGCCATGTCCTCGCCCAGGAACACGGGGCCGCTGTCGGTGGTCAGCGCCATGTTCTTGAAGTTGTCGCCCATGCCCCACTCCAGCACCATCTTGCGGGCAATGTTGGTGGCCTTGCGGAAGTCGTCGGCGGCGCCACTGGTCACGCTGCCCATAAAGACTTCTTCGGCGGCGCGGCCCCCCAGCGCGACAATCAGCTGGTTTTCCAGGCGCTCCTTGCTCATCAGCACCTGCTCTTCAGGCAGGTAGAAAGCAGCCCCCAGCGCGCGGCCACGCGGAATAATGCTGACCTTTTGCAGCTTGTCGCTGCCCGGAATCACAGCGGCCGTGACGGCGTGCCCGGCCTCGTGGTAAGCGATGGCCTTCTTCTCCTGCTCGCTCACCGTCAGGCTGCCGTTTTCCAGGCCCAGGGTAATTTTGTCCAGCGCCCGGTAAAAGTCGCTCATGTCAATCTGGGTCTTGCTCAGGCGGGCGGCCTCCAGCGCGGCCTCGTTGGTCACGTTCTTCAGGTCGGCACCCGAGAAATACGGTGTGCTCTTGGCAATCTCGTTGACATCCACGCCCTGCGCCATCGGCTTGTTGCGCAGGTGAACTTTGAGAATCGCCTCGCGCTCTTTCAGGTTGGGCAGGTCGATCGTCACCTGACGGTCAAAGCGGCCGGGACGCAGCAGGGCGGGGTCCAGTACGTCGGGGCGGTTGGTCGCGCCCAGCACAATCACGCTGCTGGCCTTATCAAAGCCGTCCATCTCCGAGAGAATCTGGTTCAGGGTCTGCTCGCGCTCGTCGTGGCCGCCGCCAATGCCGGCGCCGCGCTTGCGGCCAATCGAGTCAATTTCGTCAATGAACATGATGGCCGGGGCGCTCTTGCGGGCGTCCTCAAACAGCGTGCGCACGCGGCTGGCCCCCACGCCCACGAACATTTCCATGAACTCAGAGGCGCTGACGCTGAAGAACGGCACGTCGGCTTCGCCGGCAATAGCTCGGGCCAGCAGCGTTTTACCGGTGCCGGGAGGACCCACCAGCAGCACACCCTTGGGAATCTCGGCGCCAATCTGGTGGTACTTGCCGGGGTTTTTCAGGAAATCCACGACTTCTACCAGTTCGCGCTTGGCTTCCTCGTGGCCCGCCACATCCGTGAACTTGGTGGGCACGCGGTTTTCCTTGCCGTACTTCTTGGCGCGCGACTGGCCAAACTGCATGACGCCGTTCTGGCCGCCCTGAGCGCGCATAAAGAAGAAGTACATCATGGCGAACAGCAGGATGATGGGCAGGAAGTTCAGCAGGATGCCGAGCCACTGGCTGGGCTGCTCGAAGCGCAGCTGCACGCCCCGGTCTTCCAGTTCGTTAATCAGGCCGCCGTCGGGCGTGGCCAGGCTGCTGGGCAGCCGCACGGAAAAGTCACGCAGCTCGCGGGGCTGCAACCCCTGGGCGGTGTTCACCTGCACGTCAGTGGGCGCTTTCAGGGTCACGGCGGCGTTGTTTTCACGCACCACCACGCGCTCGACCTGATCGCGTTCCAGCAGAGACTTGAATTCGTTGTAGTTCACGCTGGAGCGTCCGCTCATGGGGGCCTGCGAGAACATCAGGAACAGGGCCAGGACGAACAGGACGATCAGCCAGGGATTGAGCCGTTTCAAGAACAGTCCTCCAGAAGGGAGAAGAAAAGAGGGGTGGGGCGCGCTTCGCCCCGCTGAACTTGAGTGTACCAGACTCAAGGTGCGTGAGTAGGGTCCGCCTTACACCTGCTCTTTAGGGTTTGACAACTTTGGGCCGCCGGGCGCGCCAGGCCAACAGGATCAGCAGGGTCAGCGGCAGCGCCACGAACAGCGCCAGAAACAGCAGCGGAGGCAGGCCATTCAGCAGGAGGCCGGGCCACGGGCCAGACGGCTCGAAGCGCCATTGCACGCCCTGCTCGTTCAGGTCGTTCATCAGGCGGCTGCCGGGGAGGGCGAGACTGCTGGGTAGCTGCACGCTGAAGTCGCGCAGCTCACGGGGCTGCACCCCCTGAACGGTATTGACCTGCACCTCGGCGGGCGCTGTCAGGGTCACGGCGGCGCCCGTTTCGCGCACCACCACGCGCTCAATTTGTCCGGCGGCCAGCAGGCGCTGAAACTCGGCGTAGGGCACAGGCGCGGCCCGGCCTCCGGCCAGCCACTGCCAGCCCAGGAGGCCCAGCGCGGCAAAACACAGCAGGGCCAGCACCCCGCCGGCAACGGGCCACAGGGAAGGTCTGGGAGGGGTCACCTCGCCATAAGACCGCCTGTGGCCGTCTCAGGCAAGCGGCGAAAGGATGAGCCGGGCACGCGCCTCTGCTGGCAACGGCGCAGTATCCTGCGGGGAAATGATTGATGTGGCGACCACCTGGCAGCAAGTGTGCGCGGCGCTCGCCGGAGGCGACTACGACGCCGCATTCGGGATTCTGGACGCCGCCATGAATGAAGCCCGTAAACCAGCGCAGGCCCGGCTGGCCCTCTACCTGGGCCACCTGCACGCCCTGTACGGCGACGCGGCCACCACAGAACTGGAAGCGGCGCTGCGCGCGGCGCGCACCTTGGACCCGGCCCTGCGGGACGACGCCCTGCTCCTGGCCCTGAGCGCCGAACTGGACGCCCGCACGCGCGGCCCGGAGGCCACCGCCCCGGCCCAGAGTGTGCGTGGGGCCGCCGATCCTCTGGCCCGCTTTCACGCCCTGTGTGCCCTGGCGCTGGGTGAAAAGCCGCAAGAAGCCCTGGACATCGAGCTGACCAGCCGCGACCTGCCGGAACACCTGCGCTGGCGTCTGCGGTCCTGGGAGGCCGACGCCCACGAGAGCCTGGGGCAAAGTGCCGAGGCCGCCGCCCTGTACGCCGAGGCGGCGCACCTGGCCAGCGGGGTGAACCGCGCCGTCATGTTGCAGGAACAGGCGGCGCTGCACCTGCAACTGGGCCAGCCTGATGCCGCCAAGGCCGCGCTCGACCAGGCCCGGCCCCTGTACGCCGCGCGCCCCAGCCCCGACGAGGCCGAGGAGCAGGGCCTGAACCTGGCCACCTGGCACTACCTGCGCGCCCAGGCGCTGCTGAATCTGGGCCAGCCCGAGCAGGCCCACGACATGATTCGGGAAGCGGCCCGCCTGGAAGGCCAGCACGGCGACCCCAGCTACGGGGTGGCGCTGGTGCGCGGCCAGGTGCTGACCCATCTGGGCCGCACCGAGCAGGCCCTGGAGGCCTTCGAGACGGCCCTGAACCTGTCCACCGACGCCGACCGCCCCTTTGCCAACCACGAGCTGGGCGTGGCGCTGCTGGACCTCGACCGCCCGGTTGAGGCCCGCGAGAAGCTGGAAGCGGCGCTGGCCGACCCCGAATACCCCTACCTGCCCGAGGTCCTGGCCGACGTGGCCGAATGCGATTACCGCCTGGGCCGCCTGCCCGAAGCGCAGCTCGGCGCCGAGCAGGCGCTGGCCCAGGGGGCCGTGATTCCGGCCAGTCTGGTGCTGGGCAGCGTGGCCCTGGATTACTTTCAGCTGGATGACGCCCTGGAGCACTACGAGCGCGTGATCCGCGAGGCGGCGCCCGGCAGCCGCGACTGGATCACCGCCCACCAGATGGCCGCCGACGTGCTGGCCCAGCAGGGCTTTCCCAACCCAGCTGCCGCCTACGCCTACGCCCAGCAGGCCCTGAGCCACACCCCTGAAAGCGACGACTGGCACGTCACCTTGCAAGAGCATCTGCGGCGCGCCGGGGACCTGCTGGCCCAGCAGGGCGCGCAGGGCGGCCGAACACTGAACTGAGAGGAACTCCGATTGAATCGTTTTTCTCAACGATTCGGCTGGAGAAAGAAGGGGCACAACGGGTGCGGGCGTGGATGTGTAGGCCGGCGCTCTCCGAAGGTGTCAACGAAACAGACGGAATCCTTATGAGAGTGGGGTAGAGGTTAGAGGAGCGAGCCCCCAACCTCCCACCCCCCTTTATTTCTTGACCGTATAAACCGTGGCGCTGCCCGGCTGGCCCAGCAGGCCGGCCCCCACCAGCAGCTGCGAGCCGTCTGCGGCCCAGGCCAGCAGCGAGGTCCGCAGGCTAAAGGCCCCGGTGCGCGTCAGCAGGGCGCCGCTGGCGGTGTCGTACACCTGAAGGGCATTCTGGTTGTCGCCGGTCAGCACCGCCAGTTGCTTGCCGTCGGGGCTAAAGCGCAGGGCGCGCACCGCCTGACTAAACACCAGAGTCTTGAACGCGGTGGCCGCGCCCGGCTTGATCAGCGCAATGCGGTCATCGTTCTCGCTGCCGTAGGCGACGGCCAGCGTGCCGCCCCGGCTCTGCTGGAACTCGTAGGCTTCGGCCCCGGCCGGCAGCTTGAAGGCCACCGTCTTGCGGCCGCTGGCCAGCTCGTAGCGCAGCAGATCGCCCTCATGTGGGATCAAGAGGAGGCTCCGGCCATCCAGGGTGGGCAGGGCGTCGTGAATGTCCTCAACCTTCAGCTTGGCCGCCGTCACGGTGCCCACCACCTTGCCGCTGCGGCTGTCCAGCAGCGCGGCGCCGCCGTAGCCGCTGACGGCGGCCAGCGTGCCGTCAGGCGAGGTGTGCAGCGTTTCGTATTCGGCGTCCTCGTCCAGGGTGGCCACGCGCGTGACTTTGCCCGCGCGGTACACGTTGACGGTCAGGCCGCTCAGGGTCCACAGGCTCTCGCTGTGGGCCTCGGCGGCCAGCAGGTTGTCCCGGTTGCCGGCGTTCAGGGCCACGCCGGTCTTCAGGTTGAGAAACTCGCCCACTCCCGCGTGCGGCACGCCCCCCACAAACGCGCCGGTCCAGGTGTTGCTGGACGGCAGCGTGACGCGCGGGCGCGGCGGGGCGCTCAGGTCGGCGGTGCTCAGGCGGCCCACCGAGCGGCCCAGGGCCAGCACGGCGCCGTCCGGCCCGCCCAGCAGAGGTTCGTAGGCATCGAATTCCAGGGCCTCGCCTACTGCCTCGCCGGTCTGCACGTCGTACAACTGGCCCTCGCCGTACTCGGCATAGACAAACTGCGTGGGGTTCAGGAAGACCACGCTGCCGCTGAGGCTCAGGTCTTCCCCGCCTTCAACCTCGGTGGCCCCGGTCTGGCCCTCCCGCAGAATCAGGGTCTGCTCGCCCAGGCGCACGACGGCCGCCTTGCCGTCCGGCGCAAAGGTGGCGGCCAGTTCGCTCCAGTCCTCGTCCACCTCGCTGGTGGCCAGCACGGCCCCACTGGTCAGCGCTGTGCCGCCGTCCAGCTTCAGCAGCGAGACCTCGGTGTCAGTGAGGGTCACCAGCCGCTGACCGTCGGGGCTGACCGCCACGTCGCCCAGGTCGCCGCCCCCCAGCAGGGGCGTGCGCTGCCCGGTCGCCACCGCCACGCGCACCAGGGTGCCGCGTTCCAGCAGCAGCAGGTCGCCGCGTGCGTCGAAGGCCACGCGGGCGTCCAGGGCGGGGGTGCCGCTGCGCAGTTCGCGGCCAGAAGCCACGTCCCACACCACCCAGCGGTCACGCGACAGGGCCGCCACCCGCTTGCCGTCGGGGCTGGCGCTCAGGCCCAGCACGTCACCGCGCAGGCTGTACCAGCTGCGCACCGTTTTCAGGGCGGCGTCCAGCACCAGCACGCCGTTGTCGGCGTTGACGACGACCTGGCCGCCCGGCAGAAAGGCGGCGACGCTGGTGTCGGCCCCCGGCACCGTGTACACCTTGGGGTCCGCCAGAGTCAGGGCGCTGGCCGCGCCGGACAGGGCCAGGGTGACGCCCAGCAGGGCGGTGCGCAGCAGAACAGGCGGATTCATGGCTGTCACTGTACTCAAGTTGCCCCTGGGAGGGGGCCGGGTTGAGGGCTGGCGGAGCCGCTGGCCCGACCGGAAGACCCAGGAAGGTTACGGATTCTCTCGGTCATGCCCAGACTCTGCGCTGTGCCTTCTTGCGTGAGGCTGTTCTCCGCCGACAGTCTTCTACGGGCTTGAAGGAGAGAGGGCGGGGCCATCTCTTACAGGCGCGGCTCTCGACCCACTTCGTAAGGTCTCCCCAGCACTGCCCAGGGCCTTGCCCCTGAAGAGCGCTGAGTACTGCGGTCAGCCCGGTTTAGCCCGCCAGCGCCTGATTCAGAGCCGCCGCCACCTGCCCCGGATCGGCCCGGCCGCCCGCTGCGCGCATCACCTGGCCGGTAAAGAAGCCCAGCAGCGCGGTCTTGCCGGCGCGGTAGGCCGCCACCTTCTCGGCGTTCTGCGCCAACACCCCCGCAATGATGGCGTTCAGGTCGTCGTCAGACAGGCCGCCAGCCAGCCCCTCGCGCTCGATAATGCCCAGCGGCGCCTCGCCGGACGCGGCGGCGCGGGCCAGGGCGTCGCGCGCCACGCGGGTCGTGACCCCACCCGAGGCCAGCCGCGCCGCCAGCGGCGAGAGGTCGGCGGCTGTCACCTGCACGTTGCCAGCGCGCAGGCCCGGTGCCAGGTCGTTGACCGTCCACGACACCACCTGCGCCAGGGTCGCGTCCGGCACGGCCCCCGACACAAAGGCCTGCAGCGCTTCATCCCGGACCACGGTGCGCGCGTCGGCCTCAGCGGCGCCCAGTGCCGTCAGGCGGGCCACCTCGGCCTCCTGTTCGGGCAGAAGTGGAGCGTGGGCGGTGGCAACCGGAGCCGGCTTGGCCGGGTCTGCCTTGGCCGGCTTTTTCTCGCCTTTCGGCCCTTTGGCGCCGTCAACCTTTTCCGCTTTCTGCCCCCAGGTGTCTTTCAGGGTGATGATGCGGCCAAACACCAGGGCGTCAGGTCGGCTGTCCACCGGGTCGCGCCAGAAATACCCCTGGCGCTCGAACTGGTAGCGGGTGTCACCGGGATCGTCTGCCACGCTAGGTTCCACAAAGCCGCGCGTGACCCGCAGGCTGTGGGGATTCAGGTACCGCATGAACTCGGTGTTCATAGGTCGGCTCTCGTCCTCGTGCCCGATTTCCTCCGGGTCAAAGTGAGGGGCCTGCGGCTCGGCGCCCGCGTCCTCGGGGTTGGCCGCTTCGGGGTTGGGCACGCGAAACAGGCGGTCATACAGCCGGAATTCGGCCGGCAGGGCGCGTTCGGCGCTCACCCAATGAATCACGCCGCTGGCCTTGGCGTCGTCCCCCAGCAAGGTGGCGACAATGTGCGTGACCTGCCCCTGCTCACCGGTCTCGAAGCGCTCGGCGCGGATGATCCCGGCGCCGCGCAGACGCACCGTGCCGCCGGGGGTCAGGCGCTTGTAGCCTTTGGGCGGCTCGGGGCTGAAGTCCTCGCGCTCGATGTACAGCGTCCGGGTCAGGGGCACTGGGCGCGCGGCCTCCTCGGGGGTTACGCGCGCGCCGCCTGGCCGCCCCACCAGGCCGTCAGGGCTGTCACGCACCACGTCAAAGGGCCAGTAAGGGAGGCTCAGGGTCTGCTCGGCCTCCACGTTCTCCAGGGTCACGCGCACCGGGTCCAGCACCGCCATGACGCGCGGGGCGCGGTGGTTCAGGTCGTCGCGCACGGCATTTTCATACACGCTGATGTCCACGGTGCGGTTGGTGCGGCTCACGCCAATGTGGGCGGCAAAGGCGCGCACGGCCTCCGGCGTCACGCCCAGCCGGCGCTGCGCGCGCAGGGTCGGCATGCGTGGGTCGTCCCAGCCGGACACGGCGCGCTCTTTGACCAACTCGCGCAGCTTGCGCTTGCTGGTGATGGTGTATTCCAGGCCCCGGCGCCCAAACTCGTACTGGTGGGGGCGCGGCGCGAAGCCCAGGCGCTCCATCAGCCAGTCATAAATAGCGCGGTTGTCCACGAATTCCAGGCTGCACAGCGAGTGCGTGACACCTTCGAGGGCGTCTTGCAGCGGGTGCTGAAAGTCGTACATGGGATAGATGCACCAGGCGTCGCCCGCGCGGTAATGGGTGCCGCGCAGAATGCGGTACAGCACCGGGTCGCGCAGCTTCATGTTGGGGCTGCTCAGATCAATCTTGGCGCGCAGCACGTGCTCGCCGTCGGCAAACTCGCCGGCGCGCATACGGCGCAGCAGGTCGAGGTTTTCCTCGGGGGTGCGGCTACGGTACGGGCTGGGCGTGCCGGGCGTCCTGGGGTCGCCGCGCAGGCGCGCCATCTCCTTGCCGCTGACCGAATCCACGTAGGCGTCGCCCTGGGTTACCAGCTGCTCGGCGTACCCGTAATACTTCTCGAAATAGTCGCTGGCGTAGTAAAAATGCTCGCCCCAGTCCCAGCCCAGCCATTTCAGGTCCTCGGCAATGGCATCCACATATTCCTGGGCCGCCAGTTCCGGGTTGGTGTCGTCCATGCGCAGGTGGTAGCGCCCGCCGTACTGCGCCGCCGTCTGAAAATCCAGAAACGAGGCGAAGATATGCCCCAGGTGCGCGTAGCCGCTGGGTTCCGGCGGAAAGCGCGTCACGATCTGCGGGTAGGTGCCGGCTTCCAGGTCACGTTCAATGATCTCGGTGATGAAGTTGGGGGCCACGCGCGGCGTGTCCGGGGCAGGGGTGGGGGACTCGGGGGCCGTCATAGGTCCCAGGATAGCGGGCGGGGGCCTATTTCAACGTGGCCAGCGTCTGCTGAGCCAGCGCCTGCACGTCGCGGTCCAGCGCGTCGGTGGGGGCCAGGGCCGCCGCCTGGGCCAGAATCCGCCCGGCCTGGGGGTCGCGCAGCAGCGCCAGGCTGAGGCCTGCGTGCGTCTGCACAAAGACATTCTCGGGGGCGGCCTGCGCGGCGGCCAGGGCCAGGGTGCGCGCCTGCCCGGCGTTGCCGCCGCTAAAGATCCCCGCTTTGGCCCAGGCTCCCGCGTGCCACTCGGCCAGCACCACTTTCACGTCGGCGCGGGCCGGGGCCAGCGTCAGGGCCTGTTCCAGTGCGGCGCGGGCGCCGTGCGCGGTGCGGAGGGCACCCAGCGTGTAGCCTCCGGCGCGGGCTTGCAGGCCCAGGGCGCTGCCCAGCGCCAGCTGGGCGTCGGGGTTAGAAGGGCTGGCGGCGGCGGCTGCCTGCGCACTGGCCACGGCCCGGTCCACCCAGTCGCGGCCTCCCCGGCGGTACTCGGCCACCGCCGCTGCGGCGCGGCTGGCGGTCAGAGAGTCGCCGCTCGCCTGCGCCGCACTGTAGGCACGGGCATACTCCCCCTGACGGAGCAGGTCGCCTGCCGGGCTGGCCCCGGCCCCCGACCACGGCAGCCCTGACCACAGCAGCAAAGACACCAGAACGCCGCGCTTCATCCCGGTCAGCCTAGCGGGCCAGGGTGAAGCGCGGCTGATGAAAGGCGGGCTTTAGGCGGCGGGTTGTTCGGGGGCCGCTTCGCCCTCGGCGGCGCGCCGGCCGCGGGCCGGGCGCTCGGCGCTGGGTTCGGTGGGGGTGGTCGGCGCCGCCGAGATGCGGGTCAGTGTGGTCTCGAAGGCGCGCAGGGCGTCACTGTCCCCCAGCTCGGTCACGGCGCGGGCGTTGAGGGCGCCCAGTTCCTCGCGGGTCACGGCGTACTCGGGCGCGTCGTGCCCTTTGAGGCCCTGCAACACGCGGTAGGCCGTGGCGGCCTCAATGGTGGCGCCCTTGGTGGTCGTCACCTGCGCGTCGCTGTGCATCTCGGCCCCAATCAGCGTGATGCTGCCGGGGCTGATCAGGGTCACGCGGTCACCGCGCTCCTCCATGTGGGCCGCCAGTTGCAGCAGGCCGCGCAGGTCCAGCATGCGGTGAAACAGCTCCAGGTGGGCCAGCATGGCTCCGGCTTTTTTCAGGGTGTCCATAGCTGCATTATTCTGCTGCGGGCAGAATTGTCAAGACCTGTTACGAGAGTATGAAGATGGCTATGCAAAAGAGCCGAAGGCAAGGCGCCTCCGGCCCTTACTTGGCCGTCAGTTGGAGACGGTGCTGCGGCCCACCAGGGTCAGCTTGACCTCCAGCGGCTTGCCGTCGCGCAGCACGCTCAGGGTGATGGTGTCGCCGGGTTTGTACGCGCGCACCGCGTACTGGAACTCCCCGAAGTTGACGATGCGCTTGCCGTTCACCGCCGTCACGATGTCGCCCGAGACCCGCTCGTCGTTGCCATTCAGGACCAGTGGCCTTAGGCCTGCTTTCTCTGCTGGGCTGTTCTTGGACACGCTGCTAAAAAAGGCCCCTGGCGTGTCGCCCAGTTTCAGCAGTTTAGTGAGCTCTGCAAAGTAGCGCTCGGGCAGGAAACTCAGCTCAGCGAAAGGGCCAGCCAGGGTAATGCCGATAATCGGGGCGTCCAACTTGGCGCCGGCTTTCAGTTGGGTCAGCCGGGGGTCTGTGGCCGTCACTGGCACGGCGTAGGACTGCGGCTGCTTGGACTGCGGGTTCAGGCTGATGTAACTCACGATGCCGGTCAGCTCGCCCCGGGCGTTCACGACTGGGCCGCCGCTGTCCCCAGGAATCAGGGGGGTATCCAGTTCCAGGGTGCCGGGCGGAAAGTCGGCGCGACCAGCGTCGGCGTCCAGGCCAGTCAGGCGGCCCACCTTGGTCTTCAGGAAGGCGCCGTTGCCGTTGCCAATCGCCAGGGCGATGTCCCCAATAACCGGGCGTGCGGCGGCCAGCGGCAGGAAGGGCGTGCCGGCCGGCACCTTCACCCGCAGCAGGGCGAGGTCATCCTGGTCGTTGTAACCCACGACCTGCGCCGTGTAGCGGGTGCGGTTCTCGGTCTGCACACTCAGGATGGTGGCGCCCTGAATGACGTGGTAGGCCGTCAGCACCAGGCCGTCGGCCGAGATCAGTACGCCGCTGCCCACACCGTCGCGGCTCGTGCAACTGGTATTGGCACACTGTTCCACACGCACGGTGGCGGGCCGCACCTTGCTGACCAGGGCCTGCAGCGTGGCCTGCTCCTGCGCGCTCAGCGGCTTGGCGCCCTGCATCCGTGGGTTCTGGCCACTCTGAGGGGCGGGCGCGGCGGTGGGGGCCGCCTGCTGGGCTATGCCCACCGTCAGAAAGGCGGACAGGAGCGTCACAAGGAAAGGACGGACGAGGCCGCCCCGAACTGACCTTAGGTTCATGCGCTATTCTGCCCGGCTGCTCCGGGGGCTGTTGTGGCCAAACTTCCCATGTGAATGCGGTGTGAATCTGGCCTCTGGCTGGGGGCGCAGAGGGCCAGCCGCCTTAGCCCTGGTTGTCCTGCTCAGGGGGCAACCGCAGGCCCAGCTGACGCTCGGTCAGGGCGCTGAGGCGGCCCAGGATGGCCGGGCCACTCCAGCCGGTCACGCAGGCCGCCGCCAGCAGCGCGGCGGGGGCTGGGGCCGGAAAGGCCAGGCTGAGCAGGGCCACCACCGTCAAGGCGGCCACTCCGGCGGCCAGGGCCTGGGCAGCGGTGGGGCGCAGACGCAGCCGGCCAGGACGGGCCAGCAGCCGGGTCAGCTGGGTAAAGCTGCCTGCGGCAAATGCCAGCAGCAGCAGAGGGGCGAGGGTCGGCAGCGTGGGCGGCAGGGATGACGGGTCGGGCATGACAGCCTCCAGCAGGAAAAAGGACGCGGCGCCGCACGAAAACAGGCTCATGCGGTCTGCTCTCAGCATAATATGTCTACAGACATATTGCAATGCAGAGGTATGCAATCGCCTTCTGCTCTGCCGTTTACACTGCATTCATGTCGTCTGAGCTGCCTTCCTCCGACCTCGCCCAGTGGCTGCGGCAGCAACGGCTGCGCCGGGGGGTGGGCCAGGCCCAGCTGAGCGCCCTGACCGCCGAACACGGCGGCGAGGAAGGCCAGGTGGCACAGCCGTACCTCAGCCGCCTGGAGCGCGGCGAGCGTGATCTGGGTGCCCTGACCCCGGCACGTCAGGACGCCCTGCGGCGCGCCCTGGGCCTGTCCCTCAGTGAATGGATGGCCCGCACAGGCCTGCGGCCCCTGGCCTCTCACCCCAGCGAGGACGTGCTGGGCACACTGGAACTGGTGCGGGTGCCGGTGCGCGCCCTGGCCACCGCTGGGCTGCCCACCAGCGAGACCGAGGGCCGCGTGATTGACTACGAACTCGTGCCGCTGCGCGACCACCGCCCCGGCATGCTGGTGCTGGAGGTCCAGGGCGATTCCATGACCACCGAGGCCGGCGGTATCCGGCCTGGGGACCGCGTGTATGTGGACCCCAGCGACCTGGATTTGCGCGAGGGCCGCATCTACGTCCTGCATGTGCCGGGGCTGGGCCTGACCGTCAAGCGGCTGCGCCGCTACAGCGCGCATCTGTGGCTCAGCAGTGACAACCCCGACCATCCCCCGGTGCGGCCCGAGGAAGCGACGGTGGTGGGCCGGGTGTATTTTCACCAGCCGCGCGGCCAGCGGGTCTAGCGCAGAGCAGAAAACCCAGCCCTGCCGAGAGCATTGAGCCTCAAAGGTGCCGGGGCCAACGGACGGGCGAAGCGCAGCAGAATGGGTGTCCGAGTTCAGTCCATAACGCCTGCCAAAGCCAGGACGTCGGCCCTGGTCTCTGGCAGGACAGGATGCGTCTCTCGTCTCTCCAGCCGCCTACCGTCTGCCCCCTATGCACCCATTCCCGGATGACCGTGGGCGAAAGCTCTGGAACGTCCTCCATTCCCTCTGTCAATCAAGCGACCAGGCAGAGCGGAACTGTTCTGCCGGTGTTGAGGCGTGAATGACCGCGTCTCCGCCCTCGCGCTGCAGGAACTGACGAACCAACTCAAACCCCAGGGCGTAGCCTCCCCAGCGGGGCAGGTCCTGACCCACGGACCCTAGGAACCAGGCCTGATGGTCATACGGGCCGTCCAACTGCTCGCGTGCCCGTGCCCACAGGGCGCCCAGGTCGGTGGTGGGCTGGGCATAGAGAGGGGGCTCACCGCGTTCCTCGACCTCGTAATGCTGAGCAAGTCCTTCAAAGACCAGGGCCTCCAGCAACGTTCCGAGGCCTGCGTGACGCCAGCGTTTCGCGTGATGGAGTTCGTGAGCGAGCGTCGCGGGCAGCTCGCGTTGCCAATGGTCAAGGAACTGCGGACTCTGTGGGGTCACGGCGAGATGAACGCTGTAGCCGTCTGGGGCATTGCCCACCATGCCTGTTTCCGGAATCGTCCACGGGCTGGCGTAGAGGACGGCGTCCACCCCATCCAGGCCCAACCGGCCGGTGTGGCGGGTGAACGCTTCGCGGGCCACGGCCTCCACCTATGCCGCCAGTACTTCTGGAAGTTGTTCGCCCGCATTCAGGAAATGGAAGACGTTGGCTTTCATCTGGCCGCCAGCGTCACACAGCGGGGCAGAAGAGTCCACCTGCTTTCAGAAATGCTCTGGGCTTCAGGTTCGGGCGGCAAGGGGAGTGGCCTGGCTGGGATGCGTGGTGCCCTCGTGCCATCCACCGTGATTAGTGCAGGGGCGGCAGGGTCAGGCGGCGCTGCACCGTGCGTTCGGCGCCCAGCTGACCTGCCTGCCAGTCTGGCAAGGCCGCCTCCAGGTCGGGCAGCAGTGGCCCTGGCAACTGGTCTGGGGGATACCAGCCCAGTGCCGCCACCTCGGCGGGGTCTGGCCGGGGCGTGCCCGCCACCACCCGCGCCAGAAAAACGTGGGCCAGAACGTCGGGCCAGCCGCCGCCCTGCAACAGATAGCGGCCGACCAGGCCCGTGACCTCCACGGTCAGGCCCACCTCTTCCTGCGTCTCGCGCACCGCTGCGGCCTGTGGGGTCTCGCCCTCATCCACCACGCCGCCGGGCGCGCCCCACAGCCGAAGCCCGTACTGCTGCTGTACCAGCAGGAGGTGACCCGATGGGTTCACGAGCAGAGCGGCGGCACACTGGCGCAGGGACATAGACCCGAAGATAGGTGAGGGGCTGCCCGGCCGCTACAGTGACAGCCATGACGCCTCAGCCGACCCACGTGTTCGTGTACGGCACCCTGATGCCCGGCGAGCGCAACGCCCACCTGACGGCGGCCGGCGTCCCCCAGGCCCAGCCCGCCACCTTGCGCGGCTTCACGCTGTACCACCTGCACCCCGAAGCCTACCCGGCGCTGCGGCCCGGCCCGGCCGAGGCCCAGGTCCGTGGCGTGCTGCTGACCTATGGGCCAGAGGCCTGGGCCGCCGCGCTGCCGCAACTGGACGAGCTGGAAGGCGTGGACGAGCAGCCGCCTCTGTACACCCGCGAGGTGGCCACACTGCAGCTGGACAGTGGGGAAGAGGTGGCCGCCTGGGTCTATATCTATGCCCGCCCTGACCGGCTGGCCCAGCCCGGCGCAGTCCCGGTGGCCGGCGGGGACTGGCGGGCCGCGCCCCACCGGGAACGCCCCGCTGCCGGCGAGCGGTAAGCCAAAAAAGCCGCCGCCCCCTGCTGGGGGAACGGCGGCCCGAGAGGCGCAGGTGTTAGCGGACGATGCGCTGGCCGCGGCGAATCTTGAGCTGGTCGGTCAGGGCGATGTACTCGTCGTAGCTGGTGCGCTCCAGGTACTTCAGCAGGCGGCGGCGCTGACCGTTCATCAGCTGCAGGCCGCGTTGGCCGTGCTTGTCTTTCTTGTTGGCCGTCAGGTGGGCGGCCAGGTTGCTGATGCGCTCGGTGAGCAGCGCAATCTGCACGGCGGTGCTGCCGGTGTCGGTGCCGTGCTTGGCGTGGGTCTGGATGGTCTGCTTCTTCTCAATCATGGAAAACCTCTCTTGTTGTGGCGTCCCGCACGCATCAGCCAGACAAAAACCGCCCTGGGGCGGGGTCTGACCGCTCGCGGCGGCAAACGTGAGCATACCACGCGCAGGCCTGGGCGCAAGCGGCCCGCCTTGACACTCGCCGCCGACCCCCCTAATATGGCTTCGCCTCTCATGGACTGCTCGGGTGGCGGAATTGGTAGACGCGCACGTTTGAGGGGCGTGTAGCTTAGCTGTGTGGGTTCAAGTCCCATCCCGAGCACCAAACAAAGACGCGCCGGTTTCCTGCCCTGGGAACCGGCGCGCTTCTTGTTCCTCTCTGTGCTATCTTCGCTGCGCATTGCTGGCGCAGCGCAGCGTGAACGCCTGAACCTGGTCAGGGCCGGAAGGCAGCAGCCATAAGGGATGATTCGCGGGTGCCGCTGCTCACCGGCAATGCTTTTTGCTCACCCTATCCGGGCGGCCACCAGAACATTTGGTGGCCGCCTATTGTTGGTGTGGTGGGCTGGCAGAGGTGTGCCGCTGCACTCTGGCCGAACACAGCCATCAGGTGCCGCCTTTTTGCCGGTCATCTCAGGAGCAAGAGGTCGAGAGAACCGGGTTTAGGAAGTGAACCGGCTTGGTTCCGATGTGGTGAGGTGACGGACCGCAGCCGTCTCGTACGACTTCCGCCTTGTTGTGCTGACCCATCGGCGCATTCCCAACTGGCCAACTCCGCGCCTGTCACCTGCTGTCCTCTTTCCCTCTAGTCGGATTGAGGCGCTGGCACAAACGCCTCGACCGCACACGCCGCCTTACTGTGTCAGCCGTTCGAGGTCGCTCTGGGCCAGGCGGCGCCGGGCCTGCCGGGCCTCGCGCTCGGTGTAGACGTGGGCCTGAGCGGTGAAGTGTTCGGTGGGCGCGTGGGCCTCCGGGTCGTGTGTTCCCAGAACGGGACGCAGAACCGGGAGCAAAAAAGACCGCAGGAAATTGGGGTTCTGACTCATGCCCCCAGAGTGCCGGCCACTTGTCACGTCAGGGTCCGCGCGGGGTCAGGGGCAGGTCAGCGCGTTTTGGGCTGAAGCACCAGCGCCTGCGTTTCCTTGACCACGGCCAGGTCGCGCAGCTGATCGGCATTCAGGTCGCCGGCGCCGGCCAGTGCGTCGGCCTTCTTGCGGTCAATGGTGGCCACTTCCAGCGCGGCGGCGTCCCCAAACACCTCACGGAAGCGGTCCAGCGGGTATTCCACGCGCCGCGTGACCTTCAGGGCGGCGCGGTACAGGTCGGTCTCAGCGTGCGCGCCGGCATTCAGGGCGGCTTTCAACTGCGCGCCCAGGGCCTCCCGCTCGGCTTCCAGACCCAGCAGGGTGTCGCGCAGGGTGGCGTACCGCTCCAGCAGCTCGCTGATGGTCGGCTCGGCGGTAGGGTCTAGGGGCAGGTCATGGCTCATGGTGCCGAGGATAGACCCGGTGCAGCCTGGCGCGCAGGCGGGGCGCTACCATGCCGCCCATGAGCGAAAGTGCCGCGCAGATAGCCGCCGACCTGGAACGCCGGATCCTTGACGCCATCCGGCGCGGCGCCAGCATGGCCGATATTGCCGACCTCAAAGAGTCGGATGTGGCCACCCCTGACGCGGCCATTCAGGCCCTCAAAGACGGCAACGCCCGTTTTTTCAGTGGCCAGGCCACCCGCCCCGAGATGAGCGCCAACGAGCGCCGCGCGCAGATTATGGGCCAGACCCCCTACGCCGCCGTACTGGCGTGCAGCGACAGCCGCGTTCCCGTGGAACTGGTGTTTGACCAGGGCCTGGGGCAGCTGTTCGTGGTGCGCGTGGCCGGGCATGTGGTGGGCGAGGCGGGGCTGGGCACCCTGGAATACGCGGTGCGCCACCTGGACGTGCACCTGATTGTGGTGATGGGCCATGAAGCCTGCGGCGCTGTGGCGGCGGCCCTGCTGCCCGAGACGCGCGTGGCCCAGGAACCGGCCCACCTGCAAAACCTGATTCGCTGCATTCAGCCGGCGCTGGTGGGCATGCCGACCATCCGTGATAAGAAGGCCCGCATGCGCGAGGCGGTGCTGAACAACGTGCGGTATCAGGTTCACCTGCTGCGCCAGGAACCCGTCATTCAGGCCGCCGAGGCCAGCGGCCAGATTCGCGTGATTGGTGCGTATTACGAGATAGGCAGCGGCGCCGTGGACTTCTTGACCGAGGAAGAAGACCTGCAGGTGTAAGAGGGAAGGGCAAGACTGCGGTAGCAGATAGTCCTAATCTCTGGGCAGGCCCGCTTGGGGTGCAGAGTCAGGTGGACACAGGGTCGAGGGAGACAATGCCCTTCTGATGGCTTTTGGAAGCCGATGCTGTCCCTTATCAGTGGAACGGAAGAAGGGCAGGCCGGGATTTCCCCTTGGCCTGCCCTTCTTGCTGGTGCGGTTGCCCGTTCACGGCCAATCGTCCATTCTCTGCCCTTACAGTTCCAGCAGCATCCGGGCCGGGTCTTCCAGCAGGTTCTTGATCATGACCAGAAACTGCACCGCTTCTTTGCCGTCAATGATGCGGTGGTCGTAGGACAGCGCGAGGTACATCATGGGGGCAATCACAACCTGCCCGTTCTGGGCAATTGGCCGCTCGATGATGTTGTGCATGCCCAGAATGGCGCTCTGGGGCGCGTTGATGATGGGCGTGCTCATCATGGAGCCGAAGGTGCCGCCGTTGGTGATGGAGAAGGTGCCGCCCGACATGTCGTCCAGCGTCAGTTTCCCGCCCTTGGCCTTGGTCGCAAACTCGGCGATCTGCTTTTCAATGCCCGCAAGGCTCATGGTGTCGGTGTCGCGCAGGATGGGCACCACCAGGCCGCGCTCGCTGGCCACAGCAATGCCTATGTCGTAGTACCCGTGGTAGATGATGTCCTTGCCTTCGACGCTGGCATTGACCACGGGGAAGGCCTTGAGGGCCTCGGTGGCGGCGCGCACGAAGAGGCTCATGAAGCCCAGCTTGGTGCCGTGCTTGGCGACAAACTGGTCCTGGTACTTCTTGCGCAGGTCCATCGCCGGCTTCATGTTCACTTCGTTGAAGGTGGTCAGCAGCGCCGCCGTGTTCTGCACGTCCTTCAGGCGCTCACTGATGCGCTGACGGATGCGGGTCATGGGCACGCGCTGTTCGGGGCGGGCGCCGGCCGGAATGCTGGCGGCGGGCGTCACACTGGCCTGCGCAGGCGCCGCAGCGGTCTGCGGGCCCTGCTGCGTGCCGCCGCCTTGCGCAGCCGCCACAGCGTCGGCCTTGGTGATGTTGCCGCGCGGGCCTGTGGCCGGAATCTGGGCGGGGTTCAGGCCCTGCTCGGCCACAATCTTGCGGACCGCCGGTGACAGGTCGTCGCGGCGGGTGGCCTCGTTGCCCAGCAGGCTGCCGGCCGGGGCGCTGTCCGGCTGGGCAGCAGTTCCGCCCGCGCTTGTTTCATTGGCCACCGGGCCGGCAGCGGGGTCAGCGGCGGCGCTGGCGGTGGGGGCCGGAGCACTGCCCGCCTCGCCCACCACGCCCAGGGTTTCCTCGCTCAGCACGGTGTCGCCCTCGTTCTTGGCAACGCTGACCAGCACGCCGTCTTGCAGGGCCGTGACTTCCAGCACCACCTTGTCGGTTTCAATCTGGGCCAGCACTTCGCCGCGCTTGACTGCGTCGCCGGGCTTCTTGTGCCACTCCAGCAGCGTGCCTTCGCTGACCGACTCGGAAAAAACAGGAACTTTGATATCCGCCATAGCGCCTTCTGTTATACCCCTCTGGCCCTGTGCCTGGGCCGGGGACGCGGGACGGCTGGCGGCAGGAGAACGTCCCTATGGCTGAACTTCAGAAGGCCAAAAAAAGCGCAGCGCCTCAGGGCTCTGAACCCAGGGCGCTTGCCTTTTCCTGATGGCTAGAGAGGGCGCTTCCCCTCCTCTAGTTGCCGTACACCACAAACACGTCGGCCGTATTGGCGGTGCTGGTGCCTTCCTGATACGAGGCCATAGCGATGTATTTGCCGGTCTTGTTGGCGTACACCAGGAACTCGCCGCCGCTCATCTTGCTTCTGGGCACCACGTTGTACTTGGCAAAGCTGGCCTGGTTGTACCCGTAAGCGCGAGTCTTGTAGATCAGGTCGTGAAAGGTAGACCCCCAGCGCCGCGCGCCGTAAATCTCGACCCATTTCACGGCAATCCCCTGGGCTTTGGCACTGGCCATCACGTCACTGGCCAGGCGCTGGGCCCCGGCATCACAGGCCCGCTGGAGCAGCGCGCCCCCATTACTACTGGGATACACAATCGGCACCAGGCCATTAAAAGCGTGGCTGGGCTTCTGCACACATTGGGCACCAGCGGCCGTGGCCAGGCTGAGCAGTATTCCGCTAACACCAATTGACAACATTCGCATAGGGCACCTCCAAAAGGTGTAAGTCGTGGTGTGTCCTCATGAGGCTAGGGTGCCCCCGTGTGCCCCTCTTGAGGAGACAGCCAGGAGTGAACTGCAGGAGGGGTGAAGGTCTACTGGTTTCTCCACCACAGCGTCAAAAAGAGACCAGAAAGCTGAGAGCGAGCTGAGAAGTGCCTCCGCTTGTGAGCCTCTTCATGTGCTGGTCTTGACGCAAAAGAGGACAGAACAAAGGCCGCCGCGTGCAACTCGCGGCGGCCAGAAAGACGCAGGATTAGCCCTGTTGCTTGGCGGTTTCGGCCAGTTCCTTCTGTTCCTCTACGACCTCGCCGCTGACCTTTTCTCCCAGAGCGTCGGCAATGACCTTGGCCTGCTCTTTGGCATGCACGCTGGCATACCCGGCGGCGGTGCTGGCGGCGCGCGGGCGGGTAGACGCCTTCAGGGTCTGTCCGGGGGACAGAATCTTTTCCAGGTCTTCCCAGATCATCAGCCAGGCGCCCTGGTTTTCAGGTTCTTCCTGCGCCCAGACCACCTGCGCGCCGGGGTGCTTCGCCAGTTCTCCGGCCAGAGCCTGAGCCGGGAAGGGATACAGCTGTTCCAGGCGAATCAGAGCCGTGCCCGCGTAGCCGTCCCGGTCGGCGTCGCGCGCCTCGGCCAGTTCCCAGTGCAGCTTGCCCGAGCTGATGACCACGCGCCGGGCGCTCTGCACCGTCTCGTCGCCAATGACCTCGCAGAAACGGCCGGTGGCCAGGTCGGACAGGGGGCTCATGGCCTGCTTGTTGCGCAGCAGGCTCTTGGGGGTCATCACGATCAGGGGCTTGCGGTAGGGCCGCAGCACC
This sequence comes from Deinococcus arboris, assembly GCF_009755355.1. Taxonomy (GTDB): domain Bacteria; phylum Deinococcota; class Deinococci; order Deinococcales; family Deinococcaceae; genus Deinococcus; species Deinococcus betulae. Next base: position 12,558 of record NZ_WQLB01000028.1, on the reverse strand, counting down.
TGGCGGCGCAGCAGGTGGAAAATCTGCGCGGCGCTGCTGGGGACCACAACCTGCATGTTCTTCTGGGCGCACAGCTGCAAGTAGCGCTCCAGACGGGCGCTGGAATGTTCCGGACCGGCCCCTTCGTAGCCGTGGGGCAGCAGCAGGGTCAGGCCCGACAGGCGCTGCCACTTGCTTTCCCCGGCGCTCAGGAACTGGTCAATGACGGCCTGGGCGCCGTTGGCAAAGTCCCCGAACTGGGCTTCCCAGGCCACCAGCGCCTTGGGCTCGCTGGTGGAGTAGCCGTATTCGAAGGCCATCACGGCTTCCTCGGAGAGGGTGGAGTCGATGACTTCCACGCGGCCCTGGCCGTCTCGCAGGTGCGCCAGGGCCATGTATTCCTCGTTCATGGGGTCAGCCGCATTCTGGTCGTGCAGGACCGCGTGACGGTGAACAAAGGTGCCGCGCCCCGAGTCCTGGCCCACCAGGCGGACGCCGTGGCCCTCCTCCAGCAGCGTGGCGTAGGCCAGCATCTCGCCCATGCCCCAGTCCAGCGGCTGTTCGCCTCTGGCCATCGCCGCGCGCGGCTTGATGACCGTGCGCTCGATGGTCCGGTGAACCTTGAAGCCTTCGGGCACTGCCGTGAGTTGCAGGCCCAGTTCTGTCAGTTTGTCCTGCGGCACGGCCGTGGGCACCTCGTCGCGCCAGTGGGTGCCGGTGTACTCCTTCCAGTCCACGGCCAGTTTGCTCTGCGCGAGGTTCTCCACTTCCTCAACCACGGCCTCGCCGGCGTCCAGCTGGTCGCGCAGGCGGCCCACCAGGCGGTCGCCCTCGCCGGGTTCCAGCACGCCCGCCGCCTCCAGTTCCTTGGCATACAGCGCGCGGGTGCCGGGATGGGCGTCAATCTCGCGGTACATAATGGGCTGGGTCATGCGCGGCTCGTCGCCTTCGTTGTGGCCGTTGCGGCGAAAGCAGATCAGGTCAATAAAGACGTCCTTGCCAAATTCCTGCCGGTAGGCCAGCGCCAGGTCGCCGCAAAAGGCCACGGCTTCGGGGTCGTCGCCGTTGACGTGCAGCACGGGGGCGTTGGCAATCTTGGCCACGTCGGTGCAGTAGCGGCTGCTTCTGGTGTCGCGAGGGTCCGAGATGGTAAAGCCCACCTGGTTGTTGATGACGATCCGCACCGCGCCGCCCGTAGAAAAACCGCGCAGGCGCGAGAGGTTCAGGGTTTCCATGACCACGCCCTGCCCGCTGACGGCGGCGTCGCCGTGGATGGTCACGGGCAGCACGCTGCGGCGCTCCAGGTCGCCCCGGCGGTCCTGCCGGGCGCGCACGCTGCCGTGGACCACCGGCGACACGATTTCCAGGTGGCTGGGGTTAAAGGCCAGCGCGAGGTGCATGGGACCGCCAGGCGTGCGCACGTCGCTGGAATAGCCCATGTGGTACTTCACGTCGCCGGCCACGTCGGGGTTGTCGCTCAGTTTTTTCTTGCCGTCGAATTCGTCGAACAGGACGGAGCTGGGCTTGCCGAAGATGTTGACCAGGGTGTTCAGGCGGCCGCGGTGGGCCATGCCGATCACGACTTCCTTGACGCCCGCTTTCCCAGCCTGCTGAATGATGCGGTCCAGCAGCGGAATAAAGCTCTCGCCGCCTTCCAGACCAAAGCGCTTGACGCCGGGATACTTGTTTTTCAGGTACAGCTCCAGCCCCTCGGCGGCGTTCAGTTTGACCATCAGGCGGCGGCGTTCCTCGCGGGTGTACTGGCCCCGGCCACGTCCGGCCTCAATGCGCTCCTGAAACCACGCGCGTTCGGGCGCGGGCAGATAGGAGAACTCAAAGCCAATGGCCCCGCAGTAGGTGTCGTGCAGCTGGGCCATCACGTCGCGCAGGGCGCCGGCAAAGGGGCCGTCCTGCACAGGCTGGTTCAGGTCGGCCGCCGACAGGCCGTAGTATTCCGGCGTCAGTTCGGGCACGACCGGCAGGCCGCGCATCTTCAGCGGGTTGGTCCGGGCGCTGATGTGGCCGTAGACGCGGTAGGCCGTCACCAGGGCGCCGGCGGCCTGCTGCGCGCCCCCCACGCCCTGTGGCGCGGGCACCAGGGTCTGGCCCCGGCGCTGGGTACCCAGCTGATAAAAAGCCTGCTGAATGGCCGAGTGGGCAGTTTCCTGCGCCCCGGCGCGCACCTCGTCGAAGTAGGCCCGCCACTCGGCGTCCACACTCTGGGGGTCAGCCAGGTAGGCCTCGTACAGCCCCTCGATAAAGGCCGCGTTCCCGCCGGACATGATGGTCTGCGACTGCGTCATAACGCCTCAGCATACCGCTGGCTGCGGCGCCTGACGCCCGCCCCCTTCACCCCTTCTTTGTTCCTGTGCGCGTAACCATTCGGGCCAGCCGGACAGCCCGGCGCTGGCACTGCTGGCCGCTCAGGCCGCAGCATAGGGCCATGACCCACCCCGCCTTTCAGGCCGCCCATCCCGACTTCCTGCGACTGTTTCCCACCGGCGCGGCGCCTGAATGCCTGGGCCGGGGCTATCAGGCCGGTGAAGGCCCAACCTATGTGCCGGCGCGCAGCGCCGTGATTTTTAGCGATGTGGCGGGCAACCGCACCTGGGCCTACACCGACGCGGGCGAGTTGAAGGAGGAACTGCACCCCAGCAGCTACCAGAACGGACACTGCATCGATGCCGAGGGCCGCCTGATTGCCTGCTCACATGGGCAGCGCGCCCTGCTGCGCCAGGAGGCCGATGGCCACTGGACCGTCCTGGCCGACCGTTTCGAGGGCCAGCGCCTCAATTCGCCCAACGACGTGGCGCTGCACCCTGACGGCAGCCTCTGGTTCAGTGACCCCAGCTACGGCCTGGACAAGCCAGAAGAAGGTGGCACCGGCGCCCCGATGGAACTGCCGGGCCGCTGGGTCTTTCGCCTCGCCCCAGACGGCACCCTGACGGCGCCTATTCGTGACCGCTTCAAACCCAACGGCCTGATTTTTGCCCGCCCCGACCTGCTGCTGCTGGCCGATACCGGCGACAGCGCGACCTACCGTTACCGGGTCACTCCGGATGGGCAGGCCACGCTGGACGGCGAACACTTCCGGGTGGACCCCGGTAAGACTGACGGCCTGCGCCTCGACGAAGCCGGACGTATCTGGAGCAGTGCAGGCGACGGCGTGCATGTCCTCAGCCCAGACGGCCAGGAACTAGGCCGCATCTTGCTGGGGCAGAAGGCCACCAACCTCTGCTTTGGTGGCCCGGAGGGAACCACTCTCTTTATCACCACCAGCACGGAATTCTGGCGGGTGCCGACGGTGGTCCAGAGCCTGAAGCTGTAGGTCAGCCGCCCAATTCAGCCGCCCAGTGCGGCGACCAGCTCGGCCTTGCTCATGCGGCTGCGGCCCGGCACGTCTTTTTCCTTGGCGTGGTTATACAGTTCGTCGCGGCTCAGGTCGGCCAAGGCTGTGTGGGGGTTGCCGGTGCCCTGGGTGCGGGTGTTGGGGGTGCGCCCCTCCTACCGCCGGTGTTTGTTGACGGTGCGGGCGGCGAGTTCCTCGGCGCGGTCCTCGCTCTCGCCGTGTTCCAGGGCGCTGTCTTTAATGTGCTCGTATTGCCGCTCATCTTTCTTGCTCCAGGCGTCGGGCATGGCCCACCTCCTTGAAAGGCAAACGCGCCGGGGCTGCAAGGCTGCTCCGGCGCGCTTATTTCTCCAGACGGTTACTCGGTCAAAGAGCGGTTGAGGCGGCTCTTGTCCTCAATAATCTTGCCGAGAATAAAGAATGTGGGCGCCCAGTGCCCCACGAACAGGCCGTCGCGCTCCTTGTTCGAAGCGTCACTCTGGAAATACTGCGACGCACTCAGCGCGATTGAACCAAAGCCCAGCAGATACAGGATGTTGTGCAGTTTCATGGGGAACCTCTCAGTCAGGACGCAAGGGTCAGGGACAACGGAGCAGACGGCCCCGGCGTGCGCCCAGCAGGCCGCAGCGGTGAACAACTGTCCCCAGCAAAGCGCACCCCCCCGGCCCAGAACGTACCCCCGCCTACCCTATGAAGCCCACCCCAACAGAGCCTCAGCGTTTTGTGGCGCGTGTCTACAACAGCCATGAAAAAGAGCGGCCCGCGTCTTGGCCGCTCTCCCATCTTTGTCCCTTGGCTGCATGCTCAGGAGGGGTACCCGCGTTCTGGCCCTGTCCTCCGCCTGCTCGTTCAGCCGCGCCGCTTTGCTCGTCCGCCCGAAGTTCAGCTCAGGCGTACTGGGCGCGCATCATCATGATTTTCAGTTCGTGGGCGCTGGTGGCACTGGCCAGAGCGTCTTCCTCAGTCATCTGGCCGCTTTGCACCAGGCTGGCGAGGTGCTGGTCAAAGGTGTGCATGCCGCGCGACCCGCCCTCTTGCAGCGCCTGCTTGATTTCCTCGGTGCGTTCGGGGTCTTTGATGCACTCGCGCACGGTGGGCGTGCCCAGCAGGATTTCCAGGCCCAGCACGCGCCCGCCCCCGGCTTTGGGCAGCAGGCGCTGGCTGATGATGCCCACGATGCTCTCGGACAGCCCCTGACGAATCTGGTCGCGCTCGTGCGGGGCGAAAAAGTCGATGATGCGGTTAACGGTGCGCACCGCGTCCTGCGTGTGCAGCGTCGAAAACACCAGGTGGCCGGTTTGCGCCGCGCTCAAAGCCGCTTCCACCGTTTCCTTGTCGCGCATCTCGCCGATCAGGATCACGTCCGGGTCCTGGCGCATGGAGGCGCGCAGGCCGTTGGCAAAGGTCAGGGTGTCCATGCCCAGTTCGCGCTGGCTGATCATGGCCGTCTTGTCCTTGTGCAGCACCTCAATGGGGTCTTCCAGGGTCACGATATTGACGGGCTGCGTGTCGTTGATGTGGTCGAGCAGGCTGGCCAGGGTGGTGGTCTTGCCGCTGCCGGTGGGCCCGGTGACCAGAATCAGGCCGCGCTCGTGCTGCGCGAGCTGCTCAAAGGTCTCGATGGGCAGCCCCAGCTGCTGAAAGTTGGGAATGGCCTTGTCCTCAATGACCCGCATAATCAGGCCGATGGTGCCGCGCTGCCAGTAGGCATTCACGCGGAAGCGCGCCAGTCCCGGAATCCCGTACGCAAAGTCGGCCTCGCGCCGCTGGGTAAAGTCGTCCCACATGGGGGGCGACATCATCTCTCGGGCAAAGGCCTCCACGTGGTCTGGTCCCAGGCGGGTGTCGCCGTAGCGCTTAATCAGGCCATTTACGCGCCCAGCCGGGGCGCTGCCGGTCCGCAGGTGGATGTCGCTGGCTCCGTCTTTCACAATGGCGGTTAGGACGCTGTTGAGGACACTCATGGCTCCCTCAGGGTAGAGGGTCGGGTCTTACAGTTTTGCTGCACTGGTGGGGGCGGCTTCTGGTGCCGCCGCACCACCCCGCAGCCGCCGGCTCTCTAAGTCAGCGTGCTGAATCAGGTAGCGCAACCAGGCTTTGGGGGTCATGGGGCCAAACTGGTTGTGGGGAATGGTCAGGGTGTCGTCGGGCGGGGTGCGGTGCAGGCGCCGGGTCAGGTCCACGGTGGCGGCGCGGGTGGTGGTGACCAGCTGCCGCAACTCGCGCAGGGGCGTGTCCTGCGGCGGGCGGTGGCTGTGGTAACTGCCGTCCAGGTCGGCCTTTGCGCCCAGTGCGGCCCGCAGGCGCCCCTGGCCCCAGCGCTCAATGCCAATGATGTGGCCCAGCACTTCGCGGTTGGCCGGGGTGTCGGCGGCCCGCTCGGCCCGGCCGGTCAGGAATGTGCCGGCACGTTCCAGACTCTGGCCCAGGTCGCTGTACGAACTGCGGGACACGGGCCGTTCCAGCACCCGGCTGACCACCAGGCCTGTGACCTCTTTCTTGCGGGTGCGGGCCAGGTAGGCGGCGCCAGCGGCCACCCCCACCGTGGCAACCGTAACAAGGGCGGGCACGTAGGCGCTGGGGCGTCGGCTCATACCGCATGGTACGCGCCTCAGAGCCCTGAAGTTTCGGCCGGGCAGACGAGCACTCCGCCCGCCGTGCCGATCAGCGCCACCTGCGAGTCGGGCGGACAGGGCAACTGGTCCGGCAGCATCAGCGGGTGGGCCAGGGTGTATTCGGGCAGGTTCAGGCGCAGTCCCCGTGCCCCCCAGCCAAACCCTTTCCCCAGCCGCGCGCCAGACGGGTCTGCCGCCACACAGGCCAGGACGGCGGCCTGGGCGCCCTCTGGTTTTAGTGTGGGTTCACCGTGGGTGGGCATGGCGCTCAGGCGCGCGCCCGCCGGGTCCGAGAGTGTCCAGTACCAGCCTTCTTTTTTCTGGTGAGGGACGTATAGGGTCTTACCGGCCTTGAGGGCCAGCCCCCGCAGCGGATACAGCGCGCGTTCTGGCCCCACGATCAGGGTGTGCAGGGCCGCCACCTGGGGGTGCGCCAGGAGCTGCGCGGCGGCCTTGCGGGCGTGGGTAAAGTTGGGGCAGTGGCCATGCGGCGGGAGGGGATAGGCGCAGGCACGTCTGCGGGCCAGTTCATCCCAGACCTGTTCGCGGTAGGCGCCGGCGGTCAGCATAGGCCGCAAGGTAGCTCTACTTAAACACGTCAGTGAGGAATCCTATCGGTCGGGAGGCCCATAAATTGGTAGATATGAAGCCAGCATATCCCCAAGTAGTTATCCGTGTTGAACGCTATGACCCAGAGGAAGTAGGAATCATACAAGCCTCTACACATCCCGATATTCCTGAGGGAGCATCCGTGAGGGCCGTTTACTATCAACAGCTTGAGATTACTGGCGAGCTAGACGTATACAAGCTTGAAATCGGCTCTAGATCTTACAAAGCAGACCCAGACGAGCAGGACCCGCAGTGGTCACGGAACTGTTTGGTGCTCCTCGTTACCCACCTGTGGCCAAAACAATGGGATGACGGCGAGACCTTGTCCAGCAAGGGTGTTTAAGTAGTGCTAGGGCATCTCCACGCACTCTGTCAGTGGCAGGAAAAATTGGGACCGCCAGAACAGGGGCCCCGTTAGGGTAAGTATGCTTATAGCGCGCTGCGACTCGCTCTCTGGTTTACAGGGTAGCCAGCAGGTCGTGGTGGTTGAGCTTCAGGTGAACGGCGTCCTCGACGTGGGCCACCGTGTCCAGCGGAATAAAATGGTCGCGGGTGTCGTCCGGCAGCCGCATCCGAATGTAGTCGCGGTCAATCTCGACCACCGTGCCGTGCTGAATGCCGTCGGCGCAGAAAATGGGCATGCCCTGGGTGATTTCGTTCATAGGTGGCCTCCTCCCGGCCGCCGCGTGTGGGCGGGTCAAAGTGTTCTCTACTCTGAACCCCTGCCCCTGAATGCAGATGAGCTAAGACTTCAGGGCGGCTTCCCGTTGATGCGGCCGCCCTGCTCCTTGAGAGCAGGTCCTTCTACCGCACTTTGAAGCTACCCGCCTGAGTCCCCTTTCAGAGCCGCCCTCTCCACCTTGGGGCGAGAGGCGCCCCTCAAGTCCACTTCTGCCGCTGTCTGTAACGAAGTCTCACTCCCTTTGCCTGAGAAGCGGCCAAAGGAGAAGCCAGTGGCCGCTCTGGGTGCCGCTGTCAGGCCTGTGCGGCTGCCTGATTAATCGTTGCGGCCAGCGTGGTCAGGTCGCTGTCGGTGGCCTTTTCTTCGGTCTCGGTCACGCGCAGCACTTCGAGATGCTGCTGGTGGCCCAGCACCTGGGCGTAGCGGGCCACGGTGCCGTAGCCGGCGATTTCATAGTGTTCGACGCGCTGGGCGCAGGCAATCAGGCCAGCGTCCTTGACGGCGGGCGCGGCGTTCTCGGCGATCATTTCGGCGCCTTCAGCAATTAGCCCCTGCATGGCCTTACAGGTGTGGCCGCCCGGGGTCTGGCCCAGGTCGGCAAAGATGGTGTCCAGGCGCTGCACCTGCTGCTGGGTCTGGGCCAGGTGCTTGAGAAATCCCTGCTGAAGCAGGGCGTCGTTGGCGGCGGCCGCCATCTTGGGGAGCGCCTCGACCAGCTGCGTCTCGGCGGAATAGAGGTCACGGAGCTGCTCAACATACAGGTCCTGCAGGTTTTTGAGGGTGGTCATGATGACTCCTTGGGAATAGGGAATGAGAAGGGCTCAGCCATTGATGATTTCCCCGCCGTTGGGATGAATCACCTGGCCCGTGATGTAACTGCTGTCGTCGCTGGCCAGAAACACAAATGCCGGGGCCACCTCGGCGGGCTGCCCAGCGCGGCCCAGTGGCACGTCCTGACCAAACTCCCCCACCTTCTTGGCGTCAAAGGTGCTGGGAATCAGCGGCGTCCAGATGGGCCCCGGCGCCACGGCGTTCACGCGAATCTTGTGCTCGGCCAGGCTGCCGCTGAGGCTGCGGGTAAAGGCCACGATGGCGCCCTTGGTGCTGGCGTAGTCCAGCAGTTTGGGGCTGCCCCGGTAGGCCGTCACGCTGGTCGTGTTGACAATGCTGCTGCCCTCTTTCAGGTGCGGCAGCGCCGCCTGCACCAGATAGAACATCGCAAAGATGTTGGTGCGGAAGGTGCCCAGCAGCTGCTCGGGCGTAATGTCCGTGATGCTCTCTTGCGGGTGCTGTTCGGCGGCGTTGTTGACCAGCACATGCAGGCCGCCCAGCGTGTCCACCGTGCGGTTCACCGCGTCCTGGCAAAAGGCCGGGTCGCCCACATCGCCGGCCAGCAGCAGCCCCCGGCGGCCTTCGGCCTCAATCATGGCCAGGGTGGCGCGGGCGTCTTCTGTTTCGTCCAGGTAAACGATGGCCACATCGGCGCCCTCACGGGCGAAGTGAACGGCCACCGCGCGGCCAATGCCGCTGTCGCCGCCGGTAATCAGGGCCACCTTGCCCTTCAGGCGGCCACTGCCCTGGTACCCCTCGCGGATGACCACCGGGGCCAGGCTCATGTCGGCTTCCCGGCCGGGCTGCTGCGCCTGGGTCTCGGCCGGCAGCTGCTCGGGCATGGCGCTGGCGGGGGCAGTTTCGGGGGTCTGGCTGGGGTCGTCTTTGGTCATGGAACCTCCTGGGGTTGGGGACGAACGAACATGCGTCACGGTGACCGCGCCAGTCTTGAAAATTGATGGGCACGCCGGGCAAGAGTTCGCTGAAGAAGGGTTCACCGCGTTTTGTGCTGACTGGGGCGGAGGCTCCGGGCGCCTTCATGTGGAGTCGTGCAGCGGTGCTCTGCTGCTTCTGGCGTTCCTGGGACGGCCAGGCGGGTCTGCGATGATTCAGCGCCAGACCACCGCAGTCCCTGAGCGGCTGGCGGGGCTAGGAAAAGCGGAGAGCAGCAACGGGCGGTGACGGTGGAAGAAGCACACCCGTCCCCTTTCAGTGCGCCCTGCCTCCAGCACCAACCTGTCGCACCCAAAAGGCGGTCCTGACTCAAGGCGGCAGGGGCAGGCCAGATCATCCAGAGACACTGGGCCATGTGCGCCATGCCGGCGCAGTTCCGCCGGGCTAGCCTGCCGGGCATGACGACGGACGCTTCAGCCAGCCCCACGACCCCGCCCAGCTTCGTGCGGCCACCGCGCCTGGGGCCCGGCTCGCGGGTGGCGGCCCTGAGCCTGTCCAGCGGCTTTGTCACTGAAGTCATGCACCGCTACCGCGCGGGTGTGCGTCAGGTGGCCGGCGCCTTTGGCTGGGAGGTGGTGCCCGCGCCAAACGCCCTGCGCGGCCCCGACTACTTGGCGGCCCACCCCCAGGCCCGCGCCGACGACCTGCACTGGGCGCTGACGCAGGGGGACATTCACGGCATGGTCAGCGTGATCGGCGGCGACGACAGCGTGCGGCTGCTGCCCCACCTGGACCCTGACCTCCTGCGGGCGCACCCCAAGGCCTTCCTGGGCTTCAGCGACAGCACCGTCACCCTGACCCAGTTTCTGCGCGCGGGTGTTATGGCTTACCACGGCCCGGCCCTGCTGACCGACCTGGCCGAGAACGGCGGCCTGCACCCCTTTACCGTCCGGGGCCTGCGCCGGGCGCTGATAGACGAGCCCGCCCCCTTTGACCTGGAGCCGGCCCCGGAATGGACCGCCGGGGGGCCCGACTGGCGCGACGAGGCGGCCCAGGAGGTGCCGCGCACGTTCACGCCGGTTTCCCCCGCAGAGGGCTGGACCTGGCTTCAGGGGGACGCCCCCGCCCAGGGGCACCTGATGGGCGGCTGCCTGGAGGTGCTGGACATGCTCAACGGCACGCCGGGCTGGCCGTCGCCAGCGCTGTGGCGCGGCGCTGTGCTGGCCCTGGAAACCAGCGAGGATATGCCCCCGCCGCATCAGGTGGGCTATTGCTATTGGCTGCGCAACTACGCGGCTCAGGGCATCCTGGGCGCGGCCGCCGGGCTGCTGCTGGCCCGCCCACGCGGCTATACCCCCGAGATGACAGCCGAACTGCACGGCTGGGTGAGGCGCGTGCTGGCCGAAGCTGGCCGCCCGGAACTGCCAGTGGTCGCTGGCCTGGAGTTCGGTCACACCAGTCCGCAGCTGACCCTGCCCCTGGGCGCCCAGGCGCGGTTAGACCCGCAGGCCAGGCGCGTCACCATCTGGCCCTGAGGGCAGGCTGCCCACGCGGTGAAGGTCCGGGCTTGCCAGGCCATGCGGGTCCAGAACTCAGGGGCTACCTCGGGTCACGGGTTCTGTGTTCCAGGCCGTCACCAGGCAAGCGAACAGCCCGACGCCGCCTCAGAACGTGGAAGGGTCATGCAGAAGGCTCTAGAGCGACCCGGTTCAGAAATCCAGCTCACCGAATCGGCGTCTGGCGCGGTACTATGGGGCGGTGCGGCTGCTGTTGCTGTCTGATATTCATGCCAACCACACCGCGCTGCAGGCGGTGATGGCCGATGCGGCCGGGCGCCGCTACGATCAGGTCATCAGCCTGGGGGACGCGCTGGGGTACGGGCCCCACCCGCGCGAGGTGCTGGACGCCCTGCGCGACCTTGACGCCGTGTGCATCCTGGGCAACCACGACGACATGCTGCTGCAGTACGCCGGGGGCCGCAAGGAAGCCAAGGACAGCGTGGTTTCCATGGCCCTGCGCTGGCAGCTGGCGCGCCTGTCCGAGCGGGATATCGAGTGGGTGCGGCTGTGGCGCGACGGCATTGACGACCCCGATGTCGGCGCGCGCTACCGCCACGGCACCCCAAGCAGCCTGGACGACTACACCGATTCGGTGCCGGCGGCCCGCGAGGCCTTTACCCAGTGGCAGGGCCGGCTGGGCTTTGTGGGCCACACCCACAACCCGGCCGTCTACGCCACCCTGAATTCTCCGGTGGGCGACTGGATCAAGGTGCAGCACTTTCAGGACGGCGGCAGCTACATGGTGCCGCCCAGCACGCGCGTCATCCTCAACCCCGGCAGCGTGGGCCAGCCGCGCGACGGCAACCCACAGGCCAGTTACGCCGTCTACGATTCCTCGCGGGCGCACTTTGAGGTCTTTCGCGTGAACTATGACATCGAGCGCGCGCAGGAAGCCGCCCTGGAAGCGGGCCTGCCGCAGGTGCTGGCGGCGCGACTGGCCATCGGGAAGTGAGCGCCCCGGCCGCTGGGCTGCACAGCGCCCTGCTGGAACAGACCCTCCCCTTTGGGGGCAACGCTCTGCTGCTGACTGGCCCCGCGCGTGTGGGCAAGCGCGCCCTGGCCTGGGCCATCGCCGCCCAGCACAACTGCAGCGGCACGAAAGGCATGGCGGGCGAGGCCTGCGGCGCCTGCGCGTCGTGCCGCGCCCTGGCCGCTGGGGGCCACCCCGACACGCTGCTGGTCGAGCCTCGCGCCACCACCGCTACTGGCAAGGCGGCGCGGCGCAAACTGATTCCGATTGGTGCGGTGCTCTCTGGCCGCGACAAGGCGCGCGAATACGACACCCATGTCTTTGAATTTTTAGAGATGCGCCCCACCTTTGCCCGCCGCGTGGTGATTGTGGACGGGGCCGAGCATCTGGGCCAGGAGGCTGCCAATGCCCTGCTGAAGTTGGTCGAGGAACCGCCGCACCGGGCGCTGTTCGTCTTTCTGGCCGAGGACCTGCGCGCGGTGCTGCCAACCATCGTCAGCCGCAGCGCCCGCCTGAGTGTCACGCCAGTGGCTGACCGCCTGCTGGAACGCGCCCTGACCCTGGCCGGTCAGGAACCAGACGCCGAGCTGGTGGCCTTCGCCGCAGGCCGTCCCGGCGTGCTGGAGGTGGCCGAGGCCGTGCGGGCCGCTCTGGAAGACGCCCGCACCTTCACGCTGGCGCTGGACACGGGGCTGCTGCCTGCCCTTCAGGAAGCCGAGGGTCTGGAAAAGCGCTGGAATCCCACCTGGCACCCCGAAGCGCTGCGCTTTGCCTGGCGCGTGGCCCCGCCCCACGCCCGCGCCCGCGCCGACGCGGCCCTGAGCGCCTTGCAAGACGCGCTGGAAGCGTATGCCAGCCCCAGTCTCAGCTTTCAGGTGTTCGCCCTGAGCCTGCGCGACGCCTTTGGCTACGCTTAGCCGCCGGGTGTTGCGGAATTCCAGCCTCTCTGATGTAGCTTTCGTCAGCAATGCCCACACCGCTGCGCCTGAAAGTAGAGTCTTCCTGCCTGCTCCGATTGAACCGTGGACAAAGCGGCTTAGCCAGAGTTGGCCTGGACTGGCCTCTCCCTA
>NZ_WQLB01000027.1 GCF_009755355.1 Deinococcus arboris | reverse complement strand
GGTCGGGATGTTGAAGCAGAAGCTGGTGGGGGCGTGGCAGCGTGTGCGATACGTCGGGCTGCCACAACAATTGTTCGATATGAATTTATGCCGCGATCAATAACAGCGGCGGCAAGTTCTCTTCTGGAGCCAGGGGCGCCCCTCAATTCCACTTCTGTCACTGTCTCTTGCGGATTCGCCTCAGAGCCGTTGAGATTTATGCTTCTTGGCGGCTCCGGGCCCGGCTGTAAGAGCGGTTCCGAAATATTCCATTACGCTTGAGACACTTGCTCCGAGCAGGTTGGCAACGCTGCGGAGCAGGCTGGACCAGCTCTTTGCATCTGCAGAGGCAACGGGATAGGTCTTGCGCCTCAATTGGAAGGGAGCTGCAAATCTCCCGGCTGTCACGGATATGACAGGCCACATCACGACAACGTTGCAAATGTCTCTCAGCAGTTGCAGAGCTCTGGTGAGCCGTCCAGAACGCCTTGTCCACTCCCTACTTCCCACGCCCAACTTCCTGAGCGCTCCTCTGCCACCATAAGCCGTGACTTTTCCCGACGAGATTCAGGCAGCGCTGCTGGCCGAGGGCGACACCCTGGCCCGACACCTGACCCAGACCCTGCATGTCACAGTGGACGACCCGGCGCGCCTGACCCTGCTGGGCCGTAGTCTGGCGACCAATCTGGTAGGGGCACTGCTGCCCACCGCCGAACATGTCAGCCGCCGCGCGGGCTTACCGGTCCTGACCTCGCTGACGCTGGACCCCTGGGGACGCCTACAAGTGCAGACTTGCACACCAGACGGCGAGCTGCGCGCCCGGCTGGGCGTAGACGACCTGCTGCTGAACCTGCTGTTTACCCGCACCCACCGCCTGCACCCGCAGGTTCAGGAGGCGCTGCAGGGGGCGCTGGGCGGCAGTGAACATCAGGCGACGCGCGCCTTGGTGGCCTGTCTGCGCAGTCCCCCTGTGCTGCGAGGCATGGAAACCTGCGTGCGCCTGCTGATGACGGCCGAGAACGCTGTGTAAAGCGGGCCCTGTTGAAGAGGCTATTGGAGCGGAGGTGGGCTGTCAGGTGGGCTGGCGCTTCCGCAGCAAGAAGGGCACTGGATCAGCTGACCCATGCCCCCTCGTGTCCGTCAATTTATTGGTCGCGGCTGGCTTGAGGCACGGGCACTGGGGTCTGCAAGTGGCGCGTCAGCATCACCAAGACGGCCAGGGCGTGCGCGCTGAGCAGGGCCAGCAGTTCCGTCGTGGGCTGCATGGCGTAGCCGGCCGCGCCTACCAGTTGAAACAGCGTCAGAATCAGCAGGCCCTGACCACGCTGTTCGGGACGGTACAGAAAGATAAAGGTGCCGCTCGCCATGCTGAACAGCAGCGGCAGCAGCAGAGCGTTAAGCATCTCTTGAGCCATGCCTCATTATTGGCCGCCAGTTCTGACAGGCCTATGACCTTTGTCTGAGGCGCCAGAGGGTCGTGTAGACAAGTCGGGCCGCATCGGAGCAAATCCTGAACCCGTTTCGAGTGTGACCCAACTGGGAGGGGCAGAGAAGAATGTCCAGAGAGTGGAGAACTGTCTGGCGCCTTCCCAGATGTTGCGGCAATGGACAGAAACCGTCTGACGGCGCTGCCCAGAGCGGCTCCTGGTCATCACCCTTAACCGTTCTGACAGCGGCGGCCAGTTCGGTTGAGGAGTGCCGTTCGCCCTTCACTTCTGCCTACGCCGCTGCCTCTTGCCGTCATGGACTTTGGTTGCCTGAACAGCGATTGAAAGGAGCTTCCGCTCAACCGTTCTGAGGCCAATGAAGCGAGTGCTGGTAAAAGACGGCGGCGGATGTGCAAGAGAGGGGCGCCCCCAACCCCAGAGTGGAACTGGTCGCCGCTCGCAGCAATTAGAGGCGGTAGCGGCGGAGCTTGGCCGGATCCAGGGCATGGTCGCGCAGCCCGGCCACATCCAGCCAGCCGTCCTGAAACTCAATGGGCGCGTTGAGCAGGTCATCTTGCAACTTCAGCACAAAGCTCAGCTCGCAGGGCTCGGTGACCTCGGCCTGGGTCGCCAGCAGCGCGGCGTGCAGGGTGCCCAGCCCGGTGCTGGCCTGGGAGCCCACCATGCCTCGCTTGCCTCGACCAGCCGCCGCGCGCAGCATGGCGTGGCCGTCCGTAAAGCCGTTGCGGGCCGTCTTGACGTTCAAAACGTCAAAGGTGTCAAAGTCCAGTTCGCGGGCCAGGTCGGCGGGGGTAAAGCACGAGTCGTCGGCCACGATCGGCAGGCGCCCCTGAGCATGCAGAGTGGCGCGCGCCTTTAAGTCGCGGGCTGGCAGAGGTTCTTCGACATACATCAGCCCCGCCTCACGCATGGCGTCCAGGGCGGCGGGGGCGGTGTCGGGGGTCAGGGTTTCATTGCTGTCGGCGTACAGCTGAACATCCTGACCAAACTCGCGGCGCAGGGTGGCAATGACGTCCAGGTCGCGGCGGTGGTCGCGGCCCACCTTGACTTTCAGGCAGCGCACGCCGGCCTCCACGACGCGCCGGGCCTCGGCCAGCATCTCGGCGGGCGGTGCAATGCCCAGAATGAAGCTGACGCGCACCCGTGGCTGCGGCCCCAGCCAGTGGTCAAGGAGGCTTTGCCCCTGCGCGCGGGCACGGGCGTCGTGGAGGGCCATGTCCAGCGCGCCCCGAGCTGTGTGGTTGTTCGCCACGCTGTTCCGGACACGGTTTAAGGCTGCCTCATCCGTGATCGGCACCCCGGCCAGCCCCGCCTCTAGGTGGGCCAGGATCGCCACCACACTGGCGGGCGTCTCGCCGTAAATCGTGGGGCGCGGGGTCGCTTCAGCCAGGCCCACCGTGCCGTCCGACAGGGTGACCTGCACCAGCACATGCTCGGCGGCATTCAGGGCCGCGTGGGCGCCCCAGGCGAGGGCCGAGGTCAGCGGAAGGCGGTAGGGCAGGCCCTGCACCCGCGCGACGGTGGGCGCACTCATGCGCGGCCCCCGTTCGCCCACCCCTGAATCGCCGCCGCCACCCCGGCTGGCGCCAGGGCCACGGTGTCTAGCACTAGTGCCCGTTCGGGGGGCAAGGTGAGCAGAAACGCCTCTGCAGCGGCTGGGTCGTAGTGTCGCCGCTCGGACAGCACAATCCGGGTCTTGGCCAGCACCTCGGCCGGGGCAAAGCCGTCTGCGGGCAGCGCCGCCAGACTGTCCAGCTCGGCTGCCGAGAACACTGTTCCGGCGCCGTCCAGCGCGGCCAGGTCGGCGCGCAGATCGTGGCCCAGCGCGGCGGCGCCCAGCTGGTCAAAGGCGTCGGCGCGGCCCAGCAGACGCCGCACCCGCACCGCATCCGGGGCGCCCAGCGCCACAAAGCGCCACGCCGCAAAGGTCTGGGCGGCATACCGCACCTCGTCCAGCCCGCGCAGGCCGTCAAACACCAGTGGCCCCTGCCAGTGCCCGGTATCGGCCAGCAGCGACCCCAGGGCCTGAGCCATGCCGCCGGGGTGGGTCTGGCGGTAGCGCGCCGTCAGGGCAAAGCGCTGCTCACGGTCACGCACCGGCCCGCCGGCCAGCGGGGCAATCATCACGGCGTCGGTGACCTCGCGCCGGTCAGGCAGCAGCCGTATGCCCGCACCCAGAGCGGCCAGGGCCGTGCTTTTGCCCACGCCCGTCACCCCCACCAGGACGGTCAGGGGCAGGTCGGCCAGCCGGGCCTCCTGGGGGCCAGGCGCTGGCGGGGCGGCGCGCAAATAAGGAAGGTCGGCACTCACATCCCGCAGGGTAACGGCTGGGTGCGGGGCCAGGCTGCCCGGCTTGTCTAAAGAGCAGGCCAAGGTTGAGTCAAGCGGGGGTAACGTCTGCCAGATGGCAGGCCCGCGCCCGCTTCCTACACTGCGCGTGGAGGCACTCATGACGCGACTCAAAGGCAACTCGGGCGGTGGCGGTGGCAAAGTGCTGCTGGCCGTCATCGTTGTGCTGGTGCTGTTCCTGCTGCTGTACTTCCTGTACCTCAAGCCGCAGGGACTCCTTGACCTCGGGTTTATCTAAAGGGGCCTGGTCCCTTCTTAGCCCACCTGACTTCCCCACGTTCTTTTTCCCTTACTGGAGCGTCACTTTATGATTAAAGGCAAGGATATTCTCGGCCGCACGATTATCGCTGTGGACAGCGGCGAACACATTGACCGGGTGCATGACGTGGTGTTTGACCACCAGGCCAATCAGGTCCTGGGGCTGCTGGTCGACGAGGGCGGCTGGTTCAGCGCGGCCAAGGTGGTGCCGTTTGACCGCATCCGCAGCATTGGCGAGGACGCCATCATGATCGGCACCCACGCCGATGTGGCCACCACCCGCGAGGATGGCCGCCTGAAAGACGCCCTGGACAGCAAGGTCAGCCTGGTGGGCCTGACGCTGCTGACCACGGACGGCCACAACCTGGGCAAGATTGCCGACGTGTTTTTCGACGAGCATTCAGGCCGTGTGGAAGGCTACGAGGCGACCGGCGGCCTGTTTGCCGACCTGAGCAGCGGGCGCACCTTCGTCCCCGCCCCCGAGCAGGTGCAGATTGGCGTGGACACGGCGCTGGTGCCCCCAGCGGTCGCGCAGGCGATGGAAGAACAGGATGACGGCGGCCTTAGGGGCGCCCTGGCCTCGGCCGGCAGCAGCATCAGTGGGGCGTACCAGAACATTGCTGAAGCCACCAAGGAGCGCCAGAAGGAATACGTGATCGGCAAGACGGCGGGCGGCGATATTCACGCCGAGGACGAGCGCCTGATCGTGGCCAAGGGCGAGACCATCACCGCCGCGCACGCCGACGAGGCCGAGGCAGCCGGCAAGCTGACCGCCCTGGCCACCGCTGCGACGGGCGGCGCCTTGGCCGACGCCTACGGCAGCGCCCGTGACCGCGTGCAGGAGTCCTACGAGGACGTGAAAGGCGCCACCGCCGAGCGGCAGAAAGCCTACGTGGTGGGCAAGACGGCCCGCAGTGAGGTCGCCACCGACACCGGCGAGGTCATTGTGCCGGCCGGCGCGACCATCACCCAGCACCAGGCTGACCGCGCCGAGGCCACTGGGCGTCTGGCAGCCCTGACGGCCACGGCCACCGGCGGCGCCATTCAGGAAGGCGTGCAGTCCTACCGGGACCGTCAGCAGGCCGACCCCAACACGGTGGAAGCCACTATTGGTCGCCGCGTCAAGAGCGATGTGCGGGCACCGGGTGGCAGCATCGTGGCGGCCACTGGCCAGATTGTGACCCCGGCAATCGCTGACCGCGCCCGCCACGTCGGCGCCGAGCAGGCGCTGATTGCCGCGACGACTGGCGGTGCGCGCCCGGCTGAGACCAGCACCGTGAGCACGGTCTCCGAGGGCGCCAGCAACCTGCTGGACCGCGCCAAAGCCTGGCTGGGTGACCGGCGTGACCAGGCCGAGGGCGCCATCGAGCAGCGTCAGCAGGACGCCCTGGAAAGCCGGGTGCGCGACGCCCTGGGCCGCCCCGTCACCCGCGTGATTCTGGCGCCGGACGACACCATTATCCTGAACATCGGGGAAATCGTGACCCACAAGGCGGTGCAGGCGGCCCGCGACGGCGATGTGCTGGACATCCTGGTGAGCAGCGTCAACAAGGATCAGCCCGAGATTGACCCGCTGGCCAGCCGCCCCGCCGCGCACGGCGAGGCCGCGCTGGACAGTCAGGCCGACACGGTAACGCCGCCCCAGGCGTCGGCCGAGCGGCCCAGCTAAGCGCGTCCCTCCCTGCTGCACCTGCCGTCTGGTGGGTGCAGCGTTTTTATGGATGGCCCGCAGCGCCTATGCTGGGGCCATGATTCAGTCGTTCATCGGTCACACCCCTCTCTTGCAACTGTCGCGCGTGGTTGAGGACGGGATGGCCGACGTATTTGTGAAATTGGAGGGCCAGAACCCAGGCGGCAGCATCAAGGACCGCACGGCCCTGGGGCTCATTGAGGACGCCGAGCGCCGGGGCGTCCTGACCCCAGGCGGCACCATCGTGGAGCCGACCAGCGGCAACACCGGCATCGGGCTCGCGCAGGTGGCGGCGGCCAAGGGTTACCGGCTCATTCTGTGTATGCCCGCCAGCATGAGTGAGGAGCGGCGGCGCACCCTGGTGGCTTACGGCGCCGAACTGGTGCTGACCGACCCCGCGCGGCGCATGCTGGCCGCCATTGAGGAAGCCGAGCGGATCGTGCAGGAGCGCGGCGCCGTCATGATGAATCAGTTTGCCAATCCCGCCAACCCCGCCACCCACGAGGCCACCACCGGGCCTGAGCTGTGGGCCCAGATGGACGGGCGCCTTGACGCTTTTGTGTACGGCAGCGGCACGGGCGGCACCATCAGCGGGGTGGGCCGCTTTCTGAAACGGCAAAACCCACAGGTGCAGGTCATCGCCTGTGAGCCTGCCCGCAGCAACGTGCTGGGCGGCGGCGAGATGGGCACGCACGGTTTTCAGGGCATGGGGCCCGGCTTTATTCCGGCCAATCTGGACCGCTCTGTGATTGACGAGGTGGTCGAGGTCTGGGAAGAAGACGCCTACCCGCTGGCCCGCCGCCTGGCCCAGCAGGAGGGCGTCTTCGTGGGCATGAGCAGCGGCGCGATGGTCTGGGCCGCGCTTCAGGTGGCCCGCCGCCTGGGGCCAGGCAAGCGGGTGGCCACCATCGCCTGCGACACCGGGGCGCGCTACCTCACCACCAGCCTGTTTGCCGGCCAGGAAGACACGCCGCCCGGCTACGCGCCGCGTTCGCGCGAGCGGCTGGGCTAGAGAGGCCGTGGGTTAAACTTATTCTCATGTTGCCTCAGAAGTTAGTGGCGGAAGCGGTGGGCACCTTTGCCCTCGTGTTTATCGGGGTGTTGGCCATCGCCAACAATGCGGGGTTACTGGGGGTGGCTTTTGCCCATGGCCTGGCCATCGCCGTTATGGCCATGGCGCTGGGGACCGTCAGCGGCGGCCAATTCAACCCGGCGGTCAGCTTTGCCCTCAGCCTGACCGGGCATCAGGACTGGCGCACCACACTGGCGTTTGTTCCGGCGCAGTTGGCCGGGGCGGCCCTGGGTGCGGCGGCCGCCCTGGGGGTGGCTGGCCCGGCGCGCCTGGACGCGGCTGGGTTTGGTCTTCCTGCCCTGGGCAGCGGCGTGTCTGTGGGCGGCGGCTTTCTGGCAGAAGTCATCGCCACTGCGTTTCTGGTGCTGGTGGTCGTCAAGGTCGCCATTCATCAGCGGCATGTGCTGGGCGGCCTGATTGTGGGCCTGACCATCGTGGCCGACATTCTGGCGGCCGGTCCCCTGACCGGCGCCGCCATGAATCCCGCCCGGTCGTTTGGCCCGGCGCTGGTCTCGGGCGAGTGGGGCGCCCACTGGCTGTACTGGCTGGCCCCGCTGCTGGGGGCGGCGCTGGGCGCCCTAATCGCCAACTTCACCGAGGGCCTGAAACCCCGCCCCGTTCCGGAAGCCATGAACTGATACGAACTCGGATTGAATCGTTGGCAAAAACGATTCAATCCGAGCGGACTTGCAAAGCTGCGCAGCAGAGCGAGAAGGAGCAAAACGGGTTCCGGGCGTGGAGTTTGCAAATCGGTTCTGTTCCGATTTGTAAACGAAACAGACGGAATCCGTATGAGGGAGAGTCGCTGAAGGGAAGTTTCTCCAGTCAACCCAGAAAGAGCAGGCGGACGAGAACGGTCCGCCTGCTCTCTTGGCTGCCGTCCTCTACCGCCGGCCGCCAAACATGCCAATCAGGTCATCCAGCGCGCCGCCGTCGCCGTCCCGGTCCAGCGCACGGTTCAGGGTGCCGAACAGGTCACCCGAGCCGCCGCCGGTCTGGGCCCCACCCTGACTGGGAAAGCCCGGAATCACCTGGCCACCGCCCAGGACGCTGCCGCCCTGACGGGAGGGGTCAGGGCTGGGCTGGGGGGCCGGCTGCCCACCGCCCAGGAGGCCCCCGAGCAGGCCGCCCAGGTTGTCGCCGGAGCCGCCCAGGAGCCCACCCAGAATGCTGCCCAGGCCGCCGCCCTGGGGCTGGGCGCCGCCCGCCTGGCCCTGCCGCTGGCGGCTGAGATACCCCAGCACCAGCGGGGCCAGCATGGTCAGCAGTTGCATGGCCAGCTGCGGGTCAATGCCGGCGCGGCGGCCCACCGCCTGCGCGGCCTGCGTCTGCTGGCCGCCAAACACATGCCCCAGAATCTTCTGACCGTCGGCCGTGTCGGGCAACTGTCCCTGCCCAAAAGCGCCCAGCGCCGAGCCGTCGTGGCGGTCCAGGGCGCCGCTCAGGGCGTCCAGGCCCCCCGGCTGAGTGGCGTTGCGGGTCAGGGCGCCCAGCAGCAGCGGCAGCGCCGCTTCGACGGCCGACTGTGTCTGCTGCGGGCTGGTGCCCAGTTGCCCGCCAAGGGTCTGTCCGGCGCCGCTCAGGCCGCCCAGCTGGTTCAAAATATCCATCATGATGTGCGCCTCCTGTGGCTTGATGCGGGCCTTAGCGTAGGTCGCCGGGCTGAGCGGGGCGTGCGGCGTGCGTTCAGGAAATCCTGATGACAGCCCCCAGGGCTGACGCATCAATGTCATGCAGGCCGCAGGAAGAAGGGCGGCAGCGCGCCGAGTTGGGGGTGACTCTGCCTCACCCTCTCCGCCAAGCGGCGTATTTCCTGGTCTGGCCTGGCGCCGCTACCCTGGGGGCTTCCGGTTCGGCATGCTGGAAAGAGGGGGAAACGTATGACCACTGCACCTGCGCCGGCGCGCGCTGGGGGCGCTGTCCTGCCGTCTGCGGCCCTGCCCTGGGCGGTGGCCCGGCTGGGGTTCCGGCGGCAGTTCGCTTACCCGCAGGCGGCGCTGTGGGGACTGATCACCAACACGTTTTTTGGATTTCTGCGGGTGGCGGTGCTGCTGGCCCTGTTTGGACTGCGCCCACAGGTGGCCGGCTACACCGTACAGGACGCGGTGACCTACATCGGCCTGACCCAGACGTTCATCATGGCCCTGAGCCTGTTCGGCTGGACCGACTTTATGCGCACCGTCCACCGGGGCGAGGTGGCCACCGACCTGCTGCGGCCCCTGAACCTGCTGCTCTTCTGGGCGGCGCAGGACGCCGGGCGCGCCTGGGGCCAGTTGTTGCTGCGCGGCGTGCCCATGCTGCTGCTCTTTGAACTGTTCTGGGACCTGACGTGGCCGGCGGGTGCCCTGGGCTGGGTCCAGACGGCCCTGAGCATCGTGCTGGCCTGGGCCTGCGGCTTCCTGTTCCGGTTCCTGGTCAACTGCGCGGCCTTCTGGTCGCCGGACGCCGCCGGGTTTGGCCGCTTCGCCTGGGCGCTGCTGGGGCTGGGCTGCGGCTTTTTGATGCCGCTGGCGTTCTTTCCAGACTGGTTTCAGGCGTGGCTCGCCTGGACACCGTTTCCGGCCATGCTGAACACGGTGGTCGAGGTCTGGGTGGGCGTCAAGACCGGCGCGGCGGCTTGGGCGGCGCTGGGCATTCAACTGGCCTGGGCGCTGGGGCTGCTGGCCGTCACGGCCCTGACCCTGCACCGGGGGCTGCGCCGCCTGGAGGTGGCGGGTGGCTAGGGCCGCCGGGCTCCGGGCCGAGGCGGCGCATCACGGGGCGCTGTACCTGCGGCTGCTGGGCGCACAGGTGCGCTCTCAGGCGACCTACCGCACGGCGCTGCTGCTGGACGCCCTGGGAACCATGCTGATTACCGCCGCCGAATTTGCCGCGCTGGCCCTGGTCCTGCCCCGCTTTGGCGGCCTGGGCGGCTGGAGCCTGGGCGAGATTGCCCTGCTGTACGGCCTGGCCGAACTGGCCTTCGTGCTGATGGACCTGCTGTTTGGCGGCTTTGACGCTCCCAACCTCTCGGCCCACGTGCGTGCAGGCAGTTTCTCCACGTTTTTGCTGCGCCCGGTGCCGCTGGTCGTGCAGGTGTTCGGCTCTGACTTTGCCCTGCGCCGGGTGGCGCGAATTGGGCTGGCCGCCGCCGTCCTGGGCTACGGCTTGATTCACACTGCCCATGCCTGGACCTTTGGCGACGCGCTGCTGCTGACGGGCAGCGTGCTGGGCATGATCTGCTTTTTTGGCGGCCTCTTTGTCATTGGCGGCACGCTGACCTTCTGGACCGTGGACAGCGTGGAAGCCATGAACGTGCTGACCTACGGCGGGCGCACACTCATCAGCTACCCCATGGACATCTACGGCCAGTGGCTGCGCAAGACCTTTACCTACGTCATTCCCGCCGCGTTTCTGTCTTATTTTCCCGTGCTGCACATCCTGGGCCGTCCTCTGCCCGACGGCTTGCCCCCGGCGGCCGCCTTCCTGTCACCGCTGGTCGGGCCGCTTCTGCTGGCCGCTGCGTTCGTCTTCTGGCGCGTGGGTGTGCGCCGCTATCAGGGCACCGGAACCTGAAGGTGAGGGGTGAGGAGGAACTGGTCAGTAGACAGAGGATTTCTGCTCTGTCCACTTCCTCCTGACCTCTGACCACTCGCTGCAAAGGAGCTTTCCATGATTCACGTTCAGAACCTCCGCAAGACCTTTACGGCGCAGGGCGGCTCCTGGCTCCGGCCTCAGCGGCGCGTCCACGAGGCGGTGCGGGACATCTCGTTTACCGTGCAGCCCGGCGAGGTTGTGGGTTACCTGGGACCAAACGGCGCGGGCAAAAGCACCACCGTCAAAATCCTGACCGGGCTGCTGGTCCCCGACAGCGGGGAAGTGACCGTGGGCGGCTTGGTGCCCTGGAAAGCCCGGCGGGCACATGTGGCCCGGCTGGGGGCGGTGTTCGGGCAGCGCACGACCCTGTGGTGGGACCTGCCCGTGCGCGACAGTCTGGACCTGCTGCGTCACGTCTACCGCGTGCCTGCTGCCCGGCACACCGAGAACCTGCGCCTCTTTACCGATCTGCTGGGCCTGGGGCCGTTTCTGGCGACGCCGGCCCGCGCCCTCAGTCTGGGCCAGCGGATGCGCGCCGACCTGGCCGCTGCCCTGCTGCACGACCCCGAACTCCTGTTTCTGGACGAGCCCACTGTGGGCCTGGATGTGGTCGCCAAGGAGCGAATCCGCGAATTTGTGGCGCACATCAATGCTCAGCGCGGCGTCACGGTGCTGCTCACCACGCATGACCTGGGCGACGTGGAGCGGCTGGCCCGGCGCGTCCTGATTATTGATCACGGCCAGCTCCTCTATGACGGAGATCTGGGACCGCTTCAGGCCCGCTACGGCCAGGGGCGCGAACTTCATGTGGAATACGAGGCGCCCCCCGCCGAGCCTCAGGTGCCGGGCCTGACGCTGCTGGGCACCGATGGTCCGCGCGCGCGCTACGCCTTCAGTGGCGCGGCGGCGGGGCCGATTGCCCTGGTGACGGCCCACGCCCCGGTGCGCGACCTGACGGTGCAGGAGCCGAATATCGAAGCCACCATCCGCCGCATTTACGAGGGCGGGTTGCTGCGCCGGGCGGTAGGGTAGAGGGAATGACCAGGCCAGGAGAAACGTACCGGGGGCCCCCGCCCAGCGTCAGTGCGGCGGTGCTGATGCTGGGTGTGATGGGCGCAGCGCTGAGCTTCTTTGCGGCGGCTCTGCTGGTGCCGTCGGACCACCGCCCTTTGCGCTGGGTCCTGGCTTTATCTCCCTTTGTCGGCTTGATCTGGGCTGGCCAGGTCCGTGGGCATCAGGTCCATCCTGAGACCGCTCTGGCGGTGCCCCTGGCGGTTGCCTGGGTGCCATTCATGGTGTCGGGATCAGCCCTGCGACTCGTCCGTCAGGAGGCCCTGGGCTGGATGGATGGGGGAATGCTTCTCATGGCTGCGGGCGTGTTAATGTCCGCCGTGTTCCTGAGCCTGCACAGTGCCCGTCATCCCCGCGCGTGACCCCCACCTTATTCCCAGCCCACTTTGAAGGTGACCCGGTGCGGATTGCCCGCGACCTGCTGGGCGGCACTCTGGTCCGGGTGCTCGACACGGGCGAGCGCCTAAGTGGGCGCATTGTGGAGGTCGAAGCCTACGATTGCCCCCGCGACCCCGCCTGCACCGCAGGCCGTTTTCACGCGGCCCGCAGCGCCGAGATGGCCATTGCCGCTGGCCACTGGCTGTTCTGGACAGCCCACGGTCATCCGCTGCTTCAGGTGTCATGCCGCCCGGCGGGCGTGGCGGCCAGTGTGCTGATTCGCGCCCTGGAACCGCAGGAGGGCCTGGGCCAGATGCTCAGCTTCCGCCCCGTCACCCGCGAACGCGACCTGACCAACGGGCCTGCCAAACTGGTCTATGCCCTGGGCCTGAACCCGGCGCAGGTGTCGGGGACGCCCGTAAACAGCCCAGCCCTGCATCTGCTGCCCCCCGACACGCCCCTGACCGATGAGGCCGTGCGCGTGACCGCCCGCGTGGGCATCAAGGAAGGCCGCCATCTGCCCTGGCGCTTTACAGTCAGGGGCAACCCCTGGGTCTCGCCTGCCCTGCCCAGCATGGACCTGGTGGGGCAGGGCTGACGACCGGGAGAAGGTCAAGACACCTTGAGCTGGGTAAGGGCAGAGGCCGGGCCGCTGTTCTCTAGCCTGCCTCATGCTGTTTCCGCCTTCTGTGGCTTACCCGCGCGAGCAGGCGCTGGGGCCAGACTTCTTTGCCGGGGACCCGGTGCTGGTTGCCCGCGCGCTGCTGGGGGCTGTGCTGGTGCGGGTGCTGCCAGACGGCGTGACCCTGGCCGCCCGCATCGTGGAAACCGAGGCTTACGACTGCCCGCGCGACCCGAGCTGCCATGTGATTGCCCGCCTGCCCGGCGCCGCCGTCATGATGGCCGGACCTCCGGGGCGGGTGTACTTTCACCTCGCCTATGACCAGCCGCTGCTGAATGTCATTTGCCGTCCCGAGGGTGTGCAGGCGTCCATTCTGGTGCGCGCCGCCGAGCCCCTGCTGGGCGAGGACCGTATGCGAGAGCGCCGCGCGGTCAAGCGCCGCGTGGACCTGACGAACGGCCCCGCCAAGCTGGTCCAGGCCCTGCACCTGGGGCCAGAGCTGCGCGGCGAGCCGATCAATGGCCCAGCGTTTTACCTTGTGCCCGGTGCTGAGGTTCCTGAGGAAGAGGTCACCATCACTGCCCGCGTGGGCCTTCGGCGGGGCGCAGAGTTGCCGTGGCGGTTTTTAATAGGTGGAAATCCGTGGGTGTCCCCAGGAAAGCCCAGCGCCTGAAGCCTGCTCCGGGGCCATCCGGTTATCCTGACAAGAGCACTCAGCCCGGCCAAAGGTGATGACCTTGAATCGTTCTGGAGTGAGGGACGAGAGAGGCTACACGAGACAGTCGGTATTGAGAGCCTTGCCGAGCGAGTGGCCATGGTGGGCGCTGTCAGGGCCATCCAACGCGGCTTCCTTTATAGATGAGCATTCTTGCGCTCGTCCCCCAGCAGCGCCGCGACACCCTGCACGGCGGTCAGGTGACCGGTCTCGACTTGCGCGCGGAGCGCCTGGAGCCGCGCCGGGTCTACGCCCGCCTGAAAGGCCCGCCACGCGGCCTCGCGCAGCAGCTCGTCAAACCACACAGCCGTCTGGGCGCGGCGCTTGGCAGGCAGATCCACCGTCTCGTGGTAGCGCTTGACAGCGGCCCAGAGATCGTCCAGCCCTTCACCCGTCAGCGCCGAGGCGCGCAGGGCCAGCGGACGCCACGGGGCGTCGTGGGGTGTCAGCAGGGTCAGGGCGGTGCGCAGCTCGGTCTGGGCGCGCACCGCCGCCTGCGGGTTGAGGTCGGCCTTATTCACCACGCACAGGTCAGCCAGTTCCATAATCCCGCGCTTGATGCCCTGCAACTCGTCGCCGGCGTTGGGCAGGGTCAGCAGCAGAAACAGGTCGGTCATGGCGGCCACCTGCGTTTCACTCTGCCCCACGCCCACGGTCTCGACCAGCACCACGTCGTAGCCGGCGGCCTCGCATAGCGTGATGGCCTCGCGGGTGCGCCGCGCCACGCCGCCCAGGGTGCCCCGGCTGGGGCTGGGGCGAATAAAGGCCCGGGGGTGAACCGTCAGCCCCGGCATGCGCGTCTTGTCGCCCATGATGGAGCCGCCGGTGCGCGCGCTGCTGGGGTCAACCGCCAGGACAGCCACCCGGTGCCCAGCGCCCACGAGCATCAGGCCCAGCCCCTCAATAAAGGTGCTTTTGCCCACGCCGGGCACGCCGGTCAGGCCCAGACGAATGGAGCGCCCGGCCTGGGGCAGAACCTCGGCCAGCAGGGTCTGCGCGTCTTGCTCGTGGTCTGGGCGGGTGCTTTCGGTCAGCGTAATCGCTTTGGCCAGCGCCCGCCGGTTGCCCGCCAGGAGGGGAGAGGTCAGCGGGTGAAGCTCAGGCACGGTGCCCCGGCCTGTGGGCCCTCAGCACTTCAGTCCTTTGGGCAGTGGCCGCAGGTAAGAGCGCAGCGGCGCCGTGATGCCCTCCCGGCGAAAGCCCGTTTCCTTGACCAGCCGCCCCCGCGCGTCGAAAGCGCCGCGCACGTCCAGCAGGCGCCCCACAAAGCCCGTCCACTGCACCTGCACGCCGGTCAGGCGGCCGGCGCGGTCGTAGCTCTGGCGCACGCGCAGGGTGTTGTCGGGGACGAGGCGGGCGTAGTCCAGGCTGCGCACCTGCCCGGCCCGGTCCAGCAAGTAGCGGGTCTCGCCCACCTGACAGGCTTTCAGGCCACCCACCGAAGAAACCGCTGGGGCTTTGGTATACGGCACGGGCGGCAGACCCTGGGCACTTGCCAGAGTCAGAAGGGTACAGGCAGCCAGCAGCAACGGTTTCATGGCGCCCAATACGGCGTGTCCTGCGGCCGGGTTGCGCGGCGCGGTGGTCATGGGTGCGCTGGGCCTTTGGGGTCACGCCACGGCGAAACGCCCAGGCAGCCGATCCCCAGCACACACAGCCAGAACCCCCCTTGCATCAGCAGCAGGCCGGGGCCAACGTCGGGCGCGTCGTTCAGCACCTCGGGGCCGCCGCCCGCCAGCAGCAAGAAGCCCAGGCCCAGGCCTGGCAGAGTCAGCAAACCGCCAAGGACCAGCCCGACCAGGCCCAGCACCACGCCCAGGGTGCCGGCCAGTCGCCAGGGCTGGTGCAGTGGCGGCGAACTGCTTATGCGCGGTCTCCCAGCAGCCGCAGCACCTCGCGGGCGCTGTGCAGAATTGGCGTGCCCGGCCCGAAGATGCCCGCCGCCCCGGCGGCGCGCAGAGCCGGATAATCCTGCTGCGGAATCACGCCGCCCACCACGACCAGAATGTCCCCGGCGCCTTCGGTCCGCAGCGCTTCAATCAGCTGCGGCACCAGCGTTTTGTGGCCCGCCGCCTGGCTGCTGACGCCCACCACATGCACGTCGTTCTCAATCGCCTGGCGCGCGGCTTCTTCCGGGGTCTGAAACAGTGGGCCCACGTCCACATCAAAGCCCAGATCGGCAAAGCCGGTGGCAATCACCTTGGCCCCCCGGTCATGACCGTCCTGCCCCATCTTGACCACCAGAATGCGGGGGCGGCGGCCTTCCGTTTCGGCAAACTGCTCAATCTCGCCTTGTAGGCTGGCAAAGCCCTCGTCACCCTCGTAGCCAGCGGCGTATACGCCCGACAGGGTGCGGATCTCCGCCGAGTGACGGCCCCAGACCCGCTCCAGAGCGCCCGACACCTCGCCCACCGTACAGCGGGCCTGCATGGCGGTGACACTCAGAGCCAGCAGGTTGCCTTCGCCCGTACGGGCAGCCTCTTCCAGGGCGTCCAGGGCGGCTTGAACCGCCTGCGGGTCCCGTCCCGCGCGCACCCGGTCCAGCCGGGCAATCTGCGCTTCACGCACGGCGGCGTTGTCAATATCCAGTACGTCCACAGGCGTATCGGCGCTGGGGCGGTACTTGTTGACGCCCACAATCACGTCCTCGCCCCGGTCAATTCGGGCCTGTTTGCGGGCGGCACTTTCCTCAATCCTCAGCTTGGGAATCCCGCTTTCAATGGCTTTGGCCATCCCGCCCAGCCCCTCAACCTCGCGCATCAATTCGCGGGCTTTTTCGGCCAGGTCATGCGTCAGGCGCTCCATCAGGTAGCTGCCGCCCCAGGGGTCCACCACCTGCGGGATGCCCGTTTCTTCCTGCAAGACCAGCTGCGTGTTTCGGGCAATCCGCGCCGAGAAGTCGGTGGGCAGCCCAATCGCCTCGTCAAACGAGTTGGTGTGCAGGCTCTGGGTGCCGCCGAACACCGCCGCCATCGCCTCTATGGTCGTGCGGATGACGTTGTTGTACGGGTCCTGCTCGGTCAGCGACCAGCCTGAAGTCTGGCAGTGGGTGCGCAGGGCGCGGCTCATGGGCTTTGTGGGCCCAAACTGCGCCATCAGTTCGCTCCACAGCAGCCGGGCGGCGCGCAACTTGGCCACCTCGGTGTAAAAGTTCATGCCAATGCCGAAGAAAAAGCTCAGGCGGCCAGCAAAGTCGTCAATCGTCAGGCCCTTGGCCAGCGCGGCCTTCACGTACTCCACCCCGTCGGCCAGGGTGTAGGCCAGTTCCAGCGCGGCGTTCGCGCCGGCTTCCTGGATGTGGTAGCCCGAAATCGAGATGGAGTTAAAGCGCGGCATCTCTTTGGCCGTGAATTCGATGATGTCGGCAATGATCCGCATGGACGGTGTCGGCGGATAAATGTACGTGTTGCGCACCATGAACTCTTTGAGGATGTCGTTCTGGATGGTGCCCGACAACTCGTCCAGCCGCGCTCCTTGCTCCAGCCCCGCCACGATATAGCCGGCCAGAATGGGCAGCACGGCGCCGTTCATGGTCATGGACACCGACATCTCGCTGAGCGGAATGCCGTCAAAGAGAATCTTCATGTCCTCGACAGAGTCAATCGCCACGCCGGCCTTGCCCACATCGCCCACCACGCGCGGATGGTCGCTGTCGTAGCCGCGGTGGGTGGCCAGGTCAAAGGCCACCGACAGGCCCTTTTGCCCGGCGGCCAGGTTGCGCCGGTAAAAGGCGTTGGACGCCTCGGCGGTCGAGAAGCCCGCATACTGCCGAATGGTCCAGGGCCGCGCGGCGTACATGGTGGCGCGCGGCCCGCGCGTGAAGGGCGGCAGGCCCGGCAGCGTGTCGGCGTCCACGCCGTCTAGGTCGGCAGCAGTGTACAGGGGTTTGAGGGTCAGGCCCTCGGGGGTCTCGCGGTTGAGGCGCGCGGGGTCAGCGCCCTTCAGGTCTTTGCTCGCCAGCGCTTTCCAGGCGCTCAGGTCGGCGGGGGGGTGGGTCATGGTGGGTGCCTCCGTTCCCTCCCATGATGCCACGGCCTGCCTAACGGGCGTTTGGAAACGGGCAGTTTCGTCTGGTCATAAAAAACGTCCTGTGAATCTGTTCATAGAAAATGTAAGAACTGTTAGAATAGTGGGCGTGACCCTTCCCGCCCCTGCCGCCCGCCGCGTCAAACTCGCGCCGAGCATCCTCGCCTGCGATTTCACCCGGCTGGGTGAGGAACTGCGCGCCATTGAGAGTGCTGACTGGGCCCATGTGGACGTGATGGACGGCGCCTTCGTGCCCAACATCTCGTTCGGTCTGCCTATCCTGGCCGCGGCCCGCGCCGCCAGTCCGCTGCACATGGACGTTCACCTAATGATTGAGCGGCCCGAGCGCTATCTCAAGGACTTTGCCGAGGCCGGGGCAGACAGCCTGACGGTGCATGTGGAAGCCACAGCGCATATCCACCGCGCCGTGCAGCAGATCAAGGAACTGGGCAAGCAGGCGGGTGTGACTCTCAATCCGGGAACGCCACTTGAAGCCCTGCGTCCGGTGCTGGCCGATGTGGACCTCGTGCTGATCATGAGCGTCAATCCCGGCTTTGGCGGTCAGAAGTTCATTCCGCAGAGTCTGGAGCGCATCCGCACCGTGCGCCGCTGGCTGGACGAACTGGGCAGCGCCGCCGAGTTGCAGGTGGACGGCGGCGTCAGCGCCGCCAATGCCCGCGCGGTGGTCCACGCGGGGGCTGACAATCTGGTGGCGGGCAGCGCCGTGTACGGCAAAGACGGGGCCCAGGCGGGGCTCGAACGCCTGCGCGAGGCGCTGAAGTAAGCCATGCGCCTGCGCGTCGATTTGTTGCCGCATGGCCAGTATCCCGATGTGGTGCTGGTGATTGATGTGCTGCGCGCCACCACCACGGCCGTCACCTACCTGGAGCGCGGCGCCGACGCCCTGCTGCTGACGGCCACCCCAGACGTGGCCCTGGCCCTGCGCGGCGGTGAAGACGGCAGTCCCTACCTGCTGGGCGGCGAGCGCGGCGGCCTGCCTATCCCAGGCTTTGACTTTGGCAACAGTCCTGTCGAGGCGACGGGCCAGAATTTCACGGGCCGTACGGTCGTCATGAACACCACCAACGGCACGGGCGCGGCCCATACGGCGGCCCAGACTGGCAAGCACATTTTCCTGGCGGCCCTGACCAACGCCCACGCGGCGGCCCGCCGCGCCCGCGCCACTGCCACTGAAGAGATCGCCATCGTGTGCGCAGGCACAGACGGACAGGTGGGCCTGGAAGATGTGTATGCGGCCGGCGTTCTGGCGGAGTACCTGCTGGCGATGGGCGAATTCACCGTGGATGACGGCGCCCGCATCGCCCTGACCGTGCGGCGCAACAGCGGCAATCCTCTGGAAGCCCTGAGCAGCAGCGGGCACGGTCAGCATCTCGGCCGCCTCGGCCTGGGCGAAGATGTACGCTTCGCCGCTGGCCTGAGCACCAGCACGCTGGTCCCGGCCCTGACCCTGGACGGCGACCCGCCAGAAGGTACCCTCAGGTTCACGGCAGGTTAAGACATGGGCTTCTAGGTCTGTGCCTGCGGTCAGGGTCTGTCCATTACGCTGCGCTCATGACTGCTTTGCGCCTGACAGCTGCCCTTGTTCTGCTGACCAGTGTGGCCCACGCCGCCACCTACAAAGACGCCTCTGGAACGTTTTCGGCTACGGCGCCGTCCGGCTGGAAACAGGGTACGTATCCCGGCACAGCGGTGGTCTTTGCGGCGCCGCCCTCGAACGGGTTTGCCCCCAACATCAACGTCATTGTGCAGACAGTCCCGGCGGGCACCACCCAGGCCGCCTATCACAAGCTCAGCGTGGCGCAGATCGGTCAGCTCATCACCGACGGTAAGGTGCTGGGCAATAAGACCGTGAGCGTGGGTGGCCTGAATGGCAATCAGGTGGCTTACACGGGGCGCCAGGGGCAATACAAGCTCTATTTCATCTCGACTTATGCCGTGAAGGGCACCAAGGCGTATGTCATTACGGCGACGACCCTTCAGGGTCAAGAAACGAAGCTGTCGCCGGTTAATGTCGCGTTCGTCAAAGGCTTCAAGGTCCTGAAGTAAGCATGTCTTGAGGTCCACAGGGAGGTCAGGCGCTAGCATCAAGACTTGATGAATGCTGCGCCTAATCTTCTACACCAGCTGCGCACCCACCAGTACGGCGCCCTGCAAGAGCACCTGAGCAGACTTCAGGAACAGTTTGAGGCGGGCCAGTTGGCTGAGCGCGACCTGCTGAACGCCTTTCAAGCGTTCCAGAATCCTGACCCGGCTCTGGGCGAACAGTTTGGAGAATGGATGGAAGCGCACGTGGGCTCTTATCCGGCGCATGTGGCGCTGGCTCAGTGGCTCCTGGCCCGTGCCTGGGACGCACGCGGCGAGGCCATGTCGAGTCACGTCAGCGATCAGGGCTGGCGGGGCCTGCGGCATTTCACCGAGCAGGCCACCGCCTGTGCGCGCCACGCGGTGACCCTGAGCGCCAACCCGCTGGCGGCCTGGATGGTGGTGGGGCTGGCCGCCAACAGCCAGGGGTGCCAGGTCTCTGTTCAGGATGTGGAAAGCCAGCAGTACCCAGACTGGTTGACCGAGGGACTGCGCGGCAATCCCCACAGCCTGGCCCTGCGGCGCGCGATGCTGCTGCACTTGCGCGAGGAGTGGGGCGGCAGCGAGGCCCAGATGCTGGCCTTCGTTCGCCAGCAGCAGGACGGAGGCCAGCTTTCTGAAGGCGATGTGCAGCGCCTGTGGGCTGAGTTTCATGCCCGGATGTCGCACCACGCCATGTCCTTTGCGAAAGATTACGTCCGGGCGGTAGAGCGGGCGCAACTGGCCGCGAACTTGCGCGGGCTTCATGCTGACCAGCTGTTTACGGCCATGACGGTGGCTGGGCGGGCCACAGCCGAGCGGCGGGCGGCGCTGGAGCAGTACCTCACGGCAGCCGAGCAGGACCCGCACGCAGGCATAGAAGGCAACGCCCTGGTGTCTTTTATCTACGCCTGGGAGGGCCTGGAAGCCCTGACACCCAGGGTCGGCGCGCTGCTGCTGCGCGCCGCCGAACAGGGCGACACCGAGGCCGCAGTTGGCCTGGGCCGCCTGAAATTACATGGGCCGGCCGCAGCGGTGCCGGACCCCCTGCCCTGGCTGTTGCGGGCGCGCGAGGAAGGCAGCCGCGAAGCGGCCGACCTGCTCGTGGAACTGGGCGCCCTGAGGCCCCCCGGCGTGGTGCGGGAAGATGTGCTGAAGGCCGCTGACCTGGGAAGCCCAGATATGAGCTGGCGCGTGTACGGAGAGTTTGCCGCTTTCCGGCAGCAGTTCGATCTGGAAGACCGCGCCCGCTACCGGTATCTGCTGCGCGCCGCCGACGCCGGTAACAACGACGCCCGTTTTGAACTGGCCCAGCAACTGCGCGCCGGCTTTGTGGAAGTTGGGGAAGACAGCGTGCTGCGGCCAGTGAACACGCCGCCGCTTCAGGACAGCCTGAATTACGCCAAGCATCTGCTGGAGCGCGCGGCTGGCTCCGGGCATACGGGCGCCCAGAAAGTGCTGAACCGGGCCAGGGAACAGGACTGGGAGGCCGGGGCACGGCGGCTGCGCCTGCGGCCCCAGCGGGCGGTGCGGCTGCCTCAGTTGGGCGGGGCTTCGGTGCGGCGGCAGGACCAAGAGCGGCCCCTGCGCGTCCCGTGGTTCCTCCTGGCTGTGGGGGTGGTGCTGGTCTTCCGGGCATGCAGCCATTCTTCGGCGCCCGCCCCAGTGGCGCGTTCCCTGACGTCCGCCGAATACGGGGTGCTGGAGCGGCTTCAGAGCGGCGAGGTCAAGTCAGTAGGACACGAAGACGGAGTGACCTTTCAAGAGGTCAGGGAGCGTGAGCCCACTCAGCCCTGACACCTGCCTCAGCCGTTACCCTGTGCAGCATGACGGCTTCTGACCTCATCCTTCCTGCCGTGACCCCGGCCGACACCGTGGACTTCACGGCTATTCCCAGTCCGGCCTTCGTGCTGGACGAATCGCGCCTGCGCCGCAACCTCACCCTGATTGCCCACGTGCAGCGCGAAAGTGGGGCGCAGATTATTGTGGCGTTCAAGGGGTTTTCCATGTGGTCGGCCTTCCCGCAGCTGCGCGAGTATGGAATCACCGGGGCCACCGCCAGCAGCTTGAACGAAGCGCTCCTGGCCAAGGAAGAAATGCAGGGCGAGGTGCATGTGTACGCTCCGGCCTACAGCGACGAGGACTTTCCCCGCATTCTGGAACTGGCCGACCACCTGGTGTTCAATTCCTTCTCGCAGTGGCAGCGGTTTAAGCCCCAGGTCGAGGCGGCGCGGGCTGGAGGCCGGACCATCCACGTCGGCATTCGCGTCAACCCTGAATACGCCGAGGTCGAAACGGACCTGTATAACCCCGCTGGCCCCTTTTCCCGCCTGGGGGTTACCCGCCGGGAATTTCGCGCTGACCTGATGGACGGCGTGGACGGCCTGCACTTCCATACCCTGTGCGAGAAGGACAGTGACACCCTGGAGCGCACCCTGGAGGTGTTGGAGCGCAACTTCGGTGATGTGCTGACGCAAGTGAAATGGGTCAACTTCGGCGGCGGCCACCTGATGACCCGCGAGGGCTACGACCTTCCGCGCCTCATTCGGGTGGTACGGGCCTTCCGGGAGAAGTGGGGCGTCCACGTCATCCTGGAGCCGGGCAGCGCTTTTGGCTGGCAGACGGGCTGGCTGGTCAGCAGCGTGCTGGACGTGGTGCACAATGTTAAAGACGCTGTGCTGCTGGACATTTCTGTGTCGGCGCATATGCCGGATGTGCTGGAAATGCCTTACCGCCCCCGCATTTTGGGTGCCGGCGATCCCCCCGAACATGACCACCGGGAAGCGGTGGACGCCCCCCCCGGCCACGCTTACCTGATTGGCGGCACCACCTGCCTCGCCGGTGACGTGGTGGGCGAATACGTCTTTGAGCAGCCGCTGGCAATCGGTGACCGCGTGGTCTTTGACGACATGATTCATTACACGATGGTCAAGACGACCTTTTTTAACGGCGTCAAGCACCCCGATATCGGCATTCTGAAACTGGACGGTGCTTACGAGCGTGTCAAAACCTTCGGCTACGAAGAATTCAAGGCCAAACTGAGCTGAAGTGCACAGCAAGCCGCGCCCTGGCCAGGGGCGCGGCAGTTGCTGGAACCTGTTCAGTCTGCAAGAGAGGCGAGGAAGCGGAGGAACGTGACCGGCCACGCCCCAGGGCCAATTGGAACCCGCAGGCCGCCGCGCACATTGCAGCGGACGAAGCGGGAGAAGCCAGAGCTGGGTCACACTCGGCGCCCAGCCGCACACAGATCAAATTGGTCTTAACCTCTTGGAACTGAAGCCAGTGTAGACCACGTGACTGATGAATGGCTGAATGACTCCCCGGCGACTCTCATCGGTTGTCTCATCTTCAGTCAGGCCGGTCGGGAGGCGAGACCGGGGTGATCGTTGCACGACCATCAGCAGAAACCCCGGCCAAGTGGCCGGGGGCTGAACATTTATAGCTTCCGGTTACTTGCGGTACACCTTCGGCACGCCGTTGACGGTGCGGATAGTGCCGCCTTCAAAGTCGGCCGCCCAGGCGCCGCTCAACTGGTACTGGTCGCGGGTGGGAAAGCCCAGGAAAGAGCCGCTGCCGCCCAGACCCTGATAGGTCTTCAGGACGTCGCCTGTGAGCCAGAAGGTGCCGTACTTCTCGGTGCCGTATAGGGCACCACTTTGGAAAAAGCCGTACAGGCCGCTGGTGCCGTAGGTGTTGCGCGGAATGACCTTCTCGTCACCGGCGGCCCAGCCCAGGCGGCTGGGAGGACGCACGCCCCCGTTCTCGGTCTTGGCCAGCGCCAGGTAACGTTCCAGCAGCGCCCCGTGCACCGCATAAGAGCGGCTGGACCCGTTGGCGTGCAGCAACACGGCGTCCCCATAGGCGCCCACCCCACCGAACTTCTGCCACAGGCCGTCGCCCCAGGCCAAGGCGTAGGTGGTGGCGGTGCCCAGGCTCTCTTCGCCCTTCAGGCGTGCGTAGGCGTCAACCATCGCCTGATCACGGCTGCCGTCCTGTTTTTCACCGGGCTCAATGCTGGTGTTGGGGGTGGGCTGCGGCTGAGGTTGGGGTGCTGGGGACTGGCCCTGGCCGGGCGTCACGGTCACCGTGCCTGTCGCGCTGCCCTGCACGGGGGTGCCGCCCACCCGGAAGGTCACCACGTCTGTGGTCCAGCCGTCGGCCGGCAGAGGATTGACCACGATGCTCAGGGCGCGGGCCAGATTGTCCTGCCCCTTGACCCGGACCTCGGCAAAGCCCTGATTCTCGGCAAAGCGGGCAATGTCATTCAGGTCCAGTTCTTTCTTGCTGGCCAGTGCCAGCAGGCGGTCCTGCCCATTGGGGCCGCCCACCGTCAGGGTGTATTTCGCGCCCTGAGGAGGAAAGACCCGGGTCACGCCGGCCTTGACGAAGTTACTTTCCTCGTAACTATTGGGATAAAACAGGTCAATCTCGCCGTTGGCGTTGACATTAAACAGGTACACGTAGGCGTCCTGGTTGGTTTTTACGGCAGCGTTCAGGCGCTCGCCCTTGCGGTAAGTGGGATTGGCCTTGCCGCTGGCGTCTTTGTTCACCCAGACTTCAACGTTCAGCTTGGTCTCGACCGGGTTCACGATGATGCTCTGGGCAGTAATCTTGGCGGGGCTGGCGGCGGCCAAGCTCAGGCCGAGCAGGGCAGTCAGGGTCAGGGTGCCTTTCGTGTTCATGGTGCCTCCTTGGTATGGGGCCACCGTAAGGCACAAAACTGACCGAAGACTGAAAAAGACTGTTGCAGCAAGACTTTCTCAAGAGCGCTTTAAGGGTCTGTCAAGAATGAGCGGGTTGTTTTGAGAGCTTGGTTCCCCTTAGAGATGACCAGTTCGACCAGGGCTAACTAACCGGGGTAGGCTGCAACATCCGAGATGGCCCCGCTCTGTTGTACAGATCAACCGCAGCAGTGTGACGGAGTTGGTATTCCGCGTGAAGGGGGCATGCTGCCTCGGCTCTTTGGAGGGTCTGGCTCTGGTCAAACTCTGGGGGAGCCGGCCGCTTTCCGATCAGACCTCGTCGGCTTCACCTGTTTCGCCTGCAATACGGAGAAAACAACTGTGACTCCTCGCAATCGGCCGCACTCTACTTTCGAGAACGAGAAGGAGGCGCTTCTCTAAAAAGGGCAAGCTGCTGGTCTAGTCCTGGCATGAAACTGCTCCTCGTCCTCATGTACTCAGCTGCTCAGGCGGGTGGCCAGCCACAGGGCCAGCGGCGCCAGCAGCAACGCCGGCAGGAGGCTGCCGACCCGCACCCGGCGGTCTTCAAAACCCAGCCCGGCCAGCATCAGGTTCCAGCTGATGCCGATAATGGTCAGGCCACCCGCGCCCGTGACCAGCAGGACGTAGGGGTTGGTCTTCAGAAGGTCGGGGTCGGCGCCGCCCAGCAGCCCACTTGCCAGGGCGCCGGCAGCCAGGCTAATCCCACCCTGCAGCAGCAGCACTGTGACAGCGCTGAACCCCACGCCGATGCCGTAAGCGCCGGCCAGCGCCAGCGCGGCAATCCCGTCCAGGGTGCTTTTGAGGATGTAGGTTGACGCGTCGCCCGTCAGGCCGTTTTGCAACCCGCCCACCACGGTCATGGGGCCAATACAGAACAGCAGGCTGGCGGCCACAAAGCCTTCCGTAAAGCGGCCGCCGCCCCGGAACCGACGTTTCAGGGTGTCTCCCAGGCGCTCCAGCCGCTCTTCAATGTTCAGCGCCTCGCCCAGCACCGCGCCGAGGGCCAGGCTGACCAGGGCCAGAATCACGCCGGGCACCGCGCCGCCCTGAACGCGGTTCAGGCTGCCGGCCATGTCCAGGCCGATAAACAGCGTCACCAGACTCAGGGTTTGCAGCAGGGTGCGCTGGGTACGTTCGGGCAGGCGGTGGCCAATCAGCAGGCCCAGGGCCGTGCCCCCCAGCACGGTGCCCACGTTGACCAGGGTGCCCGAAAGCTGATCAAGCAGGCTCACGCGGCACCGGGGCGGCGCAGGCCCAGACAGAAAAGAAGCGTGGAGAAACAGAGCGGCGCTGCCGGAAGCCTGGTCATTCTGTGCCCGACTGTAATGCAAAACGGCGTCTGGGGCTGCTGCGCGGCCTGCGCCGCCCTGCGCGTGGGCGGGCGGCGTCTCAAGAAACAGGTAAGGCAACCCTGACCCCGGCTTGACAGGCAGTGTGCTACGGTTTAAGCAAGTTGAAGCGTATGACCCGTCTCTTCTCCCTCTGGCCGCGCCGCAGCGGTGGGCCAGGCGGTATGGCCAGCGGCTGCGACATCAAGGCGTCTGACGCCGTGACAACTGAGTGTGACTGTGGGGCTGCCTCTGTGCAGCCCCGCTGCGTTGAAGGAGGCCCAAAGTGACCCTATCCAACCAGTACCAGAACATGCCCAAACTGCTCAAGGTCAGCGAAGTGGCTGACTTTACCGGCACCCACGAACGCACCGTGCGCCGCTGGATTCGGGACGGCCGCCTGAGTGCGGTCGAGCATCCCAGTGGCCTGCGGGTGCCCCGCCGCTCGCTATGGCGGTTTCTGGGGCTGGACCTGGCGCTGAGCGCGTAACTTCTGGACACACCAAACAGTTCTAGGCACCGAGGCATAGATAAGGCGCAAACGGCGTCCTATCTGGCCTCGTCTTCTTTTGCAGCCCACTCGAACGGAACACGCTCAGGCTGAAGTTCAGCCGAATGGGCAAGACCCGGAAAAGGGACTACGCCCTGGGATGAAGTGAAGGGCCGCCGATAGAGCAATTCTGGGCTCTTGCAGAGGGTGAGGCGCGGTGTTTTTCGCTGTTCGGTGAGCCTGAGTTTGCCAGGTCGCGCGTGCTGGCCCTGTGCCATAGTGGCGACCATGTCGGACTTGCTGGCGGCCCTGAGTGAAGCCCTGGACCAGCAGCCGGAACAGGCGCAGGCGCTGTGGGAGGCACTTTCACCGTCTGATCAGAGACAGGCGGCGGCGCTGGCTCTGCGGTTGGGGCGGCCTGGGCTGACGCTGGCCTGGACAGCTGACCCCCTGCTGAGGGCGGCGGCCTGGTTGCGGCGGGGCGAGGCGGCGGCAGCCCTGAATGATCTGAAAGGGGTGCCCAGCAGCGCCCGGTCGGCAGTGCTGACAGCCCGCGCCCTGCACCAACTGGCTGCGCTCGAGGCCGGTGCAGCCGCCCAGAGCGCCCGCCGCCTGGCCCGCGCTGAGGGCGATAGCGGCGGACTTGTGGCGGCCGTGGCCCTTGTGGCCGAGCAGGAGCTGCTGGCGGGGACGGCCCCCTACGCCGCGCTGCGCACCCTGGCAGAAGGCCTCAAGGTGGCTGAGCTGAGCGGGCAGCCGGCCGATGCACACCTGCTGGCGGTGCTGGCCGCCGCTCAGGCCCGGCTCAATCCCCGCAAGGCGGCACAGACCGCTGGGAAGGCCCTGGACCGGAGCGAAGCCCGCAGCCCGGCGCGCGTGCTGGCGCTCCAGGTGCTGGGGCAACCCGAGGAAGCGGCCGCTCAGGCAAGGACGGGCGAACTGGCGCCGGTCTGGTGGGCTGTTATGTCACCTCCGCCTGTGCCCAGCTGACTGGAAAAGGCACATACGGCGGCGGCTGAATAAACGCGCGCGGCCCTGGATTGCCGTGCAGATAGACACTTTCCAGGGTCCAGACGTTGCGCTCCTGCAGGGTGGCGTACAGGGCCGCGCCCGCCTGCACCTCGTCGGCGGACAGCGGCAGACGAGTCCGGTAGGCTGCCAAGAACGCTTGGCACAGCTCAGGGGCTAGGCCCAGGCTCAGGTGCAGGCAGCGCACAAGTTCCCAGGCGCGGGGAGCCAGGCGGGTTTGTTCCCAGTCAATCAGGGCATGGGGCTGGCCAGCAGAGAACAGGACGTTGCCGTCATGGTAATCGCCGTGCAAAAACCGTGTGGGCAGATCGGGCACCGTGTCAGGCAAAGGTGCCGTCCGCAGATGCAGGAGGCGCTGCTCCAAGCGGGTCAGCGCCCAGCGGTCGGTGGTATTCAGGTCAGGCAGAGCCAGGATGGCGGCGCGGACGGCGTTCAACCGCTCCTCGGTGCGCGCCACGCTGGCTGGCGGGGCCAGGAGCGGCACCTCAAGCGGTACCGCTGGCGGCAGCCGGTCATGCACGGTGGCCAGGAAGGCCCCCAGGGCCGCAGCCGTCTGCGGGTTCAGGTCGGCCCTGGGGATGGGCTGGCCCGGCGCCCGTTCAAACAGCGCTGCCCAGTCCTCACCCAGTCTGGCCAGAACGCCGCCACGCTGCGTGGGAACAGGAGCTGGGGTCGGCACCCCCGCCGCGCGGGCCACCTGGACCGCCGCCAGTTCCCGCTCGGCGCGTTCTCTGCGGGGGTCCCGGTACACGCGCAGGTGAAACAGGTCCGCCCCGGCGTCAACCTGGAACGCCCCGTTGATGCTGCCGCCACCCAGGGGCGTGACCCGGTACACGGTGCCGATAGGCCACACGCCGGCCAGGGTGGCGGCCTTCACCCCGGCTGCACGTCCAGCCGTGCCAGGCCGCGAATGACAAAGCCGCCAGTGTAATGTCCCGGCTCTTCGGGGTCGGCCAGGCGCAGCTTCGGCAGGGTGCGGCACAGGGCGCGCAGGCTCAGGGCCAGTTCCAGCCGGGCCAGCGGCGCCCCCAGGCAGTAGTGAATGCCCAGCCCAAAGGTCAGGTGGGGGTTGGGGTCGCGGCCCAGGTCAAGTTCGTCGGGGGCCGTGAATTTCTCGGGGTCCCGGTTGCCACTGGCGTACAGCAGGCTCACGCGGTCGCCAGGCTGCAGGGCCGCGCCGCCGATGACCAGCGGGTCCAGCACAATCCGCTCGAACATGGGCAGCGGCGTGTCAAAACGCAGCAGCTCTTCTATGGCCCGGCGAAAGATGGCCAGACTATCGTCGGCGTATGCCGCCTCCACCAGGGCGTCCCAGTGGTGCCGCTGGCGCAGCAGGGCCAGCACCCCGCCCGACAGGCCGTTCACGCTGGCTTCGTGTCCGGCGTTCAGGAGCAGAATGCAGGTGTCCACCAGTTCCTGCTCGGTCAGGCGGTCGCCGTGTTCCTCGGCCTGCACCAGCGCCGTAATCAGGTCGTCCTGGGGCTGGGCACGGCGCTGGGCCGCCAGGTCGCGCAGCAGGGCGCTGAAGTCCACCACCGCCTGCTCGGCTTCGGCCTGGTCGGCCGCGCTGGGTGACGGTTCGTACAGCTTGACAATCGAGGCCGACCAGGGCCGCAGCTGATGGCGCTCGGGGCCGGGCACGCCCAGCAGTTCGGCAATCACGGTGACTGGCAGAGGTTCGGCGTAGTCGGCCACCAGGTCAAAGGTGCCCCTCTGCCCCAGGTCGCGCACCTGCGCCTCCAGAATCGCTTCTATGCGCTCCGCCAGCGCCTCCACCCGGCGGGGCGTAAAGGCCAGCTGCACCAGTGAACGCAGCCGGGTGTGCTTGGGCGGCTCGCTGTCGAGCAGGTGGTTGCTGTTAAAGGCGTCAAAGGTGGCCTGGCGTGGGTCAGGGGGCGGCCAGCCCAGCTCGTCGCGTGAGTAGCGGTGCAGGGCGCTGCGGCCCAGGCGGCGGCTGCGCAGCACGGCGCTGATGTCTTCGTGGCGGGTCAGCACCAGCCGGTTCATGCCGGGGTCGTAGAAGACCGGCGCCTCGGCGCGCAGTTCGGCCAGCAGGGGGTAGGGGTCCCGCACAAAGCTGGGGTCAGTCAGCGGCAGCGAGACAGTGGGCAACCCCTCAGAACCGGGCCGTGTCAAAGGAACTGCTGCCCTTCCACGCGCAGGGGACGCTCTTCGGGGTCGGGGGTGACGGGGGGCCGGGTCAGCAGGGCCACTCCCGCTGCCACCGCTGCCCGGCGCGCGGCGTGGGCATCCGGGCCGGCGGCACTGTCTCCTGCCGGGGCGCCGCTGCCAGAAGCGGCCACAGGGCCCGCGCCGCGTGGGGGCACAGGGAGGGTGCCCTGCGGCAGCGCCAGCTCTTCGGGCGCCGCGTGGCGGGCCGCCAGCTCGGAAAAGGAAGTGGTGAGCGCGCGGTAGGCGCTGAGAAACTGCGCGTATTCCTGGCGGGCGCCGGTCAGGCGGGCCGTGAGCTCGGCGTGCCGTTCGCCAAACGCCCGTTCCAGGTCAGCCAGCCGTTCGGCCTGCGCCCGCTCCCGCCCGGCGCTGAGGTCGTGGTGCGCGCGCTCCAGGTCGGCGGCGCGCGTCTGGGCGGCGCTTTCCAGCTCGGCCATGCGGGCGCGGTGCCCGGCTTCAAGCGCCTCGCGCCGGGCCTGGGTCTCGCCGGCCAGGGCGTCGCGCTGGGTGCGGGCCTCACCCACCATCAGTTCGGCCTCGCGCACGGCGTTCTCGCGCAGCTCGTGGGAAATGCGCTCGGCGGCCACGACCGCGCGCCGGATCTCATCCTGATGCTGGCGCTGCTCCTCAAGCTCGTGCTGGAGCGTGCTGATCTGCTCGCGCAGCGCCTGCTGATCTTGCAACAGGGTTTCTAGGTCGTCAGACAGGTCGCCCAGGAAGGTGCGCACAGCGGCGCGGTCATAGGCGCCCAGCCGGGTGGGGAACTCCTGGTGCCGCACATCAAGGGGGGTGAATTTCACGAGAACAGGCTCCTTCCCACCCGCACCAGGGTGGCTCCAGCAGACACGGCCAGCGGATAGTCCCCGCTCATGCCCATGCTCAACTCTGACAGACCCAGGTCCTGCGCGCGCCGCGCGGTGTCCCGGAAGAGGCTGAGCAGGCGCTCGTCCCGGTCCGGGTGGCCGTCCAGGTCCGGCGCCATCACCATCAGGCCGCGCACCGTCAGCCCAGTGGCCTGCACCTCGCGCAGCATGCCGGGCAATGCGGCGGGTTCGGTGCCGTGCTTCTGGGCTTCCCCATTCTGGACCTGAAGCAGCACGTCTGGCGCGCGGCCCCAGCCCTGGGCGGCCTGGGCAATGGCCTCGGCCTGCCACGCGGCTTCCAGGCCGTGGACCAGCGTTACTGGACGCATGTACTTGACCTTGTTGCGTTGCAGCGGCCCGATAAAGTGCCACTCCTGCTCGGGCCAGGCGGCGGCTTTGTCCCGCAGTTCCTGGGCGCGGCCCTCGGCCAGTGGAAAGGCGCCGCAGGCCAGCACGCAGCGCTCGATGGCCTCCAGCGGCTGCCCCTTGGTGACCGCCACCAGCTGGGCGCTGCCTGCCGGGCGGCCCGCGTCGGCCTCGGCGGCGCGGATGGCGGCCAGCACCTGCGGCACACTCACAGGAAACCTGGCTGCAGTGGGGGCCAGACAAGGCCGAAGGGTTGGTGAGGGCACACAGGCTTATTCTCACTCAGGCGCGCAGTCAGCTCAAGCTGGTCCGGCGCGCGGCCCATCAGGGCGCAGCGGCGCGTCCTGGGCTCATCTGCACCCAACCTTCACCCTTCTCAGGCATAGAGCCGCAAGTGTGAGCAGGACTTTGCGGCGCCCAGCCCCCAGCCTGCCTGCCAGGCGGGGGTGATTTCCGGGGTGATTCCGCAAGATTAGAGGAGAAAGATGCGACACCCCCTGACCCTTGCCGTGACCATTGCTCTTGCCGCGCCCGCTGCCGCCCAGACGGCCGGAACGGTGCAGGAGGTCACGGTGGTCGGCACCACCGAGCTGCTGACCAATTTTGTGCGCGCCACCCTGTCGGTGCAGACCGGCGCGCCCCTGTCCAGCGTGAATCTGCGTCAGGTCGAGCAGGAAGTGGTCGCCAGCGGCTATTTCAAGAGTGCGGTGGCCGAGCTGCGCAGCGTCTCTGGCCGCGACAGCCTGGTCATCACGGTGGTGCCCAACCCGACCATCAAGGACGTGACCATCACCGGCCTGAGCTTTCTGCCCGCCGACGGCTTTAAAAAGAGCGTGGCCGATCTGCTGAACATCGCCCCCGGCGCCACGCTGAACAACGTGCGGATTGACGAGGCCAAAGAAGCCCTGGCCTCCAACTTCCAGGGCGAGGGCTACCCCTTTGCCCCCAGCATCAGCAGCGAGGTCAAAACCGAGGCCGACGGCACCGTCACCGTGAACTTCGTGGTGGACGAAACGGCCCCGATTACCCGCGTGGAGGTCGAGGGCGTTACCCTGCTGCCAGCCAGCACGGTGACGGCCATCTTTAAGCCGCTGTACGACGCCCGCCGCTTTACCCCTGACGCCTACTACGCGGCTGTGCAGGGCCTTCAGCAGGCCTACGACGACGCCGGGTATCTGCAGGCAGGCGTGAACACCCAGACCACCTCGCTGGAAGGCGGCGTGCTGAAGGTGCGCGCCCTGGAAGGCCGCGTCACGGCGGTGGACACCAGCGACCTGGAGAGTCCCCAGATCGCGCTGCAAACCCAGGCTGGCCAGCCCATCACCCTGGCGAAGTTGCAGGCCGACGTGCGCGCCCTGGCCAACCAGACCGGGCAGCCGGTGGGCTTCGCCCTGCAACCCAACCCCCAGAACCCGGCCCAGGTGACGGTGCTGTTCGGTTCGGCGGGCGTGGCGTCTG
Organism: Deinococcus arboris; assembly: GCF_009755355.1. Taxonomy (GTDB): domain Bacteria; phylum Deinococcota; class Deinococci; order Deinococcales; family Deinococcaceae; genus Deinococcus; species Deinococcus betulae. The sequence continues at coordinate 29,324 of NZ_WQLB01000027.1, read as the reverse complement.
GCCCGGTCAAGACGATTGCCTTCCAGGGCAATACCCTGGTGCCCACGGCCACGCTGCAGGCCGCCGTGAAAACGAAGGTGGGCGACGTGTACAGCCCCCAGCTGGCGCAGGACGATTTCTTTGCCCTGCGTGACGCCTACCGCCAGGCCGGCTACGAGATCAGCACGCGCGACGCCCTCACCTTCGAGAACGGCACGCTGACCTTTAACCTGCGTGAAGTGCGCGTGGCCGGCTACGAGTTGCAGTGGCAGGGCAACCACAAGACCAAGGACCGGGTGATTCTGCGCGAACTGCCCGAAGCAGGCCGGGCCTTTAACCGCAACGAGCTGAACGCTGCCCTGGGCCGCATCGCCCGTCTGGGCTTCGTGCGCGTGGTGACCGAGCAGGTGCGCAGCGACCCCGCCAACCCCGAGAGCATCACCTACGTGGTGGGCCTGGCCGAGACGACCAGTGGCATTCCGGTGACGCTGGGCCTGACCTACGACTCGTTTGCCGGCGGATTTGGTGGCGACGCTGGCTACACGAATAACAATGTCTTTGGCCTAGGCCACAACTTCACCGCGACCCTGGGTGGCCAGCAGAACGAGGCCGGGCAGAATCTGGTGGGCAACGTGGCCTACACGATTCCCTGGCTGGACATCGATTTCCTCGACTTCCGCCGGGTGCCCACCTCGGTGTCGGCGTCGGCCGGGTCGAACGTGACGGGCAATCAGCCTCTGGTGAGCAAGGCGGGCGACACCCCTGGCAACACCGACACCGGCTGGGATTACACCACCCGCACGACCAGCTTCAGCGTGAACGCAGGCCGCAGCCTCGCCCGCAACCTGTACGCCAATGTGGGCGTCGGCGTCGGGTACAACGTGTATTACCTGGAAGCCCTGCAGTCCAGTGACAAGAACACGGTGACCTATACGGACGCCAATGGCGCGACCCAGACCCGCACCTTCAGTGAGGCGGACGCCAGGGCGCTGCTGCCCACCAACTCGCTGATTACGGGCATTACGGCTGGCCTCAGCTACAACTCGACCGACAACGGCGAATTTCCTGGCCGGGGCATCAAGGCGGACCTGGGCGCGCGCTATAAGTTTGGCACGCAGAACAATGTCAGTGTGCGCTGGACCGAGATTGAGGGCGGCGCCAGCACCTACTTCGGCTTCGGGCGAGACCTCGAAAAATCCCTGGGCGTGACCACCAAGCAGCAGGTCTTTGCCGTGCGGGCGAACGCGGGCACGACGCTGGGCCTGGACACCGCGCCGCTGGGCACTGGCTACGGCGTGGGCGGCGGCGGCTCGGCCAACCCGGCCCGCCACATCCGCGGCCTGAACGACAGCGAGCTGTTCGGCCCCAACTACGCGACTGCCAGCGCTGAATACCGCTACGACTTCGGCCTGAAAGCGGGCATCGCCCAGGGCCTGTACGGCGTGCTGTTTGCCGACGCCGGCACGGCCTGGGGCACGGCGGCCAACCCCGATCCCAGCCTCAAGTATGGCATCGGGGCCGGCGTGCAGCTGAACCTGGGTATTGGCGGCACCCTGCTGCCCAGCCTGCGCTTTGACTACGGCTTCAGCCCCCAGACGGGTCAGGGCAAGTTCTACTTCCGCCTCGGCAACTTCTGGTAAAGCCTTCAGGTGGCCGAGGGCGCGGAAGTCTCCCGCGCCCTCGGCCATTTGCTGGAGGGCACCGGCCCCCCGCCGCTGCTAGCATGCCCCGCATGTGTTCGCCCGTTCCCCCCGGAGGCCTGCTGTGGAAGGTCTGATGCTCGCGCGGGTGCTGGCCGAGCTGGAGCCCCTGCTGCCCCTGCGCACCCTGGGCTGGGCTTTCCCGGATGAAACCACTGCCGCGCTGCTGCTGGACGGGCCTGGCCTGAACGGCCGCAGCAATCTGGTCCTCAGTTACCGGCCGCCCACGCCCGTGGTGTTCCTGTCGCGTGAGCGGCTGCGCGGTGAGGCCCACAATCCTTTTCAGCGCTTTCTGACGGCGCGGGTGCGCGGCGACCTGCTGCGTGCCGAGCAGTTGAAACTCGACCGGGTGATTGCCCTGCACTTTGCCGGCGAAACCGGTTTTGTGGACCAGGCGCCCACCCGGCTGCTGTTTGAGGTGACGGGCCGCAACGCCAACCTGTTGGTGCTGGACCAGGGCGAGGGCTTTGCGGGCCGCATCGTGATGGCCGCCCGCGAGATTACGGGCAGTCGCAACCGGTTCCGTACCATTCGCACGGGGGGCATGTACACGCCACCGCCGCCTTACGACAAGCTGGACCCCCGTACCCTCGGCCCTGAGCAGGCCCAGGCACTGGCGGGGGTCCCCGTGGGGCGCTGGCGCGAACACCTTGATGGCCTGGGGCCTCTTCTGGGCGCCGAGCTGCTGCGGCGCGCGGGGCTACGGGCTGATGAGGCGCCGGCTGAGCGCTGGCCGGAGGTGCTGGCCGCCGTGCAGAGCGTGGTCCGCGACCCAACGGTGAGTGAAGGGACGCTGCAGGGGGGCGCGCGTGAGGCGGCGCGTGGCGAAAAGGCAGCGGCGCTGCGCAAGGCCCTGCGCGAGCCGCTGGAAAAACGCCTGACGCTGCTACGCAACCAGCTCTCGGATGTGACCCGCGCCGAAACGGGCCTGGACGACGCCGCGCGTGACCGTGCCGAGGCCGACCTGCTGATGGCGTACGCGCACACCGTGCCTGGAGGTGCAGCCAGCGCCCTGCTGCCTGCCTTTGACGGCAGCGGCGAGCAGCCCCTGAGCCTGGAGCCGAGCCTGAGCGCCGTGCAAAACGCCGAGAAACGCTACACCCGCGCCCGCCGCCGCGAGGAGGTCTATCTGCGCCTGGCCGAGCGCGAAGCGCCCCTGCGCGCCGACCTGGCCGACGCCGAGGCGCGCCTGCGCGACCTGGACACCGCCGAATTGGACGCTCTGGAGGCCCTGTCGGCCCAGCTGGTGAGCGAGCGCCCAGAGAAGAGTCCCTACGGCGCGCGCTTTACCACCCCCAGTGGCCACGAAGCCCTGGTGGGCCGCAACAACAAGGAGAACGCTGTCCTGACGCACCGGCTGGGCCGCAGCACCGACCACTGGTTTCATGCCCAGGGGTATCCAGGCAGCCACGTCCTCGTGCGGTCGGGGGGGCGCGACCTGGACCTTCCCGACATCCTCTATGCCGCGCGGCTGGCGGCGGCCCATTCCAAGGCGCGCGGCAGCAGCAACGTGCCCGTGGACTACACCCGTATCAAGCATGTGTGGCGTCCCAGAGGCGCCCCGGCCGGTCAGGTGCATTACACCGACCAGAAGACGGTGTTCGTGGACGGTACGCTGCCAGAAGCGAATTAAGGCGGCGCACAGGCGGCGCGCGGTCTCTGGTCAGGGGCGCAGAGGGCCAGACCAGATGTCGGATGCACTGTCGTCCATTTTCGTGGCATCCCGAGAGGCGCTAGAGGCTTCTTGCCTTCGGCGCTGTGCAAGCTCAGTGTCTGGACGTCCGTCCTTTGTGGCGGAGCGTGACGAGGAAATTGCGTAGGACGCCATCCCCGCTCCTCCCCGCCTAACCTCTCGCGGTGCGAGCTGTCCCAGTTCCCCTTGCGAGGAAGGGGCTAAAAAAATGGTCTTGCCCGCGCTTCTGGGAGAGGCAGCGACAAGCTTGTCGGGCTACTGGTCACAGCCTTGAGCGTATTGGTCACAAACGGCTGACACGCGTAAGCCATGAGCGCACTCGGCCATCAGGGTTTTCCTACTCCCTACAACCCACGTCCCACTCCCTTCCTGTACGTCCCCTCCCGCCTCGTGGCCCCGCTTTCCTTTTGCCGGCCCCGAGCGCGTACAATGCCCGCTTGTGGAACGCATCATGTTCAGGGCCAAAATTCACCGCGCCACTGTGACGCAGGCCGATCTGGATTACGTCGGCAGCGTGACGATTGACCAGGACTTGCTGGACGCGGCGGACATTCTGGTCAACGAGCGCGTGGATATCTACAACATCACCAACGGCAACCGCCTGAGCACCTACGCCCTCAGCGGGCCGCGTGGCAGCGGCGTGATTGGCATCAACGGCGCCGCCGCCCACCTGATGCGGCCCGGTGACCTGGTGATTATCGCGGCCTACGGCAACTTTACTGAGGACGAAGCGCGCCGCCTGGAGCCGCGCGTGGTCCATGTGGACGAGCGCAACCGTCAGCTGGACCTGCAACTGGCCTGAGGGCTGGGCATGAAGAACAGCTGGGCAAACCCATAAGCCCGAGTGCAACGCGGCGCACCTATGTCTGGGTCTCACCGACCGAGCATGGGCCATGCGCCGCGTGTTCCCTCTCTTTCTCAGCCTTGTGATGGCCCAGGCCAGTGCCGCTCCCAGTGAGGCCACGCTGAGCGCCGTCCCCGTCACCCGTGTGGTTCAGCCGGGCGCCGTCGCCCCTGAGACCCCCAGCTCCCTCAACGCCAGCATCACGGTGCGCTACGGGCCAGTCCGGCCCCGCGCGGTGCTGCTACTAATGCCCGGCTTTCTGGGGGGAGCGGGCAGTTTTGACCGCCTGGCGCGGCAAATCGTGGCCCTGAATCCTGGGGTGGCGGTGTGGGCCGTGGACCGCCGCGCCAACCTGCTGGAAGACCACGCCGCCATTCTGAAGGCCACACCGGACGGGCTGGCGCAGCTGGTCAAGGAAGGCCTGCCTGTGCGCGCGCCCGACACCGTGGCCTATATGCAGCACTGGGGTCTGGACGTGACCCTGAAAGACTGGCGCGCCGCTGTGCAGGCCGCGCGGGCGCTGACCCCCAATGTGTTTCTGGGTGGGCACTCAATGGGGGGCACGCTGGCTGGCACCTACGCGGCCTACGACTTTGGCGGCGTGCCCGGCGCGCGGGATGTGCGCGGCCTGGTTATGCTCGACGGCCTGCCTGGTCTCATGAGCGGCAAGGCCATGACTGCCGACGCCTACCAGCAGGGCGGCGCCAACCCCATCGGGCCGCTGCCGGGTCTAAAGGGGCTGGCGCGCTCGCCATATGTGGACGCGGTGTTTTTTAGCCCGCGCCTGGCCAGCCGGGGCGCCGCGCAGGCCCGGCTGGCGGCCCTGAATCCGGCAGGCGCGGCGCCGGCCGGCGGCCTGACCCCCTACCGCGCCACCAACTTGGCCGCCGCCCTGAGCCAGTTAGAGCAGCGGTACGCCCTGCTGCCTTTCATGACCCTCAAGACTGGCAAGGCCACCAACGCCACCGAGGCCACCAACCTGCCAACCCTGGCCCTGGGCGGCCGGGACAGCCACTGGATTGCGGGGCCCCAGGACCCCCGGCAGCCCGTGGGCTGGCAGTCCGACCCGGCCGCGCCCACCGACGCCGCCGATTTTGTGCGCCGCTACATCACGCCGCAGACCGACTACGCCGAGTGGTATTTTCCCAACCGCCTGAGCCTGGACCTGGCCGCCGCCCGCACGGGCACGCGCGGGACTCCCTTTGAAAAGACGCTGCCGGTGTGGCATATGACGGCCCTGAATCTGCCGGTGCTGGGCATCGCCGCCGAGCAGGGGGTAACCACCGAAACCATGTTCCGGGACTACGCCCGCACCACCAAAGCGGTGCTGACCACCCACACGCTGGGAGGCGCCGCGCATCTGGACATCACCACAGCGCGGGGCGATCAGGTGGCACGCTGGATTGGCGCCTGGCTGGCGCCCCTGCTGCGCTGATCCTGCGCGGCTAATTGGGCCGCCTGTCGCAGCCAGCGTTCGCGCTGGGCCGGCGTGCTGGTCCGTATGGGTCCAAAGCGCGTGGTCCGCACGGGCCGGAATCCGCTGAAGCCCAGGGTGTGGGTCTTGACGCTGCGCACGGCGCTGTCCCCGGTCAGCTGGAGATACCAAGCCGGTGAGTCGCTGGTCACCAGCAGGCGGGCGCTGCGGCCCCGCAGCAACTGGTCCGGCAGGGCCCGGCCCCAGTACTGGAAGGCAAAACCCGGTAAGAAAGTTCGCTCTACAAAGCTCTTGAGCAGTGCTGGGGGCGCGCCCCACCAGACGGGGTAAACCACGCACAGGTGCGTACTGGCCTGCAAGAGGGCCTGCCCCCGGACCAAGTCTGGCTCCAGCGGCTGCGCGCCCTGATAGCCACGGCGCAGAACGGGGTCAAAGTGCAGGTCGGCCAGATGCAGAAGGTCTACCGGGCCAGCGCCACCAGCACCTTCGGCGTAGCTTTCCGCCAGGGCGCGGCAAAAACTCTCGGGGTTGGGGTGGGCGTTGATGACCAGAGTTGACATGAGGCCTCCAGGCCGCAGACACGGCCCTTGAAAAATCTTGACAGTGTCAAGTTTGAGTTGGTCTCAGCGTGCGGCATCATGTTGACAATGTCAAGTTCGCGTGAATCGGCCCGGCCCTATCATCACGGCCTCCTGCGCGACACCTTGCTGACAGCCGCCCGCGCCCTGCTGGAGGAGCGGCCGGCAGCCGAGCTGAGCCTGCGGGAGGTGGCCCGGCACGCCGGGGTCAGCCACGCCGCGCCGTATCACCACTTCAGCGACCGCCACGCCCTGCTGCTGGCGCTAGGCGAGACGTGCATGACCGAATTCGTGACGGTGCAGGCGCAGGCGGTCGCCGCACAGGGCACGCCCCTGCGGCAACTGGTCGCGCTGGGCGAAGCTTACGTGGGCTACGCCGCCCAGCACCCCCACGCCTTTACTCTCATCTTTGATCCCCAGGTGTGTCCCCCAGGCCCAGGTGTCTCGCCGCTGGCCCCGCTGATCGAGCGCAATCAGGCGCTGCTGGCCCGCATCCTGGCCGAAGCCCAGGCCGGTGGCGAGCTGTCGACGGCCCACCCCGAGGAGCTGGCGCAGGGTCTGTGGGGGGCCGTGCATGGGCTGGCCCATCTGGTCATGACAGGGCACCTGGCACCGCAGGCAGTTCCTTCAACGCTGTGGACACTGTTGAGCGCCGAACTTCGCACCTCTCCTGCTTAATCGGTTATAGCTTGACCACGGTGGGTTTGAGCACCGCTGGGTCCGGCAGAGGGCCGCCCACGGCGCCTGGCCTGTCCCGGCGTGGCCGGGCCGTCTTCTTGAGACGTTTCTGGCGGTACATACGCTCATCGGCCAGGCGCAGCAGCCCTTCTGGCCCCGCGCACTCGTGACCGCAGGCCAGGCCCACACTGGCTCCGACCCCAGGCACCCGGCGTCCTATCTGTTCGGTGGCGGCCACAAGCTCGGCGCGCAGCAGGGCGGCGTCGCCCGTCAGGCTCAAGACCACGTATTCGTCCCCGCCAATGCGGAACAGGCTGTGCGCCGCCGGTACGCATAGCAGCAGCGCCTGGGCGAACAGCCGCAGCACCTCGTCGCCGGCCCCGTGGCCCTGTTCATCGTTCACCAGTTTCAGGCCGTCCACGTCAATGATGGCCAGGGCCAGCCGACTGGCGTGGCTGGTCCACAGCGCCTGCAAGGTTTCTTCAAAGGCGCGCCGGTTGCCCAGACCCGTCAGGGCGTCGGCCCGCGCCGCCTGACCCAGTTGCGCCACCATCTGGTCGGTGCAGCCCAGCAGCCAGGCCAGGGTGCCGCCCACCAGCAGTGCGACCGCCACAAACCACGACAGGCCCAGCCAGCCAAATGGTGTGAGCGACAAGCCCACGCCGCCGACCAGAGTGCTGTACGCTACGAACAGGGCCACCCCGCGCGCCGGGAACCACAGGGCGCTGGTCGCTGCGGTCAGAATCAGCACGGCCCCGTACCCGGTCACCGAGTTCAGAAAGCTGGCCCCAAAGCCGGGCGAGCCGATAAACCACAGCAGCCACAGAGGCATGCCCAGCAGAAAGACGACGGTGCCCAGCCCTTGCCGGCGCCGGTTAAGGGTAGCGGCGAGGCCCAGCAGCGCCAGAAAAGTCAGCGCATGGGGGAGGTTGCTGTGGGTGCCTTCCAGTGCGCCCAGCAGTAGGGTCAGAACCGGCAGCGGAGCCAGGAGGACGTACAGGTGGCGCTGAAGATAGACGCGGGGAGAAAGAGACGGCAACACCATGAGGGCCTCGGGCGGGGCTGCGGCGGGGCGAACGCGGCAGGACGCTGGGAATGGGGGCCACAAACAGCGGGCTTCCGCTGCACTGCGGTCAGGAGAGCGCCACCAATACTTTCACTGCAAATGCTGTCTCTGGGTAGAGAGTCGTTTTACTCGTTTCAGCGCTTTGCGTGGGTATTCCTCAAAGGCTCTGAGGTGTGCCAAGAAAACTTACGGGAATGTCTGGTCCGGGAAAAATCGTCTTTTGTTGCTGACCCTAAGGGGTCAAAATTGGATCAGGGCATCATCTTGACGCCCTGACAGGTACAGGTGGCCGGGTTTGAACCGCCCAACCCGCTCGCGCGTCCGTTTTGAACAGGGTGGACGCCTCCCCTGGGGAGCGGTACAGGCAAGGTCAGTGGTTTATGCCTGTGCCCTTTTAGCGCCTCACCCCAGTGCGGGGCGAGGCCTGACCGCCCTTGCGGCCAGCGGCGCGCGCTTCTTCGCTGGTGAAGCGGTGGGCGTTGCCGCTTGCGTGGGCCGCGCGGCCTCCTGCGGCGGCAATGGTGCGCTGCCGGTCCGGGTCCATGCTTGCAAATCCGCGCCTTCTGGGGGTCGTGGCTGTGCTGTTCTTGTTGCCTGTCATGTCTCCTCCTTGTGCTTCCTACTGTGGCGTTCTGGAGCCAACTGGCCGTGATACACGCGTGATTAACAGGTGTCAGGAGCTGACAACCTTTCTTCACTTGGATGAAGAAGCGTTCAGAAAGGCAAGGAGACTGGCCGTTCCTGGAGATCCAGAGAGGCATAACGAGAGACCAGCATTCAGAGCCGCCTGGGATCATGCCCAGGTGGCTCTAGAGCGAGTGGATCTGTAGAGCTGCGCGTCTGCACCAAAACCGCTATTTGCCGCATTGACAGCGTCAGGCTTGGCTTTGGTGCGGTGTTCCTCTCAGGCTTCTAGAGGGACAGCGCCGCTAAACCATGGATGGAGCTACTGGATTTCACAACGAAGAACCCCCGCTTCTGGCGGGGGCCGAGGGGGTCAGTGGGCCTCGTCGTCGTCGTCTAGAACCTCACCGTTCAATTCGCGGTCAAGAAACTTCAGGTAACCCTGCCGCCCAGCCTCGCGGGTCCAGAGCCGGACGCTGGCCCGCAGCCGGTTCAGGCATTGGCGCAGGTCCTCGGCACCCGGACGGCCAGCCTCGCCCAGGTGGTCCAGCATCAGGGTCAGGTTGCGTAGCGCTGCGTCGTGGACCTCGGCGCGCAGGCCGTCGAGCTTGCCCGGCTTGAAAGGAAAGTTGGTGGCCTCGGCCCGGTAGCGCCGCGCCAGTTCCTCGTAGGCGCTGTCGACCTGGGCGTCGGTCAGGTCGGGGTGTTCGCCGTACACACCTAATACTGCCAGTTCCAGACTGCGCAGAACCGGCAAGAACCGCTCCTCGGGCAGGCTCACCGCAGTTTGCCTTGCAGGTGGGCGCTCAGGTCGGCAATCTTGACGCGCTCCTGGGCCAGGGTGTCGCGGTCGCGCACGGTCACGGTGTCGGTCAGGGCCGCGTCCTCACCTTTGCCCACCGTGTCAAAGTCCACAGTGACGCAGTAGGGCGTGCCGACCTCGTCGTGGCGGCGGTACGCCTTGCCGATATTGCCGCTGTCTTCCAGCAGGATGCGGCCCAGGCCCAGCCCCTGCAACTCGCTCTTGATACGGCGGGCCAGGTCCACCAGCTCGGGTTTGTTGCGGGCCAGCGGAATGACCGCCACCTTGATGGGCGCCAGGTGGGGTTTCAGCTTCAGCACGATGCGCTCGTTGCCGTTGTCCAGCGTCTCTTTGGTAAACGCCTCGCTCAGCACCGCCAGCAGGGCGCGGTCCACGCCGGCACTGGGCTCAATCACAAAGGGCACCACTGGCTTGTTCGTGTCTGGGTGAGGAATGGTCAATTTGGCGATGCTGTCGAGGTTCTCGTCCACTTTCGCCACCAGTCCCAGGTCAGCCTGGTTTTTGGTGTGTGAGCCGAGGTCGTAGTCGCTGCGGTTGGCAATGCCCTCAATTTCCTCGTGGCCCAGCGTGGGGTAGTCGTACATCAGGTCGTAGGTGCGCTTGGAGTAGTGCGCCAGGTCTTCTTTGGGCACGTCCAGAATCTCGATCTTGCTGCGCGGCACGCCCTGCGCTTCCCACCAGGCCAGGCGCTTGTCCAGCCAGTGCTGGTGCCACTCCTCATCCGTTCCCGGCGCGCAGAAAAACTCGATTTCCATTTGCTCCAGCTCGCGCACGCGGAAGATGAAGTTGCGCGGCGTGATCTCGTTGCGAAACGCCTTGCCGATCTGCGCGATACCAAAGGGCAGGCGGCGACTGGTCGAGTCCACGACGTTCTTGAAGTTGGTGAAGATGCCCTGGGCGGTTTCTGGGCGCAGGTAGCCGTAAGAATCGTCGTCAGCCACGGGTCCAATAGTCGTCTTGAACATCATGTTAAAGGGCTTGGGCTCGGTCCACTCGCCCACCTCGCCGGAGAAGGGGTCACGCACACCCGCCGCGCGCAGGGCTTCGCTGGCCTGCGCGGGGTTGGCATTCAGCGCCGCGATCACAGCCGGAAAGTTGCCCGCATCAGCACCAATGCCCTCGGCCACTTTCGCCACCACATCGGCTTTCTGGTCTTTCACCAGATGGTCCAGGCGGTAGCGCTTGTTGGTCTTCTTGTTGTCCACCATCGGGTCACTGAAGGTGGCTTCGTGGCCGCTGTGGCGCAGGACCTGCCGGTGCATGATGATGCTGGCGTCCAGGCCTTCCATATCGTCGCGCTCGTAGACATTAGAGCGCCACCACGCGGCCTTGATGTTGTTTTTCAGCTCGACGCCCAGGGGGCCGTAGTCGTAGAAGCCCTGCAGGCCGCCGTAAATCTCGGACCCCTGAAAAATAAAGCCCCGGCGCTTACACAAACTGACGAGTTCTTCCATGGATGTTGCGGGCATGTGCGGTCTCCTGTGAGCAACAGGAAAGTCCTCAGACGGCGGGCGCTTTCCTCGCTCGTCTGGGGACGCAGCTCAGGCCGCGCGGTTCCACCCCAGTTCCGGTCACCACTGTCTGTGGTCAGGCCGGCACTTTTGTGTTGTGGTGCTCCCCGCTGCCTTTCACGCGCGCCTCTCCCTGCCTGACTCTCACCGTCTCAGGCTCGCTCGTTGGGGGCCTTTCGCGTTACTCCTGCGGCTCAACGCTTCCCAAGTCTGCGGCAGCAGGGGGGAGGGGGTCAAGTCTGGGCACTGTAGGCGCTCTGGCCGAGGCGCACCTCCGCCACATGTGTGGCATGAGCGTGGCATGAACTCTGTTAACCTGCGCACGCTATGCAGAAAACAACCCTTCTGGCCGCTTCCCTTCTTGCCCTCAGCCTGAGCGCCTGCACGGCGATTCAGCGCGGCGAGCAATTTGATTTTCCTCTGGAACAGACTGATGCACTGAGCCCCGTCAAGGTGCAGCCAGGCCGGACGATGTTTGTGCAAGTGCCTTACAGCCGCAGCATCTTCGAGGATGACAACGAACTGGACACCTACTTTGACGGGATCGATCTCAATTTCAATTCGGTACGCGGTCCGAACGACAAAGTCCCCAACGCTTACCGCGATGCGTCCTGGCTGAAGCTGACCGCTGTTGACGCCCCCACAGGCATCAGCGTGGTCCTGATTAAAGCCGAAATCGGGCGAATCGTGAACAACACCAAAGTGGTGGGCGACTCGGTCAACGTCCGTTACAGCGAACAATTTCGCCTGACCTACAAGGTCAGTGTGGACGCCAGTTACACACCTGAATCACTCAGCCCGGAAGCCGCCAACTGGCTGCGCGACAGTGAAATGAGCCGTGAACTCAAAGAGATGCTGTCCGGCGACCTGGCCTATGTCCGTCTGTCCTTTATGGCAGACAAGAAGCCCCAGCGGGCCTACATCACGGTCGCAACCAGCGAGACAAAAGCCACCAAGTAACTCCTGCGCTTGGGGTGGGGCGGTCCGCACTGGCCGCCTCGCTTTTTTGATACCCCTTCCAGGCGGCGCCTCAAATTTCCCCAACCTCCCGTATTCTGTACGTTATGCCTGTTGCGGAATCACGTCCGGAAACCCACCCGGATTTTGAACTTGAAACTCAGCACCTCTCGCAGACTGTGGCCGCCATGCTGCGCCAGATTGAATTCTGGGAAGACCGCGACCGCCAGATGGGCGCCGACCTGGAAACCAGCATCATCCTGGGCGATCAGGCTGAGGAATTTGCCGCCATGCTCTCGCCGCATGTGCATCAGCCGTACTTTGGCAGCCTGAAGGTGCGGGTGGCTGGGCGCGAACAGACCCTGTATATCGGCAAACACGGCTTCCGTGACGTGAAGGGGCCCTATTCGGTGGTCAGCTGGGACAGCGAGGTCGGCAGCCTGTTTTACTCGCAGGCGCTGGGCTGGACGCCGCGGAGGGGCAGCGCTGGGGTCATCAAGCGGCGCCGGCAGCTGGACATTCACGCCAAGGCGCTGCTGCGCGTCACCGACCTGTATGACGACGAGCAGGGCGGGGACACGGGCGGACGCGAAGAAGTGCTGCTGCGCCGCTTGCAAGAAGGCAGCACGGCTGGCATGCGTGACGTGGTGGAAACCCTGCAGCCCGAGCAAAACGAGGCGATGCGCGCCCCAGCCGGTGTGCCCGTCATTATTCAGGGAGCGGCTGGCTCGGGCAAAACCACCATCGGCTTTCACCGCCTGGCCTGGATGACCAACGCAGACCGGGGCCCCCACCGCGCCCGCCCTGAGGCCTGCATGGTCCTGATGCCCAACCGGGTGCTGGCGACCTACGCCGCGCGCATCCTGCCTGAACTGGGCATTGAGCGCGTCGTCGTGACCACCCCCGAGGCCTGGGCCACCGGGCTGCTGGGCCTGGAAAAGCTAGAGGTCACCGACCGTACCCTGAGCCTGCTGCTGACCGACCGCGACAACACCCGCCGCGCCCTGGCGTGGCGAAAGGCCAAGTTGCTGGGCGACGCCCGCATGCTGGATGTGGTCCGCACCCACCTCTGGAACAGGTTCAATGCCGCCCTGCGGAGCCAGCGCCTGAGTGAAGTCGTGGAACTGCGGGGCCGTGAGCCTCAGCCGTTTACTCTGGAAGAGGCTGATCTGGCCGCCATGTTGCGCGACGTCTTTGCCGCCGACCCCCTGGAGGGCTACCGCACGGGCATGCGCCGCGCCATAGAGGCCGAGGCCCTGTCCCGCCTGCGCCCCACCGAGGCCGAGGAGGCCAGCGTGCTGCGCCAGCTGACTACGCCACTGACCAGCCTGCTGGGCCGCGTCTTTGCCTCGACCACGCCGATCACCGAGGCCCGGCGCCTGCTGGGCAGCCCCGAGTCGCTGGCGGCGAGTGGCCTGCTGACCGAGCGCGAGATGGCCCTGCTGAGCACCGACCCCCTGAGCGGCATTCCCACCCCGCGCCGCGCCCACGCTGACGTTACCGAACTGCCGCTGATGCTGGCGGTGCAGGCCTTCACGGGGGGGATTGGCCGCCTGGACGGGCGCACCTTGGAAGTCTTTGACCATGTGGTGCTGGACGAAGCGCAGGATTATTCGCCGCTGCTGTACGCGCTGCTGGGCCGCGCCACCCGCCCCGGCCACATCACGGCGCTAGGGGACCTGAACCAGGGCATGCACGGCTACAAGGGCCCCAGTTCCTGGGAAGCGGTGCAGGCGCAGTTGCCCGGCGCCGAGGTTCGGACGCTGGGCCGCACCTACCGCTCCACCCGCCAGATTACGGACCTGGGCGCGCGCATTGCCGCCACCTACAACCGTGCCGCAGCGGTGCAGGGCGTGGACCGCGACGGAGCCGAGGTGCAGCGGTACACGGCCCCGGCGGGCAGCCCGCACGGTGAACTGCCCCTGCTGGCCCAGGCCGTCAAGGAAGCGCAGCAGGCGGGGCACACGAACATTGCTATCGTCACGCGCCGGGGGGTGGACGCTGACCGCCTGGCCGAAGCCCTGCGCGAGTTCGATACCGACGCCCAGCCCATCACCACCCAGGAGCACCGCTTCCAGGGTGGCCTGGTCATCCTGCCGGTCAATCTGGCCAAGGGCCTGGAATTCAGCGCGGCTATCGTGGCCAGTGCCAACGCCGAGACCTACGACGAAAGCACCGAGTACGAACGCCGCCTGCTGTACGTCTCGGCCAGCCGCGCCCTGCACTGGCTGGCGCTGGTCAGCGTAGGCGACCTGCACCCGCTGGTGGCGTAAACGGAACAGGGCAGATGGGGCGCGGTGACAAGCTTTCCTCTACCTCTCACTCACCACCCTTCGCTCCCTGCGCGCCAGAGTGCCGCATGGACGACCAGAAAACACAGGGGGGTCTGCCCGCCGACGCCGGCAACGGTATGAGTGACCGCAGCGGGTACACCGATGATTCAGATACGGGCCTGACCGAAACCTCGGTGGGCGGCAGTCACATTACGGACATGCAGGATGAGGCCGATACGCACGTGCCAGACACCGGCACCACCTTTGGCACGTCCCCCGACGACGATACCCGGCAGTAAGTTCGGCGCTTTCTGGCCCCTGGCACCTTTGACGCCGGGGGCTTTCCCGTACACTGACGGGCTGATGACTGCCTCCGCCCGCCCCCCGCACACCCTGTCGGTCGCGCCCATGATGGACTGGACCGACCGGCACTGCCGGGTGTTTCACCGGACCCTGACCCGGCGCACGCTGCTGTATACCGAGATGGTCACGACGGGCGCCCTGCTGCACGGCGACCGCGAGCGGCACCTGGGCTTTTCGCCCACCGAGCATCCCGTGGCCCTGCAACTGGGCGGCAGCGACGCGGCCGCGCTGGCCGAGTGCGCCCGCACTGCGCAGGAGTGGGGCTACGACGAGGTGAACATGAACTGCGGCTGCCCCAGCGACCGGGTGCAGAATGGCTCGTTCGGTGCCTGCCTGATGGGCACGCCCGAGGTGGTGGCCCGCGCGGTGGAGGCCATGCGGGGCGCGACCAGCCTGCCGGTGACGGTCAAGCACCGCATTGGCATTGACGACCTGGACAGCTACGAGCATCTGACCCGCTTTGTACAGACCGTTGAGGCCGCAGGTTGCCAGACCTTTATGGTCCACGCGCGCAAGGCGTGGCTCTCGGGACTGTCCCCCAAGGAAAACCGCGAGATTCCCCCGCTGCGGTATGAGGTCGTGCAGCAGCTTAAGGCGGACTTTCCCCACCTCACGATCATCCTGAATGGCGGCGTTCTGAGTCTGGAGGCCGCGCAGGCGGCCCTGGGCTGGGCCGATGGCGTGATGATTGGCCGCGCGGCGTATCAGGACCCATACCTGCTGGCACTGGCCGATCAGTGGCTGTTTGAAGAAAAAACTCAACCTGTCACGCGCCGTGAGGCCATCGAAGCCTACTTGCCGTATGTCGCAGAGCAGCTCGAACAGGGCCAGCCGCTCCCCAGGATGATGAAGCACACCCTAGGGCTGTTCACCGGTCAGCCGGGGGCCCGACACTGGAAACGGACCCTCTCTGAACAGGGGTACAAGCCGGGCGCAGGGTTGGCTGTGGTGCGTGAAGCGCTGGCCGGGGTGCCCGATACCGTGCTGGACGCCCGGCCAGGGGTGGGGGAGAGGCAGACGGCATGATGGGGAGCCGCTGGGTGCGCCGCTCTGCCACTGGCCTGCGTATTGACTGACCGCGGACCTCAGCGTAGGTGAGAGGTATACTCCTCAACCACGCTGAGGCGAACACAGTGAGTGTCCGTCAGAGACAGCGGCGAAAGTGGAGGTGCGTTGATGGCCCCTCAATGGAACTGGCAGCCGCTGTCAGACCACTGGAAAGAGGTGGAGCTGGGGTGCTTGAGCGGCCCAGCCCACCTCTTCCTTTGTCCTCTCTGCTTACCCTTTGCGGGTAAAATCCACCTCGCCCGGCAGACGCTCCAGCCAAGCCACCAGAATGTCAATGCACGCCTGAACGTCGCGCTCGTCCACCATTTCGCTGGGCGAGTGCATGTAGCGGTTGGGAATGCTGACCACGGCTGTGGGCACCCCGGCGCGGGCCAAGGTCAGGGCGTCGGCGTCGGTTCCCGAAAAGCGTCCCGCCGCGCTGAGGGTAAAGGGAACGCCGGCCTCCTGCGCCGCTACAGTCATCTGGCGCAGCACCACCGGGCTGACCATCGGTCCCACAGTCAGGTTGGCCCCCGAGCCAAAGGGCGTCACGCCGTACTTCTTCTCGCTGACGCCCGGCTGCTTGGTTTCGTGGGTCACGTCCACGGCCACGCCCGCCACAGGGTCAAGTTTGTAGCCGCTGACCTGTGCGCCGAACACCCCAATCTCTTCCTGGCTGGTGCCGACGGCGACGACGCGGTAGGGCAGTTCCTTGTCTTTCAGCGCCCGCAGGGCCTCAAGCACGATAAACGCCCCCACCCGGTTGTCCAGCGCGCGGCCCACGACCTTGGTGCCGACCATCAGCGGCCCCTGCTCCAGCACGCCGTAGGTCCCCACGGGCACCTGCTCTTTCACCTCATTGGCGTCCAGGCCGACGTCAATCCACAGGTCCTCGATCTTGCTGGCCTTGGTGCGCTCCTCAGCCTCCATAACGTGAATGGCCTTTTTGCCCACCACGCCGATCAGGTCGCCGCCCGGCGCCAGCAGGCGGATGCGCTGACCCACCAGCACCTGCGGGTCCCAGCCACCCACAGGCAGCACGCTCAGGAAGCCCTCGTCCCCCACATGAGAGACGATCAGGCCAATCTCGTCCAGGTGGCCCATCAGGGCGATGGCCGGGCCATCTTCGGGACCAATCTCGGCGTAGGCGTTGCCGTAGTGGTCCTCAGCGGTGCGGGCAAAGGAGGCGGCTTCTTCCAGCCACACGTCGGCGGCGCGGCGCTCCAGGCCGCTGGGGGCGGCCACGTCCAGCAGCTGAAATAGAAACTCACGGTTGATTTGCGTCACGCCCGCAAGTGTAAGTGCACCGGGGCTGACATTGCGAGGTTCCGGCGCGGCGCTGGGAGGTCTATGGGCTTGCCGTCCTGCTTGAGCTTTTCGCGCTGCTCGGTGTGCTTGAAGGGCAGATGCGCCCTTTGGCTCTGCCTACCGCCTGGCCTCCCCCCATATGCTGAGGCCCATGACCCTGCCCGCTTCTCCCGATATCGCTGTTCAGGTCGAGGCCCAGCACCTGGCGGTCCACAGCACCCCTGAACGTCAGCTGTTCAGCTATGTCATCCGCATTGAAAATCGCAGCGACCAGACCTGGAAGCTGCTGTCGCGTCACTGGGACATCGTGGACGGACGGGGCCAGGCCACCAGCGTGGACGGCGACGGTGTGGTGGGCGAGCAGCCGGTGCTGCCGCCGGGCGGCGTGTTTGTCTACGATTCGTTCGTGACCCTGGAGGTCACGCCTGGGCACATGAGCGGCCATTACACCTTTCAGGGCGCCTGGGGCGAAACCGCGCAGGCCCCAATTCCCATTTTTCTGCTGGAAGTTCCTGGCACGCGCACCCTTCACTGAGAGAGAATTTGCCGCCGCCTCTTGCCATCAGAGCGGAATTGGAAAGGTGGGGAGCAAGGCGGTTTCCGAATGTGAAGGGGTTAGTTCTTCCGCAACTTGTCAACGAAAGGGACATGACCTGTCTGTGATTCAACTTAGGCAGAGCCTCATTCAGCCGACCTAAAACGCCTAGGCGCTGTTACGCCGTCACTTGTGCTGCACTAAAGCCGCTGGCTGACTGTTGGTCAATTGCTACTTTTGCACTTTCGAAAGATGAGAAAAGAAACTGCGTATCATCAAGCTATGTCTCATCGTCTCTGCCTTCTTCTGATTGACGACAACCCGGCAGACCTCCTTCTGGCGCAGGAAGCGTTTGCCGAGCATGAGGAGTGGGTGTCCGTGTCCACCTGCCGCGACGGCGAGTCGGCACTGAAGTACTTGCGCGACCCAGGCCGCACCCTGCCGGATGTGGTCATTCTGGATATCAACATGCCCCAGATGAACGGCTTTGAGGTGCTGCGGGCCATTCGGGCCGACACAGAACTGCGCCATCTACCCGTGGTGATGCTCACGACTTCGGACAGTTCGCAGGACATTGACCAAGCGTACGACCTGTTTGCCAGCTCCTATATGGTCAAGCGTGGCCAGTTTGCAGCCTTTGTCGAACAGGTGGACCAGTTCGTGCAGTTCTGGCGCGATTGCCGTTTCAAGCAGTCGCGCGTGCCCCGGCTGTCCTGAGCATGCCTTTCAGGAAACTATTGGCAAAGACGATTCATTCCGGCAGAGCGAGGAATAGTCAAGAGGGTGCTGAGGACCACGCTGGCGAGCCAGCTCTTCGAGAGTTGATCAAGGTGAGAACCAGATTCCTTCTCATCCCCTCAAGATTCAGGAAAATATAAAGGCACTTCACCGGCTGGGGCGGCAGGATAGGCGGTGCTGTGTCTCGCCCTCTGTCTGTTCTGCTGGTAGATGACGCGCCGGCTGATCTGTTGCTGGCGCAGGAAGTCTTTGATGACCACGCCCCCAGGGTGCAGTTAATCACCCAGTGCGGCGCTGAGGCCGCGTTGCTGGCGCTGCGTGACCCGGCGCAGCTGCTCCCGGATATGGTGCTGGTGGACCTCAACATGAACGGCATGAGCGGCCTGGATTTTCTGGCCGAACTGCGCGCCGACCCGGCTCTGGCCCATCTGCCTGTGGTGATGTTGTCAGGGTCAACCGCTCAGCATGACGTGGACCGCGCCTACGACCTGCACGCCACTGCCTTTCTGGTCAAAGCTCCCAACCTGTCCGAGTTCGTGACGCAGGTGGACCATCTGGTGCAGTTCTGGCTGGGCTGCCGGTTCCGCAGCCCACGGGTGCCCAGCCTGTCCTGAGCGCCGAAGTCAGGCCCATGAGTCAGAGATTGATCCACAGGCGTTCTGAGACGAGAGGGCCGCGCAGGAGGGAAATCCTCTTAACAGAGGTTGTGGACAATGGCTAACACTGCCCACAGTGAATGAAAAACAGCGCCGAGGGTGATCTCCCGGCGCTGTTTCAGATCAGCTGGTTCGTTCAGACCAGTGAAGAAGCGGTCTGCGGCGCCTGCTCACCGGCCAGGTGCAGCCAGGTGCCCAATACCGAGTCGGGATTCAGGCTGACTGAATCAATGCCCTGGTCCATCAGCCACGCCGCCAGGGCCGGGTGGTCGCTGGGCCCCTGGCCGCAGATGCCCACATATTTGCCCGCGCGCTTGGCGGCGGCAATCGCCTGGGCCATCAGGGCCAGCACCGCCTCGTTCTGCTCGTCAAAGAGGTCGGCCACCAGCCCCGAGTCGCGGTCCAGAGCCAGGGTCAGCTGCGTCAGGTCGTTGGACCCGATGGAGAAGCCGTCGAAGTGTTCCAGAAACTGGTCGGCCAGGATGGCGTTGCTGGGAATCTCGCACATCATGATGACCTTCAGATCGTTCTCGCCGCGCCGCAGGCCATTTCTGGCCAGAATCTCGATAATCTGCTGCGCCTCACCCACCGTCCGGACAAAGGGAATCATGACCTGCACGTTGTTCAGACCCATCTCGTCACGCACGGACCGGATGGCCTCGCACTCCAGGGCAAAGGCGGCGGCAAAGTCAGCGCTGCGGTAGCGGCTCGCACCCCGGAAGCCGATCATGGGGTTTTCCTCGGTGGGCTCATAGGCCGGGCCGCCGATCAGGTGCGCGTATTCATTGCTCTTGAAGTCCGAGAGACGCACGATCACGGGCTTGGGGGCAAAGGCGGCAGCAATCGTGGCCACGCCCTCGGCCAGCTTCTCGCGGAAGAAGTCACGCGGCGTGGCGTAGCCGGCCGTCTTCTCGTCAATCTGAGCCTTCACGTCGTCCGGCACATCTGGGTAATCCAGCAGCGCGCGGGGGTGAATGCCAATCACGTTGCTGCAAATGAATTCGACGCGCGCCAGGCCCACGCCCTCGTGGGGCAGCGCCGCAAAGGAGAAGGCACGGTCAGGCGACGCCACGTTCATCATGATCTTCAGGCCGACTTCAGGCATGTTGCCCAGCTCCACGCGGTTGATGCGGTAATCGAGTTGACCCTCGTACACGAAGCCGGTGTCACCCTCGGCGCACGACACCGTGACCGCCTGCCCACTCTGCAGTTCGCGGGTGGCGTTGCCGGTGCCCACGACCGCCGGAATGCCCAGCTCACGGGCAATGATGGCCGCGTGGCAGGTGCGCCCGCCCCGGTTGGTTACGATGGCGCTGGCGCGCTTCATCACCGGTTCCCAGTCGGGGTCGGTCATGTCGGCCACCAGCACGTCGCCGTCCTGCACCTGCTCCATCTGCGACACGTCGCGCACCACGCGCACGGTGCCGGCCCCGATACGGTTGCCCACCGCGCGGCCCTCGACCAGCACCGGGCCCTTGCCGGTCAGCTCGAAGCGCTCCATAACCTTACCTGCGCGGCTCTGCACGGTTTCGGGGCGGGCCTGAAGGATGTAAATCTGACCGTCCCGCCCGTCTTTGCCCCATTCGATGTCCATGGGTCGGCCGTAATGCTCTTCAATCGCCACGCATTGCCGTGCCAGTTCGGTCAGGTCCGCGTCGGAGAGGCTAAAGGCGCGCTGCTCGGCTTCGGGCACTTCTTCGGTCTGCACGCCGCCGCTGCCCTCGGCGTAGACCATTTTTTTCGCTTTGCTGCCCAGAGTGCGGCGCAGGATGGCCTTTTGCCCGGCCTTCAGTGCTGGTTTGTAGACAAAAAACTCGTCGGGGTTCACGGCGCCCTGCACCACCAGTTCGCCCAGGCCGTAGGCGCTGGTGACCAGCACAGCGTCACGGTAACCGCTCTCGGTGTCCAGGGTAAAAGCCACCCCGCTGGCCCCCAGGTCGGTGCGCACCATGCGCTGCACGCCGGCGGACAATGCTACATCCGCATGCGAGAAGCCATGGTGCACCCGGTAAGAGATGGCGCGGTCGTTGTACAGGCTGGCAAACACCAGCCGCACATGGCGCAGCACATTGTCAATGCCGCGCACGTTCAGGAAGGTCTCCTGCTGGCCGGCAAAGCTGGCTTCGGGCAGGTCCTCGGCGGTGGCGCTGGACCGGACGGCCACATCGGGGTCGGTGACGCCCGCCTCGGCGGTCATGGCGGCGTAGGCGGCGCGGACAGCGTCTTCCAACGCCGCCGGCAGCGGCGCGGCCTCGACCTGCGCGCGAATCTCGCGCCCCGCCTGGGCCAGCGCCACCACGTCATTCACGTCCAGGGCGCTGAGGCGTGAGTTGATGCTGTCTTCAATACCGTTGTCCTGGAGGAACTGCCGGAAGGCGTCAGCGGTGGTGGCAAAGCCGCCGGGCACCCGCACGCCAGCCCCCGCAAGGCCCTGAATCATCTCGCCAATCGAGGCGTTCTTGCCGCCGACCACCTCGACGTCGGTCATCCTTAGTGTTTGGAACGGGCGAATCATATCCATGAGATTTCTCCGGTCTACAAAGGATTTCGCCCAGTGGAACCAGGGGCGTTTGTGTACCTCTGCCAGCTTAGCCGACCGGCCAGGCCCGGCGCGCCACCAGGGGAGTGACAGCGTAGTCATGTCCGCGCTGAGCAGACGGCGGCGCGCCCCTGGCCTGGGCCGTGTCAGGCTGAGCGCCATGCCCGAGCCGCGCACCGTCATGATTGTCAGCGATCACACCGGCCTGACGGCCGAGAACATCGCCCGCGCGCTGCTGGCGCACTTTCCGGCCCAGCCGCTGCTGTACCTGCGCCGGCCCTTCACGGCAGATGTGGCGGCGGCGCAGGCGGTTCACCGCGAGGTCTGCGCGCTGGCTGACCGGGGCGAGCGGCCCCTGGTCTTTACCACAGTGACCCGCGCCGATGTGCTCGCCGAGTTGCAGACGTGCCCGGCCGAGGTCTTTGACCTGCTGGGGCCAGGGCTGGGGGTTCTGGAGCGCGAATTTGCGATGCCCGCCGTGCGCGAGGTGGGCCGTCACCACGACATGCACGACAGCGAGGCTTACCTGTCGCGGATGGACGCCCTGGACTTCGCCCTGGCCACGGACGACGGCGTGGGCGACCGGCAATACGGGCTGTCCGACGTGATTCTGGTGGGGGTATCGCGCGCGGGCAAGACGCCGACCAGCCTCTTTCTGGCGCTGCAACATGGCGTGCGGGCCAGCAACTACCCGCTGGCCGAGGACGACTTTGAACGCACCGGGTTGCCGCTGCCTCTGGAACCGTGGCGTGCCAAGTTGCACGGCCTGACCATAGACCCGCGCCGGCTGCACGCCATTCGCACCCAGCGCAAGGCCGGGAGCCGCTACGCCAGCCTGGAGCAGTGCGAGCATGAGGTCCGCCGGGCCGAGCGGCTGTTTCAGCGCGCTGGGATTCCGGTGCGGGACACCACCACCGCCAGCGTGGAAGAGATTGCTGCTGGCATCTTGAATACCCTGCGCCGCCGCTAAACCACAGCGGAGGAGCCAGGCACGTGGCCTGGCCCCCAGCGGCGAGAACAAGAAGACGAAGAAGACGAAAAGAAATTGATAGACGGTAGATTCTCGCCGCCAGCGTGGAGGGGTAAGGGAAAGCAGAGGTGCCTTAGGGCAAGCGGACAGCGACTGGACTTCCGCCCGTGATGCAGCAGTCGGCAGTCTGCAGGGCCGTGGTGGACGCTGTGGGCACCAGCAGGATGAAGGCAAGGGGCAAAGCGCGGCGAAGAAGGGTCTTCATGTGAGGAAACCTCCGGGTCTGTTGACCTGCGCGCAGTGTGCCGTAGAGGCGGTTAACCGCCAGACAATGTGGTGTAAGGCAGAAACCAGCCTGCTGGGAGGGCTAGTTCATCCGGGGCGTTCTTGGAAGCGACTCTGGGTTCAAGAGAGTTGCTTTTGACGAACCTGAAGTCTGAATGTCTGTTGAGCAAATTGCCTCGAAGTACCTGGCAGGCGGCTTCTGCGTTGTCACTCCGCTTCCCACAGCTCGTCTGATTTTCACCTGTAAGCCGTAATCTGCTGGCCTAAAAAGAGGCTGAGCGCAGTGCCCAGATAACATCGAGGGTCCCGGCAAGGCTTTCAGCTGGGTCTGTCGGTCGTCTGAGCTAAGCGCGATTCGGCGCGAAGTGGTTAACTCCTCATCCCCAGACAGTGCCTCACTGATCTGCAAAGGGTGTAGCTGTATGGATGGTTTCCGGCCCGCTTCGCCGCCTTTCTGAGGAGCCTCTGCCTATCCCAGTTCCTGGCGCAAGGCGCGGGCGTAGCCTTCGCGGGCGTGGCGTGCCAGGTAAGGCTGGCCCGCCTGTTCATAGGCCGCGGCGGCAGCCTGCCACGCCGATTCAAACAGGGGGTTGATCCGGGCGCCATGCAGGTAGGCGCGCGCCGCCTGCCCCGGTTTGGTGGCCTGGAGCTGTGCCCCCAGCGTCATGGCCAGCGACTGGGCCTGAGCTTCCAGGGTCTCGCGCTGCTGTGATACCCATTCGGTATCGGTGCCGGGCAGAAACGGGCCCGCGTAACGGTCCAGCGTGGCCAGCATCTGGTCGGCGCTCTGGGGCCGCTCCATAAGGGCCAGGGCGTCGCACTGCACGTTCAGGCGTTCGGACAGCCGGTACAGGCCCCCGACATGCGGCACCGGGTCGGCTCCGGCGGGCAGATGGGGGCGCAGGGCCGCGCGCAGGGCGTGCAGCGCCTGCTTGAAGTACGAACCGAGTTCACGGCGCGCCTCGCCGTTCCAGAGCGCAGTCATCAGGGTGTCGCGGCTGGCGGGGCCATGCAGCAGCAGGTAGGCGAGCAGTTCGCGCGCCTTGGTCAGGCGAATATGCAGCGGCTGACCATTCAGGGTCACGGCAAAGCCGCCCAGCGTCTGCACGTTGAGGGTGGGGCGTAGGTGCCGTGCCAGCCGCTCAGCCGACCGGCCCCCAATGCCGCGCTCGGCACAGGCGGCGTACAGCGGGGCCAGTCGGCCCGCGTCGATGGTCAGGGCCAGTTCGCCGCCCACATGTTCCAGGGCGCGCCGCAGGTCCGCGCTGGCGCTGTCCAGGTCCTCGCCCGCCGCCCAGCGGCCGTAGGCCAGAAAGGCCGAAGCGCGCAGGCGAAAGCCGTCCAGCAGCGCCACACCGGCCACGACCTGCTCAAAAGCCGCGCGCGCCGCCTCCAGCTGCCCCGCCTCGAAAGCCAGCAGGCCAGTGTAAAAAGCCCGCGTGACGTGGTCAAAATCCTGGGTGGGGTGCAGGGCCTCAATGCGCCGCTCGAAATCGGCCCAGTCCAGCCGCCCCAGCCGCCACAGGCACTCGGCGCTGAAGGCCCGCGCCGGCACGTCCAGCCGGTCGCTGGCGTGGCGCTGCTGCGCGGCGTGCACCTGCTCCAGGTGGCTTAGTGCCTGCTCGAACTGTTCGCCCAGCAGATGCATCTCGGCGCAGATCAGGTGCGCCACGCCCGCGCGCGGGTCGTCCAGGCGCGCCGTCATGGCGATCACCTCGGCTGTCATGGTCAGGGCCTCGTCGGCGCGGCCCCGGAAATACAGGCGGTAGGCCAGGTCCAGCCGCAGCGACAGGCCCTCGCTGCCAATGCCCAGCAGGTCAAAGAGGCGCAGGGCCTCGCGCGCCTGGCGGTCCTGCGCCGCAAAGTCGTCCAGCGCCGCGCTGACTCCCTGAGCAAAGTACAGCGCCCTGGCGCGTGAGCGCAGTTCCGAGGGCGGCACCTCGCGCAGCAGCGCCGCCATGATGGGCTGGGCGGCCCCGGCGCGGCCCAGTTCCACCAGTGCCCGGGCCTGCGAGCAGCGCAGCCACCAGCGGGTGAACTCGTCGGGCCGCGCCGCCAGACCCCGCTCGGCCTGCGCCAAGCGGGCCTGTGGGTCGCGGCGGGTGCCGGCCAGCAGGCTCAGGCCCAGGTAGATGCGCGCGTCGGGGGTGGGGTGACCCAGGGCGGTCAGCAGTTGCAGCTCGGCCCGGTCGGTCTGGCCGGTTTGCAGCAGCGCCAGCGCCCACTGGCCCTGCGTGTGTGGGGTGGGCCGGGCGCCACGCAGCCGCCGCTCGACCCGCTCGAAGTGGCCCTGACGCTCTAGCAGGTCGGTGCTGGGGGGGGCAGGCTCCGGCGCCGCTGGGGCCCGCCCCAGGTTGAGGCGCACGTACCACTCGCCCGCCCGGCTCAGGGTGATCTGGCCCCCACGGGCGCCGCCCTGGGTCTGCGCCGCCTGGGCCAGCAGATGCCGCTGGTAGTTGCCCAGCCGGGTGGGCAGCGTGACTCGGCCGCGCACGGTCCACAGGCTGACCTGGCCCGCCGGGGTTACGCGCAGGCTGCGGGCGTCCAGCCAGTACGACTGGGTTTTCAGGCCGCCGCGTGACCAGTGCCGCGCGCGCTCGACCTCGGCGGCCACGGCGCGGCGGGTGCCGTGGGGCAACGCTGCCGCGCCGTCCAGGGTGGCCGCCAGTGTGTCGGCCGGCACGCCGGGCTGCTGCCGGGCCAGCACCAGCAGGCGGTTGGCCACCTGACCCACCAGGGTCCGGGTGGCGGCCAGGGCCGCTTGGGTGTCGGGGTCAGTCAGCAGGGTCAGGCGCACAGCAAGAAATCCTTGACTTTCTAAGGGGGGCTTGGGACCAAGTTCTTCCTCTGCTTATCAGATTTTTGCCTCCGGGGATGTGGTCTGTCTCCCGGAGGTAGGAGGGGAGGGCCAGGCCGTGACAAAGGCAACACCCCCATCGCGCGACATCTGGGGGTGTTGCCTTCTGATTCAGGTCTGGGCTGAGGACCTTCCAGCCGCCTGCCCTGGTTTATACAGACTCCGATTGAATCGTTTGCCAAAACGATGAAATCCGAGCGGACTCGGAGAGCTGCGCAGCAGAGCGAGGAGGAGCAAAACGGGTTCCGGGCGTGGAGTTTGCAAATCGGTTCTGTTCCGATTTGTGGGCGTTACAGACGGAATCCGTATTACTTCTTGGGCTCGTCGGCCACCTGGCCCACCACGCCGGGGGCCACCCAGGCCATGTTGTTCAGCTCGGCGACCGTCGCCACCTTGCCAGCCGCCACGCGCAGGATGCCGTTGCGGTCTTTCAGGGGGCCTGTGAAGGGGTCGAACTTGCCGCCCTTCTGCATCTCGGCGCTCAGCTGCGTCACGCGGTCATAGACGCTGACCTTCTTGCCATTGACCGTGACACTCTTGGCCTTCAGGGCGCCCACCCACTTGGGGTTAATCGCCATGCCGTCCTGCGCGCCCAGTTCGACGCTGCCGCCGCGCAACAAGTTCCAGTAGTCCACGTTTTGCAGGTTTTTGGCCGTGTAGGTGCCGGCGCGCACCTTACTCAGAAAGTCAATGTAAATCTTGTCCCAGTGCACCAGCTGCCCGCTGACCACGTAGTCGGGCGCGAATTTGTACATGGGCGAGTAGTGGGCAAAGCTGGGAATCTTGCGGCTGGCCGCCGTTTGCACCACTGTGGCGGTGTCCTCGGTAAAGGCCAGGGCGCCGGCCCCCTCGCTGATAAGGGCCTCGGCGGCCTCGCGGGCCTTGTTGGGGTCAAACCAGGCGTTGATCCACTTGACGCTGACCGTGGCCTTGGGGTTGACGGCGCGGGCGCCCAGAGCAAAGGCGCTGATGTGGCGCTTGAGTTCAGGCACTGGAAAGGCCGCCACGTAACCCAGTTTGTCGCTCTTGCTGACTGCGGCGGCCATCATGCCGTTCAGGTAGTACAGCTGATAAAAGTCGGCCATGTAGGTCGCCATGTTGGGCGCGCGCTTGAAGCCGCTGGCGTGAGCGAAAATCACGTTGGGGTACTTCTTGGCGGCTTCCAGGGTCTGGTCCATGAAGCCGAACGAGGTGGTAAAGATCACCTTGCAGCTGTCTTTGACCAGACGGTCAATCACGGGCGCCGCTTGGCCCTCGGGCACGCTCTCCACGTATTTGGTGTCCAGCCAGGGCAGGGCATTCATGGCCTTTTTGCGCGCTTCGTCGTGGGCGTAACTCCAGCCGATGTCGCCCACCGGCCCCACGTAGATAAAGCAGGCCTTCAGTTTGGCCCCCTGCTGGGCCTGGGCGGCGGGCACGGCCGCTGTGAACAGCAGGGCCAGAGACAGGGGCGCGGCGGCGAGCAGCAATTTTTTCATGGTGAGACCTCCGGAGATGCTGGGGCCCCCTCGGCCCCCTGGACCTTTATTGTGCCTTTAGTTGTGGCCGGGTGCCTGCCCCTGTCTGGTGCCCCGGCTGACAGTAGGGGTCAACCAATTGGTGCCAAGCTGCGTATACCTGAAAAGAGGAGGGCCTCATGACTGACCCGCAGACCCCTGACGACGCCCAACCACAGGATCAGCAGCGCCGGATCCTGACGCCGGGCAGCGACCTGAACCCGCGCCGCGAGTTTCTGCGCAGCGCCGCCCTGTTTACCGTGACCGCAGGCGCGCTGGGCGGCGGCCTGGAACTGCTGACCCGCCGCCCCGGTGCCGGCAGCGCCGAGGCCCAGAGTGCCGACCCCTTTGCCCGCCCGGCCCGCCCGCTGGGCCCCTACGACACCAAAGAAGCGGTCACGCCCTATGGGCAGGCGACGACCTACAACAACTTTTACGAACTGGGGCTGGATAAGGCCGACCCGGCGCGGCTGGCGGCGAGCTTAAAGCCCCGGCCCTGGACCGTGCGCCTGGACGGCGAGGTCCGCAAGCCCCAGACCGTCGATATAGACACGCTGCAGTCGTGGTTTCCCCTGGAAAACCGCATCTACCGCATGCGCTGTGTCGAGGGCTGGAGCATGGTCATGCCCTGGCTGGGGTTTCCCCTGGCCGCCCTGATCCGGCGCATGGAGCCGACCAGCAAGGCCAAGTACGTGCAGTTCACGGCGCTGCTGGACCCTAAGCAGTTGCCCGGCCAGCGGCAGGCGGTGCTGAAGTGGCCGTATGTGGAGGGCCTGCGGCTGGATGAGGCGCTGCATCCCCTCGCCTTCATGGCGGTGGGCCTGCACGGGCGCGTCTTGCCGGGCCAGAACGGCGCGCCGCTGCGCCTGGCGGTGCCCTGGAAGTACGGCTTTAAGGGCATCAAGAGCATCGTCCGCATTACCCTGACCTCAACGCAGCCGCAGACCACCTGGGCGTTGGCTGCCCCCAGCGAATACGGCTTTTACGCCAACGTTAACCCGGCCGTGCCGCACCCCCGCTGGAGCCAGGCCACCGAGCGGCGTATCGGGGAACTGGGCCGGCGCAAGACCCTGCCCTTTAACGGCTATGCCGATCAGGTGGCCAGCCTGTACAAGGGCATGGACCTGAGGAAGTATTTCTGAGCGCACGGCCTGGCCGGCGTTCCCTGAGCTGGCTGGTGCCGGCGGTGACGGCGGGGGGCCTGCTGCCTGCGGCGGTGCTGGTGGCCGACGCCCTGAGCGGTGCGCTGGGCGCCAACCCGATTCAGCGGGCCACCTTCCAAACGGGGCTCCTGGCCCTGACCCTGCTGGTGCTGTCTCTGGCCTGCACGCCGCTTCGCCTGCTGACCGGCTGGACGTGGCCCGCTCGGCTTCGCAAGCCCCTGGGCCTGCTGGCGTTTGGGTACGCCGCGCTGCACTTCCTGATTTACCTGTTTGACCACGGCTTTAGCCTGACCCTGATGACCGAGGACGTGCTGGAGCGGCCCTTTGTCACGGCGGGCTTTACGGCCCTGCTGCTGCTGGTCCCCCTGGCCCTGACCAGCACCCCGCGCGCGGTGCGGCGGCTGGGCTTCGCCCGCTGGACCCGGCTGCACCAGCTGGCGTATGTCTCGGTCAGTCTGGCGGGCCTGCACTATTACTGGGGTGTGAAAAAAGACCACACACCGCCGCTGATTTACGCGGGGGTCATTGCGGCGCTGTTTCTGGTGCGCCTGCTGCGGCGTCCGGCGGCCACCCGGCCACGGAGGGTCCGGGCCGAACCTGCGCCGCGCGCTCCACGCTGACCCGCTAGCCTGAGGCCCAGATGTTGCTCTATCCCATGCTGCTGACCGCTGTCCTGACGCCGCCCGCCCTGCTGGTGCAGGTGGCGATGGTGCCTGGACTGGCCCTGAGTGCGCAGGCACCTTCTACCGTGACGGTCACCGCTGCCGGCAAGAGTCAGGTGCTGGCGCTGTCTGGCCCCCCTGACCCAGCCCACCCAGAAGCGCTGGCCCGTGTGCGTGACTTGCCCGTCAGCTTGCCGTCTGCTCATACTGGCCCCGTGACGGTCAGCGTGAAGCTGTTTCTCTGCGACAAGGCGCGTGGCCTGTGCACCGTGCAGGAGCAGAGCCGCCGGGTGATGCTGACGCCTGGCCGTCCTGTGACGATGACCTTTACCCCCAGGTCAGCGCGCCAGAGGTAAGGCAGAGGCTAGAGCCCTCAGCGGCTTGGCGGTAGACCACTCGTGGATGGGTGGATGTGTTGGCCTGCGCCGCAGAGTAGGGCGCTTTCTCACCAGTTGACTCGCCGAGCAAAGAAAAGACAATAGCCCTGAAGTTGGGCAAGCCTGGCAAAGTTGGACGGGTTCTTCCCTCAGGAAAGGCCTGTCTC
>NZ_WQLB01000026.1 GCF_009755355.1 Deinococcus arboris | reverse complement strand
ATCCCCCTGGAACAGGGCTTCGGTCAGGTAACCGTTGCTGTGACTGGCCGGCAGATAGGTGTCGGGCAGGCTGGCTGGCCCCGTGGGGAGGCCCAGGTTCTGGCGGGCCTGCGCGCGGCGGGCCGGGTCTATGATCCGCTCCAGATACGCCTCGGCCTCCGCCCGCGTGCTGAAGGTCCCGTATCTCATGCCACCCGCCCCGTCACGATCTCCGTGAACGTCAGGCGGTGCCGCCGGACCACCAGCTGGGCCTCTACGGCCAGGCGCCGCGCCGTCGCCTCTTCATTCATCCACAGGGCCTGCAGCAGGCTCACCAGCAACTCGCGGGTCAGGCCCACCGCCCGCGCCCGCAGGTGCGGCTGGTCTGGCAAGGGCCCCAGCGGTGTGCGCTGCCGCACGCACGCCACGAGCACCGGGGGCAGCAGGCCCGCCGCCGCGTCCTCAATCGTCCGGGCGCGGGTCACGCCGCCCCCGCCACGTGGGCATGCCGCCCGTACCACGCCAGCGCCGCCGCCCACGCCAGCGCCAGCGCCATTTCAGGCTGGACGTGGTATTTGATCGGGCGACCCTGCGAGGGGAGGCCGGCCCACATCGGATGCCACACCATGGCGCGGAATTTCCCTTTTCTGCTGCGCCATTTCAGGGTGTAGTCGTACCCCTGCACCTGCAGGGCCTCCATCACCTCGACCAATGAGGGCGGCTGGGCCACGTCGAAGGGGATGGCGGGGACTTTCACAGCCCTTCCCCCCCGAACACCCGCAGCATCGTGTCGTCATCCACCCCGCGCCCGCTCTGCGCCACCATCTGCTCGGCGTCCGCCGCGGCCTGGGCTTCGGGGGTCTGGGGGGCGGCCATGCGGCACAGAACCAGCAGCAGAGCGGCCAGGGGCGTGGCGACGGCGAGGGCGATGAAGAATGGTAGTTCCATAAGTCAGACCTCCTCAGGGTTCAGGCCCAGGGCGCGCAGGGCGTCCCGTTCCACGCGCAGGCGGGCTTCCAGGTCGGCGTTCGGGCCGTGTTCGTCCAGTTCGGCGAGCGTGGCCCGCACCCGCAGCAGGGCGGCCACCTCTTCCGGCGTGGCGGAGTTGTAGGCAGCCTCCAGGTCCAGGCCGATGTCATCCGGGCTCATTCCGTGCCCCCCAGGGCCGCCACAGCCCCAGCGCGCGCAGCGGCCCCGACCTCCCTGGCCCGCGCCGGTGTCAACCAGGGCAGGCCGAGGGCCACCAGGAGGTCACGGGTCATGTCCAGAGCGGCGCGGTCAATCAGGTTCAGGCGGGCGGCGGTCAGGGGCACAGTGGCTGCGCGGATAGGCGGGCTGACCGCCATGTGCTCCGGGGTGTGGTGAGTGACGGTGGGGGGCGCGGCTTTTTTAAACTGGTCGAATTCGACCGTTTTAGCCCGTTCGTCAACTTCCCCAACCTCCTCGAATTCGAGGGGTTTAACCTGCTGCGCGTCCAATCGGGCGGCGGTCATGGCTCTCAGCTCCTTTCGGTCCTTCTTCGTTCCTGGCATCAGGGTTTCCTCTTTTCAGGAATTCAGGGCTTCGGGAAAACGGGTTTACGGGGCTTCAGGAAGCCAGGACAATGCGGCCTGTGTTACGAATCGCGATTGCGAACGACAAGGGCGGCGTGGGCAAAACCACGACCGCTGTCACCCTGGCCGCCCTGCTGGCCCCCAAAGGCCGCACCCTGTTGGTGGACGGGGACGAGAAGACCGCCAGCGCCCTGGAGTGGCACGCGGCCGGCGAGGGCCTGCCCTGCGAGGTGGTGTCGCTGGAGACGTTCGGGGCGGTGGACCTGGCCGGCGTCGAGTACCTGGTGCTGGACACCAAGGCCGGCGAGGACAGCAGCGAACTGCTGGGGCTGGCCCAGACGGTGGACCTGCTGATCGTGCCGACCAAACCCGACGCCCTGAGCCTGCGCGCCCTGCCCCGCACCCTGGCGCCGCTGATTCAGGCGGGGGTGGAGAACTTCCGCGTGCTGATTACGGACGTGCCGCCTGCCCCCAGCACCGACGGGCACGAGGCGCGGGCCGCCCTGATGGAGATGGGGGTTCCCGTGTTTGCCCGCGACATTCGCCGGGCCAGCGCCTTCAACAAGGCAGCGCTGGCCGGCGTGCCGGTGCGGGCGGTGCGGGGGGACCAACGGGCGAAGCTGGCCAGCATGGATTACGAACTGGTCCTGCGCGAGATTCTCTCGTGAAGTACGGCAGCGCGCTGAAAAAACTCCAGACAACAGGAATACCGGAAGAGAAGAATTCAGGAATTCAGGAAGACCAGAATCCTGGGGACCCTGAACAGCCGACCTCCGGAAGTCAGGAAGCCCTGAAGACAGGTTCCCAGGAAGCCGGGAATTCAGGAATTCAGGGGAAGACGAATGCTGGAAAGCCGGAGAAGGAGAAGTACAGCACGCTGCTGCCGAGCACCACGGTGGAGGCCCTGAAGCTCTACGCGGTGCGGCACCGTATGAAGGACTGGGAAGTGGTGGACGCGGCGCTGCGGGCGTACCTGCGGGACCGGGAATAGCGTGAAGGGCTGGCCGTGCGGGCGCGGGAGCAGTGAGCCGGGTCATGCCGCCCGCCTCGCCCGCTTGAGCCGGGCTTCCACCTTCGGGCCATAGTGCTGCTGCAGGGTGGCCAGGGTAGTGGCGCGCTCGGCACCGGTCAGCTTGGCCAACTCGGTGGCCCAGAATAGGGCCAGTTCGGGGGTCAGCTCACGCATGGCTGCTCCGGTAGGCCAAGTCATCAAAGCGCACGAACGGGGCTTGCCAGGTCACTTTGACGGTGGCAATAGGGCCACTACGGTTTTTTCCGATGATCAGCTCGGCGACGCCCTGCTGATCGGTCTGGGGGTTGTACACCTCATCGCGGTAAATGAACACAATCACGTCCGCATCCTGCTCAATGCTGCCGCTGTCGCGCAGGTCAGACGGTATAGGGCGCCGGTCTGCCCGCTGCTCCACACCACGGTTCAGCTGAGACAGCGCAATCACCGGGATGTTCAATTCCAGCGCCAGGCTTTTGAGGGCCGTCGTCACTTCTGTGACCCGCGCGGTCGCGTTGTCAGCAGACCGGCCGGACACCTGCACCAGCTGGATGTAATCGAGGATGAAGAGTTTCAAGGGCTCACGGGCATGCGCGCGCCGCACTTCACCGATCAGTTCCTGCAGGCGCAGACTACTTTTCGACAGGATACGGAAGGGCAGATCAGCCAAGCGCTCCGTGCTCGCGCGTAGGCGCTGACGGTCCCGTTCGGTGAGGGCTTCACCAGGGGCCGCGTCCCCAATCCGGTTAACTCCCAGGCGACCCATGTTGACCTTGGCCTCTGCGGCCAGCAGGCGAGCACTGATCTCGGTCGCCGGCATCTCGATGCTGAACCCCAGCACTCGACCAGCCGATTTCGCCACATAGGCCGCCACCTGGAAGCCCAGGGCGCTCTTGCCCATCGCCGGCCGCGCCGCCACCACATACAGACGGCCAGGCTGCAACCCCCCAAGAGCGCCGTCGAGGTCTTTCAGGCCCGTGCTGACGCCACGGCTACCCGTGCCCGTTTCGGCTTCATGGAGCACCTGACGCATGGCGTCGCCCACCGCCACACTCTGATCATCCTCGCCAAATTCAAGAGCGGGGGGGATGGTGGCGAGGGTGTGGATGTCTTCCAGCGCCATATCGCCGGCGTAGGCGTGCCGCATAACCGTTCCCGCATGACGAATGAGGGCCCGACGGTGAGCGTGCTCCAGAACGATCCGGCCGTAATGCTCGGCATAGGCCGCCGTCGGAACTTCATCGGCCAGTCCCATGAGGTAAGTCAGGCCCCCAGCATTGTCCAGATCACCTGTCCGAGTCAGCTGAGCAGACAGGGTGGTGAGATCGGCCGGAATCTCCTGACCGGCCAGAATCCCAATAGCCCGCCAAATCAGCCGGTGACTCTCCAAATAGAAATCCTCTTCGTTCAGCGTGACCAGAACCGGGTTGCGAACCAGATCGGGGTCCAGCAGCACACTGCCCAGCACGCTGACCTCAGCAGCCCTGTGATGGGGCGGCACGCGCGGGCCAAGGGTAGAACCATCAAAGTCGCTCACGCGGCCCCTCCACGGCGCTCCCAGGAGCACACAAGGCCAATTGCCGCCTCAGCCAGATTCGCTTCTCGCCAGAACACATACCCAGAGTCCACATAGTCCACCGTGGCCACCTGGCCGGCCGGCGTCACAAACTGCGCCCCTTCTGAGATCTGATCGGCGCCCACATTCAGCAACCGCTGCCGCTCGGCGCGGCGCGCAACATCTGCGGCCTTCTGTGTCCGTTGACGCTCCATGCGTGCCCTCAGCAGTGCCGAAGGGTCAGTGGCGCGGTTGCCCATGAGCATCACACTCACACCGGCTTCCTTGAGTTCCGCACCCAGGCCTTCATCGGTCCAGGCCGCCCATTGACTCAGGGTGAGATTCAGGGCCGGTCCTGGCCCGAAGCCCAGGTGATCAATCCATTCTTGAAAGACACCAGCAACACCACCACCAGCAAGCGCTGCGCGCGCTTCAATCGCCTCTGGTGTTGGTGTTGTTGGTTTTATCTTTAATAAGGAAGAGTCCGCCAAGTTGGCGGAGCCCTCCGCCCGTACATCACGGGGCTCCGCCACGCCTTCCGCCAACTTGGCGGACTCCGCTGGGACAGTGTTTTCCTGATACCCCCCCTGATTTTCATCGTCTGGGTGGACTCCGCCACTTTGGCGGACTGCGCTGGGCGCGGGTTTTTCGGCCTGAAATTCCAGCTCTTCCAGGGCCGCGTAATTGACCGCGTAGAAGAGGGTGCGGTCATCTGCGTCCCGGTTGAACTCATCCGTGGTCTCAATCAGGGCCTGGTTGCGGAGGCTGGTGATGATGCGCTCGACCGTGCGTTTGCTCCAGAACTTGAAGGTCCGGCACCATTCCTCGACCTTGATGCTGTACCAGCGGCGGCCCCCGATCAGGCGGCAATTCAGGCTGAGGAAGTGGAGCTGCTGCAGGAAGATGGCTTCGTTCAGCCCGATCTTTTCGGCCAGGCTGGGCAGCACCTGGAGGGGGGTTTCATTGATCAGTAAGCGGCTCATCTCTGGGCTCCAACGCGCCCTTGGGGTACGTCAACCCCACTGGGTCCGTTGACCCAGCCCGCACACCCGCGTACAGTGTGCGTAAGGCGTATGCCGCCGCTGCTCAAGCGGAAGCGATCTAAAACAACACGGGATTCGGGTTTTTGTAGCCCCCAGACGCGGTTTCGCAGACCAACTCTGGGGGTTTCCCGTGGGCCTGTCTCACGTTGGCCAGCGGAAGTACCTTGAGCATAGCAGTCAAACCCGCGTGCCATCACACTTGCCCCGGCACCTTGTGCGGGTACTCGGCCTGGCAGGCGGCCAGCACGGCCGAGGCCTGCGCCTTGGTCAACCCCCGCCAGTGCAGCAGCCGTTTCAGGCCCAGCGCCTGCCGGGCGTACTCCGTGAAGGTGTAGAGGGCGTGGTATTTCTGCCCCGCCAGCTTCGGGATGTGCTGGCGCAGGTAGCGGGCGAACTGCACCTGCTCCTCGTCGGTCATGGCGGCCACGGCTCACGCCTCCCTCCACGTCGGCAACGGCGCGGGCACGGGCGCATTCCGGGCGCGCTCGGCCTGCAGGGCGTCAAAGAGGTGCTGGTTGCAGTCCAGCGCGTCATCCCGCTCTTCGGCGTACAGGTGGGCCAGAGCCTGGGCGTGGCGGAGGTCGGCCGCCAGGGCGTCACGCCGCTCACCGCTCAGCTCAAGTGCCTGAGCTTGCTCCTGCACTGTGGCGCGGGCCGCGTTGCGCTGTGCCCGGAGGTGCAGGCTGAGGGCGATGAAATACACCAGGCACCCCAGCACGCTCCCCAGGGCGACCGCTTCCATCCCCGCGCTCATCCCTCACGCTTCGGCGCGGGCAGGCGCAGGCCGGTGACCAGCTGGGCGTAGGCGAGCAGGGCGGCCAGGGCGGGGTGGGTGGCGGTGGTGCTGATGGTGTGCCCGTCACCCTGCACGATGGCGGTCACGTCCTGCGTGGCCATAGTGGTCGCCTGGTTGCAGGGCTCACACACCGTGGTCAGGCGGTAGCCCTGGTCCCAGCAGCGGCGCCAGATGGCCCCGAAAACGGCGCAGGTCTCGCGCTCGGCGCTCCACTCCACCAGGTATTCCCCGGTTTTGGGGTCAGGGGTATCCCGCAGCAGCAGGCCGGCTAGGTCGGCACCCGAGTCCCAGTCCAACAGCGTCAGTTCCCGCGCGGTGTACAGGGTGCCGCCGGGCAGCTGTTCGGGGCTCAGCAGCTCGTGGCGGCCTTCGCGTGGCCCCAGCTGGGCTTCGTTCGGCCGGGCCGCGCACAGGGCCTCCAGCAGCCGCACAGGCGTCAGCGGGGCGTTGCGAGAGAAGGGGAGGGTGGTCATGCGCCCCGGCCTCCCAGCAAGCGCCCCCGGCTGTGTTCAGCGATCAGGCCGCGCAGGTAGCCGCAGGCCTCGTCAAAGCGGCGCGTGGGCAAGCTGCTGTACTTCGCCATCGGCACGCCCGCCTGACCAAAGTGCGCCTTAAAGGCGCGGTACGCCGCCGGGTAACTTCCGGGCATAACTTTGCCCAGTTCCTGGCACAGCGCCTTGATCGTCCCTTCCTGCTCGGGAAACATCAGGATAGGCGTGTTATCCAGGCGTGTTTCTAGGGCTGCTGTGGCGTCCTGAAGCGCCCGTACCGCCTGCTGGTTCTGGCGGATGCCTTGCAGGCTCAGCTCCAGCAGTTCAATGGGGTCGGTGGGCAGGGTAAGGACCGGCAGCGTGGGGGTGGGTGTGCCTTCGCGCAGGGCCCGCTCGGCGTCAATGAAGTACCGGCGGATGGCTTTGCCCCGAGAGGTGCGCTCCAACATGGCAATCTCTTTGGCGAGGTCAAGGCTGAGCTGGTATTGGTGCGCTGGGCGCCCACCTTCGGGGGTTTTACTCAGATCTGAGTGAAAGTCCTCGCCTTCAGTGGCCAGCGTGTCGGCCAGGCGCCGGGTGATCCAGTCACTGAAGCGCGTGCCGCTGCCCAGCGCCGCATGGAGCAGGCGGGCATCTATCCAATAGGCGCCTTGGTTTTCGCGCAGGGGGATGAGGGCGCCCAGTCCGGCCTGATCCTGCTGTGCAGGGATGAGGTCAGGCATGGGCGGTGATCTCCGCACGGGTCAAGAGGCCAGAGAAATATCCCTCAGACTGCTCAAGGGGTGTTCCCCCCACTGGTCCGCCAAAGGGGTCAAGGCGACCCTGGACCAGCTCTTCGGCCCAGATCCTCAGCAAATGGGGTAAAACGGCAAGGTCTGAGCCGTAATCACCCAGGTAGGGGTCGGCCAAGTTGTAGGCGCTCTCAGGGTTGCTAGCGTCCGCATCCGGCTCGCAGGCTTCGCAAAGGGTCAGTTGGTAGGGGTTGTCGTAGCGGGGGAGCACACCCTTGAACTGCGCCCAGACCTTATGGTCGCTGAGGATGGCTTCCAACACGAAGACGCCCGTACTGGGGTTCTCGTCATCTTCGACACTGCGCTCATCAAGTTCCGGGAGGCCGATCAGCCAACGGTCGGTGCTGAGGCCGATTTCATCGCGGCCGGGGCGGTTCCAGCGGTAGGCGGTGCCTGCTGGTCCCTCCAGCTTCTCAATCAGGATGTAGTCGTTACTGCCGGTGTCCTGTATGCTGGTCACGTTCTGCTCCTTACGCAGGCGGCCCCTGGGACTCGACCCCTCGGGCCTTTTCTCTTTGCGCATCGCTGACCCTGCGCGCCTGGGTCGGTGGTGGAGGTGGACCCCCAAGCGAGGCCTTGGCCGGGCCTCTGCGGCGGCGGGGTCAGACGAATCTGGTTTTGTCTTCGTTCAGTCGCGGGGTGACGTGGAGCAGGTCGCCGCGCTTGTAGAGGGCGTTCACGCACTTCTGATGGGTGTCACCAGCGACGCGGTGTGAGGACAGTGCCCAGCCTTCCTCGCTGTACACAAAGGCCACATACCGCTGCTCGCCGTTCTCTTGGGGTTCGAGTGGGGTGTAGCGGTGGACCCGGATATGTCGGCGAGAATTGCCCGCCAGATAGTCCTCCAGGCTGATGGGGAGCGGGCCGGCGTAAGGCGTATGGATGGGGGACGTGGCTGGCTGGGTCATGATTTACTCCTCTGCCGCCGCAGCGGCTCGTGCAGGTGTGGGGTGAGGTCAGGGGGTCAGTTTGGGGCGGGGGTGAGCGGGCGCCCGACTCACCCCGCCAACATGAGAGGCTGCCTTACTTCGGCAGGCCGTAGAGAACTGGCCAGCGGCTGTCCGCATGCAGCGTCAGGTCCACGATCAGGTTCTGAATTGCCTGCTCCTGGGCTTCCCTCAAGTCGCCGTGCACGGTCTGCAAGATGAACTGGCTGCTGTCGTGGTCGTACTCCACGTAGACGGTGAACTCGTATTCGGTCTCGCGCCCTTCCACGATGTCGTAGACCGGCCCGCGCAGCGTGATCGTCTCCGGCGCGTCCTGGCCGTTGTCCTGGGCCACCTGCTGGCGGATGCGGCTGTCGAGCGCGTTGCTCAGTGGCCGGACCTGTACGGCGGTTTCCTGGTTGTTCGTGAACTTCAGGCTGGCGAAGGTGTTGGCCAGGCTGGGGTCGATGTGGTCATGCAGTTCTGTTCTCAGCAGCCGCACGAGCTGCTTCTGGCTATAGCCCGTGGGCTTCTTCCAGGCCTGAACGTATTGATACAGGGGATGCAGGGGCAGTTTCAGCGTGGCCGTCCAGCGGTGATCGCCGTCCTCGCAGACCAGGATGGCTTGATCGTCGCTGACATAGGCGGCCTGCACGTACTCGGCGGCTTCGTGGTCAGCTTTGGCTTTCAGGCTGGCCAGATCGAACAGGGCGGTGTCCTGAACGTCCAGGGGAATGCGGAAGGTGCAGGGGGTGCCGTCTAGGCCCCGCACCAGCAGCAGCTGGCCGGGCCGGACAGAGGGGCTCAGGATGCTGTTGGCTTCTTTGGTGAGGCGTTCGACTTCGGTGATGGCGTTCTTGTCGAGGTGTGACATCAGTTGCTCCCAGGCCGCAGCAGCGGCAGTTGCGAGAAGGTGGCTTCGGTGATGGGCTCACCCGTGGTGCTGACGCCGCTGTGGACGTTGAGGAACTCTTCGTTGCCGGACTGGGCGGGCTTGGTGAGCTTCACGGCAGCCTGCACGCCCACGTTGTTCAGGCCGGGGCGGCCCTGGTCGAGGCTGTTGGCTTTGGGGCGGAACTTGACCACGATGGTGACGGTGCGGGCGCTGTCGAGAGTGGGCCGGCGGGCGCAGTCGGCCATGGCTTCGGCGATGGCCATGTCGATGGCGTAGCCGATGCCGCCGACTTCCAGTTCGCCAAGGGTTTTGTGATTCAGTGCGGGCGCTTTGTCGGACATCTGGAGCTCCTGGGGTGAGAGGGCGGGGAAGGGGGCGGCGGACGGGTTAGGCGCGCAAGGGCTGAGGCCGGTAGTGCTGGCGCCAGCTGGGGGGCATGGCCCGGATCAGGGCGTCGGCTTCGCGGTCGTTCGCGGTGGTGAGGCGGCGGCGTTCGAAGCGGGTGCCGAGAGTGAAGGCGAGGCAGAAGGTCAGGAGGAGCCAGGTGGGTTTCATGGGGTGGACCTCCGAGAGAAAGAAGGTGAATTTCGAGTAATCAGGTGGGGCGGGGAAATGCAGCTTTCCCCGGACTTGGTAAGCCCGGCACTCTTCCAAAGCCCCGTGTTACCCTCCCCTCCATGACCCTCGCGTTGATGCAAGCCCGGATGCATCTCCAGGCCAACGCCCAGCAGGTGGCGGGGCTTCCGGCCGAAGAGAAGCGACGGCGAGCACTCCGGGCCATTCAGGAACGGGACCTCGACAGCCTCTGGGCTCTGGTCCTCGCCCACCTGGTCCTGCACAGCCGCCGCGGCGCCAAGATCAGCGCCAATACGCTGACCAAGTACCGCCAGGCCTACGAGATGTACTGGACCTGGACCGAACAGGCGGGCGTGATGATCACTCGGCCCCACAAAGACGCCGGGCTCAGTTACATCCGGTACCTGGAAGCCAACGGCCGCGTCCGCAGCACCGTGGGCTGGCACCTCGCCAGCTGCAAGGCCCTGTACGAAGCCCTGCGCTGGTGCAGCGCCACAGAGAGTGACCCCTTCCGCGACGTGCGCCCGGTCGCGGACGCCACACCCCAGCACCAGAAGGGCCGCCTTTACACCCAGGACCAGATCAGTGCCCTGCTGGGCGTAGCCAATGCCGAAGAGGCCGTCGTGGTGCTCCTGGGCGCCGACTGTGGCCTGCGCGTCAGCGAGATCATGGGCCTGCAACGCAGCCACCTGCATATGACGGAGGAACCGCCGACCGTCTATGTGCTGGGCAAGGGGGCGAAGACCAGAGAGGTGCCGCTCTCGCGCCGCACAGAGGCCGCGCTGCGCCGCTGGCTGGACATGACGCCCGGCTGGGGTCCGGCGCTGCTGGGGGCCACGAGTCCGGACTGGGCGGAATACACCATGAAGCGCTTGTGCAAGCAAGCGGGCGTGGAGTACGCCAAGCGCACGGTGCACGGGCTGCGCCGCACGGCGGGCACGCGCCTGTACGAAGAGACGCTGGACTTGCTCGAAACCCGCGACTTTCTGGGCCACAGCAGTGCGCAGACCACCGAGGTCTACGTGCAATACGCCCGGAACAAGAAGAAGCCCACGAACCGCGACTGGTGAGGTCATGGCTGGCCCCGCTTGGCTTTCGCGCGGCCTAGCAGCAGGGCTTTGGCCGGCACGCTGGGAGCGATCAGTTCGAAACCGTAGCCGAAGTGCTTGCCGGTCACCGCGAACACAGGCGCCTCGCACAGGCAGTCTGAGGCGGGGCCGCCGCAGCTCGAGCAGGTGCCACACCGGCAGCGGCTGTCATGGCGCCCGCACACCGTGCACCAAGCGCAGTGGCAGTTCCTGACCAGTTCC
The DNA here is from genome assembly GCF_009755355.1 of Deinococcus arboris. GTDB lineage: Bacteria > Deinococcota > Deinococci > Deinococcales > Deinococcaceae > Deinococcus > Deinococcus betulae. The sequence continues at coordinate 50,707 of NZ_WQLB01000026.1, read as the reverse complement.
AGGCAGTACGGGCATTGCCCCTGGGCATTGATCAGGAAGGTCCGAGTGGCTGTCATGCCCCGGCCCCCGTCTCTTCCGCCCGGCACCGCTCCAGTTCGGTGGTCCAGAAAGCGATGCGCCGCAACGTCTTGGCCTGCTCGCCGTAGGCTTCACCTAGTTCCAGCAGCGCACGCCAGGGGCCGTCCTTGGTGGTGGGCTGGCTGTTCATGTCCGCCAGATATGCCGCCCCCTGAGCTTCCAGCGCGGCGGCCTGGGCCGCGTAATCCGTCACGGGGATTGGGGCCGGCGTGGGGGCGACGGCCCGGTCCTCGCTGGCCAGGGCGGCCACACGCAGGGCACGGGCGGCCTGCTCGATCAGCGCCTTCTGGGTGGCCACGGCCTCGTCGGTCTTGTGCGTGGCGCGCAGCATGCCGTGAGTCCCGTTCTGGTGGCCCCGCGCCCGGGCGTCCCGCACGGCTTGCTCGGCGGCCTTCAGCAAGCCGGACAAGGGTTCGACGGCGGCCCGGTACTGGCGCGAGGCCTCCCACAGGCTCAGAGCTGGCTCTGGCGCCCCGCTCATGCGAGGGCCTGCGCGGGGGGTGAGGCGGGTTCTGGTTCGATTTCCACTGTGACTGCCTCAGGGCTCACGCCGAGATAGTCACAAAGGGCTCTAAATTTGTTCCAGTCAAAGCTGCGGCGGCCAGGCACTTGCTCCCAAAGGTGGTAGCCCTGCCACGTTAACCCTGCAGCAGTTGCTGCTGAAGATTTACTGCCGTCACCGGCATTCTCTCTGGCCTCCTTCAGCTTGACGGGGTCAATCTGGCGCGGAGCTTTCATGTCCTAATACTAAAATGATTTTATATTCAGCGCAAGAGCATAAAATCCTTTCAGCCAAATATAGTCACATCAGCGCTCAATTCGCTTGTACTTTCTGGCACATATATAAAATCAGTTTATAGTGCGACTATGGCAGGTCGTCGGGCAGGGCAAAAATCAGATGGAGTTGCACAGGCGACCGAGGTTCCGGAAATCGCAAAGCGCCGAGGAGAGCGTCTGTCGGCTTGGCTACATGAACATGAGTTCAAGCCTGCCCAGTTTTCTCGACTGTCTGGCATCTCCGCGGCGATGCTCGGTAACTACATACGAGGTACCACCGATATTGGCAAGATGGGACCGAGTAACATCACGCAATTACTGGATGCCATGCATGTCAGCGACACATGGGCGTGGCGCTTTTTTGAAATTCCCGATGAGGATCGCAAATCCTGGCGATCAACTCGGCCTGCACCAATGGGGCCACCTGCCGAAGGCATGGCTCATTACACGACACATACGATTGATTCCATTGTTAAGGGTGAGTGGATCATCTCACCCCCCGTACTGATAACAGTTGACCCTCAGGAGCGCGCCGGCCTGCTACTCGCACAGGTTGGCAAGCGATATTGGCTTGCTGAACAGGACGCTCTACCTGCGTCTGCCGTAATTCTTGGTCAATTCAGAACGGCCGCTCCCGCAGTGTTCTAAGCGCATTCGCCACGCTGACACATGTCGATTCACAGGAAAATTTCAACTTATACCGCCCGAAGAATGGCTGTGCCGCGAACGGCGCTACCTTTCGGAGAAACTGTAGTTCACTGGCCGTCACCGCAGTCTTCAAGGTTAGGGGCATAAGGGTATACCCACCCTAAATACCCCCGCTGAAAATGGCTGAAAGTGGGTGTGGGACATGGTTTTTCGCCTCGCCCTCGCCTATCTTCAGCTATGCCCCATTCCAGACGCCGGAGTCAGCTTCCCTCTCCGGTTCGCGGTGAGATTCCCCGGACTGACCGCGTCAGAAGTGACGCGCAGATTTTGCTGCTGATTGCCCCTTCTGGCTACGGCAAAACCGTGCTGAGCGCACAGCTGGCCCGGCAGGCCGAGCAGGTGCCTCTCTGGGTGCGGGTCACCCGGGACGCGGCCGACCCCCGCACCCTGGGGGACCTCGTGGCTCGCGCGCTCCAGGGTGCAGGGTACGCCGCGCCAGAGTGGGCAGCGGCGCGGCAGGCCGACCTGGGGCCGGACTCATTCTCAGACGCCTTGCTGGCTGACCTAAGCGCCGTGCCAGATGATCTCTTCTTGGTGCTGGACAACGCAGAGCACCTCAGCGCCAGCTCGGCGGCGCTGCTGGCCACGGTTCTTGAGCAGTTGCCCTCCTGGCACCGCGCAGTCGTCAGCACCACGCCCGGCAGTCACCTGAACCTTATCCGCCTCATTGCCGCCGGCCAAGCCTGGGAACTGGGCGCTGATTCGCTGCGCTTCAATCTGGACAATACCCAGGCCTTTCTGGTCAACCTTGGGGCGCATGATCTGTCCTCTGCGCAGCAGTTGCAGGACCAGACGGACGGCTGGGCCGCAGCCCTGGCATTGGTGACCGCGCGAGGTGGGCAGGGCGATACGGCGGACATGGTGGAACACCTCCTGAGCCGCATGACGCCTCCGCTGCGCGACCTGGTGCTGCGCGCCGCCGTGGTGCCGTTGTGGGACAACCAGACGCCCCAGTGGCTGGGGCTGGCGCCGGCGCCAGATTGGCTGCGCGAGGTGAGCCGGGCCGGCCTTCCTGTGACCACCGAGGGCGCTGCCGTCCGGCCCCACGGGCTCGTCACCGACGCCCTTGACCAGATCCTGGCTCGGGACGGTGCGCTGTACACCAGTCTTCATCAGCACGCGGCGCAGCAGGCGGCGGAGGCCGGCCACCATTACCGCGCCCTGAATCACGCCCTCCGGGCTGGGCAGGACGCCTGGGCGGCTCAGCTGGTGCGTGACCATCTGCTGCTCAACTGGACGCGGCACTCCGCGTGGGGGTTGGCCGCCGAGACATTGGCACAGTTTCCTGAAGATCGCCTACCACCCGACCTGACGGCCTTCCTGGGCCTCGCCTATGGTGAAATCGGCCGTGGTCAGGAAGCGCAGGCCCTGTTCAGCCAGCAACTCGGCACAGGCCAGGAAACAGCGATCACGTATCTAGGGCTGGCATTCGCCTCTTTCCGGCAGGGCGGTCTCGACCAAGCCCGCACGATGGCCGAACAGGGCCTGCGGGCGGCGCAAACGCCCTATGAGCGCGCGCAACTCCTCAGGGTGCTGGCCACCCTCGATCTGAAAACGCTGCGCGTATCCGACGCCATGACGGCCGCTCGGCAGGCGAGCGCGATGGCCGAAACAGCCAACGATCCGTCACTGCTCATTTCAGCCCAGACCGTCGAATTCTGGGCACTGGCCCAACACTTGGACACGACCGCGCAGGCTGTCACCCTCGGCACACGCCTGTTGAAGATGGCGCTTTCAATGGGGTTCGTGAACAAGGGCCTGATCGTGCTCGACAGTCTGATTGAGGCCATGATTGACCTGGGGCAGACCGAGGACGCGCGTCCCTTGGTAGCGCAACTTCAGACGCAGGCGGACGCCTACCCGTACCTGCAGGGGAAAGCCGCGCAAAAGTCGGGCGACCAGCTGGTGTTTGACGGCCGACCGGCTGACGCCATTGACCAGTATCAGCGCGCAGCCGAGCTGTTTCAGGCACGGGGCGATCACACATGGGCCAGGGTGCGGATTTGCCAGTACCTGGCGGCGGTCGCGGCCAACCAGGCAGAGCGGTTTGAGGCGGCACTGCAGGAGGCGCTGGCCACAGCCTCCGAGGCCGACCTCAATGTCACTTGGACGGCGGCCGCGCATGCGGTTCGCAGCCTCTGCCGGGGCGATGCGGACGCTGCCCTGGAGGCGCTTGATCGCGTTCGCACCCAACGAGAGGCAAACGACATCCGCATGTTCTGGGGCAGCATCCTCTTCGACTATCTGGAGGCTGAGGCGCGCCTACGCCTGGGCCAACCGGTCGCAGACATCCTCCGGCGCGTGGGCGATGGCCGGCACCCACTAGGGACAGCCGCAGTGCTGCGTTTCTGCCCTCCCCAGTTCCGGCGCGCGGCCCGGGAGGCCCTGCGCCTGGGCATTCACCCCGACGTGTTTAAACCCTTACTTGAGGTTCCCGCACAGCCTGCCGCGCCACGTGTGCAGATACGCACGCTCGGCGCCTGGGCCATTCGAGTGGACGGGATAGCGATTAAAGCGCCGTCGCTGGCCGTTGAGTTGCTGGTCTACCTCGTGCTCAACGGGCCCACGAGTATTGAGCAGTTGGGCGCCCTGCTGGCCCCTCGGTCGCATGATGGCCGGGCGCGGATTCACCGGGCGAAGGCAGACCTGCAAAAGGCCGTAGGTTTGACGCTCTTGGGCACTGACGCCAACACGCAGGGCGGCCTGTACCGGGTGACTGACAGCGCCGACATTCAGCTAGACGCTCGGGGGCTGCTGAGCACGACAGATGCCGAGATGGTCCTCTCCCTGATGCGAGGCCCGTTTCTGTCCGGGGCGGCAGAAGAGGGCTGGGCCGGCGAGATGCGTGAGCGCCTGGCGCAGCGGGCCGCCGCCGTGTACGAGACTCGCGCGGCCGAACTGGAAGGGAACGCGCCGGACGACGCTCTGGTTTGGTACCGGCGCGCCGTTCAACTCACTCCCTGGAATGCAGCGCTCTGGGACGCGCGGCTGCGATTGAGTGAGGCCCTGGGTCTCGTGGCCGAGGCGGCCGAGGCCCGCGCCGCCCTTCGGGACATCGCTGCCGGAGACCTCCCAGCCGGCACGCTGTACGGCGAGCCAGCGTGACGGTCGTGGCACATACGGACGGGGCGGTGGTGCCCGGCGGCGCGGGCTGGGGCGTAATCATGCCTGGCCAGCCGGAGCGGCGCTTTTCGGGCATGCTCGACACCGGTGACGTGATGGTGGCCGAACTCTGGGCCGTAAAAATGGCGCTGCGGCACACCCCCAATGGTGCGGGCCTGGAGATCCATACCGATTCGCAGAGCTTGCCTGGCCTGCTGGGGCGGCACGACCAGGCAGGCGCCACCTGGAACCGGCAAGATCTGCGGGACCTGACCGGCAAAATTCTGAAGCGAGCGCAGCAACGCGGTATCGCCTTGACTTGCCTGTGGGCGCCGCGCGCTGACCCAATGCAGCAGGTGGCCCACGACCTGGCGGTGGCTGGTCGGGTACGCGGCAAAGGCGAAGAGGGCTGGTCAGTCCAGCTGGCCGGGAGCACGCTGGAGGTGTGGCAAGCCACACGTCGGGCGCGCAATGGCTGGGTGGTGGTGCTAGAGGGGTCACTGGCCAATGAGGCGACAGTCCGGGCGGTCCTGGCTGAGCTGCCCGAAACACCAGTGCCACTGTTCGTTCAGGAGTCACCGCCGGCCCTTGCGTCCGCCCTCCAGGCGCTGGCCACCGAGTTGGGCCGGACGCTGGCCACATGAAGAGCACCAGACCCTAGGGTCTGGTGCGGGTGGTGGAGATGGGCGGAGTCGAACCGCCGTCCGAAGTCACCTGGCGTTGGTCTCTACGAGCGTAGTCCTTGGTTTAGATCTCAGGTCTCAGACGCGCAAGAACACGCTTCCTTTGACCCCAGCGCCTAAATTTCGCTTGTGCTCAGGTGCGTCGGCTCAAGCTAGCTATCTTTTAGAAGTTCGCAGAACGCCAATAGCCGGGCTTTCTGGTCACTGCCTCACTTAAGCAGCGAGGGCGTAGGTGGTGCTGTTGGTGTTGCCAGTTAAAGGCTTTGATCGATGATTAACGAGGCCCACGATCATCCTCGGCTCGCAACGTCCCGCTCGGCCAACCCCGTCGAAACCGGGTCATCCCCATTGGGACACGTAGTTTAGCACGGACCTAGGCTTAGACCAGAACATGCATCACGATGCGCCAGTTCCCACGCAGGTGGAACCGGCGCATCTCGTCACCTCTTTCAGCACTCAGCGCACGGGTCATTCAGGTGATGACTGGGCGGTTTGGGTTGAAAGGGAGCCGTAGGTTTTGCCAGGACGGCGCCGCTAAGCAGGGCCGTAATAGCGGCCATAACCAGGAAGTTCTTCACGGCTCAAGCGTAGGTGACCTGCACTTAAAATGCGATGGCAAGTGACTTTAGAGCCCCAGGTGGGGGCGTAGGTCTTCGCGAAGCGCCGTGCTATCCACCCATGAGAGCGCGCGGTCTAGCGCCTCAGTCCAGACGGACTGACGACTGGTACGGGCACCAGACCGGAATGCAGCGAGGGCCCTAATGGCATGCCCGAGGTTTACGAATCCACTAACTTCCAGCGACGTAACTGTGGCCCGAATACGTTGATGTGCGTTGGGATGAGGTCTTGATTCAGGACCAGTCTGCCCAGTGGCTGCGGCGCGGACAAGGACAGCCCCTCCGCCATCTCGACCAGGGAGCTTATGGATGGTATGGCGGTAGGTGATCGCTGTCCCCGTAAGGATGGCAATTTCAGGCAAGCTTTCAGCGACCTCTTGGTGAATACCTGGGAGCATTCCCAGCAGCACATAGGCATCCGGCTGTATTGCTCGCAATAGTCGGAGAAAGTGCTCTCGAACTGGCATCTGAGCCAGAGCATTGTTGAATTCAACGATGAGGTGATCAATGTCGTCGTCCAGAGACTGCACTGCATTGGCCTGAATGAGTGCGGCGGCGCGGTGCGCTCGTTGATCGGCTACCCGCACGGGCCTATGGATGAGGAGATTTCTCGCCTGACTGGCCATGGCGCGGGTGCGCAGCATGGCCCATGCACGGAACAAGGCGCTGTAGTCCGCCTGCAGGCTGTGTCCTGGTATGGGTGGCGCAGAGAATGGCTTTCCGCTGCGCAAGGCAGCAAGAGCTGTAGTCGGTCCTGCAAACGGGCCGTCTGGACAGGAGCCCTCGTGCCCTAAAAGGACAGCAGTAAATCCCCCCAGATCACTGTTCTGACCCGCCAGCTGGATAGCTGCTGCCGCGTAGTCGCCCTGCGCGATGTAGGCAGACGCCAGGAGGCGCTCTCCCCAGTATTTGCGACGGGCCGAGAGCGGAAGGCGCCCCATCGCATTGATGATCCGTTCGGGCTGAGGGTCACCTAACACAGTGTGCAGGCGGCCAATTTCCATCTCGATGTGCTGAGCACGGTATTCCATTTGTAGGGCTTCTGCAAACTTGAGCGCCGTCAGTAGATAGGCGAGCGCCTCGGTGATCTGCTGTGCTTCACCCAGCGCCATGCCCCGTGCAAAGGCCGCGTCACAGGTGTCTTCAATAGCGAGTGGGTCAAGGCTGGTTAATGGCGCGTCTTGTGTAGCGAGGACGTGAGGGTAGTGACGAAGCGCAACCGCAGCCATTAGACGCACCCCAGCAACAGGCTCGTCCTTGAACTTTTCAAGTTCTGAAATGGCGTCTGCGATGGCCACGGGGTTGCCCGTGGTCATCACAAGTTGCAGCGTTCGGCGAGCCTTCAGAGCAGCTGGAACCGAACTAAGCATCTCAGCCAAATTCAACGGCTGGTCAGTCGTGTTGAGGAGACGGTCCCAGGACGCTGGGGTAGTGAATGTGGTGTTTGCGTCAGACATTTCATCCTCTAAACCAGTTTTAAGAACTTGAAATAAATATAAAATCATTTTATAGTCTCGTCAACCGATGGGGCCACCCAAAGGCGATCCCCCCACCCCAAAACGCCGGTCAGCGAATCCAAGGGGAGGGGGGAACGAGGAGTCCACTATGCCGCACCCCGTATCCCCTGCTCAAGCCCCCCGCGCCCGCACGGTCAAGGCGCCCAGCCGCTTCCCGAAAGTCGCTGCTGTCGCCTGCGCCTGCTGTGGCATCGAGCTGACCACCGGCCAAGGCTACGACGTGCCTGTCATCGGCCCCGTGGGTCCCAAGTGCGTCCTGAAGTTCAGCACCCTGGCCGATGCCCTGCTGTGGGTGGACGGCCGCCACGTCAAACCCGATACCACCGACCAGGCCCTGCTGCGTGCCGGTCACAACGTGGTCGTGCGCCTGCGCGGTCTGGGCATCGAGATCAACCGGGGCGAGGACGGGATTCTCCGCGTGGGCCGGATGCCGAGGAACATCAAGGCCGTGGCCAAGAGCTACAAGAAAATGCGGGAAGCCTTTGCCCGTGATCTTCAGATTGCCAGTGACGGTCTGGGCGCCCTACCAGCTCCCACCCCCGACCCCTTAGAGGTGGCTGCTACTGAAGCCGAGGCCACCTACACCGCCGCTGCGACGACGCGGGCGCAGGCGTGGTTGGGGTACCTGGACGCGCATCACAACGGACAGGACACCGATGAGGCCTGGGACACGTATATGCGGGCACACAGTCGGTTCCTGGTGGCCAGGGGCGCGTGGCATGGGGCGCTGGACACGTGGCAGCTGGGGGCAGCGGCGTGACCGGCCCCAGCACGCCCGGCCCCTGGTTGCCGGCGAGCGCCAGTGCGGACCGGAAGGTGGAGGACCTGCGGGAGCGGGGCTACGACGTGCGCTGGGGCGGGCGGGGCCGCGACGTGACGCTGACCGTCACCGCCCCCGGTGAGACCGCCAAGACGCACACGGCGGCCACCTGCGCAGCCTGTGCGCGGGATGCCTACGAGAGTGCGCAGGAGCACGCGGGGCAACGGCTGAAAGACGAGGTGAACGGCTGATGCCGCGCACCTTGCACGCCACGCGGGAGGCCCTGCGCACCGCTGAGCGCCTGCTCGCGCGCACCCAGCCGCACACGCGGGCGTACTGGCGCCTGAGTCAGCGGGTGCAGCGGCTGTACGCGCATGCCCTGGTGGTGGCGCTGTGAGCGACAAACCGCTGACACCCGCGCAGATGCAGCACCGCTTGATGAACCGTGTGCTCGGTCAACGGCAGACGGGAAGCGTGTTCTGCCGTATCTGCCAGGGCAATGACTGGAGCGGACGCTTTACACATGTGGACGGCTGCCCCGTCGCGCATGTCCTGCCCCCAACACGCACGGACGGCTCGGCATGACCCTCTCTCTGCCCCACTTTTCATCCCTGCTCTTGGCCCTGGGCCTGCGCCGGCCTGCTCGTAAGGCGGGGGTGCGGCTGGCCGAGCGGGCGCTGCCGGACGCTGTTCCCAGCCCGCTGTCAGCCCTCACCGCCGAGCTGCGCGAGACGCAGGCGGCCCTGAGTGCCCCGGACACCACCCTGGCTCAGGCGGCGCTGCTGTTCGACGACTTGATGCACCTCAAAGCCGAGCGCCTGGCCCTGATCGAGGGCCGGGACCTCGCCCCGTTCACGCCCCTGCCGCCGCTGCCGATGACCCTTCGCCCCCTCACCCCTGGAGACCCCACCATGACGACCCTGCCTGCTCAGCCTGTGACCGCCGCCGACATCCTCGCCCTGGCTCCCGGCTTCACCGGGCCGCTGTGGTGCCTGCTGAACATTGGGGAAGGCAACTGGGCCGGCCCGTTTGTCTCGCTTGACGACATCGTGGGCCAGGCGGCGGCCGACTGGGGCGTGCCCCGTGAGGACGTGCTGGCGGGCGGCGATGACACCCAAATCGTGGTGCTGGCTGAGGACGCAGCGCTGCTGACCTTGGTGAACGCGTTGGTCGAGAGCGGCGTCGCTCAGGAGAAGGCGCAGGGGTTTGCCGCAGATCTGCGGGAACGCTTGAGCGCCACCATGTCGCAGGATGCCCAGTCATATGCCGGGCATGTGGCGGTCTATGACGTGCAGCCGGATGGATCGCTGACCCCGGTGGGCGCATGACCACCGTTGCCCCACGACTGACCCATGCCCGCTTGCCCCACCGGCCCCGGCGATTCGTGCGCCGCCTGCGGGTGTTTTCCCGCCGCACCCTGCGTCCGTATGGCGAGGCCTGCGCGGGCCTGGGGGCGACGGGCGTGCTGGTGTTTCCCGTGTGCCTGGTAGAAGCGGGCCGGCCCTGGCTGGGGGTGAATGCCTTGCTGCTGGTGCTGAGCGTGCTGGTCTGCCTGCTGGGCCTGGGCACCATGCCCGGCAGCGTGGAGAAGGGCCGGGTGAAGGCGCTGTGAAACTGCCCGAGGACGTCCGCGCCAAGCTCCAGAAACTCAAGGCGCTGGCTGAACGGGGCGTGGGGGGCGAGAAGCGGGCGGCGCAGGCCCAGTACGACCGGCTCCTGGCGGAGTTCGGGTTGACCCAGCAGGACGTCTTTCCGCAGCCCCGCGTCTACGACACGTACAGCATCAAGAACCAGCACGAGGAAACGCTGCTGGTTCAGCTGTGGGCGATGGTGACGCAGACCAGCGGCGTCGCAAATTACCGGAAGGAGTCAGGCCGGGCGCTGTGGTTTGAGGCGACAGCCGAGCAGCACGTTCAGCTGAAAGCGGAGTTCGCGCGGCACCGCAAGGGCCTGGCCAAGCATTTGGAGGAGGCGACAAGGGCGTATTGCTTGGCCCATGAGCTGGCCGGGCCACCCAGTGGGCGCCCAAGCGCGATGACGGCGGAGGAAGTTGCCCGCCTGCACCGCGCGATGGCCAGCGTGGCGGTGCTGGGCGAGCCGGAGCGGCCCGCACTCGGGGTCGGCCGTCAGGCGCTTGGTGGTGGCCAATGACCATCCCCGCCCCCGTCCTGCGCTATCCCGGCGCGAAATGGCTGCTGGCCAGCTGGATCATTGACCACATCCCCGCCCACCAGACCTATGTGGAGCCCTTCTTCGGCTCCGGCGCCGTGTTCTTCAACAAGCCGCCCAGTGCCAGCGAGTACCTCAATGACCTGGACGGTGAGGTGGTCCACCTCTTCCGCACCCTGCGCGAGCAGCCCGAAGCCCTCGCGCAACTGATCGAACTGACGCCTTGGGCCCGTGAGGAATACAACGAGAGCTACGACCTCACCACGGATCCACTGGAACGCGCCCGCCGGACTCTGGTGCGGCACTGGCAAGCCTACGGGGGTACAGCCCACCGGGGCACGTACCGCAGCGGCTGGCGGCATACCGGGCCCCAAGGCGGCGCGACCAAGAACGTGACCCGGCAGTGGGACGGGGTGCCAGACCGGATTCGCGCCACGGCCGCCCGGTTGCGTGGCGCACAGATTGACTGCCTGCCCGCTGTGACCCTGCTGGGACGCATCAACGGCCCGGATGTCCTGGCCTACGTGGACCCGCCCTACCTCGGCAAGACCCGCAAGTGGAAGAAGTTCTACGCCGAAGAGATGTTTGACGAGGCGAGCCACACCGAGTTGCTGGAAACGCTCTTGTCGTTTCAAGGCCTGGTGCTGCTCAGTGGGTATGCGAGCGAGTTGTATGACGACCTGCTGGTGGACTGGGCGCGAGTGGAACGGCGCACGACGGCGGAGAAGGGGCAAGGCCGGGTGGAAGTGCTGTGGATTAACCCACGGGCGGCAGCGGCGTTGGAGCTCGAGCAGGCGCGGCAGCAGGTCTCGCTGTTCGAAGGCGGCGACCTGTGATCCCAGCCCTGTTCTCTCATCAACTGTCCAAAACGGCAGTTTCAGTCAAGCAATGGGTCGTTCGGAGTGAACGCGAACACGGTCTCGCCGAGCGCCAGGCGTTGGCCCGGGCCCGCGCCCCCCACCACCCGAAGGTCGCCTGAGGTCCCATGAAGAAGACACCGAAAACGCCCAGCGCCCGCGACACCCTGTTCTCCTATCTACTGGGGAGTGACGACATCGCCGGCAAGAAGATCGTGGACCTCTTTGCCGGTGGCGGCGGCGTCTCCCTGGGCATTGAGCTGGCCCTAGGCCGCAGCCCCGACGTGGCCATCAACCACGACGAAGAAGCCATCGCCATGCACCAGCACAACCACCCGAACACCCGCCATTACCAGAGCGACATCTTCGAGGTGGACCCGAAAGAAGCGGTTGGAGACGCAGAGGTCGCGCTGCTGTGGCTCAGTCCCGATTGCAAGCACCATTCCCGCGCCAAGGGCGGGCGCCCGCTTGACCAGAAGATTCGCAGTCTCGCCTGGGTGGGCCAGAAGTGGGCGGGCAAGGTCAGGCCCGATGTCATCGTGCTCGAAAACGTCCCTGACTTTCAGCACTGGGGAAGGCTGGTCGCCCAGCGCGGCGTGACCGAAGTGCAGCCCGACGGCAAGGTCAAGAAGATTCAGGCGCCCTGGCCAAACAAGCCCAAGCGGCGCGGCAAGCAGTGCCGGCGCTTCAAGCGCGGCATGGCCAAGCAGCAGCGCCCACGCGGGCCGATCATGACCGACGCCGACGGCCACACCCTGCTGGTGGCCGATAAGCGCCCCCGCTACCGGGGCCGCACCTTCCGGCACTTCGTGCGCGGCCTAGAGCAGCTGGGCTACGTGGTGGAGTACCGCACCCTGCGCGCCGACGAATACGGCGTGCCCACCATCCGCGAGCGCTTCTTCCTCGTGGCCCGGCGCGACGGCAAGGCGATCAGTTGGCCCGAGCCCACCCACGGCCAGGGGCGTCTGCCGGTCAAGACAGCGGCCAGCTGCATTGACTGGTCCATTCCCACCCGCACGATCTTCGAGCAGCACGCCCGGCGCCGCAAGGACCTGGAACCCAAGACCCTGACCCGTGTGGCGATGGGCGTGAACAAGTTCGTGCTCGGCGCCCAGACACCGTTCCTGGTGCAGTGCAACCACGGGGGCCACAACAGCCGCCAGCAGCCTGTGACCCAGCCCAGCATCACGGTCACAGCCGCGCACGGCACCGGGGTCGTCACGCCCTTTCTGGCGCCCATGACGTTCGACAACCGGGCAGAGGCCGTCACCGGGCCGCTGAGCACCATCACGACCCAGGGCAACCGGCACCTGCTGGTGGCGCCCCTGCTGGCCCCCCGGTACGGCGAGCGCGACGGGCAGGCGCCCCGCTGCGGCACAGTGGACGCGCCCCTGCCCACGGTGACGACGGGGGCGAATGGAGCCCGCCTGGCGGTCGCGCACATCACGAAGTTTGTGACCGGCGCCGTGGGCAACCCAGCAGACGCGCCGATTGGGACCATCTGTGCCGGTGGCCAGACCGAGCGGCCCGGCGCCAGCAGTGTCTTCGGTGTGGTGGCCGCGCACATCGTGCGGCACAACGGTGGAGGTCTGAAGCCCGAACACGCGGGATATGCGGCCGATGAGCCCGCGCGCACCATCCTGGCCCAGGGTGGCCCACAGGCACTGGTGAGTGCCGCCCTGGTGCAATACAACGCCGCGAACGACGCGCAGTCGCTGGCCGAGCCCTGCCGCACGGTGAGCACGCGCGACCGCTACGCCCTGATGACCGCGCACCTGAGCACCTACTACGGCGACAAGAGCGCCGAGGGGGACGGGCGGGGGCAAGGCCTGGACGCCCCAGCAGCCACGGTGACCACGGGCAACCGGCACGCGCTGACAACCGTGCACGTGCTGCGGCAGTTCGGGACCAGTGACGCCCGGCCGGTAGACGCGCCCCTGGGCAGCCTGACGAGCTGCGTCAAGGACGGCGTGATCAGCACGCACCTGGTGGCAGGGCTGGACGAAGAGACGTGGCGCGGCGCCCGGCGGGTGTACGCCTTCCTGGCCGAGTTCTGCCCGAAGGCGCTGGAGAAGGTGCTGGCAGAGGACCGCGCGCAGGGGCTGGTGACGCTGGTGGTGGGCGGCGAGAAGTATGTCATCTGGGACATCGGGATGCGGATGCTCGAACCGCGCGAGCTGTACCGCTGCCAGGGGTTTCCGGACACCTACAGCATTGACTTCTCGATCAAGGGCACGCCCCTGAGCAAGGCCTCGCAGGTGCGCATGTGTGGCAACAGCGTGCCGCCGCCACTGGTGGCCGCCATTGTGGGCGCCCAATTCAGCGAAGCCCTGCGCGAAGCCGCCGACTAACCCCCTCATCCCTGGGGCTGGCCGGTGCGCTGGCCCCCGCACTGGAGACCTATGACCCCTGAGACATCCACTGACGTATCCACTGACGTATCCACTGAGCCCACCCCACAGGTCACTCTTGCCCAGCAGCAGGCTTCCGCAGGCGCAGACATCGCAGGGTATCCAACGGTGAGCGAAGAAGAGGCGCTGGCCGGAGGGCGCTGGATTGCTGCCGAAGACGTGCTGGCACAGGCCAAGCGCCTGGCTGTCGCTGTGGATGGCGAAGAGGCTCCAAGGCAACCCCGCCTCATTGATGCCGTTGAAGCCGCAATTGAAGCTCTCGCCCAGCACGCCACCAGCTTCCAGGTCAGGAGCGTGGCGTGGGTGCGCGAGGCCTTTGGCACCGAACCCGCCCAGTGCCGCGAGGAACGCGCCCACCGCTTTCTCGAAGAGGCCCTGGAACTGGTGCAGGCGGCTGGCGTCTCAGAAGAAGAGGTCCTGAAGCTGGTGGCCTACGTGTTCGCACGGCCCGCAGGCGACGTCACGCAGGAAACGGGCGGCGTGCTGCTGACCCTGGCCCCCTTCGCGGCGGCGCACGGCGTAGACCTGATGGCGGCCGGCGAAGCGGAGCTGGCCAGAGTCAGCACGCCTGAGATCCTGGCGAAGTGCCGTGCTAAGAATGCGGCGCGGATTGAAGGCTCCCCCCTGCCTGGGCAGGTCAAAGGGACCCAGGAATGACGGTTGCCAACACCCGAGGCATCACGTTCGGCGATCACATGGTGCGCGCGCTGCTCACCGGCAAGAAGACCGTCACCCGCCGCCTGCTGACGGTGCAGCCACCCACGCTGCCGGAAGACGGGTACGCTTACCCGCACTACTGGGGCGCCGTGGGCACCTACTCCGGTGTGGATGAGCCGCGCCACTTCTGGACGAACCGGCCACCAGAAGCCGACAACTTCGAAGATGAAGCGGCAGCCCAGGAAGCCTTTGAGGACGAGACGCTGTTCTGGCCCGGCGAAGACCCGCACTCCATCTCGCCGGCTGACGAGGGCGTATATGGACCTGGGGGCCTGGAATCACCCTTCGGCAGCGAGCGGAACTGCATCAAGCCTGCGGCGCGCCTCTATGTGCGCGAAGCCTGGCGCGTCGGCAGCTGGGACGAGGGTGTGATTGCGGTGGACTACCGGGCGGATGGACACGCCCGCCGGGAATGGCTGCCGCTGCCGGATGACCAGTGGCTAAGGCTCGCGCATCAGAGTGCGGACGACTGCGAGAAGGCGGGCCTGACGATGGACGGCAAGGGCCGCTACCACTGGCCCATGGGTGAAGCGCCCACGCGCTGGCGTCTGCCGCGTTACATGCCGAGGGTGGCCAGTCGGTTGACGCTGGAAGTGACGGACGTGTGGCCCGAGCGGCTGCACGCGATGACCGAGGATGAGGCGATCAGCGAGGGCATGACCAGCCTGCCGGACGAGTGGCTGGCCAAGCACTGGCCCGACTGGTGGGCGGAACACGAACGGGTGCAGATACGGAATGCGCTGCTGGAAGCCGATGGCATCCGGTTTGGGTTGGAGCCCATGCCCATTGGGCCATCACCGCTCGAGCGGTTCCGAGCGCTCTGGGGTGAGTTGCACACGGCGCTGGGAACCGATTGGGACAGCAACCCGTGGGTGTGGCGCGTGGGCGTCCGGGTGGTGACGCCGTGAGCCGCGTTCTACAGCAGCTTGAAGCGGCCGTGCCCCACCCGTTCCAGGTCTCGAAACTGTCCAGCGCCCTTTTCAGCGCTATTCACGCACATCAGCGCCCGCACGTGCAAGCGGATCTGCGCGTCCGTGTGGGCCGTTTCTTGCGCACGCAACGCCTGCACTACGTCCTGCATCGAGAAGGTTCCTTCAGGGTGGCCGGTAGTCAGGGTGCGGGCCACCGTCAGGATGTCGTCTCGGCACGTCATCTGGCCATTGTGACAGGGCGGCGGGCATGACCGCCCCGATCCGTGGCCTGACCCTGACCCACCCCTGGGCCTATTGCGTGGCGCATGCCGCGAAGGACGTTGAGAATCGCCGCTGGCCGCCTGCGCGCCAGGGCGGGCGCGTGGGCATGTTCCTGGCGATTCATGGAGGCGTGGTGCCGGGGAAGAACAGCGGCAAGCGGGAAGAAGCCCGGCTGGACCTGGCCGCAGCACTGGAGATCATGGAACGGCTGGGGCAGCCCGTGCCCTTCACGCCCGAGCAGCGGCTGGCGCTGAGCATGGGGCTGTATGTGGCAGGGGAGGAGCGGTACTTCACGCCGGGGATTGTGGCGGTCGCGCAGCTGGCGGCGGTGACGCAGGCCAGCACGAGTGCGTGGGCGGCGCGGGGGCAGTACCACTGGCTGCTGGAGGACGTGCTGACGCTGCCGGAGCCGATTCCGCATAAGGGCGCGCAGGGGCTCTGGCCGTTGGAACCGGAGAAGCTGACGAAGGTGCGGGCGGCGTGGAAGGCGAGGGACGCATGAACGCAGATCCTAAGACAATGACGGTCCTGGAACGCTTGGACTACGCTCTGGCCGGTGAGAACGACCGGCGCCAGATTGAAAGTCCGTTTGACTTGCTGATCGCCGTCCGGCGGGAGGTGCTCAGGCTGCAGCGCTGGGAAGCCGTGGGGCGCCAGTTGTACGCGCTGGATGAGCGGCACCGCGCCCTCCTAGCCCATGACGAGCGGATGGAAGATATGGCCGCTGAGGTGCGAGCGGCGTCGGGGTTGGACTTCATGCCCAATGCGGCGTATGTGGCGTGTGGGGCGGAATTTGAGGACCTGTACACCCAGTTCGAACACCTGGTGCAAGCGGATGCCTGAGCCGCTGTGGCGCAGACGGGGAGAGTGAAAGATGACCACCCAGATCACGTACGCCCATGACTACCGCGACCCTGACCCGCAGACAGAAGCCCTGCGCCAGGTGTTCAGCGCTGTGAGTTTGGTTCGAGACCGGCTGCACGAGGTGGAACTGGAGTACCCGTGGACGCCAACTCAGGTCACCGTGATGAGCGAGGCCGACGAACTACTCCGGGAGGCCCACCGGATCTTGGGCCGCGTTCGCACACTAGGATGACTGGCCCTCTCCTGAATCAACCACAACCCGCCCCCGCTCCGGCACAAGCCAGGCGGGGGCGTCATCTGTTGTGTTATGGGCGGCTGAGTGGGGCAATCCCCAGTGCCTGGCGCCGCAGGGTCACCGCCGAACGACTAATGCCCCATTCGGTGGCCAGCACGCCGTCAAAGGCCGTGCCTAACCGAGTTTCCATTTCTGGTGTCCAAGTGACCGTGTGGCCCTCCCGCCAGGCGGGTTTGCCCAGCAGGCGGCGACGCTGCGCCACTTTGGTCTTGCTGACCCCCAGCGCCTGGGCGGCCTGCTCATCCGGCAGGGTGCCCAGCAGTGCGTCCATTTTCGCCGTCCAGGTGATGGTCTCGGGGTGGGGTTGACGGTCCTGCCAGCCCGCCTTGATGCTCTCCAGTGCCTTCTGGCGCGCCTCGGGGCTCAGGGCGTGCTGCCGGCCGCGCGCGGCGGCCTCGGGGGGGATGTTGCGGGTGGCGGCGTAGGCTGCTTTGGTGGCGGGATTGTTGTCACGGGTCACGCCCAGGGCCTTGCGCCAGCCCCACACGGTCCCCTCGCTGACCCCGAACGCCTCTTGCACATCGCCTGCGGTCTCGGTGCGTACGGCGCGCACCAGAGCCGGGGTCAGAATGAGGCTGTGGGCGCCCGTGCGGCGCCGGTAGGGCCAGGGGATGGGGCCGTCGTGATAGCCCCCCACCTGAACACGGCCCAGCAGCTCATCGTCCAGCCAGTCGCCAGGCCGGACCTGGGGCGGGGGGTAGAGGATGGGGTCAAGTGGCATACTGAGGGCCTCCTAGGCAACTGGGAGAGGATTGAAACGGTGTGCTCACCGCACGGAGGCCCCCAACTTGGTTGCTGGGGGCCTTCGCCTGGTTCACTTACAGTTCAATGTCAGCACTGGCGGCCAGTTCGGCGAACACTTCAGCGTCTTCGTCTTCCCAAACGGGGTCACCGTTGGTGTTGATGACGCGGGTGCCGTTGCTGAACTCGTAGGCGGTGATCTGAGCTTCGCTGTTGCCCGTGTTGTCGATGGTGGCTTCACCGTTCTCGTCTATCCCGCGTGCGTACCCGCTGCCGATCTCGCGCATGTGGGTCACCCCGACCTGCTCGGCGATCTGGCGGATGTTGCTGCTGTTGAAGTCGGCGATTTCGATGCTGTAGGTCATGGTGTGCTCCTAGGTGTCGGGGATGGGATTTTGGTTGCTCCCCTTGCCTGAAATAAAGATACAACACTTGAGGTTATATGTCAACACCTATAAGCCTGCTCGCTGAATCCGTTTCTCTAGCCACCTTCCGACATGCAAAAACGCCCCCGCCCAGCGCCAGAGCGCGAGCGGGGGCCGGGAGTTGGCGCCGGTTGTCCGTGGGGGTTAGGCGGCTTTGTGCAGCAGGATGCGGCCACCCTTCCCGGCGGTGCCGGCCGTCCCGGTGCCTGCCCCTGAGCCGCCGTTCCCCCCGCTGACATCCAGCGTGAGGTTGCCCAGGGTCGTCGTCTGCGCCTGGAGGGACGTTTGGTTGGGAAGATGCGAGAAAGCGCTGACGGTGCTGCTCACCAGGTAGATGACGCCGCCGCCCCCACCGCCACCGCCGCCCACATTCCCAACCGTGCGGAAGTTGCCTACACCGCCCAGAGCTTCGATTCGCCCTGAGCCGGTCACGGTCTGCGCGTAGATCACGATGACGCCCGCCCCACCCGCACCGCCGCCGCCTGAGTTGGTGCCGTCGCCTGACCCCGCCCCGCCGCCCGCCCCGCCGTTATGCCGGGTGGTCGTAGCGATGGGCAGGGGATAGAGCCCCCACAGCGGACTGAACAGCAGTTCGTGCCCGCCCAGGGCCGCTGTGGGGTTGTTCAGGCTGGCCCCACTGGCGGCACTGCTGGTGCCGCTTCCCCCACCCCCGCCCATACCGCCGAGGGTGTTCGTCCCACCGGCCCCCGCCACGGCGGCGGCGGTGCTCGCGCTCACCCCGGTGGTGCCGCTGCCCAGGGTGCCCGCGTTCGCGCCCACGCTGCCGCTGCTGGCGTTCTGGGCGCCGTTGCCGTTGTGCCGAATGGTGCCGTTGACCGTCAGGGTGCCGGCCACGAACACCCGGTACCCGTTCGTGGTGAGGATGATGCCTGAGGGTACCGTCAGAGCGCTGTAGTACATGTCTCGGGCCAGCGTGGTGTTGCTGGCCAGCGTGACTGCTCCGTCTGTGCCTGGGCCAAACAGGGACAGCGAGCCGCCCCCTGTGCCGTCCGCGCCTGCAGGGCCGGTCGGGCCGGTCGGGCCGGTGGCGCCAACATTGCCCTGAGCCCCAGTGGCGCCGGTCGGTCCTGCGCCGCCTGTGGCCCCCGCTGGACCCTGGGTGCCGGTGGCCCCAGTCGCGCCGGTGGGGCCGGCCGTTCCTGCTGCACCATCACTCCCAGCAGGGCCGGTGGCCCCCGTGCTCCCGGTCGCCCCAGGGTTGCCCTGCGCGCCCGTGGCTCCGGTCGCGCCTGTGGGCCCAGTTAGCCCGGTCGGGCCTGTGGGACCAGTCGCGCCTGGGCTGCCTGCTGAGCCGGGATCACCCTGCGGGCCTGTGGCGCCTGCTGGCCCCTGACTGCCCGTGGCGCCGGGGTTGCCCTGGGTGCCAGTGGCCCCCTGTGCGCCTTGTGGACCAGTGCCCCCAGTCGGGCCGGTGGGCCCAGTCGCTCCCGCACTGCCTGCCGCGCCCGGAGCACCGTCCGCACCCGTGGCCCCGGTGGCGCCGCCAGGGCCGGTGCTGCCGGTGGGTCCCTGGCTACCGGTGGCACCTGTGGGTCCCTGGCTTCCAGTAGCGCCGGTTGCCCCAGCTGGGCCTGCTGAGCCCGCAGCGCCTGTCGCGCCAGTGGCGCCGGCTGCACCCTGAGCCCCGGTGGCCCCGGTCGGGCCAGCACTGCCACCGGCACCATCGGCTCCAGTTGGACCAGTGGCACCCTGGGCGCCAGTGGGACCAGCAACGCCAGGAGAACCCTGCGGCCCAGTCGCCCCCACAGCTCCAGGGGTGCCCTGTGGCCCGGTGAGGCCTGGCGAGCCAGCAGCGCCAGCTGGCCCCTGAGCCCCGGTCGGGCCCGTCCCCCCTGCAGGCCCGGTGGCTCCTGTTGCGCCTGCGCCGCCAGTCGGTCCCTGTGGCCCCGTAGGGCCTGTCGAACCTGCACCACCGCCGCCTTGGTCCACCTCGATCGTGACGGCAGGCCCAGGGGTGACCGACACGCCGATGGTCAGCGCAGGCCCCGGCTGCACCGTCACGTTCACGACGATGTCGCTCATGCCCCGCTCCGGGTGTAACTGGCCTGCCACACCAGCACCAGGTCAAAGGCCGCCAGGTGCGCGTGCTGTGGTGCGGGCCCAATCAAGATGACCGTGCTGTCCAGTTCGAATTCAATGGCTTTCGGGGTCCAGGTCTTGCTCTGCACGCCTGGAATCTTGAGCGTGACGCTCTGCCCAGTGATGTCTGCGCCCTGCCCCATGTCGTACAGCACCTCACTCTGGAGCCGCGTGCGCAGCTGCGCCTGCACGGTGGTCCCGCTCGGCAACGTCACGCCGCCGACGTTGAAGGTCACGGTGGCGTCCTGCCCCTGTTTGAAGCCTAAAGCGCGTGGCGTGGTCATGGGTGGCCCCGGTCCAGCGGCGCGTCGTCCAGGCCTGGCACAGCCGGCCACTCCCCTGTATGGCGCAACACATCTTCAATGGTCGCTGGCACGAGGTCATCGGGCAGGGCCACCTGACTCCCGACCATTGGTGGCAGGGCATCCAGTTGCGCTTCCAGGCGCTTGCCTGTGGCCTTAATCTCCGCCTCAACGCGCGCCTTGGCCCCGTTCAGCTGCACCCCTGTGATGAGATCTTTGCCGCCGCTCGCCACCAGGCCTGCGAGCAGCCCCAGCAGCCCACCGCTCAGCCAGCCCGGCAGCAGCGGCAGCACATCCCGGCCTGCTTCCTCCAGGCCGGTCACGCCCAGCAGCACGCCCAGCCCCAGGCAGATGCCCTTGACCACATTGCCCTTGAGGCCCAACTGCACCTTCAGGAACTGCGTGATCGTCGCCAGGATGCCAACGAACGTCACGAACGTGCCGCCCAGCCCGGTCAGATCGAATGCTTCCATGCTCAGACCTCCTTCCCGTCGGGAATGGCGATGATCTTCAGGCCGTCCCCGCTCGCGCGCACCATGACGCGCGCCCGGCTGTAGCCCGGCAGCGGCGTGCCGTCCGGCAGTAGCAGCGGCACGATGTTTTCCTGTGGGGCGGCCTTGGGCGGGACGGGCGTGCCCCGCGCCTCCCAGGCCGCCGCCTGCCGGGTCAGGGTGGCTACGCGGTTCTCCCAGCCGCGCCCATAGCGGGCGTAGGTGCTCAGGCTGCGTAAAAAGGCCAGGCGCAGGTTCAGAAACTGGCGCCAGTCCCGTGTGCGGGCCAGGAACTCGCGGGCGCGACCCACACCACTGTTCACGGCGGTGTCGAACGCCACGAGGGCCAGCGGCGGCGGTAGCTGCTCAGCCCCGATGGCAGACCAGTACCGGGTCTGATAAATGCGCCGGGCGTCGTCCAGCGTGAGGTTCTTGATGTCCAGTGTCGGGTTGGCGTGGGCCGCGATGCCCCACTTCGTGCCGCGCAGCTGGCCCTGACCAATCACACCGCTGGTCCAGTTGCCCCGGTCGTGCGGGTCCGCTGTGTAGCCACCCTCGTGTCCGATGATGATGCGGAATGCCTCGTTAAAGTCGGTCATGGTCCCTCCGTGGGGTCAGGTGGCCAGAGCGTGCGGTCATAGCCCAGCTTTTCCGCCTCCAGGCGAGCCTGAAGCGCGCGGTAGCGCCAGGCGTCAATCAGTTCGGCCTGCTTGGCCATCCGTGTTTCATTGCGGTCCTGCTGGTCTTCGAGCACCTTGTTCCGCTGCGCCAGGCCGTCGCGCGTGTCTTTCTCCTGCCCGGTCGCGCCCGAGAGCATGCCGCGCAGAAAAACGCCCAGCGCCGTCAGCAGGCCGCCACCACCCAGAATCGTGAACGCGGTGGTGGCCGCGTCCTTGGTGGTGTCATCAGCCGGCATCGGGCCACCGCAGCACGCGCCGCTGGAACCACTCGACCCGTACCAGGTACAGCCACAAGGCCCGCCCGAACAGGGCCAGGCTCAAGGCCCCAAAGAGATAGAACACCGCACTCCCGAACACCAGTTCCGCCCCGGCCCAGAACATGGCGCCGGTGAAAAACAGCCAGAAGGCGCTGAACAGGGTACTGATGAGGCCGAAGGGCACCCGGGTGGGGACCTCCCACAGCAGCACGGCGGCGAAGAGGTGCCACAGACCCCAGAGGTTGAACCCGAAACTGTCGTCAAAGGCGCTGTAGCCCTGGAAGAGCAGGGGCAGATTCGGCCGCACGATGGCGATGATGCCGAACAGCAGGTGGCCTCCAACCAACACCAGACGCAGGGCCCAGGCGACGCCATCCCAGAAGAGGGGTTGGCGGAACCGGCCGCCATCACGGCGCAGCACGCAGCACCTCCCCGCCCCGCCAGCGCGCCGCAGCGGCATCGAAGTACTCCCAGCGCCAGGACCGCAGCGTCCAACGCTCCGAGGCGGGCACGGGCGACTTCAACGGCTGACCCGGTGCACCAACCTCCCAGGCGCCCTGCTCGGGCTTGATGGGCTGGTAGGGGGCGCCGGTCCTGCGGGTGCTGGTGGTGCTGGACTTGCGCACGCGCAGGACCGTGCCGAACGGGCAGGCTGGGGCCAGGCGGAGGGCGGCGCGGAAGGTAACGCCCAGGGTGTAATCAGGCACCACCTGGAGGCGACAGACGGGGAGACCAGGGGGCACCGTCAGTAGGGCCAGGGCCGCGCTAGGCAGCAGGATCAGGAGTAAGAGCAGACGGCGCATAGGGCCTCCTTTGGCCAGCAGGACAATGGCAACCGCCCCAGGCCGGCAGGCTGGGGCGGTGCAGGAAGGGCGGGGGTTACAGGCCGGCGGGCACGTCGTCCGGATGCGGTGGGGCGGTGCAGGTGGCCGGTGCGGCGTCCCGCCATCCCAGAGGCACCAGGCTCGGTCCACAGGCCGTCAGGTACGCCTGCGCGTAGGCCTCAGGCCAGCGCTCAAGGGTCTGGTTCAGGTACGGGTCGGTGCTCCGGGGATCACCGCCCACTTTCAGGTACCGGGCCTGCAGGCAGTGCCCCACTTCATGCGCCGCCACGCGGGGCAGCTGGTAACGGCTGGCCGCCGGGTCAATGTCGATCACACACGACGTGCCGCCGGGCGCCGCGTGCGTCGCCCCCATCGTGACCTGCCCCGGGTGCAGGTCCGCACCAGACAGGGCGCCGGGGGCGGTCCAGCGCCAGGTCACGGCCACGCCGTGGACCGTGCTCGACCACTGGGCCTCGTCGCGGGGTGGGGCCGTGAAGCTGCAACCAGAGAGGAAGGGAAGGAGAAACAGCAGCAGTCGTTGACGCATGGGCACACCTCCAGAAACAGCGGGGCCGCCTTAACGGCTGGCCCTGGTGTCACAACTTACTACCGTTAACGGTAGAGTTCAATTTCTCAACGGTCTAGAGCATCCCGTTTCACCGCCTCGTATGGTCCGGAGGTGGCCAAAGAGACGCGCACCCCCATGACGACTGACCGCGAGAAGGTGGTCGGCGTCCGCCTCAGCGACAAGGAACACGAGCAGATCAAGGCCGCCGCCGATCTGGCTGGCCTCAAAGTGTCGCAGTACCTCCGCATGGTGGGCCTCAAGCAGAGCAGCAAAGACCTGGCCTAGTTCGCCTCACGCCCGCACCGCCTGCCAGCGGGTGTCAATGTGCATGTCTCGCACGCCGGCGGCCGTCGTGTCCTGGGCGCCATTGCTCCAGGCGTTGAGCTGCGCCAGGCAGGCGCCCGCACTGTTGTCCAGCAGCCGCATGTACAGGTGCCGGATCGTCGGCTGAGGATCCGCTCCCCCCGGTGTCACGTCGTAGTGCAGCACCCGCCGCGCGATATCGGCCGCCGCCGGCGTAAACCCTTTGGGCAAGGTGCCCAGCGTCAGGTAGGGCACGATGTCCCCGCTGCCTCCTGCCGGCCGCACGCTGCCGAACAGGTGCACCACGCCGCTCTCGTCCTTCACGTACTGAAGCGGGGGCGCCCCGGGCGGCACTTCCAGCCCGGCACTCGGCGTCAGGACCTTGAGCAGGCCCATCGTCCCCAGCCCCAGGTCCCGAATGGCCGTCCAGGAGCTGGCCACGATGGGATTCACCGTCGCCCCACGCAGCCGGGTGTTTTTGGTCGTGGCCTCGATGTCCAGCCCGATGGCGTTGGTGGTCAGCTGCAGATCGGGCAGATCGACCGTCATGTCGTCGCACGCCCGCAGGGTGGCCCCCAGGCCGTTCGCCGCCGGCGTGCCATCTGGCGAGAGGACCTGGCTGGTGCCGACAGCCCCGAAGCCGAAGTAGGTGGCGCGGCAGGTGTCGAACAGCACCGCGAACCCCCCGCTGCTGCTGTCGTAGGTGCCGCCGTCCGCTGGAAACGATTTGAGGCCCGTGACCCGCGCGCCCCCATACGCCCGTGCGGACTGCCCGGCCAGCCCGCCCCTCGTGCCGCAGTTGCGGAAGATCACGGCGTACTGGCCGTAGTTCGCTGCCCCGCCCTCGTGCCGGTTGCGCACCTCCAGGTTCAGGCCGTCCACCACAAAGGTGGCCGCGTCCTCCAGCACGAACCCGCCGCCCAGCGCGTTGATGTTCAGCGCCCGCACATGCAGCTGGCTCGCCGCATCGGTCGGGTTGGTGGGGTCCAGCAGTGAGATGTACACGGCGGGGCTGCTCGCGTGCCCCGCCCAGAAGCCCCGAATGAATTCACAGGAGTCCCCCAGCTTCTTAAACCGGCCGCCGCCCCGCACCTTCACGTCGTATACCCGCAGGCCGAACAACCCGTTGTTGCCGTCGTTGTCGTGCTCAATGGCCCGCCCATCGGGGTTGGTGGCCACGAACTGCCCGCCGCGAATCTCGAAGTCCGCCAGGTTGTTCTGCGCGGTGGCTTTCAGAATCAGCGCGTGCTTCGCGCAGGGCTGTCCGGTCGTCGGGATGATGGCCAGGTCGATCAGACGGTACCCGTACTCGGTGGTGTTCCCTGGGAAATCCGCGCTGATCTTTGAGCTGATTTCGAGAATGCTGGTGGTGCCGGGCGTGGCGGTGTCGTAGCCGATGTAGCCCCCGTACTGGTTGGCGTCCCAGCGCAGGGTGACGGCCCGGTCCAGGGTCAGCAGCACGTCCGTGCGGCCGTCTGGGCGGGTCCAGGGGGCCACTGGCCAGTAACTGAGCTGGCCGTCCGGGGTGGCTTTGCTGCCGCCGATGATGGTGCCGCCCCGTGGGCAAGCGTTGAACAGCCGCTGGAGCTGGGGCGCCGTGTTGGCCACCGGCTCCCGGAACCAGTCGGCGTGCAGCACAAAGGGGTCATGCACCCGCACCCACACGTAGCTGCCGCTGCTGTGCGCGAACACGGTGCCGTCGTTCACAGCAGGCGCCGCACTGGACAATTCCCGCCGGAACAGCCCACCCCGGCGCTGGTCACTCACCATCATGCTGGTGGCGCCCCCTGCATACGCGCGCAGGGCGACGAGGTCGGCCACCCGCCCCACGCTGGTCTGGATGGTGGCCCACACCTGACGGCGGAACGTCACCGCCGCGCCGGTCCAGACGGCCAGTTCCCCGGTGCTCAGCAGGGTGTAGACCCCGGCGGGGCGCCCAGCCAACGCGGCCTCGGTCGCCACCGTGTCGTCGGTCTCAGCGGCACTCAGGGCCAGTTGCGTGGCCTGCGCCACGTCATCCAGTGCCGTGTCCAGGCCGGCGACCAGGCTCACCCCATCATCCAGCAGCTGCTGGGCAGCGCGCATGGTGAGGGGCGCGTCCCCGAAGCCCGCCGGCAGGCTGCTCGGCTCCGGCGCCGCGTAATCGAACAGCAGGCCTTGCAGGTCGCTGCTGACCAGAGTGCGGCTGAACTCGGTGGTGACCACCTTGCTGGGATAGTGCAGCACCTCGTAAAAGGTCGCGCGCACTGCGGGCGGATCATCCGGACCCTGCACCACCAGCCACAGCTCTTTGGTCGGGTCCCGCGCGTCCAGCCAGCGCGGCGGGCTGTGGGTGGGGTCCAGCACCCCGCTGTACTCACTGACCGAGGCGTTGCCGCTGCTGTCGGCGTAGCGGGGCACGCGGACGCTCAGCGTGCCCCCGGTGGGCGTGCCCTGCCAGGCCGAGACGCCCGTCACTTTGGCTTTCAAGAGTCACGTCCTTTGGTCACCAGATTCACCTGGGTGATGGCGCGTTCAATGCGGGCCTGGCCGTCGTCTGCCACTTGATTCAGGCGGGCCTGGGCGGCCGTGAGCGCCGCCTGGGTCGCGCGGAGTTCGGCCTCCAGGTGCTGGAGTGGCGTCAGGTCCGGGACAGGGCCAACGGGGCCTGGTGGACCCTGGGGGCCGGCTGGCCCTTGCAGACCTCGGGCGCCAGCTGGAGGCGAGGCCAGAAAAGCGTCAAGCTGGGTCAATCTGGCCCGCACGTCGGTTTCCAGCGTGTTCATCCGCTGATTCAGGGCCTGAAGTTGTTCGTCAATGGTTGCGGGCTTGCTGCTCATGGGGCACCTCACCACAGGGGCGCGTACTGCACGAAGACGCCGCTGCCGTTCACTTCGTAGAAATCTGGCCGGGGACCGATCATCTTGAGTTTCAGGCGGTAGCCGCTGCCATACGGCCCCCGGCCCACCACGCGGATACGGCTGATGTCGTAGCGCAGCCCGTCCATCTCAGCGCGGATAGCAAAGCGGAGGCTGTTCTCGAACGCCCCCAGCGCCGCGCCACGGTCCTTTGGTCGGGTGGGGGTCGGCAGCCAGGTGTCGAAGACCTTCCAGTGCGGCTCGCGCTCACCGTCCCCGCCCACCTGCTGGGTCTCGGATTCAACGGCGCGCGCCACCTCATCGGCGAAGGCCAGCTCGCTGTCCTGCGGCTCGACCTTGTTCAGCACCAAGGGCTGCCCCACGCTGAGCACAATGGTCAGGGGGTAGGTGGTCACGGGCTGGCCTCCAGATAGCCCCGCAGGTCGGTCTGGGCCTGCTGGGCACGTTCCTGGGCCACCAAACGGAGCATGCGGGCCCCCTCACTCGCGCCGGGCTGTTCGAGCTTGATCTTGGAGACGGTCAGGCCGGCCTGATCGTGCTGACCCTCGATCTCCACCACGTCGCCAGTCAGGTCGCCGCCCGGCAGGCCGGTGAGCGTGACACTGCTCATGGCCCCGACCAGGCCGTGCACGGTCAGTTCGGTGGGCACCTGCGCAGGGGGCCGCAGGAGCTTGCGGGCGTAGGCGTCCAGCTTGGTGCGGCTCAGGCCAATGGGCTGGAACTCGTAGACCTTCAGGCGGCCAGCTGGCAACAGGTCGGCCGAGGTGGCCCCCCGCACCGCGACCCGCAGTTGCCCGTAATACGGGGTCAGGGTCGTCAACCCGAACGGCTCTGTCTGCACGGCGCCCAGCAGGTCTTGCGGCACCGGCTGGACCAGCACCAGTTCCCGCACGTCGGTCGTGGCTGGCAGGGCGTAGGCAAAGATCGCCACCCCCGTTTGCCCACCGGCCGTGGTCACGCCGTACTGCACCTCCAGGCGCGCCTCGTAGGCGGTCCCCAGGCCACTCAGGTCCAGGGTGTACAGCAGCCGCAGACCCACCATGGGGTCGGTGTTCGCTCCAGGCGCCACGCTGCGGGTCAATTCCACGAACTGTACGCTGCCGGTGTTGGTCGAGGCCGTCGCGCGGTCACCATCTGAGGCCGGGACCAGGCTGTCGAACCCGTTGACGTATTCCGCGCCGACGAGTGGCGTGCTGAACACGTCCAGCCCAGCTGGGGCGAGGGCAGCTGCCTCCAATCCGTAGCCAGCGGAGGCGCTGTCCGCCACCTTCAGCGTGTAAGTGGCTGGGCGGTAGGGCAGGCGGTCCGTGCTGCCCGGGGGATAGATGTCGGCCCGGTACGGGCTGGCCCCACTCGGGCGGCTCAGGGCGATGAGGGTCACGGCCGTCACCACGTCGTCCCCACTGACCCGCAGCAGCGTCAACCCCGGCAGGTCAGCGGCCGCGAAGCTCTGGCCGGGCACCAGGTCCGCGCCGAAGAAGAAGGTGCCGTCCGGGAGCACCCCGAACGGCACCCCCTGTTCCCCGTCGATGGTTTTGCCGAGGGTCTCCAGCGCGAGGCGCAGGGTGCGGAACGGGAGGCTGAAGGTGGTCAGCACCTTGCCCGTCAGGGGAATATGCGCCTCGCTATAAGTGATGGCCGGGTGTTTGTAGGCCTGCACGAGCGCCCGCACGATCAGGGCGACGTCCTGGTTCGCAAAGCTGTCACTGCCGATGACGCGCTTGTCCAGCAGGGTGCTGGCGCCGATCAGGGCCACGTCCCCGAAACTGGGGTCGCGGGGGTGGGGGCACTCCACGACCGGGCCGTAGAAGACCGCGCTCCCGTCCACCGTGAGGCGCACGAGATCGCGGTTGCGCAGGCCCAGGGTGGGCGTGTGCACGCGGAGATTGGCCTGCACACAGTCCCGGAAGCGGGACTGTTTCCAACTGAAGCCGCCCACCACCCCGCCGGGGTTGGTCTGCGTGCGGGTGGTTTTTGCGGTCACGCCGTCGGGCGCGATCAAGTCCAGTTGCCAGCTCAAAATGCCTCACCTCCTTAGCGGGCGGCGTACGCGCGCAGGTCGCTCTGCGGCGCGATGATGTTGATTTCGGATTGGGACGTGACGTGCAGGCCCTCATCGGCCAGGCGCTGAAGGACTGGGACAGCGGCCAACAGGGCGGGCGTGAACTTGTTCATGGCGGCGGTCTGGTCCAGCACATACGCCGGCGCGGCCATCACGCCCGTCGGTGCACTGGCTAGGCCCAGATCCGTCGCCGCAGTGCCTTGACCCTGCGACCCCTCACTGCCGAACTGGCCCATTTGTTCAGCGGCTGGGACGAGCACGGTCTCATAGAACTGCGCCAGCGCAGCGTTCCCGGTCGCAATCGCGTTCTGCAACCCGTTGGCCGCTTGAGCGAGTGCCTGAGCGTTACCGCTTTTCATGGCGGCGATATACCCATCCAGGAACGGTTGCAGGAGGCCCTGCATCACCGCGCCCTTCAGGAACCCGTCCACCAGGCCCTGAAGAATCTGCTGCCCCAGCCCTTTGCGAACATCCAGGCCCAGTTCAGAAAAGGACCGCTTGCCCTGTTGAATCCCGTCCAGCAGGGCGCTGCTCACCGCCGTATACAGTGCGTCGCCCAGGCTCTTGGCGATGTCCACCGCTTCCTGGTCAATGGTCGCCTTCTTGAACCCCAGGAAGCCCCAGAAGCCGCCCCTGGACTCCACCTTCGCGTACTTGCCAAGGTCGAAGAACCGGACATCCTTCGTGGCCGCGCCGATTTGCTCGGCTGCCTTCTTGGCGCTGTTTGCCCCTCCTTTGAAGATGTCAATCAGGGTGGTGACCAGCGTGGCCACGCCCGCGACGATGGCGCCCACCCAGTCGCCCTTGGCCAGTGCGCCCAGGGTGCCTTGCAGGCCAGAGACGAAGGTATCCACGACCTGGTCAATGTCCTCATCCCCGGTTTTGAAAACGCCGGCCAGCCCCGAGACGAGGGCCTGGGCGCCGGCGATCAGGCTACCCTTCCCGCCCTTGGTGCCTCCAGCTTTGAAATAAGCCGCAAGGCCGTCCAAACCAGCACTGATGGTGCCCTGCAGCTTCCCGCCCTTGCCAACCACACCCGCCAGGTTCGAGAGGCGGTCGGCCACCGGATTGCCCTTCTCTGTACTGACCTTGCCCTCCAGTTCCACGATCTTCTGGAGGGCAGCGAGGTACTCCGGCGTCCCCTGTTCCAGGCCCAACAACCGCGCCCGCCAGTAGGCCAGCGCCGCATTTAGACCCGCCAGGTAGGCCGGACTGTCATCCCGTCCCTCGTTCTCGGCTTGCGTATGTCGGGCTTCCACGAGGGCCAGTTCCCCTTCTGCCGCCTTATCCAGCTGCGCTTGGGTGTAGGTCGCGGCGGCCTTGTCCCCGGCTTGCCGGCTGGCGAGGGTCAGCTGATCGAAGTAGCCCTGGTACTGCTGTTGCAGCCCCAGGAGACCGTCTCGGGTGGCGGCTTCGTCCGGCGTGAGGGGCGTGTCCCCAAACTGGTTGATAGCCGCCTGCAGGTCCTTGATTTTCTGCTCGTAAAAGTCAAGGTCGCTGCTGAACTTGCCTTCAGCCTCCCGGCGAGCCCCAGCCTCATCGTCCTGATCGCCCAGGCGGGCCTGCCGGTCACCAAAGTCGCGCTGCGCGTCCGCTGGCCTGACCCCCAGTTTGGCGGCTTCCGAACGCGCTTTGCCCGTGGCCCGTTCCAGCTTGGCCAGCGCGGCGTCAATCTGGGCGACCGCTGCGGCCCCGCTGGCCCCCTGAGCCAGGTAGGTCAGGCGCCACGCGGCGAGGGTCTCGCGTGCGGCTTGGCGCTGGGCCGCCGTGAAGTCATCCAGCCCGTCCAGCAGGGTCTCAGTGCGGCTCTCCGCTTCTTCTTTCAGGCTTGCCGTGGTCGCTTTCTCGCTCGCCACGACCTGCTTGCCAGTCTCGCGTTTCACCTCCAGTTCGTAATCGCGGTAGGCGTCCACCGACTCGCGCCGGATGCGCCCCAGCTCAACCTGATGGGCTTCTTCCAGCACCTGCCGCACGGTCAGGGTGCGGCCGTCCGCCTGCAGGCGCTGCTGGTCTAGGAGCCCCTGCGCTTCAGCCTCCTGCACGGCCGCCGTGTAACGGTCTTTCTCCGCAGCCTCCTCAATCACGCGGGTCTGGTCGAGTTCGGCTTGCTTGGCGGCCAGCAGCCGGGGCTGAAAGGCTTTGCGCAGGGCCAGCTTCTCCTGCTCGCTCAGGTCCTCGACGTCCAGTTCCCGTTCGAGCTGGGCCTCGACATCACGAGTCCGGGCTTCCAAGTCTTTCAGGGTGGCCGCCCGGATGCGCTCGGCACTCTCGCGGTCCAGGGTCTCTAATGAATCGTTCAGCTGCTGGCGGGCGTCGGTTTCCGCCGTGCGGCGGTCCTGATCATTCTTGGCCAGGGCATTACTCAGGCGGGTGCGGCTGGCCTCCAGTTCACGGTCGCGGGCCTGCTCCAACTCGGTGCGCCGCTGCTGCGTGATGCCTTCCAAGTTCAGCAGCTTGGCGTACTTGTCCCGGACTTGGCGTTCCTCATCGGTTGCGGCTGCGCGGGCGGCCGCGTCCCGAGCTGCTTGCACCTGAGCACCAAAGTCCAGCTCTAGACGCAACAACTCGGTCAGGTTGCCCTGGGCCGCTGCCTTCCGATTTTCGTACTGTCCCTCAATGCCCTCCTGATCGGCGCGGGCTTCATTCAGACGGCTCTCGGTCAGGGCCTCTTGCACCTGCGCGTCAGACAGCGTCTTGCGCTTGGCAATTTCCGAGTCCAGCAAAGCCAATTTGTCCTTGTCGGCCCCATTGGCAATGACACGGGCGCGGGCATTCTCCAGCTGCGCGAGGGTCCAGCGGTCCACCTCACCCCGGAGCTTTTCCACCTCCTGTCGGTGATTGACCACGGCCTGACCTTGCGTGGCCAGGGTCTGACCTTGCGTGATCAGGGCCGTGACACTGCCCCGCAGGGTGGGGGGCAGTTGCTCGACTTTGGCTTTGGTGTCGGCCAGGGCCTGCTGATAACGCTGCAGGCTCTCAGCCGTGACCTTGCCCTGCTGGACTTGCAGACGGAATCGGTCGTTGAGCTGGCCGGTCTCGCGCACCAGGGTCTGCTGGGCCTTGGCATGCTGCTCAGCGGCGGCCGCCGCTTTCTTATCTGCGGCCGCTTTGGCTTCGGTGCGGCGGGTGCGCTCGGCCAGAATGGCGTTCAGCTGCGTGCTGAGCTTCCCGGCGCGGGCGTCGACTTCCATATCCTTGAGTTGCTGGGCACTCTTGCCGCGCAGAGCCTCCTTGTACTCGGTCAGGGCCGCGCCCGTGAGCACCACCGCGCGGGCCTGCACCTTGGCATTGGCAGCGAGCGCTGCCGCCTGATTGAACAGGGCCTGCGTGCCCGCCTGCAGCGCCGGGGGCAATTTCTTGACCCGGGCCTGGAAATCTTCCATCCGCTGGTTGAACGCCAGCAGGCTTTGGGCCGTCACCTTGCCCTGATCGCTCTGAAGCTTGAACGCGGCGATGCTCTGCCGCATCTCGCGCACTAAGCCGGCCCGCGCCTCGGTGGCCTGCCGGTCGGCCGCCGCCCCACTGCGCGCGGCGCTGGCCCGTTCGCGTTCGCGCCGGGCTTCCTCGGCCAGGATGGCCGTCATCGCCTTTTTGTTGTTGGTGCGCTGCGCTTCCGCCTTCGCCTGAGCCAGTTCGAGCGGGGTGAGGTCCTTCAGGTTCTTCTTGTACTCGGCCTGCTTCACCAGGTCAGCGGCAGTGGTCTTCGTGCTGCTGGCTTTTTCCTTGTCCCCCAGGCCGATATCGTCCAGCGTCTTCGTGCCGCTCGCCATGACTGTTGGGGGCTTGATCGCCGCCACAGCCGTCGCGGTGGTCTTCGCCGATTGCTGCATATTCTTCAGGCCCGCTGTGAACGAGGCGGCGGCATCCTCATTCGCCCGTTGCGCCAGTTGCAGCGCCCCAGCCGTCAGGGCGGCCCCTGTCCGCAGCTCACCTAACCCGGCAGTCGCTGTCTGAGTGGCGGTGCTCAGCTGTGTATTCAGGGTGGTGGCCACACCCTTCACGTCCTGCTGCAACTGGCCACTCACCGCCGAGACGCCTTGCAGCCCACTCGTGACCTGGCCGGTCGCTTTCTCGAAGGCCTCGCCCGCCCCATTGTCCCGAATGAAGTCGGTCAGGCCTTGACTGGCACCGGTGAGCGCAGCGGCCACCCCGTCCGCAGCAGACTTCGCGTTGGTGGTGCTGGCCTGCTGGGCCGAGGCTTGCGCCTTGGCATACGCCTCGTTCGCCCGCTGCGCGTAATTGTCGATGATGTCAGCGGCCCCGTCCCCCACGGTCTGTGCCACCCGCGCAAGGCCGGCCCCAATGTTGACCCCCAGGGACTTAAGCAGATCCCCGATCGGCCCGAGCGTCCGGGCAATGCGGTTGGCCGCGCTGCTGATGATGCCCGAAACCCGGTTGTACGCCTGAAGCAGGAAGTTGGCGCCGTCCTGCACAGGCTGGACCACATATCGGAAGAACACGCCCGCGACCTGCGCCAGCACGGTCTGAACGCCGTCACTAAATTGCCCATAGTGCCGGATACCCGTGGCTAGAATCTGTCCAACCCCTGTCACCAGGGCGTTGCGGGCCGCGAGGAGCAGGGCTGCGTACATACCAGCCAGACCCTGCAGAATCTGCCCCGCGCTCTGCACAGCCCGGCCCGTGGCTTTGACGTAGGCCCCAACGTACCCGCCGGCAGCGGTAAACACCGCCCCGGCCCGCTGACCGAACGCTTGGAACAACTGCCCCAGACCCCGCAGCATCGTGCCGATGCCCTGCCCGGCCAGTTCAAAGATGTCAGGCAACTGGGCCGTGAACTGCCCAAGTGCCACCAGGGCCACGCGAGCAATGCCCGCCCCACGCACCACGGCGTCCGCCATGCTGCCCGTGCTGCCCGCAATATCTGTGGCGCCTACACCGAAGACGCCCATCACGGTGCGAACAGCCGCCGCGACCCCCTGGAACACGGCATTCGCCACGTTCAGGAGAATGCCGAGCGCGGTCACGGCCGCCTGTTGAATGGTGAGCCACACCGCGCCCAGTGCGCGCAGCACGGGCCACAGGACGGTGTCCCACGCGACGCGCAGCGCAGCGAAGACTGTGGCCGCCCCTTGCCCGAACGCGGCGAGCACCTGCTGCGACGTCGTGGCAAAGGTGCCCAGGGCGCCTTGCCCCTCACGGGCCTGGTCGATCAACCCGATCAGGCCTTCTGTCGCGGCGGTTGCCCCCCGCACGATTCCTGTCAGTGCCGCCAGGAAGGGTGTGCCAATCTGAATCTTTAGTTGCTCGAACGTCGCCCCAAATTGCTTGCCCGCGCCCTGCAGGCTTTCTAACCGCTCGCGCGCCACACGGGCGGCCTCACCCTGCTTGCGCATGGCTTCCGTGTTGGCCTCAATCGCTTTCGGCCCCTCGCGCAGCAGAATCTGGGCCGCGCGAATCGCGTCCTGCCCAAAAATCTGCCGCAGGAGTTGCTTCTGGGCCTGCGGCGTCAGCTCGACCAGCTTGCCGCGCAGGTCGCCCAGCACATCATTGAGCGGGCGCATCTGACCGGCTGAATCAAAGGCACTGACCTTGATGGCGTCCAGGGCCTTCGCGCCCGTGTCCACTGGGCTGGTGAGGCTCAGGAGCATGGTCTTCAGCGAGGTGCCGGCGTCCGACATCTGCTTGAACCCACCCTGGGCCAGGGTGGCCATGTAGCCGGCAAACTGCTCCAGGCCCAAGCCGGCGTCACGGGCAACCGGGCCGACCGCCGCAATGGCCAGGCTGAGGTCTTCCGCGCCCAGGAAGGTTTTGTTGCTGAAGTTGGCGAAGACGTCTGCGACCTGAGACAGCTGGGGCGCCTGAAGCCCGAAGGCGGTCATGGCGGCGGTGGCGAGCTTACCGCCTTCAGCAGCGGTGATGCCAGCGGCCCCGGCCAGCTCTAGGGCGCCCTTCAGGCCGCCTCCGATGGCGTCGGCGGCACTTAAACCCGCGCGGTTGAGTTCCAGGACCGCACCGGCAGCCTCGCGAGCGCCGACGCCAAGGGGCTTGCCGATGTCAAAGGTAGCTTGGGTGAGGCGTTCCAGCTCAATGGCGGTAGGTTGCGTGAGCGCGCGGATGTCTGCGAGTTTCTGCTCGAACTGAGCTGCCGTCTGAATGCTGACGGTCAGGGCAGCGGTCAGGCCCACCACAGCCGCAGCGACAGCGGCCAGAGCCAGCCCCAGCGGTCCAGCAGCGGCCCCGACGCCAGAGAAGCTGCCGCCAAGCGCACTCGCCTGGGCGGCCGCCGCACCCAAGCTGCCCCCGGCCATGCTGGCGAACTGCGGGAGCTGCTTGAGCGCGGCAAGGATGCTGCCGCTGATGCCCAGCCCACTGGGGGCCAGGTTCAGGGTGTTGACGTTGCTGCGCAGCTGGGTGCTCAGGCGGTTGAGTTGCCCCATCTGCCCGGCCGTGACGTTGCTGCGTTCCCCGACCGCTTTGACACGGGCTTCCAGGCCCCGCATGGTGGTCTCAAGCGCTTGGATGGCCGCTCTTTTTTCCGAGAAACGACCGGCCGCAGCGGTGGCGCGCTCAAACTCCGCGCGGGCCGCCGCCAGATCCGTCTTGATTTGGGTGATGCTGCGGTCGTTCAGTTTGCGGCGCCCGCTCGTCAGGCTGTCCAGCACCCGGTTCAGGGAGGCCGCTTGCGATGAACCGGCGGCCAGGGTCGGCGCCAGGGTCTGGGCCTCACGCTGAACGCCTTGGAGGCCACGCAGGTAGGCGCGCAGCTTGATGTCGCCCCGGTCAAAGGCACCCTTCAGGTTCTCCACGTCCTGGGCCAACTTCTTGACGCTGTCGGACTGCGCGCGTTCGGCACCGCGAGCGGCCTCACGGGCGGCGCGGGCCTGAGCGTCCGCCAGCCCCTTTAGGGCCGTAGCCGCCTGGCCACTGGTCGCGCGCAGGGCGTCCAGGTGCGCCTGCTGAGCCTGGGTGAGTGGGCCCAGCGCACGCAAGGAGGCAATCTCAGCGTCAATGCTGGTTTTGAGGGCGCGGGTGGCCGCCTCAAAGCTGGCGGTGTTCAGGGCGCCGTTCTTCAGGTCGGCCTGATACCCCCGCAGCTGCGCGGCGAACTGGGTCGCCGAAGCGCTCGCCGCTGCTTCAGCCGCGCGGCGCTGCTGGTCGGCCAGGCCTTTCAGCGCCCCAGCCGCCTGAGAGCTGGCCCCACGCAGGGCGTCCAGTCGGGCCTGCTGCTCACGCGAGAGCACGCCCAGGGACTTCAGAGAGGCGATTTCCGTGTCGATAGTGGTCTTGAGTTGACGGGTCGCCTGCTCAAACTGAGCCGTGTTCAGGACACTGTTTTTCAGGTCGGCTTGGAGGCCGCGCAGCTGGGCGGCATAGGCGCCGTTGACACCAGGACTGCCGCCACCTGCTCCGCCCCCGCCGCCCCCCCCCAGGGGCGTGCTGGCGCGGAGTTTGCGTTCCAATTCCGTGAGGTCCACGATCTGCTTGCCGATCTTGCTGATCACACCCTTGAGCGCGGTGACATCGACCTTGAGCAGGTTCTTCAGGTCGGTGTTGAGGTCGCGGAAGGCGGTCTTGACGTTGTCCACCTGGGTGCGCAGGGCCGCAGGGTCCGCCTTCACGGTCAGTTTGATGGGCCGGGCCAGGCCGGCGAGGTCGGCCCGGGCAGCACTGGCGAAGGCCGTCACCGCAGCGCGGGCACTGGCGGTCACGATGGTCAGATCTAGGTGCGCAGCACCGACACGGGTGGACATAGGGGACCTCGACGGGAAAAAGAAAACCGCCCCGAAGGGCGGCCCTGAGAATGAGACCGTTATAGAAAGGCGATCTTGAGCAACTCATCGACAGGCACGTTGAGTCCAACGGCCAACCGCTGAGCAATTTCCATGTTGCGCTCACGCACCGCCTTACTGCTGTTAATGGCATGCGCAATAGACAAAAACACTGGAACAAGGGTCCAGCAGAACACTAAATGAAGTACGCCTGCGGTCGTGCGCCCCAAATAAAAGTGATGCACACCGAGACCCCCGAGAAAGAGGGCGAGCAGCAGATAAACAGTGGAATCTTTTTTCTGGCTCATGAACATTTGACGGGCGAGAGCAACGTTCTGGTCTGAGGTCATGAAGCCAGCTTAACCGTCGAAATTGTTGCGGCGTGCTGAACTGCTTCGTCCTCTCAGCGAGCACCCGAGAGGACGAGACGGCGTGGAGGCCGCTGGGCTTACCCTGGGCAATCGCCCAGGCGCCAGCTAGGCTTCCCTCTCGGCCTGCGCCTGAATCTGGTCGAGCGGCAGCACCCGGTTCACCAGCGCCTGAAGGACCCAACTACCCCCCGGGCTGAGATGCGGCAGGGCGCCCAGAATGGCCTGGGCCTCTCCAGGTGTGAAGCGAAAGGGCCGCAACTCCGCTGGCAGGTACAGGTCACTCATCAGGTCATGCGCCGAGTAGGCCCGGCCACGCGGCAATTTCTTCG
This sequence comes from Deinococcus arboris, assembly GCF_009755355.1. GTDB lineage: Bacteria > Deinococcota > Deinococci > Deinococcales > Deinococcaceae > Deinococcus > Deinococcus betulae. Next base: position 13,918 of record NZ_WQLB01000026.1, on the reverse strand, counting down.
CCTTCGGGTCCTTGCCCCCCTGGGCATTCAGCCATGTCGCCAGCACCTGATGCAGCGGCAGGTGCTCGATATACCGCAGCGTCACGGCCTCCTCGGCCAGCGCTTCGACCAGTGCGATGGGGAGGGTCAGCACCTTCGGCGGTGGGGTGTGGTACTGCGCGGCATAGGCAGCGACGAGGCTCAGGACCCGGGCAACCCGGCCGCCCCGCTCGCTGGGCCGCCCTCCGGGGCCGTCTCGTCGGCGTTTGGGTCAGGCACCTCTGGACCATTCTGAATGAGGCTCAGCAGCGGCCCCAGGTCTGCAGTCCCCAGGTTGGCCATCAGCCACTCCGGCGTCACCTTGCCCCCGTTGTCCGTCGCCCGGGCCGTCAGCAGGGCGGCCAGCAGGCGCAGGCTCCCCTCCGTGATCTCCCGGCTCGTACCGTCCTGACCCAGGGCGCCCGCCTGCAGTTGCTCCGCAAATGAGAGAGGCAAGGCGTCAAAGGTGCGCTCCTGCACTGTGAACGGCTCATCCAGCCATGAGGTCAAGGTGAGAGACCCCTGCGGCTTCTCGCCGGAGCGCAGCAGTGCGAGCAGCGGCGTGAGCGTCAGCGTCCCCATGTGGACCTCCACCCAGCCTGGGTTGATCAGAACGTCCCCCTGCACCCGGCTGCGCAGCAGGCCCGAGAGCACCCCGATCTGCTCCTGAATGAACGGCGCGACCTCGGTCCCCTCCAGGGCGTCAAGGTCATACCGGTCGCCCACGTCGGCGAGTTGCAGTTCCTCGGCCACCGTCAGGGGGTGCGCGAAAAAGGTCACCCCGCCAATGTCGAAGGGCAGGGTGCGGCGCGAGTTGGTGCCAAAGGCAAATTTCTGTGTTTTCATGTGACCTCCACGGTCAAGGGAATGCGGGTGGTGATGCTGAAGGCGTCCACGTCGCGCGGCAGGCATACCTGCAGGCTGTGGCCGTGTTCATTGGTGAGGCGAACGGGCGCGGTAGGAAGCGCGTCCAATTGAAGGGCGAGGACCACGGCGTCCAGTTGCCCGTGGTCCTCACCCCCCTGCGTGATGACGGCAACCCCTGGGGTGCCCGCCCAGGTGTCGCGCCAGAGCATTAGGACTGAACGCCCTTGGTGGCTTTGCCCGCCGTGCTGATGGTCGGGTTCTCGACCGTCACCAAGCCGTCCACCGTGGACTTGATCTTCCAGCTGTTGACACTCATCACGCCCTCGTACACAGGCTTGCCGGCGCCGTTGCCCTTGGGCTTATACCGGTACGCGATGGGTGCCGGCGTCGTGGCAGACGTTTCCATGATGCCGAGAGCGTCGTCATCCGCGATCCACTGCATTTCGCTCAGGTCCACGGTGCCCGTGGCACCCACGGGCATCTCGACCTCATCACCGCCGCTCGCAAAATTCGTGAAGCTGATCGTGCGGTTCTCGTGCCCCACGGTGACTTCGCTGCCCAAGCTGAGCACTTTGTACGCGTTCGTCGCCGGCATGGCGCCATTCACGCCCAGAGGCGCCACTTCAAAGATTGCCGCAGCGCCTAGAGTGACTTTTGACTGAAGTTCAGCTTTCGTGTATGTGGCCATGACTGGCTCCTTTAAGGCGTGACGGTGAACACGAGCTGGTCGGGGTACCGCTCCGTTGCCTGCAGCACGTTCACGTCTGTGGCACTACGAAACACGCCCAGCAGCGCGTTCAGCGCCGGTGAGAGGGACTGACCGTCATGCGCGACCAGCCGAATCTGGTAATGGTCAATCGTGATCGGCCCGGCGAAGGTCTTGATGACGGTCGGCTCGGCGGTGGGGGCAATCAGCACTTCCAGGCCTTGCACGGTGACGCCCTCGTCTGGGTCGCCCACGTGCAGGGCCGGCGTGCTGGCCCCATTGGTCAGGATGTACGTGCCCAGCAGGATGCCGGCATTCTGAAGCGACGTGGCGACCGTTGCACGGACGTCTGGGAGGCTGGCCTGGATCATGCGTCCCGCCAGGCCCGCGCGAGGACCTGGGGCATGTTCAGGCTGCGGACGGCCTGCAGCGGGGCATTGCGGGCGGGGAGGCTGTACTGGCGCTTGCGGAACACGGCGCCCAGGAACACGGCGGCGGCGTACTCGGCATTCCAGGTCAGCTGCACGCTGAGCTGAGCAACGCGCCGGGGTGGTTGCAGGCTGTCCCGCAGCGTGCCGGTGTCTACGATGTTGCGCTTCCGGCCGACGACCGTACCGTTCTGGCGGTGGGTGGTGCCGGGCCAGGCCCAGGTACGGGCATTCATCAGAGCCGTGGCCCGCTTGGCGACCTGCTCAGCGGTGCCGGCTAAGGCGCGGCTGGCGCGGGCTTCGAGCGCGCGCAGGTCGGTGGTAACGCGCACCCCCACGATCAGGCCTCGCTGGCGGGGGCGGGGGTGTACGGATGCACCTGCAGCAGCAGGGGTTCTAAGGCGTCCAGCGCGTCAGCTTCGGCCTGATCGTGCAAGTCCTGTTCACTGGGGAAGCGGTCGTACTTGCGCGTGATGGCCTCGTTGTAGGCGCCGTAGCCACTCAGGGTGAGCTTCAGGGCGCCGCGCAGCTGGGCCGTGTGGCGCGCCTCGGGGTCCACATCGGGCCGCACATTGACCACGGCGGTCCCCGCCTCGCGGTCGAGCGCGTAGGTGACGTCCTCTTCCTGGTCGGGGACCTCGGCGACGGTGACGCGCTCCAGCAGGCCAGCGAAGGGGGCGGGCTCGGTCTTTTTCTTCGTTCTGCTCATAGAAACCTCCAGTTCAGGGGGTGGACCACAGGGCCAAGAAGCGCCCGCCGAATTGCGCTTCGGTGGCGAGGTCCTCATCGGGAGAGGCGAGTTTGAGGGTCAGCGTCCCGCTTTGCCCTTGCAGGCTCAGGGGTGCTTTCAGGCCCCAGCGCAGGCTGGGGGGATGGGATTTCGGGTCCGTCAGGCTGCCCCAGCGGCCGATCAAGACGACTTCGGCCGCATCGGCGCCCACCGAGTCCCGAATACGCGGGTCGGTGGTGGCCGACAGGCGGGCCTGAATCGGAAAGGGTGTAGGTGGAGCTGGGACCTGGTTGCCCGTGCCCGGCTGGATGACCGTGCCGGTGCTCGGCACCTGGAACACGAGGTCGTGGACGCGGGTGCGCTCAGGCAAGGGCGCCACTCTGGCCACGAGGCAGAAGCCCCGGCCGCCAGGGTCCAGCGGCACGGCCACCGGGACAAACACCCGCCCCGTGCCGTCCGTCAGCATCCAGCCCAGCGTGCGCGCCACCTCCAGCGGCGGCAGGAGGGCGGTGAACGTGCGGCTGGCCACCTCCGGGGCGTCGATGTCGGGCCCGATGCTCGACCGGTCCTCTTCCTCGCCCAGCAGCGCCCGCACCGGCACGCCCGCCTGCCCGAAGCGGGTCAGGGTCAACGGCCGGGCCAAGTCTGAGGCCAGCACCTGCGTGATGACCGGGCCCACCTGCGCGAGCTGAGCCTCCGCGGCGTTCAGGAGATCCAGCATCAGCGGCTGACCCCGACTGGCCGGCGGCGCGGCGCTCCTGGCAACGCCAGGTCAAGAAACTGCGCAGCGAAGGCGTGCCATTCCTCAGCGGCAACCGTGGCCCGTCCATGAACATCCGTTCCCGAAGGGTTCAGTGTCAGTTCCAAGCCCGGCAACTTGATGCCTTTCAAGCCGCCGCCGGTACTTTCCTCCAGACTGAGCACCCCGCCCAGGCCAGCCTTGAAGCCCAAGCTCTTAGCCGCAATCGCGGTGCGGGCCGCTTCTGCCGCTGGGCCGCTCAGGCTGGCCAGGTCTGCTCGCCGCTTGGTGGCCTCCCCACTGGCCCAGATGGCCGCCAAATTGAGGAAGGCAGCCTCAGGAATGGGAGCCCCAGGAATGAGGGTGGGCACGTCCGCAGGCACAAGCGCCTGCACGGCTCAGTCCGCTTCGATCAGCTCTTCGCTGCGCAGCTTCTCGCGCACGAAGGGCGACAGGGGCACTTCGGTAGGCTCTTTGCCGATCACCTCGCGGGTGCCCGGATCAGTGAACTCGCCGCCGTACGCTGCAATGGCGTCATTCACACGCACCGTGACCGTTTTTTCCTTGGGTGCAGCCTTCCCGCTGCCTTTGCCCTGGAATTCGTTCAGCTTGCCGTCAAAGGCGTCGCGCTGCTCGGCGCCGTCGCGCTTGGCCAGTGCCAGCAGCTCGTCCAGCTGCTTCTGATTGAGGGTGTCCGGCACCTTTTGCCCATTGGCGGCTTCAATGTCCCGGATCGTGTCTGCTTTTGCCATGTCGGTCTCCTGTTGGTGCTGCGCTGGGCACCAGTCCCACTGCCGAAAGGGTGAGGCGCCCCCGTCTGGAGGCGCCCCTCTTCACACCTGGCTCAGGCGTGAGCCTTGGTGCGGAAGGCCTGGGTGTCGGGCTTGGCCCAGCCCACGACCTCACTGATGGCGATGATTTCGAATTGCGAGGTGATGAGCTTCTCGCTCTCCACGATCTCGCTGCCTTCCTCGTAGAACTCTTCCAGGCCGTTCGTCTGGTCGATGCCCAGCAGCTTCTTGCTGCCCTGCAGCGCACTGTCGGTCATGGCCATCTTGGGCTGCATGCCCAGGATGTTGGGCCACTTGCCGGTGTCGCGGAAGTCTGCCCCGGCCGCCGTGGCCGCCACGCCCGTAAAGATGTCGAGGTTCAGAATCGCTGCGAGGTCCGCCGCGTCGGCCGTGATGATGCCGAACTGCACCCCGTTGACCAAGCCGTCCATCTGCAGGGCAATGATGTCCTGCAGGGTGAAGGTGGTCCCCGTCGCTGCTGTGCTGGCGGGCGCAGGGTTGCTGTTGCCGTCGCCGTTCAGCGCGGTGTTCAGGGCCTGCTTGGTCTTCCGGCGGTTCTGCGCGCGGCTGATCTTCGCCACGTACCGGCTAATGATGGGCAGACGGGCACGGCGCACCGACTCGTAGCTCATGCGCAGGACGCCCCCGTACTTCTGGGCATTCACCGCTTTGTCGCTGAGCTTGATGGTGTAGGCCGGCAGCTCGCCCAGTTCCGAAACGCGCCCGAACTCCAGATCCTTCTCCTGGCCAGCCTGAATGACACCAGTGCGGTAAGTGTTGTTCTGAATGCCCAGGCGAGTGCTGACCAGATCGCTGGTCTGCAGCACGTTCACGGCGTCACGCTCGGCGTCCCGGTACTCCCGCACGATGAACTCGGGAAACAGGACGCGGTTGGTGGGATCCGAGAGGAAAGCGTCGCCCGTCTGCGCAAACTCCCCCTTCGTACGGATGCCCGCAGCGGCCAGCAGCTGCTTGAAGGCGTCCACAGGTTCACCCTGGCTGTTCTTCGCGTTGGGCTGGAACAGTTCCTCGGCAATGTCGCCCTTGCGGCCCATTTCGTTCAGGTACTGGCTGAGGGTCATACCCTCGCGGGCGGCATCCTGGTACAACCCCAGTTCGAGATTGCTCAGCTTCGTAATTTTCGTCATGGATGGCTCCTGAAAAGGCATTGGCCTGCCACTGGCAGGCCAAGCACGAGGCGAAAGAGGGTGGGCGGGCTGTCTTCAGCCCAGGTCAATGGCGGCCAGGTTGGCGCTGGTATCCACGCCCAGCACCTGCGCGTTGCGGCCCGTGCTGGCGCTGACCTTGGCCTTGCCAGTACCGTCCACTCCGATCTTCTGAAGGCCATATACAGCGGCGCCGGTCCAGGGCACCACAATCACGCCGCGCGTAAACACGGTGCCCACGCCGTCCGATTCCTTGCTGACGGCCTTACCCAGCAGCGGCCCATCGGCGGCCCCACGGCCCGCCGTACCTGCTGCCGTTTGCGTCACAGCGTCACCAATCACGACACCGCTGTCATAAACAAAAGTGAGGCCGCTGTTATGCTGGCCTCCCATTTCAATGTTCGTTCCGGGGATTTTCATGTCAACTCCTGAGTGTCATTCATGCTTGTGTCTTAAAGCGCTGCTTACACCGCGTCGAAATTGGCTTTGGCCTTCTTGCCTCCCTGCGCCTCGGGCGCGTCCTCACTCAGCCGGACATTGGGCAGCCCGGCGTCGCGCTGGGCGGTCAGGCGCTGAACCTCGGCCCGGATGTCCGCCAGCTCCAGGGTGCCGAAAGCCTTCTTCGTGCGGTCGGCCGCCGCGCGCCCAGCCTCGTCATTGCCACTGACCGAGAGGGTCAGCGCGTGCAGGTCGTTCAGCAGGTCCTGCCGGTAGGTGCGGCCGTCGCTAGCCTCGGAAGCCAGGGCCTGAAGGCGCATGGCCGTCACCTCTTTCGGCTCAAGGCCCAGGGCCGTCGCGTGCGCTTCCAGTTGGGTCTGCCCGCCCCGGGTTACCGCGTCTTCAATCTGCGTGTCTAGCAGGGCTTGGGCTTCAGTGGGGGTGGCGTCGATCTCTTTGACCGAGCCGTCAGGCAGCTTGAGACGAAGTTTCACAGTGTCTTCTCCTGTCGTGGCCGCCAGACTCGGCGGGGGAGGGGGCGCGCCACTGTCCGGCTGGGCAGCGGCCTTCTCGAACGTCGCCTGCATGTCCTTGCTGGCGGCGAGCTGGAAGCGGGTGGGGATGGGCGGAGCAGAAATGGGCGAGGGTGCCGACGCGGCCAGGACGCCGCCGCTACCGGCGTCCCCCCCGACCCGGGTGCCTGGGTACGCTCCCCGGTAGACCAGCGAGCCTTCCCCGAACTGCACGTTGCCCGTCGTCCACACGAAGCAGAGCTTCTGGACACTGACGTTCGTTTCCGGGTCCGTGATGGTGTAGACCCGCCCGCGCCAGTAAGGGCTGTCGTAGTAATCGCCCCCGGTGATGGAGCAGATCGCCTTGTCGTAGAAGAAGCCGATGCTGGCTTCGTTGATCACGCCCCCATCGATCAGGCCCACCAGGCGCTGGCCTTCGGCGTCGTTCAGCACATAGAACCAGGTGTCGAGCCACAGCTCCTGCGCCGGCTGCCCCAGGTCTGGCGTGGCCGTAAAGGCACCCTCCACCACGGCCGCTGTATAGAAGCTGCCCAGCGGCGTGTTGTCGGTGACGTGGGCGCTCAGCACCGGGCCACCGCCGTCATTGATCTGGCTGGCCAGCAGGCGCAGGTCACCGTCCGGGCTGCGGGTGAAGTAGCTGGTGAGCTTGTTGCCGTACAGGCGCACGGGCCGCACGAGGATCTGCTCGGCGGTCAGCGCCGCTTTGCCCCGCCGGGCCTGCAGCGCATTGATCTGCTCCAGGTGACCATCCGGTAAAGCGGTGCTCGCCCCGTCCGCGAGGACCAGGGCGAGCGAGAACGCGGCTTGATGTCGGGTCATGGCTTAGCCCTCCCGCTCCGGCCAGTGCCAGGAGAGTGGCCCGGCTGCTTCGTCATAGCGGACGCCCTCCACGAACTGCATCGGGGATTGATGGTCCGGATAAAGGACATGAACGTCCACCGCCTGGGCCTCGCACAGGGTGGCCCGGCGCGCTTCTTCCTCCGGCTCGCGTGGGACAGTGCCGCTGTACGGGGTATAGACCTGACTGATCGTGGCGGCCAGGTGCTGGCCGTCGCCCGCGACGAAGTGCACGACTCGGCCAAGGCTGGGTTTTTGCTGTGTCATGAAGAACCTCCAGTGTCAGGGGGTGGTGTGGGGCCGGCACCAGGGTTCCACCAGTCCGGCGCGCGGTCGGCGTCTTCGGTCACCACGTCCCAGCGCCGCATGGCCTGCGCGGCCCAGGCCGGGCCGAACACCCGCACCAGCGCTTCATCGGTCTGGGCCTTGAAGAGAGCCGCCCTCGCCTCGTCAAGCGCGAAGGGACTGGCCGGCGGGGTGAAGCGCACCCAGGCTTGGGCGGGAATGCCCCGCAAAGCCAGGTGCAGGTTCATGCCGAACTGAAGCTGCCGGGCCACCGTCTGCTGAATGGCCACCGCCTGTGCGTGCACGATGGGCAGCGTGACCTGGGCCAGGGCCTGCGTGGTGCTGTCCATCTCGCCCCGCAGGAACGGCAGGGTCCGCAGCGCCCCCCAGACGCGCTTCTGATTCCCCTTGGTAATCTCCGGGGCGCCGCTCGCAGTCTGATTGATGGGCACCACCTGCAGATCGGTCTTATCTGGCCCGACGTACACGCCATTGGCACTGCCACTGACAATGACATCGGCCAGATCGGAGAAGTAAGCGCTGACCGCCTCGTCATAGCCCGGGTCATTGACTGAGGTGCACCCCAGGTCCTGCGGCGGCGGAATGGGAGCCGTCGCCCGCACCAGCGCGCTGCGGGCCATCAGGTTGATGACGCGCTGCTCAGCCCCCAGCAGTTGCCGCTTGCGGTCCAGGGCGAACAGGGAGGCCAGGAAGAGCGGCAGGCCGTACGGGGAACGCCCAGCAGTGCGCGGGGCCGCGTACAGGTAGGTGCGGGGGTGCAGCAGCACCGCGTTGCCCGGGGCGCTCTGCTCATGAATCAGCGCCTGCGTCTCGCGGTCGCGGCGAATCCGAACCTCTTCGGCCGGCACCACCGCCACCCCAGCCACGCCCCGCCGGCTGCGCTCGGGATACCACTCGCAGCTGCTGGCCCCAGCGAGTGCCAGTTCGCCCACCTGGTTGGCGATCAGGCCCGAGAGCCCACCACCTTCCGGGAAGATGGCTTCACTCCAGGCTTCCAGTTCGAACTCCGCCTGCTTGCTGGCCCGGCTGCCGCCCGTGAAGTCCAGCGTGAAGCCCGCCCCGCAGAGGGCCTGCAGGTCCCCGAGCGAGCCGGCCACGTCGTCGTCACTCTCGGCCAGGCCCCGCAGCACGCCCACGATCCGACGGCGACTGTCCCCTGGATACCCGGCCAGCGTGTCCTCGAAAAACGACAGCAGCCCCGCCAGGTCGTTGGGGTCCCGGCTGACCCGGGCGTTCGGGTCCCGGGCCAGCTGCGTTCGCAGGCGCCGCAGGGCCGCGTGAGCAACGTTGGACGTTGGGGCCTGGGGTGGGGGCTGGCCCCCCAGGAGGGCCCGGACACTTTGAATGATGTTCACCGGTTCCTCCTCGCGCCGCCCCGGAAGGCCGCGCGCACCGCACTGGGCTTGGGCTCTGATTCACGGCCCAAACCATCCACGTAGGCCACGGCGTAGCGCATGGTGTCCATGCCGTGGTCGTTCTCTTTCACGGGCGCTTCCTTCTCTGTCTTCCCTCGCACCGTGGGGTACACGTACCCCGGTAGCTCTTCGAGCGTGCTCGTCGGCTTCTTCGCTTCCACCAGGTTCTGGTCGGTTTCGACCAGGCTGTCCCGCATGATCATCAGGCGCGGCTTGCCGTCCGGTGCAGGCCGGATGCGGGCTTCCACCGCCTGAATACCCGGGCTGACCGCTTTGAAGGCCGCCGTGGTCACGGCGCCCAGGTGCCGCTCCAAGGTGGCGCGGTCCTCAGCGTCGTGATCCGTAATCGTCGCTTCAAAGCGCTCGCCCTCGCTCAGCGCCTTGATCTGCTTGGCGTGGTCTTCCACCAGGCGCTGCGTCCGGTACAACTCGCGGTACAGGATCATGCGCCCGTCCGGGTCAATCGCCCACCACTGACAGGTGAAGGGGTTCGTGTACCCGAAGTCGATCACGCGGATGCGGCGCCACTCAGCAGGCAGCTCACGCTGGTCAATGATGTTCAGCTTGTCATCCCAGCCGCTGTACACCATGCCCTCGGCTGCCACCCATTGGCCCTTGCGCAGGCGGTTGTACCGAACACCCGTGAGCTGATCGAGTTTGCTGATGTACGCCGCGCCGTACTCGGTCAACTGGCCCGCCGGCGTGAAGAGGCGGGGGTTGTCCTCATGCCGGCAGAGGATGCGCCGCGTCTGACCCCGTCGCATGCGCTGATTCAGCCAATGCGTGGGCGCCCCTGGATTGCAGTCGGCTAACAGTTGCTGGTACGGCATCACGCCGTTTCTCAGGCGGGTCGTGAAGGCCTCCCAGTCTTCCTCGTGGAACTCGGTGGCCTCGAAGGCGCAGATCACGTCGTATTCCGACGACATGATCTTGATCATCTTGTCCATGCCCCCCACGACCAGCTCGCTGCCGTTCGGGTACTTGTAGGACCGCCGCACGTTGCGCTGCTGATTTTCCGTATCGCAGGCCGGGCGCACGTGATCCTCCCAGGTCACGAGCGTGGTGTCCGTCAGGCTGGCCCGTGTCTTGCGCACGATCAGGCCACGCATGCCGGGATACTTCAGCGCCAGGGCGTTCAGCTTCTCCAAGAGGCCCCGGCTCTTGCCCGTGCCAGCCGGGCCGTCGAGCACCACCTCCGGGTCCCGCGCGAAGAAGAGTTCGCGGGCGGCGCCGAAGGGTTCATAGACCAGGGCGCCCGGCGGGTACTGCTGCCCACTGACGTGCACGGCCCCAGTCACAGCGCGTCCTGGGGAATGCCCACGATGAACTTGATGGGCAGGGGGCTGCCGTCCGGGTTCTCCAGGGCCAGGCGGTCGCCCCAGAGGCGGTAGTGCTTGCCCAACAACTCGCGGGCGGCGGCGGCGTCGTGGAGTTCAATCTCCAGGCCGAACTTGGTTTCCTTGAGTTTCTTGACCAAGTGCAGCTTGCCGGCGTTCTTCGCCTTCTCCAGATCGATACGGACCACCACGCGCTCTTTCCACTCGGCCTCAATGCTGACTTCCGGATCGCCCTCTTCAGGGTCTGCCTTGGCCAGGGCCCGCTCACACTTGCGAACCGCCCGGTTCAGGCGGCGCAGTTCCTTTGTGATCCAGTCCGAGCGGTCTTCCTTCGCGCTGTCGAGTTCCTCGCTCAGCTCCGCGATAGTGTCATTCAGCAGATCAATGGCCTCTTCCGCCGGCAGATGCACGGGCTCCAGATAAGGCACGCGCTCGATGGTCAGGAAATCCTCCATCGAGCCAGCCGCCACCTCAGCCGTGCGGGCCCGAACCTCGTTGCGGCCCATGACCTGCTCGAAGCCCGCTTCCACGGCCGCCGCAATGTTCGGTTTTGTCAGGTTCTCGCTGGCGATCTGCCGCGCACTGTCCTCGCTGTAGCCAGCCGCAATCGCCGCTTTCGCTCCATTTGGTTCGCGTACGTACTCTCGCACGAATTTCTTCTGTTTCGGCGTCAGGTCGGCGAGCAGCTGCTTGTACGTTTTCGGGGTGTCGGTGTCGGGCTGCGTCAAGGCTGCTCACCTCCTGGGGTGGCCGGAGCAAACGAAGCGGCGCACTCCTCCTCGTTTAGGGAAGGGGTGCACCGGCGGTGGGGTGGGGCGGGCACGCAGAACACTCGGGGCCGCGTGGGGTCTGTGGTTAACGAAGCGGCTTGCTCAGGTGTCCAGCTGGTGGGCAATCTCTCGAATCAACACGCCCGACACACTGAACCCCGTGGGCTGCACCGCCGTGTCGGTGAACCAGAACATGCGGTTGTGGTGCCCCTGAACGGCCTGGGCCTGCTGCGCGGCCTTCGTGACCCACTCGTCAGAGCCCGTGAAGGTGTGCGTGGTGTCGTCGGTCAAGTGCAGGGTCAGGGTAGCCATGCGAACAGGGTACGGGGAAGCGCTGTGCTCAGGGCTGCCGGAGTCGCACCGGCGTCAGGCTGCTGCCCTGATAGAAACCCAGCCGCACGCATTCCACGGTAGCGCGGCTGGGGTCAAACTCGCACCGGCCAGAGGGTGAAGACCCTGGCCAGCAAAGCGTCTCGGGCCGTGCGTACACGGTGCTGGCGCGCTTCCTCCAGCAAGCCCGTCTGTCCGGGCGGTCAGCGTCTCCATTCGTAGGGTCTCGCGGTCAGAGCAGTCGGGCTTCCGTCAAAGAACGTCCCCCGCTGCCGCACGCCAGTCTCGTCGGCGTGAATCCACGTGCGCGGGGGGCGCAGCAGGTTGTGGAGCGGCTTTCTGAATCACACACCTCGCAAGGTGGACGCGGGCGATCCGTCTTTGGGGTTCGCTGTTCACCCTGGGGCGGCAGGGCACAGCGGCTGGCGCGAGTGGTTCCAGCGGGGCTCGGTCAGTACGCGAAGTCGGCGCGGGCCACGGTGAAGGTGCGCAGGTGCGGACGCTGGTCCAGCAGCACGCGCGTCAGGCGCTGCGTCACCCGGGCCAGCAAGGGCAGGCGCGGCGCGCTCAGGTCGTTCCGGGTCAGGCGCTCCTCGTCACTGGCCAGCTGGTAATGGCACATTGTGGCCTTGACCTGGCGAGCGCAGCCGGACCAGAAGGAAGCGAACGGGTCATCCCACGCACTCGTCATGACCGGCGGCTTCTCCGGCGGACTGGCCACCTGGGCAGCAACGGGGACAGCGCACAGCAGGGAGATGGGCAGCAGCAACAGTCTTTTCATACGACCTCCAAAGGCCAAACAAGAACGCCGCCCCCGAAGGAACGGCGCGTGATTTCGACTTTGTTGTCCAGCCTATCTAAATTATGGGGTCACCATTGGATTTGTGCAATGGGATGTTGCGCAAATGCTCTTGCGCTTCGAGGTCACCCACAGTGAAGGCGAGGCTCAGCACGGCCTGGGCGTAACGCACCGCCTGTGGCCTGCTCGGATGCCACCCCCCGCGTGGATCCAGCAGCGTTGCCAGCGTCCGGCCCTCCCGAATCGCGCTCAGCGTCTCATCCGCGTTCACCAGCGCCGCCAGGGCGCTCTCAGGCACTGTGCGGCGGCCGGGCAGTTCAACCTCCCTGGCCCGCAGGTCATACGGCGCACTGGCCCAGTTCCCCACCACCGGGCGCATGCGGCCGTCTCCACCCTCACGCCGTTCTCTGGGCAGCTCTTCCAGCCTCCCCTGCCACACCCGCCAGGTCCGCAAGGCCTGGTAATAGCCTTCTGCGGCTTCACGGGCCGCCCGCTCCCGTTCCCGGCGGTTCTTCCCGCTGAACTCGTCATGCACGATCCGCGTGTGTGTCTGGCCCAGGGGCGGCGCTGGCGGTGGGGGCGGCCCCGGCTTCTGGTAGCGCCGGCCCGGGCTGCTGATGGTCAACAGGGCGCTCTGCCCGGGCAGGCCCTGCACCTGTTCACGCGCGTACTGCGCCGGGTCCTGCACATTCCGGGCCCGCGTGGCGCGCTCCTGAGGACTGATCTGCCAATCCTGAGCCTGCTGGGCCATGAGGATCTGGCGGTACAGGGCCCGCAGCTGACGTCGTAAGGTTCGGGCGCCCGCTCGGCGAGCCCGCCACATCGCCCGCACCAGGCTGCGGCGGACCTCGCGCAGGCCCTCTTCCGTGGGGCTGAGCCACTGGGCCCGCACACGCTTCTCAGCCGCCTCCAGACTCGGCAGGCGCGGGCGGCGAGGGGCAGTGGTCTTGGCTTTGGGCATGGGCACCTCAGGGCGGGCAGGGCGGTGAGCAGCGGTCAAGGGCGCCGCCGGTTCGAGAGGTTCAGCAGATCCGCCAGCGGGTTGGCCTGGACTTTCACAGCCCCCTGCAGCTGATTGACCAGCGGCCCCACGGTCTGGGCCCAGGTCTCCAGCGCCGCCACACGCCGGCCCAACCGGGCGTTCTCTTCTTCCAGGGAAGCAATCTTCTCAGCGTCAGTCATGCAAACCTCGGGCGCCGAGCGCGCGTGCGAATGATGGGTGGGAGGTTCGTGGGCCGCTCGAAGGACTGAGACAACTGGGGCAGCAAGCCGATGTCGTAGGTGTAGTGGCCGGCGGTGTCGTTCGCCCGCACATACCCACGCCGCAGCCGCTGGTACGCTGCCGTGACCAGGCCCTGCAGCACGGGGTCATCGGTGGCCGCCAGCGCCTGCTCGTATTCACGGTCCATTTGCCGTCGAGAAGGGGGTTTCACCTCTCCCCTCCCCCGCTGGGCAGGCCCCGCAATTCGCACAGCCAGTCCCGCAGGGCGTCCAGAGCGTGAGGCGGAAGGCGGTTGTACTGGGTGCCCGCCCCGGTGGCGAGCACTTCGGCCCCACCCTCCGCTGTGGCGCGTAGAGTCACGGTCCCCTGAAATTCACCGGGCAACGTCAACGGCGCTGGAACGATCAATAGCTGGGTGCGCACAGTTCCTCCTGAGCGGCGGCCAGGGCCTGGTCGAGGGTGTAGGCGACGGTCACGCGAAAGCCC
>NZ_WQLB01000025.1 GCF_009755355.1 Deinococcus arboris | reverse complement strand
AGGCTGGTACCGACTACAGCAGTAAAAAGTTGGCAATCTATCTAATATCAAGATCTAACCTATAGACTAAAATATGGCAAATTGCCAGCAAATATTCTATACTGCAGTTGGAGGTTCTATGGCGAATAAATCCGCTTCCCGTGTTCAGACACTGATTCAGCATGTGCTGGAAGAGCGGGCCGCACGCGGCCCTGAAGGTGATCTCCCTGAAAGCAAAGTAACGGTGCGCCTGAGCGCGCCCGACGCATTCTGGCTCTCCCAACTGGCCGAGCTGATGGACGTCAGTCGCACTCGAGCTGCCGCTCAACTCCTCTCCGCAGCGATCCGGGACGCCGCTTACGCGGCCAAGCTGCCCACAGAGGGTGACGCCTTCCGGGATGCCCTCCACGCCTTCATTGAGCGGGAATTTCACCCTGAGCCCGAAAAGTCCTGACGTTCAAGGTAGACCTTGATCTGCAAGCTCCTGAGTTCTGCTCCTCTTTTTTTAATTTCCTTTTCGCCTACTGACCTTTTGTGAAGGAGACGATCTTTTTGAATACTGGACTCATTCTGCTCATGGGAGGCGGTCTGCTATTACTGAGTCTGCTGGCCAGCAAGGTTGGCGGCCGCTTGGGCCTGCCTGGGCTCCTCCTGTTTTTGATTATTGGCATGCTGGCGGGCAGTGAAGGCCCGGGCGGTATTGCGTTTGAGAACTACGAAATTACCCAGTTTGTGGGCATCATCGCCCTGGCCTTCATCCTGTTTACTGGGGGCTTAGAGACGAACTGGCGCAGTACCCGGCCGGTACTCTGGTCGGGTATTTCACTCGCCACAGTGGGCGTCGTCCTGACCACTGGCATCGTGGGCGTAGCAGCTCATTACCTCTTCGGCCTGCCCTGGGTGGTTGCTCTGTTGTTGGGGGCCATTGTGGCGCCTACCGACGCCAGTGCCGTCTTCTCAGTACTGAAAGAGCGCGCCTTGGGGCTCAAAGGCAACATTCGGCCCATGCTGGAGTTTGAGTCCGGCATCAATGACCCTACTGCGGTTGTCTTAGTCATCGGCCTCACATCCATGGCCCTGCACCCAGAGAAAGCACCGCTCGATCTACTGGGCAAGTTCGCTGTGGAGATGGCGCTGGGCGGCATCTTCGGGTACGGCCTGGGCCGGCTCGCAGTACCTCTTATCAACCGTGTTCGGTTGCCGCTTGAAGGTCTGTATTCGGTGCTGACCGTGGCCATTGTGGCAGTCATTTACGGTCTGACGGCCGCAGCACACGGTAGTGGTCTACTCGCCGTGTACATAGCTGGGGTTGTGCTGGGGAACAGCGATTTTGTTCATAAGCGCTCTCTGCGGCATTTCCATGAGGGACTCACTTACCTGATGGAAGTCGGAATGTTCTTGCTGCTGGGTCTCTTAGTCTTCCCACTGCAATTACCTGCTGTGGCGGTGCCCTCCCTGATCTTGGCAGCCGTGCTGGTGTTTGTAGCTCGTCCGGTGGCGGTCTATCTCAGCCTGCTGGGCGTCCGAATGCCGTTGGCGCACAAGACCATGGTGGCGTGGGTCGGCTTACGCGGTGCTGTACCCGTCGTTCTGGCTACATTCCCTGTGATTGCGGGTGTGCCTGGCGCGCCCCTTCTGCTCAATGTGGCGTTCTTTCTGGTGTTGGTCTCTATTCTTGTGCAGGGGACGTCGCTGCCCTTTGTGGCCCGTTGGCTTAGAGTCAATGCTCCGCTTGCTGGCCCTTCTGTTATGCCCCTGGAATACACCCCAACCGGGGCAGGGAAAAACGATCTGATTGAGGTCACGGTGCCTGCGACCTCTGACTTTGTGGGTCAGCGCATTCTGAACTTAGGATTGCCGGCCGAGGCTCTGATCGTACTGATTTGCCGAGAGGAGCAGTACATCATTCCCCGTGGTGATACTCGCATTCAGGCTGGCGACGTACTCCAGATTTTGGCAGCTCGACCATTTGCGGATACAGTTCAGGCGCGGCTGGCAGCGCCCAGAAGTGAGCCGCAGCCAATTGGAGATCCGGGATGACACGTCCTGATACTACCCCTGTCAGGCGCACTCCACCTTTTGCGTGGGTTTCCAAGCTGACCGCTTTTCCCACCAGGTGAACGCTCTTTCGCGCGAACGGCCGCAGCTGAATCTATAGTCCTGCAGTTGCCAAAACCTATGAGGTAAGGCGTTAAGCCTAATGACTTCTGAGGGTAGCAACAGAAGATCTACCAGCGACAGGCGCTCGTGCATCTGCACGAGCGCCTGAGTTACGTCTACCACTCATATGCCCCCCCACTCAGGCTGACGCTGCTACGAACATCGGTACGAAGCGCAGGTGATTTGGCTGCTGATGCGGTGGTCAGTTAGTGTGCTTCAAGGCGACTGGGTGGGATGTACTGTCATGGCGAACGGCCTGTAAACGGTGTGGTAAGTCTCATCAGCATAAAGCTCTGAACCAGGTCTGACTTCGAATCTCGCGCGACAAAGGAACCCCCATGTCTGACGATCTTCACATCCTCTCTCAGCGTTTGCAGCGGATCTCTTCACGCCGAGGTGGTCAGGCCATTGCCGTAGTGGGTGAACCGGGCATGGGCAAAACGTATTTGGGGCAGCAGCTTCTCTGCGAGTGGCCTGGCCCTTCTCTGTACATGCACACGCGCAACGCTGAAACTGGATTTGCTTCTCTTCTCGACCTTTCCGGCGCTCCATGCTGGGCCAGCCAGACTTTAGAGCGCCACCTGAAAGGTCAAGATCAGGACCTTGCCGTCTTGGTCACAGCGGTCAGTGCGCTTCTCAACCGCGCGGGTCCCATTTTGGTCTGGGCGGAAGACTTCCACGACGTGTCCGGACGCGCAGCCCAATTCTGGCTGTCACTGGGACGTGCGCTGCCGCGCAAAAGGGGCGTCGCCCTGGTGGTCTCCAGCCGCACACCCCTGCCGGAACCGTTTGTCGAGCAGCGTCTCTCCTCTCTGGACCTGGCAGCAGCCCGTGCGTTGGTCGAACAGCAGGCCCAGGGGCATTTACCAGACGCTGCCTTGACTTGGCTGGCGCCACGGTGTCAGGGCAATCCACTCTTCCTTCTGGAATTCTTCCGGCATCTGAGTCGCAGCGGCGCCCTCTATCAGGACGTCGGCCGGTGGCGCTGGCGGGAACCGGCCGCGTCGACCCTTCCGACCAGTATCGAGGCCCTGATTGCCGATCAACTGAGTCAGATGTCGGTGGGTGTGCTGACGCCGGCGGAAGCTGGCCGGCTCATAGGCTTGTGGGCCATATGGGACACTGCTCTGCCGGACCACACATTAAGCCTTGAGGCGGCAGCGACCCTTAGCGATCTGCCAGTGCCCTCAGTGGCCCGGTTGGCTCAGGACATGGCAAGGAGCGGCCTTCTGGTGGACGGCTGTTTTGAACACCCCCTGTTCCGGGAAGTCGCTCTGAAAGAGACGCCATACCGTCTTCGCCGTGAAACGGCGCGGCGCTGTGTTCAGTTCTTGAAGAGTCAACCGGCACAGGCGGCACGCTTGCTGACTTGGGCCGAACTACCAGCGGTTGAGGCCGTGCAGGTGCTGAGACAGGCGCTCCTGTCCGCGCAGGCTCGGGGAGCCGAGGCCGCTTGTGCCGATCTCCTAGATCAATTGGCCGACCTGGTCCCTTCTGCCGAACGGGCGGGCACGGCTCTTCAAGCTGCGCAGGCGTTAGAGCCCTTTCAGATGGAACGGTCGCTTCACAGGGCCACCCAGTCTCTTTCGCTAGACCCCTTTAGACCTGAGTCACGGTACTTGTGCGCGCGGCTGCTGGCCCGCTCTGGTCGGGGGCGGGAAGCTGA
This sequence comes from Deinococcus arboris, assembly GCF_009755355.1. Taxonomy (GTDB): domain Bacteria; phylum Deinococcota; class Deinococci; order Deinococcales; family Deinococcaceae; genus Deinococcus; species Deinococcus betulae. Next base: position 58,319 of record NZ_WQLB01000025.1, on the reverse strand, counting down.
GCGGCTCCTTGAAAATGCACCAGAAGCTTTGCGCGAGCAAACTGACTTCTGGGCCTGCTGGCTGGAGACCCGGGTCAGCGCTTCGGACTTTATAGGGGCGCTGGACATCTGGGACCAACATCAGTACGAGCTCAGTGGCCTTCCCTACGTCTCCTCCCAGGTGGCGATGGCTCAGGTGCGTACAGGTCAGGCAGACCAGGCGGAAGCCAGCATTCGGCGGGCGCTGAACCGCAGTCCTGAACCCGCCGAGCGCATTACGCTTCTTCAGGCACTGGGCCGGATTCAAATTGCGCAGGCGAACCCACAGATGTTTGCCACGCTGGGAGAGGCCATCGGGGTGAGTGCTCAGACGGGCGCGGTCACTCTTCAGGCTGGGCTGCTGCTGGAGCGGGCCCGCGTCCTCAGCTGGGCCCTTCAGGTGCCTGCGGCGGCGGCAGACGCTCAGCAGGCTGTGCGGCTGGCCGAAGGGCAAGGCGATCCGCGCCTGCTGGCCCGTGCCCAAGGCGAACTGGCCAGTTGCCGGATGATTCAGGGCGATTTTGAAGGAGCGCAGGATCTGCTGCTGGCCGCCCAAGAATTGCTGGAGGGAGACCAAGCCTCGATGTATACCATCTTGACTCAGCTGTACCTGTGCAATCTGTCGCTCGAATGGGCGCGGCCTCAAGACGGCCTTCTGGCTGTTAGGCACGCCCGGCAGGGCCTGCGCCTGACCCAAGAGGTTCAAGATAACAGTCTGCTCGGCTGGGTCATGAGTATCAGTGCGTGGGCCGAAAGCGCACATGGTGATCTGAAGAGGGCCCAGCAGCAGATTGAGGCGGGTGAGGCCGTCATCCAGGCCAGCGGGCAGGCCGCTACCGCCCCCTTCTACCTGTTTGCCCGGGGATTTCTGTTGGAACGGCAAGGAGAGGCTGCCGCTGCCATTCAGGCGTTTGAGGCGGCGTGCGACCTGGGACGGAGTATGAAGATGCCAGCCTACGCCGAGCGGTTCGGACTGGAAGCAGATCGGTTGCGGGGCGACCGGCACACCGCGGAGCGGCGCCTGGCTTTTTTCAGACAGCATCATTTTTCCAGCTTTGCTTACAGAACATTACAATTCTTTCCGCTGCAAGAGACCATTGAGGAAGTGGACAGATCTTGGCCACTACTCCTGTCTGAGCCAGCCGCCCCATCTGAGCTGCTCCAACTGGGTGTCTTAGGTCCAGTCCAGATAAGGCGAGGCGAAGAAGTCCTGGCATCACGCTCGGTCAAGGGCTTCAGGCTGCTCATCTGCCTCCTCGAAAACCGTCTGGCTGGGCGTTTGGGCATGCCCTCAGATGAACTACTTGAGGTTCTGTTCCCCGATGAAGATCCCCAGCAAGCTGCAGTCAGCCTGCGGCAGCAGATTCGCCGTTTACGTGCCACTTACGGCGCCGCCTGTGTGGTGCGCACCGCCTATGGGTACGCTTTGGGTCATGAAGTCGTCAGCGACGCAGAACTCTTTTTGAAGACGCAGCAGAGCAGCTTATGGCGCGGCGCCTACGCCGCCGACTTCCCCGACTTTTTATCGGGCGCCAGAGAAGTGCTGGCCTACGGGTTAAGGTTGGCGGCCTACGCAGCCGAACTGCGGGAGCCGGCCGAGGCCGCTCGTCTGGGACAAATTTTGCTGGCAATGGATCCTTTCGACTGGTCTGCGCTGTCCTTGACACTCCGGTGCCTGCGCGGGCGCGGCGAGTTGATGGCTCTGGTGTCGGTATATACCCAGATCCGTCACCAGTGCGCGCTGTTGGGTGAACCTCTCCCCAACACGTGGGAAGATTTTCTGGCATCTGAAAATATAAGTGGTATGTGAGAAGAAGAAATCATCATGTCGCGGTGACCTAAATTATCCGTCTGACACGATGCTTTTCCTTTGGGACATGCCGTCACGCTCATGTCACAGCCTCCTTTTAAGCTCTGCTCAGGTTCAAAGCGACAGCCAGAGAACACTTCCACGCGCCGTGGCTGGGACCTGGCACCAATGAACCTGAAAGGAGGAGATATGAGGCCAATTGCGGTGATTGGCGCTGGACAGGCGGGACTTCAACTCGCGCTAGGCCTACAGCATCACGGTTATCAGGTGACGCTGGTGACGGACCGGACCCCAGAACAGGTCGAGTCAGGTCAGGTGATGAGCACGCAAGCGCTGTTCCACGATGCCTGCGAAACCGAGCGGCAGCTTGACCTGAACTTCTGGGATGGGCTGTGCCACTCAATCGAGGGCATCGCCTTCAGTGTGCCTCACCCAGAACTTCCCGGACACAAGGCCATGTCCTTTGAAGCTCGGCTAGATCATCCGGCCTACAGCATCGATCAACGCGTCAAGTTTGCTCACTGGCAGCGCACGTTTGCTGGGCGGGGCGGGGCCGTGGTGACCGAGCAGGCAGATGTGAATACGGCTGAACGTTTAAGCGACACCCATGACCTTGTGCTGGTCGCGACCGGAAAGGGTGATCTGGGGCGAATCTTTGAGAGAGACGCGTCGCGCAGCCCGTATGATGCGCCGCAGCGTCACCTGGCTTTGGCTTATCTTCAAAACGTCAGGCCGCGCTCGGGCCACAGTGCCGTCACCTTCAATCTGATTCCCGGTGCCGGCGAGGTCTTTTTGCTCCCTGGTCTGACCCGTACCGCACAGGGCGCGTGGCTGCCTTACGAGAATGTGCTGATTGAAGCCGTTCCGGGAGGGCCACTGGACGTTTTTAGGGATATTCAGGACCCTGCAGACCAACTTCAGCGCATGCTGGCCCTCATGGCGGCCTTCGTTCCGTGGGACTACGACAGGGTCAAGGACGCCCAATTGACGGACGTGATGGGAACACTTGTGGGACAGGTGACCCCACAGGTCCGCCGCCCAGTGGCCACCCTGCCTTCGGGGCGACCTGTACTGGGTCTGGGGGACGCCGTGGTGGTCAATGATCCCCTGACCGGTCAGGGCGCGGGCAGCGCCGCACGCGCCTCTGCCGTCTACCTGGAACGGATTCTGTGGCAGCGCGACCGTCCCTTCGACCGGAGTTGGATGCAGGACACCTTTGAGGATTACTGGGGGTACGCGCAGTACGTGACCCAATGGACGAACGCATTGCTGGGGCCACCCCCACCACACGTGCTGGGTGTTCTGGACGCCGCGCAGCGTCATCCCAGCCTGGCCCACGCCTTTGTCAACGGTTTCAATCACCCACCTGAGTTCTTTCCCTGGCTGACCAGCCCGCACGAAGCCGCCGCATTCATGGCGCGCCACGGTGTCGCCGCCCTCGCCACGCAAACCTAACCCTGCGCTTTCTTTCAAGGAGCATACACATGACCTCAAAATCTCTGTTGGTTACCCTGGCGGTCGCCACTCTTGTTCAGTCCACCACCGCTGCTCTGACTCTGCCTCTCAGAGGTGACGACCTTAACGCCGACGAGCGCTACAACGCGGGCGTTCACACAGGGGGTATTCAAGCGGAGGGCAAAGATATTGGGGCCCTGCGCCGCGTGTCTGATACCAACTGGTCCAGACTGAAAGCCGGTGCCACCGACACCAAGGTCAACAGCAACTGGATTGTTTACGGGAAACCCTTCTACGCTATGGCGGCCGGCACGGTGGTAGGCTGCTGGCGCAACGCCCCCGAGAACATTCCAGGGGCTTTACACCCCCTCTACAAGCCTGGATCAAAGTTTGCTGGCGGTGGCAACCACTTGTGGATTTTGCAGGATGACGGCGCTCAAGCCCTGTATGCCCATGCTCAACCTGGCAGCATTCCCGCCGCACTGTGTCCACACAATGCCCAGGTCTTTACAGGCACCAACGGCAAGAGCGACGGCACAGGGATTGAACAGGAGGTGCGGGTCACCAATGGCGCCCGGGTCAATGCCGGACAGTTTTTGGGGCGCATCGGCAACTCAGGATCCTCTTCTGCCCCACATCTCCATGTTCATCTGCAGAAAGGGGGGCAGCCCATGCCCATGACATTTGAGCGGGGGTTGACCACACCCTTTATCGGAGGAAAAGCCGGTCTGGATGGACCCTGGACGCCTCTAGCTGGCAGAACCTTTCCAGAAGCCTCAGTGCTGTTCTGGCCGCCCCGACCCGCAGGCAATCTGACGTTTAACGGTATTAAAGGTGCTGATTATCAGCGGCTCGTTGACCACCTGGCCGATTCCGGCATGATGCCCAACCTGATTACGTGTGCCTCCAACGGCAGCACGTATAACTCAACGTGGGTGCCAAGGCAAGGTCAGTGGGCATCCTTTCATGGGATGAGCGCTGCGCAAGCCGCTGAAAAACATGCAAACTACACCGGTCAGGGGTACAGCCGAACCTCCTCCTACACGTGCGGCACAGTCACGGTCGCCGTCTGGCGCAAATAGACCTCTTCAATCAGCTGAGGCGTTCGTGGAGCCCCACGAACGCCTGTTGACGGTGTTTCCCACTCTCCGTGTTCTGTAGTTACTGATTCATGAGAATATGTCGTGTGGAGTGCGACCATTTCCCCCTGGCGGCCCAGTCGCCTCACCCACACCCAACTGGACGTCTCGCCGCTCAGCTCGCGCTCAATGACCCTGGTCGCACGACCCGCGACCTGACGCAACAGTTTGGCGTCACTGACGGCACCATCCAGGCCTGGCTCAGACGTGAGAGCGAGCTTCCCGCGCGACCGGCCAACCCAAAAAGCTCACATTCGCACAGCAAGACGAGCTTGGATTGATCTTGGACGGTGATGCCCGGTTGCGTGGCTTTGACAGCAGCGGTCGGACCAGCCCATAATCCGGCACGTGATCGGTATGAAGTACGGTATCTGGCTGGATCGCGCGCACCTTTCCTGAAAACGCAGACGCTGGGGGTTCCCGTATTAGCGGGCCGTGGAGCGCCACGACGACAACACGGCCACCTGGGTGCGCGTCCACTGTGAGACGCTGGGAAACAAAAGTCACTGACGGTGCCACGTTGGTGTTCCCAGCAGAGAGCGACTTCAGCCTGAAAATGACGAAGGTCCGAACCTGGGGCGAGTGCGGCCAGACCACATCATCCTGATTAGGCTTCGCCGAGAACACCTGTTTGTGATCGGGAGGATCGCCACGTATGGACAGTTTCCGCACCCTGTTACCCCAATAACTTGCTGCAACCCCTTGCTCGCACTCACACCAGGGTTCCATTGATAATGATCCACATGGCTGCTCATGCCACTGCGCTGCTGGCTGCTGGGTCCAGCCGACGGATGGGGGTTCCCAAACAGCTCGTGCCCCTGCACGGTCAGCCGCTATGCCGGTATGCTGCTTTGGCGCTCCTGCGCGGTGGAGACGTGACCGACAAGTACACTGTGGTGGTTCCGCCCGGCGCGGTGGGCCGGGACATTGCAGTTGCCTTGGCCGATTTGCCCTTCACCGCTGTGGTTCATCCCGAGCCTGAACAGGGCCTCCTGTCGTCTTTCCAAGTGGCGGCACAGGCCCTCTCAGAGACGTTGGACACGTTGACTTTTGCCTTGGCAGATATGCCTTTTGTAACGCCCTCAACTTACAGGGCGCTCCGCGAGGCGTTTCGCTGCACAGGCGCTCCGCTCGTAGGCACCCGTTATGGCGAAGCCACACACGCGGTCCAGGCTCCGCCTCTGCTGCTCCACGCTCGCCTCCTGCCTGAACTGTTGGAGCTGCCGGCTGCTGACACAGGCCCACGCGCGCTGATTGAGCGTTACCGGCATCAGGCCACCTTCATTGACCGGCCAGATGATGAGCTGACCGATGTGGACACGCCTGACATTCTTGCTCGGCTACACAGCATGCCCAGAAGAGGTGAACACTGACACTACTGGTGATCTAGAGCTTGGATTGGCCTTCCCCTCTTGCCCCGGCCCATAAGCTCGGCCAGCTCACTGAGGATACTCAGGGCAATCCCAGCCGGAGACTCCAGACCCAGATCGAAGCCTGCAGGTGTATGAATGCGGCGCAGTTGCGCGGGGTCGGTGCCAGTGTCCTGCATAAACTTGAGGAGAGCCTGGCCTCGCCGCCGGCTGGCCACCAGGGCCACGTACGGCGAGGGCGAGGCCAGGGCTCTGGTCAGGACAGACAGCTCATGGGCGTAGTCGTGCGAGTGGATAACCACAGCGTCCTGCGGCCCCAAGGGTGGGAGGCGGAGTTCCTGACCGGTGCAGACGCTCAGCACTGTTTGGGTGCCCGGCCATTCCTGAGGCTGGAGGCGCTCTGGCCGGTCATCCGTGACCGTCACCCGCAGGCCCATAGTGTGGGCCAACTGGGTCAGCGGGCGGGCAATCGGGCCAGAGCCCACGACCACCAGACCGATGGCCGGGAGCCAACGCTCATACAGGGCATCGGGGGTGCGCTCGGCACAGTGGCCCCCTGAACCTTGAAGAGGAAGGTCTGCCCGTGCCTGCTGAGCCGGTGTGAGGGGCTGCCCCAGCACTTCTCTCTCCCCCGCATCAGTGAGGAGTGTCACGCCAGCGTCTGGGCCATACCGCGTCACCAGCCGCAAAACGCGGCCGGCCAAGCGCTCATCCCGGGCTTTGGCCCAGAGCGGATGTGCAGGCGACGCGAGCTGAAGGTGGACCTCTACGCTTCCAGAACAGGTCAGGCCAAATTCATACGCTTCACCGCTGCCCAGATCGACCTTCACGCGGACGGCCCGCGCACTGTGCCGTACCTGCTGCGCGGCGCGCCGCAATACACTGTCGGCGCAGCCGCCCAACGTCAGTGTCCCCAGCCGCTGCCCGTCTGGCAACAGCCAGGCGCGGCGGCCCAGTGGCTGACGAACCTCCCAAGTGTCTATCAGGGTAGCCAAAACCAGGTCAGGTGCGCTGCTCAGCTGAGCACAGAGACTCAAGAAGTCGTCGAGGGTTTCATCCATGCAGGCCAACTCTCCTTCCTGGGCCTTACTGTACTGGTCGCATGGGCGTCCGGCCCTTCAGTCCGTGTGCAAAAACGACTTGACCTGAGCGAAACCGGCAGAAGCGGGTTGATGGGCATGGAGATTGCCCACCAGCTCTGTCTCAGGGTGTCACTGAAACAGACAACCAGCTGTTGCAACTCTCTTCAGTCGGGAGTGCTCCCTAAAGACTTGTCATTTCCAGACGTCCTGCTCAGCGTTCTACCATCTGAAAAGACCAGACCTCGTGTGTTGATCTGCTTGTTGGAGGCTTCCTTATGACCTTTCCTGTCCATTTCAACGTCAACGGTCTGTCCTATGATCTTGAGCTTGATCCCCGGGTCTCTGTGCTGGACGCCCTGCGTGACCATCTGAGCGTGAATTCTGTCAAGAAAGGCTGTGATCATGGGCAGTGCGGGGCATGTACGGTCCTGTTGGACGGCCGCCGCGTACTGTCCTGCTTGGCTCTGGCGGTCGCGCACGATGGTGCGGAGGTCGTGACCGCTGAAGGTCTGGGGCGTGTCGGTCAGTTGGGCGCTGTTCAGCAGGCTTTCTTGGATCACGACGGCTTTCAGTGCGGGTACTGCACGCCCGGCCAGATCTGTTCTGCTGTCGGCATGCTGGACGAATACCGTGCTGGAATGCCCAGCCATATTACGCCGGACATCAACGCGCCTTTTGCCCTGACAGACGCAGAAATCCGGGAGCGGATGAGTGGCAACTTATGCCGCTGCGGCGCGTACGTCAATATTGTGGCCGCGCTGCGCGAAGTCGCGGACGCGGACGTTCGCCTGTCCGTTCACGCTCTACACGCACTGGAGAAGAAATGAAGCCCTTTGCCTTTGAGCGGGCCGGCAGCGTGGCGGACGCGCTTGAGAAATTCACGGCCCCAGCCGCCTTCCTGGCAGGCGGAACCAATCTCGTGGACCATCTCCGGCTGGGGATCCGCGAAGTAGATCAGTTGGTGGACATCAGTCGGCTGAACTTAACGGAGATCACTGAACGGTCAGACGGCAGTCTGCGGATCGGTGCCCTGGTGAGAAACAGTGACATGGCGGCGCATCCCCTGATTCGTGAGCGGTATCCCATGTTGGCGGAGGCCATCCTGGCGGGGGCGTCTGGCCAGATACGCAACATGGCCACCACCGGAGGAAACCTGCTGCAGCGCACCCGCTGTGTCTATTTCCAAGACCTCACCACACCTTGCAACAAGCGTGAGCCGAACACTGGCTGCTCGGCGCTGGAAGGCTTTGGGCGGTACAACGCGGTTCTGGGCACGTCACCGGACTGCGTGGCGGTTCACCCATCTGACATGTGCATTCCGCTTGCAGCGCTGGACGCTACGGTGGTGGTGTCGGGCCAAGGAGGTGAGCGGCAGATGCCTTTCCAAGACTTTCACCGCTTACCAGGCAACACGCCCCACCTAGACACCAACCTCAAAGAGGGCGAACTGGTCACCGCAGTCGATCTGCCCGCTGTACCTGTCGCGCGGCGCTCAACCTACCGGAAAGTGCGGGAGCGGGCCTCGTACGCTTTCGCGCTGGTTTCAGTTGCTGCCGCGCTGCAGGTTGAGAATGGTCAGGTGAAGGACGTGCGGCTGGCCTTGGGCGGAGTGGCCCATAAACCCTGGCGGGCCCACAAGGCTGAAGCCGCTCTCAGAGGCCAGACCATGACCACCGAACGCCTGCGCGCGGCCATTGAAGAGGAACTGGCGGGCGCGACTCCAGGACCAGAAAATACCTTTAAGGTCGCGCTGGTCCGCAACACAGTTGTGGCCGTGTTGGAAGAGCTGGCCGAAGGCCGCACGGCCCAGCGCCGCGCCGAGCAGGGCGGCGCCGTGCAAGGAGGGCTGCAGTGAGGCCGGCTGTCAGCGGGCAGCAAACCCCGGGCAACGTCGGGCAAGACCGTGTTCGGGTGGACGGGCCACTCAAAGTCACGGGAACAGCCCCCTACGCTTACGAGCAGGCAGTGCAGAACCCCGCCTACCTGTTTCCTCTCACCTCAGCCATTGCCAAGGGAACCATCCGGTCCATCGATGACGCGGCGGCCCGGGCGGTGCCTGGCGTCCTGACTGTGCTAACACACCACAACGCCCCAAAGCTGCTCGCCAAAACGGACAACGAACTCTACATTCTGCAAAGCCCAGACGTGCATTACCGGGGGGAGTACATCGGCGCCGTGATTGCCGAGTCTGTAGAGGTGGCGCGGCACGCTGCTTCTCTGGTGCAGGTGGAGTATGACGTGGCCCCCCACGACGCTCAGTTTCGCACTGGGCATCCAGACGAATACACTCCAAAGCGCATCAATACAGGTGCGGCGTCTGACAGCCATCAGGGGAACGTCACTGCGGCGCTGGCCGCGTCTGCTGTCACGGTGGACGCGGTCTACACCACGCCCTACGAGCACCATAACCCTATGGAGATGCACTCCATTATTGCCGAGTGGGACCGCGAACGATTGGAAGGCGTCCTGGGCATTCTGGGTGAGCGGCCCCATCTGCGGCTCTACGACGCCACCCAGGGCGCGTCCTTCGCCCAGCTGCTGCTGGCTCCTGTCCTGGGCCTGCTGCCCGCGCAAATCGAGATCATTTCCCCGTATGTCGGGGGCGCATTCGGCAGCAAGGGGATTCCGCATGCCCCGACCATGCTGACCGCCCTGGCGGCGAAGCTTCTGCCTGGCCGCGCGGTCAAATATATGTTGACCCGTCAGCAGATGTTCCGCTCGGTCGGTTACCGCCTGACCACCCATCAACGGTTCCGGCTGGGGGCGCAGGCCGACGGGATACTGACGGCCATTGCCCATAATGTCACGCAGAGCAGCAGTCGCCTCAAACAATTTGCAGAGCAGACCGTCAATGCCACCCGGCACCTCTACGCTGCCCCAAACCGCGAGACGACCACGCGGATGGTTCCCCTGGACATTGCGCCGGCCACGTTCATGCGCGCGCCAGGTGAATTCCCTGGGATGTTCGCTCAGGAAACAGCGATGGATGAGTTGGCAGTCGAGCTGGGGCTTGACCCCATTGAACTGCGGATCCGCAATGAGCCGGACAACGATCCCGAAAGCGGTAAACCGCACTCCAGCCGTCATCTGGTGGAGTGTCTGCGTGAAGGGGCGCGGCTGTTCGGCTGGGAAACGCGGCTGACCACACCGCGTGGCCGGCAGGTGGGTGAGTGGCTGTACGGTTTGGGGGTGGCAAGCGCCACTTATCCTAAGCAGCAGACCCTCCCGACCAAAGCCCGAATCACGTTCACGGCCGGACGGTACGCTGTTCAGGTTGCTGCGGCCGATCTGGGCACTGGGGCGTGGACGATTCTCCAGCAGATTGCTGCCGACGCGCTGAACGTGCAAGAGGCCGACATTAAGTTGCAGATCGGACGGACAGACTTGCCGTTCGGTTACCTGGCCGGTGGATCGACCGGCACCTACAACTGGGGCAGCGCCATCATGGTCGCTGCGGTGAATTTCCGCGAGAAGCACGGTCAGCAGCCTGCAGAAGGCGCGGAAGCTGAGGGTGGAGCTTACTTCCCTGATGAAGCCAAGAAGCATGTTCTGGACGCTTACGGTGCGCATTTTGCCGAGGTCAAGGTCAGTGCGGTTACGGGAGAAGTGCGTGTGACCCGTATGCTCGGGGTGTACGATCCTGGGCGCATTATCAATCCCCGCACTGCCAACAGTCAGTTTATTGGTGGGATGACCATGGGCATCTCAGCGGCCCTTCAAGAGGAAAGTTACCTGGATCCACGCTTCGGACACGTGGTGAATGGGGATTTCGCTGGCTACCACATTGCCGTGAATGCCGACGCCCCAGACGTGCAGGCCCGCTGGATTGAACATCCAGATCCTCTATTCGGGCCGACTGGAGCCAAAGGCATTGGGGAAATTGGGATCGTGGGGGTGCCCGCTGCCATCGGGAATGCCATCTACAATGCCACTGGCAAACGCCTGCGCGCGCTCCCCTTTACCCCGGACAAATTGATGGACTAACAGTTGGTGAGGTTCTGGCAATTTAGTTTCATCGGGGTCACGGAAGATCAGGAGGTGGCTTGAGGATCAGGCCGCCTCCTGCACGCCCTCGTGCCAGAAGCGTAGCGCTGCCGTCTGGTTGGTTCGTCTGATACGGACTCCGATCAGATCAGCAACAATGGAGGGATGACACAGCCTGTGATGCCGGCCCTCTGGCACACAGCGCGGACGGGTTCTGGGCGGTGTCTCAGATCAGCACCTGTGCAGTGGAACAGCGCCAGGCGCAATTTTTTGTGCTGATGGCGGGAGGTTGTGCGGTGCTGGCTATTTTGGCGGTGACCCGGTACCGCGACTTGGGGCTCGCGAGCTGACGAGACGGACGTCAAGGCAACCGGGACGCTCCCCACATGCTGAGTACGGAACAACAGCAGGCTTTGGCCACGTAACTGCACACGGGTTTTGAGCAGGGCAGCGCGAGCAAATTTAGCGGCTGTCTCAATGGCTTGTGCGCCACTGTTGGAGAACATCCGCGAATCAGCGTCCTCCGGAGCTTCGCGGGCGAGGAGAGCCACCAACGCCTCTTCCAGGGCCCCGCGCCACGCCGAGGCCGCTTGCTGGGGCAGCCCCATGCTGACGTCGCGCGCCAGCAACTGGCGCAGAAACTCAGTGAGTACTAGATGACGGTCGCCGAAGGGCAGGGCCGCATGGCCACCCGCATTGATCCGCCGGCCACCCTGCTCATCCTCCAGTTCCCACGGCGTCACCACGCGAAACGGCCCGGCAATCCCCAAGACACGCAGGGCCCGGATTGGGTCCCCGATGCCGTGGCACTCCTCGGCTGCCAGGAGGCGCTGGGTCAGCACCTCTCCCTGAAGCAGCTCTGCACGTCGGATGAAAATCCGTGGCTGGGTCATACCGGGTCATGCACGCCAGTCAACCGGGCCGCTGTGTCTTCTAGGTGCCTGGCCAGGCGTTTTTCAAGCGTCGCCCGCCACGATGTCGAGAGGGCGTCCTGGGCCAGGAGGCGTTGGATGCCCGCCTGATCTTGTTTATCCACATGCATCACCCGGTTCGCTTCCTGGACGCTCACCGCTTCTGGCGGCCTGGTCACCAGACTCATCCGAGAGCCCGCCCGAACGGCACCGGGCCGAAGCACCCGGAAGTACCAGCCCGTCAGGCCGCTCTCCTGCACCCACAGGGTGAGCCGCGGCTCATCGTGACGCGCGGCCAGTTTGAAGCAGGGCTGGCGCGGCTGACTCACCTCCACCACGGCGCCACCGACCTTCACGATGTCCCCAATGCACACATTCGTCTCGGTGAGGCCGGCCGTCGTGAAATTCTCCCCGAACGCCGCTGGCCCCAGGGGCCGGATGAGGCGCCCAGACCAGAACGGGTAATGCTCCGAGGGATAGACACACACGGCTTTGTCTGGTCCGCCGTGGTAACGGCGGTCAGCCTGACCGTCGCCGTCCAGGCCCTCCTCGCCCAGCCATAGGGGCCAGTTCACTGGGGTTTTGACAAACCCGCTGGGCACTGTGCTGCCCCGGTAGGATAGAGGGGCCGGTAGGCCGACGCACACCTGTTTGACTCGGGCGCCAGTCATAAGCCCGTGGCTCTAGCGTACAGAAGCAAGGAGGCATCAGCCCCCCCACCACTGTGTCTCACTGGGACGATATGAGACTCGCCTTTGACAATGTCCGGCAGACCCCGCTCACTGAGAAGTTGCCGCGCCAAAAGAGCCTTAGTGCTCTCAGCTGCACCTGTATTGAAGGGCTGCAAATCATATCCACTGGATGAAATCCACCTATGCAGAAAATCGGACAAGGCATTCAACCTCCCTGAAATCAGATGCCCGACCAGTGAGGCGTCAAGCTAAGCAGAACTATAAATTCTGTGTTGCCCGGATGGCAACTAATGAGTAATAGAAGTTGCCTAAAAGCTGGACACCGCAGTGAATGAATTGGACTGGCTGCGGAGTTCTATTCGTTGCCGCCGGGCTTAGAAGGTGGAGCAAGAACTTGAAGTTCTGCTCAGAGGTAACTGCCCAGAAGAGGCCGCGGAGCCACGGTCGCCACAAGGAGCAACTCGGCGTCAGTCTCTCCTTCAGCCACCAGTCGGTGTGGCGTTCTGGCATCAAAGTGAGCTGCGTCGCCTTCAGAGAGCAGATGCTGTTCGTTTCCCAGAATCAGCCGGAGGTGCCCCGAGAGGACGTACAACCACTCCTCACCGTCGTGCTGATAGAGGTCACCACCTGCCCGATCCACAGGTACGATCACTCGGATGGGCCTGAGATTAAATTCGCCTCCGCGCTCGGAGAGGCTGGTGTGAAACAGGCCGTTGCCCGTCTTCAGCGGGCGCTGGCCCTGCCGAACGACTACCTGGGGCGCCTGCTGCTCCTCCTGGAAGAGGGCAGCCACAGTGACGCTGTACGTCTGTGCGATGCTGAGGAGCGCGGCAATCGAGGGTTGCCGTTCCCCTGCTTCAAGACGGGAGAGGTAAGGTTTAGAGAGACCAGTGCGCTCTGCCAATTCATCCAGTGTCCAATCTCGACTTTCGCGAAGTGACTTGAGCTTCCGACTCAGGCGGCGCAGCTCAGTGGCCGAATCGATGTTAGAAGTATGGGTCACGTCGTCATCTTATTCTTGCGTTGCCCCGAAGGCAACGCAGAAATGTACCCTTTGCCAGATTGGCGGACGATTATCACCTGACGCTCTGGCCCACGTTGGTCGACCCCAGTACTTGGGACGGGTGTCACCTCGCCCACCTACAGTGGAGTTCAAGTAGCGCATCCTCTACTGCTCCTTCTGAAGAGGCCCTGAAGGTGATTAGAGGATAGGTTGCCCGGCTGGCAAGCAACATCCAGAATCATAATGGTGTCCGGAGCGCAGGCAATCGATATTTTTTTGACTGGAACAAGTGTTCTGGCCACACCAAGGCAGTCAATCGGGGATTCCTCACTGTCGGTGTTGACTAACAGGCAACAAAGATGCATGATTTAGGAGTCCGAAGGAGGATGTATGCACCCAACTTCATCTGCCCACTCCTCCGAGGACATGCCCAATGCCAGCATCAGCGAGGGCTTAGCCAAACTGGCACTTGCAGTGCAGCAGCGGGCCTGGCGGGATGCCAATGCTTTGGGACTCTCGCCAACACAGATGCAGATTCTGGTGTTCCTTCGGCGGCGCGGCGACACGCCGGCAACCCTAGGGGCTGTCGCGCGAGATCTAGGTCTGACGGCCGCCACTGTCAGTGACGCCGTCCGGGTTCTGGTCACCAAGGCCCTGGTTCAAAAAGACCGGGCGCCGGGGAACCCGCGCGCGCTGGCTCTGACGCTGACGTTAGAGGGAAGCGAGGTCGCGGCCCACATTTCAAACTGGCCTCACAGTCTGGAACTGGCCACGGCAGACCTTAACCCAGAAGAGCAGGCCACGTTTGTTCGCGGGTTGAGCAAGGTCATCCGGCATCTGGAGAGGTGCGGCGACATTTCGGTGGCCCGGCTGTGCGTGACCTGCGCGAATTTCAGGCCGCACCACCACCCAGACCCGGCCTGGCCTCACCACTGTGTCCTCATGGACGCGCCGCTGGCCGAGCGGACGCTCCGCCTGGACTGCGACGAGCACGAGTCCGGCAGCACAGAACAGCAGCGCGCCGCCTGGAGCACCTGGCTCGACATCGAGCAGCGCCGCTGAACCGAGTTTCTCCCGGTTTCGTTTTTTTCCCATACGGTCACGCCGTCTGGCAGGTGACGCCTGCCCTCTGACGGCCTGACCTGAGCCACTCTCAGGAGGTTGTTATGAAGCGTCGTTTCTTCTCCGCTTTCGGTCTTTTCGCTGTTCTCAGCGCCGCCCTGGCGGGCGGCAGCGGGCACGATCACGGCACAGGTGCCATCACCAGCACGGCCGGACAGGCCAAACTGGCGGACTACGACATCGTGCGCACTCAGGTCACCAGCACGGGCACGCACCTGGTGTTTCAGATGCAGACCAGCGCCAAGGCTGGCGTGATGCTCCCCACCGCCACTGGCAAGCTCGCAGGCAGTCAGGTGTACAGCTACGTGTGGCCCACTTCTCTCGATTCCAGCGCGGTTGGCTTTGACAAGGCTCAGGGTGTCCTGGCGCTGGCCGCCACTGCCCACCCTGACTTCGACGATACCCCTCTGTACGACGAGAACGGTGACGGCAACCCGAAGAATGACGGCAACTTGTGGCATTCGCACTGGGTGGTTCTGGTGCCGGATGACGCCTGCGGCCAAGGGGCCCTGAAGGTCAAGGACATTCCTGCAGGCGCCAAGCCGAAGTTGCCCGCCACCTGGCCCAATCTGCCCATCTTGATCGACAGCCCTGGTTACCAGCTTGATCTGCGTGCCAACACCGTTCAGATCGAAGTGCCTCTGAAAGAACTGGGCTTTTCTAAAACCTTCAAGTACGACGGCGTCACCGCAGCCCTGCGCGTGAATGCCAATCTTCACAGCCCGCTGCTCTGCGTGACGGACGTCTTCAAGGTCGCCTCCGGTGACCTGAGCCTGCCCGGCACGATCCGCTAATCAGCGCGGCACGACTAACCCGATTTTCACGTCCTCAATCCACCTGGAGACCATTATGTCCCGAGTTCAACTGCTGAACACCGACCTGACCCCTGACCGCCAGCAAGTGCTTGAGGAAGTGCAGGCTGCCTTTGGCGCTACGCCCAACATGTTCCGTGCCGTCGCCAACTCACCGGCCGCGCTGCGCAGCATGTGGGGCAGCTTTGGTGCGCTGGGCAGCGGAAGTCTGGGCGCCAAACTCGGCGAGCAACTTGCCGTGGCCATCGCCAATCTGAACGACTGTGAATACTGCCTGGCTGCACACACGGCGCTGGGCCGGAAGGCTGGGGCCACCAAGGACGAGATGGACGCCGCGCAGGTCGGCGAAGCCAATGACCCGAGAACAGCCGCCGCCCTCCGCTTCGCCCTGAAGTTGGTGCGCGGCCGCGGGCAGGTGAGTGATGCCGAAGTGGACCACCTGCGCGCCGCTGGATTCAACGATGAAAGCATCGTTGAAATCATCGCCCACGTGGCTCTGAATCTCTTCACGAACTACGTCAACGTGGCCCTACAAGTCCCTGTGGACTTCCCTGGCGTAAAGCTGCGCCCGGCGGGCCAGTAAACGCCGGCACGCCGCTCCATCACTCGCTGGGGGAGGCCGCATGGTTTCCCCCTTCTCAATGACCGTCATGAGAGGTCTTCCATGTTTACTTCGTGGACACGTCGTTCAACACTCCGAATGGGTGCGGTGATCGCTGGATGGCTCACCCTAGGCCGCGCAGCGGCAGCAGCTCAAAACACGAGCCTCACCACCGTTCCAGTGAACGCCACCGGCTTGACCCCCGACCTGGGCCGATACCCTTTTTCCCTGCCAGCGCTGCCTTACGCTGCCGACGCCTTGGAACCTGCTCTGGATGCACAGACCATGGCGCTTCATCACAGCAAGCACCACGCGGCATACGTCGCCAATCTCAACAAGGCGCTGGAGTCTGCGCCAGCCTTCCAGCACCTTGAGGTGACTGAGCTGATCATGCGTTTGAGCGAGGTGCCAGCGAATGTTCAGGAGGCCGTCCGCAACAGTGCAGGCGGTCACCATAATCACAGTCTGTTCTGGACGGGCCTGACGCCCAAGAGCCTCAACCGCGTTCCTGAACCTGGTGGGCTCCTTGGGGCACAGTTGCGCGGTCAATTCGGAAGTCTGGACGCCTTTCGTCAAGCTTTGAGTGCCGCCGCACTCGGCCGATTTGGGTCAGGCTGGGCCTGGCTGGTTCTGGAACGCACAGGGCGACTCCGAGTCATGACCACACCCAATCAGGATTCACCCCTGGCAGCGGGCGTGTATCCCCTTCTGGGACTGGACGTTTGGGAGCATGCTTACTACCTGCACTATCAGAATCGCCGGGCCGACTATGTGCAGGCTTTCTGGACTGTGGTGAACTGGCCGGAGGTAGAGCGCCGATACGCACTCGCGCTCCGGCTGGCCGCTGGGTGACCGCTGAGAATATTTCACCATCAGGACATGGGGGCTCACCACTTGCCGAACAGTGAACAAGCGACCCCATTGGCCTGATCTTGATTGCTCTGCCAGCGCTGCCCGCTCTTGACAGCGAGTGTTTAAGACTTTTCCAAAGGTTCACGGCCGAGTGGCTCTGCAGCCAAAGTCTTTTTCTTCGGGGGCACTCTGGCCGCCCGCTCGCGCCAATGGCCATGAACGGTCCACAGCGGTTGTGGCAAGTTGTTGGGGTGGGGTGACGCGGTGTTGAGTGGCCAGAAGCTCCCCGGCTACCGGTTCCCTCTCGCGGTCATTGGGTACGCTGTGTGGCTCGACCACCGATTACCCTGAGCGACCGCGATGTCGAAGAACTGTTGCTGGAGCGGGGCATCTGCGGGACCCGTGAATCTATCCGCACGTGGTGCATCAACTTCAGCGATCTCTTTGCCCAGGGCCTCTGCCACCGGGAACCACGCTCGATGAAATGTGCGTGGATGTCGGCTGCGCAAAACACTCGCTTCTTTAGCTTTACTGCCGGACCGCCACTTCCGAAACCGAGTCCTCTAAGGGTATGGAGCAAAGGCCATCAAGCAGCACATCGATCAGACGCCTGGCACTGTAATCAGGTGTGCTGCCCGCACCGATACACAGGTTGCCCACCCCCCGCAGCAACTCAAACGCGGTGACGTCTCTACGGATCTTGCTGGCTGCTGCAGCGGCACCGATCAGCTGTGCACCCACGGGCACCAGTCGTTCGAGAAAGTAGGTGTGCAGCGCGCTGTAGCTAGGGTCAGTAGACTGCATGACACTGGCCAACCCCTGCTTGGTGATCAGAAAATCAGCAAAAAGATGAATCCACTGTTTGAGTGCGGCGTACGGCGCTGCGCTCCTGAGTAGATCCTCCCCTACTTCTGCGCAGGTATCCACCTGATGCCGGTAAACCGCCACGATGAGATCAGCCCGAGTTGGGAAATGGCGGTATAGCGTCCCTGTCCCTACGCCAGCTCGGGCAGCGATATCCCGTACGGGAACATCGACGCCGAAAGTGACGAACAGTTCTGCAGCAGCGTCAAGAACGGTTTGTGCATTTCGCCGGGCGTCTACCCGCTTCCCTGACGGTTCTTTAGAGTGCAGTTCATTTGTCGTCATTTTGATAGGTGGCCTCCTGAAGTTGACAAGTGGATCATTGTTCCATATCTTATGGCACAGCGTTCCACTTGAAGATAGCACTTCGGGGGGCGCCCAAGCAGGGGGCGAGCTCGGCCGTGAGGGCCGCGTCCTCTCGGAGGACCACAGTTATGAACGAATCCACACTCAGCTGGTCTGAGGGCTGCCTCACTCCTGTAGACAGACCCAACGACCTCCACCTTCCGTCCCAATGCTTGCTCATGCTCGTGAAATTCGGCACCGTTCCGCTCAACTTGAGTGCCAGCTCATCAAGCAGCTGAAAATGTCTCTGCTTCCTCCCGCGGCACCCATCCTTTCTGTGACGCCCATCGTTCTCCCGGCGCCAAGTCGAGGAGAGGACATTCAGGTTCGCGTCACTGCGCCCCTGACGGGCCAGCAGTTGCCAGTCATCCTGTTTTCACATGGTCACGGCTCGTCGCTCTACGGGTATGGACCGCTGACCGACTTCTGGGCAGCCCACGGCTTCGCTGTCGTTCAGGTTACTCACCTGGATTCCAGAATGCTCCGTCTCCCCTCTGACGAT
This sequence comes from Deinococcus arboris, assembly GCF_009755355.1. Lineage (GTDB taxonomy): Bacteria > Deinococcota > Deinococci > Deinococcales > Deinococcaceae > Deinococcus > Deinococcus betulae. Next base: position 39,757 of record NZ_WQLB01000025.1, on the reverse strand, counting down.
CCTAGACGACCTGAAATCTGGCGGTCTCGCGTTGAAGATCTCAAGCACATCCTTGATCATCTGCCTCAGATCGAAGACGCGGTTCCTGGACTAGGTGGCCGCCTTGATCATGGGCGCGTCGCGGCGGCGGGCCATTCTTGGGGAGGTCACACGGTTGGGGTTCTGTTGGGCGCACGGGTGCTGGACGGCCAGGGACAGCCAGGTGAAGATCTATCAGACGCTCGTATCCAGGCTGGCGTTCTGCTGGCGCCCCCTGGCCGAGGCGGCGCCGATCTCAGCCCCACAACGGCCAGGCGCTTTCCTTTCTTAAACGTCAGTTTTGCAGATATGCGCACCCCCGCCCTAGTAGTGGCTGGTGACCACGAAACCTCGTCCATGAGTCTGAGAGGAGCGGATTGGCGGGCTGATCCCTACCGCTTGAGCCCCGGGGCCAAGTCGCTGCTCACCATTACTGGCGCCGCCATCTCGCTTGGAGGCATTCCAGGTTACGAAGCGGCAGAAACGACCGATGAAAGTCCGGAGCGTGTTGCGCTCATTCAGCAGGTGACCTGGGCTTACCTGCGGAGCGCACTTCATCCGCAAGATAGCAGTTGGTCAACCGTTCGCAGCACACTGGCCGCCGCGCCCCATTCCCTGGCACGGCTTGAAGACAAATCAGAGCACCCTTTTCAAAAGGAGAGATTTTGATGCAGTACCGCACCCTAGGTCGCACCGGCGTTCAGGTCAGTACCTTGTCCCTCGGCGCCATGAATTTCGGTCGAATCGGCCGCACGTCTCAAGATGAGGTGACCGCTCTCGTTGACGCCGCTCTCAATGCGGGCATCAATCTGATCGACACCGCCGATGTCTACAGTGGAGGAGAATCTGAGGAACTGGTCGGAAAAGCAATTGCGGGTCGGCGTGACGATATTCTGCTGGCCACCAAGGCCAGTCTGCCTATGGGCGAAGGGCCAAATCGCCAGGGCAGCTCGCGTCACTGGCTGTTTAAAGCGCTGGACAGCAGTTTGCACCGTCTCGGCGTCGACCACATCGACCTCTTCCAGATTCACCGCTGGGATCCAAGAACCAGTGATGAAGAAACCCTGGCGGCGCTGACGGATCTGCAGCGCGCCGGCAAAATCCGCTATTTCGGTTCCTCGACCTTTCCGGCTTACCGTATGGTGCAGGCCCAGTGGGCTGCCCAGACGCACCATTTCAGCCGCTACGTGACAGAGCAGCCCAGCTACTCCATTCTGCAGCGCGGCGCTGAAAGCCATGTGCTGCCTGTGGCGGAGCAGTATGGTCTGGGTGTCCTGGTGTGGAGTCCGCTGGCTTCAGGTTGGCTGTCTGGCGCCGTCCGTGAAGGACAGGAAGTGAGCACCAGCCGTTCCAGTTTCATGCCGCAGCGCTTCGATACGGCATTGCTGGCCAACCGCGCCAAACTGGATGCTGTGGAGCAACTGGCCAAAGTAGCGGATGAGGCGGGCCTGACGATGATTCAACTGGCCCTGGGATTCGTGAATGCTCATCCGGCAGTCACCAGCGCGCTGATCGGACCCCGCACGGTGGAGCATTTAGAGTCACAACTGGCTGCCGCAACGACGATGCTGTCGCCTGACGTGCTGGACGCTCTCGATAAGATCGTTGCGCCCGGCCTTGACCTGGCACCTCAGGAAAAGAATGACGCGCCACCAGCCCTGACAGACGCCAATCTGCGCCGACGCTGACTACCAAACGGCTAGATGTTACGCTCGCCTGACCAGCTGCGATGTGCTCTCACCTTTTGTTTCAGTGTCATGGTCAGATTGAACGTACGGGATTCACCACCAAGCGACTGGCATACAGTGAGGACCTACTTCAACTGAATACATGGCTCACCCTACCCGAACAGCGTTATCTCCGCCCAGGGTTCTGGCAACTTAACTGTGGTGGGCCGGAGTGGCGCAGCAGGCCGCTTGATTCCCAAGGTACCAGAATCGCAGGGCTGCGGTCTGGTGGGTTCGTCTCAGGAGGGCAGAGAGTGTCGTGCAAGTATGCCAGTGAAGATTCGAGGTTCGGGCGTGGAGCGCGAGGAATTCCTGCGTTCTCTGTCGTCGCTTGAACTTGAGTTGAGCACGTTCCCGCTGCCGAGCCAGGCGATGCGATTGCTCGACCAAGTTGTTGCAACGGGCTGTGGAAACGACTTGGATGTGCTCAACAGTGGGGAGCACAGGGAATGCCTGAATCGCTGCTTCAGAGCTTGTCCGTCAGAATTTGGGTCATGGCCTAGTGCCAAAGCGCTGCGTCTGGTGGCTCCAGTTGTAGCAGCTCGACCTGATGCAGCGCGGCGAGCGCCTGCTCCATTTTCCTTGCTGGAAGTGCAGGGAGGCGAGGTGCATGGCGGCACCCCATTCGCCGTGATTGACGACCTGCTGGAGGCGCAGAGCTATAACCCAGGGCCGTCGGACAGACGCCCGCCCACCGGAGGTCTGCGGCTGAGGGAGCAGCGCAGGCGCGGCAGCGTTCGAGACCATGTGGAAACCAGCCGTCTGTGCTGCTTGTTGGACGGCCTTCACCGCTGCATAATACTGTGCTCAACAGGTGCAGACTGGGTCTTAAGAACCATCCTGGTCATGGTTCTCCGTACTTACTGACGGCGGTAAAAATCTCATTGCAGGGCTGGTAGGGGCTCGGGATGCAATCGGCCTGGTTCCCCGACAGCAACTTGAGGAACGCCGCCTCGAAGCTGCCAGGCTCATCCAGCAAGGCGAAGCCCGCAGCACCCTCGCTTAGCACTTCAGCGTCTCGATGACCACCATCAGTACCTGGATCAAGCGCTACCGGGCTGAAGGGGAAGCCGCATTGAGAGCCACTGTTGCCACCGGTCAGCCAGCTGCCCTGACCTGCGAGCAGAAAAGCCAGCTAGTTGAGCTGCTCCGACCAGGCCCCAAAGCGCGTGGTCACAAGCAGGAATCGTGGACAACCACGCGCGCCGCTGATCTGATCGGCATCACCTTCGGCGTGTGGTACCACCATGATCATGTCCGCAAGTTGCTCCATCAGCTCGGCTGGCCCCACCAGACACCTGAGAAACGGGCCTTATAATGAGATGAGCAGGCCATCGCTTACTGGGTGGATAATATCTATCTTGAACTCGCAAAAAAGCCGTAGAGCAGGGTGCCACCATCGTCTTCGCCGCTGAGTCAGGATCAAGCCTGAAAACAACGGTGGTGAAAACCTGGGCGCCTTGCGGACAAACCCCAACGGTCGAATCCAAGCTGAACTGGAAAAGTCTGTCGATCATCGCGGGACTTGCCAGTTCCGGCAAGGTCTACCAACACACCTACGAGCATGCCGTGAAAGTGGTGCAGGTCCAGGCGTTCCTGCAACACCTTCTGGACCCTATTCCCGGGAAAGTCATCGTGTTCCTTGATCGCGCGGCAGTTCATCGGGCGAAGAGTGTCCAGGCGTTCGTGGCGGCCGAGCCACGATTGAACATTGAGTACCTGCCCGCATACGCGCCGGAGTGCAACCCTGTTGAGTGGTTGTGGGCGTATATCAAGCGCAACGTGTTGGGGAACGCCTGTTTCCGAACGCTGAGCGACCTCAAGCAACGCTGGCGGGTAGGCTTCGGACAAGTACGGCGGAAGAATCTCGTGCTCTCGTTTTTTGCCGCTTCGGCGTTACGGGCGGGCTGCTGTCTATCCTGGTGACACACAGTGGTTGGGGACCATGACCCGTCGGGCACGACCGGACATGGGCCCCGGGCGCACCACAACGCAGGGCCACGAAGATCACCCAATCGGTATTTGAACGAGTCGGTCGAGCGCTGCCTCAACTTCCGTCGTCACGCTCACGTCTGGAAGCGTGGACCTCGTTACCCTCCCGGTCCCTGTGTGCTCCTCAATCGCGAGGCCCTCAGCACCAAACATCAACGCTACGTACGCAGACTGGGCTTGCAGCCCGTGCCGACGGGATCTCGACAGGATAAACGTAGTCATGGACTGGCCGGCACGGAGGCATCGGTCATAGCCACGAACGCGTAATGCCTGAATGAATTGCCGCCTGTTGGGGTGAAGGAAGTTCCAGTCATGCCCGAAGAAAGCCTCGATGGCGTCCCAACTCGCGAGGAATTCGCCCTCGATAGGGTTTCCCTGTTCGTACGCGTCAGCCAGGGAGCCGATTTCCAACCAGGGGAATTCTTTGCGGAGTTCCGAGGGCATGACCTGCTCGACCAGCCAACGCTTGACAAGCAGTGCGAGGACATCAAGGTCGCTGATGACAACCTGAAAGAGCATACAGTCATCCCAGTCGAAGTGGGCTTCAAGGCCCTGGCGACTGTAGCCGTGCTCTACACGGCACGCGCGAGGGTGCCGGTCGAACCGCAGGTCGTAGAAGTCGCCGCTTTCGACATTCAGATGAGAGGAGAGGCTGTCCCTCAGGCCCTCGTGGGACATCACTTGCTGCTCGATATGCTGAAAGGTGCGCTTTGATTCGTCAACAAAGGGAAAAGAGGTGTACATGCGCTCAATGCTGTCGCCACCAATCCAGGCGCCCGACGCGGCGATAGCGTCATTTTCAGAGCGGATTCGTGCGTCGGCGCAATGCACCCCGTCAGGCCCATTGAAGTACAGCAGGTATTCAGCCTCGCCCTGAGGGTAGTGAAAGACGTGAATGACGACTTCGCGATCTTTGCAGGTGACAACGCATGCCCAGTGAACACCCCTGCCTTCCAATTGCACGGTTGCACTGCCCTTGGTCTGGCGCTGCAGCGCCTCAAAGAGTCGTCTGGCCAACTGTTCCTCGGGGTATCGACTCACGTTGACACAGACTAGCCGAGGTGCGGAGGCAACCCAACAGATTTACGCCGCTGTCAGTAAGCCGATTCGCCGGACCGTCTGGGCACCCAAGGGTCAGCCCTTCAGCTGTCTCGTGCGTCCCGCCTACGAGTGACTGTATCTGTAGGCCTTCGTCAATCCAGAAACCGGCGAGAGCCGCCTTCTGGTTGGTCCATGTCTTGAACAAACTCGCGTACGCCGCCGTCATGACGGCGTTTGCCCAGAGTGTCGGCGCAGGCGCCGACCATCACGTGTTCGTGGTGCAGGATGGTGCTAGCTTTCATGTCCCGCCTCAGCAGGGACAACCCACACGCATCCAGATCGTCACCCTGCCGCCGTATGCTCCAGAAGTGCAGCCCGCCGAACGACTCTGGGCGCTCACCGACGCTACGGTCGCCAATTGAGCTTTCAACACCCTGGACGACTTTGCGGAGGTCCTGGCTGAACGGTGTGCCTGGCTTGAAACCCAACCCGACTTGCTCACCCAACACACCCTCTTTCACTGGTGGCCTTTGTAAACCAATTAGTCGGAGTTGGTATGAGCGCTTCAAGCGGTCTTGAAACGGCTGCTCCCAGCCGAACAGGCTCTCAACATGATCAGTACCACTCTTCAGGAAGAGCTTCTAGAGTTCACGTTGGCCAGCACTCGAACATCCGTGCCCTGCTCGAGATGTGCGACCTTGCCCATGGGTGCACAGCCACTCACAGCGCCAAGTATATGATTTATCGTGGTGCACGTTACCTGTCCTTAAAGGAAAAGCCGTGAGATCGGGGCGAGCCCAAAGCGTCTCTTCTCAGCTCGTTTTGCCCACACCAAGGGCGTAGGCAAGTCCCTCTCGCAACGTCATGGCCTGACCCTGCGCTCGCGCCTCGCCCAAGAGGGTCTGGGGCAGCGACTCGTGTAAGGGCACGAGTTGCTGCTCGAAGGCGGCCTGATCTGCAGGGGACATCAAGGTATCAAGCACCTGTTTTTGCCTTTCAATGAGGCCGAGCAAAATTGCTGCTTGGCGGTGATGGTGTTGGCCGATCATGACCAAAGCTAAGTTTTTCAGCATGGTGGTGAGTCCGTGATGATATCCACGTGCCAGGCGTTCCTCAATGGCGCGCAGTAGATAGTCCTGTGCCAGGTCCCAGTGTCCCAGATGGAGATGGGCCTCGCCTATGTTGGCCAGGATAAGCTCGATGTTGCCACCTGTACCGCCTGAGGCCTGTTTTGCACGTAGAGCTTCTTCGAAAGTCGAGAGCGCTGCTTGGAACTCGCCGGTCAGCATGAGCAGGTTGCCCAAATTGTTCAGGGCCGCGCCCACATTGTTCAGGATGAGGGCATCTACCGACGCGTTGTCCTGAGAACGAAACTGCAGGATAGCTTGCTCCAACAGTAGGCGGGCCTCCTGCAGATCGCCAGTCTCCAGATGAACAATGCCCAAGTGAAGAAGACTCATGGAGTTCGCTTCTCCCCGCCTCTTGGAGAGGGCAAGAGACGCTCCGAGTTGCTGACGTGCCGACTCGTACTCACCTATTCGCATGGCCATCAGGCCGTCCATCCCCAGGGCCTGCTCCTTGAGGGAAGGGTCAATCTCGACCTTGCTGGAGAGGATTCGGGCGAACCACGTCCTCGCTTCGCGCACCAAGCGCCCACGATTTATCCAGAAGTTGCGCAGCGCGAATATGCACTGCAGCGCTGTCTCCACTTCCCCCTGGATCAACCAGCGGTTCAGCGCCACGCGGATGTTGTCTATGTCCTGCTCAGCCCGTTCCAGCCAGAGCTTCTCGTCGCGGTAGTACAGAAGAGAGCTCCGAACCTGCTGACACAAGTCGAAAACATAAGCACCGTGAGCCGCCATCGTTCGCTGCTCCTCGTCTCGCTGCCGGGCCAACTCCTCACCGGCAAACTGTAACAGCAGCACATGGAGATCCGAGCGGCCGTGTTCGGCAAGACGGACGAGCGACTTGTTCACCAGCGCGGAAAGAGTCACGATAGTCGTTCCGGCCACTTGGGCCGCCGCTTCGCGGGTAAAACCACCCCGGAACACCGAGAGCCGCGCCAGCACGGCCCGTTCTGTCTCAGTCAGCTGTGCCCAAGTTTGGTCGAACACGGCCCGGACGCTGCTGTGTTTCTCCAGCACATCCCGGTGGGTGGCCTGCAGAAGATCCAAGCTGCGCTCCACCTCACTGGCAATCTCAGCGACGGGCATCAATTTCACCCAAGCGGCGGCAAGTTCAATGCCCAGCGGTGAGCCGCCGACCAGCCGGCACACCTGCACTACGGCAAACAGTTCGGCGGGGGTCAACACGAAGTCCAGCCGAGCCCGACGGGCGCGCTGCACGAACAGGTCGACGGCCTCGACCTGGCGGGCGTTTTCAAAGGGGATGCTGTCGGCGGGCACGCTAAGGCCACCGATGGTAAGAACCCACTCTTCCTCAATCCCCAACTGCTCACGCGAAGTCACCAGCAGTTTCATGTCTGGGCACATGCTCAGTAGACGGGAGAGCGCGGGGGCCCCTTCCAAAAGATGCTCGGCGCTGTCCAGCACCAGCAGCAAGCGCCGCGTTTTCAACACGGCCAACAAGGCCTCGAAACTGGGTTGATCCGCAGGCAGCGTCACGCCGATGGCCACTGCGATGGTGGTAGGCAGGGTCGACAGAGCGCTCACGGCCTCTAGCGAGATGAAGGCCACGTCCCGCTCGGCTTGCCAGGTGCGCGCTACCTCCAAGACCAGCCGGGTCTTACCGATGCCGCCCGGCCCCACGACGGTCAGCAGTCGCACTTCGGGCCGGACCAACGCCCGCTGCATTTCGCCACGCTCCACCACACGTCCGACAAACGACGTGCCGCGCTGAGGGAGGGCGGAGGCAACCGCCGAACTGTTCATTCCGAGCGGGCGTAAAGTCGCTTGAGCCACCTCTGGCGTGAAGTCCAGCGAGAGTCCGAAGTCGCTGGCCTGTTGTCGCAGCCGCCCCAGACGCGTACTCCGTGCCGCCGTCAACAGCAAACCGAGCCGCTGGTAGTCCTCGGCTTCAGGCTCCGGAGCGCCCGGCAGCCAAGCGGCCCGCTCGGCGAGTGCACCGGCCTCACTGATCTCTCCCCGGCCCGCCGTGCGTTCAGCCAGGGTCAAGAGGGCGCCGCGCACCCGCCTGGCCAGGTACTCGCGGGTGGCGTACATCCACTCTTCAAGCTCTACCCCCAAGTCCTGCAGCCGCGTGCCCGTCAGGAAAGGGCCCATATACAGCTCCAGCGCCTGATCGTGCTGTCCCGCGTCCAGATGTCTCAGCACTTCGCGAGCGTCGCAGTCCAGGCGAACAGAAAGTCGGTCGTCCTCCACAACCAGCACCTCGGGAACAGCCCGTCGCAGGCGCTGTACGGCGGTTCGCAGGCTCCCCGAAGGATCTTGATTCTGCCCGAAAAACAGCCCAGCTAAATGGCTGCGGTCACGCTCGCCTTCCAGTGCCAAATAAGCCAGCAGCAGCAAGAGCTTAGGGCGCTGGGAGGCAGGTCTCGGCTTGCCCTCCAGCGCCAGTTGCCCTAAAGTCCGAAGTCGCACACCCCATAGTACGTCCAAAATTAGCCGTGCCTAAAAGAGGCGTCGCCAGAGGAAAGCCCGGTCAAGGACTGTGTGGTACCTCCGGAAGCTCAGTCTGGCCGCACTGCCCAGAGTGAACCGCAAGCATTGTGTTGGTCATGACCAGCAGCTTTATCTTGAAGTAACCCGGCCTCTGGACGGCTGGAAGGAGGATCGAGTGCCATGATGAAGCCCAGGGATCAGCCGCAAGAGCGGGCGCCGGCGAACCGCACCCGACAGGCCGAACTCTATGAAACTGTCCGCGCCGCGACATGGCCCACCTGTTCCCTCCGGGCGCTGGGCCGCGTCCAAGCGGCGCTGACCACGTCGCCCCACGGCGAAGGTCTGACCTGGGAGATTCCAGCGGACGCCGCCGGTCTGGGTCTGCACCTGAGCGGGCCGCAACACACCGCCGCCCGCTATGAGGGCGAACCGTGGCGCGATTATGTAGACCGGCGCGGCGCCGTCACTGTGCTCGTTCCTGGTCGCCCAGCCCAGTCGGTGGGCGTCGGGGTGTCTCAGGATCTGCACGTTCTGCTGTCGAGCGACCTGCTGCGCAGCGTCAGCCTTGAACTGGGCATCCAAACCCGTTCCCTTGAGTTGAGGTCAATTTTCGCCGCATCCGACGACACGGCAACCCATCTGCTGACAGCGCTTGCCAAGGAGGTGGCGGCGGGCGGCCCCGGAGGACGCCTCTACACGGAAGGCGTTGCCAGCGCCCTGGCCGTCCATCTGCTGCGCCACTACTCGTCGGCTAGGTTTGACCGAGCGGCAAGGCAACCGGAGGCCACCTCAGGTGATCCAGGTGGTGTTCGCCAAGCACTAGAGTTCATCCGTGAACATCTGACCAGCGACCTGTCCCTTGCCAGCATTGCGCGCGCGGCCCAGCTGTCCGAACGGCACCTGTCGAGACTCTTTCGCGCCGCCACCGGGCTGAGTCTGCACCAGTATGTGATTGAGCAAAGGGTGAACCAGGCGCAGAACCTACTGCGCCGCACTGACCTGACCGTAGCGCAGGTCGCTGTTTCCTGTGGTTTCGCCCACCATCAGCATCTTGGTCGTCACTTCAAGCGCCTGACGGGCGCGAGTCCTGAACAGTACCGCCGGGACACTCGGTGCTGATATAGCGCCTTTCTGCTGCTGTGACCGGAACAGGCCCCATGGAGGCCGCTTTGTGGCAGCGGCCGCGCCCCCACAACCCTTAGGATCGCAGGCGGAATTCGGCCAGCCAGCCACCGCGCCGCACCCGGTTTGAAGATCTGGCGCTGAACAGGTGCGGACTGGCCCCACCATCTCCGTTCCCCTTCTTCCATGAGAGGACAACTATGTCTATTACCTTGATCAACCCTGAAGGTCTCCCCCAGATCGGTGCATACCACCATGTGGCGGTTGCCAGCGGCTCAAAGCTCATTTTTCTTGCGGGTCAGGTTTCTTGGGACGCCGACGGCCGCACTGTGGGGGCGGGTGACCTCGCTGCCCAGGTCGAGCGTTGTTATCTGAATGTCGCCGCCTCGCTGTCGGCAGCCGGTGCCACCTTTGAGCATGTGGTCAAACTGACGGCGTACATCGTGGACTGGACACCTGACAAAATAGAGCCGTTTCTGGACGGCGTCGCGCGTGCGGGCCAGGCTTTGGGTCACACCCCCACGTCGCCAGCCACACTACTTGGTGTGGCTGCCCTGGATATCCCTGAGCATTTGGTCGAGGTGGAAGCCATCGCAGTCTTGGATTGAACGGTAGATGCCGCTGCATAAGCCTGAACTGCAGGGCATAAAGGAGCAGCGGCCACGCCAAACTGTTACAACAGTAAGCGCGGACAGCTAGTCCACTGTCCAGCTCACTTTGCTGAGAAGGAAAGAGGCGCAACATGGGACATGCCACGCGCCCGACTGACCGTGCGGCTCGATGACGACCAGCGCCAGCAACTGAGGAAGATCACGCGTGCCGGCCGTTCTTCAGCCCGTGAGATCGCACATGCCCACATTCTGCTGAAGAGTGATGTGGGGCTCAGTGATGCACAGATTGCGGAGCAACTCGGCGTCAGCACGCAGACAGTACTGCGGGTCCGAACGCGTTTCGTGAACGAAACGCTTGAAGCAGCCCTGAAGCCTCGTCGGCCAAGTGCGTACAAACCACGGAAAGTCGATGGGCGGCTGGAAGCACACATCATTGCGCTGGCGGCAGGTGATCCGCCAGACGGGCGGTCGCAGTGGAGTCTGCGGCTGCTCGCAGACGTGTTGGTGAAGCTAGAGCATGTGAATGGCATCTCGCCCGAAACGGTGCGCCAGGTCTTAAAAAAAACGAGCTCAAACCGCATCTGAAACGGCAATGGTGCATTCCGCCGAAACAGAACGCAGCCTTTGTCTGCGCCATGGAAGATGTGCTGGATCTCTACGAGCAGCCCTATGATCCGCAGTCTCCCGTGGTGTGTTTCGATGAACGCCCCTGCCAGTTGATCGGTGAAGTCCGCACGCCACTCCCGATCAAGCCGGGGAGCGCCAAACGTGTGGACTACGAATATGAGCGGCACGGGATGGGCAACGTCTTTGGGTACTTTGAGCCCCTCCGCGGCTGGCGCGAGATGGAGGTCACGCAGCGGCGAACCGCCGCTGACTTCGCGCGGTGCCTTAAACGCCTGGTCGACGAGTTCTATCCAGACGCCCACAAGATTCGCCTGGTGCTGGACAATCTGTCGAGCCATACCCTCGCGCCGCTGTACACCGTATATGAACCGGCCGAAGCTCGACGGATCGCGCAGAAATTGGAGCTGCACTTTACGCCGAAGCATGGCTCTTGGCTCAACGCCGTCGAGATCGAATTCTCTGCATTATCCAAGCAGTGTCTGGACCGGCGTGTGACCAGCCTCGACATGCTGCAGGACGTTGTAAAGCCGTGGACCCTTGCACGGAACCAGAGGCTGAAGGCGCTGAACTGGCAGTTCCGAACCCCGGACGCCCGTATCAAGCTGGCCCGTCTCTATCCCTCAATCTGAGTTGGACAGTGGACTAGCTGTACTTTGGGGAAATTCACGGTCCGCTGAATAGTGCTGTGCAGCACGAACAATATTGAAGATAGGTACTGGATCGCCGGGACCGTCTCTCCGAACAGATCATCCGGTTGTGAGAGGCGCAGCCATTGTAGAAAAAGCAGCGCGACCAGGCAGAGCACCGCGTGACGATGGAGGCTCTGCCAGCTCCGGCCTTCAAAATGACTCAACCCCACTTCCTGTTTGAGTTCTCGGTGCCCCAACTCACAGGCCCACCGTTGCTTGGTGATCTGGATCAAGTGCTTGAATGCCGTCTCAGGCGGCAAATTACAGAGGTCATATTTCTTTTCCCCTCGAGCACGTTGTTCACCAATGATCCACGCACCTTCTCCTGGAAGGTGCTGCCCCCGTGCATTTTCGTTCCCGTCCGCCAGTCGAACGTACGTTGCGGCGAACGTGCCGATCAGGGGTCCTTTCGTGCCATGGCGCCACATGACCCGTCTCCAGGCTTCTTGGCTGAGCACGGACTCGATGGATTCGGTCTCCTCCGAAGGCGTTGGATGTCGTGGAGGACGACCTCGGAAATGTTTGGGAATTGGAATCAGACGGACGTGCGCGGGATACACGCGCTGTGTCTTGATCGTCCCCACCGACCAACGGAGGCCACGGGCCGTGAGGCCTCGCCGGAAAGCCGCATTGACGCCATATCCGGCGTCTGCAAGCACCATACCGTACTGAATCGTGCCCGTAAGGTCATCAATCTCTCGTAGGGCGATTTCCCACTTGGTGGACTGGGGCAGGTGTTCTGCAGGAACACCTGCCCTCAGGCAGCGCGCCTGGTCAGAAGACCATTCAGAGGGCAGAAAGAGCTTGAGGCGGAGGGGAATCGGGATCTCATTACGAGCCAATGTCACGGAGACCAGACACTGACAGTTGGTGCTCTTGCCTGCCTGACCCGAATACTGCCGTCCCACACCAACGGACTTCGAACCGAACTTGGTCAGGCAGGTGTCGTCAATGATCAGCACAGCCTTTTTCCCGCCCGCCAGCGGTTGGGCACGCTCGACCACGAGTTGCTCCAGTCCCTGGATGCCCCAGGGACTGTCGGTAATCAAGTGCTGAATCTGGTCGTGCTGTCCACGTGCGATCTGATTGGCCAGCGGCTGCATGCTTTTCCGATGCGCCGCGCTACACAACCCTTGAATGTATGTCGATGCCCAGAACCGCTGTGCCTGATGACGAAAAGACGTGAGGAACGGCGAAAACCATGTTGGAAAGTGCTGGGTCCATCGAGGGAGCAAAGAACGCTTGAACAAGAGGGCCAGCATCGCAGATGCTGACCAGGACGGTGCCGCTAAATATTCCCCGAAGTACAGTTAGAGGACACTATTGATTCCTGCGCAAGTGAGTCACGAGGCAGAGCGATGCAGGAGGCGCCGTGGAAGCTCAGCCGTTCGTACTTTCCGCCACGCCACCGACAATCGGGCCTTCAACATCTGAATATCGGACGGACAGAAGTTCGCGAGAACATGCTGCTTCACATAGGCCCACACCGACTCAATCGGATTCAGTTCGGGCGAGTATGGCGGGAAGTACACCACCGCCAACCGAGGTTCGTCCGCGACGAAGGCGCTGAGCGCCTTCGTCTTGTGGATGCGGGCATTATCGAGGAGCACTGTCATCGATCCAGGAACGTGCCGCAGCAGATGGTTCAGAAACGCCAGGACGTGCGCGCCCTTGATCGACGCTGGGTGCGTGTGGTGCAGAAACTGCCCCGTCGTGGCGATCGCGCCAATCGTCGACACTCTGTCCCAGCAGTGCTTGGACACCAACACGGGCGTCCGACCACAGGGGGCCCAGGTGCGGGTCACGGTGGGCTTCAAGCTGAAGCCCACCTCATCGATAAAGACGAGTGTTGCTCCGGTCTCGACCTTTTTTTTCCAACTCGGGCACCGTGGTCTCCACCCAGGTGACGAGCGCCTCCTGATCCTGTGCTCGCGCCCGCCCCATCGGTTTCTGTGATGTGAATCCCCACTGCCGTGAGAGCCGACTGAGGTGATCAACGTCGTACCACACGTCGTAGGTCAGGCCGATCAGCTCGCGCACCTTTGGGCACGTCCAACGGGCATTCGGGGCGTGCGCGGGGCCGGGCCCCGCGCTGAGGCTCGTCATGATCTGGGCGACCTGCGCGTCCGTCAGTCGTGGCGTGCGGCCTGGCGCGATCGTGGCTTCGAGAGAGCCCTGCGTGCGCAGGTGTTGACGCCATCGTCGTACGGCACTGCTGCTGACGCCGCACAGTTCGGCGATCTGAGTGGAGCTCAGTGCCCTTGCACGGAGATATGGTTCAGTGAACAGTCGCCGTTCTTCCAGCTGCTCGCGGGTCCATCGGGTGGGTTGCCAGGCTGGCGGCATGCCATCAGCCTACCCTTCTCGTTACGCTCCAACGCAGGAATCAATAAGATACCTATCTAAAAAGGAACATGTTGTTCTGTTGTGGACGAAAAAGCGCTTTGAGCATAGCAGAGATCGGTGACGCGGTGAGTCCTGACTCTGCGACCTCATCAATGAGCATAAGAGGGCAGCGCACCCAACAAGCGATGTGCCGGACTCGAACCAAGATTTCATCATCGGAGAAACGCCATCTAGCTCGGGTTTTTACGTAGATAGCCTAAATTTATGGGCGCGATTCGAATCTCTTCTTAGCACCCTCTAGCGGCAGGGCGGCGCTTTGTAGGGGAAGTGGTAGCTTCACCGATGAGTCAGTGGCCCGCAATGATGGTGCGCAACGATAGGAGAGCGGGTTCAAGGCATTTTATCAGCCTCTGACCTAGTTACCACGTTTCGGGCGTGCAGTGCGGAGGGCGGCGGTGTTATCTACCGCCTTCTCGGCTGAGCTTACTCTCAGATCGGTTGACCCACTGGGATAAAGTGGCCGGAGACGACCTAGATGCTTTGACCGCTCAGGCGTCTCCTCTCTAGTGCCTCAAGAGCCTTAAGGATGAACACCGTAACGGTCTCGGGCTGACTGAGGGCCACAGCGTGCGAAGCGGAAACCTCGGTGGTGGTGGCCTGCAGGCGGCGGGCCGCCGCCCGCTGAACCTCAGGGTGGATAACTTGGTCGCGCGTGGTCACCAGACACCAGTTCGGGCACGTTTGGCCTGCAAAAGGCCCAGCCAACGGCCTACTGAAAGCCCGGCTGTCCACCAGACGCTGGCTCACGGCCATGACTGAACTGCGCCCAACGGACAGGTCAGCCGCGAAGACTTCAGCGAAACGGTCAGCATGAATGAAGAGTTCACTGGTGCAGCCCGGTGGGCCGAGCCGGGACCCCGTGGCAGAGGCCACCAGCGGTGCCGGGAAATCAGCAACGATTTCTGCAATGCTGCGTCCTTGTTCTATCCCGCACGACGCCACGAGAACCTGCCCCAAGACATTGTCAATACGGGCGGCCGCGTGGGGAACGACCGCCCCACCGTAGCCATGCCCAACCAACAGGACAGACCCGGCGATCTGGCGGACAGAGCGCAGAAGCGCCTCGACATCAGTCTTCAGGCCGCGCAAGGGGTTTTCTGGTACTGAGACGGGCATACCTGCACACAGGAGACGGTCAGCCACGGCGGCCCAATACGATCCATCAGTGAAGGCTCCATGAACCAGTACGGTGGTAGGGGTGCTTGCAGTCATTCATACCTCCTTGCCTCTAACCATGACGGCGAGATCATGTCTTGAGCGTGTCTGAACTGTGAGCTCCTACAGTC
Source organism: Deinococcus arboris (assembly GCF_009755355.1). GTDB lineage: Bacteria > Deinococcota > Deinococci > Deinococcales > Deinococcaceae > Deinococcus > Deinococcus betulae. The sequence continues at coordinate 24,657 of NZ_WQLB01000025.1, read as the reverse complement.
ATAGGTCTGCTGCAGCTGACTCAAGCAGCCTGGCCTGAGCAAAACGTTCTGAAGCACAGCTTCTGTGCTCTTTGAGTCACCCCGAGCAGCAGACACCGTTATCCATCCGGCAGCACCCAGTCGACTGCACTTCATCACTCATGCGGCCCCCACATTCTGGACACGCCCAAGACACGGGCGACCACTGAGGATGGCTCTGGGCGGATCAAAAGGGTCAGGTGACGGCGAGCAGGCCCATTGTGACGGGGTCAAGCCCGCCAAGCCTGACCACCGACTCTGCCCATCCGGTGAGGTGAGAACTCGCGTGGTTGCCCAGCATCCCGGTTCACACTTCAGTGATCACCAGAATCAGGGCAATGCTCTTATCACTGACTGTCGAAGGTGCACTGGGAAACGCCGGTGCACCAGCTGATCCAGCAGGATCCTGTACCACTGCATGAAAAGTGGCTCTCAAGTCGCAGCTGCACTCCCGCTGCGCAGGCAGAAACCAGGACACAAAAAGGAGAACAGATGACAACCCATTCCATCCCGGGCACCGGCGGTGATCTTCCCGAAGAGGTCGATTTCATCGTCATTGGCGCAGGGGCGGCTGGCTGCGTCCTCGCCGCCCGACTCAGCGAAAACTCGAATCACACTGTACTTCTGCTAGAAGCCGGGGAAGCCCTCAAAGGCCCCGCATTTTCCACGATCAGTGGGAGAAAATGCGTTCTGTGAACATTGATGGACTGCTGTATCTGGCACAGGCAACGCTCCCTCACCTAGAAGCGTCCGGGAGCAATCTGGTGGCCGTCTCCAGCGTTTCGGGGCTGGCCGGCGACTGGGGCTGGCCGGCATACAACGCCACCAAAGGTGCTGTAGCAAACCTCGTTCGTGCCTTAGACCTGGACTGGGGCCGCCGCGGCGTGCGGGTGAACAGCATCGCTCCAGGCGTGACAGCCTCTGAATGGGTGGCGCCGGTGCTTGAGATTGACGGGGTTCGCAAGACTGTCGAGAATCGCACCGCTCTCGGAGGGGTTGGGGAACCAGCAGAGGTTGCGGCCGCCATCCTGTTTGTGGCCAGTGATGCGGCCAGCTACATCACTGGCGCGGTGATGCCCGTTGACGGCGGAACCTCCGCTTCCTCCGGACTGGCACATTTCGAGTGAGAAACGTCCATACGGCGTGGGTGCAGTAATCACGCGAGCAGTCCCTACAGATTGAACAACCGGTACTTCCGCTTTGAGGTGATCTTGAAGCTCCGCGGCTCAGGATCTAACTAGAACCGCGATAAGAGGAATCTTATGGAACATTCGAACGTTTACGAAGTGGTGGTGGTGGGCGGAGGCGCGGCTGGCCTCTCTGCCGCCTTGGTGCTGGGCCGTTCACGCCGGCGCACACTCGTGCTGGCCAGTGGTGAACCCAGAAACGCTCCAGCCCGCACTTCACACGGCTTTTTTACCCGTGACGGCATTAGTCCTCGGGAACTGCTGGAAAGGGGCCGTGAACAGCTCAGGCCGTATTCAGATGTCGAGTATCTGGCTGTGGAGGTGACTGGGGTATCCGGCACCGACGGCAATTTCGAAGTGATGTTAGAGGGAGAGCAGACGGTCTGGACGCGCAAATTGGTGCTGGCCACCGGGGTCGCGGATGAGCTCCCACCCCAGAGTGGTTTTAAGGAACTGTGGGGCCGGGGCGTGTATTCCTGTCCGTACTGCCACGGTTGGGAGGTGCGCGACAGAGCCCTCGCGGTGCTGGCCGAAGGCGACGAGGTGGTGGAGCGGGCTGTCCTGATCCGCCAATGGAGCCGGAACCTCGTGGCCCTGACGCACGGCGCGCCCCTGAGCGATGGCGCCCGTGAGAGGCTCCAGTCTTTGGGTGTGCCCGTGTATGAGGGACGTATCCTGCATTTGGAGGGCAAGGGCGGCTCAGAGGGCCTGTCACGCATTGTCTTCGAAGACGGCTCGAGTGTCGGGCGCGAGGCCCTCTTTTATGGGCCGCCCCAGCGCCAGCGCTCGAATCTAGCTGAGGCCCTGGGATGTGAGATTGGGCCAATGGGACCCGCCGCAGAAATTGTGACGGCTAATCCGGTAACGCGGGAGACGAGCGTGAAGGGCGTTTACGCTGTCGGCGACATGGGTTTTCCGATGGCCCAAATCTCTCTGGCTGTCGCCGCCGGGAGCGCCGCTGCGGCCTTCATCAACCACGCGCTGTGTGTCGAGGCTGACGGTGGGTCTGATGGCAACTAAGAACGCGAAAGAGATGAGCGGGAAAGAGCAATGAGCATTTTTGTCTTGGTTCACGGCGCATGGCATAGCGGGTGGGCTTGGGAGAAGGTGGCGCCCCTGCTTGAGGCGGCCGGCCACCGCGTAGAAACTCCTGACCTTCCAGGCTATACCATGGGCGGCCCAGTGCCCACAGAGATCACACTGGGGGCGTACGCGGATCGGGTTGCCGAACTCCTAGACTCACTGAGCGAACCAGCGATTCTGGTCGGCCACAGCATGGGCGGCACGGTGATCAGTGAAGCGGCCGAGCGGCGCCCAGACGGTGTCAAAGTTTTGATCTATCTGTGCGCCTTCCTGCTCGCTGACGGCGTCTCTCTCGCACAGATCTCGCAACAGGATAGCCACTCTCTGGTCACGCAGAACCTCAAGATTGACGAGGAGCGCGGGGTCGTGACGATCCCAGAGGGGGTGGTCAGAGACGCCTTCTACGGCGAGTGCCCAGCTGACCTTGCCACCTGGGCGCAGGCGCGACTGGTTCCTCAACCCATCGCTCCGTTTTTAGAGCCCCTCTCCCTTTCCGAGGCGAACTTTGGCCGGGTGCCGCGCGTATACGTGGAATGTCTGCGCGACCGGGCGATCACTCCGGCACTGCAGCGGGAAATGTACACGCAGGTGCGCTGCCAGGAGGTAATGAGCATAGACACGGATCACTCGCCCTTCCTGTCGCGTCCGGCAGAGTTGGCGCGGTACCTCCTGTCCCTGGCAAAGGCATGACGGCAAGGACTTTCGCACAGCGGCGGGGGTGGGAACCGACCGAAACAGGAAATCAGCCGTCATGCGCGCCGCGTTTCAGGGTTGGTCTGGACTGGTTGCTTGTTACGCCCTGCGGCCGCGTCTAGACAACGGGAGAACGGGCGGCGGAGAAAACGAAGGGGACGTGGGGAGTAGCTCATTACGGGAGACAAGCAGGAAGGGCGTTTACGCTGTCGGAGCGCTGGGTTTCCCGATGACACGAAGCGCTCTGGCTGTTGGCGCCGCAGCGTGATGGCTGTCAATCAGCCTCGCGACTGGGAAAAGTCAGGAAGGGAAGGAGAACGAATGAAACAGACACCATTTTGGGGGGTGCTGCTGGCCACTTTGGCCCTAGGGTATGCCGGACAAGCCTTGCACGCGTCAAGCGCGAGCCGCTCTGACATGCGCCCAGCGGCTGCGGATCAACCCAATGGCCTGGTGAATGCTGGCGAACCCAGTCAATGGGCAAAGTTTGTGGTGTGCGGCAATACTGTTGCCGCTGAAAACAGGACGAACGTCAAGAATTCAGGTGAACAAGGAGTAGTAATGAAGACAAAATCATCCCACCAGCAGGAAGCCGAAGCCGTTCTTAAGGCGCTGCATGCCGCAATCAACAGCCATGATGTCAAGAGTGTCGTGGCGTGTTTCGCCCAGGATGTTCGTAGCGAACAGCCCCGCCATCCTGAGCGCTCCTTTATTGGGCGGGCTTCAGTCGAGAAAAACTGGGCGGCGAATTTTGCTCAGCTACCGGATTTTCACGCTGAGGTGATCCGTGTAATTAGCGATGAAAATGTGGTGTGGACTGAATGGCGTTGGTCTGGCACTCAGGCGAATGGCCATTCGGTGGATCTCCGGGGAGTCACCTTATTCGGCGTGGAGGAAGGACTGATTCAATGGGCGCGGCTCTACATGGATCCGGTTGGCTAAGAGACTTGCAAGAAGTTTTGTTGCTGTTTTTCCAATTGACACGACCCTCCATACTTCGGTAACGGGCCTCTCCTGCTGACATCGTGGCGCTCAGGCACCTGACTGGCGCAACCAGCTGCTTGACGTAACAGGAAAAACGAGCGGGCTGAACCTGACTGCGGTCCCCGACAGAGAGTGCCACCCCAGCCTCAGCTCCAAAACGAAGGAAGACGGGATGTTGAATGCCAACAAAGAGAGGTTATGACAGTGGGAGAAAGGTTTCGTTGGAGAGGCCGAGAAGTCGCGCTCTTCGATCTGAGTGATACGCTCGACAATGCGACCTCCGCCTTTGAACCGAATGCGCACCACATCGCCTATACGGATCACGTACGGGGCAAAGAAGTCGGTGCCGAGCTGTTCGCAAGCGTCCTTGGGATGCCGAGAGAGTCTACGGAGAAGGTGTTCTCGCGTGGACACGCCTGGGCTGTGGAAGAGGCGACCATTTCCACCCATTCGGGAACACACATGGACGCCCCATATCACTACGGGCCAGAAGCGTCCGGTGGAAGCAGGCCGCGAACCATTGATGAAGTGCCGCTCAGGTGGTGCTTCGGGGACGGTGTACTTCTGGACATGACGGCCAAGGACAGGGTGGCGGGCATCTCGCGCGAAGACGTGGAGGCGGAACTCAGGCGCATCAGGTATGAACTGAAGCCGTTCGACATCGTACTCATCCGGACGGACGCGTCTAAGTTTTTCAACACAGCTGGCTACGACCGCCAGCACCCCGGCCTTCAGCGCAGCGCCACCGCTTACCTGGTTGAGCGAGGAGTCAGAACCATCGGCATCGACGCATGGGGCTTAGACCGGGCGTTCGACGTGATGGCCGGGGACGTCTTGCGGGGCGCGGAAAACGTAGAGTTTTGGGAAACTCACCTCTACGGCCTAGAGCATGAGTACGCGCAGCTCGAGAAGCTTGCCAACCTAGATGCACTGCCCGTGACGCACGGCTTTACGGTCATGGCTTTCCCCTACAAGATTCAGGGGGCGAGTGCTGGCTGGAGCCGTGTCGTCGCGCTTGTCGAACTCGGCTGACAGAGATAAGTGCAATGCACCACGACCTGACCTGAGGAACCATGACGACACAGACGTTCCGTAAAGAAGAACTTCAGAGACAGACGACCCAACCGGCGTTCTGGGTTCTTGGGAATCGGTCAACAGGGCTGACGAACCGCGGGGGATTGGTGGTTGCTACGACCTCTGAAGGCCATCAGAAATTGCCGCACGTCCACACGCAGTGGGATGACAGCTGTACCTGTTGTCCGGTGAACTGACAGTTTGGGTCAGTGGCCGTAAGGTTGTGGTTTATTGCAGTGGCTCCTCATCTTTTCCAGCTGGCACGGCCCACGGCGCTGCTGCTCCAGGCGAGAGCGTCGCCGAGCGGGTTCGCGCGGCGGACCGTGGATACGGGACGGGTATCCCAGACGCGAGTGGTGCGCCGCCAGAGCCGACTCCTGGGAATCTGGAGCGCTTTTTGAAAGGCGCAGCCGAACTTGAAGATGAACGGCTCGGTTCGCCCGGATCCCTTCCAGGGCCCTCAGCGAAAACAGCGGTGGACGGCACAGATCTGAAGCAGGCCGTCCACCCCAACCAATCCGTGTCAAGAGCTCTGCCCTTCTTGCGTAAGAAAGGAGATCGATGGTCACTTCAAAGACGACCTATCCCCCTCAGCTGCAGATAGCCTTTGAAAATGCCGAAACACAAATGGTGCGCGATCTCTTCTCTTCCATTTCAGAAAGAGAGCGAGACCTCCTGGGCATGGCAACGCTTGATGTGGCTGGGGCCACACTTCAGCTCATCACCCACTTTCCGACATTGACTTGGTTCAACCGGACGCTGGGATTGGGTCTTTCCCGGCCTGTAACAGACGATGACCTAAGCGATATTCAGGCTGCCGTCCGGCGCAGTGGTGCGTCCCAGATTATGGTCAGCCTGCATCCGCAGGCTCAACCTGCGGATCTGGAGGCGCGCCTGCTGAGGTTGGGTGCCCTGCCGACCCGCGCACTGATGCAACTTGGACGGGACGTTGCGTCCAGCCCCATCCCCATTCCAGCCGGAATTGAGGTGCGTGAGGTCGGTCTAGACGCTTTGGACACCTTTATGGAGGTCTTTGAAAGGGGATACGGTTTGTCTGGAGATTGGCGCCCTATGTTTCAAGGCATCCTCGGGCGTCTCCCATGGCACAGCTATCTGGCGTTTCAAGGGGACGAAGCGGTGGGATGCGCCAGTTTGGCGGTGTTCGGTGACTTCGGTTGGCTGGGCAATGCCGCGGTCGTGCCGCAACATCGCCGTCAGGGAGTGCAGGCGGCTCTGATTGCTCGGCGCATTCAGGACAGCGCGAGACTCGGAGCGAAATATCTCTTGACTCAGGTTGCCGAAGATTTGCCTGAGTCGCCGAACCCCAGTGAGCACAACATGCGCCGCGCTGGATTCGTGACTGCGTACCGCCGTCCAAATTATCTCCTGCCCTGCGACTGAGCGCAGCCTGTGTTTATCACCGATCAGCCCCGAAACAAACGCAAGTTCGCCATGCTGATGAGGAGGTTGAGCGCCCATGAAGAACTGTCACCGTCTCTTTTTTGAGGTGATCGTGTGACCTCTGGCTCGCACGAGACCCGGCCCACACCGCGCCACCAACTCATGTCGCAGGCCAAGACCTTGCTGGACACCTGGAGTAGAGGCGCTGAAGCCCTGGCCCTGCTCAAGGCTGTGCAACAGGCTGGCTGGCTCCCCTTGCTGGCAGAGCCGCGCAGCTTGCAGGCCCTACAGACTTCTACCGGAAGCTCGTTGGCGCACCTGGAAAGCGTTCTGCTCGTCCTCACAGCGCACGGTGTCGTGGAATGGGAGGGTGACCTTGTGGGTCTCAGTCCCTCGTTTGAGGCCCTGTGTGCCGACGACGCCACTGTGGGTATCGCCGACCTGCTCGACTACGCCCAAATGCTGCCGCGCTATATCCAAGAGGCCGTCCAAATGCCCCCAGGCATCCCCATGAGCGAGACCGACGCCCTGATCCAGGCCAAGGTGTTTGGTGGTCACGTCACCCCCGCGACGCAAATCGCGTTTCGGCTCCTCGCAGATGCCCTGCCTGAATACGCGGTGCTGGAAGCTGGAGGACGGGGACTGGACGTGGGGTGCGGCGTTGCTGGAGCCCTTCTGAACATGGCATTGATCTTTCCGAAGAGTCATCAGGTCGGCCTCGAACTGCTGCCCAGCATCGCCGATGAAGCCCGTCGGCGGGTGCGGGCTCTGGGTGTTGAAACCAGAGTAGAGATCCGCTGCCAAGACGTCCAGACGCTTGATGAGGAGCGCGCCTATGATACGGCGTTTTGGGCTCAACCCTTTTTTCCCGAAGCCATACGCGCCGGCGTCTTACAAGTGATCCTTCGGGCCCTTCGGCCTGGAGGCACGTTGCTCATGCAAGAACTCTTCGTGCCTCCCATGGACGGCGACATGGCCGCCATGCGCGGCTTTGCTCTGTCACAACTGCTGTTCCGTCACAGAGGGATGGTCTTCGCACCGACGGCCGAGGAGTTAGTCCAGGAAGGACTCGCTGCCGGCTTTGAATCCGTGCGGGTGGCGCAGACGCCATTCGGACGTCTGGCGATTCTCCGCCGTCCTGAATTGCCCGAAGGGAGGCTGAAAAACACGTTGAGTGCCGAATGATGCAGCCAGTGATCACCAGAGGAAAACCGCTCAATTCCTTGGCTCAGACAGAAGGCTTTGATAACAAAGGGCATTTCCAGCTCATATAAGGAGAGTGATGCCTATCGTCAGATCCTGTTGTATTGACCGGAGGTTCCGGCGTTGTTGGCCGCTGGGCGGGACACGTCCTGCGCAACGCTCATCCCAAGGTGCCGCTGCTGATCGGTGGCCGCGATCTCACCAAGGCCAACCAAGCCGCACCAACTACTTGGTTCCGTCACCTATTTCGCCCGCTTTAAACCCATTGGCGGCGTGATCCTGAACTTGGAGGTGCTGTGATGCGTGAAGATTCGATGTTGCCTTCCGGTGTAACGCTGAAGAACGGTGCGGTTGGAGCCCGGCTCGCCGCGACGTCCCGCACAACCGACCTCTACAGCTCGAAGCGGGATGCTCTGCCGGGAGCCTCTGGCGCAGACGGGTCATCTTCCAAGCGCGAACGGCTTGCCGCGCCGAAAAGGCCGTCTCAGGCACTGGCCACTGTCTCAGGGTCGCCCAACGCCTTCCCGGTTCGCCGGGCGCAGGTGCAGGTCAACGGGGAGCCGTTCCATGTGATCGAGCAGGGCCAGGGGCCGGCGGTCTTGTTTTGCCACGGCTTCCCGGACACGGCCGAGACCTGGCGCAGTCAGATGCGCGCGGTCGCCGAAGCAGGCTACCGCGCAGTGGCGCTCGACATGCGTGGGTACGGGGCAAGCTACGCCCCGGCCGACGTCAGTCTCTATACGTCCCTCCATATTGTGGGTGATCTGGTGGGTGTCCTGGACGCCCTCGAAATTCAGTCTGCCGTTCTGGTGGGCCACGATTGGGGTGCGGATTATGCTCAGCGCGCCATGGTGATGCGGCCAGACCGTTTTCGGGCGCTGGTGAGCCTGAGTATCCCGTACGCGCCCCGCGGCGAGATCAGTCTCTGGGAGGAGCTGCGCAGACGGGGGCTGGGGGAGCGTTACTACGCTGCCAACATGATCAAGCCGGAGGCCGAGGCCCGCTATGCGCCAGCAGCGAAGACCATTCCCAGCATCCTGTACTGGCTGTCGGCCAGCCCGCCACCAGACGCGCGGTGGGATCCTCTCGATCCGGCCCGGGGGATGCTCCGGCCCTCCCCGATGGCCGTGCCGAGTTGGGCGGATCCAGACTACGTTCAACACACGATCCGTTCTTTCGAGAAGACCGGCTTCCAGGGCGGGCTCAATTACTACCGCGTGTTGCAGATCACGTTCGATCTGACGGCGGCGTTTAAGAACGCGGTTATTCACCAGCCGAGCCTGTACCTCTACGGCGCAGCCGACGGCCTGTGCCAGTTTTTCCATCCCACTCCCCCGACCCCTGCAGACCTCCGGCAGGCCCAGCCCGGCCTGGTCGACGTGATCCGCTTGGAACATGCAGGTCACTGGCCCCAGCACGAAGAGGCCAGCCGTGTCAATGCAGAACTGATCAAGTTTCTCGGCACGATTGGAGCGCCGCAGTGAGGAAACCGATGATGCCGTACCGGCACTTCCATCAACTTAAGATCGCTCAATCCTCAAGCCCGCATTTCCTGAAGGGAGAACCAACATGAATTTAGAAGCCTCAATTCGGGCCGGCGACCTGACGACGGCACTTGAACGTCTGCTTGCCGGGACAGATGTAGACCGCCGCAGTCCCGAAGGGTTTACGCCGCTGATGATCGCTGTCGGCCTTGGACAGCCGCAGATGGTGGAACTGCTGCTCACGGCTGGAGCGGACGTGCTGGCGATTGAGCCGCGCATGGGTGCGACGGCGCTTCACAAAGCAGCACAGTCGGGCAACACCGACGTCATCCGTCTGCTGCTCGACCGCGGCGCCTTTATTGATCAACAGTCCCCTGTTCTCGGGAACACGCCCCTGATGGACGCGGTGTTGCACAAGCGGGAGGAGGCCGTTCAACTGTTTCTGAAGCGTGGCGCCAGGACGACGATCAGGAACCACTGGCAGCAGACGGCGCTTGACCTCGCGCAGCAAGATCACCTCGACGCGATTGCACGCGCGGTAGAGGCGCGAATCGAGACTGACGCCGAGCACGTTCGTGCGCTGACGCTGATGGCAGCAGTCAAGGTGGGCGACCTCGATGAGGTTGAACGGCTCATTGCGGCCGGAGGCTCCGTCAACGGGCGAGCGCCGATTGTGGGACGCCTGGACGACGACTATACCCCGCTCGGCGTCGCTGCCCGAGAAGGACACACCGACATCGTGCGTGTGCTGCTGAATGCAGGTGCGGATCCTCGCCGGGTGACCGGACTGATGAGGGGGACGCCTGTCCACGAGGCCAGTTACATGGGGCATGCCGACGTCATTCGGGCACTGATGGAGCAGCGCGGCCAGGTTGGGACGCCAGCGCCCGAACTGGATGCGCAGGGGGCCTATAACGGACTGACGGCGCTGCACGATGCGGTCTGGCACGGACATCTGGAAGCGGCGCGAGTCCTGGTCGAGGCAGGCGCCCGCCTGAACCTGAAGACGCACACGGGCCTGACGCCCCGGGAGTTGGCGCTGCTCTACGGCTACGACGACCTAGTCCGTTTCCTGGCAGAAGCTGAGGGGAAGTGACCTGATCCGCAGGCAGTGCCAGGCTGTTTGACGCGTCCTGTGAAACTTGTTTGCTCCATGACTGCGCGTTCACACCCTCTCCGCCTTCTTTTGTCTTTCCCGGCACCCACATTCGAAGATCTGCTCGGGGCAGCGGTCGCGTCCACGCTCGCCCGAACGGGAAACCGTGAACGATTGAAGTCAGGATATGCCGCTGGTGAGGCTGCAGGTGCTGTATGACGACTTTGCCTGGCATTCGTGCGGGGCAGCTCACTGCGTCACCAACACAAGTTCATAGCCTCAAGATTGACTTCCTTACGCTCTGCGCACCGGGTCTCCTGCCGCTGATGACGCACAGTTGGCCCGGGCGTATGGCCAGATCTCTGAAGGCCACGGGTCGATTCGGGTAAGACTGTACAGGGCGGCAACTGAGACCAGACTATCGCAAATGCACTGGGTGGAACCGGCCCGCCTGCAGTTCATTTCACTTTGCTGAGGAGGGTGTAGTCATGGCGCAAGAGGTCAGCCCAGAGATTCTGGTCGGTTTGTCAGAAATCGCAGCCACACTTGTCGGGACGTTTCTTGTAGGCGTCTTCTTCTACCTGGAATCTGGGCACCGCCGTACTCGCCGCGCCGCGCCCAACGCCGACCAATACCTGCGTTCTGGAGTGCGGGGACTCTTCTTCCTCTTTGCCCTTCCACTCCTCATTCCGCTGGTGCTGGCGCACCTCAACGCCACCTGGGGAGCCCTCCTGTTCGTCGCCCTCAGCGTTCCCGTCGTCCTAACGTCAGTCGATTCGGTACGCAACCTCTTGAAACCTGGCGGCTCGTGGGGTTCGGGTGCGCTCGCCATCAACGAGGTCGTGGCGGCCACATCGACCGCGTTGGTCGTCACCTTGCCCTGGATAATCGGAGGCAAATGGGTTCCACCCCCATCCGCGTTTGTCCCCTCAATGCTGCTGGCAATCGGCGCCGGCTTCTTCAGCACAGTCGCTCTCGTTATGACTCTTTTTGACCGGTCGGAATGACGCAGCTCAACCGAACACCTCACCTGGCCAGATGACGCACTGTCCACAGCGCTAGAGGGCTTGAGGCGGAGGGGCTTCAACGATGTGGACTGCCCTGCAAACCTGAACGGTTTGCAGGAGAGCCGAGCCCAGAAACCTCTCCAGTCTCGACTACGTGGAGACGTCATGAAAAAGCGTCAGTGCCCGGAAGACCAAGTGTCAGGCTGCGGGCATCCGGCCCAGAGCGTGCTGGCCTACCGAGCCGATCCAGCGGGAGCAGCAAGATCATCTCCGGTTGGCACGTGCCCTCAACAGTCTCGGTATCGTCCACTTGTATCTCGGTTCCCTTGAACACGCCCTGGCCTGCTGTCAAAAGCAGTTGGCACTCACATAAGCCATCCAGGGTCTGACTGCGCAAGGCGGAGCCGACAACGATCTGGGCTTCACTCTGTATGCCATAGACAAACAACGGGCCAAGTTGTGTTTCTTCACTTGCTGCACGGCATACACAGCGTGGGGTGGTCTAAGGTTCAGGCCACCCCCGCTGTAACTGAAGACCACGTGTGGAACGCTTGCTTTTGATGGTATCGTCTGTTTTTGACAGGAACGTTGGTTCGGGTGTGAGAGCGGCGGTCTTCGATGTGAGCGTGCAGATGCAGAACTTCTTGCGCTCCCTGATGCAGTGTAGGTCGGTGAGGTTACTCAATCCAATTGTTGCCGCGTGCCGTGGAGCTCACCCGTTGGTGATCGACCTTCATCAAGTTGGGGATCGCCCGAATCGCGGCTCCACAGTTAATTTGTGTCAACGTCAATAACGTCCGAAACGTGATATTCACTCAGCAGTCCGGTCAGAAAGGTTTTCGCGGCATGCGTCTCGCGGTGCCGCTGCAGAGCATCCCCTGCACGAAGTCGTGCCCGTCCACTGCCCTTCAGAGCCCGTGTCTGACGCCTCCGATGGACGGACAGACTTGATCCAGATGCCAGCGAGAGGAGGGGCCCGAATTTGATCTACCCTTCGCGAAGGGCTGCATGACTGACCTCAATGCCGCTCACCTGAAACAATTTCTAGATGTCTCGGCCACCCAGGGAGAAGTGGTGCTGGAGCCAATTGGGGTGCTGAACAAGCTTACCGGGAAACGGTGGGGGTAAGGCTTCAGGTCAGTCACAGCGGGACAGCCTCCCCCAACCCGGTCAGGGCAGCACAACCGGTTAGGATGCTGAACCGATGAACCTCCCTCCAGTAGCGGAACTGTCTGTACGCATTGAAATTGAGGCAAACTCAGTTCAGGAAGCCGAATGTCAACGCTCAGCTGCTGGTAGCGCCGAGCTTGGTTAGAAGCCTGCGTAAGAGAGCATTTTCCTCTTCAGTGAGAGGCAGCGCCCGTGAGATTCCCGCAGGAATGCCTTCGGCCCGCTGACGTAGTGCAGCTCCTTGAGGTGTTAACTCGATGTCAACACTACGCTCATCGTCAATGCGGCGACGCCGCACAATATGACCAGCAGTCTCCAACCGCTTGAGCAGAGGGGTAAGCGTACCGTGGTCGAGTTGCAGCGCCGCCCCGATGTCCTTGATGGTGGTGTGATCGCGTTCCCACAACACCAGCATGACCATGAATTGTGGCTGGGTAAGTCCCACCTCCTCGAGCAGAGGCCGGTACAGTGCCGCTACTGAGCGCGACGCAGTTGCGAGTGAGAAGCAGATTTGCTCATTGAGACGCATGTATAGAGTTTAACATACACAAGTATCTTTTGCACAAGATACTTGTGTGCTACGGTATAGGTACGGACACGAAGTTGGCCGTTGATTTCCCCCAAGCATAAGGAGAATAAAATGAGTGCATATATGGTCATTAGTGTCACCCCACATGACGAAGCGAAGTGGGCCGAGTACGAAACCAAGACGTTGGAGATCGTCACCCAATACGGCGGCGTCCCCGTCGCCCGTGATCCTCAACCGCTGGTTTGGGAAGCTGAAACCACGCCCGCTTTCGGTGTTATTCTCCGTTTTGATTCTAAGCAGGCCGCTGAGAAGTTTTACCACTCAGCCGATTACGCCCCACTGAAGGCATTTCGGCAGACCTTCGCTCAAGCGAGCGCCATCGTCGTAGAAAGCCCCTAATGGCCTAACGGAGACGGCCTGAATAGGCTCGACAGGCTTCTCGGTTCGAGTGAGGATGATCAGCACCGCGTCCTGCAGCGCTGCATGGACGGCGATGAAACATTAAGAGCGTCAAGATGTGACCTGGTTTCATGTGCCCGCCAAGATCAGTCATCCGGCGGACATTCAGCGTGAGCAGCGACTAGGCATGAAAAGCTTCGCGTCCCAGCGTCCTCCTGACCTTCAGGCCTGTGAAAACGCCCACGTATTGATCACGGCGGAGGTCTGAGTTGATAGGCTCGCGGCCTGTCTGGTGGGCCGCTGACCCATTCCTCCTGCGCTCAACTTGAGGAGCGTCGCTTGGACGCCCCCAAATGGAACCAGGAGATTGCTGACCACTTCGGCGTCTCCATGCACACGGGCTCCACTTGGAAAGCACGACTCAAACCGAACGGTAGCTTTCAGGGCACCGTTGCCGCTGGCGCCGTTTCGCGCAACACGAGGAGATGCGTACCCTCCTGCAGGAGGGTACGCATCAGCACGGCTTCCCCGGCGAGTCGTGAATTTGATCGACCGGTCTTTCGATATGTGGTACCACGACGATCACGTCCAGAGAAGCCTTCGTCAGCTGAGGAGGCCATTACATTGATGGGCAAGGCTACGGGAGTGTTTTTGAGACGCTGGATCGCCTTGACCACGACCTGGCCCCCACGCCCCTGGAACGGGGTGGAGCGCCTGTTGCCGGCACACGGAACACACCCACCACTCCATTCAGATCCTCCGAGATGTGAGCCCTGACTGACTGGGAAACGGGCAGGCGCAGACCGTCACTGCTCAATAGAGCCTAGGGCAAGCCTATTGACTCCAATTAGACCCTCAAGGCGTTATGTGGCGAGTCTATGGGGCCACATGAACCGGGTGGGGAAGGGACGGAAAGGCAATTGCGCCATGAAGTGTTCTCTTGTTCCGGATGACTCTTCTACTCACTACGTTCAATGGCATGCCAATCCGTCGACTTCCCCGGCCCTTCCTTGACTGTTTTGACTCTTGGCGGGCGAGATCCTCGTGTCCGCGGACGGTTGTCAGGCCCTCTGCGCAGGCGTTGTGCTGTCTAAAGCGGCCTCAAATCACGAAGGCCTGTAGGCCAGCCATTTTGCCGTCGCGGAAGTGCCAGACGTCGCAGTACATATGACGCGTCGCTTTCCCCACTTCGTCTGTCAACGTGATCTCACCGATGACTGTGAGAAAGTCACCTTCGGAAATCATGCGGTGAACACTCAATTTGGGCGGCTCCTTGTAGACGGTCGCCATATATTGGCGAACAGCTTCCTTGCCGGTGAGCGTTTGATCACCTACGAATGTCCACTCCGTATCCTCAGTACAAAATCCCAGAAATCCTTCGAAGTCGCCTTGAACCACCGCCGCGTTGGCTCTTTCCAGAATCATTTTGTGGGTCTCCGGCATCTGCAACTCTCCTTGAACGAATTGGGGCGACACAATGATAAACGGTTATAACAAGTAAGGTGCGGCACTTCACATCTCTATATAAACTGGAAATGAACAAGCCGTTCAGCTGTGAGCGAGATGGTCAGGGAGCACATGAGGCGCTTACCAAGATCAACCTTGTTGGTATCAGGGCCAAGTGATCTCTCCCCTTCAATGACAACCTTCAGCTGCAATAGCTGTGGCCTTCGTGAGCTCTTGGCTGTCTATGCGGAAAGACAGGTTGGGGTGGGCGCCTTGTAAAAAGCGTCCTGTTCAATGGTTGACGGTGTCAGAATCACCGACAACTAGAACGGCCCTAGTGCCGTGAGACAGCTTTCTTCCTCCGAGTTGGCCAACCTATCAAGTGTATACAACACGGCAAACCCACCAAAAGAAATCATTAAGTCGAGCTAAATGAGGCTGTGAAGGCATCAACGACGTCGGTAGCTCCGCCACAACTGCGTCATCCTGAGCAGCTTCACCAACTGCTTGACCGGCGAAGCTGATCGCGCAAAAGCAGGTGCAGGCTGACTTGACTCTGGGGCATCTGGCCCTGCGTGCTGGCATTTCTAAGCCCGGCTCCTCTGCCTGTTGTGGGTTGTGTTGCCTTAACCGGGCTGGGCAACCCGCCGTGACAGACACCCAGCGCGCCCAAGAGCCTGTACCACTGCTTTCTCCGGAGTAACCGGGACGTGCAAGACGTGCTGTATCAACGCGGCCCAACAGGTCAGCCACGAGACCCTCTGCCAATGATGCGTCAACTTCAGCGTCCTTTTCGCTGAGGAACTGTAGACCTGGAACCCCGTCGATGGCGTCCGATCCTGGCTCTGGAGGGCGGTCGACGAGCACGGTTTCGTGCAGGGTCTCCTTCTTCAGCAGCAGCGAGACACGGACGCCGCACAGCCCTTCCTGATCCGGCTCGTGGGTGAAGACGATGTCCTGGAGATCATTCAGACGGCTCAGCTGCGGAGTGACGGCGCGGCACTTAGGGAGATACGTCGCCGGACTGACGTCGGCCACCTCCAGGTGATCTCCACGGCACGCGGCAAGCAGTGAATGGGGAACATTCTCACCGACTTACCTGGCCTTGGAGGCGCCAACGACAGGGCTTGGGGCGGCGGAAACGGCCGCAGGAATGCCCTCACCTGTAGGTCCGCATCGAGAACCTCCACCTTCACATCCGAACCAGCATTTCCGCCATGACCAGACGAACCAGCCAGCCGCAAGCGGCCCAGATGTGGTCAATCATCTCAGGCCACCCCTGCCCTCCAGCTGCCTTGGGGCCGATCAAGGCACCACACTCTTCCTCACCACTGGGATGTCTATTTCTCGAAGGGTCAGGGGCTGAGCGCTGAGCCAGCTCTCTGACCACTTCCAGGGCGATTCATCTCTGACGGTTCAGCACCATCCCGGCGTGATAAAGCACGTCGTTTCTGAAGTCGCCGTCGGCAGTGAAGCCGGCGTCGTCCCAGTACTCGATGTGGGCCCCTGTCACTTCATAACGGCCCAAGTAGGCCTGTTCACGCTTCCCCCGGGCCTCAACGTAGCGCCCGTTGGGCAGCAACTCATGGCGAATCTGCCGGTCGGCAGTGACCCACAGGCCTACGTAAGGGTGAGTTGCTTCGTTGGTCGGGGCGATGGAATCGGTTTTCATAAGGGGTCCTCTGGTGGGATGTGCGCGAGGAACGATGAGCATCGTGGGGAGCACAGCATCTTGCACCCGCATTGTTAGCGGCGTCCGCCCTGCCTTGATCTCTGGGTCAGCCTCTTCAGTGTGCACCCGTGGGGCGCACGACCAGTTCGTTGACGGAGACCGCTTGAGGTTGCGTGATGGCGTAGCCGATAGCCTGCGCAATGCTGAGCGCAGGGAGGGCCAGCTGGCGGTATTCGCGCATCAGATCGCGGGCCGCCTCATCACTGATGGACTCGGCCAGTTCAGACTCGGTAACGCCTGGAGCAACGATGGTGACCCGCAACGCCGGCTGTTCCTGCCGCAGCCCTTCCGAGATGGCATTGACTGCGCACTTGCTCGCGCAGTACACCGCCGCCGTCGGGCTGACCTGGTAGGCACCGATGGACGACACGTTGATGACGTGTCCGCGGCCCTGCTGCACCATCACGGGCAACGCCGCCGCGACGCCGTACAGGACGCCCCTAATGTTCACGTCGATCATCCGATCCCACTCGTCTACCTTGAGGGCGTCCAGCGGGGAGAGCGGCATGACCCCGGCGTTATTAACGAGCACGTCCAGCTGGCCGTGCGACTCGGTTGCCAGCCTGACCAGCGCGGCCAAGTCTTCGCGGCGGGTGACGTCCGTCGCCCGGGCGTCGGCGACTCCGCCTGCCGCCCGAATGTCAGCGACCAAGGCATCCAGCCGTTCCTGCCGGCGCGCACCCAGCACGACCCGTGCCCCCTGACCCGCCAGATAGCGGGCGGTTGCCTCCCCGATCCCGCTGCTGGCCCCGGTGATCACGATGACTTGGCCGCGTAACTCCGTTGAATTTTGTTCAGACATGCTGCCTCCTTGAGCCACCCCTTGCGGCAGCTTGACTCATTCACCTTAGGCTTGGGGAAACCGCGGGCAGTAGACCAATCCACCGCCGTTCTTGCCCAATACTCCAGAGTGATGGGATTGACCCAAAATGGATCAAGTAGATTGGTAGCAGCCATTCAGCAGTCGGCTGGTCTACAAGCCTTTCTCAATCGTCCAGAATCATCCGCACAAGAATGTGCGAACACAAAGAGGTTTTATGACACCGCTGAGGGCACTCGCCACCCTGATCGCCCGACATGCTCCTCAGGACGGCACGACGTCAACGGCCATCCCCAGGGTCGAACTGGTTCGCACCGCCTCACCACAAGCGCCGGTTCAGGTGCTCCATGAACCGGCGCTGTGCCTCGTGGTGCAGGGCCGCAAGCAGGTGATGCTGGGCCAGCACACGTTTACCTACGACGCGGCGCACTATCTGGCGGTCTCGGCAGCGTTGCCGGTCAGCGGTCAGATTCTGGAGGCCACACCGGAGCGGCCGTACCTGTGCTTCCGGCTCAACCTTGATTCCAGTGTCTTGACAACGTTACTGCGGGAGATGCTCAGCGACGTGCGGCGAGAAGTGACGGCGCGCACCCCTGGTCTCACCCTGGCCCAGGTCACCCCAGCGCTGCTGAATGTGGCGGTGCAGCTCGTCAAGCTCCTCGACAGCCCCGAAGACATCTCGGTGCTGGCCCCACTGCTGGAGCGTGAGCTGCTCTACCGGGCCATCAAAGACGACCAGCTGCCGCTGCTGCGTCAGATCGCCACCGAAGGAACCCCGATGCACCAAGTCAACCGGGCCTTGACCTGGCTGCGGGCGCATTACACCGAGCCCTTCAGCATGAAGGTGCTGGCCGCCGAAGCGCGCATGAGTCCCTCGGCACTGTACGAGCACTTCCGAACCGTCACCACGATGAGCCCACTCCAGTACCAGAAGCAATTGAGACTGCAAGAGGCCCGGCGGCTGCTGACCAGTCAGCGGTTGGGGGCCGCCAAGGCTGGGTACGCCGTCGGGTACGAGAGCCCCTCACAGTTTAGTCGCGAGTACCGCCGCTGGTTTGGAGTCACGCCTGCCCGAGACGCCACACATTGACACTGGTTCTGGCAAGTTTGTGTGGTGAACCGACCCGTAGGAAGCTTAATTCGTCAGGCCTCATTGAGCCGACAAGCCTGAACTTACAAGGGTGGAGTGGCTCAAGCTCACTTTTGGTGCAGGCTAAAGGGTGTTTGTAACGGTTGAAGAAACGGCGAGTGATGAGCCTTGGTCTACCTCAATTTTGCGTCCTGAGGGGCTGCCAAGCACAGGTTTGAAGTTCGCGGTAGCGACTTCGTAACGAGCAGAATGGGTCGGTGACGCGCCGAAGGTACCCGAGTGACGTCGATGACGACACGTATTTCTTTCTGCTCCTATATCTGCTGCTCAGCCCTGAAGACGCCAGACAACGGCAATATTCCATCCGAGACGTATTGAACGCTCTACTTTGGGTCGCGCGCACGGGGGCACAGTGGGCGTATTTGCCTCATGACTTTCCCCCGGCAGAGACGGTGCGCCAACAGGCGCACCGCTGGTTTGAGGCCGCGTGCTTTTAGAGCGCGGCGCATGATCTGCGGATTCTGTCCCGTATGGAGAAGGGCCGGAACGGGGCGCCAAGCGCGATCATCATTGACAGTCGCACCTTACAAAGCACACCAGAGAGCGGCCACCGTGCCGGGTTTGACGGCGCGAAGAAGCGCAGGGGCACCAAAGTCCATCTGGCCGTCGACACCCTGGGGCACGTCCTGGCGGTGCTTACCACACCGGCCAATGAGCAAGACCGAGCACAGGTCTTTGACCTGTGCCTAGACGTGCAGGAAGCTACAGGTGTGTCGGTTCAGGTCGCGTTCGCCGATCAGGGGTGTACCGGGACCCAAGCCGCCCTGGATGCCACCCAAGCCGGGGTCGAATTGATCGTGGTCAAGCGCCCCGAAGCCACCAAAGGGTTCATTCTGGTCCCCAAGCGCTGGGTCGTGGAGCGCTTGCTGGCGTGGCTGTCGCGCTTTAGACGCCTTGGACGTGATCTAGAACGCTTGCCCTCCACCCTCGTCGGCTTCCACGTCCTGGCTGCATGCATTCTGCTCTGCAACAATTTGAAACCTTTTTTTTGCATAGCGTTCTTGGCAGCCTCTGAGCTAACAGAGGGCAGAACTTGATGCACCACTCACGTAGGGTCTCGTGGCTGACCTGGATGCCGCGCCTACGGAGCAATTCCTGAACATCCCGATAACTCAGCGGAAAGCGGTGATACAGCCACCCAACGTGTTGGATGATGCTCATGGAAAACCGGTGACGGTGAGGCTTGGCGTCGGTCACAGCGGCTCAGCCTACCTCGGCCCGTTTAAGGCAACATAACCCTTTCTGGTGTTCATGTGGGCTCCTTACCGAGGACTGGCAGTGAGACTCCTGCCGAAATCGCTCTAAAATCAAATAGGTATTTAAGATATGTATTAAAGGGATGCTTGTCCCGCGCGCTTAAGAAAGTCACTCCGAACCCAATGAGGCACTAAGGACAAATCTCCCTGAAATAAGTATTTAAAAAGTATATTAAAGAGCTATGTTGACTGACCGGCAACTTGAGATCGTCAAAGCCACGGTGCCCGCACTCCAGGCCCACGGCGCCGCCATCACCCGGGTGTTCTACACCTCCCTATTTGAAGCTCACCCTGAGCTCCTCAATATCTTCAATCCAGTGAATCAGGCGAGTGGCCGTCAGGCCGATACGCTGGCTGTGAGCATCCTGGCCTACGCCGCCCACATTGACCGGCTGGAGCAGCTGGGCGGCATGGTGGGCCAGATCGCTCACAAGCATGTCAGTCTTGAGGTCCTTCCCGAGCATTACCCCATTGTCGGTCAGCATCTGCTCTCCGCCATTGCTGCTGTGCTGGGCGACGCGGCCACGCCAGAGATCTTGGAGGCCTGGGGCGCGGCGTACGGTCAATTGGCCGACATCATGATCGGCGTCGAGGGCAGCATGAAGCGGGCTGGTGCCGAACAGCCCGGTGGCTGGGCCGGCTTCAAACCGTTCGTCGTGACCGGCAAAACCACAGAGAGTCAGGTCATCACCTCTTTTGAACTGACCCCCCAGGATGGACAACCTCTCCCTCCTTTCCAGCCCGGGCAGTACCTGAGTCTGCAGGTGCAGGTTCCAGGGCGGCCCACACGGCAGATTCGGCAGTACAGCCTCACGGCCCTTCCCAATGGCCAGACCTACCGCATCAGTGTTAAGCGGGAACGGGCCGCGTCGGCCGAGCTCCCCCACGGCCTGATCTCCACACATCTTCATGAGGAGCTGAACATGGGTGACCAAGTCCTCGTGCACCTGCCCGCTGGTGAATTTGTCCTTCAGGATTCAAACCGCCCAGTGGTGCTGCTCAGCGGCGGCGTGGGGATTACGCCGATGATCAGCCTGCTTGACCACCTCGTCGCCAAGAACCCAACCCGCCCTGTCCTGTTCGTTCACGCCGCCCTGAACCGCGAAGTCCATGCCTTCCACGACCATGTCAATGCGGTGACCGCGGCCCACTCACAAGTCCAGAAGCAGATCTATTACACGGAAGTGGGCATTCACGATCAACTCGGCGTGGATTATGACATCGCTGGTCTGATTCGCCGCAACACCATAAGCCCCCTCTTACCTGAGGGCGACGCAGAATATTACTACTGCGGCCCGGCCGGCTTCACGCATGCGGTGGAATCGCTCCTAGACGACCTGAAGGTGCCCACAGATCGGCGCTTCACAGAAACCTTTGGCCCCTCACGCACGTTTACGTTGCTGGCGGCGGACCGTGCGCCTGCGCAGGCACACGAACTGGCAGCCACTGGGCGCTAACCGGCCGTTCTCTCAGGGCTGAGCCACCCCGCCTCAGCCAAGGAGCCTCTGATGTCGCTTTTCTCTCATTTAAATGTCCTGCTGGTCGGTGCCTGGTTTGGCATGTACCTGTTCACCACCTTCGTGGTCAGCCCAGCCTTTGCGCAGCTGTTCCCCGACGCCGCGATCCGCAGCGCCCACCGCCAGGTGCTGGGCCGTCAATATGCCCGTGTGAATGGCCCGCTGACACTGGCGCTGCTGCTGACCCTGCTGGCGCTGAGCTTGACCCAGGGCTTTTCTGCGGCGCGGCTGACCCAGTGGGGCCTGCTGCTTTCACTGAGCCTCCTCATTCCTCTGCATGTGCGCGCCGCCTCACGCCGGGCCGCCCCGCCCCGCTGGATCACACACGTCACCCTGCTCGTGGGCCTGGGGCTGTGTGGGGCTGCGGTGGTCGCGTGAGCCCCGCTCAGCTGTATGACCGCATTGGAGACGTGCGCTTGCGGGTACTCCTGCGCACTTTCTATGGCCGCGTCGCAGAACATCCGGAGTTGAGTGCCATCTTCTCGCAGGCCCTCGGCCCATATCCGCAGGGGGGGTGGCCCCTGCATCTCCTGCGGCTGGAAGGGTTCTGGCGCGCGGTCACGCTCGGCCCCAGCGCCTACCGGAGCTCGCTGCCAGCCGCCCATCAGCACCTGGGCCTCACCCCAGCCCATTTTGACGCGTGGCTCCACCTGTGGCGCGGCGCTGTGGATGAGGTCCTGCCTGCTCCTGAAGCGGACGCCATGTACCGTCTCGCCGCGCGCATGCGCGTCAAACTTGAGCGGGTGGCGGCCAGTGATGGGGAAGCATCTGCGGGTGTCCGCGATGCCTGAGCCGTATGACCGCGAAATATTGACCCGTCTGGCCTGCATCGCTGCCCAACTCACGTCGGCTGAGCGGGTGGTGGCCACGCTCGTAGACGGGCTGAGCGTGACGTCTGGCGCCGAGTCCGAGGGGGCGTCTCAGAGTAGGCTTCCTTTGCTGACGGCCCTTCCGCTTCAGAAAGCCGGGGTTGGTCAGGTGGGCACCGTCAAGTTGTACAGCTCAACCCTATTTGTCCTGTCAACTGAGCAGCAACAAGCTCTCCAAGATTTGGTGATAGGGGCCGTTCATGAGTTGGAGCTTCAAGCCAAACTCGACCAGGCGCGGGTCGAACTGCACGCCGCGCACCGGCAGCGGCGTACCCTTGAACGCCGCCTAGAACATGCCCGCACCTTGGACGCCCTTCACACCCTCTCAGACCGCAGCCTGACGCCGTGTGAAGTGGCTCTGCAATCGGCCCGGCTGATCGGTCCAGCCATCGGGGCAGATTGGACTGGCCTGGTCACCTTCGCTGCTGGTGTGCCCCGCGTGCAGGCGGCCCACCGGCGCACGGGGCAACCGGATTTCACCGCGTACCTTGGAACGCCGGGCAGCGTCACGTCCCGGCTGGACGCTCTACAGCGCCCGTATTACCTGAGCGCCTACCCCAAGCATCCACATGCGGTGCCGGCCGCTGTTCGCGCGGGGGTCCAGGCGATGGCGTGGTTGCCGCTGGGCGAATGGGAGGACACGGCCTACGTGCTGGCGGTCGCCCGCACCGGCCCGGCGCGCACCGCCGCGTGGCGCAGCACCGACCGGACCCTGCTCAACGCCGCTGCTCGGTCTGTACGCGCAGCTCTCCATCAGCGCGCAGCGGTCAGCGCCGCCACAGCGGCCGCACGGACCGACAGCTTGACGGGTACGGGCAATCGCCGGGCCCTGGATGTCGACCTTGCCCAAGCCCTGGACAAGGGGCAGGCGCTGGCGTTGACCCTGATTGATCTGGACGGGTTCAAAGCCTTAAACGATGTCCACGGGCACGCAGCGGGGGACTGCGCCTTACGGGTGTTCGCGTCCACCCTTCAGGGAACGGGCAGCGCAGTGTACCGGTTGGGCGGCGACGAGTTCGTGCTGTTGGATTCGTCAGAGCGGCCGGCCAGCGACACTGAAGTGGAACTGCAGCGGGCCCTGCGGGCCGCGAGCGGTGCGGTCGGCGCCTCATTGGGGGCCAGCGTGGGGACCGTGCATTCACCCGAGGATGCCCAGGAGGCAGACGTCCTCCTGGCCCTGGCGGACCGTCGGATGTACGAGATGAAACGCCAGCGGCACCGCCGGTCCGCCCCACTGGCACCCTGTGGGTAGGTCGGCCCAGCCAGGGAGATTTGGCCCGTTTGACCCAAGGCGCCCGCCAGTGAAAAGGGCATTCACCGCTAGACCTGGCGGTGCAGGCGCCTTATCCTGCCTCATGATCGTCTTCTGGCGGCGCCTCGTATGCAGTTGACGCTCTTCACAGACGCCTCTTTGCGCATCCTGATGCACTTGGCCCGGCAGCCAGCGAATCAGCTGGCCACGACGGCTGAGCTGGCCCAGCTTTACCATGTCCCCTTCAACCACCTGAACAAGGCGGCCGGCTTTCTCAGCCGGGCGGGTTGGGTTCAGGCTTCACGCGGGCGGGGCGGCGGCCTGAAGCTGGCGGTGCCTGCCACCGAGATTATTCTTGGTGCCGTCGTGCGTGCCACGGAACCGCAGACGCCCCTGGTTAATTGCCCCACCTGTCCGCTGCAAGGACACTGTGAGTTGCAGCGCGCCTTAAGCGAGGCGACCAGGGCCTTTTACGCTGTGTTGGACCGGTACACCCTTGATGACCTTGCGCGGGGCACCATGACCTTGCTGATGCCAGCCTCGCAAGGGGACTGGCGAGGTGCCGGGCCGAAGACTCTGTGTGACCACTCGTCTACGGTGTAAATTCGCTGAGTTGGGCCACATCGCTGACTCTGCAAAATTGCCCCACTCAAGCAGATTGAAGATAAAAATGTATGGGTAGGTTCGTACAGAGCCGAGCTGCGGGGAAGAGCGTTGGCACTTAAAGTCTTCAAGGCCCAACGCAGGTCATTTCTCTACTACAGTCGAGGATCCCTTCTTGACCTACTCCTCTGACGCCTGGACCCTGCTGACGCGGTATGGCCACTATTCGCCTGTTTTGACCGCAGAGCAGCTACACGGAGCCCGACCCCTAGACCCAGCAGCGCCCTGAGGACGCCACCGACCAGACTGGCAGCGCGGTGTTCAGAGATCCCTTCGCGGTTACGGAGTTGACTACAAACGATCATCAGGCCAAGTAAAGAGACCAGGAAAGCGAGCCCAGACGGGGCCATACTCAATCACACCATGCCTTCTGTGGTCACGCCGTCACATTTGCAAGTGTGGCCTCCGCGTGCGTCTTCTGCCCAGCCCCCTGTTGCTGGAGCAGAGAGGTCAAACCCATCCCGTCCCTTCCTGCTTTGGAACCCGCAGCAGCGCCAAAAGGGGGCATCAGCAGGGCACACACGGACCAGGTGACTTCACCTGGTAACAGCGCACCTGCCGGACGGCCCAGACTCCCAGCACCACCGCAACAACGTACACGAAGACACCACTGCAGGTCTTTAG
>NZ_WQLB01000024.1 GCF_009755355.1 Deinococcus arboris | reverse complement strand
CACCTGCCTTCTACCTCTAGCCATACTTCGCCTTGTGTTCCTTCTTCTGCCGGGCGTAGTCCTCGTTCGCTTCGGCCTGGTCCCACTTGGCCTTGAATATACGGGCCGATTCGGCCTTGACCGGGTCTTCGGGAGTGCGGGGCAGTTCGGGGCGGCCGTGGGCGCCGCTCTGGCCTTTCTTGTCGTCGGGTACGGGGCCGTCGTACTTTTTGCCGCCCTTGTGGTTGGCGTAGCGCCGCGACCGGGTAAAGCCCATTTGCAGGAACTTGCGGGCCATATCGGCGCCCACAAAGTCACCGGCTTTCAGGTAATCCAGGAACAGGCCGTAAATGGTCTCACTGCTTTCACGCGCAGCGTCCGGCGTGGCAAAGCGCCAGTGCGGCAGAATCTCGCCCTTGTATGGCTGCACCAGTAGCACCCCCTGTTCCCCCACCCCCACCCGGTACAGCTCGGGGTGGGCGCGCAGGTCCAGGGTGCGGTAATCCAGGGAGTAGTCAAATTTGGGCATAGGTGTCTTCTAGAAAGGGGTGAGGCACTGGCAAGATCTGGCGGCCTCTCGCTTGCTCGGCTCTGCGAACCTCACAGCGACTGCCAATTGGGGCGCCGTTGGCCCCGCGCTTCCACTTCTGCTGATGCGTTCAGTCTCCGTTCTCTCCAGAGCACTTGAGGACAAAGTTTCCTCAAGTGCTCTGGAGTCTGCTGCTAGTTCAGATACTGGTCGTCCATCATGGCCTGAAGCATCCAGCGAATCTTGTCGATGGTCTGCGCGTAGCCGTTGTACATGTCAGCAGTGGCGGGGTCATTGGCCTCGTCCACAGTCTGCGAATCGTCGCGGTAGCCCTTGCCCACGCGGGTCAGGTCGGCCACCAGGTCGGCCACCTGGGTTCGGGCGTCGCGCACAGTTTCGGTGGGCACCTGCACAGTGCTGTGGCGCTCAATGTCGGCAGGCGCGGCAATGGGGCTGCCGCCCAGGGCCACCAGGCGCTCGGCCTGCTCGTCAATGCCGGGGAAAATCTCGGCAATGAACTCGTCATAGGCCAGGTGCAGGTCACGGAAGAACCGCCCCCGAATGTCCCAGTGGTACTTCTTGAATTTCAGGTACAGGCTGATGGTGGTCGCCAGGTTGCGCTGCAGGGTCTCGGCCACGGTGCCGAACTCATCTTCAGAGAGGTAAGCGTGGTCCACCAGGGCGTTGTTGGTAGTGTTCAGGTGTGCGGCGTCGGCTCCGGCACTGCCGGTGGCCTGGCCCGCCACAGGCTTGCCGTCGCTGGTCGCGGCTGGAGCTGACCCTTCGGCGCTCAGGCGGTCCTTCTTGGTCTTGCTCTTATCGGCGCTCCTGTCGGCGCCCTTGGCCGCGCTGGTCTTGTCGGGGCTACTCTTGCCTTTCTTGGTCATGCGGTCACCGTACCGCCGGGCCGCAGCCGGCGCCTATACGGGCTTTCTTCACGCTCGGGCGAAGGTCAGGCCGCTGGGCTGCACGCTGAGGGTCACCTGGCCGGCCTCCAGCAGTTCGGTCAGGTGGGCCGCCACCACCGCCCGGTTCAGTACCGCCGCCCCCACAGTGGTCATCGTCACGCCCAGCGCCTCGCACACGCGCCCCAGGAGTTCATCGGGGGAGGCTGGCCCCATCTCCACCGCGCCCAGCACCGCCGCCGTGGTGCGCGCGTAGGCCGCCAGATTGGCGGCGGCCAGCCCCGGCAGGTCGGTGGTGGGGGTGCCGTGGCCGGGCAGGGTCACCCGCACGCCGGGCAAGCTCCCCAGCCGCGCGGCACTGGCTTTCTGCGCCGCCGAATCGGCACAGAAAGTCAGGGGATGCTTCTCCAGCGCCTCCGGGCCAAACAGGGCGTCGGCGGCATACAGCACGTCACCGGCGCGCACCGCCACCATCTGGAGGGCATGCCCAGGCACCTCCAGCAGCTCCAAGGTGACGCCGCCCAGCGTCAGGGGACCGGTGGCTGGCAGCGGCCGCGCGGGACTGGCCGGGGCCAGCAGAAATTTACCCTGCAACTCGCGCGGAGGCCGGGCGCCAAACAGCCCCCAGGGTTCCAGCAGCGGCTGGGTGATGATGGCGGCTTCCAGCGGCGGCGCGTAGACCTCTAGCCCCGGAAAACGCTTGAGAAGAAAGGCGTTGCCACCGTGGTGGTCGGCGTGGCTGTGGGTGTTCAGGACAGCGCTGGGCGTCAGGCCCTCGCCCTCGACAGCCCGCAGCAGTTTGCGCGCGTGGCTGTCGTCCAGCCCGGTATCCACCAGCAGCGCCCCGCCGTGACCATTGGCCAGCACGAGGCTATTCACCGCGCCCGGCAGGTAAAAGACGCCAGGGGCCAGAGGGGTCAGGAGACTCATGGCCTTCACAGTACGGGGGCCAGGGCAGGCAGACCCCTGCCCACCCCCGCGCGGCAGTGGAGTAGGCTGCCGCATATGGCTCCTGCTGAACGCAGCCCGCTCATGAAGTGGTTTCTGGAAACCAACCAGCCCGAACCCGAAGGCTTTTACGAGGACGAGCGCGAGGTCGCCGCCCAGCACCATACCCAGCCGTGGTGGAAGGTCATGTGCCTGACGGGCGTGGACTATTTCTCGACCCTGGGGTATCAACCGGGCATCGCCGCGCTGGCGGCCGGCGCCCTGTCGCCGGTGGCCACCCTGGTGCTGGTGCTGGTCACGCTGCTGGGCGCCCTGCCCATGTACCGCCGCGTCGCGGAGGAAAGCCCCCACGGCGACGGCAGCCTGTCCATGCTCGAACGACTGCTCAGTTACTGGCCCAGCAAGATGCTGGTCCTGAGCCTCATCGGCTTCGTGGCGACCGGCTTTGTCATCACCATCACCCTGTCGGCCGCCGACGCCACCGCCCACCTGATCGAAAACCCGCTGCTGCAAGAGGCCCTGGAAGGCCGCCACGTCGGCATCACCCTGCTGCTGATTGCGCTGCTGGGCGCCGTGTTTCTGAAAGGCTTCAAGGAAGCTGTGGGCATTGCCGTGGGCATTGTGGCCCTGTACCTGGGCCTGAGCCTGGTGGTGGCGGGCAGCGGCCTGATGGATATCGTGGCCCGCCCTGAACTGCTCCGGGAGTGGTGGACGGCCCTGGGTCAGGCGTATCTCTCGCCGCTGGCCATGCTGGGCGCGGCGCTGCTGGTGTTCCCGGCCCTGGCACTGGGCCTCTCGGGGTTCGAGACTGGCGTGGTCGTCATGCCGCTGGTAAAAGGCGACCCCGACGACACCCGCCAGAAGCCGCTGGGCCGCATTAGCAATGCCAAGAAACTGCTGACAGCCGCTGCCCTGGTGATGTCGGTCATGCTGCTGGCGTCCTCGGTGGTCACCACGCTGCTGATTCCCCGGCACGAGTTCTGGGCCGCCACCAGCGTGAGCAAGCCGGTCAGCACCGCCGACATCCGCGCCGGGCGGGCCGTGGTCAATGTGCCGCTGGACCATCCCACCCGCCCACGCGAGATTTATAGCTTTCTGGTGCCGGCTGGCCGCAGCGGCACCTTTACCGTTGAGGCGAACACGGTGGGGGGCCTGGTGCCCATGCTGGTCACGGTCCGGCCGGGCGGCTCGGCCACCACTGTTACGGTCGCCACGCCACCCGGCAAGGCCAACGGGCGCGCGCTGGCGTACCTGGCCCACGAGCGCTTCGGCAACGCCTTTGGCACCCTTTATGACGTGGCCACCATCCTGATTCTGTGGTTTGCCGGGGCTTCGGCGCTGGCCGGGCTGCTGAATATCGTGCCGCGTTACCTGCCGCGCTACGGCATGGCCCCCGACTGGGCGCGCGCCACGCGGCCACTGGTGCTGCTGTTCGTGGGCATCAGCGCGCTGGTGACCATCCTGTTCGAGGCCAATGTGGACGCCCAGGCCGGCGCCTACGCTACGGGCGTGCTGGCCCTGATGACCTCGGCGGCGGTGGCCGTCTTTCTGACCGAGTGGCGCCGGGGGCACCGGGGCGCGGCGGCCGCCTTTGCCCTGGTCAGTGTGGTGTTCATCTACACCAGTGTGGTGACAGTCAGTGAGCGCCCCGAGGGCCTGTACATCGCCCTGCTGTTCGTGCTGGCCATCCTGATGGTCAGCGTGGCCTCGCGCATTGGCCGCAGCACCGAACTGCGTGTGCAGCGGGTGGACTTTGACGACACCGCCCGGACCATGCTGGACGAGGTGAGCGCGCGCGGCCTGCCGGTGCGCTTTATCGCCAACCACCTGGACCAGGGCGACGACCTGGAATACCGCGAAAAGGCCCTGGATGTGCGGCTGGGCAATCACCTGTCGCCGGGCGAGGCCGCCCTATTTCTAGAGGTCGCCATCCGGGACGCCAGCGACTTCAGCGCCGCCGTGCCGGTGACCGGTGTGCGGGTGGGCCCGCACCTGATTCTGCGGGCCACGGGCCCCAGCGTGCCCAACACCCTGGCCGCCGTGCTGCTGCATGTGCGCGACCTGACGGGCACACCGCCCCACGTCTACTTTGAATGGAGCGAGAAGGGACCCGCCGCCAACGCCCTGCGCTTCTTGCTGGCGGGTGAGGGCGACATTCCGCCGCTGACCCACGAAATTCTGCGTGTGGCCGAGGCCGACGCCGACCGGCGCCCACGGGTGCATGTGGGGGGCTAAGAGCAGAACCCAGAGCGGCCACTGGTGGTGACCACTGGCCGCTCCTTAGGCGAACGCGGCGAGAGAGCGGCGGAACCCTGGTCTGTGGGTGGACCTGGCAGCTGCTGTGAGCTTGGCCCCGCGCCTTTGAGCAGATCAAAAAGACCAACAGAACTTTCTTCAGGGTCACGGTCTCAGCCGCAAAGGCTGTGTGGCAGCGCTGGTCTCTAAGGCTGCTCTGGAGTGAGCGTCCTTACGCGAGGCCAGAATCACCTCTACCCTGGTGTCGGCCAGCGGGACAACGCCAGGCCGGCCGGGTGTAGCCTGCCCGGCGTGAGGACACCCCCCGTTCCCTTTCGCCCCTCGGCGGCGCAGCTGGGCCTCGTGGCCGCCAACTTTCTGATGTGGGGCGGTTTCTTTGCCGTGATTCCCCTCGTCACGGTGCATTTCAGCGGTCCAGTGGCCCAGGGCGGGCTGGGCTGGGCGGCGGCCAGCGTGGGGCTGGTGCTGGGCCTGCGCCAGTTGACCCAGCAGGGCCTGACCGTATTTGGCGGCGCCTGGGCCGACCGCCTGGGACCAAAACCACTGATCGTGTGGGGCTGCGCGCTGCGGACCCTGGGCTTTGCCTGGATGGGCTTTTCGGACAGCCTGCCCGAGCTGCTCGCCTCGGCGCTGCTGGCCGGGGTGGGCGGCGGCCTGTTTGACGCGCCCAAGAGTGCGGCCATTACCCAGGTCACCCACCCCGACCACCGCACCCGCATGTTCAGCCTGACCAGCCTGTCGGGCAACGCTGGCATGGTGACGGGGCCCCTCCTCGGCACCGCGCTGCTGGGCCTGGGCTTCCGAACTGCGGCGCTGGTGGCGGCCAGCGTATACGTGCTGGCGGGCCTGGTGCTGGCCGTCACCCTGCCGCACCTGCGTCCCGAGGGCCGCCCTGGCAGCAGCCTGGCGGGGCTGCGGCAGGCCGCGAAAGACACCCGGTTTCGGCGCTTCACACTGGTCCTGATTGGCTATTTCATCCTGAGCACGCAAATCAACGTGGCGGTGACCCTCAAGGCCATCAGCCTGGCCGGGCCGGGGGCCACAGGGCCGCTCTATGGCCTCTCGGCGGGGCTGGCCGTTTTGCTGCAGTATCCGCTGCTGCGCCTGGTCGAGCGCTGGCTGCCGGTCAGAACGGCGCTGGTTACCGCCGTGGCCCTGGTGGGCCTCAGCCTGGGGCTGATGAGCCTGGCAGGCACCTTTCCGGCGCTGCTCGCCTGCGTGGCGCTGTACAGCCTGGGCACCATGATCGTGTACCCCACCCAGCAGACCCTGACCGCGCGCTTTTCGCCGGGCGCGCTGGTGGGCAGTTATTTTGGGTTCTCGGCCATCAGCCTGGGTGTGGGGGGCGCCGCCGGCAGCGTGCTGGGCGGCGCGCTGGTAGATGCGGGCGCTCACCTGGGCCTGGGCGCCCTGCCGTGGCTGACCCTGGCGGCCATTGGGGGCATCAGTGCGGTAGGCCTGGCCTGGGCGCTGCGCGGCTTTGATGGTGGCCCGGATGGGAATGCCGCCGAAAGTTGAGGGTGGCGCTTGATAGAGCGCACCACAACGCGGTCAAAACCAGTGGAACGGGTACGGGCTCCGATTGAGTCGGGCAGACTCCCCGATGAACTTCAAGCGAACTGGGAAAGCGGCGCAGCCGGCAAGAGCCAGAAGGAGAAGTTCCGGAGCCTGCGAGATGGGGTCGTAGCCGGTACCCCCGGCTGGGCCGCGCTCAAAGGGACCCTGTACGAGAAGCGGCGCAGGGAGGCGGGAAGCCACAACGTGCTGTTGAGCAGGCTACAGCTCCTGTCTGCCTCTTTCTCCCTCTCGCTTCCCCCAGATTCAACCGTTGTTACAAATCATTGAAGAGGAGTCTGAAGACCTGCGAAGTGGGCTAGACGGCCAGGCCCCTCAAAGAGGGCGGCCAGACCCCACCGGGCCTGGCCGCTTGCTCCTGCTCAGGGCTTACGGCTGCGACCGGAAAGGGTCCAGGCTCAGGGCCGGCGCACTTTGCAGCGCCTGCACGCCTGCTTGCAGCAAGGTATCCACGCCCTGCGTGAGCTGGCGAATCTCGGGCTCACCCTCGGCGCGGGCCTGGTCGGGCTGCACCCGCTGCGGGTAGGGCGTGCCGTCAGGCTTGGCGTAGTTCAGGATGGTCAGCTGCACGGCGCCCTCGCCCACGGGCCAGACGCGGGTGGCGGTGTTGCCCACGCCCGCAGTTTCCTCGCCGATGATGGGGCCGCGCCCGGCGTACTGAATCTCGAAGGCAAAGAACTCGCTGCACGAGGCGCTGCCCTCGTCCACCAGCACCGCCACCGGGCCGCTCCAGAGGTTGGGGTTACGCACGCTGCCGCGCACCATCCCGTCTTCAATGCGGGTGCCCCGGCTGACCACGGTGCGGTCGTTGCCGTCCGGGCTGCGCGCCACGCGGGTCAGGCTGGGCACAAAGGCGCTGACCGCGCTGTCGCACTCGGCCAGGCTGCCGCCGCCGTTGCCGCGCAGGTCCACAATCAGGCCCGTCGCGCCCCTCGCCTGCGCCTGCCCGACCAGGTCATGCACACCCTGGGCAATGCCGCCGCCCGACAGGAACGTGGGGATGCGCAGCACCGCCACCTCGCCGGCCCCGGCGCCAGGCACGAACGACAGGCGCGGCAAGTCACGGGTGCTGCTCTCACGTGCCGTGAGGGTCAGGGTCAGCGTCTCGGCGCGGCGCGTCACGCCCAGCACGATGGTCCGGCCTTCCTCGCGGGCGCGGCGCAGGTCCTCATAGACATAGGGCTGGCCGCCGATGGTTTGCAGCACGTCGCCGCGCTGCAAGCCCGCTTCTGCGGCGGCGCTGCCGGGCACCACCTCGGTCACCACGCGGTTCTGGCCGTCTAAGCGGGCCAGTTTGACGCCAAATTGCAGGCGGTTACCGCCGGTGGCGCTGGCCACGAACTCGCGGTAATCCTCAGGGGTATTGAAGAAACTGTGGTCGTCGCCCAGGGCCGTGAGTTCGGCGCTTAGCACGGGGTAGGCCTTGGCTTCCTCGCAGGTGTCGGGCGCAGGCGCGCACACGGCGCTCAGGCGCAGCTGATACTCCTCGGTCAGGGCGGCGCGGTCCACGGTGGACAGGCCGCCGTACTGGTTCTGAATCAGCAGGTTGACCTTGTTAAAGATGTCCTGCGCGGGCGAGACCACGCCCTGCGCGGCGGCCCCAGGGGCCAGCGACGCGCCCAGCAGCAGGGCGGTCAGGCCGCCCAGACGCGCGGCGCGCAGAAACGGCAAAGAGGGCCGGGCGAAGACACGCGGTGCGGGACGGCGGGGGACAGGGCTGGTCATGGATGACCCTTATTCTGCCTGCAGCAGATGGGAATTTGGTGGGCCAGAATTGCAATAGACGTCACAAGAAGCGCCCGCCCACACGACCTTTTTCTGGGCTACGCCACAGGTGACCGCTGATACAGTTCGACCAGGCGGCGCAGGAAACGCAGGCCTGGGCCCAGGCTGCTGAGCTGCACCCATTCGTCGGTGCGGTGGGCGTTGCCACCCCGGTACACCCCCACGGCGGCGGCGGGCAGGCCATGCGGCACGGCGGCGTTGGCGTCGGTGCTGCTGGACGCCACGCGGATATCGGCCCGCACCTCGCGCGCGGCCTCGCGGACCAGAGGCAGGAGTTCGCCGCTGTCCAGGTCGCCGCCAGGGCGATCCCCCACCCGCTCCAGTTGCACCCGCACCCCAGCTTCCCGCGCCGCCGCGTGTAGGACGGAAACCGCCCGCGCATCCAGGTCCGAGAGCAGGCCGGCGTCCAGCGAGCGCAGGTCCAGCAGCAGTTCGGCCTGCCCCGCAATCGAATTGACACTGGTGCCTCCGCCCGCTACCCCCACATTCAGGGTGGTGCGGGGGCTGGTGGGCAGATGCAGCCCGTACAGGGCGCTGATGGCCCGGCCCAGGGCGTGCAGGGCGCTGGGCGCCTGGTCCCCCCACGAGTGGCCACCCGGCCCCACAAAGGTCGCCCGGTAACGCCGCACCCCTACCGCCCGCGTGACCGCAATGCCCAGGTAGCCGTCCACCGCCACAAACGCCCCCAGGGCTGCGCGGTGCTGCGAGAGCAGGTGCTTGGCGCCCCGTAGATCCCCCAAACCCTCCTCACCCACGTTGGCGGCAATCCAGAGCGGGCGGCGCAGGGTTACCGCCGCGCCGCGCAGGTCGCGCAGCAGGGCTGTCACCACCGCGAGGCTGGCGCTGTTGTCCCCCACGCCAGGGCCGATCAGGCGCCCGCCTTCCTCGCGCACCGTCACGTCGGTGCCGGCCTCAAAGACCGTGTCCAGGTGCGCGGCCAGCAGCAGGGCGGGGCGGCCCTCGGTGCCGGGCGGGGTGATGCGGGTCAGCACATTGCCGGCGTCGTCGCGCTCGGTGACGTAGCCCAGCTCGGTCCACAGCGCCGCGACCAGCGCGGCCCGCACCCCTTCCTCAAAGGTGGGGGCGGGGGTCTGGGCAATGCGGGCGAGGTACGACAGGGGCATTGCGGGCCATTGTAGTCGGGGAGGTGGGCCTGAGGTGGAGGAAAAGAAAAGAGACATGGAAGCGGGGCGTGGCTTTTGCACCGCGCCCCGCCTCTCCCCTTTTCTCTTACCGCCTGAGCATGCGGCTGCCGATCATGCCGGCCAGCCCCACCAGCCCGGCCTTTACCAGCGGGCTGCTGAGCATCCCACCCGGCGCAAAGGCCGCCTCTAGGGGACTCTTGCCGTCCTGAGCCGGGGCCTGGGCGGTGCGGGTGTAGGCGTCAATCAGGTCGTCGTCGTCGTCATGACGGACAGTCTGCACCGGGTTGCTGGGGCTGCGCACGATGGCGTCGCCCATGTCGCGGCGCTGGTCTGAGCTCATGCCGCCGACGTAGTCGCGCATGATCTGCTGACGCTCCTCGGGCGAGGCATTATCCAGGTAATCGCGGATGTAGGCCGCCGCTTCCTGCGGGCTGACCTGTCCGTCGCCGTTGGTGTCACGCGGGTCAAGGCGGGCCATCTGTTCGTGGCGGTCTTTTTGCTGGAAGAACATGGAAACCTCCGTGGGAAAGCGGACCGGGCGGCGCGCAGAGCCTCAGACCCATCTGTCTGGGCGGCGCCCACCGTGTTTGAACGGCCCCACCCTACGCAGCCCCGCGTGACCGCGCGTGAGGGGCGCCTTCAGTGGGGTTGAGAGAAGCAGTTGTGGGGTGTGGAAGAGCCCGGCACGTTCTGCCTTCCTGTTTTCACTTTCCATATCCCACACCCCACTTCCCGCCTTTTGGGACAATCCCACGCCCCCGGCGGCGCTACAGTCGGCCCTGTATGCGCTCACTGGTGCTGATTGGTCACGGCTCTCACCTGAACGGAGAATCGGCGGGCGCGGTCTACCGCTACGCGGAGTTGCTGCGCGGGCGCGGCCTGTTCGATGAAGTCATTGAGGGCTACTGGAAAGAAGAACCCTCGCTGCGGCAGGTGCTGAAAACCACGGCCAGCACGGACATCACGGTGATTCCCATGTTTATCTCTGAGGGGTACTTTACCGAGACCGTGATTCCGCGCGAGATGGGCCTGGGCCACCAGGGGCCGGTGCCTGAAGGAGGCGTGGCGCGCGTAATCGGCGGGCGCACCGTGCGCTACACGCTGCCTTACGGCGTTCACCCGGCCATGACCGACGTGATTCTGGCCCGCGCCCACGAGGCCCTGCCCGACGCCAGTCCGCAGGACACCGCTCTGATTGTGCTGGGCCACGGCACCACCCGCAACGAGAACAGTAGCCGCGTGATCTACCAGAACGCCGACCGCCTGAGGGACAGCGGCCACTTTGCCGAGGTACACGCCCTGTTTCTGGACGAGGACCCGAAGGTGGGCACCTGGCCGGAGGTGGTGAAGGCCCCGCGCGTCGTGGTCGTGCCCTTTTTCGCCTCGGAAGGCTGGCACACCCTGGAAACCATTCCCGAGGATATGGGCCTGACCGGCACCGTCACGGCCTTTCCCGACCACCCGCACGGCCCGCAGCAGGTGTTTTACGCCAAGCCGGTGGGTACCCACGCGGCGGTGGCCGACGTGGTGCTGCACCTGGCCGAAGAGGCGCGCGGCGCAGGTGGCCAGGGCGACCCCGAACGCGGGCACGAGGCGGCGTGGCAGACCTTTCTGGAGCGGGCGCGGGCGGGCCTGCGTGTGGGCGAGGTGCTGCTGACCCCCGAACTGGGCGTCTTCGAGCTGCGGCACATGCTCGACGAGGGGCTGCCCGGCGGCGAGCTGGTGACCCTGGTGACCCCCGAGGGGGTGCGGGACCGGACGCGCGTGACGGACGGCGGCGACCACCGCCCGGTGCATACCCTGCGCACCCTGCCGCGCGGCTGGCGCGCCGTGCTGAACGAAGCCGACCTGCGCCGCGCCGTGCATTACCTGTATCCGGCGGTCGTGGAAGAGACGTACGCCCATTCCTGCCACGCGCTGCGGCATACGCCCTGGGCCACCACCGCGCGGCGCCAGACCGGCATTTACGCCAAAGTGCAAAAGGCCACCCCTGCCCAGGTCGAACATGTGGCGCAGGAGGTCTGTAGCGGCTGCCTGCGCACCCGCCTGTGGGCCGGCGAGCGCCTGACCTTTACCTTCCTGGACAGGGTGCCGGGCGGCCTGCCCTGCGCCGAGGCCTGCACCTTTCTGGTGGCCGAGGTGCGTGAAGAAGTCAGCGGCAAGCGCGGCGCCGGGCACGGGCACAGTCACTAGGCGCCCTGCCTGAGACCAGACCGCGTCACTGGACCCTGTCACCAGGCCCCAAACGCCCTTTTCGTCCCAGTCCTCTGAACACCCTGGCCGCCCCGCGCAGCCGGGGTGTTACGCTGGGGTACGGCAGACCTTCCGGGGCCACTGCACACCATGTCCACCCGCGTCCCGAGAGACGCCCCGCGCCCGGCGCGGTAAGCCCGTCCGAGAGACGGCGATGGAGACAGCCCATGTTCAGCACCGCGACATCCAGGCGTCGCCCCGACCAAGTTACGGGGGACGCCTGTCCTACTTGGCCCGCCCAGGGCACGGAGACCGCATGACCACCAGAGGCGCACTGAAGTACGAGGGCAAGGCCAAGCGCGTGTACGCCACCGACACTGCCGAGGAGTATGTGGTGGAGTACAAGGATGACGCCACCGCCTTTAACGGCGTGAAAAAGGCCCAGATTGGCGGCAAGGGCGCGGTGAACAACGCCATCACGGCCCACCTGTTTCCGCAGCTGGAAGCGGCCGGGATTCCGACGCACTTTCTGGCGCAGCTCTCTGAGACCGAGCAGCGCGTGCGGGCCGTGACCATCATTCCGGTGGAGGTCATTGTGCGGAATGTGGCGGCCGGGTCGTTCAGCAAGCGCCTGGGCATTGAGGAAGGGACGGCCCTGGCGCGTCCCGTGGTGGAGTTCTGCTACAAGAGTGACGCTCTGGGCGACCCCCTCATCAATACGGACACCGCCGTGGCCCTGGGCTGGGCCACTCCCGGAGAACTGGACCGGATCCGTGAACTGGCGCTGAAGGTGCAGGCCTTCCTGGTGCCGTATTTTGCGGCGCGCGGCGTAAAGCTGATTGATTTCAAGCTGGAATTTGGCCGGACCGCCGACGGCACCGTCATCCTGGCCGACGAAATCAGCCCGGACACCTGCCGCTTCTGGGACGCCCAGACGGGCGAGAAGCTCGACAAAGACCGCTTCCGCCGCGACCTGGGCGGCGTGGAAGACGCCTACAACGAGATGCTGCGCCGCGTGATGGCACCCGCCGGCACCTGACCTATGACGCCTGGCCCCTCCCCCCTTGCCCACGCCTGGGCGTTTGACGAACTGAGCACCGCTGGCCCCGAACATCTGGACGCCGGTCAGGTGGCGGCCTACGACGCGCGCGCCCAGTTCGACCCGGCGCCCGACATTGACGTGCTCAGGGCCCCGGGCCTCTCCCGGCAGGACACGGTGCTGGACATGGGGGCGGGAACAGGCACCTTTGCGGTGGCCGCGGCGCCCCTGTGCCGGCAGGTGCTGCTGGTCGAGCCTTCACGCGCCATGCTGGACGCCGCCGCCGAAAAGCTCAGGGCCGCCGCCCTGGACAACGTCAGGCTGATCGAAGGCAGCTTCCTGAGTCTTCAGGTGGCGCCGCCCGTGGAGTTCATCTTCTGCCGCAACGCCCTGCACCATCTGCCGGATTTCTGGAAGGTGCAGGCCCTGCGGCGGCTGCGCGCGGCCCTGAAGCCCGGCGGCGTGCTGCGCCTGAAAGACATCGCCTTTTCCTTTGCACCTGCCCAGACCGAGGCCAGTCTCTCGCAGTGGCTGGAAGCTGCCGCGCACTACCCGCCCGGCAGCTACACCGCCGACATGCTGGCCACCCACATCCGGGAAGAATTCAGCACCTTTACCTGGCTGCTCGAACCCATGCTGGAACGCAGCGGCTTTTGCATTGAGCAGGCCGAGTACAGTTCGTCCGGCGTCTTTGCCGCCTACATCTGCCGCGCCGCCTGAACGCGCGATTTCTGGAGCCTTTTATGTCCACCTACAAAGCCAAAGTGTTCGTGACCCTCAAACCCAGCATCCTTGACCCCCAGGGCCGCACCGTAGAGCGCGCCCTGTCACACCTGGACCACGGCAACGTGGCCGGGGTGCGCGTGGGCAAGTACATCGAATTGACCCTGACCGGCACCCGCGAGGCGGCCGAAGCGCAGCTGAAAGACATCACGCAGAACGTGCTGAGTAACCCCGTCATGGAAGACGCCCGCTGGGAGCTGGAGGAGGCGTGAACACCGCCGTTATCCAGTTTCCCGGCTCTAACTGCGACGGCGACGCCCTGCACGCCGCGCAGCTGCTGCTGGACGAACGCAGCCAGTTTGTCTGGCACACCGAGGCGCAGCTGCCCCAGGGCACTGACCTCGTGTTTCTGCCCGGCGGCTTTTCTTACGGCGACCACCTGCGAAGCGGCGCCATTGCCGCGCGTAGCCCGATTATGGAAGCGGTGAAAGCCCACGCCGAGCGCGGCGGCTTTGTGCTGGGCGTGTGCAACGGCTTTCAGGTGCTGACCGAATCGGGCCTGCTCCCCGGCGCCCTGAGCCGCAACCGCGAGCTGCACTTTATGTGCAGGCCCGTGCATCTGCGCGTGGAAAACACGGGCACGGCGTTTACCGGTGCCTATGCCCAGGGTCAGGTCATCGAAATTCCGATTGCCCACGGCGAAGGCAACTACTACGCGGACCCAGACACCATTGCCGAGCTGGAAGGCGAAGGCCGCGTGGTGTTCCGCTACGTGGACAACCCCAACGGGTCGCTGAATGACATTGCTGGCATCGTGAACGCGCGCGGCAACGTGCTGGGCATGATGCCGCACCCCGAACGCGCCATTGAAGCCTTGCTGGGCAGCGAAGATGGCCGGGGCCTGTTCGAGAGCCTGACGGCCGCGCTGGCTGCGCGCTAACGCATGAGCCGCCTGCCGTGGGACACCCTACTGCTGTGGGGCAGCGCTGCTTTACTGCTGGCGCTGGTCCTGCTGCCTGTCTTCACGGCCTGGCGTGTTCCGGCCCTGCTGCCCTGGCCCAGAGCGGGACTGGCCGTCGGGGCTGCGCTGCTGGCAGCTGTAGTGCTCACCGTGCTGCTGACCTTTGCCCTCGGCCTGCTCGGCACTGTCGCCCCCACCTGGAACCCCTACCGCAGCGCCGCTTTTGAACCTGTGGACGCCGGCCTCTTCGAACTGTTCCTGAGCGCTTTTTTGGCGCTGGTGCTGACGGCCGGCGGTCTACTCTGGTGGCTGCGACTGCTGGTGCGGGGGACAGGATGAGTCTGGTTGGTCACGTGACCCAGCTCTTTCGTTACCCCATCAAGTCGGTGGGCGGGGAAGCCCTGACGCAGGTTCAGGTGGACGCGCGGGGCCTGACGGGCGACCGCTGGTGGGCCGTTGAGGACGAGGACGGAAAGTTCGGCTCAGGCAAAAGCACCCGCCGCTTCCGGCGGATGGACGGGCTGCTTGAGTTCCGCGCGGCGCTGGCGGATGGAGAGGCAGAACCCGCCCTGACCCTGCCGAGTGGCGAGACGCACCCAGCCACCTCGCCGCAGGCCACCGCTGCCCTGCGGGAAAGCACAGGCCGAATCGTCAAGGTCACACCCGAACGCGAGATTTCTCATTTTGACGAAGGGGCCATCCATCTGCTGACCACCTCGGCCCTGGCCTGGCTGGGTGAGGCGCATAGGGCCCCTGTGCCCGCCGAGCACTTTCGGCCCAACATCCTGCTCGACACCGGCTCTGCTCCTGAACACCTGGAAGAGAGCTGGCTGGGCCAGCACTTGGCCATCGGCGATGACCTCATCATCACTGTCGTTGCCCCCATGCCCCGCTGCGTGATGGTGAATCTGGCCCAGCCAGGCATTCCCGCTGACGACAGTGTTCTTAAAAGCATCTCGACCCTTCATCCCGACGTGTGTTTTGGCGTGCTGGCCCATGTGGCGCGGCCCGGCCACCTGCGCCTGGGTGATTCCGCCCGCATCCTCTGACCCCCCAAGGAGTTTTCATGACCCAAGCCGCCCCCTCTCTCCGTGACCGCGCCGGCACCTTTGGCCTGACCACAGACGAATTCGACCTGCTGGTGTCGCGCATTGGCCGCGAGCCGAACGCCCTGGAAGCCGCCATCGTGGGGGCCATGTGGTCCGAGCACTGCGGGTACAAGAACAGCCGCCCGCTGTTCCGCCACTTTCCCACGACAGGGCCGCAGGTTCTCCAGGGGCCCGGCGAGAACGCGGGCGTGGTGGACATTGGCGACGGCTGGGGCGTGGCCTTCAAGATGGAAAGCCACAACCACCCGTCGGCCGTGGAGCCGGTGCAGGGTGCGGCCACCGGCGTGGGCGGCATCCTGCGCGACATCTTTGCTATGGGCGCGCGGCCTTTTGCCGTGCTGGACAGCCTGCGTTTCGGCAACCCCGACAGCGCCCGCACCAGGTTTCTGGTCAATGGCGTAGTGGAAGGCATTGCCCACTACGGCAACGCCATTGGCGTGCCCACCGTGGGCGGCGAGGTGACCTTTCACCCCAGCTATCAGGAAAACCCACTGGTGAACGTGATGGCCCTGGGGCTGCTGCGCCACGAGGACCTAGCCAAGGGCACGATGGGCGAGGTTGGGAACACCATTGTCTACGTCGGCAGCAAAACCGGGCGTGACGGCCTGGGCGGCGCCGTATTTGCCTCGGCCGACCTGAGCAACGCCAGTCAGGCCGACCGCCCTGCCGTGCAGGTGGGCGACCCCTTCATGGAAAAGCTGCTGCTGGAAGCCACGCTGGAAGCCATTCAGGCCGGCGTGGTGGCGGGCGTGCAGGACATGGGCGCCGCCGGGCTGGTCTCTAGCACCTGCGAGATGGCCTACCGCGCGGAACTGGGCATCACTATGGACCTGGACCTCGTGCCCACCCGCGAAGAAGGCATGGTCCCTATGGAGCTGTGCCTGAGCGAAAGCCAGGAGCGCATGATTCTGGTGCCCGTCCCCGGCAAGGAACAGGCGCTGCTGGACCTGCTGGCCAAGTGGGAACTGGACGTGGTGACGATTGGACAGGTGGAGGCCCACAACAACTACCGCCTGACCTGGCGCGGCGAAGTGGTCTGCGACCTGCCCGTGGCCCTGCTGAACGAGGCCCCCAAGTACACCCGCGAGGGCGTGGAGTCCGAGGAGATCAAGGCCAAGCGCGAGCGCGACCTGAGCGGTGTGCCGGTGCCAGGCGACCTGGGCGCGGTGCTGGTGGACCTTCTGTCTCATCCCACCATTGCCAGCAAGCGGCCCATCTTTGAACGCTTTGACCATCAGGTGATGACCAACACTGTGGTTGTGCCGGGCGCCGCCGACGCCGCCGTCATGCGCGTGAAGGGCAGCGGCATGGGCGTGGCCGCCACCAGCGACTGCAACCCGCGTTTCGTGTACCTGGACCCCTATGCGGGCGCCGCCGCCGCCGTGGCCGAAGCCGCCCGCAACCTGGCCTGCGTGGGCGCCACGCCGCTGGCGATTACCGACAACCTCAACTTCGGCAACCCGCACCGCCCCGAGGTCTACTACCAGCTGGAACGCGCGGTCCACGGGATTGCCGACGCTTGCCGCGCCCTGAACACCCCCGTGACGGGCGGCAACGTGAGCCTGTACAACCAGTACACCGAGGGCGATGAGCGCGTGGCGATTCACCCCACCCCGACCATCGGCATGGTGGGTGTGCTGCCGGACGTGACCAAGCGCGCCACACTGAACTTGAAGGGTAAAGGTCAGACCCTGTACCTGATTGGCGACCACGCCGACAGCATCGGCGCCAGCCAGTACCTCGAAACCCTGCATGGGCTGGAGGCTGGGCAGGTGCCTGCCCTGGACCTGAACCGTGAACAGGCCGTGATTGACGCCGCCCTGCACCTCATCCGTGCGGGCCTGACCGACACGGCCCACGACTGCGCCGAGGGCGGCCTGGCCGTGGCCCTGGCCGAGATGGCGATTGCTGGCGGCGTGGGCCTGAAGGTGGACCTGGACGCCCCCACCCACACCCGCCCGGACGCCGTGCTGTACGGCGAGGCCCACAGCCGCATCCTGGTTGCCACGCGCGATGAAGCTGGGGTCGAGGCGGCGCTGGCGGAACGCGGCGTGCCCTTCAGCCGTCTGGGGACGACGGGTGGAACGAGCGTCACCATTGCCCTGCCGGCCCACCACATACACTTGAGCGTGAACCTTGACACGCTGCACCAGGCGTTCGATGCGCCGCTGAAAGGGATTCTGGGATGATTTTTGACCCCGTCACCGACAAACCCCAGGACGAATGCGGCGTGTTTGGCCTGTACTCGCCCGAACCCAACGACCTGGCCTGGCTGACCTACCTGGGGCTGTTCGCCCTGCAACACCGGGGCCAGGAGGCGGCGGGGATGTGCGTCTCAGACGGCGAGCGCTTTCATGTGGAAAAGGACCTGGGACTGGTTACTCAGGTGTTCGATGAGCGCCGCCTGGACAGTGTGCGCCTGGCCAACGCCCGCGTGAGCATTGGGCACGTGCGCTACAGCACCACCGGCAGCAACCTGCGCTTTAACGCCCAGCCGCTGACGACCCGCACCAACAAGGGCATTCTGGGCCTGGCCCACAACGGCAACTTCGTGAACGCCCGCGAAGTCCGCAACGCGATGCTGATGCAGGGCGCGCTGTTTCAGACCACCAACGACAGTGAAGTGATGCTGAACCTGATTGCGCGCGAGGCCGACTTGGATCTCATTGAGGCCACCGCCGCCGCCATGAAGGAACTGAAAGGCGGCTTTGCCTGCGTGCTGATGAGCCGCACGCAACTGCTGGGCTTCCGCGACCCCAATGGCGTGCGGCCCCTGGTCATCGGTCAGCGGGATGACGGCGCCTACGCGATAGCCAGCGAACCCTGCGCCCTGTACGCCGTGGGCGCCCGCCTGCTGCGCGACGTGCTGCCCGGCGAACTGGTCTGGGTGGATCGCAGCGGCCTGCATTCCCTGATGGTGCAGCCCCGCCAGCCCACCCCCTGCGCCTTCGAGTGGATTTACTTTGCC
This sequence comes from Deinococcus arboris, assembly GCF_009755355.1. GTDB lineage: Bacteria > Deinococcota > Deinococci > Deinococcales > Deinococcaceae > Deinococcus > Deinococcus betulae. Next base: position 49,639 of record NZ_WQLB01000024.1, on the reverse strand, counting down.
CGCAGCGACAGCCAGCTGGACGGCGTGGACAGCCACGAGAGCCGCATTCGCATGGGTCACCAGCTGGCCAAGGAGCACCCGGTGGACGCCGACATTGTGGTGCCGGTGCCCGACAGCGGGATTGGCGCGGCCATTGGCTACGCACGCGAAAGCGGGATTCCCTTTGACTACGGCCTGTACAAGAACCCGTATGCGGGCCGCACCTTTATTGCCCCCACCCAGGAGGCGCGCGAGCTGAAGGTGAAAATGAAGCTCTCGCCCACCAGCGCCGTGCGGGGCAAACGGGTGGTGTTGGTGGACGACTCCATCGTGCGCGGCACGACCAGCCGCCAAATCGTGAACCTGCTGCGGGAAGCGGGCGCAACAGAAGTGCATTTCCGGGTGAGCAGCCCGCCCATCAAACACCCGTGCTTTTACGGCATCGACACCGCTGCCCGCAAAGAACTGGTGGCGAGCACCCACAGCATTGAGGAAATCCGCGAGTTGATTGGGGCCGACACCCTGACCTTTATCAGCGAGCAGGGCATTCGGGAAGCGGTGAGTGGGCCGGGGTTGTGCCTAGCGTGCTTTAACGGGGAATATCCGGCGGGGACGCCTTTGCTGAATGATGTGGATAAGCTGGCTTTAGAAGTGTAATATTGTTAAAGTGCGATTACATAGTGGGTCGCCGCCGACAGGTCCCAGTAAGGGTAATAGTTCCAGCTCGATGGTATAATCGAAGCTGGGACGAGGAGGAGAGACCACAATGCCCGCGCACCGCCGCTTGCACAGGTTCTCCCACGCTCCGTAAGGAGCGCATGGTTTACTGTGATCTGTGAAGATCATAGGGAACGGCAACAATTTTGCACCCCTCTGGCATTTGCCGTTGTGCGTACGCAGAGGGGTGTTACATTTTGCTTAGACGCGAGTTTTATTTTTCAAAGTCAGAGGTCAAAAAGTCATATTTTCAATATAAGTTGAGTAGAAGAGATGGCTTCGACTCTACAATATTTACCATCCCCATGGGTGTAGATGGTATTGAATTTAGGGACTTCGAAAAACAGCTGGAAAAAAACTTGGATAACATCTCTCTAAGATTGCTTTCAGGTAGATATTTCTTTTCTCCTCTTCGGGAGATAGAGATTCCCAAAATTCCAAAGGGATACCGCACGCTATCCATCTCTACAATTAGAGATGCCATAGCTCAGAGGCAGATTTACAGTTCAGTTTACGAATTATTTGACAAGCAGCTTATGAATCAGAGTGGGGATGAAATCTGCTTCGCATACAGGAAAGGTTTTTCGGCACCTAGAGCCGCAATGCAAGTCAGGAAATATCTAAATTCTGGCTATGTTTGGGCAGTTGATGCAGATATCTCTAAATTTTTTGATGAAGTCGATCATGAAATATTAATTGATAAGCTAAGCGATATCATTGAACACGATGAATTGATTATCAATCTCTTTAAAAGATTTATAAAAAGCGACAAAACCCCGAGTAGCACATATTTAAGAAAAATATACAAAGGAATGAGGTCAAAATTTATATTTAAGATTACTAAGCCCAAGCGGGTACATAGGAGTATAGGTATTCCACAAGGCGGCATGCTTTCTGGACTTCTGGCTAATATTTATCTTGCCGATTTTGACAAATGGATTATTGGCACTTTAAGATTAGCTCACGACCTCGTATATATCAGGTATGCAGATGATTTCATAATTCTTGCCAAGTCCAAAGACTCGGCTGAGGCAATTAAGGCTGAGTGCGCAGAAGCGCTCCATCGGCTACGGCTTACTCTTAATGAGAAAAAAACATTCATTTTAGATTGCAATTCACAGGATATTGAATTTTTGGGGTATAAAATCTCATCTCGTCAGCTTTCGCCTAAATCAGACAATATAATTAAGTACATTAAGTCTCTTTCCAAGACTTTAGACGAAGTCAATTACGACTACTTAATTGGTAAAACTAAGTCGCGTTGTATAAGAAGGTTGGCCAATAGAGTCAACCATAAGATACTTGGCCTTCCTGAGAAGCGATGTGAGTTATGCAACGGCACTACTAATGGTAATCCCAAAAGTTGGGTGTCGTTTTTCTCGGCCACTACTAATCCCAGAGTTTTTCGCGTGATCGATAAGGAGATTCGCAGAATTATTTATCTAAAACTCAATAATAAGCTAGGAATCACTTGTTCAAGACGTGAATTGTATACGGCTGGCCTATTAAGCCTGGAAAGGGAATATTATAGAATCAAACATCTAAAGAAATGTGAATGTAGATTAAACATTTTCAAACCACTGGATTATAATACGCTAAGCCCTAAAAATATCTACAAGGACTGTCATATAAACTCTAAAATCAATCAAAGTGTCATGATTATTAATCATTATCTGATCCAGAAAAGCGCCACATACAACAAAGTTTTAATATTTCAATCATTTAACTTGAAATTAGCCTAGCTATTTTCTATATAATATATCGTTGTTTGCAATTTTTAATACCTGTCTAATATTTCCAAGACCTCAAAAATGGTTTGGGGTCTTTTTAGATCATATAATATATACATTATAAATTACAAAGCGGCCTCCGCCTATAGGAATAGCAGTGACGCCAATAAATAAGATGCCCGTCACAGCTTACGGCACATTTGTTTTCGTGCCATAATGTTAGCGAAGCAAATGAGTTTCGTGCGATACTGCAGAGCTGTCCGCTCTACGCCCGCATCCCCCCACCCTGCTGCCTGTTCATCCATGCTGGCGGCTTCGGCGCAAAGCGGCCCAGAATCGTCTGTTGGTCGTAGGCCAGGTACGCCTCGGCCCAGGGGAAGGTCTGGTTCAGCACGCGAATGGCCTCGCTGCTGCCCATGCCGTGGTCCAGCTGGTACAGCACAAACTGTTCCGGCGTTTCCAGCCGCAGGTAGGTGGGCATACTCCCCGCATACTCGTCCAGCACGCTCTGAAACTCGCCCACGGCATCGGGTGTAGCGCTTTCCAGGTCAATGGTCACGTACATAACTTTGGGCACGTCAGACAGCTGCTCCACACTGACGACTTCCTCGGCAATGGCGCGCAGGCCGCCGTCCTCGGATTCCAGTTCCACAATGATCAGGGCGGGCGTGTCATTCACCAGTTTGTCCTGAATCCGGTCATAGGCGCGGCTAAAGGCCACCAGTTCAGTCTGCCCGCTCTCGTCGGCCAGGATAAAGCGAGCCATCATGCCGCCTGACTTTGTGGGCTTCTTGACCACGCTCTCGATCATGCCCGCCAGCACCGCCTTAATGCGCTTGCCGGGGGCCACGCTCTGCGTCTGAAACCAGGTGTCCAGGTCCGAGACCCGGCAACTGGCGGCCTCGCGCAGGCCCTCGTGCTGCTCCAGCGGATGCCCGGAGATATACAGGCCCAGCGCTTCTTTCTCGATAGACAGGCGTTCAAGGTCGGTGAAGGTGGGAATGCCGGTGCGCAGAGCGCGCTCCTGCTTGACCTCGTCCATGCCAAACATCATGGACATGCCGCTCTGGGCGCGGGCATTGACCTCGGCGGCCCCGGCGGCGTCTTCGAGTGCGTCCTCGACACTTTGCAGGAGCTGGTTGCGCTCGCCAAACTGGTCAAAGGCGCCGCTTTTAATCAGGCTTTCCAGCGCCTTGCGGTTGCAGACTTTGTTGCCCAGGCGCGAGCAGAAGTCCGCCAGCGACTTATACCGCCCGACACGCTCGCGCTCCTCCAGAATCTTCAGCACGGCGGCCTCGCCCAGGCCCTTAATCGCGTACAGCCCGAACAGAATCTCCTCGCCCTGTACCGCAAAGTCGGCGGCCGAGCGGTTGATGTCCGGCGGCAGCACCTTTACGTCCATCTTGCGAGCGTCACTGACGTATTCCGCGACCTTATCGGAATCACGGCGTTCGACCGTTAAGAGGGCCGCCATGAATTGAACAGGGTAGTTTGCTTTGAGCCAGGCGGTTTGATAGGTGATGACGCCGTAGGCCGCCGAGTGGCTGTTGTGCACCACGAGATCGTTCGCCACAAAGTTGTGGGTGCCCGGCACTTCCAGATCGTAAGTCTGGGCCTCACCCGCTGGCTCAATACTGGTGATGGTGTCCCAGTGCAGATCATCCGAGCAGGCATCCAGCAGCGCCGCGTCCTCGAAAAACTCGCCCAGGGTCTGAATCGTCGTGCGGCGGAAGCCTTTTTTGTGGGCTTTGGGCGCGCCGTAGAATTCTTTGGTGCAGACACCGGAACGGGTTTCAATCTCGCGCCAGCCCAGGCCGCTGGCCTGCTTGGCGGTCTGTACGCGCGCCTTGATACTGGCCGGCACCGTGTCGATTGTTTCGCGGCCTTGGGGCACGCTGGCGTAATAAGACCGCAGTGCGGCCAATTGCTCATCGCGGTCCACCAGATGCGGCGCAATCACGTTCAGGAACTGGTCTATGCTGCGCCGCCCCACCAGATGCACGGTGTAGCCGGTGCGGCCTGCTGCATCCTCGCCACGAACATATGCGAAGTGCTTCTCGGTCACTTTGGCAACCATCCCCAGACGCAGCAGGACATGGGCCAGGTCATCGGCCAGCCGACGAGACGAAGTCGCAGCGTAAGGCGTGGTGTTCCCCGCTCCATACAGGAAGCCGTCGCCCGACCAATAGCGCCCCACCAACACGGCCAGCGAAGCGTTATTGAGGCGGAAAGCGGCCGCAGGCAGCGCTTTTTCGGTGGCCTTTATCCCTGTCAGCCTCAGCCCTTCCAGCCACAGGCGTACGCCGGACTTGCCACCTGCGCTGCCGCGTACGCCACTCCCCAGATACACGTCATGCACGTTTTGCCGCTCCGGGCGCACCTTCACGCTGGGCCGGGTGTTAGGGAATTCTCCGGCCAGAACCACCATGTCGGCCACCTGCGCCTCACTCTGCGAATACAGATAGGCGCCGCAGGGGTGGCAGGTGTTACCTTCAGCCAGCACCCAGCCCAGCAAGGCCGCTTCGTGATCCGGCCAAGCCTCGGTGCCCAGTTCGGGCAGGCGGGCAGGCACGGCAATGCGGTCGCCCGGCCCCAGGTCTTCCACGTTGCGCCAGCCGTCCAGCGTCAACAATGGGTGGTTGCCCGTGGCGGTCAGTTCACGGCCCAGGGCCGTCCTGACTTTGAACACCGGCTTCACGCCGTTGTCAAAGAATTGCCCGGTTGGGCGCAGTTCCATGCGGTACTCAGCGTTCACGCTGGGCAGTTCAACTCGCTGACCTTCGCGGTACAGATCCTCAATCCGGCGGAGCTCGCCGCCCGCCACCGGCACACGCGTATCGCCCGTCAAACATTTATTGAAGCCGTAATTTGCAAAGGCATCCAGCAAATCGAAGAGTTTATTGCCCTCTTCCTTTGGCACACTGTTCTTCTCGGCGCCGTCTACAAAGATTTGCCGCTGCCGTTTCATTTCCTCGGCGTCTTTCTTGCCCATCGCCCGGCGCAGCAAGTCGGCGCCGCCCAAGGAAAAGCCCGCAACCTCCGAAGCGATCTGCATGATCTGCTCCTGATACACGGGAATGCCGTAGGTTTCGGCCAGAATCTTTTCCAGATGTTGCGCACTGGCCGGAAAGCCGTCGCGCACGTAGTCCACGTCTTCGATACCGTGGTGGCGGCGGACATAGGTGGGAATGTTTTCCATCGGGCCGGGGCGGTACAGCGCGGACAGCGCGATGATGTCGGCCAGGCGGCGCGGCTTCAGGCGGCGGGAAGCGTCGGCAATCCCTGCCCCTTCCAGCTGAAACACGCCCTTGGTGTCGCCCCGGCTCATCAGTTCATAGGTCTTGGTGTCGTCGAAGGGAATGTCGTCGAAGGTGCCGTAGGTGGCCTCGAAGTCGGTGCCGGATTCCTTGAGGATGCGCTTGGCTTCATCCAAAAAGGACAGGGTGCGCAGGCCCAAGAAGTCCATCTTGATGAGGCCGATGTCTTCCACGGCCTTCATGTCGTACTGGCACACCATGCCCTCGCCGGAGGTGTCGCGCATGACCGGCACGAGGTCGGTGAGCTGCGTTTTGCCAATCACCACGCCCGCCGCGTGGACCGAGGCGTGGCGGGTCAGGCCTTCGAGTTTCAGCGCGAATTCGTAGGCTTCCAGCAGCTGCGCGTCTTCTGCCAGCAGCTGCTGAATGTCCGGCACGGCGTCGCGCGCCTGTTCCAGACTGTAGCTCTTGCCGAACTTGATCGGAATGAGCTTGCTGACCTTGTCCACCTTGGCGTATTCCAGGCCCATCACGCGCGCCACGTCTTTCAGACACGCCTTACTCGCCATCGTCCCGAAGGTGGCAATCTGCGCCACCTTGTCCTCACCGTATTTGTCCTGTACATAGGCAATCACTTCGTTGCGGCGGGCGTCGTTGAAGTCAATGTCGAAGTCGGGCATCGAGATGCGGTCAGGGTTCAGGAAGCGCTCGAACAGCAGCTCGAATTCGAGGGGATCGAGGTTGGTGATTCGCATGGCATAGGCCACGAGGCTGCCGGCCCCCGACCCACGACCCGGCCCCACAGAGATGTCCTGATCCTTGGCCCAGTTGATGTAATCCGCGACGATCAGGAAGTAGTCGGGGAACCCCATGTTGTTGATGACGCTCAGTTCGTATTCCGCGCGGCGCAGGATGACCAGGGCGTGCAGGTGATGGGCGCGGGTGGTTTCCTCGTCGGGCTCGGACGGGTCCAGTTCAATGCTGGTGTCGCTGTCTTTCTGACTAGCCTTGCGGCAATCCTCATGGGCGTAGGCGGGGAGTTGGCACGCTTCGGCCTGCGCCTCCATCCCCTCTAATGACGGGTATTTCGTATATTTCTCGCCCGCCGCCTGACCGCGCGTTTCCCAGAGACTGCCCATAAAAGCCAGCAGGGTGAACAGGGTTTCGAGGTCACAGGTCTGGGCGTCGCAGCCGTTCACCCGCTTCAGGACTGCTGGAGCATCCTCACCCAGCGCCTCCAGCGACCTCAGCGCGTAGTCGCGCAGTAGATTCTCTGTCGCGTGGCCGGGATAGCGCTTGACGGTCCCCCGGTAAGTCTGCACGCGCAGTTCCTCTTTCATGGTGCGGCCCTCGGGAATGGGCAGCTCGGGCATCTGGTACACACGCTTTTTACCCACTGGCAGGTCCACATTACACAGCTCGGCAATCATGGCGGTGTTGTCGAAGGGCTCCTCGCCCCAGTCGGCCACCGGCAGGGCGCGCTGCATTTCCTCTAGGTCCTTCACATAGAACTCGTCGCAGGGGAACTTGAAGCGGTTCTCGTCGGCCAGCGTGGCTTTCGTCTGAATCGCCAGCAGCGTTTCGTGGGCAGTGGCGTCCGTCTTTTTCACGTAGTGGCCGTCGTTGGTGGCGACCATGCCAATCCCCAGTTCCTGCGCCCAGGCCCTCAGAATCGGGTTGTTCTTCTTCTGCTCGGGCAACCCGTGGTCCTGAACTTCGATGAAGTAGTTCTCGCCGAACAACTCGCGGTACCACAGCAGGCGTTTTTTCGCGTCCTCTTCGCGGCCCTGCAGCAGCAGTTGCTGCACCTCGCTGCCCAGGCAGCCGGAAAAGGCGATGACGCCTTTGTAGTGCTCCTGTAGCAGTTCGTGGTCAATGCGCGGCTTGTAGTAATAGCCCTCGGTGTAGCCCCGGCTGCTCAGGCGGCAGAGGTTCTGGTAGCCCTCAAAGTCACGCGCCAGCAGGGTCAGGTGAAAGATGCCCTTCTCGCCGTCCTGGCCGCGCGTGCGGTCGCGGCGGGTGCCCTGCCCCGGCACCACGTAGGCCTCGTAGCCAATGATGGGCTTCACACCCATGCCGGTGGCGTAATTGTAGAAATGCACCGCGCCGTGCATGTTGCCGTGGTCGGTCATGGCCAGGGCGGGTGTGCAGCCGTCCGGCGTGACTTCCTTGGCCCATTTCAGTAGGTCCTTCAGTTTCGCTGCGCCGTCGAGCAGGCTGTACTGCGTGTGCTGGTGCAGGTGGGCAAAGCGTCTGGGCGCGCTTCCGCCGGGCGCCGTTGTGGGTTTACAGCACGAGCCGTCGGGCAGGTGGATATGGGGGGCAGCGGCGGCGTCGGGCGAGGTCACACGGTCAGGATAGGGCGGGGGGCCAAAGCGCACCGCGACGCGGCTCTCTTGACGGCCCTCGCTGGCCCATGTCTGTCCTGTTGAGCCACACCCTGATGAACTTGGCTGCTGGGGCGCGCCCCTTCACGTCCACTTCAGCGCGCCTGCTGATCTACCTTTGGCCTTTCGCGGAACAAAAACCCGCAAGGGGTCAGGAGGCCAGTGACCTAGAGCACCGCGCGCAGCCAAGCGGCGATACGTTCCAACTGGGCAGCAATCAGAGGGTCGCCGTTGTCGTTAAATCCGGCTACGAAAGAGAGGGCGCCGTAACTCAGCACCACACCGCCGAACGCCAGTGCCGAGAGCGCACTCAGGAGGCATCCAGCGGGTTTGACCTTCATGCCTATGACCCTAGCCAACCCCAGGTCGCGGAGCCGCCGCATCTGCCCAGCGTCAGGTTTTTGTAAGACCCCTGTAACCCCCGCCCCCGCACGCTAAGGCATGAGACCAGGCCAGCAGGAGCTGCGCTGGGCGTATCTGCTGTTCGCCCTGCTGGCCCTGGACAGTTTTCTGGTGGCGTGGCAGGTGCCGCGCCCCCTGGCCTTCTGGGTGCTGCTTCCTCTACTGGCGGTGCAGCTGATTGCCGCGTGGCTGGCGCCGCGCGTGGTCCGGATGGTGCGGGGCCACCGCCAGCTCCAGGAGTCTTACGCCGAGGAACTAGCGTTCGCCCGCCAACTGATGGAAAGCGTGGAGCACGGGCTCACTGTGACCGATGAGGACGGCCGCTTTGTGTATGTCAACCGCGCCTACGCCCGGCTGCTGGGCACTGTGCCGGACAAGGTGCTGGGCCGCACCCCGTTCGACTTCACTCTGCCCGAAGACCACGCCCAGCTGCTCGCGGCGCAGGCCGAGCGCCTGGGCGGCCAGAGCTCGTCGTACCGCACGCGGCTGCGCCACCACAGCGGCGCGGCGGTTGAGGTCGTGGTGACGGGGACGCCGCGCTGGCACGCCGGCCGCATCGTGGGCAACGTCGCGGCGGTGGTGCCCCTTCACGAGCTGGATCAGAACTAGTTAACGCCGTCAGGACGGGCTCTGCTTCCAGCAAGCCCCTTTATCTTCACCGCTTCTAAACTTGAGCCGACTACACTCAACTCTATTGACAGTCTTCAACTGTGGGCCTATGATGGATGGCAGTCAGAACTGCTGCCCACACGGCGGCAAATCCCTACCCTTACAGGAGTCAACATGCCCAAAGCCGTTGGAATTGACCTTGGTACCACCAACTCCGTTATCTCTGTCATGGAGGGCGGCCGCCCCGAAGTGATCGTGAATGCCGAAGGCGCCCGCACCACCCCCAGTGTCGTGGCCTACAAGGGCGACGAGCGCCTGGTAGGCCAGATTGCGCGCCGTCAGGCCGCGCTGAACCCCGCCGCGACCCTCTTTGAAGTCAAACGCTTTATCGGCCGCCGCTGGGACGAAGTGAAGGAAGAAGCCGCGCGCAGCCCCTTTACCGTGAAAGAAGGCCCCGGCGGGTCCGTGCGCATTGAAGTGAACGGTAAGGACCTCGCCCCCGAGCAGGTCAGCGCCGAGGTGCTAAACAAGCTGGTGCAGGACGCCAGCGCCAAGCTGGGCGAGAAGATCAAGGACGTGGTCGTCACCGTGCCCGCGTATTTCGACAACTCCCAGCGTGAAGCCACCAAGCAGGCCGGCGAGATTGCGGGACTCAACGTGCTGCGCGTCATCAACGAGCCCACCGCCGCCGCACTGGCCTACGGCCTGGAGCGCAAGGGCAACGAGACCGTGCTGGTCTTCGACCTGGGGGGCGGCACCTTCGACGTGACCATCCTTGAACTGGGCGACGGCGTCTTTGAAGTGAAGTCCACCTCCGGCGACACCCACCTGGGCGGCGCGGACTTTGACCAGCGCATCGTGGACTGGCTGGCGAGCGAGTTCCAGAAGGACAACTCCTTCGACCTGCGCAAGGACAAGCAGGCCCTGCAGCGCCTGATCGAAGCGTCCGAGAAAGCCAAGATTGACCTGTCAAGCGCCTCGGAAACGACCATCAGCCTGCCCTTTATCACCTTCGACCCCGAAACCCGCACCCCCATGCACCTGGAGCGCACCCTCAGCCGCGCCAAGTTCGAGGAACTGACCGCCGACCTGCTGCGCCGCGTGCGCAAGCCGGTGGAACAGGCCCTGGCCGACGCCAAGCTGGATGCGAGCAAGATTGACGAAGTGATTCTGGTGGGCGGCTCGACCCGTATTCCGGCTGTCAAGCGCATCGTGCAGGACATCATCGGCAAGACGCCCAACGAGAGCGTCAACCCCGACGAAGCCGTGGCGCTCGGTGCTGCGGTGCAGGCCGGCATCATTCAGGGCGACTCGGCGCTGGGCGACATCGTGCTGGTGGACGTGACGCCGCTGACGCTGGGCGTGGAAGTCAAGGGCGGCATGATTGCGCCGATGATTACCCGCAACACCACGGTGCCCGCCAAGAAGACGGAGATCTACACCACCGCCGAGAACAACCAGCCGGGCGTGGAGATCGTGGTGCTGCAGGGCGAGCGCCCCATGGCGAACGACAACAAGTCGCTGGGCCGCTTCAAGCTTGAGGGCATCCCGCCCATGCGCGCCGGCCAGCCGCAGATCGAAGTCACCTTCGACATTGATGCCAACGGCATTCTGCACGTGACCGCCAAGGAAAAGACCAGCGGCAAGGAAGCCAGCATCCGCATTGAGAACACCACGACGCTGGACAAGGGCGATGTCGAGCGCATGGTCAAGGAAGCCGAGCAGAACGCCGCCGCCGACAAGCAGCGCCGCGAGAAGGTCGAGAAGCGCAACAACCTCGACTCTATGCGCGTGCAGGCGCTGGGCCAGATTGAGGAAAACGAAGGTGCCTCGCAGGACGCCAAGGACAAACTCAAGGCCGCCGCCGACGAGGCCGAAGAAGCGGTGCGCGCCGACGACGACGCCAAGATTGACTCGGCCCAGAAGCGCCTGGAAGAAGAACTCCGTTCCTTCATGACGGCGGCGCAGGCCGGAGCACCGGGCCAGGACGCGGGTGCCCAGGGTCAGCCCCAGGCGAACAAGGCCGACGACGACGTGATTGACGCGGATTTCAAGCCCGCCGAATAAGCGCACCTCCTCCGCAAGACCACGACCACCCAGGGGAGAGGACGGCCAGCGCGCCGCCTCTCCCCTCCTGTTCTCCACTACTCTGGAACCAATGTTCCGCAAGCGAGGCCCCAAGATGACCGACGATCAGCGTAAACCGGACGACACCGAGACCAAGACGATAGACGCCGAAACCGAACTGGATGTGCCTGACACCGACACCGACAATCTGGACGAAGACCAGGACGCCGCCTTCCCAGGTCTAGACGGCCTGGACGAAGGCATGCTGGGCCAGGTGCAGGAAATGATGGCCAAGCTGGGCCGCGCCGATGAACTGGAAAAGGAAAACGCCGACCTGAAGGGCCGCCTGGCCCGCCTGGCCGCCGACTTCGAGAACTACCGCCGCCGCACCCAGGAAGACGTGCAGGCCGCGCAGGGTCAGGGCGTCAGTAAGGCCGCCGAAGCCCTGATGCCCGTGTATGACGACATGGACCGCGCCGTGACGATGGGGGCTGCCGATCCGGCCAAGCTGGTGCCCGGCATGCAGGCCGTGCAGGGCAAGATTCTGAACGTCTTCTCTAGCCTGGGCCTGGAAGTCACCGGCAAGGAAGGCGAGGCCTTTGACCCGCAGTGGCACGAAGCGCTGCAGGTGGTGCCCGGCGACGAGGACGACGTGATTGTGCAGGTCTACCAACTGGGCTTCCGCATGGGGGACCGCTTGGTGCGGCCAGCCCGCGTGGTTGTGAGTAAAAAGGGTTGAGGGGGACGCGTTGATGGGTGATGGAGCACAGCAGAGGCGTCAGCCATCAACAGCACGCGACCCGCTGCATGGGGTGACGCTGGAACGGCTGGTGACGCACCTGCACGACGAATACGGCTGGGAGGAACTGGCACGGCGCATTCCCGTTAAATGCTTTCAGACCAACCCCAGTGTCAGCAGCAGCCTCAAATTTCTGCGCAAGACACCCTGGGCGCGCGAGCAGGTGGAGCGGGAGTATCTCCGACTTGGGCAGAAGGAGAAAGTCAATCCATTTATTCGGATGCTCAAGCACCAGGAAGCCCAAGAGCTTGCAGCGTTTATCGCGTCCGGCGACCCCTACGGTACGCAGACAAAGGCTCACAAGGCCTTGGCGTGGTCGTTACGTCATCTCCAGCCGACACCAGAAAATTTACAGCTCTTCCTCTTGCCGCTTCTCCAATTCCTGCAGGATGCGAACTTCTGGCCGGACAGTGAGAGCATGCCCCTGCTGAACCTCGCCATTGACCGGGACGCGCCGCCCAGTTTCATCCGCGAGCTGCTGCGGCGCGGCGCTGACGCCAATGACAGCCGGTACTGGCTGCCGCTGCTGCATACAGTAGACACCGAGGGTCTGGCTTACCGCTCTGGCCGCCGGGCACCGCGTACCGATGTGCTAGACCTCTTACTGACCCACGGCGCCGACCCCCAGCAGACCGACCCACGGGGCCACACCGCCCTGGAGATGGCCCACGCTTACGGCCTGAAGGCGGTCGTCAACAAGCTGGCCCCCTCTCCTTCGTCCTCTTGACCTTTGTTCCTGCCGTAAGGAGGCGCCATGGCCTATAGGGATTATTACGATGTGCTGGGCGTGTCGCGCGGCGCATCCGACGCTGACATCAAGAGTGCGTACCGCAAGCTGGCCAAGCAGTACCACCCCGATAAAAACGCGGGCGACGAAAAAGCCGCCGAGAAATTTAAGGAAATCGGCGAGGCCTACGCGGTACTGTCGGACCCCGAGAAGCGCAAGGTGTTTGATCAGTTTGGGCATACTGGCCAGGTGCCGCCTGGATACGCAGGGCCCGGCGCTGGCGGCTTTCAGGGCGGCGACTTCGCCGGCTTTGACCCAGGCCAGTTCAGTGATTTTTTCCAAGGGCTATTTGGCCGGGCCGGGGCGCGCGGCGGTGCCCCCGGCGGTTTCCCAGGGGGCGCGCAGGTCAATCTGGAAGACCTGATGGGTGGTTTGGGCGGCGCAGGCCAGGGCCGGCGCTTTGTGCAGAACGTGGAAGGTGAATTGCAGGTCACGCTTGAAGAAGCCTTTAACGGCTCGGATGAAGTGATCAATGTGGACGGCAAGCGCCTCTCGCTGCGCGTTCCTGCGGGCACCCGCGACGGCGCGCGGCTCCGCCTGGCCGGTCAGGGTCCGGGCGGCGGCGACGTGCTGCTGACCATCCGCGTACTTGAAGACGCCCGCTTCGACCTGGACGGCGACCACCTGAGCACCAGCGTGGATGTGCCGGCCCCAGTCGCGGCGCTGGGCGGCGACGTGACGGTCCAAACTCTCTCGGGCAAGGGCAACCTGAGCGTGCCGCCGGGCAGCAGCGGCGGGCGGCGCATGCGCCTGCGCGGCCAGGGGTGGCCCCGGCGCGACGGCACCCGAGGCGACCTGTACGTGAAACTCAATGTCACGGTGCCAGCCGCACTCACGGACGACCAGAAAGAGCTGTACCGCCAGCTGCGTGAGCTGGGATAAGGCTTAGGCGAAAGAAGACCCACCCGCGCATTGGGGTGGGCTTCTTTTCGGTGGATTACCGAGATGTAGGCCTTCAGCAAGCGCCAAGCTGATGCTTCTCAGCACGCCGCCCGCTATCAATGTCGGGCGAGAGAGTCCATCAACCCGCAGCAGATGGCCTTTAAATCGTCGGCTGGCTGATGCCTTGCAGGGCCTTTTCATCGGCGCCGCCGCCCGTGCGGGTGGCCAGGTCGGCCAGGCTCACAATGCCGACCACCCTGCCTTCTTCGGTGACCGGCAGGCGGCGCACCTGGCGCTGGGCCATCTGCTCCGCTGCGGCCTGCACATCGGTCTGGCTGTCCAGGGTCAGAACGTTGCCGCTGGCGTAATCGCTGGCAGCGCTGCCCAGGTCGTGCCCATAGGCCACCGCGCGAATCACGATGTCACGGTCAGTCAGGATGCCGCGCAGCTGGTCGCCGTCCATAATCAGGACGTTGCCAATGTCCTGCTCCCGCATCAGCGAGGCCACCTCTTTTAAGGTGGCGCCAGCATCGGTGGTCGTCAGGTCGCTCGTCATAATGTCTTTGAGGGTGGTCATGCCCTGACGGTAGGGCGCAGTCACCAGCGCCCGCGTGGGAAGAGGCCTAAGAGCTGCCCTGGAAATCTACAGCCAGTCTTGAGTTAGGAGCTTCGCGCCAGGCTGCCGATGAGCCTTCACAGCTTCTTCTTGTGCCCAGATCCGCGCCTCTTTCCTGCCCTACAGCAAAAAGCACCTGGAACTGCGTGGCTCCAGGTGCCCTGAACACATCTAGGTCTTACTTCATCAGCCACTCGAAGGCGGTCTTGACGAGGATGTTCCGGCTGTTGGGGGTCAGCCCTTCCAGACCGAAGCCCATCGTAACAGTGCGGTAGTTGCCGCCGTCGTTGGCTACAATCGCGCCAGCATTCTCACCAGCATTCTGGGCGGTCACGCGCGGACGGTTCTGGGTCTGCGCCTGGGTGTTGCCACCCAGAATCTGCCCCAGTACGTTGTTGATGATGTTCACGGCAATCTGCTCGACCAGGCCACGCGGTTCCTGCACCTTCTGGGCGGCGCGGGTCTTGTTGGGGTCCACCCGGATGCTCTGGGCCGTGATGGTGCCGGCTGTGGCGTTGGCGGTGCCCCACGAGGCCACCACGCTGCTGCCGCCCTGGTCGGCGATCACGTCGGGGTAGTACTGGTTGCCCGCGCTGCCCTGAGCGTTGAGGGTAAAGGCCGTATTGCCAAAGGCGCCGCGCGTCACGAACTTCGCCTGGCCACTGCTGTCGGCCACAAAGCGGGTTTTCAGGGTGCCGGTGTAAAAGGCGCTGGTGCCAATGTCATAGCCGATGTCCTGGCCGGTGACGAGCAGGTTGCCGCCGCCCGCCACATACTGCCGCAGGGTGTTCTGGTCAGCCGCCGTGATGGTGTTCTGGTACTGCTCGCCCGTGGCCCACACCACGATATCGGCGCGCTGCATCTCGCTCAGGGGCACCGCGCCCTGGCTCTGGGTATTCCACACGAAGGCTCCGCCGCTGACCGCATTGGCCTTGACGGCGTCACGCAGCGCAGCCGTCACATCGGCGCCCTGGCCCATGTCGTCGTCAACCAGCAGCACGCGAGGCTTTTTGCCGGTGCTGGGGGCCGGCGTAGGGGCCGGCGCTGGGGTAGGCGCAGGCGCCGTACCGGGACGGTCCTTGATAAAGCAGCCCTTGCGTTGGTTGGGGGCAGGGTCGCGGCCCCAGTCGGCCACGGTGCAGTTAAAGCCGTCGGTGCCAACACCCGTCAGATACTTGCCGTCGGTGCCGAACGCCGCGTCTTTCTGGCCGCTGAAGTTGCACTTGCTGCCTTCAAGGGCACAGAGGCTGTAGCCGGCCGGGCCGGTGGGCTGGGCCGCTGGAGGAGTAGGAGTGGGTGTTGGGGTCGGGGTTGGCGTAGGGGCAGGTGGGGTCGGCGTGGGTGTGGGCGCCGGGGGCGTTGGCGTGGGTGCTGGGGCTGGGGTCCCGCCCGCCGTCACACCCAACTTGCCCAGGGCGCCGGGCACACTGATCTGACCGTAACCCACGTTGTTGTTCTTGCTGCCGGCATTGCTGGCACTGGTGTACAGCGCGTTCTTAATGGCGTCCACGCTACTCGTTGGCTTGGCCGAGAGCAGCAGGGCCACGGCCCCAGCGGCAATCGGACTGGCCTGCGACGATCCGCTCAGGGCGCCGTACTTGCCATCTGGGAAGGCACTGGTGATCTCCACACCGGGGGCCGCGATGTCCGGCTTCACGAACACGCCCTTGATGGTGCTGTTCCAGTTCACTGGGCCACGGCTGCTGAAGCTGGCCACGTTGCCGCTCTGGTCCACCGCACCCACGCCGATGGCGTCCGGGAGGTTGCCGGGGCTCCCGGTGCTGCCAGCAGTGGGGCCAAAGTTACCTATAGCAAACACCGGCACCACACCCGCCTGAATCATGTTCTGCACCGGCACAATAAATTCGTCGTAGGTACCGGGAATCCCCAGGCTCATGTTCACCACGTCGGCGCCGTCGTCGGTGTCGGCGTTATTGTCGGGGTCCAGCACATACTGCATCCCGGCAATCACCTGGGCAAAGGTGCCCTCGTTGTTGGGCAGAACCAGGGCGCTGATGACCGTGGCGCCCGGCGCCACGCCCACCGTGTCGCCCACCAGCAAGCCAGCGGTATGGGTGCCGTGGTTGGTGGTGTCGCGCGTGGCGGCACCCTGCACGCGGTCGCCCGCCGCGTTGAACTCGGCAAAGGCCCTGACCTTGCCGTTCAGCTGCGGGTGAGACGCGTCAATCCCGCTGTCCAGATGCCCAATCTTGATGCCCTGGCCCTTAAAGCCGGCGGCCCAGGCCTGCGGCGCCCCAATTTTGGCCAGGTGCCAGGCCTCGCCTGGGGCAGCAGCGGCGGCGCTCAGGGCCACGGCGCGCTGGGGCTTGGGAATTTCCACCTTGAAGTTCTCGAACACGTCCGAGACAAAGGGCAGCAGCGCCAGCGCACGCGCCTGCACCGGGGTCATGGGCAGGTAGATACTCTGGTCCAGCCACAGCTGCGTGGCCTTGCCCGAGTTCAGGGCCTGCCCCACGAAGCCCGCCACCGGCCCCAGCTGGGCCAGCTTGGTGTTCAGCTGCTGGCGCAGGTTCTTGAACTGGGCGCGGCCCCGCTCGTCGTTGGCAAACTGAAAGCGCACAATGACGCCCACCTGAGTCTGGTCACCCTTCTGGGCGCGTTGCAGCAGGGTCGGGGACAACCGGCCAGCGCTGGCCTCGGACAGGCCGCCCAGGGTCAGGGCCGCGCCGAGCAGGAACACATTCCGCTTCATCATGCCGCTCAGGGTAGGGGCCGGGGCGTGACGCGCCCTGAAGAGAACGTGAGGAGACCTTGACCTCCCGTCAGGCGGGCATCAGGGGCAGGGGACCCTGCGAAGCGCCAGAACAATGCTAAGGCGGAGGGCCGCCTCATCTGCGGCCCCGTCTCTAGAAAGTCCACTGCGCTCCCCAGCTCAGCGGGAGTAATCCACAATCAGTTCGCCCGTGTCCACCTTGTGGTTGATCATGCTGGTGCGCTCGTAACTCAGCAGAATGCGGCCACTGGCCAGCTGCAACAGGCTCAAGGTCCCTTTGACGGCCCGGCCCTGAATTCCGCTGCCGCCAAACACTTTCCACTGAAAGCCAGAGCGCACTTCCAGCCCCCGGCTGGCGTCGTTGTTCGGCGCCACATTGACCGGCTGGGCGCTGAAGCCCTCGGGGCAGCGCATCTCACCGGTTTTCAGGTCAATGGTTACGCCACGCAGCACGCCGTTCATGGCCGGGCCGTCCCCAAAGGTAACACGGTTGGCGTCTCTGGTCACGGCCAGGCGGAAGCTCTTGCCCGTGGACACCAGGGTTTCCTGAAACACCACATACCGCTGGAAGTCACTCAGGGAGACGTTCAGGCGGGCGTCGTACGTCGGCTTGACGCCGCGCGCCGCGCTGACCACAATCTGGCGCAGGACACTGGAATCACCGCCCACGCTGGCCACTTTCAGTTCCAGGTCAACGGTCGAGATACTGGGCCGGCGCGCCAGCAGGGTGACACTCTGCGCCGTCTGGGGCAGCAGGGTCAGCAGCCGGGCCTGCCAGCCGCTGGGCAGCGCCGGGGTCACGGGTGCCCCAGAGGTCTGTCCGGCGCACAGCAGGCCGAACAACAGGGCAGAAAGAACAGAGGGCCGGGCCAGCATCATGCATCCGCGAGCATAGAGCCGCCGCGTGAGAATCTCCCGCTGACAGACAGCCCGAAGATGAACCGTCCGTCAGGGAAGGATCAGGTATCGGGGGAGTGCCGGGGGTACAGGCGACGGCCCTACGCAGGACAGCAGCCCACCTTCGACGTGAAAGTGGGCCGCTCTGGATTGAGATGAAGCGGGTGGGCTTACGCCTGCCCGACGCTGCCCAGGACGCGCAGCTTGTGCTCGATGACCTGGCTCATCACGTCGCGGGCCGGGCCAAAGATCTTGCGGGGGTCAAACTCCTTGGGGTTGGCCAGGAGGGCTTCGCGGATGCCCACGGTGCTGGCCAGGCGCAGGTCGGTGTCCACATTCACCTTGGCAATGCCGTGCTGGGTTGCGCGCTGCAGGTCCTCGTCGGCAATCCCAGCCGCCTCGCCAATCTGGCCGCCGCCTGTGCGAAAGCGCTCCACGATTTCCGTCGGCACACCGCTGGAACCGTGCGCCACCAGCGGAATCCCGGTCAGCTCGGCAATCTTTTCGATGCGGGCGTGGTCAATGTAGGGCCGGCCCTTGCCCTTGTAGGCGCCGTGGCTGGTGCCGATGGCAATCGCCAGGTAGTCGGTGCCGGTCTGCTCGATAAACTGCACAGCCTCTTCGGGGTCCGTCAGGAAGGCGTCTTTCTCGTCCACGACGATGTGCTCTTCGATGCCGCCCAGGCGCCCCAGCTCGCTTTCTACGCTGATGCCCATGGCGTGCGCGGCTTCCACGACGCGGCGGGTTTCTTTGACATTCTCGTCAAAGGGGTGGTGCGAGGCGTCAATCATGACGCTGGTAAAGCCCATCTTGATGGCTTTCAGGGCCGACTCGTAGGACGAGCCGTGGTCCAGGTGCAGGGCCACAGGGACAGTCGCGCGCGTGGCCAGGTCAATGACGATGTTGGCCAGGTCCTGCCCGCCGTATTTGATGGCGCCCTCGCTCATCTGCACCATCACGGGGCTGCGCAGCCGCTCTGCGGTATGGATAATCGCCTGGGTGATTTCCATGTTGTTCGTGTTAAACGAGCCGACGCCGTACTTGCCAGCGCGGGCGGGAACCAGAATGTCATTGCCGGTCACGAGCATGTGAGTGCCTCCTTGTAAGCGACCTCACTTTACCTGCCCGGCGCGCCAGTGCGTCCACACGGTCAGGTCAACCCCTCAGGCGCGGCGTAGCATGGCAGCCATGAGCCTCTCCCCTGCTCCGGCGGTTGACCTCGGCGCGGCCCTGTCGCGCCGGGCACAGAGCATGAACGCCAGCGCCATCCGCGAAATCCTGAAGGTCACCCAGCGCCCCGAAGTCATCAGCTTTGCTGGTGGCCTGCCCGCCCCAGAACTGTTTCCAATCGAGGAGGTGCGGGCGGCGGCCAACACGGTGCTGGACCGCTATGGCCCGGCGGCGCTGCAATATTCCACCACCGAGGGGCACCCGCCGCTGCGCGAGTGGCTGGCGGCCCAGGCCGGGATTCCGGCGGCCAACGTGCAGATCATGACGGGCAGCCAGCAGGGGCTGGACCTGCTGGGCAAGGTGCTGATTGACGAGGGAGACACGGTGCTGGTAGAGGCCCCGACCTATCTGGGCGCCCTGCAATCGTTTCAGCCGTACCTGCCGCGGTACGTGCAGCTGCCCACCGACGACGGCGGCATTGACGTGGAGGCGCTGGAAGAGGTCCTCAAAACCACCCCGGCCAAGCTGCTGTACGCCGTGCCCAACTTTCAGAACCCCACCGGGCGCACCCTGAGCGCCGAGCGGCGGCGCCGACTGGTCGAATTGACCGCGCAGTACGGCGTGCTGGTGATTGAGGACGACCCTTACGGCCAGCTGCGCTTTACTGGCGAACCCGCTCCCAGCCTCTACAGCCTGGGCCTGGAATTCCACGGCGACCCGGACCGCAATCACGTGATCTATTCCAGCTCGTTTTCCAAAACGCTGGTGCCGGGGCTGCGCGACGCCTGGGTGCAGGCGGCCGCGCCCATCATGACCAAGCTGATTCAGGCCAAGCAGGGGGCAGACCTGCACACGCCGACCTTCAACCAGATGATCGTGGCCGAGCTGGTGCAGGAGGTCCTCCCCCGGCAAATCGAGCGGGTGCGGCAGGCTTACGGCGAGCGGGCGCGCTTCATGCTGGAGCGCGTTCAGGCTGACTTCCCACCCGAGGTCGCCTACACCATCCCGCAGGGCGGCATGTTCCTGTGGCTGACGCTGCCGCAGGGGGTGGACACGGCCGCCCTGTTGCCTGCCGCCGTCGAGCGGCGGGTGGCCTACGTCCCCGGCAGCCCCTTCTACGCCCTGGGCGGCGGCGAGAACACCCTGCGCCTGAGTTACACGAGCGCCACCCCCGCCCAGATAGAGACCGGGATTCACGCGCTGGGCGACTTGCTGCGCGGGGCCCTGTGACGCAGGCCACGCCGGGGGTGCTGGCCGAGGTCCGGCGCGAGCGTGAGCGCCAGGACGCCAAATGGGGCGAGCAGAACCTGGACCCCGCCGTGTGGCTGATGATTCTGGGCGAGGAGGTCGGGGAAGCCAACAACGCCGCGCTGGAACACCTGATGGGCAACGCGCGTGACCTGAGCCACTACCGCACCGAACTGCTTCAGGTGGCGGCCGTGGCTGTGTCGGCGGTCGAGAGTCTGGACCGGCAGCAGGCCCGGCTGGCGGCCTCTACCAACCAATGACTGCCTCTGCGCCCCTGGGCGTCTTCGACTCTGGCGTGGGCGGCCTGAGCATCCTGGCCGAACTGCGCCGCGCGCTGCCCGGCGAGGACCTTCTCTATCTGGCCGACACCGCCCACGTGCCTTACGGCGCCCGGCCCGACGACGAGATTCGCACGCTGACCGACCGCGCTGTGACCGCTCTGCACGCCCAGGGGGTCAAGGGCGTCGTGGTGGCGTGCAACACGGCGTCTGCTTTTAGCCTGGGGCACCTGCGCGCCCGCTTTGACCTGCCGGTGATCGGGCTGGTTCCCGCTGTAAAACCGGCTGTACAGGCCACGCACAGCGGCGTGGTGGGCGTGCTGGCCACCCCCGGCACGCTGCGCGGCACCCTGCTGGCCGAGGTCATCCGGGAGTGGGCCAAGCCCGCAGGGGTGCAGGTCATCAAGGCCGTCAGCACCGAACTCGTGCCGCTGGTCGAGGCGGGGCAGGCCGACAGCGAGCGCACGCGGGCCGTCCTGCGCGACATCCTGACCCCGCTGGCGCAGGCCGGAGCCGACCAGTTGGTGCTGGGCTGCACCCATTACCCTTTTCTGGCGGGCAGCATCCGCGCCGAGTTCGGGAACACCTTCACGCTGCTGGACAGCGGCCCGGCGGTGGCGCGCCACACCCGCCGCGTGCTAGAAGGCCGGGGCCTCCTGTCGGGCCAGACTGCGGGCGGCACCGAGCGCTACCTCGTGACCGGCGACCCCAGGACGGCGGCGCCGGTGCTGACCACCCTGCTGGCCCGCAGCATGCACAATGGGACCCAAGACCACCGGGCGGCCCTGACGCCCAGAATCGAGACCATTCAGACATGAGCGCCCCACACCCCCCCAAACTGCCCCCCCGCGAAGGCCGCGACCTTCTGACGCCCCGCCCTGTTACGGTCAAGCGCGGCGTGAACCCCCACGCCCCCGGCAGCGCCCACCTGAGCATGGGCCGCACCGAGATTCTGGCCACTGTGACCCTGGAAGACAAACCCGCGCCGCACATGCGGGGCAAGAAAGAGGGCTGGCTGACGGCCGAATATTCCATGCTGCCGCGCGCCACCACCGACCGCCAGGCCAGGGAGCGCAACTTGCAAAATGGCCGGCGACACGAGATTCAGCGCCTGCTGGGCCGCGCCCTGCGCGCCGGGATGGACCTGCGCTTTTTTCGCAACCAGACCATCTATGTGGACTGCGACGTGCTGGTCGCCGACGGCGGCACCCGCGTGGCCAGCATCCTGGCCGGCCACGCGGCGCTGCACGACTTCTGTGACCGCCTGATTCAAAAAGGCCAGCTGACCGACTGGCCCATTGTTCATAATGTGGGCGCCATCAGCGTGGGCCTGCTGGGCCAGGAGGTGCGCGTGGACCTCGACTACGCCGAGGACAAGGTGGCGCGCGCCGACCTGAACGTGGTCGCCACCGACACCGGCCTGATTATTGAGGTGCAGGGCGGTGCCGAGGAGGGTGCCCTCACCCACGAGGAATACGTGGGGCTGCTCCAGGCCGGCACCGACGCCGTGGGCGGCGTGCTGCGCGAGCTGAGCCGGCAACTCTCAGTGATTCAGGGCCTCTGAAGGTGGCCTGGGCCGGGGCTGCGCTACACTCCGGGGCAGTTCAAAGGCGGGGCCGTTTCAAGGAGGGCACATGAGCGTGACGAGATTCATCGGGCGGGCGCTGCTCGCAAGCATCTTTATCAAGAACGGCCTGGACCACCTGCAGAACCCCGAACCTATCGTGCGCGCCGCGCGCGGCGCCGAGGTCCCCGAACCCGAATTGGCCGTCAAGGCCAACAGCGGCGTCATGGTGGGCGCCGGCGCCCTGCTGGCCCTGGGCCTGGTTCCGCGCCTCAGCAGCACGGCCCTGGCCGCCAGCCTGATTCCCACCACCGTGATCGGCCACCCCTTCTGGGACAAAGAGGGCAAGGAGCGCGCGCAGCAGCAAACGCAGTTCCTGAAAAATCTGGCCCTGCTAGGAGCGCTGCTGATGGTGACCGCGCAGGACTGAAGAGCTGGATCGGCGTCGCCCAACTCAAGTGCTTAATGTCAGCAGGAGGCCACCCGGGCCTCCTGTTTTACCGGTCCAGCAGCGGCTGAATGTCAGGGTCAACCGGGGTTTCCAGGCCCGGAAACTGCCCAGCGCGGTTGGGCCAGATGAGCTGAAGGGCGGCCACACGCCTCTGCCCAGAGAACCGTTGGGCCTGGCCCAGATACTCGTCCTGATACAGGTCTCTGATGGTCCCGAACAGCACCTCAGCGCCTTCCAGAATGGCGTCAGAACGTGTGCCGACCTGAAACCTCTGCCCATCACGCACCAGTTTGCCGGCGACATTCAGGACAGCGTGCATCGTAGGCAGCGGGAGACCGAAGATCAGCAGTTCAGGATGACCATAGGTCGCCGTCAGACCGATGGTGTACGCGAACCCTGGGCCCTCGGCATCTGCAGGCACCATCACGACATGCCAACCAAACTGCTCTACGTTGGCCAGCACCTTCTGGAGGGAGGGATGAAGAGGCGGGGCCATCACAGCACCCGGAGGCGGTGGAAAATCCCAGCCAGGGTGCCCGCCAGCAGCAGCGCCAGCGCCAGCACGATCCAGATGCCGTTGGGGTTCTGGGCAAAGGGCACCGGCACATTCATGCCAAAGATGCTGGTCACCAGCGTCGGAATGGCCACCAGAATGGTCGTCACGGTCAGCACCTTGACCACCTGATTGACGTTGTTGGAAATCACACTGGCAAAGGCGCCCGCCATGCTGGTCAGAATGTTGCTGGCAATACTGGCCATTTCGATGGCCTGCAGGTTCTCAATCAGCACGTCGTCTAACAGGTCGCGGTCTTCCTCGTACAGCTCGAAGATGCGGTCACGCTTGACCCGTTCCATCATGGCCTCATTGGCCTTCAGACCGGTCAGAAAGTACACCAGGCTCTTTTCCAGCTTCAGGAGGTTCAGCAGTTCGCGGTTCTGCTGACTATTTTCCAACTTGTCTTCAATGGCGTCCACGCGCTTGTTGATCTGCCGCACGTCAATCAGAAAGCGCTGGGCGTTGCGCAAAAACAGTTGCAGGGTCAGGCGGTTTTTCTTGACAGTGCTGACCCGGCGCACCAGCCCGCTGATCACGTCACCTATCACCGGGTTTTCGGGCAGGGCACACACGGTCACCAGGCAGTGGTCGGTGTGCAGAATGCCCAGCGGCACCGTGTCATAGGGAATGTCGCTGTCTTCGGCCAGGCGGTAACTCGTCTGCATGATGATGAGCAGCTGGCCGTCTTCCCGCTCAAAGCGGCTGCGCTCGTCAGGGTCGAGCGGATAACTCAGGTAGTCGAGGTCCAGGCCGGTCTCGCGGCTGATGCGGGCCAATTCTTCCGGAGTGGGGGCTGCGGCGTTAATCCAGCCGCCGTCAACGTAGCCGTCCGTGGTGGTCAGTTTGCCGCCGATGCTGCGGTAATACGTCAGCATGGGGGCCTCGGGGGGGTATGGCGCATGACGCGACCTCCAGAAACAGGGGAAAAGAGGAAGGCCAGCACAAACTGGGCGGTTCGCCGTCGGGGGCAAACAGGTCTGGGGTCACGTCATCACCTCCTCAGGGCCGCGCGCAGGGCGCCGCGCTGCCATGCTAGCCCTGCGGGCCAGGAACGGGCAAGAGCCATAAAAATCCCTCCCCGCCGGGTGGCGCAGGAGGGTGAGCAGAGGAGCGGCGCTTACAGCCCGAAATGGGCGCGGTTCTTGACGATAAAGTCTTCCTCGCCGCCGGGAACGTCCTCTTCGGGAAAGATGGCGCTGACCGGGCAGGCCGGCACGCACGCGCCGCAGTCAATGCACTCGTCGGGGTGAATGAGGTACTGGTCACCGCCGTCGTAGATGCATTCCACCGGGCACACCTCGGTGCAGGCCTGGTCCTTGACGCCGACGCAGGGGCTTACGATTACGTGAGGCATGGGGGACAGTATGCACACCCCGCCTGCGCGCCGCAAGGGCGCAGGCCACCCTCTTTTTGACGTTCAGGCGCGCAAAACCGAGCCGTCAGCTCAGGATTGGGACGCGGTTCAGGAACCGGGTGGGCGGGCCAGGTGGGCCTCGGCCAGGGCCAGGTCGCTGCCTTTGTCCACATCGGTGCCCACGGCGGCGTGGGGGGTCACCAGGGCGCGCGCCTTGACCCCCAGCAGCGCCGAGACCCGCCCCTCCAGGGCGGCCACACTCAGGCGGCCCGTGACCAGACGCAGCAGCACGCCGGGGCCAATCAGGGCGGCCAGTTTCAGAGGCGCCTTGCGGGCGGCCAGCACCTCGCGCAGCCGGGGCAGGAACGCGCCGATCAGGGCCGGGTCCAGCACAAAGAGGTTGCCGCCCGTAAAGGTGCCGTCTTTCAGGCGGGCATAGGTGCGCTTGACGCCGGGAAAGGCGGCCTCGCAGGTCTGGCGGGTGACCACCGGGTACACCAGGCCGGCGTCTCTGGGGGCCGCGCGCAGCACGTCGCGCACCTGCTCGGCCGTCAGCAGCGGAATATCGGCCGTGACCACCAGCACACGCTCCCCCGCCGCCAGGCCCACGCCGCCGCGCAGCGCCTCGACGCCCGCTTCCAGATTGCTCAGCAGGGTGCCGTGATCCGTGACGCGCAGGTCAATCTGGGCGTCCAGCGCGGGCGTGGTCGGACCCACGTAGGCCACCCGGCCAATCAGCCCACTGCCCCGCAGAGCCGCCAGCACCCGCTCGGCCATCGGCACGCCGGCCACCGGAATCAGCGGCTTGACGCTGACGCCGTGCGCCGCCGCAAACGGGTCGCCGGGGTCGCCGCCGCCCAGGACCACGGCGCTGTAGCGCGCTCCGTCTTCGGTGTTCATTGGCCGTCAGGGTAGCAAAAAGGCGCCGCCCTGCCGGAGAGCGGAGTGGGGTCGGTCTGGGTCCTGCCCTGAACCTCCTGAGAGGAGCGAAGTGGGCTCAGCTTCGCCTCAGTAGGAATGACCAGCATGGCAAGAGAAGCTGAAGCGCCTGGAGAGGACCGCTGTTAGGCCTCAGGGCCAGCGGTGGCCCCAGCCCCCTGACCCGGCAGGTGCAGCTGGGCCGCAAAGCCCTGACCCGGCGCACTCACCAGGGTCAACTGGCCGCCGTGAAGCGCCGCCACATGCCGCGCCAGCGCCAGCCCCAGGCCATGCCCGCCGGTGTCCAGGTTGCGGCTGGCGTCGGGGCGGTAAAAGGCCTCGCCCAGCCTCGCCAGGGTGTCGGCGTCCACACCGGGACCGTCGTCCCGGACGGTGACCAGGGCGCCGCCCCCCTGGGCTTCCACGCACACCGTGACCGCCGCGCCTGGCGCGTGCCGCACTGCGTTGGTGGTGAGGTTCCAGATGGCCTGACCCAGCAGCACCCGGTCACCCGCCACGGTGACCGCCTGGGAGGCCTCCAGGTCCACGTCGGCCAGGGGGTCCAGCTCGCGGGCGCGGTCCACGGCGTCGGCGGCCAGGTCACGCAGCGGCACCGGCGCGCGCTGCACGGCCGCCGGGTCGCGGGCCAGCAACAGCAGGTGGTTGGCCAGAGTGGCCAGCCGGGCGATATCCGTGCCGATTTCTTGCAGGTCATGGCGGTAACGCGCGGCGTCCCGGTCACGGGCCAGGCTGCCTTCCACGCGGGCCGTCAGGGCAGCCAGGGGCGAGCGCAGGTCATGGGCGGCGGCGCGCAGAAAGCTCTGCTCGCGGTCGCGGGCATCGGCCAGGCGGGCAAACGAGCCTTGCAGGGTCAGGGCCAGCCGGGCCAGCTCATCGCCCTGACCCGCCCCTGGTAAGGGCCGGCGCAGATCGCCGCCTTCGCCCACGGCGCGCGCCGCTGTTTCCAGGCTGCGCACCGGGCGCAGCAGCCGCCCGGCGACCACCCAGCCCACCAGCAGCGACAGCGCCAGGGCCAGCGGCAGCAGCAGGGTCAGGGCGCGGCCAAAAGCCCGCTGGGCGTCGCCCAGGGCGCGCGCGTCCAGCGAGATATGCAGCCGCGCCGCGCCGCGCAGGTCCCGCACCAGCACCAGAAAGGCGCCGTCGCCACTCTGGTGCAGGCCGGGCGACAGGGTCAGTGGCACCCCCGCCGGAAAGGCCTGGGTGCCCACCGCCTGCACCTGTCCCCCCTGCGTGCTGACCACCCGCAGATTCAGCCCCTGGCCGTTCAGGTCGCGGGCAATGCGTTCCAGGTCGCTCTGCGAGATGGTGGTCACCCCCAGCAGAGAGGGCAAGAGGTCCTCCATCCCGCCGGCCTCGGGGGGACGGGGGCGGAACAGGCCCTCCACTCGCCCCTGCACCGCTTCCAGGGCACTACTGAGGCGCTGCTCCTGGGCCTGCCGCAAAAAGCCATTCACCGACAGGTACAGGCCACCAGCCACCAAGGCCACCGCCAGACCGGTGGCCAGCGCGGCCCACAGCGCCAGCCGGGCGCGCAGGGTCAGGCCTGGCCGGCGCCCAGCCGTCAAGGGCGCAGTTACTGGCACAGCGGCGCCTCAGCGCTCGGCACGGTAGCCGCGTCCCCGCTCGGAACTGATGGCCTCGGGGGCCAGTTTGCGCCGCACGTAGCGCACGTACACATCCACAATGCGCGCCTCGCCCTCAAAGGTCGGTCCCCACACCCGGTCAATCAGGTCTTCGCGGGTAAACCAGCGGTCGGGGGCCAGCGCCAGCGTTTCAAGCAGGGCGTATTCGCGCCCGGTCACGGCGACCTCCTGGCCGTCCCAGGCCACCGTGCGGGCCACCGTGTTCAGCAGCCCGCGCCCACCGGCAAACGAGACGCGCGGCGCGCCGTCCCCCCGCTCCCGGCGCGACAGGGCGCGCAGGGTGGCCAGCAGTTCGGGCATGGCAAAGGGTTTGACCAGATAGGCGTCCCCGCCCAGGTCCAGGCCCTCGACCCGGTCCCCCAGTTCGCCCCGCGCGGTCAGAAACAGAATGGCCGAGTCCACACCCTGCTCCCGCAATTCACGCGCCACGGCAAAGCCGTCCATACCGGGCAGCATCACGTCCAGCACCACCAGCGGAAACTCGCCCAGTGCAGCCTGCTCCAAGCCTTCGGGACCGGTCTGCGCCCAGGTGACGGCGTAGCCCGCTTCCCGCAGCGCCTCGGCGGTGGGCTGCGCGATGCGGGCGTCGTCCTCCACAAGCAGCAGTCTCATGAGGGTCAGTGTAGGCCTGACGGTTAAAGCGGCCTTAAAAGACCTCCTACGGCCTCCGCTTAAAGCGAACTGCGACGTACACGGTGCCCACCTGGCTACTATCAGGCAGTGCAAACCGAATCAACAGAAAAGGCCCCCGCCATAGAGGCCGGGAGCCTGGGAGGAGCGGGGCTTAGAAGAGGCTGTGGGCCTTGAGGCTGGCGGTGGTGGCAGCGGTCATAAAGACCCACTGGGCACCTGCCGGAGTGCCGTTGCGCATCGTTGCGGAGGCCGCCACCGTGCTGGTGCTCGGGGTCAGGCTCACATACGTCCAGTTCCAGCCCTTGACCAGGCGCACGTCCACATCAGCCGTCGAAGTCACTTTGCCAGCGGTGTCCTTGCATTCCACCTTGCCCTTCTGGGTCACGTTGCGGTCAACGTAGGTCAGAATCGCCAGGTTGGTCGTTTTGCCACTCACGCTCATCAGTTCAATTGCCTTGTCATTGGCGGCGTCCACCCGGAAGGATGCGGCATTGCCCTGAACGTCCTTATCGCTCACAACGACGCTATCCGTGCAACCTGTAGTCGTGACGGAGGAGAGCTTCTTGAGAGGAGGGACCGGCAGGGTGCCCAGGACAAAAGCACCCTGCGCGCTCAGGGCCGTTTCCGTCAGCAGTTTGTTGGTGTTGCCGTCGGCAACGTCCACCATGACCTTACCCGCGCCGCCGCTCCAGGCCTTGGTGGTCAGGGTCACATCGCCCGTGGTGCTGTTAATGGTCTGCGTGCCTTCCACCACCGTACCGCTCACGCCGGTGACGGGCTTGGGGGTGTTGAACAGGTTGCAGGAGGCCAGGGCCAGGGGGGCCAGCAGAACCAACATCATGTGCTTTTTCATCAACTGGAGAAGATACACACATTTTTTAGGAATCGCGAGCAACTTTGCCCTGCTTGGCCTATGATCCCAACGCCCGCCAAAGCGCCCACCCCAGCAAGACCATCCCAATTAAGAGCACCAGCACTAACGCGGGCACCAACCAGGGCAGGCGGCGCTGCACCCGCAGGCTGCGTCCTCTAGCACTGTTCAGCACGTCGCCTGGCAAAGTCCGTGCCGCCAGCGCCAGCAGGCCCGGCACCACCAGCGCGTCATCGGCCAGCCCCAGCACTGGGGTCAGGTCAGGCAGCAGGTCCAGCGGCAGCAGGGCGTACCCCAGCGCCAGGGCGGCCAGCAGTTTGGCGCCAGCAGGGGTGCGGCGGTCGCCCAAGGCAAACAGCAGGGCCAGGGCGTCACGCCAGACGGCTCGGACTCGGGTAAACACCCTCTTCCTTACGGGCTCAGCTGGCCCAGGGTTCCGTGCTAGGCTGTCAGGGTCAGCTGCCCCGTCCAAGGGGTCAGCGCCGGAGGTCAGAAACGCCCCGCTCGCCCCCCGCGAGCCGACGTGTACCGCGAGGACACGTAAAAAGACACGGGAACAGCCGCGCAACCCAGACCGTACTCGCCCTTTGCCGGCGTGGTCCTCTGTTGCCTGCTCTGCCTGTGTCCTGGCGCGTTCTGCCCCCCGGACATGGGTGGCGTTCCCGACTACCGTGCACCGCCCCCATGTGGTACAGTTCGAGCTTGGTGACCCGCCCACGCGGCGGGGGCGCGACAAGTGGTCAGAGCTGGCTGGGGCAGCGTTTCCCGGACGCCTGGCAGAAGGAGAAAGACCATGTTTGCAATCATTCAGACCGGCGGCAAGCAGTACCGCGTGCAGGAAGGCGACGTGCTGCGCGTGGAAAGCCTGAAAGGCGAAGCGGGCGACAAGCTTGACCTGACCCCCATTTTTGTGGGTGGCGACAGCACCGTCTTTGGCGAGGCAGCCAGCCAGTTCACCGTGAACGCCGAAGTGGTGGAGCACGGCCGCGGCGACAAGATTTACATCCGCAAGTACAAGAGCGGCATTCAGTACCGCCGCCGCACCGGCCACCGCCAGGACTACACCGCCATCAAGATTCTGGGCATCAAGGGCTAAGGGAGGACAGACATGGCACACAAGAAAGGCGTAGGTTCGTCCAAGAACGGCCGTGACAGCCAGCCCAAGTACCTGGGCGTGAAGAAGTTCGGCGGCGAGCAGGTGCTGGCCGGCAACATCCTCGTGCGTCAGCGCGGCACCAAGTTCAAGGCCGGCCCCAATGTGGGCATGGGCCGTGACCACACCCTGTTTGCGCTGGAAGGCGGCAAGGTCGTGTTCACCAACCGTGGCACCAAGGGCCGCTTCATCTCCATCGAAGTGCCCACTGCCGCCGCCGCTGACTGAACCGTCCGTTGGTGGTTTCCCCCGCCCGTCCACTGGGCGGGGGACTTTTTTGCACCTGCTGTCCGGCGCGGTACGCTCCACAGCAGCAGGCGGGGCCCCAGGTCCCAGGGAGGACAGCGCGATGGCATTTCGTGACGTTCTGAATATTGAGGTGGCGGCGGGCAACGGCGGAGACGGCAGCATGTCATTTCACCGGGCCAAGTACATGGAAAAAGGCGGCCCAGACGGCGGGCACGGCGGCAAGGGCGGCAGTATCGTTCTGCGGGCCACCCAGGGCGTCGAGAGCCTGGAACGGCTGGTGGGCCGCCGCAAGTTCAAGGCGCCCAACGGCGCGTACGGCGAGGGCCGCCTACGTCAGGGATCTGACGGCGAGGACATCTTTATTGATGTGCCCGTGGGCACCACCGCCTTTGACGAGGACAGCGGCCGCGTGATTGCCGACCTGGTGCGGGTGGGCGAGGAACGGGTGATTGCACGCGGCGGCTCCGGCGGACGTGGCAACAGCACCTTTACCAGCAGCACCCGGCAGGCACCCCGCTTTGCTGAACTGGGCACGGCAGGCCAGAAGCGCCGCGTGCGCCTGGAACTGCGCCTGATTGCCGATGTCGGCCTGGTGGGCTACCCCAATGCAGGCAAGAGCAGCCTTTTGGCAGCGCTGTCACGGGCCAACCCAGCGATTGCCGATTATCCCTTTACCACCCTCTCCCCCATCCTGGGCGTGGTGGACCGGCTGGATGAGGCGGGCACGCCGCTGGACGAACGCTTCACCCTGGCGGATATTCCCGGCATCATTGAGGGCGCCAGTGAGGGCAAGGGCCTGGGGCTGGAATTCCTGCGGCACATCAGCCGCACGCGCCTGCTGGTCTACGTCCTGGACGTGACGCGCAACCCCGTCGAAGAGCTGCGCCAGTTACAGGCCGAGCTGTATGCCTACGACCCCAGCTTGCTGGAGCAGGTGGCGCTGGTGGCGCTGAACAAGGTTGAACTGACCGATGAGGACCTGGCCGTCATGGTCGAAGATGAGCTGGTCCAGTTTGGTCTGCCGGTCGTCCACGTCAGCGCCAAGGAAGGTCAAGGGCAGGCCCAGCTGCGCGAGGCCATTTTTCAGATGCTCCCTGACCGCGAGTTGTGGGCACAGACGCATGCCCTGGAGATTGAGCCCGATACCGTGCGCGAGGAAGCACTGCGAATCGAGTTCCGCATTGATCCAGCGGCGCGTGGAGTAGGCATTGTGTCCACCGGGCAGCCTGAACGGGTTTGGACCATTCATGGCGGCGGCTTTGAAGAACGGATTGTGCGTTTCTCGCGGTATCTGGAGGAAGCGTCCGAGTATCTGGGCAGTGTGTTTAAGCGCCAGGGCCTGTACAACGCCCTGAAGCGTGCGGGCGCCCGCGAAGGCGACACGGTGGAGATCGGGACCCACCGCTTTGAGTATTTCGACGAGGACGAGGGAAAGTAACCGAGACGAGAAAAGCGCGCGGCTGCCCAGGGCAGCCGCGCGCTTTTCTATGAAGACTTTACTGCGCGAAGTCGCGGGTGAAGTTTTCCTGCTTGATATAGACGAAGCGGGGGGTCAGAGGGGGCAGCTTGGAACTCTGCCGGAAATTCTCTTCAAACTTCCACTGGCGCAGAGGCGGGTTGTACGTAGTCGTGTTCACCTGGAATGAGCCCTTGGCATGCTGCGGCTGATCCAGGCTGACCAGCGAACCGCGGTAGTTGTACTTCTGAATGCCTTTGGCGTTGCCGCCGTTGGCACCCCATTCTTCGTGAAAGCGCATCATGTTGTGAACACCACCGCTTTGAAGGTCCGAAGAAAGGTTGTCGTAAATCTTACGCTCGGCAACGGTGGTGGCCGTCCCCGCCAGAATAGCGGTGTTGACGGTGGTTTCAGACGCCTGGCGGTAGGTAAGGGGCATTTTTGAGAGCAGGTCACCCTCGACCCGGATGTTGTTTCCCGTATTTGCCAGTGGCATGCTCGGAATCAGCGTGGACGTAAGGCCCGTATTATTATTCAGGAGACCGGCTCCAGCCTTACGGTCAGCAACCCCCTGGGTCGAATAAACATAATAGGTCAGGCCATCAATGTTCACAGCGTCGGAGTAGAGCGTGCGACTCACAGCTGTCGTCACGGCTGCCGCTGCAGCACTCGTTGCAGGGCAGGTCGTGGGTGCAGTCACGACAGGAGGCACAATGGCGGTGGCTCTAGTTAAGGTAACGCAAGTAGTACTCAACCAGAAAGTAGCTGGCTCCTCCCACGCTTCAGACACGATATTAAAACTGTCCGCCAGAACCGCGGACGGCACCCAGTCGACGCTACTAGGCAGAGCTTTGTTAAAGTCGCCCTGGACATAAGCGGCCTGGTCGGTCACGAACGTAACCCCCTTGGGCCTAGCGCCGCTCTCGGCCTTCAGGACATCAGCATTCCACAGCCGAACACCGTAATTGTTGGCAACCGGGGCGTCAGACTGGGCAATCGCGCCGTTACTGCCATTGGTCAATGGCACGGCCAGCAGGCTGCTGGTCACTGTGGAGTTGGCGGCGCCGCGGTCATCTACTGTCATGTAGATCACTAGACCGCCTTCAGTGGCATTTTGCAGACCGCCCGAAACACCCAGCACACTTGAATTGGTACTGTTCTCAATGCACGAGAGTAGTTTGCGGACATTCACATCCAACATAATCTTGGTGGAGCGGGCCGGGTTGTTGCCCTGCGCCGAGTTGTCCCAGTAACGTGCTTCGCGGGTATCCCGGAAGGTCGCACTGTAACTGACAGCCACTTGCGGCGGCGTCAACAACTTAGCCACTGGGTTGGGCGCAGTGTCAACGCAGTTGACATTCAATCTCTGACCAGTCGAGCTCACGAAATAAGGCTCGAAGTCGTCGTAGTTGGCACTGGTAAAGGTTGACGACACCGCCGTCTTGCGCTTTAGCACAATGCGGACGTCAGCCTTTTGCCAGTACTCCGCCGAAGGAGTGGGCTGCAAGGCCGCAATAGACGGCACGTCTAGTTCACCAATGTTCGACTCAACGGTGCCGCCATAGCGAGTCTTGTAATAGTCGTTGGTGTAAGGCGTGTCCACCGCCGAACTACACGGCAGGGCAACCATACTGGTGTCCTGGGCAGCAATCAAAACTGACCCCTGACAGATGTTGTCCTTTTTCTGCCGGCGGTAAATGTCGTAGGCCGACGTTACCTGTCCTTCAAGGGTCAGAGAGGTGTCTGTTCCTGTTCCGGAATCCAGAAAAATGTTGCCGTTGGAGTGAATGGGGCCAGTGAACGACAGCTTCGCCGTGTTATCAAATTCCATGTCTTTATCGAAGAACACGGCGAACTGAAACAGCGGCACCACGCGGCTGCGAAAGGTCATGTTGGCCAGGGCTTCGGGGTTCCCGGCGGCGTTAAGTGCCTGACTGCGGACGGTGTAGGGTGTCTCCTCACCTGTCAATCCAGCGAAGCGCTCGCCTGAAGCCACCACGATGGAATAGGGGTCTTCGCTCTGCTGCACATAACTCTGAACCTTACGGCCAGCGATTGTGGTTTCTTCGCACTTCATGTCCTCAGAGCCCTGATTGGCGCCGACACAGGCGCCCGCTGGCAGCGGCGACTCACCTCCAGGCGTCCGGAAACTCTTGAAGAGGGTACGAATGTTATCGGCACGGGCGTTCAGTGCCGCTTCGGCAGCGTAGAAGCCGGCACTTCCGCGCGACGTCGCGCTGGAGGTTCTCGCGTTGTTGACTGTCAGCAGCGAGTAGGTAATCAGCATAATGCTCAGAAGGGCCACTAGGCTGAGAGCCAGCACCAGTGAGAACCCTTGCTGCCGGTCAGGGGCGGCGACGGAGCGAACAGGAGAATCAGGGATCACAGGGAGAACTCCTTTGCGGCGCGCAGTTTCATTAACGCGACTCGCTGGCGACATTGCGGGGATAAATCGTCGACTGGAAGGTACGGGTGTTGGCTTTACCTTGGCTGGGATTGCGCGCCTTCAGGGCAGCCACGATGGTCTTGACGCGGTTCCAGGGGCCGTCTATGGCCAGCGCGTTAACTGCGGTACTTGAATTTGTCACCGTGGCGCTTAAAGTCAGGCTGTCTATATCGAAGGCCACCGTCTGCGCGTCAGCGTCTTTCTCACCTGCCACTGCCAACTTCAACTGATTGTCGGCCACCCAGTACCGGCGCTGATCAATCAGAATAATCTGGCTCCCATTAGTGCTAGAAAACCCAGCAGGCACATTTCCTGCCAATACCAGTTCTACGACCCGCTTGGTCGCATCTGTGTTGTTCGACACACCACTAATTGTCTGAACCACCACAGGCGCGAAGGCAGCCAGCAATCCATTCCCGGCGGGACGGTACAGCAGGGCCGCCTGGTAGGCATTTCCCTGCGAGGCAAAGAAGACCCGCCAGGGCCGAACCTGCACATCATCCCCAGAGGTACCCGCGCCGGACACGCCTCTGTAAAGGCAGCGCGACGGGGTATCGCCGGCCGGCGTGGGGCCAATCACCTGCACGCGATTGTCGATGGCCTTGCATACGCTCAGGGCCTGTGGCCGCTGACTGATCAGATCGGTGGCTGTGCCCACCTGGCCCGCACTCATGGGAGCGATGCCCCGGCGCACAATTAATTTCTGGTTAGCATTGTTAAATTCGACGCCAGAGACTGGCAGCCGAATAGACGCCAGGTTTTCGCCCGCCTGACGAAGGTCATTGGTCATGATGTCCAGGGCCGTCTGTGCGTTCTGGGCCGCCATGATGCGGCTGGTATCTGACTCCACCAGCTGGTTGCTGCTCTGGAACATCGAGAAGGCAATCGTCATCACAGCAGCCAACAGGCTCATGCCCACCAGCAGTTCGGTCAACGTGAAGCCCGTTTGACGCTGCTCAGGACTCATTGCCGAACTGGGTAAAGTACGTTTCGGCGCGGTGCAGAATGGTCGTGCCATATTTCACCTCCACACGGATATAAACCGAAGTGTTGTTGCAGGGCAGCGCCGTTTTGGTGGCCGTCGTCAGATCATTTGGGCAGAAGTCAGTGACCACCGTATAGCTCTGGCCATTCATTGTGACCGTGTCTGACAAGTCATTTTTTTGCAGCGCCGCGTAATCGGTTCGTTGCCGGTAAGCCTCTAAGGTTTGCTCGCTGATACGAACCGCGTTGGCCTGCCGCTCCATCTTGGTGTTGAGGCTGGTGTTGGCCAGCAGGGCGCTCATGACCGTCGTCATGGCGATGCCCAGAATCGCCAGGGCAATCAGCAGTTCGATGATCGTGAAGCCGGCCTGAGTGGACTGGTTACTGCGCACTGGTTTTTACTCCTCCGCTGAGCGCCACCTGCACGGCGTACCTGGCCTTGGTATCGGTGATATTCAGCTGACCGGCAACGGTGGCCAGGCCGCG
This sequence comes from Deinococcus arboris, assembly GCF_009755355.1. Classification (GTDB taxonomy): domain Bacteria; phylum Deinococcota; class Deinococci; order Deinococcales; family Deinococcaceae; genus Deinococcus; species Deinococcus betulae. Next base: position 14,295 of record NZ_WQLB01000024.1, on the reverse strand, counting down.
TGGGCTGTAACAGACAATGACGTTAGGCGTCGTGTTTCCACCTTGCCGACTGAGGGTCACAGGACGGCTTGGCGTACCACCAGGCAATTCCACTTTGAGCGTGTACGTATTCCACTTCGTCTGATTGGTCTCAGCGCAGGTCAGGGCGCTCTGCAGCTGCAAGTCACCGTTGGCGGCCAGCACCATGCGCCGGGCCTGGGTGTTGGCCGCCGCGTCAGCACGGAGCTGATAAAGCACCGAGTGCACCGTGCGAGCAGTGTCGCGCGCTGGATTGCGCAGCTTCGAGAAGCTGGTGAAGCCCAGGCCAAAGAGAATGCCCAGGATAGCCATAATCACCAGCAGTTCCAGCAGCGTAAAGCCCTGCTGACGCGCTTTAGAAGTGAGGGGGTGGGGTGTCATCATAGGTGACCTCTCTACTAGTTAAGGTGCCACCCAGCCTCTGACAGTTACTGCACAAATTTCCACAGTGACGCGCTTTTCCGCCCATCCAGGGGCCCCCAAACGGGGGACTTCTCCCCCATTCGGGGAGGGCCAAGCCCAGGACGGTTATCTTCCAAGGCGCAACACTTGGTCAAGATGAAACAGGAGCGCGGCAGGTACGCTGGGCGGCATGTTGGTCTCTAGTTCGGTGCAGGCGCTGCTGTCGCGTGAGCGCCAGTTGCTGAGCAGTGTTCAGGCTTTCCTGGCCCTGCAAGGGGCCCCTGAAGAGGTCACTGAGCATGCCCGCCAGGCTCTTCAGAACCTCGACGAGGCCTTCTTGCTGGTGGTCGTCGGGGAATTCAATGCGGGCAAAAGTTCATTTGTGAACGCGCTGCTGGGCGCGTCTGTGTTGCCCGAAGGCGTTACCCCCACCACAGACCGCATCTATGTGCTGGTCAACGGCGAGCGGCCCGGCCGAGTTGAGCCTACCCGCGACCCCTTTGTCAGCCGCCTGACTTATCCTCTGCCCAGCCTCGAAGGCGTGGCGCTGGTCGATACCCCTGGCACCAACGCCATCATTCGCCAGCACCAAGCGCTGACCGAGGGCTTCTTGCCCCGCGCCGACCTCGTCCTGTTCCTGACCAGCGCTGACCGGCCCTTTACTGAATCCGAGCGGCAGTTTCTGAGCCTGGCGGCGCGCTGGGGTCGGCAGGTCATCATGGTGGTCAATAAGGCCGACCTGCTGGAAACGCCAGAGCAGCAAACCCAGGTCCGTGAGTTTGTCGAAACCGGCGCGCGGGGTGTACTGGGCCTAACCCCGCCTGTCCTGCTGATCAGTGCACGGGGCGAGCAGCGTGGGGGCGACGCAGGCTTTGCGGCGCTGCGACAGGTCTTGAGCGAGCGGTTATCCGATACCGAGCGCACTCGCCTAAAGCTGCAAAGCCCACTGGGGACAGTGGCGGCCCTGCTAGACGGTGAGGAAGCCCGCGCTGAGGCCGCGCGCCGCACCCTGGCGGGCGACCTAGCGGTACTGCGCGACCTGGAAACGCAGCAGGCCACCCACCGCGAGGGCATGCTGGGCGAACTGGACGGCCAGCTCAACCGGGTCGCGCGTCTGCTCAGCGAATTCGAGGTGCGGGCCGACCGCTTCATCGACGAGCGGCTGAGATTTTCCAATCTGCGCGGGCTGCTCAACAGCCGCGAACTGGAAGAGGACTTCCGGCGCGAATCGGTGGCCGAACTGCCCGACGCCATTGACCGGCAGTTCGGCACCATGATTGACCGCTTCGTGGAGGCCAACCTGCATTTCTGGGAGGACGTGCAGGCCTTCCTGATTCGCCGTCAACCCAGCAGCGAGGTGGCCCGCACCCGCTTTTCCTATGACAGAGGCGCACTGCTGCAAGGGATTGCCGGCAGCGCCCGTGAGCATCTGGAAGCCGCCACCGAGCAGGAATTGGCCCGTGACCTCTCGCGAGACGCCGAGGACGCCATGAAGGGCGTGATTGGCGGCCTGGCCGGCGGGGTGGGCATCGGAGCGGGTGTGGGCGCCCTGATTGGGGCCACGGCTCTGGACTTTACTGGAGGCATTCTGGCCGGGTTGACGCTGGGCAGCTTGGGGCTGTTCGTGCTGCCCAATAAACGACTTCAGGCCCACCGGCAGCTAAGGGCGCGGGTGGCCGAGTTGCGTGAGGCGCTTGAACGCATCGTGCGGCGCGAGTACGAACGCGAGCAGGAGCGTGCCGACACCCGCCTGCAAGACGCTGTGAGTCCCTACACCCGCTTTACCACCCAGGAACAGGCCCGGCTGGACGCTGCCCGCGATCAGACGGCTGCTCTCCGTGCCGAACTGGACAGCCTTCAGGCGGAGGTCGGGAAACTGAGCTGAGAAAGGAAGGGGCAAACGCGGCGAGCTGACGCGGGGTGCCATTCCGCTGCTTGCATCAGAGGCCATGTGTTCATGCACGGCTGTTGCCCTCATGGGTGCTGCTTGGGCAGAGGCAGTGGAGTACGTCTCTTCACTGCCTCTCCCTTCCCCCGACAGCAGTTCTGCGTCAACTGGCCAGTGAAAGAGCGTCACCAACCATCTCAACCGGCATGACTTCACAACTTTGTAAGAATGCTTTGACGCAGCTTCCGTCTATACCGTGAGCAGGCCGGCACGCAGCCTTATTCCTGCTCGCTCCAGTCACACCACCGTTCTTTCAAACGACTCAATCAGAGTCTGGCTAATGAGAGCTACAACGCTGAGTGATGGGTTCTCATATTCAGTTGTTCTGCCAAACCCAGCCAAGCAAATGCGCTCCCTAGCCCTTTCAGGCCAGATGCTCGGCTTCACGCACGATCTGCAGGACGCGCTCGCGGATGTGGCGCTCCTCGCGCAGATACCGCTGGGCGCTCATCTGCACGCCGATAGCGGCCACCACGCTGTCGCCGGGCAGGGCATCGGGATGGGTCAGGGCGTGGTACGGCACGCCCAGGGTGCACTGGCCCGGCACCCATTCCTCGATGGAATAGGCGTAGCCCAGGCGGCGCACCTTGGCCACTTCGGTGCGCCACTCATCCATCGAGGTAATCGAACTGGGTGTGCAGGCCGAAAAGGCGCGCGGCGTGAGATCGGCGTGGGCGTACAGAATCTTGCCGCTGGCTGTCGCTGTGGCAGGCAGATAGACGTCCAGAGGCAGGTCGATATCGGCGTCGGGGTGACGCTCACGGATGGCGGCCACCACTTCCTCACCTTCCAGAATGCACAGAAAGGCCACCGAGCGCACCTCCAGCGCCAGGCGGGTAATCAGGGCGCGGGCCTCGGGAAACCAGGGCAGGGCGGCCGTCAACTGCGCGCCCATCTCGGCCAGGTGCCAGGACAGGCGGTACTTGCCAGCCGGGGTGCGGCGCAGGAAGCCCGCCTCGGTGAGGCCAGCCAGGTAGGCGTGTGCGGTGGCGCGGGGGACGTTCAGGTGAGCCGCCAGGGCGCGCACGCCCCACTCTGGCTGCTCGGCACTGAAGGCCCCCAGGATGTTCGCCGCTTTCTGTAACGACAGCACTCGTCCAGCCTACAGGGACAAAGCCGCCTTGTATACCACCCCTGGGAAAGAGCGGGGACTGGCAAACGTTTTCAGGCCAGGCGAGTCGCGTGCAGGTGGGCCAACATCAGTGCGCCAGTGGCCTGAAGCGCGTCCGTGTGGGTCCGTTCGTAGGCGTGGCTGGCGTCCACGCCTGGGCCGATCAGGGCCACTGGGTAGTCGCCACCCGCGCGCCAAGCCGCCGTGCCGTCCGAGGCGTAGTAGGGGTAAATGTCTACGCGCAGCTCCAGGCCGGCCCCAGTGGCTGCCGCCCGCAGACGGTTGCCCAGCGCGTGGTCGTAAGGGCCGCCGCCGTCCGCCACACACAGGGTGACGTGGTGTTCACTGCTGGTCTGGCCGTCGCCCACCGCCGCCATATCCACCGCAATCAGCTCATCGGTGTGAGGCGGGATGCCGGTGGCCGCGCCGTGCCCCACCTCCTCATAGGTGGTGATATGAAAGGCCGCTGTGATCGGCGCTGGCCGGGCCAGCAGGTCGCGGGTGACCGCCAGAAACACCGCCACTGCCGCCTTGTTGTCCAGGTGCCGCGCCTTGACGTAGCCGGCGGGGGTCACGCGGGGCCGGGCATCGAAGCTCACGAAGTCGCCGACGGCAGCGCCCAGGGCGAGCACATCGGCGGCACTGAAGACCTGCTCGTCCAGCCGCACTTCCATGACCGCCGCTTCCCGTTTGAGGTCGCGCAGGGCCGCGCCGTGCACATGGGTGCTCTGGCGCACATTGACCACCGTGCCGGTCAGTTCGCGGCCCGCCTGGGTATGCACGCGCACGTCCTCGCCTTCCACGGTGGCCCAGTCGTAGCCACCCAGACCCCACAGCCGCAGGCGGCCCGAGGGCTTGATCTCCTTGATCATCGCACCCAGGGTGTCCACATGGCCGCTGAAGGTGACGTGCCCGCCAGCCGTGCCCGGCACCTCCCAGGTCAGGGCGCCCTTACGGGTGCGCGTGGGCGTGACGCCCAGGGCGCGCAGCTCGGTGTCCAGCAGCGCCACGGCGCGCTCGGTAAAGCCGGTGGGGCTGGGGGTGTCCAGCAGCCGCACCAGCACGTCCAGGGTGTAGTCCATGTTCATTGTCATGCGCTTAACTCCAAGGTCAGGACGGTAAAGCCCTGCTCGGCAGCACTGGCCGCTGTGGCCGTCTGCTCGAGGGTGCCGGGCAGGGCCAGCAGATGCAGCGTCTGCACTGCGCGGGCGTGCAGCTGCGCCCCGAGGTCAGAGCCGGTAAAGGCGTCGGGCAAAGAGGCGCGCACCAGCACGTCACCCTGCTCGGCGCGGAAGTCCGGGTGCAGGGTCCAGGCTTTCGAGAAGGTGGCCCAGGTGCCTTCCTCTTCTGGCCCGTCCCACTGCACATAGGCAATCAGCCAGCCCTGGGCGCGGGCCTCATCCACCAGGTGGGCCCAGTCGCGGGCCAGCTGACGTTCGTCGGGTCGGTCATCCAGGTCGTGCCGCTGCGCGTTCAGCAGCAGCAGGGCGTTGGGCGTGAGGCTCATGCCCGGCAGCATAGGGGTTTCTGTGGGGGTCGCACCGCATTCCTGCCCAGAAACGAGCAAAAACAAGCGGTCAGAAGCGAACACTGCTCAGCTCACTGAGGACCACATCGGTGCCGGTGCCATTGAGCCGGCAAAACCCAGACGTGACCGTCCTGCCCTGAAGAAATGCAACGCTGAAGCCAGCGAAGTCTGCCCGTTCAGGCGTTTGACCGCCCCTGGCGTTGTAGGTCAAGGTAACCGCCCGGACCGTCTGGCCCTTCACGACCTCAGGTGAGCTGCGGATGCTGCGCTCGCAGAGGGCTTCAAATACCTCGCGCGGTGGCCGCTGGTCAGGGGTGCTGAGCAGCAGAATTGTTATCAGGAGCGCTAGGCCAACAAGAGGGACGGCGGTCCATAAAGCGCGGTGAAGAGCACGGCTGGACATCCTCGTTCAAGGATATGCAGACGCTCTACTCGAAGGGGCCGCAGTTGAGGGGAGGGCGCAGACCCTGCCTCATCAACACCGCCGGCTCATGAAATCCCGGACGAACGCGGAGCAAAAACTGCCCTCAGGACTCCACCTTCATGCTCATGATGCTGGCGCCAGCGTCCACGTACACCGTCTGCCCCGTCACGCCACTGCCCAGGTCGGACAGCAGAAACAGGGCTAACTTGCCCACCTCTTCTGGGGTGGCGTTGCGGCCCAGGGGCGCGCTGGCGGCGGCCTTTTCATACATGGTGCCGAAGCCCGGAATGGAACGCGCCGCGATGGTCCGCATGGGGCCCGCGCTGATGGTGTTTACGCGTACGCCGGCTGCCCCCAGTTCGCTGGCCAGGTAGCGGGTGGCGGCTTCCAGCGCTGCCTTGGCCACACCCATGACGTTGTACTTGGGCACGACCTGCTGAGAGGCATGGTAGGTCAGGCTGACGATACTGCCGCCGGGGCGCAGCAGCGGCTCGGCGTGGCGGGTGGCCGAGACCAGGGTGTAGGCGCTGACATTCAGGGCGGTGTTCCAGTCGTCTGGCGTGGTCTCGACGAACCGGCCGTCCATCGCGCTACGCGGCGCAAAGGCGATGGAATGCACCAGATAATCCAGGTGCCCGAATTCATCTTTGACGCGGGCGAACAGGGCGCTCAGGTCGTCGTCCACAGTGGCGTCGGCCTGCTGGCTCCAGACGCCTTCGCGGCCGGCCAGCAGTTTGTCCAGTTCGCTTTTCAGGCGCTCGCCCTGGTAGGAAAAGCCCACCCGGCACCCGGCCGAGAGCAGCTCCTGCGCGATGGCCCACCCCAGGCTGCGGGCGTTGGCCACCCCCATCACCAGGGCCGTTTTGTTTGTCAGGTCAATCTGCACCGTCATGCGGGGGACTGTACCAGGGCCGGCGACGGGCACGCTGAAGCCGGTGCAAGAAGGCCCCGCAGCTGCCGGCGCCGGAACATGAACACCCCCCCTACCCCCCCCGTCAGAATCTGGTGAGACATGACCAGGAATACTGATGACCTGATGCTTCTTCACGCGCCGCACCTCACTGCGCCGCACGCTTTCAGTTCGCGTGCTGGGGGCGTGTCACGCGGTCCCTACGCGGGCCTGAACCTGGATGACCGGGAGGACGACCCGGCCCACGTGGCCGAAAACCGCGCCCGCCTGTGCGCGGCGCTGGGCTTTGACGCCGCGCAGGTGGCCCGCCTGACCCAGGTACACGGCACCGACGTGGTGTATGCGCCGCAGGGAGGTCACTGGACTGGCGACGCCCTGACCACCGACCGCCCCGGTGTCCTGCTGGCCATCGGCACCGCCGACTGCTACCCGCTGCTGCTCGAAGACCCGGAGGCCGGGGTGCTGGGCGCCGCCCACGCCGGCTGGAAAGGCACGCTGGGGCGCGTGGCGGCCCAGACCGTGCAGGCCATGACCCGGCTGGGCGCCCGGCCCGAACGCATCCGCGCGGCGGTGGGCCCCGGCATCTGCGCCGCAGCCTACCCGGTGGGCGAGGGCGTGGCGCAGCAGTTTGACGCGGCGGGACTGAGTGCGGCGTTGGTGCGGCACGGCGAACACCCTCACCTGAATCTGGCGGCGGCCAACCAGGCCGTGCTGCTGGAGGCAGGCCTGCACCCAGAGCACCTGTGGCTCAGTGGCCGCTGCTCGACCGAACCTGACTTCTATTCCTACCGGCGGGACGCCGGGCGCACCGGGCGGATGTGGGCCGTGATCGGCCACCCGGCCGAGGCGGTGAGCGCGTGACCCGCCTGCGCTCCAAGAGCCTGCTGAGGCCCAGGGACGTGATTGGGCACGTTACGCACATCACGCCTGAATTTCTGGCCGAGCGTCAGCTGCACGGCCTGCTGCTGGACCTCGACAACACCCTGGTTCCCTACGGCAGCTACGCCAGCGGCGAGGCCGCCGAGGTGCTGGCGTGGGCCCGCGACCTGAAGCTGAGTGGCATTGGGCTCTATCTGCTCAGCAACGCCACGGGCCGGCGGGCCGCGTTCTGGCTGGACCACCTGGGGTTTCAGGGCGTGGGGCTGGCGGGCAAGCCCAACCCCCGCGCCTACCGCCACGCCCTGCGCGGCCTGGGGCTGCCCCCGACGCAGGTGGGCATGGTGGGCGACCAGCTGTTTACCGACGTGCTGGGCGGCAACCTGTGCGGCATGCACACCATCCTGGTACAGCCGCTGGCGGTCAATGCCCTGCCCCACACCCGCGTGGCCCGCAAATTAGAACGCGCGGTGCTCAAGCGCTACGGCCACGACTGGCGGCCCTGACCATGGGCGCCCTTCCTGATCTTTCCTCTCGCCCGCCGCTGGGTCTTTCCGGCTACGCGCTGGCTCTTTTAAACCTTCCCCGCCTTTTCCCCGCCCTCACGGCAGTTGTGACGCAAGGAGACATGAACTATGGCACTTTCTATCGGTGACCGGCGCCTCGGGGCCATCCTGCTTGAGCAGGGCTACGTCAACGACTCTGACCTGCAAAAGGCCCTCGTGCGCCACGCCGAAGTGGGCGGGCGCCTGGCCGAAATCCTGATTGACTCTGGGCTGGTGGGCGAAAAACGCATTGCCCGCGCCATTGAAGAAGCCCTGGGGATTCCGCTGGTGAACCTGCTGGTGGTCACGCCCGACCCGGCCGCCCTGAATGCCGTGCGCGCCCAGACCGCCCTGAACGTGCAGGCGTTTCCCTTTGCCATGGACAACGGCACCCTGCGCGTAGCGATTGTGGACCCCCTGTCGAGCTACGCCATCGAGGCACTGGAAGACGACAGCGGCCTGAACATCGAGCCGTACCAGGCGCTGCGCGACCAGATCATGTGGGCCATCGCCAGCAACTACCCCGAACTGGATATGAGCGTGGACCTGCCCGCCGACGCCGAGCCCAGCCAGGGCGGCGGCATGATGGGCCAGCGCCTGATCGCGCGCGGCATGATCTCGGACGCGCAGCTGCAAGTCGCCCTGGACGCCCAGCAGCAGACCGGCGAGCCGCTGGGCGCGACCCTGGTGGCCCAGAAGGCCATCACCGAAGACCAGCTGTACGAGGTGCTGGCCGAACAGTCCGGCACGGTGTACCTGCGCAATCCGCGCGACTTCCAGCCCAGCGAGGATGTGCTGGGCTCCATGCTGCGCGCCGACGCCCTGCGCCTCTCTGCAGTGCCGGTGGACGAAACCGACGCGGGCGTGACCATGGTGACGAGTGACCCGCGCAAACGCGACGACCTTGAGGCCCTGGTGGGCCGCCCGGTGCAGCTGATTCTGGCCAAGACGCGCGACGTGGAACTGCTGATTGAGCGCTTCTACCCGCAGCGCGGCCGCCTGGGCGAACAGATGGTGCAGCAGGGCACCCTGTCGCGCGCGCAGCTGCGCGAGGCCCTGCAGGTGCAGGCCCGCGAAGGCCGCGTCAAGCCGCTGGGCGAGGTGATCGTCGAGCTGGGCTTCGCGGGCGCCGACGAAATCGACAACGCCTTGCAGAAGCAGAACGCGGGCGGCGGTCGCCTGGAAGACACCCTGGTGCAGTCGGGCAAGCTGTCCCCCGAGATGCTGGCGCGCTCGCTGGCCGCACAGCTGGGCTACGAGTTCCTGGACCCGGTTCAGAACCCACCCGACGCCAAGGTCGCCCTGATGATCCCGGAAGCCACCGCGCGGCGTTACGGCGTGGTGCCCATCCGGCTGCAGGGCGAGGGCCTGGTCATCGCCATGAAAGACCCGCGCAACGTGTTTGCGCTGGACGACCTGAAGCTGATTACCGGGCGCGACATCGTGCCGGCCGTCATGGCAGAAAAAGACATCATCCGCCTGATTGAGCGGTACTTCGGCAATCAGGACATGGCCAACCTGAACCAGCAACTGGTGCAGGAAAGCAACAAGCGCGAGAAAGAGTCCAAGCGCGGCGACGACGTAGACATCTCGGCGGGGCTGGACGACAACGCCGTGGTGCGCGTGGTGGACAACATCATCCGCGAAGCGGCGCTGCAGGAAGCCTCGGACATTCACATCGAGCCGACGGAAACCGCCCTGCGCGTGCGTTACCGCGTGGACGGCATCCTGCGCGAGCAGAACTCGCTGCCCAAGGGCAGTTCGCAGAGCATCCTGGCGCGCATCAAGATTCTGGGCAGCCTGGATATCTCCGAGCGCCGCATTCCGCAAGACGGCCGCGTGCGTTTCAAAAAGGGCTCGATTGACCTGGACCTGCGCCTGTCGACCCTGCCCACGGTGTACGGCGAGAAAGCCGTGATGCGCCTCCTGCAAAAGGCGAGCAACATCCCCGAAGTCGAGCAGCTGGGCTTTTCCGAACACAACTACCAGCGCTACCTGGACACCATCCATAAGCCCAACGGCATCTTTCTGGTGACGGGGCCGACCGGTTCGGGCAAATCGTTTACCTCCTTTTCGACCCTCAAGCGCATCGCGGTGCCCGAGAAGAACACCACGACCATTGAAGACCCGGTGGAATACGAGATTCCGGGCATCATTCAGTCGCAGGTGAACAACGTCGCGGGCATGACCTTCGCCCGCGCACTGCGCGCCTTCTTGCGACAAGACCCGGACATCATCTTCGTGGGCGAGATTCGAGACACCGAAACTGCCAAGATCGCCGTAGAAGCTGCGCTGACGGGCCACCTCGTGCTGGCCACGCTGCACACGAACGACGCGCCGGGCGCCATCGTGCGTCTGGAGGAAATGGGCGTGGAGCACTTCAACATCGGCGCCGCCGTGGTGGGTGTGGTCGCTCAGCGTCTGGTGCGCAAGGTCTGCAATGACTGCAAGGCCCCCACCAACGCCGACCCCGACGTGCTGCGCCGCCTTGGGATTACCGAGCGCGACCTCAAGGGCGCCCAGCTGATGCGCGGCGCCGGCTGCAACCGCTGCGGCGGCACCGGCTACAAGGGCCGCATGGGCATTCACGAACTGATGGTCATTGACGAGCCGCTGCGCGTCGCCATCGGCTCGGGCAAGAACGCCACCGAAATCGCCGAGGTCGCCATGACCAAAAGCGGCATGAAGACCCTGCGCCAGGACGGCATTGAAAAGGCCCTGGACGGCGTCACCACCCTGGAAGAAGTGCTGGCCGTCACCAGCAAGTAACCCCCGCCCTCCTCTCCCCTGCTCCGAGGTACCCCCCCCATGACCCAGCCTGCCCCCGATATCACCGACATCCTGCGCTTTGCCGCCGACAAGGGCGCGTCCGACGTGATTATTACCGTCGGGCTGGCGCCGCAGTTCAAGTTGCAAGGCGTCTATGACGCCCAAGGCTTTAACGAGTTGGGGCCAACCGACACCCGCAAGCTGATGTACTCCATGATGAATGAAAAGCAGCAGCGCACCTTTGAAGAGCGGCGCGAACTGGACTTTTCGTTCGCCCTGGGCGAGAAGGCCCGCTTTCGCGTGAACGCCTTTATGCAGCGCGGCCATGTGGGCGGGGTGCTGCGTCTGATTCCGACCAAGATCAAGAGTGCGCAGGACATGGGCCTGCCGCAGAACGTGGTGGATATCTCCAACGCCCCGCGCGGCCTGGTGCTCGTCACGGGCCCGACTGGCTCGGGCAAGTCCACGACGCTGGCGGCCATGATTGACCACATCAACACCACCAAGCGGCTGCACATCATGACCATCGAAGACCCCATCGAGTTCATGCACACGCACAAGCAGTCCATCATCAACCAGCGCGAGGTCGGCGCCGACACCATGAGCTTTAACGACGCCCTGCGCGCCGTCCTGCGTCAGGCCCCCGACGTGATTCTGGTGGGCGAAATGCGCGACTACGAGACTATCAAGGCCGCCGTGACGGCCGCCGAAACCGGGCACCTGGTCATGGGCACCCTGCACACCAACAGCGCGCCGGAATCCATTGACCGTATCGTGGACGTATTCCCCGAGGAGCAGCAGGAGCAGATTCGCGTGCAGCTGGCGAACAACCTGGTCGCCGTGATGACCCAGCAGCTGCTGCCGCGCCTGGACGGGCAGGGCCGGATTCTGGCCTACGAGCTGCTGATCGCCAATCCAGCCGTGCGCTCGCTGATCCGCGAAGGCAAAACCTACCAGATCACCAGCGTCATGCAGACCGGCGCCCGCGAAGGCATGGTCACCATGGACGCCTTTCTGGCCAACCTGTACCGCCGCCGCGTGATCTCCTTTGACGTGGGCGTGGAACGCGCCGTGGACGCCAAGGAGTTTGCCCGCCTGGCCAACGACCCCAGCATTGGCAACGCGGGGGGCGCAGCGGCGGCCCCCGCTGGCTACGGCAGCGCGCCGGTGCAGGGCTTCGGCACGGCGGCGCCCACCCAGTCCACAGGACGCGGCGACGTGGGCCGTGGGGACGCCCGCAGCACCAGCACGCCCGAGATGGGGGGCGGCGGCTCCTACGGGCGCCGGTAAGGCGCCAAAAAGCAGAGGCAGGCGGCGCGGGTCATTCCATCAGGAAGCCCGCGCCCCTTCCTTGTCGAGACTCTCGGGGCAGGTTAGAGACGGGCCGCCCACTTCATCCTTCGCACGGTTAGGGCGTCTTCGCCTGCTGCCTATGGGTTGCGCGGTGGCAGCCTAGCCTCTGACCACCAGTGTTCCCCTGCACCGGGCGCCCCTTTCACGAACTGGCCGGGTGTCACGCCCACATGCCGCTTGAACTGGTTTGAAAATGCACTCTGGTCACTGAAGCCCGTCGCCAGCGCGACTTCGGCCAGACTCCAGCCCGCGTTCAGCCAGGCCCTGGCCTGCCGGATGCGCACCTGCACCTGATAGGCGTGAGGCGGCAGGCCGACCTCCTGCCGAAAGACCCGCGAGAGGTGAAAGGGGCTGAGGCCCGACACGCGCGCCACATCTTCCAGAGATACCTCCTCGCTGGCGTGCGCCTCCAGATAGGCCTGCACGTCCCGCACAGCGGCCCGCTCCTGGCCCACGCGCCCCGGCGACAGCCGCGCCTCTCCCAGGTCCGTGACCAGCTGCGCCAGGGCGTCCTGCAGCGCCGTTTCACGGGCCAGCTGCGACGCCGCCGGATGGATCAGCACCTGATGCGCCCTGGTCAGTCGCGCCGCCACGGCTGGCGCGGCCGCCACACTCTGCGGAAAGAATGGCGTGTTTACCGACCGCCCAGTGACCTGTTCGGCCACCCAGCGCAGTTGCTCAGCGCTGGGATAGAGCACCAGATGCAGGTACCCGCCTTCTGCCCAGGAATGCCCAGTGGTGACCTCGTCGGCATTAATCAGCATGACACTGCCTGGTGGCGCCACGCGCTCGGCGCCGCGATTCCAGAACTCCGCCGCGCCCTCATGCACGACCCCGACGGTGAATTCCTCGTGCGTGTGCCGCGCAAAGGCCTGTTTGACGAACCGGGCCTGTAACACGTCCAGGCCGCCCAGTGCGGGCACGCGCCACAGCTGCGCTTCATCCCGCTTCAGGGGCGCCCGGCGTGGCGTCAGGTCTGCGCTCACCGCGTCAGCATAGGCAGCCAGACCAGCAATTTTTTGCAAGACAGGCCTCAAAGAGAGCCGCTACCGTAGCGTCATGTCGCCGCTGGATCTCCCGCCGTCAGAGCAGAGGCCCTCCACGTCCCGTCCTGGGCTGTTTTACGGCTGGATTGTCGTTGCCGTGGCGGCCCTGGTGCTGCTGCTCTCGGCCGGGGCGCGCTCGGCGCCGGGAGTCTTTTTGCTGCCCATGCAGAGCGACCTGGGCCTGAACCGCACGGTGCTGTCTTTCGCCGCGTCTCTGGGCCTCATTATGTTTGGCCTGGGTGGGCCCCTGAGTGGCGCCCTGATGGACCGGTTTGGTCCCCGCCGCGTAACAGCAGCGGGCCTTCTGCTGATCGCCGCCAGCTTCGGCGCCAGCGCCCTGATTCACACCGCCTGGCAGCTTCATCTGGTCTGGGGCGTCCTGAGCGGGCTGGGCACCGGCATCGTGGGCAGCGTGCTGGGGGCCACCATCGCCAACCGCTGGTTCGTGACCGGGCGCGGCCTGGTGATGGGGCTGTTCGGCGCCGCAGGGTCGGCGGGCCAGCTCCTGTTTCTGCCGCTCCTGACCGCCATAGCCGGGGCCCTGGGATGGCGCCAGAGTGCCGTCATCATCGGAGGCCTGGCGCTGGCGACCCTGATTCCAGCCGCCGCGCTGCTGCGTGACCAGCCCACCGAAGTCGGCGAGCAGCCTCTGGGGCTGAAACCCGGCGAGCAGGCGCCCAGCGTCCGGCCCGACCCTAGGGTAATGCGGCGGGCCGTGCGTTCGGGACAGTTCTGGCTGCTGGCGCTCACCTTTTTTGTCTGTGGGGCCACCTCAAACGGCCTGATTGGCATGCACTTTATTGCGTACTGCACAGAAGCGGGCCTGACCGCTGGGTACGCAGCCGGGATGCTGGCGCTGATGGGCGCCTTTAACTTTGCAGGCACGATTGCCAGTGGCTGGCTGACCGACCGCTACGACCCCCGCCTGCTGCTGGGCGCCTACTACGCCTTCCGTGGCGTCAGCCTGGCCCTGCTGCTGTTCATTCCGCCGGGCGCAGGGCTGGTGGCCTTCGCCGTGCTGTTCGGCCTGGATTACATCGCCACCGTGCCGCCGACCACCGCGCTAGTAGCCGACAAGTTTGGGCGGGGGAATGTCGGCACGGTGTACGGGTGGGTCTTCTGCGCCCACATGGTCGGCGCGGCGCTGGCCGCGTGGCTCGGCGGTGTGGCGCGCGACGCCCTGGGGTCTTATGGCGTGGCGTTCATCGTGGCGGCTCTGCTGTCCCTGGCCGCAGCGGCGCTGACGCAGGGCATTGGGCGGCCGGAGCGGCCTGCTCTGGCCAGGGCCGGAGACTGACGGGTGGCTTGACTGAGAGGAGGACCGATCAACTTCATCAGGCCGCAGCTCGCCTTCTGATCGCAGAT
>NZ_WQLB01000023.1 GCF_009755355.1 Deinococcus arboris | reverse complement strand
GTGTGTCCTCCTGGTTTGGGACTGCCCGCCGGAGAGCAGGCAAGCCTTGACAGTGTACAGGGGCCCCGCGCAAACGCAAAGAGCAGATGCTCAGAGTTCTCACGGCCCTGCAGAGCTTTCGGCGCGTCCCACGTAAAAGCAGGACACGCCGAGGATGTTGGAGCTTCTGGTCGGGATTGAACCGACGACCTCTCCCTTACCAAGGGAGTGCTCTACCACTGAGCTACAGAAGCGAAAGAGAAAAGCGGGAAACGAGACTCGAACTCGCGACATTCAGCTTGGGAAGCTGACGCTCTACCAACTGAGCTACTCCCGCGTGAACGTGGTGGGCAGGGGCGGATTCGAACCGCCGTACACGTACGTGAACAGATTTACAGTCTGTCGCCTTTAACCACTCGGCCACCTACCCATCCTTCTCGCTTTTGGAGCCACCCAGGAGAATCGAACTCCCAACCTTCCGATTACAAGTCGGGTGCTCTACCAGTTGAGCTAGGGTGGCACCGTCCCTGACAGAAGTGTGGAACGAATGTTCGGCCTCTGAGTGCGGAAGTTTTCGCGCTTGCTGCGCAATCACTTCCGGCTGGGAATAGTAGCACCGCCCCCTAATGGTGTCAATCGGGGTGCGGGGCCAGAGCGGGGCCGGCTCCTGAGCGCCGCCTTGAGCGTTTGCAGAGCCAGCGGCGATATGCGCCATGTGGCGCATTTGGGGCCTGGCGAGGAGGCGTATTCTGACCCGCGCACGGGTGCTGAAAAGGCACTCTGACAGACCACCGCTGCACCTCACCCCTCTTGCCCGCCCCCTGGGAGGCCCCTTTGGACAGTTTCCGCTCGCTGTGGCCGTACATGCGCCTGCACACGCGCCAGTACCTCATCGGGCTGGTGGCCGTGGTGATTGCCACGTCCGTCAACCTGCTGCCCTTTTACCTGATTCGCCTCACGATTGACGGCCTGACGGGCCAGGTGGACGCGAACCCCGCCACGCCCGGCATCACGCTGGGAACGGCGGCTTTCTATGCCCTGGGAATTGTCGTGGCCGCCACGACCGCCGGCTTTTTTATGCTGGTGATGCGCCGCCAGATTGTGGTGGCGTCACGCCAGAGCGAATACGAGATTCGGCGCGACCTGTTTGCCCACCTGCAAACGCTGGACAAACCGTATTACGACCGCGCCCGCACGGGTGACCTGATGAACCGCCTGACCGGCGACCTCAGCGCCGTGCGCGAAATGCTGGGCTTTGGCGCCTGGCAGATCGTGAACATCGTGTCCGGCTTTCTGTCGGCTTTCACCGTGATGTTCAGCCTGAGCTGGCAGTTGACCCTGATCGTGGTGGCGATCGTGCCGGTGATCGTGGGGGTCTTGACCTACCTGGCGCGGCAGATTAACGAGCGCCACCGGCTGGCGCAGGAACAGAACTCTCTGATTTCGGCCCGCGCTCAGGAAAACTTCAGCGGCGCGCGCGTGGTCAAGGGCTACGCCATTGAGGACCGCGAGATTCAGGACTACCGCGCCATGAACCTCGAACTGCTGCGGCGCAACATCGCCCTGACGAAAGTGGACGGGCCGCTGCGCTCCTTTATGAGCCTGCTGCTGGGCCTGGCCTTCGGCCTGATTCTGCTGATGGGGGGCCGCCTGATTCTGGAACCGGGCAGCACCTTTACTGTGGGGATGTTCGTGCAGTTTGTGGGGACGCTGGAACGCCTGACCTTTCCCATGCTGATGATCGGCTGGATTACCGGCATCATTCAGCGTGGTATGGCCTCTTGGCTGCGCCTGAGAGAGATGTTCGACGCCCAGCCGCTGGTCCGGGACCAGAGTGGGCGCACCGACGGACGCATCCGCGACCTCCACGGCGACGTGACCTTTCAGAACGTGACCCTGCGCTACGGGCAGACCACGGTGCTGGACGACGTAAACCTGCAGATTCCAGCCGGCACTTTCCTGGGCATCACTGGTCCCACCGGCAGCGGCAAGACTGTCCTGGGGCAGCTGCTGACCCGCGCGATGGACCCCACAAGTGGGCAAGTGAAGATTGATGGCCACGAGCTGCGGGTGATTCCGCTGGCCACGCTACGCGACGCGATCAGCGTGGTGCCGCAGGAACCCTTCTTGTTTAGCGACACGATTGCCAACAACATCGGGTTTGGCATTGAGGCGCGTGACCTGCCGGACGTGCCCACGGGAGTCAGCGTGGTGGGCGCCCCGCCGCCTGAGGACATTCCCCAGACCCCCGACCCAGCCCGCGTACGCGAGGCTGCCCGCCTGGCCGGCCTGCTGGACGACGTGCAGGACTTTCCGCAGGGCTTTGACACCATGCTGGGTGAACGCGGCGTCACCCTGTCGGGTGGGCAGCGTCAGCGCACCGCCATCGCCCGCGCGATTGTCAGAGAGCCGCGCATCCTGATTCTGGACGACTCGCTGAGCGCCGTGGATACCGAGACCGAGCGGCGCATTCTGGACGGTCTGCGCGAGGTCAGCCAGGGCCGCACCGTGATTCTGGTGGCCCACCGCGTCAGCACCCTGCGCCACGCCGACCAGATCGTGGTGCTGGACGGGGGCCGCGTGGTTGAGCAGGGCAGTCACGACGAGCTGCTGGCGAGGAACGGCCATTACGCCCAGCTGGAGCGGCTACAGCGCCTGGCGAGTGACCTGGACAATGAAGACGAGGCGGTGGCTGACCCGGAGACGGCCGCCACGGCTCTGGAAAAAAATGGCCTGGAACAGAAGGTGACCCGATGACCCGCCCCGACGCGACCGACGCCTACCAGAAGGGCTTTGACGCCCAGCTGACCCGGCGCATCCTGCATTATGTGCGGCCCTACCTGGGGCTGGTGATCGGCGGGGTGGTGCTGGCCCTGCTGATCTCGCTGGCCTCGCCGCTGTTCGCACTCATTCAGCGCCACGCAATTGACGCCTACCTCTCGCCTGTGGCCCAGGGGCGGGGCAACCGCGAGGCGCTGCTCAGCGGCCTCACCCTGACGGCCTTTGGCTACATGGGCTTGAAGGTGCTGGAATTCGCGCTGCAATACGGCTTCATTCTGGCCATTGGGTATCTGGGCCAGAACGTGCTGCGCGACATCCGCGCCGACGTGTTCAGCAAATTGCAGCGCCTGCACCTGGCGTACTTTGACCAGAACCCGGTGGGGCGCCTGATTACCCGCGTGACCAGCGACGTGGACGCCATCAACCAGTTCATTACCGGCGGCCTGGTCAGCCTGATTCAGAGCAGCTTTATCATCGTGGTGTACGTCATCGTGATGCTCAGCGTGAACTGGCGCCTGGCGCTGATTTCCTTCACGGTGCTGCCGGTGCTGTTTGTCACCACCAATTACTTCCGGGCCAAGCTGCGCGACGCCTTCCGCGAAACGCGCACTCAGCAGGCCATCGTGAACAGCAAGCTGAACGAGAACATCACGGGGATGCTGACCACCCAGCTGTTTGGCCGCCAGAAGCGCAGCGCCCTGGATTTCAACCTGAGTAACCGCGCCCTGCTGACCGCCAACGTGAATTCGGTGGGCTGGTTCTCGCTGTTCATGCCGGTGGTGGCGGTGCTGGGGCAGGTGGCTGTGGCGCTGATCCTGTACTTCGCCGCCCGTCAGATTCTGGGCGTGGATGCCAGCGGCGCTGTGGCCGGGGCGATCACGGTGGGAACATTGTTTGCCTTCGTGCAGCTGTCGCAGCAACTGTTCCAGCCGATTCAGGACCTGGCCGACGTGTTCAACAACCTTCAGGCGGCGATGGCGTCCAGCGAGCGCATCTTTGGCGTGCTGGACACCGAGGAAGCCATCGTGGACAAGCCGGATGCAAAAACGCTGCCCAACTTTGAAGGCCGGGTGGATTTTGAAGGCGTGTGGTTTGCCTACGACCAGAGTGTGACGGCGCAGGCCGCCGACACCGACGACCGCTGGATTCTGCGCGGCATTGACCTGAGCATTGCCCCTGGCGAGAGCGTGGCCCTGGTGGGCGCCACTGGCGCAGGGAAGACCAGCGTGACGGCCCTGGTCAGCCGCTTTTACGACGTGCAGCGCGGCGCTGTGAAAGTGGACGGCGTGAACGTGCGCGACCTGGCCCAGTACGACCTGCGCCGTCATGTGGGCGTGGTGCTGCAGGACGTGTTCCTGTTTGCCGGGACCATCGAGAGCAACCTGACCCTGAACAACCCCGAGATTCCCCATGAGCGTGTGGTGGAAGCCTGTAAGTACGTGGGCGTTCACGACTACATTCTGGGCCTGGAACACGGCTATCAGACCGAGGTGCGTGAACGTGGCGCCACCCTGAGCACAGGCCAGAAGCAGCTGCTGGCTTTCGCCCGCGCCCTGATCCAGAACCCGGACATCCTGCTCGTACTGGACGAGGCCACCGCCAACGTGGACACCGAAACCGAGCTGCGCATTCAGGCCGCCCTGGAAAAGGTCATGCGGGGCCGCACCAGCATCATCATCGCCCACCGCCTCAGCACCATCGAGCACTGTGACCGCATTGTCGTGATGCGCAAGGGCCGCATCGTGGAGCAGGGCAGCCACCGCCAGCTGCTGGACAAGGGCGGCTATTACGCCAGATTGCACCGGCTTCAGTACGCGCAGGGGGATGCAGCGGATTGAAGTGGGGGGTGTAGGAAGTGGGTTGTGGGGAGTGGGAAAAGAGGGGGGTGCGGTTGGCGGGAGGCAGTACACGGGAAATGGAGCGCGCCGGCCGTAATGTTTTTCTCCCTCCCTCCTTGTGGGGGAGGGTTGGGGTGGGGGGTGGCAAGCGCAGCTTGCCCAGCATCGTAAGTGTGAAGGCTCCATCCGCAAATTGGATGGAGCCTCCCAATTTGCCTTTCTCTCAAGCCAGCGAGACGACCTCTGCTTGCGGCGCTTCCGCTTGCCCCTCTTCCAGCAGGGGCCACAGCGCCAGCGGAATGGCGGCGTCCCAGCCCTGCGGGTGGCAGGCGGCGGGATAGGGGACGGGGGGCAAGTCGCCTTCACGGGGAAAGCCCGCAAACAGTTCGCTCAGGCGGGCGTCTGGGGCCGCGCGGGCAGCGTCAAAGAGGGCGCGGGTGACCTGATGGGCTTCGGCGTGCAGACCGGTGCGGGCCAGGCCCAGCGCCGCCAGCGCCGTGTCGTGGGGCCACACGCTGCCGTTGTGATACGACACCGGGTTGTAGCGCGGCTCCTGCGTGCCCAGGGTGCGAAGGCCCCAGCCGCTCCAGAGTTCTGGCCCCAGAACCGTGCGGGCGACCTGTGCGGCGTATTCGGGCGCACTGATGCCGGTGCACAGGGTATGGGCCGCGTTGCTGACCAGCACCCGCAGGGGCTGCTTGTCGCCGTTCAGGCCGTGGACGTAGGTGCCGCGTTCAGGCCACCAGAAGGCCTGCTGAAAGGCCGCCTGAAGCTCCCCGGCGCGGGTGTCCCACTCGCCGGCCAGCGTGGCCTCGCCCAGTGTGCGGTACATGGCGGCGGCGGCGCGGTAGGCGGCGTAGGCATAGCCCTGCACCTCCACCACTGCCACATGCCCACTGACATCCACGCCTTCTGCGGTAAAGGTGGAGTCGCCGCTGTCTTTCCAGACCGCATTGGTAATGCCGTTGGGGTCAGGGGTGTATTCCAGAAAGCCGTCGCCGTCGGGGTCACCGTCGGTCAGGCACCAGTGCAGGGCAGCTTCCCAGTGTGGGCGCAGGTCCTGTGCCAGGGCGGGGTCAGTCTGGGCCAGCTCGCCCACCAACCACACGAACAGTGGCGTGGCGTCGGCGGTGGCGTAGTAGGGGCGGTGAGGGGTGCGGCCCAGGCGGGTCAACTCGCCCACACGCAACTCATGCAGAATCTTGCCGGGCTGCTCCAGGGTGATGGGGTCGTGGCGCTGGCCCTGGTGGGCGGCCAGATAGCGCACCACGGTCTTGGCGAGTGCGGGCAGGTAACGGTGCACCATCAGCGCCATGAGCATGGAGTCGCGGCCAAAGGGGGCCACAAACCACGGCAGTCCCGCCGCCGGAAAGGCCCCGAATTCAGTGGCAAAGCTGAGGCTGTGCAGATCGGCCACGCTGCGTTCCAGCACGCGCTGGTCCTCGGGGTCGGCCAGGATGACGCGGGTGCGCAGGTCAGCCCGCAGCGCGGCGTAGTCGGTCAGCCGGGCTTCGGGATCGCCGGGGGTAGGAACCTCCTCGCCTTGCAGGGGAAAGACGCTGACCCGCAGCTCCGTGATCTCCTCGGTCAGCGTCCAGACCAGTGCTTCGCCGTCCCAGCTGGCCGGGGGGCTGGTCTGCACGACGGTTTGACCGCGCAGGCCGTCGCCCGCCATATACTCGAAGGTGACGCCGTTCGGGGTAGGGGTCACCTGCACATCTCGCGTGCCCAATTCGCCGGGCCAGCCGCGCACCTCGAACATATCCAGATAGTCGGCGGCGAGAAAGAGCTTCAGCTCGTGGGGACCCCCGTCCCGGTAACGGGTGACCCGCAAGGTGTCGCGCAGTTCGGTGGCCGTCACCTGAAGGTCGCGGCCCAGGCCCACCTTCATGGTGTAGCCCACGTTGGCGTTGGCGCTCTGTTCGTGCAGCCAGAACGGGGCGCGCTCCTGCTGCATCAGGGGCTGGGGGGGTTCTCCATCCAGCCGCCACTCGTAGCGCGAGAGCACGCGGGTGTCGCGGCGGTACAGGCCACTTTCGCCCTGCGCCACGGCGTAGTGGGCGTCTCCCACCAGATAGAGGTCGTTGTCCTTGAGAACCGTGCGGGTGTTGAGCATGTGAATCCTTGGAACAGGAGAAAAGGAAAGGAGGCACCTGAGGCGCCCAGGCTATGGCGAGGGAGGAGCGCTTGACAGAGTGGCTGAAGGTGGGAAGTTCTCTGACAACCGGAAGGGCTGTCCACAAGGGTTCGAATCCCTGACGCTCTCTGGAGATACGTCTGTACGGGCGTATTTCCTTTTTGAAGCGCTTGGGCGTACATCTCAACCCTTCACAGCACTGTCGGCTCCGGTGTCCACGAAATAGCGCTGGAACACCACAAACAGGATGATGACCGGAATGGCGCTCAGCACGGCGCCGGCCAGGATCAGGCCGTAGTCCCCCTGGCCGCCGTAGAGTTCGCGGAAGTTGGAGAGGCCCACCGTCAGCGTAAAACTGGTGTTCTCGCGCAGCAGCACCAGTGGCCAGAAAAAGTCGTTCCAGGCGCCCTGGAACTGGGTGATCGCCAGGGCAATCAGCGCGGGCCCCGCCTGCGGCAGCATGACCCGGAAGAAGGTGGTGAAGGTGCCCGCGCCGTCAATGGCAGCTGACTCTTCTAGCTCGCGCGGCATGCCTTCAAAAAACTGCTTCATGAGGAAGACGCCGCCCGCTGCCACCAGGCCGCTCAGCCACAAACCCCAGATATTCAGCAGGTTCAGGTCCTTGAGCAGCACGTAATTGCTGACCAGATTCACCTGACTGGGGACCATCTGCACGAACAGCACCGCGCCCAGGAAGATGGCCTCTTTGCCAGGAAAAGTCATGCGGGCCAGGGCGTAGCCTGCCAGCGAGCAGAACAGGATGGCGGCCCCCACGCGCAGGAAGGCGTACAGGAACGAATTGAGCACCCAGCTGAAAAACAGGCTCTGACCAGTTTTGCTGTCGCGGGTTTCGTTAAATGCACGGCGGTAGTTGTTGAAGGTGTAGCCGATAACGCCGGGCGTGATGTTGCGGTAGGCGAACGAGCGCCCGAAGTTCTGCCGGTCACTGGGCGGCAGGGTGCTGGAGGTGATGCTCTGACCGCGCTGCACGTCCACCTGCAGCGGCGTGCGCTCGAACAGGGGGCCGCGCAGGGCGTAGCCGGCCGGGCCGCGCACGAGTTCCACCGCTTGCCCCTCGCTGAGCTCGTACTGCCTGGCCTGGGCTTCGGGGGTGTCCAGCACCACAGGCACCACCTCACCGCCGGGCAGCCGGGCGCGCAGGTCGGCTTCGGGCGCGGCCAGAACAGCGCGCACCGCTTCGCCTTTCTGACGGGTCAGGACCGGGCTCTGCACCGTGACGCGGTAGGTGCGGGTGTCGCCGCGCTGGGCCACCTCCTCGGTCTTGAGGGTGGCGTAGTCCTTCGCCTGGGCCTGACGGCCAATGGCGACCAAGCTCACGGGCTGATACGGAAACAGCGCCACGGTGGGCGGGGTCTGGGGCGCGCCCGCTGGGGACTGCACGCTGACTTCAAAGGTCACGGTGCGGCCCGGCAACAGCCCGCCCTGCCAGCCGTCGGCCCCGCCCTGCACGCCCAAAGACCATGCGCGGCGGATGAGCTGAGGCGAGAGCTGCGGAATGTTCAGGGAGGGCGGGTACTCGTTGGGGTTGTCCTTCATGGAACTGAGCAGCCCGGTCACGAAGGGCCCCAGAAAGAAGAAGCTCATGACCAGCATGAAGGCGTACAGCCACCCCGCCCGCGCCCAGCGCCGCCGCGCCAGCCAGCGGTCGCGCGCGGCGGCGGTCTGCCGGACATCTTCTCTGGGCAGTGCGGTGGTCATTGGGCCTCCGAGGGGAAGAAGCGGCGCTGCACGAAGACCATCGCCAGGATAATCAGCGCCAGGATGATGGCCCCGGCCGACGCCATGTTCACGGGCGCGGCCCCGGCCTTAAAGGTGTTGGTGTAGACGTAGTAGGCCAGCGTAATCAGGGTGTCACCGGGCGCCGCTGTGCCAATCACCGCCACCTGGTCGAACATCTGCATGGTGCCGATCAGGCCCACGGTAATGACGTAAAAGGTTACGGGACGCAGCATGGGCACGGTCACGCGCGTCAGCTTCTGCCAGGGGGTTGCGCCGTCGATGTCGGCGGCCTCGTACAGCGCGCCGGGAATGTTTTGCAGGCCCGCCAGGAAGAACAGCATCAGGGTGGGGATGGTGGTAAAGGTGTTCTGAATGACCACGACCAGCAGCGGAATGCTCAGCACCCGCACGCCCCCCACCTCAATCCACTTGTCGGCAAAATACTGGTAGTCGAAGGGCGGCACCTCGCGCACGCCCACCACACCAGCCCAGGCCAGCCCGGCTGTGACCGCCAGGGCGACCAGGGCACTGACGGCGGCCAGCGCGGGATCAAACCAGCCGGCGGGCAAGCGGCGTGCCCGCTCCAGCAGCACCTGCACCACCTGAGCAACCAGCAGTACGCCCAGAAAGGTCAGCAGCAGCGGCGCGTAGGCCTGCGCCTGCGTGATGACGTAGTTGGCAATGCCCCGGCGTTGAAACAACCACAGGAAAATCAGGGTGATGACCACGCTGCTGGTGATGCTGGGCATGTACCACGCCGAGCGGAAAAAGCCCATGCCGCGAATCTTGTTGTTTAGCGCGACAGCCATCAGCAGCGCGCCCACGGTTTGCAGGGTGGTGGTCAGCACGGCGAAGACCAGGCTGTTGCCCAGTGCCCGGCGAAACGAAGGATCGCCCAGCACGTCCGCGTAGGGTTTCACCCCAATCAGTTGCGGCGTGTTGAACAGGTTGAAATCGGTAAACGAGTAGTACACCGCGCGCCCAAAGGCGTAGAAGAAAAAGACGGCCGTGGTCACCAGAAACGGCGCCAGAAAGAGGTACGCCGTGGGCGTCTGAGAGAAGCGCTGTCTCATGTCAGGCGCTCTGGCAGGGGCGTTCCCAATACGTTGTGGTGTGAGACAATGGCTTCAAGGCGGGGAAAAGACCGTTCGGACCGGCAGCTTCGGGACACGCTCTGGCCTGGTGTGGGCATAGGAGCCTCCGGGGACAACAAAGGGGGTCGGGGCCAGCCGCCAGTGGGCCGCCCCGACCCGGCTGCGCGCCTAGCGGTTCTGGAAGGTGTTCATGTCCGCCTGCGCCTTTTTCAGGGCGTCGGCGGCACTCTTTTGTCCGCTCAGCACGGCGGCCAGGGCCTCATTAATGGGCTTGCCCCAGTCGGTGCCCTGCGGCCCGAAGGTAAAGGCGCGCACGTTGCCGTCGTCGGCGCCGTCAAAGACCAGGCGGCTATTCACGGCGCCAGGATCGGTCTTCTTGAAGTAGGCGTTGCTGGTCAGGGCGGTGCGGCTGGGAATGGCCAGGCCCTGTTCGAGCACGTACTGCTGCACCTGCGGGCTGGTCAGGATGTTCAGCACCTTCAGGGCCGCCTGCCGGTTCTTGGTGCCGCTGTTGACAGCCCAGCCCACGGTGTACAGGAAGTTGCCGCGCGTGCCGGTCTTGGTGTATTTGGGCATCAGGGCGGTGCCGAATTTCAGGTTGGGAGCGTTGTCGCGCAGGAAGTTCACGACCCAGTTGCCTTCAATGGCCACCGCCACCTTGCCGGACTTCAGGCAGCCGCCGGTCCAGCCTTCGCTGACCTCGCTGGGCTGAATGCCCACCTTGTTGCGGGCCAGGCCGGTGTAGAAGTTAAAAGCCTCCACAAACCGGGGGTCGGCCAGATTGGTCTTGCCCTTGGAGTCAAACTGCTGCCAGCCAGTGGCAAAGGCAAAGGCGCCAAAGCGGTCCCAGTTGGGCTGCAGACAAATCCCGGCGTAGTCGCCGCCCAGTTTCTGTTTCAGGGTGGTCAGCTTGGTTTGCAGCGTGGCCCAGGTGTCGTTGTTATTGGGGTAAGCCACGCCCGCCTCGTCAAACAGGTCGCGGTTATACACCAGGGTCAGGGTGTTGAAATCCTTGGCCACGCCGTACAGGCGGCCGCCCTTGGTAAAGGCCGTGTTCAGGCTCTTGATAAAGGGGCCAGTGCTGACCAGGCCGTTCAGGGGCAGCACCTTGCCGGTGGCCACAAAGCCGTCAATGGTCTCGGCGGGCAGGTAGAACACGTCGCCCGCGTTGCCAGCGGCCAGCAGGGTGGTCAGGGACTTGTTGTAGTCGCCCTGAAGCGGCTCGTAGATCACCGTGATCTTGTCTTTGGCCAGCGCCGGCTTCACAAAGCGGTTGATCAGGTCGCCCACGACGGCGGGGTCGGTGCCGCCGTACCCGTTGATCTTGATGGTGGTCTGGGCGGCCACTGTCTGGGCGGCACTGGCAGCGAGAACGGCGAGGCTGAGCAGGAGCGTCTTGTTCATGGCATCCCTCCGGGGACTGGCGCGGTGGTCGCGCCGGGAATCAGCTGTACAGGAATGAATTCGCCCCTGGGCGGCCGGCCGGCAATGGCCTCCTGCACCAGGGTCAGGGCGGTGGCGGCAATGCGGGGAATGTCCTGCGCCACGGTGGTCAGGGTCAGCGGAATGGGCAGTTCGGGCAGACCGTCAAAGCCCACCACGCTCACGGCCTCAGGGACCCGCACCCCCAGGTCGTCCAGAGCGGCCACGGCTCCGGCGGCGCTCTCGTCGCTCTGGGCAAACAGGCCGGTAAACCGCAGCCCGCCCTCCCAGGCCCGTCGCACCGCGCGGTAGCCGCCCAGCACCGAAAAATCGCTGGGAATGGTGTGCAGGGTGGCCCCGGCGGCGCGGGCCGCGTCCCGGCAGCCGTATTCACGGTCCTGCGCCACCTGGCTGGGGCCGCTGCCCAGGTAAACCAGCTGGCGGTGCCCGGCCGCAGTCAGCTGCTGGGTGGCCAGCCGCGCGCCGCCCACGTCGTCTGGCGCCACCCAGAAGGCCCCTGGCTGATGCCCAATCAGAACGGCGGGCACGCCCTGAGCCTTCAGGTACTCCAGGCGGGGGTCGCCGTCCAGGGCGTGCAGCACCAGCACGGCGCTGGGCAGCCGCGCCATACGCGTCAGGTCGGCGCGCAGGTCCACCAGTTGCACCCCCTGCGGCGCTGTCTGACTTTCCAGGGCGCGGCGAAACAGCACCTGATAGGGATGAAGCAGGGGATCGTCCCGGTCCAGTGACAGGCCCAGCGTGCGCCCGGTGCGCCAGCTGAGGTGCCGCGCGGCGGGGTCAGGCGTGTAGTCCAGCTGTGCCATGACTGTCTGCACGCGCTGCCGCGTGCGCTCGGCAACGGTCGAGTGGCCGTTGAGCACGCGGCTCACGGTGCCCTTGCTGACACCAGCTGCGCGGGCAATATCGTCAATGGTGGCGCGGGTGGCGGGGGTCATGGCCTGATTCTGGCGGCTCCTGGGGGAAGGAAGAGGATAGAGCACGAAATGGGTGTTTGTAACCGGTTACAGAAAATAGCAGGCTAAAGATAGTGGAGGTGAGGAGGCAAGGCAGCCTAAACGTTAAATGTAATCGGTTACAAAACCATCCTACTCCTGATGGCGCGGCTGTCAAGTCTGGCTCACTTATGCAATGGGCGGAGTGAAGCGCTGACTCGGCCGTAGGCAAAACGATTTGAACAGACGCAGAAAACGGCGTGTTAGAGGGGCGGAGATAAATGGATTCCGGGCGGAGCTTTGGAAACTTATTTGTCCTGAGTGGTGAAAGCAACAGTTAATAGACCAATTGAGACTCTGGGCGGGGCAGCCCACTGACCTCTTGGCGGCGCATACAACCTTCCCATCTCATCCTCACTCCCAGCCCAACAAAGCTGTTGTCCCTGAAGAAGTAAACGCCTGTTAGAGCGCAGGCTGTTTCACTGACGCATGACCCTTCTGCCCAGCACTGACCTGCCCACCCAGGACCTTCCCACCACCGACCTGAGTGACGTACATCCCCAGGCGCGCGTGCTGGCGCCAGTCTTTACGGAATATGGTGGGCGGCCCCGTTTTGTGGGCGCCGCCGTGACCCTGCGTGTTCAGGACCACAACCCCCTGGTGCGGGCCGAACTGGAAACCCCAGGCGAGGGCCGCGTGCTGGTCGTGGACGGCGGCGGCAGCCTTAACTGCGCCCTGCTGGGTGGGCTGCTGGGCGAACTGGCGGTTGAGAACGGCTGGGCCGGCGTCATTGTGCACGGCTGCGTGCGCGACACCGCTGAACTGCGTCGCCTGAATCTGGGGGTGCGCGCCCTGGTCCCTCATCCCCGCAAAAGCGGCAAGCAAGTGCAGGGAGAGCGTGGCGTCCCCGTGACCTTTGCGGGGGTCACCATCCAGCCCGGCGACATGATGTATGCCGACGAAGACGGCATTCTGGTCCTGCCAGCTATAAGCGAGTGAGGGGAGAGGAGGTGCCTTACCCTGGCCGCCTCCAAGCAGGGCCTTGGGCCTGGGCTGGGGAGCCAGAGAGGGTCCGGGTGAGGATCTGGACGGTCCGTGCCTACGCGGCCGGTCACCCGGCGCAAAGGACAGACGACACGGTCCCCCGGCGCGCGCGCGCGTAGACTCCGCACATGCTTGAAGGTGTCCTTGCCCGGCTGGACGAAGCCGGGAACCTCGTGCCGCGCTTTACCGCGCCCCGCTGCTTGCTGGAGCGCCAGGCGGTGGGCGGCTGCGACGCCTGTCACGCCACCTGCCCGCACGGCGCCATCAGTCTGGGGATGGTCGGCCAGAGTGTGCAGATTGACCCGGCCAAGTGCACCGGCTGCGGCCTGTGCGTGCAGGTGTGCCCCAGTGGCGCCCTGGAATACAACTTGGAACCGGCGCTGCAAAGCGTGAAAGACCAGCAGGCCCCAGACCGGCGCGCGACCCCCGACGCCAGCCTGACCTGTTCGCGCAGCGGCGCGGGTGGACCGTCGCTGCCGTGCCTGGGGCGCGTGACCCCGGCCCTGCTGTCGGCAGCCGGGGCCTGGGGCACGCCTTTGACCCTGCTGCACGGGGACTGCGGCGAGTGTCCCGTCGGTGCCCCAGACGTGCCGGCCCGCCTGGAACGGGTGCTGGACGAGGCCCAGCGCCTGCGTGAGCCGACTGGCCAGCCCGCACAGGTGAGTATTCGCGCGGCCCAGCCTGAAGACGCCGGGCGGTCCTTGACCGTCTCGCGGCGCGGCGCCTTTGGTGCCCTGTTCCGCGCGGGCAAGCAGCAAGTCGCCCAGAGCATCCCGGACCAGCCCCTGCCCTTTATTGACTGGAGCGTGCCCGAGGACCGTACGCCCCAGGAATGGGTGTGGCGGGCGCGCAGCCTCAAACCCGCCCCGCCCGAAGACGCCGCCATTCTGTGGCCCGCCCCGCTGGTGGACGAGAAGTGCATTGACTGCCCGGTATGCGCCAACGTGTGCCCCACCAACGCCATCACGCGCGACCTGCAACCCGACGGCGGTGTGCATTTGCTGCTGAACCTGAGTGCCTGTACCGGCTGTATGGCGTGCCTGCATTCGTGCCCCCCCCAGGCCATTCATGCCCAGAGCCACTGGCGCCCGGCGGCCTTCCGCGCGCCCCTGCTGCTGCGTGAGAGCGATACGGTGATGTAGGAAGGAAGGGGTGGGCAGAGCGCAGGGCGAGTGAGGAGGGCCGCCGGCCAAACTCTCCTTCCCCGCCCTCCCACGGTCCTGTCCGACCGCTCGGTCGGGGACGGCTGCCCCGGTCAGCGCGCGCTATCCTACCCCTCGTGAGCTTGCTGGCGGCTTTTCTCGACCTACACGGACAACGCGCCGTTGTGGTGGGTGGCGGCGCGGTCGCCCTGCGCCGCACGAAGGCCCTGCTGTCAGCCGGCCTGGAGGTGCAGGTCATTGCGCCGGTGGTCCAGCCTGAGCTGGCCATGCTGCCGCTGACGGTTCAGCGCCGGGCCTACCAGCGCGGCGACCTGGCCGGTGCAGCGCTGGTGGTGGCCGCCACCGATCAGCCTGGGGTCAATGCCCAGGTGGTGAGCGACGCCCGCGCGCAGGGCACGCTGGTCAACGATGCGGGCGACGCGGCGCGCAGCACCCTGCGGTTCCCGGCCGTGGCCCAGCAGGCGGGTGTGCAGGTGGCGGTCACCACCGGGCGTGAATTGCCCTTGTTGGCCCAGGCCCTGACGGCCCGCGTGGCGGACCTGCTGCCCACCGAGGCGCAGGTGCAGGGTTGGGCCGCGCAACGGGAAGACGCCCTGACCCTCCCCGGCGACCGCAAACGCGCCGCCCTGGACACACTGCGCGCCGACATCAGCCGCGCTCTGGGGGCCGCGTGACCCTGACCTGCCCCACCGCCCGCACCTTTCTGGCGGGCCTGCCGCTGCCAGAGTCGCTGGACATCGCCGTGGTGGGCCTCAACCACCAGACGGCCCCGGTCGAGGTCCGTGAGCGCGCTGCCGTGCGGGCCGGCGAGGAAGGCCCGCTGCTGGCCCACCTGGCCCGGCACGCGCAGGAAGTCATGCTGCTGGCCACCTGTAACCGCACAGAAGTGTATCTGGCGGGCCTGACCGGCGACCCGCTGGCCGCCTTTGAAGGTGCCTGGGGCCACGCCTTGGACGGCCACCTGTATGTCCACCGGGGCGAGGCGGCGGTCACGCATCTGTACCGGGTGGCCGCCGGCCTGGACAGCCTCGTCATTGGCGAAACGCAGATTCAGGGCCAGGTCAAACGCGCCTGGCAGGACGCCCGCGCGCGCGGCCTGACAGGCACGACGCTCAATAAGGTCGCGCAGGGCGCCCTGGCGGCGGGTAAGCGCGTGCGCTTTGAAACCGGCATGAGCGACAAGGTCGTCAGTGTGTCCAGCGCCGCCGTGGAACTGGCGCAGGCCGCGCTGGGGGGACTGGCGAGCCGCACTGCCCTGATTCTGGGCGCCGGCGAGACCGCCGAGCTGACCCTGACCCATCTGCGCGCCGCCGGCGTGGACGACGTGATCGTGGTGAACCGCACCGCCGAGCGCGCCCGTCAGCTGGCTGAGAAACTGGGAGGCCGCGCCTGCGCCGCCGAATACCTGCACGAGGTTCTGCCCGAAGCCGACGTGCTGATTGCCTCCAGCGCCGCACCGCACTATGTCCTGCACGGGGACGGCGTGCAGGCCGCGCTGCGCCAGCGTCCGGGGCGGCCCATGTTCCTGATTGACATCAGCGTGCCGCGCATTCTGGACCCGGACATTGCGGGGGTACCCGGCGCGCACCTGCACAATCTGGACGACCTGACCGGCATCGTGGCCCGCAACATGGCCAGCCGCCGCGCCGCGCTGCCGCATGCCCAGGCCATCGTGCGGGACGCCGCCGCCGACCTGAGCCGCTGGCATCTGACCCGTCAGGCCAGGTTACGTGACCTGGCCCTGGCGAGCGACTGAAGGGGTTGTAGGAAGTAGGGTGTGGGGAGTGGGAAAAGCAACGGCAGAGAGGTTGGCTGCGCTTTCCTTGAACTAGGCAGAAGAAGAGAGGGCCGCCGACAGACTTCAGGCGGCCCTCTTTTGGCCCTTCGTGCACAATCTTTCAACCATCTTCCAGGATTAACCCAGCCGTAGAGAGCCAGCCAAAACGCTTTCTCCCCACCCCACTTCCCGGTTACAACGTCTCTTTGGCCAGCGCCCAGGCGTGCTCAAAGACCTCGCCGCGTTCGGGGCGGGCCATCACGCGGGCCAGGCCCTGGGCCAGACTCATGGGGGGCACCGTCACCTCAGTGTCCCGGCGCACGTCGTCCCACTGCGCCTCAACACGAACCAGGTCGCCGTCCGCAGCGCTCAGGGCAATGTTCAGACCTTCGCCGCGCAGCTCTATGCCGCACAGGTCGCCGTTTTCGCGGCCACAGCGGGCCGACTGGAAGGTCACGCCACGCAGGTCGCGCCAGCCCAGCGTGTCGGCCACAAAACCGGCAAACAACCGGGCCGGCAGGTCTTTTTTTCCGGCGTGCTGCACGGTCATGCCCGTCACACGTGGCAGCTGCCGCGCGGCGTCAGGGGTGTCGAACACCTGGGCCAGCGCCTCGCGCCAGCCGGCCGAGCGGCTCCAGCCCAGGTCGGCCAGGGCGTAGTGCCGCGACGGCGCCATGTCCAGTGTCAGGCTGTCCACAATCACCTGATCGGCCATCTCGGTCAGTTCGGCCAGCAGCGGCCCGCCGGGGCGGCGGTCGGCGCCCCACCACACATGATTGACGGTGGCTGGCCGAATCAGGGGCAGAATGGCACCCTGAAGCTGGGCCTGGTTGGCTTCCAGGGTCAGGCGCTCCACGTACAGCCCGCCCTGCTGCGGCACCAGACTGGCCTGCACCATCAGGTCGCCTCCGCCGTCCATCACGCCAATGATCTGGCGGCCCGCGTAGCGCCCTTCCAGGCCCGCCAGCGCTTCTTGCACCCGGCGCAGATGCTTTTTAACTGTTAGGGCGATGATGTTGCCCGTGTAAGCCCGCGTTTCGACGCGGGTGGCCGTCCACAGCTCGTCCAGGGTGGTCTGGGCCTTGCGCACCGTGGTGTCCACGGGGCCTAGGGTGCTGGGGCCAGCGGTCACCGGCAGCCCCCCGCGCTCATAGGCGCCGCCAGCGACGGTCTTTGCCCATCAGGTCGTCGGCCTCGTCGGGCCCCCAGGTGCCAGCGGTGTAGTTGGGAAAGCT
Organism: Deinococcus arboris; assembly: GCF_009755355.1. Lineage (GTDB taxonomy): Bacteria > Deinococcota > Deinococci > Deinococcales > Deinococcaceae > Deinococcus > Deinococcus betulae. The sequence continues at coordinate 58,581 of NZ_WQLB01000023.1, read as the reverse complement.
GGGGGCGTCTTTCTTCCGCGTGGGCGGCGCGTCCCACACATTCAGGATGCCGCTGACAATCTGCCAGGCGCGGTCCACCTCGTCCTCGCGGGGAAACAGTGTGGCGTCTCCCAGCATGGCGTCCAGCAGCAGCCGCGAATACGGGCTTTCGAGTTGCGCCCCGAAAGCGTCATAGCGGAAGTCCATGACGACCTCGCGCAGCACCATCTCCTGCCCAGGTGTCTTGCTGGAGAACTTGAGGCTCACGCCCTCGTCGGGCTGAATGCGGAAGGCCAGCACATTGCGCTCCAGGCCACCCGGAAAGATGCCCAGCGGCGGACTTTTGAAGACCACAGCGATTTCGGTGACCTTCTTGGGCAGCCGCTTACCGGTGCGCAGGAAAAACGGCACCCCCTGCCAGCGCCAGTTGTCCACCTCCAGTTTCACGGCTACGTAGGTCGGGGTCACGCTGCCGTCTTTGACATTCGGTTCTTCGCGGTAACCAGGGACCGTCTCGCCGTACAGGGTGCCGGGGCCGTACTGACCGCGCACGGCGACTTCCGGCACGCGCGAGTCGGGGATGGGCTTGACGGCCCGTAGCACCTTGACCTTCTCGTCACGGATGGCGTCGGCGTCAAAGGCGGCGGGCGGTTCCATCGCCGTCAGGGCAAACAGCTGCATCAGGTGGTTTTGCAGCATGTCGCGCACCACCCCGGCTTCCTCGTAGTAGCCTGCGCGGCCTTCCAGCCCCAGATCCTCGGCGGCTGTAATCTGGACGTGATCCACGTAGCCCCGGTTCCACAGCGGCTCGAAAATGGCGTTGCCGAAGCGAATCGCCATCAGGTTCTGCACCGTTTCCTTGCCCAGATAATGGTCAATGCGGTAGACCTGCGACTCGTCCCAGACGCGGTGGATGGCGTCGTTCAGCTCGCGGGCCGAGGCTAGGTCGCGCCCAAAGGGTTTCTCGATGACCAGGCGGCGCCAACCTTCTGACTCGTCGGCCAGGCCCAGGCGGCCCAGCCCGTTGCTGATGGGCTCAAAGAGGCTGGGCGGCGTGGACAGGTAGAACAGCGCGTTCTTGCGGCCACCGTGGTCGTTCTGCGCGCGGTTGAGTTCCTTGTCAATCAGCCCGTAGACCTCATCGCCCCCAAAGTCCCCGAACTCGTAGTACAGGAGGTCGCGGAATTTTTCCAGGCTGCCCGGCTGCGGGGTGTCGGTTTCCTTGCTTTCCTTCAGGGCCGCCAGCACGAAGTCCTTGAAGCCCTCGTCGTCCATCTCCTGCCGGCCGATGCCGACGATGTTAAAGGCGCTGCCCAGCAGGCCGTCCTGCCACAGCCCAAACACGGCGGGCAGCAGCTTGCGCCGCGCGAGGTCGCCGGTGGCCCCAAAGATGACCAGCGTGGCCGGCTCGGGGGCGCGGCTGCGGCGCATCACGGCCCGGAAGGGATTGGTGCCGTCGGCGCCGGGGGCGCCCGCTGGGGGCGGTGGGCGCAGCGGCGTCTCGGCCTCGGGGGCCGCGTCGGCCACCCCGACCTTCTGCGCGGCGCGCTTGCGGCTCACCGCGCGGCTGACCTCGGCCGGAGCCACGGCTTTTTTGCTTGCCGACTTGGCCCTGGCTGGCCCCGTGCCCTGCCCGGCCTTCTCCGCTTTTTTAGGACTCACTGTCACCCTTCACGCGCTGCTGCCCGGTTTCGCCCAGCTGCTCGGCGGCGCTGCCCTCACCGGTGCTGACCGCCTGACCGATGTTCTCGGGAGCCGCCACCTTGGGGTGGTCGCCGGGGGCGACTTCGGGCACCAGGCCTTCCTGACGTGGCGCCTCGATGGTCTTGACGGCGTGCCCGCCGAACGCGCGGCGCATGGCCGAGAGCATCTGACCCGCGTAGCTGACCTCCTGCTGGCTGCGAAAGCGCATCTGGGTCGCCAGGGTGATGACGGGGGTGGGCACGCCCAGCTCAATGGAATCAATGATCGTCCAGCGGCCCTCGCCGCTGTCGGCCACGTAGTCGGACAGCTGCTCGAAGTCGGCGTTGTTGTTCAGGGCCTCGGCGGTCAGGTCCAGCAGCCAGGACCGCACGACGCTACCGTGGCGCCACAGCTCGGCAATCTGGGCCATGTCCAGCCCGAACGTCTGGTGGGCCTTCATCAGCTCAAAGCCCTCGGCGTAGGCCTGCATCATGCCGTACTCGATGCCGTTATGAACCATCTTGACGTAGTGGCCGCTGCCCGCCGGCCCCATGCGGCCCCAGCCCCGCTCGGCGGCGGGCGCCAGCACCTCAAAGACCGGGCGCAGGCGCTCGACGGCTTCTTCGGCCCCGCCAATCATCATGGCGTAGCCTTCTTTCAGACCCCACACGCCCCCAGAAGTCCCCACATCCACAAAATGCAGGCCGCGCGTCGCCAGTTCCTCGGCCCGCTTCATGGTGTCTTTGTAGTTGCTGTTGCCGCCGTCAATGATGATGTCGCCGGGGGCCAGGCGGCTGGCCAGGTCGTCAATCACGCTCTGGGTAATCTGTCCGGCGGGCACCATGACCCACACCGCCCGCGTGCCGGGCTCGCCCAGGGCCGCGATCAGCTCGTCCATGCTGCGGGCGCCGCGCGCCCCCTGCGCCTCAATCTGCGCCACGCTGTCGGGGTTGCGGTCAAAGCCGGTGACCTCAATGCCGCCGCCTGTCAGGCGCAGCACCATGTTGCCGCCCATCTTGCCCAGCCCAATCATGCCGATTTTCATAGCGTGCCCTCCCAGACCACGGCGCCGAAGCCGCAGCAGCTGGAGACACAGAGAACCGCTTCCAGCGCCGGGTCTTTTCCGCCCTGCACTATACGTGCCGCATTTGCAGGCCTGCCCCGAACCGAAACCTGGGGTGAAAGGGGAGAGGTCGGGGCTTTCCTCCCGAGTGCTCCAGCACCTTTGCCCCTCTGTGGACGAATGCCACCCCGGCTCGGTGCTACGCTCGCCATATGAGCGCCTGCGCCCTGACCGGTTCCGAACTGCTCGACAAGGCCGCCAGCGGCGAGCGGCTGTCGGCCCCCGAGATAGAGGCGCTGTACGGCCTGCCGCTGCCCGAGGTGGCGGCGGCGGCCCATCACCTGCGCCTGACCCGGCGCGACCCGCAGACGGTGACGTTCCTGATTGACCGGAACATCAACTACACCAATGTCTGCAACGTGGGCTGCAACTTCTGCGCTTTTTACCGCACCCGGCGCCAGAAAGACAGCTACACGCTGGATTATGAAGAGATCAGCGCCAAAATCCGAGAACTGGAGGCGGTGGGCGGCACCCGCATCCTCTTGCAGGGCGGCGTGAACCCGGAGCTGGGTCTGGACTACTACACAGGCCTGCTGCGCCACGTCAAGGCGCACCACCCCACCATCCGCATTGACGCCTTTTCCCCGGAAGAAGTGCTGTTCATGGAAAAGAGCTTTGGTCTGTCTCTGGACGATCTGCTCGACACCCTGATTGACGCCGGGCTGGACGGCCTGCCGGGTGCGGGCGGCGAGATTCTGGAGGATGAAGTGCGGGCTAAAGCTGCCCCGGCACGCATCCGCTCGGCCGACTGGTTCCGAATCATTGACGCCGCGCAGCGCAAGGGGCTGTATACCATTGCCACGATGGTGATTGGCTTTGGTGAAACCTACGCCCAGCGCACCGCCCATCTGCTCAAAATCCGGGAGCAGCAGGACCGGGCCCTGCGCGACTACGGCGGCAATGGGTTTTCGGGATTTGCCATGTGGACGCTGCAAACCGAGCACACCCGCCTGCACGGCAAGGCGCCGGGCGCCACCGCCCACGAGTACCTGGAGCAGCTGGCGATTGCCCGCATCGCCCTGGACAACGTGCCCAACATTCAGGCGTCGTGGCCCGCGCAGGGTTTCAAGGTGGCGCAAGCCGCGCTGTATTACGGCGCCAACGACCTCGGCAGCACCATGCTGGAAGAAAATGTGGTCTCGGCGGCGGGCGGGCACGGCCGGCACAGCGCCACCGTGCGCGAATTGATTCGCATCGCGGTGGACGCGGGCTTTACCCCGGCCATTCGCAACAGCCGCTTTCAGATCATCGCCTGGCCTGATGTAGACGCCGCCCTGAACCGCACCGAGCAGAACCCCGAAGCCGAGCGGGCGGTGGGCGCCGCGTCCTGACAACAGGGCAAAGTCGATGGTCCCGTGAAGTCAGGGGAGGTTCACCGCCTCAGGCTTGCGTCTCGCTGTCATGGTCCAGGCGGTGAGTTGCGCTGGAAGGAGTATCCCGTTCCTTCCAGCGTGTGGACGAGTCCTGAGGACCTGCCTGAAGTCAGCAGTCTTTTAGGCCAAAGCACCCTGCCCGCAACTGAGTGGTCCCACGCCTGACTTACACCAATAGGGAGGCGGCTGGCGTGGGGGCTATCGTCGCTGGCTCAAGCCGCGCCCCAGAAGGGTTCGTCGGGTGCAGCGCCCTCTTTGGCAAGTTGCTCCTCAAGATCACTCAGGGCGCAGGCATACAGGTCGGCGCCGAGCTGAGGCAGCATGGCCAGTTCCAGGGCAGCGTCCTGCAAAGAGGCATGCTGACTGCTGTGGTGCCACCCAGCGCCTTCAGCGTTCAGCAGAACCAGACCGGCGCGCAGAAGAATTCTCACGCGGCCTGTCTCCGTCCGCGTATCGCTGAAATGACGGGTGATGCTCATAGGCCCAGCATAAGCCGTGTCTATGACGTTTTTCATACGCCATATTGATGATTCGTGCATCTGGAATTGAACAGCCGGTCAGCATGAGAGTGAGGTGGAGAGACTGGGCAGCTCTCAGCTTGGCCTGTCATCCCTTACCGAGCGCGTCTCTGGCAATGAATCCTCTGATTGCTGTTCTCTGGGCCAGCCGTTACCAGACGGCTCTAGAATGGCGGTTATGTCGCTTCCTTCTTCTCCCACGCGCGGCGAGGTGCCCCGCGACCAGTTGGTGCGCTGGCTGGGCGAGTACCTGAACATCGGCGCGTTCAAAGACCCCAGCCTCAACGGCCTGCAAATTGAAGGCACCGAGCAGATTCGCCGGGTGGCCGTCAGTGTGGACACCAGTCTCAAGACCCTGCAACATGCGGCCGACAGCGGCGCCGACCTGCTGATTGCCCACCACGGCCTGTTCTGGGGCCAGCCGCTGCCGATCACCGGGCCGCACCGGGAGCGGGTGCGCACCGCCCTGATGGCCGACCTGAACGTCTACGCCGCCCACATTCCCCTGGACGCCCACCCCGAAGTGGGCAACAACACCATGATGGCGCGCGCCCTGAGCCTGCAACACACCCAGCCGTTTGGTGAGTGGGCCGGCGGCAAGATTGGCCTGGCCGGCGAGCTGCCGTTTGAGCAGACCCTGCAGGATTTTGCCGACCGCGTGCAGAAGTTGACCGGCGAAATCTGCCTGGTCCACGGGGGCGGGCGCTCGCCCACCGTGCGCCGTCTGGGTGTACTGAGCGGCAGCGGCGCCGGCAGCATCCCCGAAGCGGCTGCGGCGGGCCTGGACACCCTCCTGACCGGCGAGCCCGAGCACAAGCATTTTCACGACGCCTTTGAGTACGGCGTAAATGTGGTCTACGCTGGCCACTACGAAACCGAGGTCTTTGGGGTGCGCGCCCTGGCCGCCCGCCTGGAAGACGAATTTGGCCTGCCCTGGCAGTTCCTGCACCATCCCACCGGGCTGTGAGGCCAGGCTTCTTCCTCAGTTTTGAGGGGCCGGAGGGGGCGGGCAAAAGTACCCAGCTGGCGCGGCTGACGCGGCGCCTTACGGCGGCGGGGCGAGCCCACACCGTCACACGCGAACCGGGCGGCACCCCTCTGGGCACGCGGGTGCGCGAGGTGCTGCTGGACCCGGCCCTGAGCATGGACCCCCTGCCAGAATTTCTGCTGTATTCGGCCAGTCGCGCGCAACTGGTCGCCCAGGTGGTGCGCCCGGCGCTGGCCCGCGCAGAGGTCGTGGTGTGCGACCGCTACGCCGATTCCAGCCTGGCCTACCAGGGCGCCGGACGGGGGCTGCCCGCGCCGCTGCTGGCCAGCATCACTGCCGCCGCCACGGGTGGCCTGACCCCCGACCTGACCGTGCTGCTGGACCTGGACCCGGCTCTGGGACTGGCCCGCGCTGCTCGCCGGGGCCAGCCTGACCGGCTGGAACAGGCCGACCTGGGGTTTCATCAGCGGGTGCGGGGAGGCTTCCTGGCACTGGCCGCCGCTGACCCTGCGCGCTTTCTGGTGCTGGACGCCACCCAGTCTGAAGACGAACTGGACGCGGCCATCTGGGCAGCCGTTTCAGGCCGACTAGGCGACGGCGGGGCGCCGCTTGTCGCAGAGCAGAACCTATAGCTCCTGAGGGCGTGCTGTTTGAGGGACCTCGCAGCACGCCTCTGTACTTCACCCGCTGGTTATGACGCGCGCTGGCTGGACGCGACCCAACGCCATTCAACCCCACTGACCTACTGAACCCGGAGGTGCCTGGCAGCGCTGGCGCTTCCAGTCATGTTCTTTCTCTCCGTTACGCAGACGCCGGCCTTATTTTTTATTTTCTGGGCGCCGCCCGGCCACTGAGCCCGGTCTCCGGTTTTACGCCCGGCACCTTGACCTCAAACATCAGCCCCCAGCGCTTGCCGGTCAGGAGCAGGGTGCCGCGTTCGGGCACGTAGGCGATGCCGTTGGGCACATCGTCAAACGTCAGGGGACGGCCGCTGCGCGTGGCGGCGGTGCTGGCCTCGCGGGTCAGGTCGGCCACGCTCAGCCAGGCGGTCACGCGCCCGGTCTGGGGGTCAATGCGGGCGATGCGGTCGGTCAGCCAGATGTTGGCGTAGATGCTGCCCTGAACGTATTCCAGTTCGTTGAGGTTGCGCACCGGTTGGCCCTGGTCAGTGACCTGAAGGGTGCGCCTAACCTGAAAGGTCTTTGGGTCACGCCAGGTCAGCGCGGCGCTGCCGTTACTCATAATCAGCGCCTTGCCGTCGGTGGTCAGGCCCCAGCCCTCGCCGCTGTAGCGGTAACGCCCGGTTTCTTTCAGGGTCTGCGCGTCAAAGGTAAAGGCCACGCCGTCTTGCCAGGTCAAGTGATAGGCCGCGCCGCCCAGCACCGCCACGCCCTCGCCAAAAGCGCTGCCCAGAGGGGTGGCGACCTGCGCCAGCACCTTGCCGCTTTTCAGGTCCACCCGGCGCACGCCGGACTGGCTCACCTGGCCGGTGCTTTCCAGGTACACGCCGCTTCCCAGGTACTGAAGCCCCTGGGTAAAGGCGGCGCGGTCATGGGCGTAGCGTGCCGTGACGGTGGGGGTCAGGGTGGGCGCAGTGGTCTGGGAGGTCAGGGCGGCAGTCAGGGGCACGGTCAGCAGGGTCAGCAGCGGGGCAAAGCGGAGCAGGCGCACGCCCTTATGGTAGTCGCCGGGCGCCCGGCCTGCGAGGGAAAACGCCCCCAGAAGTTCTTCATGCGGCCAGCCTTCGTGCCAGGATGCAGGGCGTGAACTGGGGTGTGAGGCGCAAAGAGGCGGTGCTGAGTCTGGTGGGCGTGCTGGCCGCCGTAGGCCTGCTGGGCTATGGGCGGGGCGTGACGGCGCCGCCGGGCCCTGGGTCACTGGAGGCCAGGGCTGAGACGGTCACCCTGGGCACCTTGACCGTCACCACCCAGGGGGGCTGGCGGGTCACCCGCGCCGGGTATGAGGTCTGGTCGGCAGGGCCGGGCGCCGCCTTCCTGTACGCCACCGACCGGCCCGTGGCCTACACCGAGGCGCGCGGCATGGTGCGGGTACGCGAAGGCCGGGGCCAGGTGTGTGCCGCGCAGCGCCTGAGTGCTCTGCGCGTGACCGGGCCAGCCCAGGCGCAGAGCACTGGTACCCTGACCTGCCCAGATGGCCGCACCCTGCCGTACACGCTGCGCCTGCGCGCCGAGGGCGAGGTGCTAGACGTGCGCGTAGTGGTCACGGACGGCGCCCGTCTGACCGGGCTGGGCGCGGCGGGGAGCCTGGCCCGGCACACCCGCGTGATGGGCGGCGGCGAGCAGTTCAGCACCCTGAATCTGCGGGGGCGGCGCCTGCCGGTGCTGGTCAGCGAGCAGGGCGTGGGGCGCGGGCAGCAGCCGCTGACTTGGTTGGCCAATCTGACGAACAACGGTGCGGGCGGCGCCTGGCACAGCAGTTACGCGCCCATGCCCCACCTGCGCCTGCTGGACGATCAGGGAAGCGGTCAGAGCATCTGGAGCCTGGACACCGTGCCCGGCGCCCTGGACACGCGCGGCGGGCGCTGGCGCCTGGAAATGACGGGCGCCTCGCTGCATCTGCGTCTGGCCGCAGGCAATACCCGTACCCTGACGCGCGCCCTGACCGCCGACACCGGTCGCATGGCCCCGCTGCCTGCCTGGACCAGCCAGGGCGCCTTGCTGGGGGTGCAGGGCGGAACGGCGCGTGTGCGCGAGGTCTACGCCCGTGTGAAGGCTGCCGGGGTGCCCGTGGCGGGCCTGTGGCTGCAAGACTGGGTGGGGCGGCGCACCACCAGCTTTGGCCAGCAGCTGTGGTGGAACTGGGAACTGGACGCCGCCCACTACCCCGGCTGGGCCGAGCTGCGCCGTGACCTCGCCGCCGACGGCGTGCGCGTGCTGGGCTACGTCAATCCCTTCCTGACCGACACAGGTGAGAAGTCGAATGTTCGCCGCCACCTCTACCGTGAGGCCGCCGAACGCGGTTTCCTGCTGAAACAGGCGGACGGCACTGTCTATGACCAGCGCAACACCTCGTTCAGCGCGGCGCTGGTGGACCTGAGCAACCCCCAAGCGTATGCCTGGTTCAAGGAGGTGCTGCGGGACGCCATTGCCGAGGCGGGGCTGGACGGCTGGATGGCCGACTTTGGCGAGAGTCTGCCGCTGGACGCCCGCCCGGCGCGCGGCACGGCCACGGCCCTGCACAACGCCTATCCGGTGCTGTGGGCGCGCCTGAACCGTGAACTGGCTGCTGAACTGGGCGGCGACAAATTGGTGTTTCACCGCAGCGCCTTTACCACCTCGCCGGGGCAGGCCGGGGCCTTCTGGGCGGGTGACCAGCTGGTGAACTGGGGCGCACACGATGGCCTGCGCTCGGCGCTGACGGGGCTGCTGTCAGGGGGCCTCAGCGGCATGACGCTCAACCACGCCGATGCGGGCGGCTACACCACGGTCACGCAGGTGCCCATCAACATTCGCCGCTCGCCGGAAGTGCTGGCGCGCTGGCTGGAGTTCAGCGCGTTCACGCCGCTGCTGCGCACCCATGAGGGCAACCGGCCTGCCGACAATGCCCAGGCATACGACCCCGCCACTCTGCCGGCGCTGGCCCGGGCCGCGCGGCTGTACGCGGCTCTGGCCCCCTACCGCGCCGGGTTGATGGCCGGGGCGCAGCGGGACGGCACGCCCCTGCTGCGCCCGGTCTGGTTCGAGTTCCCTGCCGAACCCTTTGAGGCGCAGCCCACCAGCTATCTGCTGGGGCCGGACCTGCTGGTGGCCCCAGCTCTGCGGCCCGGCCAGAACGAGACGCGGGTGCGTCTGCCGGCCGGGCCGCGCTGGGTCCATGCCTGGACCGGGCAGGTGTTTGCTGGCGGGCAACTGGTGCGGGTGCCTTCGCCGCTGGGGCAGCCCGCCGTGTTTGTGCGTGAAGACAACTCAGCGCTGCTGGCCACCCTGCGCGCGGTGAACGAGGTGAGAGGAGAGGAACTGGAACATTCCGAATGAGCCGGAGGTCTTTCGGCGCTTCTTGCGGAAGAGGGAGTAGTAAGGATTCCGTGTGTTTCGTGCATGTATCGGTAAGTCACCGATTGGCCAACTTCACGCGCGGCAGTCCGTTTGGCTTCTTCTCGCTCTGCTGCGAAGATCTTGGAGCCTGCTGGGTAGCTTTCCAAGTCCACTCGGAGTTCAGCGTTTTGCAGACGGTCGGGTCAGCGTCCGTGTGGTCGCCGCCGATTCAATCCGGCTTTGACGTGAGCAGGGTCGGGACTCTGTGAGGGTCTGCGGCCAGCCCTCGGATTCATTAGGCTAGTCCAGTGAGGGCAGTTGACCCCTCTTGGTCCCGGTTCTCGCACAGGGCATTGGCTGTGGCCTGCACTCGCTCATCCGGGTCGCGGCGCAGTTGTTCGACCTCGGCCCATTCGTCCCACCGGGCCAGGGCCCAGGCCGCCGCGTCACGCACCTCTGGGGCGGGGTCGGCGGCGCCGGCCAGCAGCAGAGGCCAGCCCTGAGGCGCGCGGGTGTTGCCCAGGACCGTCAGGGCGTTGCGGGCCAGGCCCTTGCGCCGGGGGCGCAGGTGGGCGCTGCCCGCAAACCGGCGCTCGAACTGCCGCTCGCTGATGCCGAACAGGCTGCTCAGGTCCGGGTGGGCCAGGTCGGGGACAGGCTGCAGCAAGCGCGCCAGCGGCCCGGCCTTGCCGCTCCAGGGGCAGACCTCGCTGCACACGTCGCAGCCCAGCAGCCAGTCGCCTATGCCGGCCCGCAGCGAGAGGGGCACTGGCCCCCGGTGTTCAATTGTCAGGTAAGACACGCAGCGCCGCGCATCGATAGTCCGGTCGGGGCCAATGGCGGCGGTAGGACAGGCCATGACGCAGCGGGTACAGCGGCCACAGCGGTCTGGGTGCGGGGTCGCCTCGCCTTCAAACGGCAGGTCGGTCAGTAGGACCGCCAGCGTCACGAAGGCGCCCAGTGACGTGCTGACCAGCATGCCCGACTTGCCGCGCCAGCCCAGAAAGCCCTGCGCAGCAAACAGACGCTCCATCACGGGGCCGTGGTCCACGTAGCCGCGCGCCCGCACGCCCAGCTTGGCCGCCTCCTCTTCTAACCGGGTCAGCAGTGGCTGAAGCTGGTCATGATAATCAGGGGTCCAGGCGTAGCGCGCCACCCGCCCTACCCGGACGCCCCCAGCCGGGATAGGCGGCGGCTCGAAGGCGTGCGAAACCCCCAGCACCAGCACGCTGCGGGCCCCTTCTAGGCGACTGGCCGGCTCGGCGCGGGCTGGCAGCTGCCGCTCAAGGTAGGCCATCCCCGCATGGTGGCCGGCCTTCAGCCAGCTGGCGTACTCGGTCACTGCCGCAGCCGGTACCAGCGCCGGCGCCCAGCCCACCGCGTCGGCCCCCAGCGCGTGGGCGAGGTCGGCCAGAGTCTCGGCAGCGCTCACGCGGGGCAGTATGCCGCCTGACTGGGCCGGCAAAGGCGAGGCAAGCCACGCGGCTGTTAAAGGGGCTTGGGCGCCGTCTTCTGACGGGATCAGGGTGAGGGTGGTTGTCTAGCGCCCCAGCGGTGACAAGGCGTTGCTGTGTAGCTTGTCAGGCGCAATTCGTCATTGCATCTGCGCAAACACAGCTGTGTACGCTGAGGTGTGCAACGATTTCTCTGGGTTACAACGTTTCTCCTGGCGACTTGCAGCGTCGCCCAGAGTCCCCAGAGCCAGAAATGGGAATATGCTCGGCTGTACCTCGCTTACACTTATCCAGTCAACCCCAAAATCGCACTGACACAGCCTCAGAGCTTCCTTGCTAGGTGGGAATCTAGCCGTCGTTCCGAGATCTATATACAACCTGATCTGAGTAAACCCGATCCGGAAGGCTTCCGAACGTTCGTAGCGAAAATCGTTGGGAAACGCGTTGATGTAACGGCGCCCGGCCTCAGCCTCTTCAACGTGTTAGGAGGGCTCGGTTGGGAGCTGGCGGACTGCGTTCCTTATGAGTCAGTGGTTGGCCGAGGGTACGAAGTGACGAGCGAGTGTTTTTTCAAACAGGCTGTTGCGGCACCGCGGTGATCACCACAGTTTCAGCCGAGCCCCATGAGCAGCCGCCCGGAATGACAGGTCACGACGCTGTTTATGCCTCGGAACCTTGCAGGTCAATTCAGGTTGACAGCCCACCGGCCTCTCCCAGAAGTTGCCATTCATTCTGAGTCGACACTTAGCAAGTTCACTTCCCCCAGAGCTGTTGGAGAAAACTCAGAGTGGCTTTGGGTTCTGTTGTGAACCCTGCCCATCCTCTTGGCTCAGCGGAAGGTCTTCACGTCAACATCTCGAGGTCGCTGCTTGTGTGCGAACACCGTCACACCTGAATCCGCTTGGTTTCTACAGGTGCACCATCGCTTTTGCACACGATTGACGTGGCGTTTCGTACCTTATTCATAGGGCATAAAAAAGCGCCCAGGCGTATTTCCCTGGACGCTGAAGATTCTTTGCCTAGTGCCGGGGCGGCCCGCCCTGACCCTTCTGTTCGGCCCGGCGGCGCAGTTCAGAAGCGAGATCGGTAAAGTCCTGCGCGCCGGGCAGCACCCGCCGGGAATCGCGCTTGGCCTCCTGCACCACCTGCACCTGATTGCGGCGAGAATCCGGCAGCCCCTGGGCGCGCCGCTCGAAGTAGTTCTGGGCCAGGCGGCCCAGCGCGAAGGTCCAGCCGTAGACCGCCGGCGCGGTAATCAGGCCGCCAATCACGGGCAGCGCCAGCTTGGCCAGTCCACGCATCACCTGGCGCGCGGCCATGCCGTAGGCGATGGTCACGCCAATTTCGCGCGCAATTTCCAGCGAACGCTCGGGGGTAATGTCAAAGCCGTAAATCTTGCCAATATGCAGCACCATCTTGCCCTGCACCGGGGTAATCAGCAGCAGATCGGCGAAGGGAATCGGCTCCACAGCAATCGCCCCCGACAGCAGCGCCGCGCTTTTAATCACCTCTTCGGCGTTGTCCTCGCGCGACAGTTCGGGGTCAACATTGAGGTTAAAGTTGTCCAGCATCTGTTTAACGAGCGGCGGCAGCATACGCGGAGTGTACCCCTGCCCCCTCCAGGCTGCCCACCATCAAATTGTTTAGGCTTGCCCCGCCCCGTCCCGCAAGGAACGAAAAAAGGACACGCCCGGGGGGAGGTCGGCGTGTCCTTCTGGAGGGAAGGATGAGGGTGGGGTCACCACTCAGCCTTTATCGTAGGCCCCAACACTGACATCTTCCTGACAGGCAGCTGAGGTCAATGCAGGCGGTTCTGTCACGCGGGGCTCATCAAGGCGCCGCCTAGCGCTTCCAGCGGGGGCCGTCTTTGGTGTCTTCGACCGTGACGCCCACGCGGGTCAGGGTGTCGCGCAGCTCGTCGGCTTCCTGATACTGCTTATTAAGGCGGTAGTTCTGCCGCGCTTTGAGGACCAGCTCCATCAAGGCGCTGACGACACCACTGTCGTCCTGAGCGCGCGCGGCGGTGCCGCCACCGGCGAACAGGCCGAGCACGTTACCGCCCAGGTCCAGGTAGGCAGCGCGGGCGCGTTCCAGGGTGGCGCGGGGGACGGGGCCAGCCCCCAGCGCCGCATTCAGGTCGGTGGTCAGGCCGAACAGGGCCGCCACGGCCTTGGGCGTATTAAAGTCGTCGCGCACGGCGTCCTCAAAGGCCGCTCTATGGCCGGCAATTTTGGCGTCCAGCGCCGCGTCCTGACCGTCAGGCGCGCTGCCGAGCCGGCGCTCAAGTTCGTTCAGCGCCTCACTCAGGCGGCGGTAACCGCTGCGGGCACTCTCGAAGGCGGCGTCGCTAAATTCGGTAATAGAGCGGTAGTGGCTGCCCACCAGCAAGAAGCGCACCACCATCGGGTCGTGCTGGGCCAGGACATCCTGGATGGTCAGGAAGTTGCCCTTGCTTTTGCTCATCTTCTCGCCGCCGATGGTCAGCATGTTGTTGTGCATCCAGTAGCGGGCAAAGGCGTGGCCAGCGGCTTCGGCCTGGGCAATCTCGGCCTCGTGGTGCGGGAATTGCAGGTCCAGGCCGCCGCCGTGAATGTCAAAGCCCTCCCCCAGATACTTCAGGCTCATGGCGCTGCATTCGATGTGCCAGCCGGGAAAGCCCACGCCCCACGGCGACTCCCACCTCATGATGTGGCCGGCTTCAGCCTTCTTCCAGAGGGCAAAGTCGCGCGGGTCGCGTTTGTCCTCGCGCACGGCCTCGCGCACGCCTTCTTCCTGGTCGTCCAGCTTGCGGCCCGAGAGCTTGCCGTAGTCCGGCCAGGACCGCACGTCAAAGTAGACGCTGCCCTCCGACTCGTAGGCATGGCCCTTCTCGACCAGTTCCTCAATCAGGGCAATCTGCTCGGTGATGTGGCCGGTGGCGCGGGGGTTGATGCTGGGCTTCAGGACGTTGAGCGCCTCCATGTCTTTCACGAACGACCACATGTACTTGTCGGCCACTTCCATCGGCTCAAGCTGCTCCAGCCGGGCGCGGGCGAGCATCTTGTCCTCGCCGTCATCCGAGTCGTTTTGCAGGTGCCCCACGTCGGTGATGTTGGCCACGTAGCGCACCTGATAGCCAAAATGCACAAAGGCGCGGCGAATCACGTCAAAGGCCACTTCCTTTTTGGCATGCCCCAGGTGGGCGTCGCTGTAGACCGTCGGCCCGCACAGGTACATGCCCACGCGGCCGGGCGTGGTGGGCACGAACGGCACTTTCTGGCGCTGCAAGGTGTCGTACAGGACGATGCTGGGGTCGGGCTGCCGGGGCGGGTGGTCAGTCATGAGGGCTCCTGAAAGGCGGAAAGGGGACCATAAAAAACCGCGCCGCCAAGAGGATGGGGGGCGCGGTGCAGACCAGGGCTGCGTCACCGCTACAGGGGGCAACACAGGGTCGTCATAGGGTCAATGTAGCAGAGACGGGCGCGCGGGCAGCTCTGGCGTGGGCGCGGGGGCCGGCGCTTCTGGGGCGCGGCGCAGCACCTCCAGCAGCGCGGCGCTAAAGGCGCGCAGCAGCGGCAACCCCGCGCGGTGCGGCAGCGTGGCCAGCGCCAGGGGCCGCAGCAGCGGTTCGGGCAGCGGCAGGGCCACCACGCCGGGCGGCAGGGGGGTCAGGGCCAGGCGCGGCATCACGCTGACGCCCAGGCCGTGGGCCACCATGCCCAGAATCACGCTGTCTTCACCGATCTCGGTCGCGTCTTCGGGGTCAACGCCCGCGCGGCGCAGGTAGGTCATCAGGCGGGCGTTGCAGGCGTTGGGACCGGGCGCCAGCAGGAGACTGCTGGCCAGTTCCTCGGGCTGAACCGGGTGGGTGCCGCGCGACGCGGGCGCCACGAACAGGTATTCATCCACCACCAGGGGGAGCAGACGCAGGCCCGGCTGCGGCTCCTCAATGACGATAGCGGCGTCGGCCTGGCCCCGCCGGACGAGGTCCTCGCTGCCAGTATCGCCGTCCAGCAGGGTCACGCGCACGCCGGGATGCTGGGCCCGGAAGGCCGCCAGGGCCGGAGGCAGCAGGTGGGTGGCGGTCGACCGGAACGAGGCCACGCGCAGGGTTCCGCTCAGGGCGCGGTCGTCTTGGGCGGCCAGCAGCGCGTCGCTGGCCGCCTGCACGGCGGTGCGGGCATGCAGGAGCAGCCGCTCGCCCGCCGGGGTGGGCGAAGTGCCGCTGCGGCTGCGGCGCAGCAGCGGCTTGCCCACCAGGGCTTCTAGCTTGCCCACCGCCTCACTCAGGGACGACTGCGACACCCCCAGTTCAGCCGCCGCCTCGCTGAAGCCGCCTGCATCGGCCACGGCCAGCAGGGCGCGCAACTGGGCCAGGGTGGGCAGCGCCGCGTGACGGTCAGGGGTCATGACCCAGTCTAGAGCGCGCTGGCTCCCCGGTGTATCGGGTTTGCCGATGGTGGCCCGGCCCTGTGCCTGTGCGCGCCGATGGCGAAGAGGTGCCGCCAGGCGCACCCTGGGAGGCAAGAGGTGAGACCCTATGACCGCCAGCCTGCGCCCCACCACCCCCGCCTTTTTGCCCCTGCCCTGCACACCCCAGGAGGTCAGTCACCTGACCTACGTGCTGGAAGTGCTGACCCCCGGCGCCGCCGAACTGCCCCCGGTGCCCGGCTGGACGCTGCGCGCCTGGCCAGTGGCCCGCCTGGGCGACCTGACCGTTCAGGCCACGCCCCAGGACCCGGCCGAAAGCGGCCCCGCCGCCCTGCGCGCCGCTCTGGCGGCGGCCGGGGTAACGCCGCTGGGCCCCGTGCGCCTGCATCAGTAGGGCGGGCTCGGCTTCAATAGTTTGCAAGAACAGTTGAAGCCGAGCGGAGAGAATGGACGCAGTGGGTTTCGGGGGTGGAGTTCGCAAATCGCGCCTCTTCCGATTTGTTTGCGTCACAGACGAAATCCGTATCAGGGTCAAGGCGCCTGCCTGGCCACATCCCCTCCGCATCCATGAAGCTCCAGGCCCCGGCCCCTTGACCCGCCCATCACAACGCGGCACCATACTGACCGCATGACGAATGGTGTCCGCTCGACCGCCCAGCGCGCCGCGCCGCCCACGGGCCGCCCGGACGGCGCCGCCCTGGTCACGGCGCGCTTCTTGCGAATGCTGAGCATCTCGCTGGAACTGCTGGACGCTGTGCGTGACGCCAACGCCCGCGCCGAGTTTGCGGGTCTGACGGCCCGCGCCGAAACGCTGGAAGCCGAGACGGACGCGCTGGAACGCGAACTGGAGGACCTGTGCCTTCAGGCCTTCGGGTCAGGGCTGGCCGAGGACGACCTGGCCTTTTACCTGATGGTCTTCCGCAGCCTGACCAATCTGGAACGGGTGGGCGACTACGCCTTCAACGTGGCGCGCGACCTGGAAACCTTCGCGCCGCGCGCCCGCAGCGCCACCCTGCAAGACGCGCTGCCACTGGTGCGGCTGCTCTCGCACATGATTGAGACGCTGGCCTACGCCTTTGCCGAGCGCGATCTGGTGGCTGCCCGCGACGTGATGCGCCTGGATTACGAACAGGTTGACGCCCTGTACGAGCAGATGCAGCGCGCCAGCCTGACCCGGCTGCTGGAACGCCCCGAAGACACCCAGGTCGCCCTGACCGCCGGGCGCATGGCCCGCAACCTGGAACGTCTGGGCGACCATCTGGTCAACGTGGCCGAGCGGCTGGAAGTGCTCATCGTTCAGCGTGAGGCCTGAGGGCGGAACGCAGCGCCTCCATCCTCCAGGGTGCTGGATGAGCGGCCTGACAGGGCTGTGCAGCAGAGGCAGGCTCTCTAAGACAGCGCAGCCTGACCTCACAGGAGCGCCACAGACGCCGAACAGGATAAAAAGGTCTTTAATGTTTGTCGTTCTGCTGCAGTACATCCAGCCGCTCAGTGCAGTTGAGCCTCTGCTGGAAGCCCACCGGGCCTTTCTGGAACAGCACTACGCCACCGGCCATTTTGTGGCGTCGGGGGCTCAGGTGCCCAGAACGGGCGGGGTGATTCTGGTGCGTGGGCTCAGCCGTGAGGCCCTGGACAGCGTTCTGGCCGAAGACCCCTTTGCGCAGGCGGATCTGGCTGCCTATGAGGTGATTGAATTCAGGCCTGCCAGAGTTGCAGCGGGCGCCGAGGCGTTTTTTGCCTCTGAAGCTGATCACTGACCAATTCGCCACCAGCGGCCTTCTGACGATTGGTTAGAAGAAGTTGCGGTCCACTAGGCGTTCTCGCCTACCTGCTTGACCGGGTCCCCGCCGTACACTCTGAACCGTGACCACAACCCAGACCGAGATGCCCCGCTGGCGCACGGACGACCTGTATGCAGGCCTGAAGGACCCAGCCCTGAGCCGCGACCTGAACGCCCTGCGTGACGAGGTCGTGGCCCTCGAAGCCCTGTTTGACGGGCACGACATCGGCGCTGGGTCGCCGGTGACGGCCGAGGCACTTGAGGCCGCTCTGAACGGCATGAATGAGGTGGTGCGGCGCGCAGGCACCTTGCGCGCGTTCGTGGCGGCCTTCGTGACCACCGACAGCCGTGACGAGGCGGCGCAGGCCCAGATGGCAGCGTTTACCACCCTGACCCTGCCGCTGGGACCGCTGCGGTCGCGCTTCACTGCCTGGGTCGGTGGCCTGAGCGCGGCCGAGCTGGACGCCCTGCTGGCCCAGAGCGAGGTGGCCCGCGCCCACGCCCACACTCTGCGCGATGCCGTGCGAGACGCGCAATTTATGATGTCCCCGCCCGAGGAAGACCTGGCCGCCCGTCTGCACCCCGCCAGCGGCGGCGGCTGGGGCAAACTGCATGGCAACGTCAGTTCGACGCTCAGGGGTGAGTTCCGGGGCCAGTGGCTGCCTGTGACCGCTCTGCGCGCCCTGGCCAGTGACCCCGACGCCCAGGTGCGCGAGGACGCCTACCACGCCGAAATTGCTGCCTGGAAATCCCAGGAGGTCGTGTTTGCCGCCTGCATGAACGGCGTCAAGGGCGAGTCCGGCACGGTAGCCGCGCGCCGGGGCTATGGTGACGTGGTGGCCCCCAGTCTGCTGAACAACGGCATAGACCAGGGGACGCTGGACGCCATGCAGGCGGCGGTGGTGGCCGCGCTGCCGGACTTCCGCCGTTATTTCCGGGCCAAGGCGGCGCGGCTCGGGAAAGGGCAACTGGACTGGTGGGACCTGTTTGCGCCTGCTGGAAAGAGCGAAACTCACTGGAGCTATGAGGCGGGCGCCGAGTTCGTGGAGCGCCAGTTCCGGGGCTACAGCGCCGCGCTGGGCGACTTTGCCGCCCAGGCCTTCCGGGAGGACTGGATTGACGCGGGCCCCCGCGACGGCAAACGCAGCGGCGCCTTTTGCATGCGCTGGCAGGGCAGCGACAGCCGCATTCTGATGAACCACGACCCCAGCCTGGATTCGGTCAGCACCCTGGCCCACGAGTTAGGCCACGGCTACCACAACCGCCAGCTGGGCGACCTGCCGCCCCTGCAGCGCGAAACGCCCATGACCCTGGCCGAAACCGCCAGTATCTTCTGCGAAACGATTATTCAGAATGCCGCGCTGGAAACGGCCCAGGGCCAGGAACGCCTGTATGTCCTCGAAACCCAGCTGATGGGTCACGCGCAGGTGGTCGTGGACATTCACAGCCGCTTCCTGTTCGAAAAGGCCGTGTTTGAGCGCCGAGTGGGCGGCGACCTGAACCCCAGCGACCTCAGTGACCTGATGGTCTGGGCGCAGCGCGAGACCTACGGCGACGCCCTGAACACGCCTCACCCCTACATGTGGGCGGTCAAGCCGCACTACTATGGGCGCAGTTTTTACAACTACCCGTATACCTTCGGCCTGCTGTTCGGCCTGGGGCTGTACGCGCAGTACGAACAGGCCCGCGCGCAGGGCCAGGAAGCCGATTTCCAGGCCCGCTACGACGCGCTGCTGGCCGCCACCGGTCAGGCCACGCCCCTGGAATTGGCCGCGCGCTTTGGCATTGATCTGCACGCCCCGGCCTTCTGGGAAGGCAGCCTGAACATGATTCGCCGCCAGATTGAGGCGTACGAAGGGGTAAGCGGGAAGTAGAGAGTGGGAAGTGGGGTGGTGATGCGACGACCCACTTCCCACTCACCACTTACCGAACCTTGATGTCCTGGTCAAACCACGCCAGCACGCGCTCGCTGCCAAAGGGCCACAGGCTCACCTGGGCGGCGCGGGCGGCTTCCTGGGCAAACTCGGGCAGGGGGCCGTGGCCCTTGGGGGTCACGTTCCAGGCGGGGGCGTCTTCCGGCAGACCGGCCAGTTCGCGGGCGCGGGCCAGGCCGGTCCTGAGGTCACCCAGCTCATCCACCAATCCGTAGTCCAGGGCGTCCTGGCCGCTCCAGATGCGGCCCCGGCCCAGCTCATTGACCCGCTCTTTGGTCAGCCCGCGCCCCTGCGCCACGCGGCTGATAAAGCGGTCGTACACCTCCAGAATGCCCTTTTCCACGTGTTCCCGTTCCTCGTCGCTGTAGCGGCGGGCCGGGGAGAACATCAGCGCGCGGTCGCGGCCCACGCGCTCGGGGTTGAGGCCGTGGCGGCGGTTGAATTCCTCCAGAATCGGCTTGCCGCTGACCACGCCAATCGAGCCGGTCAGGGTGTACGGCGAGGCCACAATGGTCTTGGCGTGTGCCGCCACGTAGTAGCCGCCGCTGGCCGCATACTCGCCCATGACCACGACCACGGGCTTCTCGCTCTGCTGCACCTCGCGCCAGATGAGGTCGCTGGCCAGCGCGCTGCCGCCGCCGCTGTTCACGTACAGCACGATGGCCTGCGTGGTCTTGTCTTCCTTGGCGCGTTTCAGCGCGGCGACCACCGTGTCGGACCCGGCCATCGGGCCGCCCAGCAGCGGCAGAGGCACTGGGTTGATGCGGCTCTTGCCCGTGATGATGGCCCCGACCAGTGGCACCACCGCCACCCGGCCCTTCTTGCTGCTCTGCTTGTCAGGCATCAGCCAGTTCACCACCGCCCCAAAGGGACGCGAGGCTGGCCCGATCAGCTCGTCTTCGTAGGCGACCTTGGTAATCAGCCCGGCGTCCAGGGCGCCCTGCGCGCTGGTCAGGTCGGCGTCCAGCCAGGCGGCGGCCTGCTCGGGGCTGACGCCGCGCGCCCTGGCCAGGTCGGCGGCCCAGGCGCCTTCCAGGCCGTCCAGATACGCCTGAAGCTGCTCGCGGTTGTGATCATCCATGTGGTCCTGCGAGAAGCGGGTCAGGGCCGCCTTGTATTCCCGGATGCGCAGGTTCTCGAACTCGATGCCGCGTTTTTTCAGAAATTCGCCCAGGAAGGTGCTTTCCAGGCCAAAGCCGTTCAGGTTCACCTCGGCAGATTCCGGCGCGACCAGTTCGGAGGCGCCGCTGGCGGCCAGCAGGCTCACCATGTTCAGGTGCGGCAGGTAGGCCACCACCCGTGTGCTCTGCGCCAGGTCATGCAGCAGGCCGCGCACCGTGTGGGCCGCTGCGGGCGCCGCTGTGAACTCGCCAAAGCGCACCAGGACGCCGTGCAGCCACGACGCCCCCTTCAGTTTCTGGATACGCCCGGCCAGGGCTTCCAGGGTCTCAGTGCGGCTCAGGAGGGCCTGCACCGGGTTGCCCGGCTGGCGTTCGGGGTAGGGGCCGGCCAGGTCCAGCACGACCCAGGTGGGCCGGGTCACGCCACCGGGAAGAGCGTCGTCGGCCTTGCTCAGAAACGGAATGTTGGGCATGCCCCAGGCTACGGGGGTGGGCGCCCAGAAGTTCCCCGCAGGCCCGGTCGTGTGCCCAGGCGCGCGCCCATGGTCTGTGCGCGGGCAGCCAGGAGGCCAGCGGCCGGAGCGGGCAGCAGGTCGTGGGCGGTGGCCGCCCACAGCGCCAGCCAGCGGGCCAGGTGCTCGCCGCGCACCCCCAGGCCCGCGTGCGCGGCGTTCAGGTTGCCGCGCCAGGGGGGGGCGGTGTTCTCGGCGCCGCCCAGCACCGTGACCCAGAAGGCGGTGACCCGGTGCAGGTGGGCGGGCCAGTCCTGAACATGGGCCGTAAATACAGGGCCCAGCAGCGGGTCGGCCTGGGCGCGGGCATAGAACTCGGCCACCACGGCGCGCAGGGCCGTTTTGCCTCCTACCTCCTCCAGCGGTGAGGCGGGGGCGCGCGAGGTCCAGTCGGGCAGGGCCGCCAGAAAATCGGCCCGCACCTGCGGGGGCACCTCGGGGTCAGCCCAGGCGACGGCGCGGCCCAGCGTCCAGTGGCGCGGTACCAGCCCAGACCAGCCGTGGACCTGCGCGCCGCGCGGAGCGGCGGACCAGTCGGGCTGACCCGCCGTGACGGCGGCGCCCAGCGCCCGCCCCAGCAGCGCGGCCCCCGAGCCCCAGCCCAGCACCGGCACGCCCCGCCGCAGGGCGCTGCTGACCAGATTCAGCGCCGCCCAGCGCGCCGGCTGGCCCTGCACATCGGCGACCGGCAGACCGTCGTGGGGGAGCAGCAGGGCGCCCGCACAGGGCAGTGCCGTCAGAGTGGCCTCCTCTACGCCTGGCCAGTCCGGCAGGGGAGAGGTGGAGAGCAGTGGCCCAGGAGTCAGCGGGCTGCTGGCAGTCATCGAGCACGCCTCTGCGAGAACGCCGTGTGGGCCGCCATGCCATTCTGTCTTGTGCTCATCCCACCGTCGTGTGCCGGGTCGGCAGTTGACCTTTCAGAGGACCGCTGAGAGCCCCATTCCATGGGCGCAGGATAACGGCAAAGCGGCCCCCCGCAAGGGAAGGCCGCTCGCCCGCCGCCCTTGTTCAGTTGAGGGTCTTGACGAAGGTGTAGATGTTGGCAATGTCCGAGTCGGTCAGCTGCTGCTCGCTAAAGCGGGGCATGACAGCCGACAGTTCACGTTCGGGGGTCTTGCCTTCACGCAGCACAGCCGTGAACTGTGCCAGGTTCCATTCCTTGACCTGACTCAGGGCCGGGCCGACGCCGCCCTGGCCTTCGGGGCCGTGGCACCCGGCGCAGTTGCCCACAAACAGCTTGCCGCCTGCAGAAGGGTCCCCTTCGGGTTCGGCGGCGGCGGCCGTGTCGGCGGGTTCCTGACCCGTCTGGCCCACGGTTTCGCTGGGCGGGGTGTTCTCGGCGGTGCCCTCGGTGCTGGCGGCGGGGGTGTCGCCGGTTTTCAGGTCGCTGCTGGCAATCACGGCGCCGTTCTCGCCGGCCTGGGTGCCGCCGTCGTTCTCGGCCCTCACGTCGCCCTGCGCGCTGGCGTCGCCTTCTGCACCCGTGGCCGCGCTGTTGGGGCTGGGGGCTTCCTCGCTGCCTGGGGTGGGGGTTTCCTTGTGCGCCTCTTCCTCGTGGTGCGGCGTGGTGGCGATGCGGTAGCCGGCAATCGAGCCGCCCAGCGTCAGGGCCAGCAGCAGCGTCATGGTGACGGCGAACGTGTTCTTCATACCCCCGAGCCTACCATACGGTCAGGGGGCGTTTGCCCGTGCTGGCGCGCACTTCGTGGGGTCTGGACACGGGCGCGGCGGCCCGCTCTAGACTGCGGTCTATGTCCCCGCGCCTGGCCAGTCTGACGTGCAGCAACACCGACATCCTGCACGCCCTGGGGGCCACGGACCTGCTGGTAGCGGTCGACAGTCACAGTGACGCGCCGGGGCTGGACCACGCCGCGCGCCTGGGGCCCGACCTGAATATTGATGTGGCGGCGCTGGTGGCGGCCCGTCCCGACCTTGTGCTGGCGTCCCTGAGTGTGCCCGGCATGGAGCGGGTGGTCGAGGCGGTGCAGGCCGCCGGCCTGGAGACGGTCATCCTGGACCCGACGAGCGTGCCGCAAACCGTGGCCAGCATCCGGCAGGTGGGGGCGCTGCTGGGGCTGCCGGGCCGGGGGGAGGAGGTGGCCCAGGCGTTGGAGGCCGAGCTGGCCGCCCTGCACCGCCCTGCCCCCCGCGCCCCCCGCGTGCTGGTGGAGTGGTGGCCCAGGCCCATCATTGCCGCCACCCGCGAGTCCTGGGTGACGGACCTGCTGGCAGGGCTGGGCGCTGTCAACGCCCTGGCCGACCTGGAGGGCCGCAGCCGCCCCCTGACGCTGGAGCAGGTGCGTGAGGCGCAGCCCGACCTGATCGTATGTTCATGGTGCGGCGTGAAAAAATTGCGCCCCGAGGTCATCGAGGCGCGGGGACTGGGCGTGCCGGTGGTGGCGGTGCCCGAAAGTGGGCTGGGCCGCCCTGGCCCCCGTTTGATTGAGGGGGCGCGGCAGATTCGGGCAGCGATAGACAGCCGGGTGGTGGGGTGTGGCCTATAGGGAGTGGGAACAGATGAGGGGCGTGGCTGGCATGCGGCGATGCGCGGGAAGAACGTGAGATGAAACTGTGCTGCTGCCTTTCCTACATCCCACAACCTCCGCCCTCCACCCCTCTGTCCAGCACCGCCCGCAGCCCCGTCAGGCAGTCAGCCCGGTACTGGGCCAGATCGGGTTCGGGGTCGGCCAGGAAGCGCACACTCAGGCCCTCCACGATGGCGCGCAGCAGGCGGGCGCGGCCTGGGGCGCCGGTCTCGCCCGCCAGACGGGCCAGTTCCAGGTCCACGGCCAGGGACTCTTTTAAAAAGGCGCGCTGCACAGCCATGAGTTCAGGGTCGCGGGTGGCGGCGGCCAGAAAATCCAGGGACACCGTATAAAACCGGCGGGTGTTCTCGACGCCATAAAACTGGTTTTCGACGTAGGCTCGCAGCTTGTCGTCGGGGGTGGTCGCCTGCCGCACGGCGCGGCGGGTGGCGACGGCAATCGTGCGCGAGAACCGGCGCATCACGGCGCCCAGCAGCCCCGCGCGGCTGCCGAAGTGGTAAACCAGCGTGCCCCGGCTGACCCCGGCGTGGGCGGCGATGTCGGCCAGTGTTACGTCGGCGTAGCCCCGCTCGTAGATGGCCAGGTACGCGGCCCGTTCCAGGGCGGCGCGGCGGGCGCGGTCCTGAATGGGGTTGACCTTGCGCGCCATGCCGCCCAGCATCCCGGAGGCCAGGGGGCGGCGTCAACCAGCCTGGGCCAGACCACGTGCTGACTTGTCTGGTTTGGCCATGAGGTTAGGTATAACTGGCAGAAGGCCCTTGACCCGTGTGATCGGCTCACCGGCTGATGTCTGGGCTGATTGGTGGTCACCTGTGGGGGTGAACGCGCAAGCAACAAAGAAGCGATGGGGGGCATGAGTTTGTCCTGACTACAGAGACCTGCCAGATGACCTTAGCCACCGCAACCCAGCCGAACGCTTTGACTTGACCTTCTGCCTTTGATGCCCCATACGTTCCGGGCTCTGCCTCAGGGTGTGCCCGCTCTCTGGCCTGGGTCTCGCCGTCTTACCCCCCCAGCCGGGTCAAGAGCCCCACCAACCCGGTGACCAGCAGCGCCGCCAGCCCCATGCCCACCGAGGCCGCCGCGCCACTCTGCGCGTGTTCCTCGCGTGCCCGCGCAGTGCCGATGCCGTGGGCCACCGCGCCCAGCGCCACGCCGCGGGCCAGCGGGTGCCCCACACCCAGCCGGGTCAGGACTGACGGCAGCACCAGCGCGCCCACCAGGCCCGACAGCACGGCCAGCGTGGCGGCCAGGGCAGGAGGCGCGTAGGTCAGCGGCGCCAGTTGCAGGGCCACCGGGCTGGTGGCGGGGGCGGTCAGCAGGGCACGCTGGGCCTCCGGGGCCAGGTTCAGCAGGTGGGCCAAACCAGCGTCGGCGGCCACGGCCAACCCGGTGCCGAGCGCTCCCCCCAACCCCAGTGCCTGCCACTGCCGGCGCAGCAGCGCCCGGTGCCGGTAGAGTGGCGCGGCCAGCGCCACCACCGCTGGGGCCAGCAAGCTGGTCAGGGGCTGCACGGCCTGCGCGTAGTGGGCGTAGGGCACAGCCAGAACCAACAGCGCGCCGGCCACCAGCAGGGTCGCCACCAGGGTCGGGTTGGCCAGCGGTGTTTTAGCGCGGGTTTGGGCCAGGACGCCCACCCCAAACGCCAGCAGCAGCCCGGCGGTCAGCACCAGCAGCCACAGTGCCCACGCCGCGCCCGCACCCAGAAACTGAACGAAGCCGACCGTGGCGGGCACGAACAGCAGCCCCAGCACGCCCAGCAGGCCGTCGGCAGCGTCCTCGATCCAGTGCAGGCGCACCAGCCTCAGCGCCAGAGCGGCCCACAGCAGCGCCAGCCCCAGCACCGGGCCGGGCAGCGGCAGTTTCAGCCCGCTGGCCAGGGCCTGGCCGGCTGCGGCAAATGCCAGCAGCACGCCTAGGCCCAGGACAAAGCGCGCTGGGGCCGGCACAGGCGCCTCTTTAGCCCGCGCTGGGGCCAGCGGCCGGCGCCTGACCGCTCAGGCGGGCCAGCATGCCGCGCACGACCTGTTTGGCGTGGCGGGCCACCTGCGGCATGAACTCGTGGTAATCCACCTGGGCGTCCTGGTCGGCGGTGTCGCTGACCGAGCGGATGACCACAAAGGGCACGCCCGCCTTGGCACACACCTGGGCCACCGCCGCGCCTTCCATCTCGGCGCAGGCGGCGCCAAAGGCGGTCCACAGGCGCCCGACCTCGTCTCGTGAGGCGATGAACTGGTCACCGCTGGCCACCCGGCCTTCCAGGGCGCGCACGCCCGGCACCTCCCCGGCGGCTTCCAGGGCCACCGCGCGCAGGATAGGGTCGGCGGCCCAGGACGGCGTTTCGCCTGGCACGGTGCCGATGGGATAGTTCAGCGCCGTCACGTCCACGTCGTGCTGCACGCAGTCGGTGCTCACCACGATGTCCCCGACCTTCAGGTCCGGGTGAACGCCGCCGGCCACGCCGGTAAAGATGATGCGGGTGGCCCCCTGGGTCAGCAGGTAGGTGGTCGTCATGGCGGCGTTCACCTTGCCGATCCCGCCGCGCGTCAGAAGCACCGGCACGCCGTCCAGGGCGCCCCGGTGCAGGGTCACGCCGGGAAAGGTCAGGTCTTCGCGGGCCTGCAAGTCGGCCAGCAAGACCTCAATTTCTTCGTCCATCGCACCGATAATCGCCAGCATGGCGCCCAGCATACTGTGGGCCGCCCCGCCTTTCCTCAGACAGCGGGCGTATGCTCGGCGCATGACGGACGCCCCTCCGCCGGTTCTCGACCCGCGCGACACGCTGGACCAGGCCGCCCTGCGCCACCCGGATTCGTTCAAGTGGACGCTGCACCCCGAAGACGTGATTCCGCTGTGGATCGCCGACATGGATTATCCGGTGGCGCCGCCCATCGTGGCCGCGCTGGAAGACCGTCTGAAGCATGGTCTGGGCTACGCGCAGCTGATGGGCGACCCAGCCCTGAAAGCCGCCCTGAGTGAGAAGCTCGCTGGTCAGGGCCTGGGCGACCTGCCCGAAGGGGGCATCACCTTTTTGCCGGGGGTGGTGCCGGGCATCTACGCCGCCGTTCACGCCCTGACCAGCCCCGGCGAGCCGGTGGTCACGATGACCCCCATTTACCACCCCTTTCACCTGAGCATCACCGATCAGGGGCGCCGGGTGGCGGGGGTGCCGCTGCGCGAGACGGGCACCGGCTACGAGATCAACTGGGCGGCGCTGGACGCGGCCTCACGCGGGGCGCGGCTGCTGCTGCTGTGCCACCCGCACAACCCCACCGGGCGCGTGTGGACCGCCGATGAACTGCGCCGCCTGCGCGAGCTGGTGCTGGCGCGCGACCTGTTCGTGATGAGTGACGAGCTGCACGCCGACCTGCGCTTTACCGGTGAACCCTTTGAGGCCTTTGCCGCCGACCCGCGCGTGCAGAGCCGCACCCTGACCCTGACTGGGCCCTGCAAGGCGTACAACACGGCGGGGCTGGGCATCGGCGCGATGGTCAGCCACAACGCGGCCCTGGTGGCGCGGGTGCGCCGGGCAGCAGGCGGCCTGATGGGCCACGAAAGCGCCCTGAGCGTGACCATGTGGCGCGCCGCGCTGAAAGAGGGCGGCCCCTGGCTCTCGGAAACCCTGGCTTACCTGCGCGGCAACCGCGACTTTCTGGTGGAGTACGTGCACACCCACTGGCCCTGGGCGCGCGTGCAGGCCCCCGAGGCGACCTACCTGGCCTGGCTGGACCTGCGCGCCCACCCCCGCGCGGGCGACATGCAGGCGTTCTTGTTGCAAGAAGCGCGCGTCGCGGTCCATGACGGTCCCATCTTTGCCCATGAGGCGCACAAGGCCCAGTACCAGGGCTTCGTGCGCCTGAACTTTGCGACCAGCCGGGCGCTGCTGGCCGAGGCGCTGGAACGGATGACCGCAGCGTTCGGTCAGTAGGCAGTGGGGCGTAGGAAATGGGTCGGGGGCTGTGCCGGCCTCTACTCCCCACCCTCCACGTCCTGCGTCAGCCCGCGCAGGGCCTCAATGAGGGGGCGCAGGCGTTCGCGGCGCACCTTCAGGGCCGCGCGGTTAACGATCAGGCGGGCGCTGGAGTGAAACAGCACGTCCACTTCTTCCAGGTGATTGGCCCTGAGAGTGCTGCCGGTCTGTACGAGGTCCACCACGGCGTCGGCCAGGCCGGTCAGGCACGCCAGCTCAATATTGCCGCTGAGCTTGACAATCTCGGCCGGGATGCCGCGTGCGTTCAGGTAGGCGCGGGCGGCGCGGGGGTACTTGGTGCCCACCCGCGAGATGTCGCCCGAGGCCCCGACCTCCCGAATCAGGGACAGGCGGCACCCGGCAAAGCGCAGGTCCACCGGTTCGTAGACGGCCCGGCCAGATTCCAGCAGCACATCCTTGCCCACGATGCCTGCGTCGGCCACGCCCAGGTCGACGTAGACGGGTACGTCCTGATTGCGCAGCTCCAGCACAGTGACGCCCGGAAATTCGTGGCGCAGGGCTCGGGACTTCTCGGGAACGGTCAGCGGCAGGCCCGCGCGCGCCAGCAGGGCCACGGCTTCTTCCAGAATGCGGCCCTTGGGCAGCGCCAGGGTCAGGTGCTGCGGGCCGTGGGTGGGGGCCGGGGTCATGCGTTCACCGCCGTAAATTCGGCGCCGGCCGGGCCACTTTTGACCCAGCGCCCAATGCCGCGTGCGGCGCAAAAGGCGCGCAGCTGCGCCTCGTCGTCGGTCCAGGCCAGTTCGGCATAGAGCCCCTGGGCGCGGGCCACCTGGGCGGCTGTCAGGTCCAGGGCCAGCACCACCTCTGGCTCGGGGGGCAGGCTGGGCGCCAGGGCGCGCATCAGGCGCTCCAGGCCCAGGGCGAAGCCGGCGCCGGGCAGGGCGCCGCCGTCCAGAGCGTACCGGCCGCCGCCCAGCACCGGCTGGTTGATGCCCGCCGCGTAGGCCCGGAAGGTCAGGCCCGTGTAGTAGCCGTAGCGGCGGCTGACGCCCAGGTCAAACAGCAGCGGCCCGCCGTAGCGCGCGGCGACCACCCGCAGGTGGGCCACCGCTTCGCGCGCCCGCTCGCCACCGGCCAGCGCCTCGGCGGCGTCGAGCACCTCGGGGCCGCCGTAGAGGTCGGTCAGGGCGTGCAGGGTGCGCCGGGTGTCGGTGTCCAGGCTGAATTGCCCGGCCAGCAGTTCGACATCGGCGCCACTTTTGCGGTCCACCGCGTCGTGCAGGGCGGCGCGCGCCGGGCCGTGGAGGCCGGCGTCTTCCAGCACGGCGTCCACGTAGCCGGGGTACCCCACTTCCAGCTGCGCCCCTACCCCCACCGCGTCCAGGGCGGCGGCAGCCAGGTGTAGCAGTTCAGCGTCACTGGCTGGCGTCGCCACGCCCAGCAGCTCCACACCCAGCTGGTTAAATTCGCGCAGGCGGCCCAGTTCGCTGCTCAGGGCGCGCAGCCACAGCCGGCCGCTGTACTGCAGCCGCAGCGGATACGGCCCCTGCGGGAAGCGGGTGCGGGCCAGGCGCCCCACCGCCGTCGTGAATTCGCTGCGCAGCGCCAGCACCTGCCCGCCCGAATCAATCAGTTTGAAGGCCAGGGCGTCTTGCGGATGCTGGGGCGCCGCGTATTCCAGGGCTGGGACCTCCACGCCCCGGTAGCCCCAGCGGCTGAAGCAGGCCGACAGCTGCGCGCGAATGGCCTCGCGCTGCGCCCACTCGGGGGGCAGCACGTCGCGCGTGCCTTCGGGAATGGCCGCCAGACGCGGCGCGGCGGGGTCGGTGGGGACGGCAGAACTCACGCCGGGCATTGTAGGGCGGGCGAGTGGAGTGGGGGTCAGGCCGTCAAGACGGGTGGGGCAGGACGGTGTGCCTCAGGTGGGTTGGGCCGCAGGTGTTCTCTGCCTGACGCCTGGCCTCTTCCACCGCCGCTGTCCCCAGCGGCCTCTATACTGCTCCCCGTATGCGTCTGTCCGCCCTTGCCCTGCTGGGCGCCGCCCTGAGCCTGACACTGGGCGGCTGCGCCCGCACCACCGACACCTTCAAGCCGCGCATCTCGGTGACCAGCGGCGCAGGCAACGGCGGCACCAGCGCCCGCTTTCTGATTCAGGGCTACGTGCTGGACGATGTGGGTGTCACGCAGATCACGGTGGACGGCAAGCCCATTCCCATCCAGCCGGGCAGCAACAAGATTGCCCGCTTTCAGTTTCAGGCGGTCCTGAGCACCCCCACCGGCCGCTACACCATCGCCGCCCAGGACGCGGCGGGCAACACCTCCAGTCTGGTCCTGCCCGTCAGCGTGGACCCCACGCGCCCGGTCATCAAGGTCACGCGCTTTGAACGCAGCGGCACCGTGATTCGCGTGGCCGGCACCGTGACGGACAACGTGCGGGTGGCGCAAATCACGGTGGACGGCAACCGCCTGAACATCACGCCGGGGCAGAGCGTGGAGTTTTACGCCGAGACCACCGGCATCTGGGCCGATATTCAGGCTATTGATACAGCCGGCAACCGCACCGCCCTGCGCGCCCGGTAAGGCCTGAAGGAAGAGAGACGGCTCAGAGGGTGACATAGTGAATAGGTTCCTTCGGGGGCTGTCGTGGTTCATGCGATTAGGCTTGAGACTGGATTTGAGCCACAACAGTAGATGAAAGGGTCTCGCCGCAAAGACAGCACTGAGCGGATGAAACAGTAGGGTCAGCCGGCAGGCGGCGTAGGCGCCATTGATGTGGCCTCCGTCCATTTTTATAATCTCCGGGCCACCACCAGAGGTTTCTCCAAGGCGCGGAGGTCCATTCTCTTGCCCCCTCTTCTGCGAAGCTCTCCGAGCCTGCGGCGCCGCTGTCCAGGTCTGGTCGGAAAAATTCCGCAGTGCATTGCCAGAATTTTTCGGGAGCCGTGTGAAATCCGCTGAGGTTTGCCCAGGACCCGGCCGCCCGATTTCCCCGTGGTGCCAGTCAACCGCGCCCGCCGCCACGGTGTCTGTGCCGGCGCCGTCCTAGCCTGCCAGAGATGCCGCGCGTTCCTGAAGTGTTCTCGGTGCCTGACACCCTCGCGGAAGTCACGCGCCGCCTGGCAGCAGCCTATCTGCCGGACGGCGCGGCGCTGCCCCGCACCCGTCAGCCGGACCTGCTGAATGAACTGATTCGCACCATCCTGGGTCAGCAAAATACCCGTGAGGCTGCCGACCGTCAGTTTCGTGCGCTGCGGGCGGCCTATCCCGCCTGGGAAGCGGCGCTGCTGGACGGCCCCGACGGTATAGAAACCACCCTGAAGGGTGCGGGCGGTGGCCTGCACCGGGCCAAAGCGGCGCACCTGTACGGCCTTCTGACGGCCCTGGCCGAGCGCGCCCAGGCAGGTGGCCACCCCTTGGGTCTGGGCGACCTGGCCGACTTGACGGACGAGCAGGCCCGCGCCGCCCTGGAAAGTCTGCCGGGGGTGGGCCGGCACACCGCCAGCCTGCTGCTGCTGTTTGACCTGCACCGCGCGGCCATGCCGGTCGAGGGCAATCTGGACCGGCTGGCGCGGCGGCTGGAGTGGGTGCCGGACGCCTGGAGTGCCGCGCGCGTCACGCGCTGGTACGACGCAGTGACGCCGCGCACGGCCCCCGACCGGCTGGCCCTACATGTCGCCGGGGTGCGGCATGGCCGGGCCACCTGCACCGCCCGCCATCCGCGCTGCGACCGCTGTGTCCTGCAGGAGCTGTGCCCCTCGGCGGCGCTGCTGGGGCCGAAGTCCGGGGGCCGGCCGTTATCCTCGGAGGCAGATGACGACGTTTTCTTCTGACCTCTTAGCCCCTGAGCAAAAGGCCGCCGAGCGGCTGGCGCGCGAGGCCGGCGCGCTGCTGCTCTCTCACCTGCGCGTGGGCCTGACCGTGGAACACAAAACCAGCGCCGACGACCCGGTCACCGCTGCCGACCGCGAGGCCTCTGCGCTGATTACGCGCGGCCTGGCGCAGGCCTTTCCGGATGACGGCCTGCTGTCAGAAGAGGAGGCCGACAGCCCCGAGCGCCTGACCCGTAGTCGGGTCTGGATCATTGACCCCATTGACGGCACCAAGGAGTTTTCCACCGGCAGTCCCGACTACTGCGTCAGTATCGGCCTGGCTGTGGACGGTGAAGCCGTGCTGGGCGTGGTCTATGCCCCGGCCACCGATGAATTATTTGCGGGCGTGGTGGGGGCCGGCGTGACCCTGAATGGTCAACCCGTGTCCCCGGCGGCGGCTGGCCCGGAGTGGCGGGTGGCGGTGTCGGACACCGAGCACAGCCGCGAACTGCACGCCGTGCCGCTGCCCGGCATGGTGCCCAGCGGCAGCATTGCCCTGAAGTTGGCCCGCATTGCCGCTGGTCAGGCCGACGTGACCTTTACCATGTCGCCGCGCAGCGAGTGGGATATTGCCGCCGGGCACGCCCTGCTGCGCGCCGCTGGGGGCGACCTGCGCCGCCGCGACGGTCGCCCGGTTCGCTACAACCAGCCGCGCCCGCACATCGAGCAGGGGCTGATCGGTGGGCAACCCGGCGCCCTGGCGTGGCTGGACGGCGCGCTGAGCGCCCACCGCCTGCCCACCGCTCACCTGGGGCTGACCCCTGCCGATCCGGCCTGGTCATTGCTGGGCGCGGCGGATCAAGAAGCGCTGGCAGAGCACCCTGGCGTGTTCATGCGCCATGCCGGGGGCGAGGTCCTGGCGCTGCTCGTCATGGACCTGCCGACCCGCCGGGTCGAGCGCGCGGAGGGCGACGCCTTTCATCTGGAGCGGCTGACCCGCGACGTGACCCGCGCGCTGGGCACGGTGCAGCCGGGGCCGGAGGCGAGCCCTCCACGTGACTGAAGCCGCGCCAGGAGTGCCGCGCGTGAGCCTCAAGCCGGTGCTGGACTTCACGCCGCCGGAGTGGCGCGCGCTGCACGGGTTTTTTCGCAGCCGCGAACTGGCCGATTGGAACGACGCCCGGCCCATCCGCATGCCGGAATGGCTGTTTCGCCGCGTCATGCAGGACGAGGAACGCACCGGCGAGCGCGCTGGCTTTGGCGTGCTGGACGAGGCCGGGCAGCTGATCGGCAGCGCCGAACTGTACGACCTGCGCCCGCCGCCCCCGCTGACCCCCACGGCCGCCACCCTGGGCGTCATGATTGGGCTGCCGGCGTTGTGGGGTCAGGGCTACGGCCGCGCCGCTGTGGGGGCGCTGGTGCGCTGGGCCTTTGAGGAACGCGACACGCCGCTGACCCGTATTCGCCTGACCACCTTTGCCCACAACCGCCGCGCGCAGCGGGCCTTTGCTGCCTGCGGCTTTCACGAGGTGGGCCGCACCACCCGCCCCGGCCGCACCGACGTCCATATGGAGCTGACCCGGCAGGCCTGGCTGACAGCGCAGGGCGAGGCTGGTGAGAGTTGACGAGCAGGGTCTGGGGACTCTGATACAGCACTCCGCAGCCTGAGACGAGTGTCATATCAACTCGGCTTCAGTCGTTTGCACACCCGATGGAATCCGGGCGGATTTGGAAAGCAGCCCAGCAGGCTCGGAGCGCTTCGCAGCAGAGCGTGAGGAAGAAAAACTGGGCTGACAGGCGTGAAGTTGACACGTTGATTCTCTTCCGATGTTTCAACGAAGCAGACGGAATCGGTCTCTCATGTGAACAGCCAGCGTGGTACAGGGAGAGATGGACGATGTTCAGATGTCCTCCCCCTGAAGTCTTGAGCGCCGGTTGAGGTTGCTCTGCGGCGTCTGAGGAACGGGGCAAAATACGGGACATGCGCGTTCTTGTTCCCGACCTGCCCGACTTCCGTGCCCTGGCAGCCCACGATGAGGGCGGCGTCCCTGGCGTGGACCTCGCGTTCTACACCCGTACCGAGGTGCCCGAAGGGGCGGCGGACGGCGCGGTGCTGTGGCTGACTGGCCCGGACACCCGCGCCCGGTTGTTGGCGGTGCCGGGGCTGGCCTGGGCGCTGACCCTGACAGCGGGCATCGAGCATGTGCAGGGGCAATTGCCAGAGGGGGTGACCCTGTACAACGCCAGCCGCCTGCACAGCCGCGCGGTGGCGGTACACGCGCTGGCCGGAGTGCTGGCGGCGTCACGCGGCCTGCACCTCTTCCGGGACGCCCAGGCCCGCCGTGAGTGGGCACCCCCGCCTTCGCCGGGGCAGTCGGGGCTGGCCACCCTGGACGGCGCGCGGGTCGTGCTGTGGGGACACGGGCACATTGGCCGTGAGCTGGAGGCGCTGCTCACGCCGCACGGCGCCGAGGTCAGTGGGATTCGCAGCGGCACCTCTGAGGCCGAGCGCGACGAACTGCTGTCGCAGGCCGACTGGGTGGTCCTGCTGCTGCCGCAGACGCCGGAGACAAAGGGACTTGTGAACGCCGATGTGCTGGCCCGGCTGAATCCCGGCGCGTGGCTGTGCAACGTGGGGCGCGGCGGCCTGGTCGTCGCGGCCGACCTGGTGGCGGCGCTGGAGGCTGGCCACCTGGGCGGCGCGGTGCTGGACGTGACCGACCCCGAGCCGCTGCCCGCTGACCACCCGCTGTGGACCCTGCCAAACGTCATTCTGACCCCCCACATTGCCAGCACCACCGCTGACCTCGTGGCGCGAGGCGCCGCGCTGACCCGCGACTTTCTGATTGACCTGCAACAGGGCCGCGACCCCGAAGGTCGCGTGGAGCCGGGCCAGGCGTACTGATGTCGGCCCAGCCGCTGCTGAGTGAGGGGTGACATGGGCAGTCCCGGTGCTTGAACGGCTGACTGGTCAGACGCGGAGACCCACAGCTGCCCGTCTGGAGTGCCTTTATCCTGAGCCGACAGTTGACGCCCCTGCTAGACCTGGTGACTGGGGAGCACTGCTAGAGTGTGGCCCTTCCTACTGGGGATGTCATCCCGTCAAGGCTGGGCGCGAGGAGGCCGCCCTGACCCGGAGTTATCCGGCTTACCCCGCCGCCTGCGCCCGCACAGCTTGCTATGTCCCCCGGTGGCCCTGAGATGACGCCCCGAATGACCCGCCTGGATAGCCAGCACCAGCAGCGAGGCTGGCGGCTGTGGCGCTGGACGCTGAGGTTTGGTGTGCTGGGGGTGCTGTTGGTGGTGTTGCCCATGCTGACGGTTGGGCGCTCTGGTCAGGTGGTTGCGTTTGGGGTGATGTACGCCACCCGACTGGCCTCGGTGGTGCTGTACGGCGCGCTGTTGGTGGTGACGGGGCGGCGGTGGCTGTGGCTAAGTCTGCCCCTGATTCTGCTGCCCGAGATTCTGCCGTTTGGCCTGATCAGCCGGGCTGGGTTGCTGATGGGTCTGGCCGAGGTTCGTCGGCATCTGAAGGTTACGGGGCCTGACAGCGGCTGCCAGTTCCATTGAGGGGCCAGCGACGCCTCTTCACTCCTCTTTTGCCGCTGTCTGTTGCAGAGACTAACTGTGTTCGCCTTAGCGTGGTTGAAGATCATACCTCTCAACCACGCTGAGTTCCGCTATGAGACGGACCCGGATTCAATCGTCTACAAAAACGCTTGAATCCAAGCGAACTTGAAAAGCTGCGCCGCAGTGTGATGAGGTGCCAAACGGCTTTCGGGCGTGGGGTATGCCACCTGGCGCTCTCCCGGTTTGCCAGAGAAACAGACGGAAGCCGTATGAGCGTGGCCGGGGGCCAGATGTGGCCACACCTGAGCAGAGCCAGCAGCAGCTCGAATAGCCGCTGGAATCTTCAGCTTGCTGTTTGGCGTTCTCTGCCAGCGGGACCGTTGGCTATCGCCGCAGCCGCCCTCTGTCATCTCCTACCTTAAGCGTCAGTGCCTCTTCGGCCTTTGCCCTCAGCTCAGCTGTACAGCGGGACGCTTCTTCGGGGCGGGCTTTAGGGGCGGCAGCTCGCGGGTATGGTCTTCAATCAGCCCGCCGCCCAGCAGGCGCGGCCCGGCGTACAGCACGGCGCTCTGACCAGGGGCCACAGCAAACTGAGGCTCGGCAAAGGCCAGCTCAAAGCCGTGCTCATCGGCCCGCACCACACGCGCCTTGACGGGCGCCGTGCGGTAGCGCACCTGCACATCTAGCTCCTGCGGCAATTCGGCCAGGTCCACCAGATAGTTCGCGCTACTGGCGCGCAGTCCTGGCCACAGGCACTCGTCGTGGTCGCCCACCCAGACCGTGTTGGTGGCCGGGTCCAGGTGAACCACATGCCGGACGCGGTGGGTCTGGTACAGCCCAAGGCCCTTCTTCTGGCCCAGGGTGTAAAACTGCGTGCCCAGGTGTTCGCCCACGACCTCGCCGCTGGCAATCTCGCGGATGTAGCCCTGGGCCTGGGGCAGATGCTCGGCCACAAAGTCCTGCACCTTGCCCGGCACGAAGCAGATGTTCTGGCTTTCGGGTTTGCGGGCGGTCAGCAGGCCGCGTTCCTCGGCAATTTCACGCACGCGCGGCTTTTCCAGCTCGCCGACCGGAAACAGAATGTACGGCAGCGCGTCGCGCGGGGTGCCCCACAGGAAATAAGTCTGGTCCTTGCGGGGGTCGTCGCCCCGCCAGAATTCCACCTCGCCCGCCGCATTTTCCACGCGCTTCACGTAGTGCCCGGTCGCCACGTAGCGGCAGCCCAGCATCTTGGCTTTTTTCACCAGCTCGTCAAACTTGACCTTGGTGTTGCAGTTCACGCAGGGATTGGGCGTGCGCCCCTTACTGTATTCATCCAGAAACGGCCCCACGATGTGGCGCTGAAACTGCTCGCGGTAATCCAGCAGGTAAAACGGCACGCCCACCTGTTCGGCCACGCGCCGGGCCTCGTAGGCGGCGTCGGGCGAGCAGCAGGTGTCGAACGTGTCCACCCGCTTGTCGTCGGGCCAGAAACGCATCATGGCGCCCACCACCTGATAGCCCTGGTCCTTGAGCAGCGCCGCCGTCACGCTGCTGTCCACCCCGCCGGACATGGCGCACAGCACGCGCTCCCCGGCGGCTGTGGCAGGAGAGGAGACCGGCTGGGGCAGGGGGGCAGGCGCGCTCATACAGCCGGGCAGCTTAGCAGAGGGGCGCACAACCCGGAGTGAGGCGCGCGGCAATTGCCAGCCGGGCGGCCTTCATCTTGTGCCCGATTCGTCTGACAAAGCGCAGTCAGGAAGCGGTTTCAAAAGCGAAGCCCGAAAAACACTCACCCAGACGGCGGATACTCCCTCCGCCTTCATCCTCAAACCCTGAGCCCAGCGTGACGAGGGTGTGAGAAGGCGCGGCTATAGTTGCCCCATCTCGCTCCGGACCCTCCAGACGAGAAGAGGCGACGAAACGCGTTCTGTATCCGGGCACCTGGAACGCGCCGAGCCAGTGGTGCGACCGGCTTTTCCACGCTGTTTCTGTCTCAGGCAGGCCAGCGATAACTGTCCAGACCCTGCGTCTGGCAAGGAGTTTCCCCATGCGTAAATTTTCTGTGCTGGCCCTGACCACCCTGCTGCTGCTGCCCTCTGCCCTGGCCGAGACCTCGACCGGCGACACCTACGACCGCGCCTCCATGACGGTCACCGCCAGCGGCGCCTACGGCGAGGCCGTGAACTTTGAGGTGCCCGACACAGCCCTGAATCTGGACGCCTCGGCCTTGCGGCCTGGAGCCACCTACACCATCAGCGTGCCAGTCACCAACACGACCGACCGGCCCATCGTGGTCACCGGCACTTCGGCGGTCACGGGCAGTTACCAGGGCAACGTGATCGTGACGGCCGTCACGGGCAGCCTGACCCTGGCCCCCGGCGGCACGGGCGAACTGCAGTACACCATCGGCCTGCCCAGCGACGCCGCCATTTCGGCGACGGCGGGCAAGACCGTCACCGTGACTTTCAGCCTGGAAGGCACGAGCGACTACAGCTGAGGGGCGGGCGCGCCGGGACCAGAGCCGCCCGGCGCGCCACCTCATCCGGGCTCCGGTTGACTCGTTGGCAACGACGACTCTATCCGACCACAGAGAGAAAGACGGGTTCCGGGCGTGGAGGTTGCATATCGGTGCTGTTGCGATGTGGTGGCGTTCTAGCCGGAAGCCGTAAGGGAAGCCATGAAACGATTCCTCCTGGTTCTTTGCTGTCTGGGCGGCGCGCAGGCACAGTTCTCGGCGCCGCCCGTGGGCATTACGGTCAAAGAAGGCGCCGCCCCCAAACTGGAGGTGGCGCGCACGCTTGGGGTGCAGCCGGCGGCGCTGGCCCTGCGGCTGGCCCCCGGCCACAGCGCCGGCATGCTGACCTTTTCGGTCCTGAGCCCCGTGAATGCCGAGGTGCGCGTGCGCGCCAGTGACGCCCGCCTGACACCGCGCCAGGCGGGCGACGAGCGCCTGATCCTGAGTGCCAACACCCTGCAAAGCGTGACCCTGCTGGCAACGGCCCCGCATTCAGGCGTGCTGTCGTTTCTGAACAGTGAAGGGCAACTGGTGGCTTCGGCCCCGTACACGGTGGCGGCGGCCAAAACGGTAAACCAGTCGCTGTCTCTCAATTACTCGCCCTCATCCAGCCGCGCCAGCATGAATTATGGAATCAGTGGCGTGCCCCAGTCACCGCTGGACCTGCGCTGGAACGCCTCGGTGAACCTCAGCGTGGACACGAAGACGGGGCAGGTCGGCGGCGGCGTGGGCGTCAATATGTCGTGGTAGGGGCGCGCCCCTGGGGGTGACACAGACGGCCGCTTCAAGACAGAAAAGAAGGGCGCCGGTTGCGCCTCTGTCTCGCGGCTGTCCGTCGTTTCTCCTACTCACTCTGCTCGACTTTCACCAGGGAGAAGGCCCGGTTCTACCGGAGCCCGTAAGACAGACGCGGTAGGCTGGGCGCATGCGCCTGTGGCCTGCCGCTCTTGTTCTGGCTTCTGCGGCCCTGGCCGCGCCCCTGACGGCGTATGGCAACGCCCGCTTTGGCTACCTTGTGGCCGCGCCGGCGGGCCTACAGGCCCAGCGCTCACCCGACAACGGCGACGGCCAGAGCTGGCAAAGTGCCGACGGGCAGGTGAAGGTCAGCGTCTGGGGCAGCCACGCGCCGGGCGTGCTGAATCAGGCCACCCCGGCCGCCTGGATGGCCCACTCAGCGCAGGGCTGGCGGGAGCAGGGTGCGCGCCTGACCTACCGCCGGCTGCTGCCCGGCGCGTTTGTCCTGAGCGGCTTTCAGAAAGACGGGCGCATCTTCTATCAGAAAGTGCTGGTCAGGAACGGGGAAGAGGCGGCGGTGCTGGTGGTCTATCCGGTCGCGCGGCGGGCTGTCTGGGACAGGCTGGCCGCGCAGGTGGCCAGCACGCTGCGCTGGGGTCAGTAGGTCACGGTTTCCAACCGGGCGGGCGCAGCAGGTAGTTCAGGCGCTCGCGCCAGCCGCGTGCGTGCCGAACGTCACGCCACAGGGCTGCAAATTCATGGAAGGCCACGCCGACAGGATTGTGGGTGTGAATGTTCTGCACCAGCCCGTAGCGCACCCGCTCGGTTTCAGGCTGAAAGGTGCCCAGCAGGCGGTCCCAGAGCATCAGGATGCCCGCGTAATTTTTATCCAGATACACGTCGTTGCTGCCGTGGTGGGCGCGGTGGTGGCTGGGGGTGTTGAACACGTACTCGATCAGGCGGGGCAGGCGCCCCACGCGCTCGGTATGAACGAAAAACTGGTACAGCAGGTTCCACGACTGGGCCAGCAAGATCATCCACGGCTCGAAGCCCAGCAGGGCCAGCGGCAGCCAGAAGGGCAGCGCGGTCATCGGCACCCAGGTCTGGCGCAGCGCCGTGGAGAGGTTGTAATGCTGGCTGGAATGGTGAACGACGTGGCTGGCCCAGAACAGGCGCACCTCGTGGCTGATGCGGTGAAACCAGTAGTAGGCAAAGTCGTCCAGAAAGAACAGCAGGACCCACACCCACCAGGCGCCCGGCGGCAGCCGCAGCGGGGTCAGTTCGTACAGCGCGGCGTAGATGGTCACCACCACACCCTTCCAGACCACGTTGATAAGCAGATTGCCCACGCCCATGCTCAGGCTGGTGGCAGTGTCGCGCAGAGCGTAGCCCTTCTTGGGGTCGGCGCTGTCCCCATCATGGTCGTCCCGCAGAAAATAGTAGGCGGCCCACTCGATCAGCAGTGACAGCACGAAGATGGGCACGGCCTTTTGCAGCAGGTCAACCACGGGCCGCCTCCTGCCACAGCGCCACGCTATCCAGCGCGGTGGTCAGGGCCACCTGGCGCGCGGCGGCTGGCCCCAGTGCCAGCGCGGCGTGCAGGGCGCGGTAGTGGTCTCGGGCGCGCTCGCGGGCGGCGGGGGCAGCAAAGTACAGCGGCCCGGCCCGCCCGTAGACCTCATGAAAGGCGCCCAGCAGCAGCGGCGCCAGGGGATTGCCGCTGCCCTCGGCGGCCAGGTGCTGCACCGTCCAGTCAAAGGCGGTGAAGTCCTCGGGGGCTTCGGTGGTGGGTGGAGCGGCCAGGTGGGCCTGCAAGCGGGCCGGGTCGTGCACAGCGGCCATCCAGTGCGGCAGCAGCGCGGCGCGCAGGTCCAGCAGGTGCGGCACCAGGCTGCCCAGGTCGCCCGTGCGCGACAGGTGGGCCAGGACCCGCAGCCCCCCTTCTTCCGGGTGCCGCACGCGGGTGGGTTTTCCTTGGCGAATCTCCAGCAGGCCGTCTCTGGCCAGGCGCTGAAGGGCTTCGCGCAGGGTCGGGCGGGTGACACCCAGGCTGGCGGCCAGTTCGCGCTCGGCGGGCAGCAGGCTGCCGGGTGGGTAGGTGCCGTCCAGCAGGCGCGACAGCAGCGTGTCTTCAGCGTGCAGGGCGGGGCGCAGGGGCAGGGTCATGGGTGGGCCTCCGGAGGATTAAGCAGAGTGGTCAGTGGTCTGACCAGTTTGGGCTGACCTCTGCGGCCTGTCAAGCGGGGTGGGGCCAGTGAGATGAATGGCGTCTACCTTGCTGACCGGGCGGGAGAGCGCGAATGACTCAACTCCACGCCTGGCGCCCGCTGTCCTCCTGCTCGCTGCTCTGCGCACCTCTCCGGGCGTGCTGCGCCGTTTTGGGAGTCCGCTCGGGTTTCACGGGTGGTGCAACCGGTTGCACCGGTGTCCGTATTACACTCGCCGCGTGACGATTCCCGACTCTGCCCTGCACGCCGCAGCCCAGACCTACGGCACGCCCCTGTACGTCTACGACGCCGCCGAACTGGACGCCGCTCTGGCCCGCGTGCGGGCGGCGTTCGGCAGCGCGCAGGTGTATTACGCCATGAAGGCCAACCCCAACCTGAGCCTGCTGCGCCGCCTGCACGCCTCGGGTGTGGGCTTCGAGTGCGTCAGCGCCGGAGAACTGGCCCGCGCCGCCCATGCCGGCGCAGGAGGCGAGCAGGTGCTGGTTAACGGTCCGGCCAAAACGGCCCTGGAATACGCCGAGGGCGGGCGGCTGGGCGCCACTTTCATTCTGGACCGGGAAGAGGAGGTGGGGCTGCTGCCCCCCGCCTCACGGGCGCTGGTGCGGGTTAACCCGGCCCTGAAGGTCAGCACGCACGACCACCTGGCCACCGGGGCCGCCAGCAGCAAGTTCGGGGTGACTCTCGACCAGGCGCCGCGCGTCCTCCAGGCCCTGCGGGACGCCGGGCACGAGGCCCTGGGGCTCCACGTGCATATCGGCAGCGCGATTCGGGACGCTGGGGACTTCACGGCCGCCTTCGCGCGCCTGAGCGCCCTGCGCCCGCACACGGGGCAACTGGCAGTGCTGGATGCTGGGGGCGGCTGGAGCCTGGACGCCGATCTACACGGCATCGCCCGCGCCGCCCACGAAGCCGCCGCCGCTTTTGGCGCCCAGCTGTGGGTGGAACCGGGGCGCTACCTGGTGGCAGGGGCCGGCACGCTGCTGACCCGCGTGGTGGGCACCAAGGTCACGGGCCGCCCCTTTGCCCTGGTGGACGCCGGCATGACTGAACTGCTGCGCCCCATGCTGTACGGCGCGCAGCATCCGGTTCGGCCCCTGTGGTCGCGCCCCGGCACCGGCCCCTGGGACCTAGCTGGCCCCGCCTGTGAAAGCGGCGATCTGCTGGCGCGGGGCGTGCCGCTGCCGGCGCCGCAGCCTGGCGACCTCCTGGCCATTGACGAGGCCGGCGCCTACGGCGCGGCCATGAGCAGCACCTACCTGACCCGCCCGCGCCCCGCCGAGGTGCTGTACGAGGCCGGCGCGTGGACGGTGATTCGCGGGCGCGAGACGCCGCAGGACATCTGGCGGTTGGAAGAAAGCCTAGCATGAGGCTTTTTTCACGGCTGACAGGGGCTTTTTGGCCTGCTTCGCGCTAGGCTTGGCGGGTCATGATCGTCAAAGAGCTGGAACCGCAGCAGTTCACTGATCCCCTGCGCCGGGCAGGTTATGAGGCCGAGCGGCAGATGGCCTTTTACCTGAAAAGGGCTTTTGGTGAAGACCCGCGCAAATTCGTTTTTCATAATCTGCGTCTGGAGCGAAAAGGCGAGGTCGCGCAACTGGACCATCTCGTGCTGCACCGGTACGGCCTGGTGGTGGTCGAAAGCAAGAGTGTGGCGGGCCAGGTCAGCATCAACGAGCAGGGGGAATGGACCCGCTGGTGGAACCGCCAGGGGCGCGGTATGGCCTCGCCGGTCTTGCAGGCGCGGCGGCAACTTGATTTACTCCTGGCCCTGCTGGCTGACCACACCACAGACCTGATGGACCGCTCTTTGCTGGGCCTCAAACAGCGGACCTTTTCGGGTGTCAGGCGGGACGTGCTGGTGGCTATTTCCGATGGGGGCCGCATTACCCGCAAGCGGGACGTGCCCGAACTGGTCAAGGCCGACCAGATCCCAGACCGCGTTAAGAGCCTTATTGAACGGGAGGCTGAAAAAACTTTCGGCACCTTCGGCCTGACCGAAGCAGAGCTGACGCGCATACAGGCGTTTCTGCGTGCCCAGCACACCCCGGCTGAGGCTGCTCCCGAGCCGCCGCAGCGCCCTGCCGCTAGCGCGCCGGTGCGCACTTCGCAGGAGAGGCAGGCGCAGGCCCGCCCGCAGCCCCCGGTGAGGTGCCGCGACTGTCACTCCACCCACCTCAGCGTGCAGTACGGCAAATACGGTTACTACCTGAAGTGCGGCGACTGCTCGGGCAATACGCCCGCCAAACCGGTCTGTGCCGAGTGCGGTCAGCCAGCCCGTCTCAGCAAGGCGGGGCTACAGTTCACGGCCACCTGTTCTGGCGGGCACCGCTGGTCTTACTGGACAAACCCCGGCTGATCCGGACGCCGATTGAACCGAGCAGCATGCTGGGTGGAATCCGAGCGGACTTGGAAAGCGGCGCAGCAGACTTGAAAAGCGCCGCAGGAGAGCGAGAAGGAACAGCTGTGGATTGCGTGATATAGAAGCGCAGACGGTGCCTGTCTTTGCTGTGCTGCAATGAAGCGGCATCCGCATGAGGGCGTTGCTCGGCGGCCCGACTGGTGTAGGTAGGAGGCCGTGGCGTACCATAGCCCGGTGCAGCTGTGCGCCTGACCCAGGCTTTCTGCTCTAGGTTCAGCCGCCACGGTGCCATACCAAAAGGGGACAGGGTGAAGTGACCCTGTCCCCAGCAGTGTCTTCCGCCAGCCGCGTCCCCTGTGTTAGAAGCTGCCGCTGCCGCCCACGCGCACAGCCTGGTAGTACGCATAGGCCGCGCTGACGCAGGCTGGGCGGGCATACCAGCTCTTGGCCGCGCAGATGGTCTTCATGTTGGTGTGAAAGGCCTCATCGGTGGTTTTGCGGTTGGCGTCGGTGCGCTGGTACACCTTGAGGTTGCGGTAGCCGAAGTCATGGACGTTGCACGCCGGGCGGAAATCCTCGCGGTAGCCCAGGCCCAGGCCGTCGGGGGCGCTGCAGCCGTCGCGGCTCCAGTCCAGGCCGGTGTAGGGCGAGGACGTGCCCGCATAGGCGCTGTACTGGCCGTTGTAGTTGCTCACCGTGCCCCAGCCCACACGCTTGACAT
This sequence comes from Deinococcus arboris, assembly GCF_009755355.1. Lineage (GTDB taxonomy): Bacteria > Deinococcota > Deinococci > Deinococcales > Deinococcaceae > Deinococcus > Deinococcus betulae. Next base: position 15,315 of record NZ_WQLB01000023.1, on the reverse strand, counting down.
ACGCCAGGCGGTCACTGGCGTAGTCCAGCCCCGTCAGGGCCGGCACAGCAGGCAGGCTCAGCGCCGTAGGCCGCTCGCCGTAGGCTTCTTGCAGGGACTTCAGCAGCTCGGGGTCATTGCTGTAGCGCGCCAGAATCGCCTGGCTGTCGGCGTCCTGCAGTTCGGGGCGGGCGGCGTAGGCGCTGACCTCACTGCCGGTAGCCGCCGTCTGGGGTGCGGTCTGACCACAGGCGGCAAGAAGGGCAGAAAGGATGACGGCGGGAACCAGGGTTCGGCGCATAAGGACTCCTTGTCGAGCAGGCTTTGAATTGTGGTGCGTCTTTAATTCTATAAACGTTTGTCAGGTGGATGTCTAGAATGGGAGTCTAAAAAGTCACAGCCGCGCAGGCGGGGCCACTGCTGCGGGAGGGACTGGGCGCGGCGGGTATCATGCAGGGCGATGACCGTTCCGCCCGTGACTGCGCCTGCCGACACCACCCGCGCCCGTATCCAGCAGGAAGCCGCGCGGCTGTTTGTGCAGAGCGGTTACCACGGGGTCAGCATGCGTGAGGTCGCCGAGGCGGTGGGCGTGACCAAGCCGGCCCTGTACCACCACTACGCCGATAAGGAAGCGCTGTTCCTGGCCATGCTGGACGGCACGCTGGCGGGCCTGAGCCGCCTGGTGGCTTCGGCCGAGGCGCAGGTGGGCATCCGCCTACAACTGGACACCCTGGTTCACGAACTGCTGGCCACCGCCCCCGAGCAGCGCGTGGGCCTGCAACTGGCCGGTGAACTGCGCCACGTCTCGCCGGAGCGCCGCGCAGCCTTTGAACAGGCTTACCGCCGGGTCTGGGTGGGCGGCCTGAGCGCCCTCTTTGAAGCTGCTTCGGCGCGCGGCGAGCTACGCGGTGATATCGCGCCCGCCACACTGGCCCGCGCCTTTCTCGCCCTGACCTACCCGCTGGTCACAGGGGCGCCGGCCGCTGACCCCCAGGGCACAGCCCGCGCGCTGCTGGCCGTCTTTCTGGATGGCGCTGCTGCTCACGCCTGACGGCACCGGACCTGCCCCTCAGTCTAAAAGCCTCTTAAGCCAGTACACATGAACCCCCGGCGGTTAGCCCGCCACCATGAGGTCGGCGCGCCGCACGGGCGCGGTTTCGGTCTCTGACCCCAGCGGCATCCTCAGGCGTGCGTGGCAGCGTCTGTCTTTCCTCTGCGTTGGAGCCTGAACTGATGGAAACCCTGTTCGGTTGGATTTCCCAGCCGGAAGCCTGGTTGGCTTTCGGCACCCTGCTGCTGCTTGAAGTGGTGCTGGGCATCGACAACGTCATCTTTATCTCGATTCTGGCGGGCAAGTTGCCCCCCGAGCAGCAGCAACGGGCGCGCACCATCGGCCTGCTGGGCGCCATGGTGATGCGCCTGGGCCTGCTGTTCTCGATCACCTGGATTTACCGCCTGAAAGACGATCTCTTTTCGGTCTTTGGGCAGGGGTTCAGTGGCCGCGACCTGATCCTGATTTTCGGCGGCCTCTTTCTGCTGTACAAGGCCGTCAAGGAGATGCATGAGCAGCTTGAGGGTCCCGGCGCCCATGACGCGGGGCCGACGGCGGGCAAGGTCGCCGGGGCCAATTTTGCGGCCATCATCGGGCAGATCATGCTGCTGGACATCGTGTTCAGCCTGGACTCGGTGATTACGGCGGTGGGCATGGCTGACGACATCGGCGTGATGGTGGCGGCGGTGGTCGTGACGGTGATGATTATGCTGGTGGCGGCGCGGCCCATCGGTGACTTCGTGCAGGCCCATCCCACCGTCAAGATGCTGGCCCTGGCTTTTCTCCTCCTGATTGGCGTGAACCTGATTGCCGACGGTTTTGGCTTCAAGATTCCCAAGGGCTACACGTACTTTGCGATGGGCTTTGCCATTGCCGTCGAGATGCTGAACCTGCGGGCGCGCCGGGGCAAGCCTGTGCCTCTGCACGAAAGCGGCCGTCACCCAGACGCCTCGTAGGTGCAAAGACAGTAGCGATTTGGCAGTTGAGGAGGGCCGCCCAGCGTTCACCGGGCGGCCCATCTGCGGTGCCCCGGCGGCAGATGGGCTAGCATGGGCGCGCCTGAAGGAGGCCGACCCCTTGCCCGTCACCCGTCTGGAAATCTGCACCGAATACCTTGCCCCCGAAGACCGCGAAAACCTGCTGGACGCCGTGTGGACGGCTCTTCGCATCAGCCCTGGCATGGTGACAGCCGACGGAAACGTGGAACTGGTGCTGGCGCAGTGCGGCGCGGGCGTTCGTCCCGAGGACGCGCCGCTGGTGCGCGTGGGCGAGGTGGAATACCGCCAGGTGACCCCAGAGCGCCTCCTGACCCTGATGAAACGCTGGGTGCGGTAGGACTGGGCGTCGCCCACCCGCGTCAAACTGCTGCGGGGTGAAAGCTCCTCTGGGTGCTGGATGTAGGGAGTTTTGTCTATGCCTCCCACACCTCAGAACAGCCTTGGATTGCCCACGCCGGGCCTCTCAGACTGCTTTGTTGCCTGCTTGAACTGCTCTCAAGATGTTCAGGGTTACTCGGCATGAACCGTTGTGACCTGTCACAGGCCAGAGTTCATTGGAGGCGCCGTACTTACGTGGCCCGAAAGGGAAGCCCTCCTCATCTGGTAGACCGCTCCTTGCCGCCTATGCCCCCAGCCCGTCCTCTAAGCGGCGCTGGCAAATGCGGCCCAGGTGCTTCGCCTCGCTGGCCCGGCCGTGGTCCCCGACCAGGCTGACCAGCGCCTCGGCGGCGTCTTCTTGCAGGGGGTCCAGGTCCAGCACACGGCGGTAGGCGCGCGCGGCCAGTTCAGGGTCTGTCGCCCGCACCAGTTCGGCCAGGCGCAGGGCGCAGGCGACCACTTCCTCTTCTAATTCCAGCCGGTCCTCGTCGGCCCAGGCGCTGTCCAGGCGGGGCAGCAGGGGGCCCGTATAGGCGTCCAGGGCGCGCGTCAGCACCGCCGGGTCACAGCTGCAGCGCGCGGCGCGCACCGTCAGGGCGTCGGCCTGCACCTCGAAGGCGTCGGCCAGGGCGTACTGCCCGGCGCGAAATTCCAGGGGATTGAACCCCACCCCCGGCGCTTCACTCAGGGCCGCGCGCAGGCGGCGCACCGAGACCTTGATGTAATCAATGTGCCGCTGCTCGCTGCCGCCACCGGCCAGGGCGTCCACCAGTTGTTCGCGGGTGGCCGGGCCGTGCAGGGCCAGCCACGCCAGCAGCTCGGCCGATTTGCTGTGCGCGATCCGCACGGGGGCCCCGCCGATCTGCACCTGCACGCCGCCGCCCAGCACAGACAGTTGAAGTGGTAGCCGCTGGTGTTCCAGGGGGGTGGCCGGCGGGGCAGCGGCGCCGCCGGTCAGGGCCTCCAGCCCCGGCCAGTGGCCCGGCAGCCGCGCATACAGCGGGGTTAGGGCTGGCTGATCCAGCCGCAGGGCGGCGCAACTGCCCAGAAAGGTCAGCAGGTCGCCCAGGGCGGCCACCTCGTCGGCCGGGAGCGGCTGGTCGGTGGGGGCCAGGTGTAGCAGCCAGGCGCGGGCGCGCACCTGTTCTTCCAGGCCCAGGCGCGCGTCGGTTAGGGCCACGCGCAGATGCGCCTGGGCGGCGGCGTCGTCGCCGCGCAGCGCGGCAAACAGGCCTTCGTAAAAGCGGGCGGCGCCCTGGGTCCAGGTGCCGGGCTGTTCGTAGGCCCAGGACCGGGCCTGGGTCAGGTGCGCGCCGGCCTGGGCGCTGTCGCCCGCCCGCAGGGCCAGTTCAGCCAGCTTGTAGCCCAGTGCGGCCTGCACATAGCTGACGCCCTGCGCCTCGGCGGCGGCCAGGGCCTGGGCATACACGGCGCCGGCAGCCGCGTCGTCGCCGTTCCAGCGATGCAGGTCGGCCTGGGCCTCCAGCATCAGGCAGCCGTCCGGGGTGGGGTGGGTGCCTTCCAGGGTGAGGGCGGCTTGCAACTCATTCCACGCGTCTTGCAGGCGGCCATGCAGGCGGTAGAGGTAGGCCAAAGAGGCGTGCAGCCGGGTGCAGGCCTGCGGCAGCCCCGCGCGCTGGTAGGCGCGCACTCCCGCGCGAATCACGGCCTCGCGTTCGGCCAGGGGCGTGCGGGTAAAGGCGTGCAGGGCGTTCAGCAGGGCCAGCAGGTGCGCCCGCTCGCCGGGCTGCGCGGTGTCCAGGGCCAGGGCCAGGGCCTCGTGGGCGATGGGCAGGGCGTCCTGACTCCGGCCCAGCACATTCAGCGCGCTGGCCTGCACCCGCATCAGGCGTGTGCGGACGCGGTCGCTGGGCTGGGCACTCAGGCCATCTTCGGCCAGGGCCAGTTGCCGGGCACTGTCGCCCCGCCGCGAGGCCACCACGCTGAGCAGAAACAGCGCTTCAGCCCGCACCTCGGGGAGGCCGCGCAGGTCGCGCAGCAGCGCCTCGGCGCGCACCACCTCGCCAAAATGCAGCAGGCACAGGCAGAACTTGACGCGCAGTTCGGGGGTCAGGGCCGCGTAGGGCAGGCTGGCCAGCACTTCGCGCAGCAGGTCAAAGGCCCACTGCTCTTCCAGGGCCGGCGCGTAGGTTTGGGCAACCTGCACCGCCTGCGCGGGGTCGCCCGCTTGCAGGTACAGGCGGATGGCTTCCAGGGGGCGGTCATCCTGCGCGGCGCGCGCGGCGGCGCGGCGGCACAGGGCCGGGCGCGCGTCGGGACGGCGGTCCAGGCGCTGGCGCAGGGCGGCCAGCAGCAGGTCGTGGGGGCGGTAGGTGCCGTCGCCGTGTGCGCGCAGCAGCAGGCCCGTTCCCAGCAGGGTCTGGGCCCAGTCGCCGGGCGGCTCGGTGCCCAGCGCGCGGAATTCGGCGGCGGTCCAGACGGGCAGCACGGCGGCGGCGTCCAGCAGGTTGTCCAGGGGGGGCGGCAGCAAGGCCAGCAGGTCTTCCTGGTAGGCCTGCGGCGTCAGGGCGCTGCCCAGTTCGGCGCCTGCCGCACACAGGGCCAGCCCCAGCGGCCAGCGGTCATGAACTGCGCTCACCGCGCCCGGATGCTGCGCGCAGAACTGCGCGGCTTCCGCCGGGCTAAAGGCCAGTCGCTCGCTGTCCAGCAGGTGCAGCCCGCCGCCGGCCAGCACGCGGCCCAGGCGCAGCGGCCCCAGGTCAAAGCCGGCCAGCGCACTGCGGTGACCCTCGCCCAGCGCGCCCAGCAGGCTGCCCAGCCACGCACTGCCCGCTGCCCCCAGCGCCTCGGTCTGGTCCACAATCAGCAGGAGGTTGTGCGGCAGGTCGTTCAGGTCGCGGGCCAGGGCCTGGGCCAGCGGCTCGCTGGGTCCACCCGCTGCCAGTGCCCGGCGCAGCGCGTCGTCCCGGAAGCCGGGCAGAGCGGCGCATACCCGCGCCAGTTCCTGCGCCAGCCGCGCCGGGTCCGCCTCTTCTGGGGTCAGGGTCAGCCACACGGTGGCCTGCCCGTCTGCCTGCGCCGCGCGGGCCAGCTGACCCAGCAGCGTGGTCTTGCCGTAGCCCGCCGGAGCAATCAGGGCGGTGATGCGCCGGCTGGCCTGCGTGACCTCGGCCAGCAGCGCGGCGCGCGGCAGCTCACCGGGCAGCGGCGCTGGCACCTGCGCGCTGGCTGGGGCGTGGCGTGGAGACGGGGAAACGGTCATACGCGGTGGCCTCCGGTGGGCAGGGCAGGGGCGAGAGGGAAGGGCTGACCAGGACAACGGCAATAGGAGACGCAGAGAATCAGGAAGCCGCGCTGGCCAGGCCGCTGGGCCACCCCACGGCCCCCAGGGCACCCGGCTCCTGCACCTCGCAGCGCCACTGGCGGATGGTGTGCAGGCTGACGCGGGCCGGCAGGGCGCAGTCGTCGGGCAGGTCGGCCAGCGCCAGCCCCAGCGTCTGGAGCAGAGGCTCAAGCGGCGCGGGTGTGCCCCAGGTGCGGCGCAGGTCCTGAAGGGCAGCGTGCAACCGGGTGCGCTCGGGGGCCGCCAGGCGCGCGCGGTCCAGGCAGGCCGCGATGGTCTGGCAGGCCAGATCCAGGGCGAGGTCATACCGGCGCGGCGCCGTGGAGGCGGTCATGGGCAGAAGGGCCACCAGATGGGCGGCCACACCGGGTCAATCGTCTGGTCGCCTTCCATCTGGACCTGGGGCGGCGCGCTGGTGGCCTGGGCTGGGGGCTGAGCGAACATGAGGAGCAGGGCCAGCGTCGACAGCAGGGTGCGAATGATGTTCATGGTGTCTCCTTGTCCTGAAGTGAGTTCAGGTTAGGAAACCCCCTGGGAATACCCTGGGAAACTCTTGAGCGGAGCTTAGGCTGATCTTCATATTCCCAGTGAGGGGATGGGCTTGTGTGACTTCGGCAGCAAACCTCTAGAAGCGCACTGATGGCCTGGCCTGGGCGCCAGTTCCCAGGAACCGCCAACGCTGAGCAAGAGGTTGCTCTGTGGCGTTCCTTTGTCCCAGGGCCGAGACTCTGACAGCAGCTGTCAGTTTCAGCTCGAAGCCAACGGCACCCCTTCATTCCCCTTCTGCCTCTTTCAGGAAGGCCTGTCGTTTGCCCAGAGCGGCTGAGAAGTCTCCTCAGCCGCTCTGGCTTCCGCTGTGAGTGGTTTGACCCAACCTAGAACAGCCCTCGACTTCAACACCTTCAGCTCTACCGATGGAGACGCGGCTTCAGGGCAGAGGCAGGCCCAGACCGCGCAGGCGCCGCACCAGTGCTTCGGGGACATCTTCGTCCACCAGGGCGCGCAGCTGCCGGGCGTAGGTGCGGAACGCCGCCAGGGCGCCCTGCGGCTGACCCGGCAGCAGGGTCTCAATCAGGGTGAGGTTGATGTCCTCGGCGGCCGGTTCCAGCAGAGCGGCGCGGCGCAGCGCCCCCAGCGACTGCTCGCCGGGATGGGCGCGGGCAGCGTCCATCACCGCATCCAGCAGGGCCGCGCGCACCTCCTGACGCAGCCGCAGCGCCCACTCACCTTCGGCGCCGGGGAGCAGGTCACCGCTGTAGGCATCTAAGGCGGCAGTCAGGCCGTCCACGCCCCGCGCCGCTTCGGTCATCACGGTGCGGGCGTCCAGCGTGACCTGAAGGTCGGGGTGCAGGCGGTAGCGCTGGCCGTCGTAGGGCACGGGGTCAAAGGTCCAGCCGCCTGCCTGTGTCAGGGCGGCGCGCAGCCGCCGCACTGCCACCCGGAAATACTCGTGGTGCTTGCTTTGCCGCGAGCCGTCCCACAGGTCGTTCATGATCTCAGCGGAGCTGCCCGCGCCGTGCCAGGCCAGCCACACCAGCACCTCGGCGGATTTGGCCAGCGGGAGGCGCGCGGCCTGACCACTGGCCGTCACCTGGACCCGCCCCAGCGCCCGCACGTCCAGCTGGGGGTAGGCCAGCAGGGGTCCGGGTGTCGGCGGGGCCGCGTCCCCTGCCAGCACGGCCAGCGGGTGCCCTGGGTCCAGCGCGCTCAGGCTGGCGGCCAGAGGGGCCAGCGCCACCCGGTCCAGGGCCAGGAGGGCGCCGGCATTCAGGCCCAGCAGCCAGGCTCGGGCGTGCTGGGCATCGGCGGCGGTCAGGGGCCGCTGCCGGCGTTCAAGGTCCAGCAGATACAGCTGCGCCCGGACCGGCTGGGTGCGCCCCGGCTGCTGCGTGGCTTCCGTCAGGGCACTCTGGGCCAGTGCCCACTCGCCGCGTGTCCAGGCCCGCAGTCCGCTGGCAAAAGGCAGCAGCGCCGCCTGCCGCCCGCTGCCGCTCAGCAGGGCGGCGGCGTCCTGATAGGCGGCTTCAGCTTCGTCCGCCGCCCCCAGATTCAGCAGCACCTCGAACTGGGCCAGCCGCAGGAAGGGCCGCAGAACATCCAGGCGCAGCCGCCCGGCGGTGTCCAGCGCGGTGTCCAGTGTGGCCTGCGCGCCCTTCAGGTCACCAGCGGCGGCCTCCTGCTGGCTGCGGGTCAGCAGCAGCTGCGGCTCCATGACGGGGCTGCTGCGCCGGGCGACCTCCAGCGCTTCTGCAAGGTGCGTGTGCGCCTGGGCCTGCTCGCCGCGCAGCAGGGCCTCTTCAGCCAGGATGTTCAGCAGTGGCACGGCCCGCGCGCCCTGACGTTGCTCCTGCAAGAGGGCCGACGCCCGCGCGACAGCCTGCGCCCGCTCGGGCCACTGGCCCAGCATCTGGTGGGCGTACTGGCTCATGGTCAGGGCGGCGGCTTCGTCCAGCGGGGCGCCGCGCGCTCTGGCCTCGGCGGCGGCGGCCTCGCAGACGCGCAGGCCGTCGTGAACCTGCCCCAGCGAAATCAGGGCCACAGCCCGCTGCAGGGTCAGCGAGCGGGTCTGCTCGGGTGGAAACAGCGCCAGACCCAGTTCGGCCAGCCGCAGCTGCTCGGCAAATTCACCCCGGCGCGTGGCGAGCAGCGCCAGCGAGGTAAAGCCCAGTGCAGTTGTCTGACCCTCGGCGTGCAGGGCGCGCAGTTCAGTTTCTCCGGCCCCAGGCTGACCCGCTTCGATGCGGGCCACGGCGCGGTATTCGCGCAGCCACGCCGGCTCGTCTGGCAGACGCAGGCCTTCCAGAGTGGCGTGCATCAGCGAGAATTCGCCCCGGTCTTTCAGGCGCGGCAGCACCTGCGCCGCCAGTTCCAGGGTCAGGGTGTGGGCCTGTCCCAGCGTGGCGTGCCCCAGTGCGCCCAGGGGGTCGGTGGCCGCCAGGCGCCGCGCCTGGGCCGCGTGCAGCGCCTCAAACCGGGCGGGGTCGCGCCTCAACTGAGCTTCCAGGGTGCCTAGCAGCAGCCCATGCGGCCGGTACCAGCCGCGTCCCAGCGGCGTGACGGGCAGGCCCGCGCGGCGCACCGTGTCCAGCCAGCCGCCGGGCAACTGCAGACCCAGCTCGCGCACCAGATCGTCGTGCCATTCGCTCAGGACGCTGGCCTCGGGGAGCCCGCTGCGCAGGGCGCCCGGCAGCACATTCAGGGCCTCCCGCATCAGGTCGCTGGGGTCCAGGGTCGTGTGGGCGCCCCCGGCGGCCAGGGCCACCCCCGCCGGCCAGCCTTCCAGGGCGGCAACCACCGCCTGCGCTTCCTGGGCGGCCCCCCGCGCCTGCAGGAAGGCCTCGCTTTCCAGCGCGCTGAAGGCCAACTGTGCGGCGCCCAGCACCGTCGCCTGCCCGGCAGCGGTCCAGCGGGCCAGCGGCAGCGTGTCCATCGCCACGCCACTCAGAAAGACCCGCGTGCCCCGCAGCGGCTCCAGAAAGAGGGCCAGCAGTTGCCCGGTCAGGGGACTGAGCAGTTCGGTGCGGTCAATGTAGAGGCCCACGCCCGGCCAGTGGTCCAGCAGGTGCCCGGCCAGGGCGTCAGCGGCGCGCTCGGGGGCGGTGCCGGCGGCCAGTTCAGGCACTGGCCCCAGCCGCCGAACGGCGCGGGTCAGCGAGGCCACAAAGAATTCCACCTCGGAGTCGCTGGCACTCAGGCTCAGCCACAGGGCTTCCCGGCCCAGGGCGCGGGCGTGCTGGGCCAGCAGCGTGGTCTTGCCGTAGCCTGACGGCGCCAGCAGCGCGACCACCTCTGGGCCAGGCGCGGCCAGTGTGGTCAGCAGCGCCGAGCGCCCCAGTTCGGTCCGCAGAGGCCGGGGCACGACCACAGACGGATGAACGGGCGCTGAGGCAGTCATGGGAGCTTCCAGTATAGAGGGCCGCGTCAGCTCACTGACTGCCCGAGCAGCAAGGTGGAGGGGATGTTCTCTAGAGCGGTGCTCTGCCGCAAGCTGCTGGGTCAGCAGCACTCCGAATGATGTTGAGTCCTCAAGCGTGCTCGGGTGAGCAGACGCAGCTCATTCGAAGGTCTGATGGCTTCTCCTTGACTCAGCCGATCAGGGGCGCTCTATCTCAGCCGGTGTTCCGTACCCCCGCCGCAATGCCCTGAATGGTCAGCAGAAGCGGCCGCTCGAAGGCGTCCAGGCCGCCCTCCTGGCTGCGGCTGCGGCGCAGCAGCTCCACCTGAATGCGGTGGATAGGGTCAATGTAGGGATTGCGCAGGCTGATGCTTTCTTTCAGGCGGGGCTCGTTGGCCATGAGTTCCGCGCCCACCACCGCCGCGACCCCCTCGGCGGTGCGGGCGTAGGCAGTTTTAAGCTGCGCGGCTAATGGGTGTGCGCCCGCGCCGTCCAGCCGCAGGTATTCGTCGAAAATCAGGGGGTCACTCTTGGCCAGGCTCATCTGCGCGTTGTCCAGCACCGTGCGGAAAAAGGGCCAGGCGGCGTACATCTCGCGGGCGGTGTCCAGCCCAATGGCGTCTAACCCTTCCAGTAGCCCGTACCAGCCGGGGAGGTTGGCGCGGTTTTGTGTCCAGCTCATAACCCAGGGAATGGCGCGCAGGTTGCCCAGGGTGGGGGCGCCGGGGCGGCGCACCGGTCGGCTGGCGATGTTCAGGCGCGCGATCTCGTGGATAGGCGTCACGGCCTCAAAAAACGGCAGGAAGCCGGGGTCGTCCACCAGAGCGCGGTAAGCCCCGGCACTGGCGCGGGCGGCGCGGGTCATGGCATCGGTCCAGCTGGGGTTGAGGTCACTGCTCTGCCGCGCCGCCGAGAGTAGCAGGCCGTAGAGGGCCTGTTCCAGGTTGCGCCGCGCCAGCACCGGGTGGCTGTACTTATCGGCCAGCGCCTCGCCCTGTTCGGTGATGCGCAGGCCCGCGTCAATAGTGCCGGCCGGCTGGCCCAGAATGGCCCGGCTGGCGGGCCCGCCCCCGCGTCCAATGGAGGTGCCGCGCCCATGAAAAAAGCGCCAGCGCACGCCCGCCCGGCGGCAAACCTCGCTGATCTGGCGCTGGGCCTCGTGCAGTGCCCAGTTGGCGGCCAGAAATCCGGCGTCCTTGTTGGAGTCGCTGTAGCCCAGCATGATCTCCTGCACGTCACTGCCTAGAACCGTGCGGTATTCGGGGAGGCTCAGCAGTTCCCAGACCACCTGCGGAGCGCGTGTCAGATCGTCCAGGGTTTCGAACAGCGGCACGGGCAGAATCCGCAGGCCCACCTCTCGCGCCAGCAGTAGCGGTTCCAGCACGTCGCTGACGGACTCGGCCATGCTGATGACGTAACGGCCGAAGGCGCGCGGCCCAGCCTGGCGCACGGCATCCTGCACCTCGCGGATGGGGCCGATGGCGGTTTCCAGCGCCTCGGGTAGGGGTTCGCCTGCCGGCCACAGCGGCCGGCGAGACCGTAATTCGCGTGTCAGCAGTTCCTGCTTGGCGTGTTCGGGGAGGGCCAGATAGTCGGCCTCCACCCCCGAGGCGCGCAGCAATTCCGCCACCGCCGCCCCAGTTTGCGCCGAGTGCTCGCGGATGTCGAGGCTCACGAGGTGCTGCCCGAACACCCGCGCGGCGGTCAGCAGCGGCGTCAGCAGCTGTTCGGCGCTGCGGCGCTGGCCCTGGGCTCTGAGGCTGGCGTCCAGGGCTTCTAGGCGCGGCACCAGCGCCACCGTCTCACCCGCCTGCACGGCGTCAAAGAGGGCCTGTAACTCGGTGCGTGTGCCCTCCTGACCGTCCTCATCGGCTTGGCTGAGGTCGGCAAACGCCTGGCGGATCAGGCCCAGCAGCACCTCACGCGCCCTTTCGCGGTGCAGGGCCAGCGCTTCACGCGTCGCCTGCGGCGTCACGAACGGGTTGCCGTCGCGGTCCCCGCCCATCCACGAGGAAAAGCTGAGGGGCAGGGTCGCCGCCGTGTCGCGGCCGTAGACCTCGCGGAAAGCGCGCTGCAGGTCGCGCTGCAGCCCTGGCAGGGCCTCGGCGATGCTAGACACGTAGTTCAGGCCGCCCTTGACCTCGTCCAGCACGGTGGGCTTGAGGCGGCGCAGTTCGGGGGTGCGCCACAGGGCCTCCACATGGGCGGCGATCTGCTCGGCAGCCGTTCCCTCGGCGCCGCCCTCTGCCAGCCCCGGCAGCGCGCGGGCCACCTGTTCCAGATGCCGCCGCACGGTGCGCCGCCGCATCTCGGTGGGGTGGGCTGTAAAGGTCAGGCCCAGGTCCAGGCGGGCGAGCAGGGCCTCGACCTCCTCGGCGCTGAGCCCCTGGGTTCTGAGTTCCTGCATCGCCTGTTCCAGGCTCTGGGGCCTCACGCCCCCAGCGGCGCGGAGCACCCGCACCCGCTCGTATTCCTCGGCCAGATTGACCAGCTGGAAATACCAGGTAAAGGCGCGTGCCAGGTTGCCCGCGTCGGCACCTGACAGCTCGGCCAGCATGGCGCGCAGTTCGTGGTCGTCGCCGCCGGCACGCACCTCGCGCACCAGGGCGCGCGTGCGCTCGACCAGATTGAAAAACGCTTCGCCTTCTTGCTCTTTCAGCACTTGGCCCAGCATGCGGCCCAGCGTTTTGACATCGCTCCGAATACTCATAGGCGCCCTCCGGGCAGGGTGGGGCCAGGGGCCCGCACTTAGCCTTCTTCGATGTAACGGTACCGTTCAATCCCGGTGGCCCGGCCGCCCTCTATCTGGACAAACACCCCATTCAGTTCCGCGCGGCTGGCTTCGGCCACCCCAAAGCGGTGGGGCCGCTCGGTCAGGAAGCGCTGGATGGGACCGTCCCGCCCGCTGCCAATCACCGAGTCGTGCGGTCCAGTAAACCCGGCGTCGGTTTGGTACGCCGTGCCGCCCTTCAGGATGCGGGTGTCAGCGGTGGGGACGTGGGTGTGGGTGCCGATCACTGCGGCCACGCGCCCAGCCAGGTGCCAGCCCATCGCCTGTTTCTCGCTGGTGGCCTCGGCGTGAAAGTCCACGAAAACCGTGCCCAGGTCGTCCCGCTCCAGCAGGTCGTCCATAGCCAGAAAGGGGTTGCCGACCGCTTCCATAAAGACCCGGCCCAGCAGATTGACCACCGTGAGTTTCTCTAGCCCGGCCGCCGTCCTGACGTTGAAGGTGCGCCAGCCCACGCCGGGTGTACTGGGATCGCTGTAATTCAGGGGCCGAACGATGGGATAGGTGCCCTCGTCCTGCATCATCGTAAAGATGTCTTTGTGGTGCCAGGCGTGGTTGCCCAGCGTCAGGCAATTGGCCCCGGCTTTCAGTGCGGCGTCGGCGGCTTCACGGTGCAGCCCAAAGCCGCCCGCCGAGTTCTCCATATTCACGATGACAAAATCGGCCTGAGCCCGCAGCTGAGGCAGGTGGGCGCTCAGCACCCGCCGCCCCGGCTGACCGAACACGTCCCCTAAAAACAGCACACGCATGGAGCGTAGGGTAGCGCGGCAGGGACGAAGGTTGGCAAAGCCAGACAAAATTCACCATGCGAGTTGATATTTGTTTGGGCGACCGTTGTTCGAACTATTCGAATGATTTAAAAATACCTATTAAAATTTGCTAAGTTTTTATGATTGGAGCGTAAATTTTAAAAAATAAGTCATTTATACTCATTCAATTCACCAACGAATTCTCTCAACTCATCTTCTGACCCATCACCAACTATACTAATGAATTTGAATATAATAAGAGATGCTCTATGGAGCTTTTTGGGATCAAAGCCAATTTTGCGCATTTCTCTATATTGTACCCGTGAGAGATTGACTATTTCTCGAATAAGAGGAATATTTCGCTCATCTCTATTGATAAAATCTATCGCCTCGTCAATATATTTAACACGTTTAATTAAATCAACTAAATCTTTTAAGATTGTTTCAAGCTTAGTAAAAAATTCCTCATCGTTAACAGGTGTCCATGATGGATTAATATTAGGTAGCCACTCATCGGGGGGGTAATTTTCAGAGGAAAAACAGTAATAGCGTAATTGAATTATAAGTAAGAATTCTGGAGTATAAATTCCTTCAACAGGGAGCGTTAGATTATCCGGAGTAGTATTTATAAGTTCTTTCGGTAAGAGTAAATCATCTCTATTCATTTCAATCCTAAAAGCGTTTTGCCCTTTGCTGTAGGCATATATTGTTGATATCTTAGATCAACATCAATTAAGCCCATATCTGAGTATATATCGCCTATATTAATATTGGGCTGCCTTGCTCCGCTCTGATGGGCGATAATATGAGCATAGCGATATGGAGTAACCGGTCTTAATTTTCCTTCATCGAGAAGCAATTTATCCGTATCAAGCCCCTTGATTTTTAAGTCTACCACTAATCTTTCAAATAGGTCTCCCTTTTCCAAGAATTCAGTCATCAAACCGGGATGGATACTTAGTATCTTTGCCTCCTCGTGCTCATGTTTGACAAGCATTCTTAGATATTTTATTTCTATTTCCTTTAGTTCTTCTCCGTTCGTAACTCGCTGCCAGAGAATAGCGTCCTCCACATTAGGCTCAAATCTGGAAACCCTGATAATGCCGTCGTCCAGCCGTATGAGCTGATACCGCACCATCAGGTGTTGCTTGGCCAGAAGGACCTCTTCTTCCGGCATACCGACCAGCTTGGCAATTTTGGGTACGTCGTCTGTTCTCGTCCGAAGAGTTGGCCAGAAATCTTTTGCAGCGGGCCACTCGTTCCTTGGGAATTTTGCCAGTCGTGCATCTTGGCTGGCATCAGCAATGTAGCCCCCCAGGCGGCCAGCATTGACCTCGCCGGCCGCCCAGCGGTAACGGCCTCCGCTGCTCAGGCCCTGCACACTCTTTGATAAAGGCCCCAAGTTCTTCAGTCCTGCTGCGCCCGCTGCGGCGACTCCAGCGCCCATCATCAGAGCGTCAACCTGGGCCAGCACCACCTGCGCCTGCGCCGCTTCCGGACTTACGCTCGTCAGAGGCTGGCCGCCCATCGCCTGCGCATTGGAGACTCCGCGCTGCGTCTGACTGCTCAACAAGTTGCGGGTGGTCAGGGTCCCGGTCACAGCTAGTGCCGCTGCGCCCGCCAAGACAAACTCCGGCGCGAGCAGAGCAGCAATGGTAAAGCCTATTGACGCCAACGTCAGCCCGAGATCGGTCCACAGGTTTCTGACTGTCCAGCCAAGCCGTCACGGCCTGGCTCTTGGGTGACGCAGGGCCCGTCTGAATGCCTTCTTGCTGAGTCACCTGATACAGCAAAACGTCCATGTGCTGAATGGGCAAGTGGCCGCCTTGAAGCTTGGTGCGCAGGGCAACAATAGCCTGGCGGGCTTTGCCATATTCCGTGTTCAGCAGGCCGCCCAGTTTGGCGTTCGCTGCTGCAGTGTTGGGGGCTGCCGCCAGTCCAGGAGACCCAAGTTTCTTGGACAGCAGGGCCACCTCTGGATACTGGGCGTGCAGGTAGTCACGGGCATCTTCTATACGCGCCAACTGATCAAACTGGGTAAACAGCGGTTGGTACTTCTGCCGGAACTGCTGGAGTCTGGCTGCGTTGCCTTCAGCCGTGAGGGGCTGTGCAGGTGGGCGCACGCGGCTCCATTCCAGATAGATGGTTTGCAGCAGACCGTCTTGTTGGTCGC
>NZ_WQLB01000022.1 GCF_009755355.1 Deinococcus arboris | reverse complement strand
GGGCTGTTCTGGTTTGCCGTCTCTTCTGGCCGCCGGAGCAGCCCTTTGTGCGCTTTGTACCGGGTACACTGCCGGGCATGACTCCTTTCGAACAGGCCCAGCAAGACGTGCAAACCCTAAGTCGCAAGCCTGGGAATGATGTACTTCTGAAGCTCTACGCGCTGTACAAGCAGGGCAGCCAGGGCGATGTCAGCGGGGCGCGGCCTGGGGGCTTTGACTTTGTGGGTGGAGCGAAGTATGACGCCTGGGCTGGCCTCCAGGGCA
The DNA here is from genome assembly GCF_009755355.1 of Deinococcus arboris. Taxonomy (GTDB): domain Bacteria; phylum Deinococcota; class Deinococci; order Deinococcales; family Deinococcaceae; genus Deinococcus; species Deinococcus betulae. The sequence goes on along the minus strand of NZ_WQLB01000022.1, from coordinate 75,920 downwards.
TGAGCCAGGACGACGCGCAGCGGGAGTATGTGGCACTGGTGACTACACTCAAGGCCCACAGCTGAGGCAAACACCGCCGTTACCAATTCAGAAACCTATCAAATGTGTATCTGGCCAGGACGTCTTTCTCTGCGACTTTGCCGCGCAGATTGAGCAATCACAGTTGGTTTAGTCAGGCGTCTGGCAGAACATCGCCCCGTGCTAGTGGATGACCACAGGCATGACTGGGTCTATTGTTCTGCGATGATGAGAGTGTTTTAGGCCGTTCTAGACCGAGAATTACCATTCCCAGTCGGCCGCACTTTTGCCCTGCTCAATCCTGTGGTCGTACACTAGTCGCTCCGGCGCTGCCCCGGAGCGACTTCGTCTCGCGGCCCTTACAGCTACAGTCTGACCTGTCTTCCTGCCCTGATCGAGTAAGCTGCAAACCGTGACTGACGCGTCCCCCTCTGCTTTGCACGCGCCCGACATCATGGCGGCGGCCAGAGCGCGCATGAAGATGCTGGCGGCCGACTACGCTGCCCGGCTGCCCGGTCTGGATACCCACAGCCTGATGCACGGTCTGGACGGTGTGCAGTTGACCTTCATGCCGATGGGCGACCGGGACGGCGCCTATGACCCCGAACACCGCGTCATTCTGGTGAACAGCCGGGTGCGTCCAGAGCGGCAGCGGTTTACCCTGGCCCACGAAATCAGCCACGCCCTCCTGCTGGGAGACGACGACCTGCTGAGTGACCTGCATGACGCCTACGAGGGAGACCGGCTGGAACAGGTCATCGAAACCCTGTGTAACGTGGGGGCCGCCGCACTGCTGATTCCCCGCACCCTCATTGACGAGATGCTGTCGCGGTTTGGTCCCACCGGGCGCGCTCTGGGCGAGCTGTCGCGCCGTGCCGATATCAGCGCCAGTACCGCCCTGTATACCCTGGCAGAACACACCACCGAGCCGGTTCTGTACGCCGTTTGTGCGGTGGCCCGGCTGCCCATGGACGAGGGAGACGACGAAGGTGAGCGGCCAGCCAAGGCCCTGACGGTGCGGGTCAGCAGCGCGGCGCCGGGCGTCAAGTACAGCCTGCGCCCCGGCACCCCTATTCCCGACGACCATCCGGTCGCCGCTGCGCTGGACACGCGCCTGCCCATTACGCAGGACAGTTATGTGCCGTTTCGGTCAGGACGGCGCATGCCGGCGCAGGTGGACGCCTTTCCTGACCGGCACCGGGTCATGGCCAGTTTCCTGCTGCCCGTGCGCGCTGAGGCCGCCCCAGTTTGACGGCCCTGCACACCCTGCGCTTTGGCCGATCAGTGCCTGGTGGCATGCGAGGGGCGGAGGGCTGGCAGGTCGGCTGGAAGGGCACAGCGGTGATGGGCATTCTGAATGTCACGCCGGACAGTTTCAGCGACGGAGGGCGGCACGCCTCGCTGGGGGCGGCTGTAGCGGCGGCGCAGGCCATGCACGCTGCTGGGGTGCTGATGGTGGACATCGGCGGCGAAAGCACTCGCCCCGGCGCCGAGCCAGTGCCGGCTGAGCAGGAAATTGACCGGGTACGGCCGGTGGTGGCCGCGCTGCGCGACGTGGGCGTGCTGCTCAGCGTGGACACCCTGAAACCGGAGGTGGCCGAGGCCGCGCTGGCTGCGGGCGCCCATCTGGTCAACGACGTGGGCGGCCTGCGCGACCCTGCCATGCGCGCGGTGTGTGCGGCTTACGGGGCGCCGGCCTGCATCATGCACATGCAGGGCGAGCCGCGCACCATGCAGCGTGATCCCCAGTACAGCGATGTGGTGGCCGAGGTCAGCGCGTTCTTGCAGGAACAGGCACGGTTGGCGCTGGGCGCGGGGGTGCCGGACGTGCTGCTGGACCCCGGCCTGGGCTTTGGCAAGACGCTGGACCACAACCTGACCCTGCTGCGCGCCCTGCCCGCGATGTGTGCCGGGCCGCACCCGGTGCTGGTGGGGGCCAGCCGCAAACGCCTGATTGACTGGCTGGCGCAGGTCCCAGCAGCCGAGGACCGGGACCCAGGGACCCTGGCCCTGCACCTCCACGCCGCGCGGGCGGGGGCGGCCGTGGTGCGTGCCCACGCGGGCGCCGCGCATGTCCAGGCCCTAAGGGTACAAGCGGCGCTGGATCACCCCTGAAGCGGCCGTAGGCTACACTCGGCCCTGATGACCGCTTCTGCCCCCACCCCGACCAGCCGCGTGGTGTTGCAGGGGCTGGAGTTTCACGCCCACCACGGCGTATATACCCCCGAGGCCACGCTGGGGGCGCGCTTCGTGGTGGACGCCGAGCTGCATTACCCGTTTGTGGACCTGTCGGATGAGCTGGGGGAGGCCGTGAATTACGCCGAGGTCTACGCGGCCATCGCTGCCGAGGTCACAGAGACGCGCCGGCAACTGATTGAGGTGCTGGCCCACCGGATTGCGCGCCGGGTGCTGTCGGCTCAGCCGAAGCTGCTGGCGATTACCGTGCGCGTGCACAAGCCGTTTGCGCCCCTGCCCGGCGTTTTCCGCGACGTGTACGCCGAACTGACCCTGACGCGCGCCGAGGTGTGACCGACGCTTACCTGGCCCTGGGGGCCAATCTGGGCGAGCCGCTGCCCACGCTGCGCTGGGCGGTCTTGCAGCTGCGTGCGCTGGGCGAGGTGGCCGCAGTGTCGCGGCTCTACTACAGCGCGCCGGTGGGCGGCACACCCGGCCAGCCGATATACCTGAATGCGGCGCTGCTGCTGCGCACGGCCTGGGCGGCCCCGGCCCTGCTGGGGGCGCTGCATGACCTTGAGGCCCAGGCCGGGCGGCAGCGCCGCGAGCGCTGGGAGGCGCGGGTGCTGGACCTGGACCTGATTCTGTACGGCGAGCAGATCAGCGAAGCCCCAGCCCTGCGGCTGCCGCATCCGCTGGCCTGGGACCGCGCCTTTGTGCTGGCCCCGCTGGCCGACCTGGACCCAGAGCTGCGCCACCCGGTCACCGGCGAAACGGTGGCAGCGGCCCTGGCCCGTGTGGGGACGGCTGGGTTGCATGCCACTGACCTCGCCCTGACCTGAACCGGACGGAGCGGCCCGCAGCGGCCGGGCGGGCGCTATGCTGGGGGATGACATGAGTGAACACACCTCCTCCAATCGCCACGGCGGTCTGGGCCGCACGCTGCTGTGGGTGGCCGTGGTCTTGACTGTGGCGCTGCTGAGCTTCGTGATGGCTGTGACGACCCGCAGCAACCCGATCTACAGCGACCGCGAGGCCAACGGCATCAGCAAGTACAAGTTTATCGAGGTCTGCAAAGAGGCGCTTGAAGACAATGACGAACTGACGGTCAGCGCGGGTGGCCAGAGCCTGCCCCTGAAGACGCTGGTGGAGCAGGGCAGCCCCCTGAAACCTGGCGATGAGATTCACGCCGAACTGGAGGCGGAGCCCGCCCAGGTGGTGCGCGCCGCCCAGCCGGCTGAAGGCGGCGGCTGGACCATGACCGGCCCCGTTACCATCGCTGTCCACAGCGGCGAGCGCGTGAACGCCCTGGGTCAGCTGCCCCTGCAGTGCAGCCACGACAAGAAGACGGGCAAAACCATTGCCCAGCTGAGCCTGCCGGGCCAGTAAAATCGGCGGAGCAGGTGAGGCGCGGAAGACGGGGTTCTCCTGGTCTTCCGCGCCTCGCTTCTGGCGACCTAAAGACGTCGTACATAACATTTCGACTGTCTGGGAAAGCGCCGAACAGACTCCGCTCCTGGTACGGCGTCCTTTTTTCGGTCCTCGCTTTGCTCAGCTAATCTAAGAATTAACTTCGTTGTACTTACATCACCACGTCCAGGCCGCTCAGGCATTCCTCGGCGATGGCGCGGGCCAGGGGGTCGCGGGTGCTGCGGGCGTAGCTGACGCCCAGTTGCAGGTGGCGCTGCCCCCCATCTTTGCCCCCCAGCAGTTCCAGCGTCTGATAGAACGCCAGGTGGGTGTGGGCCAGCAGCACGTCGCGCGTGCGTTCGGGGGGCAGCAGGGTCAGCAGGTCCAGCGCCTCGCCGTACAGCCGCAGGGCGCGCGCCTGGTCTCCTTCCAGCGCACCTTCCCGGCCCAGTTGCAGGGCGCGGGCGGCGGTCAGGTACGCACTTCGCATGGCGGGCATTCTAGAGGAGAGGAGAGGGCAAGACTCCCTTGTCTGTTCGGGCCGCCGTACGCGGCAATGTAGGGGCATGGCGCTGTCCTGAACTGTCCCCTCGGGAGGCCGTCCCACCCACAAGGAGCCTTTTGACCGACTGGACCATTGAACCTGCCCGTCCCGAAGCCCTTCACGAAGTTGTGGCGCTGCTGCCCGACCCCACTGAAGCGGAGCTGCGCCTGAGCCTCCTCCGGGAAAACGTGGCGGCGGGCCGCACGCACCCCGAGCAGTTTCAGCTGCTCCGCTCGGCGCGCGGGCTGGAGGGCGTGTGCTTGCTGCCGACGCCCGCTCACATCCCGCTGCTGCCCCGGCTACGGGCCGAAGTGCCTCAGGCGGCGGCACAGGCGTTTCTCGCTCATCTCCGCCGTCAGGCCACGCCTGGGCGGCAGCTCATTCTTGACGACACCCTCGCCCCGCTGGGCTGGGAAGCGGCACAGGCGGCGGGCTGGCAGTTTCAGGAGGAGGCGGTCTTTTACACCACCGACCTGCGGGCGCGCACCTGGCCGGCTGACCCCCAGGCCCAGCGCCTCGGCCCGGAGGCCCTGACCCGGCCTGACGTGCAGCGGCTGCTGGCGGCTCTGGACCGCGCCGACCTGAGCCTGAAGGAGGGGTGGGTGCTGGTGGGATTACCCGATGAGACCGGCTATCTGGCCGCTCTGGGCGCGACGGGTTCCAGCGGTCGCCCCGGTACAGCGAGCATTGATCTGATGGGGGTGCATCCGGCGGGGCGGGGTCAGGGTCTGGGCCGGCGCCTGCACGCGCACCTGCTGGCGCTGGCCTCGCACACGTTCTCTGACCATGTGGGCGCCACCGGAGCCGACAACCACGCCATGATCCGCATTTTCGAAGGCCACGGCGCGGTCCTCAGCCAGCGGCATCTGGTCTTTGTTCAGCCTTGACCGGTGGCCTGGCCAGCGGATACAATCCTCTCTTGGTCAAGTGGGGCAGGGCAACCAACGGCTTTGCGTGCAAAGCGGCCCGAACCCCAGACGGAAGCCCTGCCCAGGTGGGCGCGACCGGACTGCAAAGGAGGCATGTCACATGCCCAAGATGAAGACACTGAAAGCGGCCAGCCGCCGGGTGAAGATCACCGGGACCGGCAAGGTCATGGCGTTCAAGAGTGGCAAGCGCCACCAGAACACCGGCAAGAGCGGCAACGAAATCCGCGGCAAGGGCAAGGGCTTTGTCCTGGCCAAGAGCGAATGGGCACGCATGAAGCTGATGCTGCCGAAGGGGAAGTGAGCTAGATGCCACGCGCCAAGACCGGCATTATCCGCCGCCGCCGTCACAAGAAAGTCCTGAAGCGCGCCAAGGGCTTCTGGGGCAGCCGCTCCAAGCAGTACCGCAACGCCTTCCAGACCCTGCTGAACGCCGCGACCTACGAGTACCGCGACCGCCGTAACAAGAAGCGCGACTTCCGCCGCCTGTGGATTCAGCGTATCAACGCCGGGGCCCGCCTGCACGGCATGAACTACTCCACCTTCATTGGTGGCCTGAAGCGCGCCGGGATTGACCTGAACCGCAAGGTGCTGGCCGACATCGCCGCCCGCGAGCCCGAAGCCTTTAAGGCCCTCGTGGACGCCGCCAAGACCAGCAAGTAAAACGCTTTCTCGCTGGGCCGCTCCCTTTACCGGGGGCGGTTTTTATTTGAGCCTGATCTCTGGATGCCGATTGAATCGAGCATGCTGCTGGGTAAAATCCGAGCGAACTCGCAGAGTTGCGCCGCAGATATAACAAACTCTGCAGGAGAGCGGGCAGGACAAGAGATGGACTGATAGAGGGCGCTCTCCCGGCTGTGCTGGGATGAAGCGGAAGACGGATCCTACCTGCTGGCCTCTGCTGCGTCCTCGCTGTTCACCGTCACGCCGGGGGTTACTGGTGGGCTTTGGCCTATATATGGCACTCGCGCACCCTACAAGACATCAGGCCGCTGCGGTCAACAGGCGGCCTGATGCTCTCAAGGGGTGCTCTCGCCAATATCGCGGTCTGACGCCTTCCTTTACGGCTCGAAGGTGTCCTGAAAGGCGTACCGGTCGCCGCGCACCCAATAATTGACATAACTGGCCCGTTTCTGGCCGCTGTAGGTGGTGCGGCGCAGCAGGAAGGCCGCAGTGCCCAGCGGCACCCGCAGCAGGTCGGCTTCTTCCTGGCGCAGATTGACGGCTTCCAGATTCTGCTCGACGCGCTGGAGGGGCAGCCCCAGGCTGATCATGGTTTCGTGGATGCTTTCCGTGGCGAGGTTGTGGTCCAGCAGGCCCGGCACCAGCGCGCCGTTGATGTAGCGCTTCTCGATGACCAGGGCTTCGTCGCCGGCGGTGCGCAGGCGGTGAACAAAAATCACCGGGTCGCCCGGCTGAATCTGCAGCACGATGGCGATTTCCGGCGTGGCCTCAATCTGCATGGCGCGCAGCACCGTGGTGCGGTGGTCGGGGTGACGCGCCCACTCCTTGAAGGGCCGCACCCGGAACATGCCCTGCCGGAAGCGCTTGCCGGTGGGAAAGGTGCCGGCTCCCTGCACGCGGTAGACATACCCCTCGCGTTCCAGTTCGTCAATGGCCCGGCGGGCCGTCATGCGCGAGACTTCAAATTCGCGGGCCAGTTGCGGCTCGCTGGGCAGCGGCAGCCCCTCGGCGTAGTGGCCGCCCAGCAGGCGGTCTTTCAGGGTGGTCTTGATGAGCGGGTACTTCGCCATGCATCCCTCCGGGTCGTCCGCTGGCGGGCGGAACCAGCTTCATCTTATGTTTAGTGTCCTGAGTACACAACCCAAGCGCTGCTGTGACCGTGAGCGGAACAGTGGAGGGCGCCTGTTTTAGCCGCCTATGTGGGACATTTCAACCTTAGAGGCCTGGGGCGAGGCCTCGCCGCGCTCCTCGCTGTAGCGGTCGCGGCGGGCCTGCCAGGTCTGGGCCACCAGGGCGCGCAGCTGCTCGTCGCTGGCGCCAGCACGCAGCGGCGCCCGCAGGTCGGTGCCAGCGCCTGCGAACAGGCAGGTGTACAACACCCCCACCGCCGAAAGCCGCGCCCGCGTGCAGTCGCCGCAAAAGGGCGCCGTGACCGAGCTGATCAGGCCGACTTCGCGGCCCTGGGCATCGGCGTGGCGCGCGGCCACCTCGCCCCGGTAGGCGGCGCCCACAGGCCTAAAGGGCTCGCCGCCGCCGTTCAGGCGGGCCAGTACCTCGCGCGAGGGGACCACACCGCCCAGGTTCCAGCCGTTGTGGTTGCCCACATCCATGAACTCGATAAAGCGCACCGGGGCGAGGTCGCGCAGCGCCGCCCACAGCTCCCGCAGGCCCTCGTCATTCACGCCGCGCTGGACCACCGTGTTGATTTTGACGCCCAGCCCTGCCTGAAGCGCCGCCTCAATGCCGTCCAGCACGCGCTGGGGGTGGGTGCCCAGGCCGTTCATGCGCCCAAACACTTCCGGGTCCAGGCTGTCCAAACTAACGGTCACGCGCCGGAGCCCTGCCGCTTTTAGCTCGCGTGCCAGCCGGGGCAGCAGCAGGCCATTGGTTGTCATGGCGAGGTCCTGCACCCCGTCTATGGCGGCCAGGCGACCAATCAGGACCGGCAGGTCACGCCGCAGGGTGGGTTCGCCGCCGGTAATCCGCACTTTCTCGACGCCCAGCGCCACAAAGGCCCGCGTCAGTCGCTCAAGTTCCTCGAAACTCAGCAGCTCCTGGCGGGGCAGAAAAGCGTAGTCGGGGCCAAACACTGAAGCGGGCATGCAGTAGGTGCAGCGCAGGTTGCAGCGGTCGGTCACGCTCACACGCAGGTCTCGCAGGGGGCGGCCCAACACGTCACGCAGCATCAAAGAGCAGCATACGCGCGCCGGGCAAAGCGGTTGGCGGGCCAGTTTGCTTTTTGCTGAGGTACTTGCGGCCTCCTTTCACCTGTTTGTTGCACCCGGTTCAGTACCGCCCCGGTACTGGTCTGGACCGCTGAGCAGACGGCCTGGCCAGGGTGGCAGGCCCGGCGGCTACAGTGGGGCACGCACCTCGCCACAATCTCGCCCTCGTCCCGGAGGCCCTCATGACCCAGACCCGCCCTGCCAGTGACCACATTGACGCCATGCTGCACGAAGACCGCGTCGTGGCCCCCAGCGCCGATTTTCAGGCCCGCGCCCGCATGGGCCGGGAAGACTACGACCGCCGTTACCGCCAGAGCCTGGACGACCCGGACACCTTCTGGAGCGAGGTCGCCGGGCAGCTGCACTGGTTTGCGCCCTGGCAGGAGGTGCTGGACTGGCAGCCGCCGCACGCGCAGTGGTTCGTGGGGGGGCAGACGAACATTGCCTACAACGCCCTGGACCGCAACGTGGCGCGCGGGCTGGGCGCCAAGACCGCCATCATCTGGGAGGGCGAGGACGGCGAGGTCCGGCGCTTCACCTATGCCGAGCTGCTGGCCGAGGTGAAGCGGGCCGCCAACGCCCTGACGGCCCTGGGCGTCGAGAAGGGCGACCGCGTGACCCTCTACCTGCCCCTGGTGCCCGAAGCCGCCATTGCCATGCTGGCCTGCGCCCGCATTGGGGCGGTGCATTCGGTGGTGTTCGGGGGCTTCTCGGTCAGTGCGCTGGCCGACCGCCTGAACGACGCCCAGAGCAAATTGCTGATTACCGCCGACGCCGGGCAGCGCCGGGGCGCGCTGGTGAGCTTGAAAGCCAACGCCGATGAGGCGGCCGCGCTGGCCCCCAGCCTGGAGAAGATGCTGGTGGTGTGCCGCGCCGACTGCGAGGCCCCCATGCAGGCGGGCCGCGACGTGTGGTGGCACGACGCCCTGGCGGCCGCTGGAGCTGAGCATGAGGCGGCGCCGCTGGACAGCGAGCACCCGCTCTTTGTGCTCTACACCAGTGGCAGTACCGGTAAGCCCAAGGGCGTGCAGCACACGACGGGCGGGTACATGGTGGGCACCTACCTGACCACCCAGACCGTCTTTGACCTGCAGGACGACGACGTGTACTGGTGCACCGCCGACGTGGGCTGGATTACCGGGCACTCCTACAGTGTGTACGGCCCCCTGCTGAACGGCGCCACGGTGCTGATGTACGAGGGTGCCCCCAACCACCCCGACTGGGGCCGCTTCTGGCAGCTGGTGGCAAGGCACCGCGTCACCATCCTGTACACCGCTCCCACGGCCATCCGGTCGTTCATGCGCCAGGGCGATGACTTTCCGGCCCGCGCCGACCTGAGCAGCTTGCGCCTCCTGGGGTCGGTGGGCGAGCCGATTAACCCGGAAGCCTGGATGTGGTACTGGCGCGTGATTGGCAGCGAGCGCTGCCCCGTGGTGGACACCTGGTGGCAGACCGAAACCGGGTCCATCATGCTGACCACCCTGCCCGGCGCCCACCCCAGCAAACCCGGCAGCGCGGGCCTGCCCATGTTTGGCGTGGAGCCGGCCATCATGACCCGAAGCGGCGAGGAACTGGGCGCCGATGACGGCGGCCTGCTGGTGCTCAAGCGGCCCTGGCCCAGCATGTTGCGAACGGTCTACGGTGACGACGAGCGCTACCGCAAAGCCTACTGGGGTGAGATTGAGGGCGTGTACTTCGCCGGAGACGGCGCCCGCCGCGACGCCGACGGCTACTACACCGTGATGGGCCGGGTGGACGACGTGCTGAATGTCAGCGGGCACCGCCTGGGCACCATGGAAATCGAGTCGGCCCTGGTGGCCCACCCCAGCGTGGCCGAGGCGGCGGTGGTGGGGCGCCCCGACGACGTGAAAGGCGAGTGCGTGGTGGCGTTCGTGCTGCCCCAGGGGGGGTACACGGTCGATCCGAAGGAGCTACGCGCCCATGTCAGCAAGGAAATCGGTGCCCTGGCCCGACCCGACGCCATCTACATTGCCGACGCCCTGCCCAAGACGAGAAGCGGCAAGATCATGCGCCGCTTTCTGCGGCAGATTGCGGCGGGCCGCAGCATTGAGGGCGACACGAGCACCCTGGAAGACCCCAGCGTGTTGGAGCGGCTGGCGGCCACCCCGTCGGTGTAGATCAGGTCAGCCAGACCTGAAGGTGCAGGGCGTCTTGCACGGGGAAGAGGTGGTCGGTTCTGGCGGCCACCTCCCCGTAACTCTGGGCCAGGGCGCGGGCGACGTTAGCTGTGACCGTGACCGGCAGGCGCAGGTCAAACGTCGGTGTGGCCTGGTCGTGACCTGAGGCCTGAAATCGTCCCAGCGCGGCCCAGGTCTCCTGCAGGTGGTCGGGACCGTGCGCCGCCACAACGACCCGTCCGCTGGGCCGCAGCACCCGCCGCGCTTCACGCAGTGCCCGTGCTGGGTCTGGCAGGTGCGCCAGCACACGCACGAACAACACGGCGTCAAAACTGGCTTCGGGGAAGGGGAGGGCGTCGGCGGTGCCGCGCAGGACACCTGCGCCCGGCTCGGGGTCCAGGCCCGCCAGGTGGCCCCGGTGCCCCCACGCTTTTAACTCGCGCAGCAGCCGGCCGTCCCCGGCGCCAACGTCCAGCACATCCAGAGCAGGGGAAAGGCTCAGGGCGCCCAGCAGCGGGCCGTGTGGCCAGGGCTCACCACAGAGGCCAGAGAGGAGGGCGTCACGGGCAGAGAGGGTCATGACGGAACAGAAGTGGATTCGCCTGATGTCAGTAGGTCAAACAAATCCGAGCCGCTGGAGGCCCGCAGAACCCCTTGCTGTCGCCGCAGTTCGGCAATCACGTCGCTGAGGCGGTGAATGGTGACTTTGCGCTGGGCCAGTTCGGCTAGCTGCCAGGGTCCCTTCATCATGTGATACGGATTCCGCTTAATTACAGCACAGCCGGAAAGGCACCGTCTGCACTTCCATATCGCGAAATCCGCATCTGTTCCTTCTCGCTCCGCTCGGATTTCATCGAGCAGAATGCTCGATTCAATCGGAGTCCGTATGAGTCACTACTTCAAACGACCACGTGACTCCGGGCGCCAGGGTCGCGCGCAGGGCCTCTTTACCAGGGGCATGAAACTTCGTTTGAAACCAGGCGGCCACATTGGCACGCTGCTCGTCTTCGTTCTGTAGACGGGCACTTTTCGTTGGTCCCAGGGAGCCGATAGGCCGCACATTACAGGCCACCTCGATATGTCGGGCCACTAAGCCGTGAGGTGTGATACGCAGGGCCAGCAGGTCGAGTTCGTAGACGCCAACTCGGGCGCCGCGAATGGTGAAATGTCCCGTACGGTGAAGCCATTCCTGAACCAGTTCTTCCGCTATTAACGCCACAGCTCCTTATAGCGAGAAGGCAGACAGCCATAAGCCATCTGCCTCCTGGCATCTGCCCTGCTCCTACATCTCCATCCGCGTCTTCAAGAAGTTCGTCATGACGGCGCCGCGCTTATAAAACGGGTTGTCCATAATTTTCACGTACAGGGGAATGGTCGTTTTCGGCCCCTGGATCACGGTTTCTTCCAGGGCGCGCTTCATGCGGACAATCGCCTGCTCGCGGGTGTCATGGTGGACAATCAGCTTGCCAATCAGGCTGTCGTAGTGCGGCGGAATCACATAGCCGCTGTAGGCGTGGCTGTCCACGCGCACGCCGGGGCCGCCCGCAAAGTGCACGTCGTCCATCTTGCCGGCCGCCGGGCGGAAATCCTTGTCGGGGTCTTCCGCGTTCAGGCGGCATTCGATGGCGTGACCGCGCAGCACAATGTCGTCCTGCTGCAACTTCAGGCCGTAACCCGCTGCAATTTCCAACTGCAACTTCACGAAGTCCAGGCCACTGATTTCTTCAGAGACGCAGTGTTCCACCTGAATGCGGGTGTTCATCTCCATGAAGTAGTAGTTGCCGTCGCGGTCCACGATGAATTCCAGTGTGCCGGCCCCGGCGTAGTTGACGTGCTTGGCCAGGCGCACCCCGGCGGCCAGGATTTCCTGGCGCAGGCTGTCGGGCAGGGTGCTGGGCGCTTCTTCAATCAGCTTCTGGTTGCGCCGCTGAATGGAGCAGTCGCGCTCGCCAATGTGAATGACGTGGCCCTGGCCGTCGCCCATGACCTGCACTTCTACATGGCGAAATTCCTCCAGGAACTTTTCCATGATGATGGCGGGGTCACCAAAGTACAGCCTCGCCTCTTCCTGCGCCTGGGCAAAGCCCTTGGCCAGTTCGTCCTGGGTGCGAATGATCTTCTGGCCGCGTCCGCCGCCGCCCGCACTGGCTTTGAGCAGCACAGGGTAGCCAATCTGCTTGGCCGCCAGCAGCGCCGCGTCCGTGTCGTCCAGCACCCCGGTGCCTGGCACCACGGGCACGTTGCTCATGGCGGCAATCTCGCGCCCACCGGCTTTGGACCCCAGGGCGCGCATACTCTCGGGTGTGGGCCCGATAAACACGATGCCGTGGTCGCGGCACATCTCGGCAAAATCCGGGTTCTCGGCCATAAAGCCGTAGCCAGGGTGAATGCCCTCGGCGCCGGTCATCAGGGCGGCCGACAGGATGTTGGGGATATTGAGGTACGACTGGTTCGAGGCGGGCGGCCCCACACACACCGATTCGTCCGCCAGCAGCACCGGCAGACTCTTTTCATCGGCGGTGGAGTACACCACGACCGTCTTCACGCCCATCTCGCGCGCGGTGCGAATAACGCGCAGGGCAATCTCGCCGCGGTTGGCGATCAGGATTTTTTTAAACATGTGCTTGCCTCCAGCAGAACGTCAAAGAATCCAAGGGTCAAAGGGTCCAAGCAGGTGCAGCCCTTAGCCACTTGGACCCTCTGACCCATGACCTCACTCAATGATGAACAGCGTTTGACCGTACTCGACGGGCTCGGCGTTTTTCACCAGAATCTCGCGAACCACGCCGCCCATCTCGGCTTCGATCTCGTTCATCAGCTTCATGGCCTCGATGATGCACAGCACCTGACCAGCCTGAACGGTGTCCCCCACCTTGACGTAAGCCGGCGCGTCGGGGGTGCTGGCCGCATAGAAGGTGCCCACAATCGGCGCCTTGACCGGCGTGCCTTTACTGGCGGCGGGGGCGGCAGCGGGTGTGGGGGCTTCGGCGGCGGGCGCTGGCGCGGCACTGGGCGCGGCGGGCGCCTCAGGGGCAGCGAGCGGGGCCACTGGGGCCGGGCTGGCAGGCGCCGGGGCAAAGACGGGCGTGGGGCCGGCCACCGGCTGGGGTGCAGGCGCGCTGGGTGCCCCGGCGGCCTGGGGGCCGCGCTTGAGGCTCAGGTCGAAACTGCCTGTCCGGAGGGCAAATTCACGCACGTCGGCGTGTGTCAGGGCGGAAAGAATCTGTTTCAGGTCGTCCGGGTTCATGGCCCCTCCTAGGTGTGGCTGTGCAGTGCGGGTCTTGTGGTGTCGCCTCATCATGACGGGTTGGGCAGGCGCGGGGGTGTCACCCGCTGCCTAACGCCCGTTAGGCTGCACCGAGTCTAACGGCAAAGGCGCGCGCCGCCCCCGAGTCTTTTCGGCAGGCGGCGCGCAGACACCAGGGTTAGGCCCGGCTGAGGTACTGGCCGGTGCGGGTGTCCACCTTGACGCTGGTGTCCTGCTCCACAAACAAGGGCACCTGCACGGTGGCGCCGGTTTCCAGCTTGGCGGGCTTGGTGCCGCCCGAGACGGTGTCGCCGCGCACGCCGGGGTCGGTTTCCACGATTTTCAGGATGACCTGGTTGGGCAGGGTGATGGTCAGGGCCTTTTCGCCGTACATCGCCACTTCGACTTCGGTGTTTTCCTTCATGAACTTGGCGGCGTCGCCCACCAGGCTGGGGGGCAGCGTCACCTGCTCGAAGGTGTCCATGTCCATGAACATGAAGTCGTCGCCGTCTTTGTACAGGTACTGCATCGTCTTGCCTTCAACGTAGATGTCCTGCAGTTTTTCGCCGCTGTTGAAGGTGCGGTCCACAATGGAGCCCGTTTCCATGTTGCGGAACTTGGTGACCACCTTGGCGCCGCCGCGCCCCATCTTCAGGTGCGAGTAATCCAGGCATTCCCACAGGCCGCCGTCCATTTCTACTTTGGTGCCGTTACGCAGTTCCGTCACGCTGATCATGTGTCTCTCCTTTGGTCTTCTGGCCGGGGCCGCCTCCAGGCACGCTGGGGGGCCGCGCGGCAACGCCAGAGAGTCTAGCAGAGGGCCGCCTGACCCTTCCACCGGCCGGCGTGCCTTTTCTGCTATGCTGTTCCGGTTGCCGCGCCCGTCCCCGCCCCCAGGCTGACTGACAGTCGGAGCGCGGCGGGGCAGGGCGGCGAAGCCCTAACCGCAAGGAGAACACAGCACATGGAACTGAACGCCCAACCCCGCAGCAGCCAGCAGAAACTGGCCGAAGGCATGATTCCCGCCGTGGCCTACAACAAGGACAAGAACGTGTCCTTTGCCATTGACCGCAAGGCGTTTGACCGCGCCTTCCGTCAGCACAGCACCACCGGCCTGTTCGACATCACCCTGGAAGGCGGCGAAACCTTCCCGGCCCTGGTCAAGACTGTCCAGATGGACAAGCGTAGGCGCGTGCCTATTCACGTGGACTTCTACGTGGTAACCTACGGCGAGCCCGTAACCGTGTCGGTGCCGGTCCACACCAAGGGCAAGAGCCAAGGCGAAGTCATGGGCGGCTTGGTGGACGTGGTGATTCACAACCTGTCCGTCGTGGCCCCCGGCCCCCGCCGCATTCCCCAGGAACTCGTGGTGGACGTGACCAAGCTGAACATCGGTGACCACGTCACTGCCGGTCAGGTCAAGCTGCCTGAAGGCGTCAAGCTGGCTGCTGAAGAGGACCTCGTGGTCATCAGCGTGCTGCCGCCCCGCCTGTCCGACAGCGAAGCCGCCGCCGAGCAGCAGGCCGCCCAGGTGGCCGGTCTGGTGGCCGCAGGCGAAATCAGCGAAGAGGCCGCGACGGCCATCTTGGAAGGCGACGCGACTGTGGAAGAAGCCAAGGCCGAGGCCGCTGGCGACGCCACCGAAACGGCCGACGACACCAGCGAGAAGAGCGAAGAGTAAACGCACTTTCCAGAGGCGAGGCTCCTATGAGGGGCCTCGTCTTTTCGTTGACTGGGAAGAGAAACGCCAGGGCCAGGACAAGTGAGTGTGCCCAAGTCTGCGGCGCAGCGCTTCTGATGGTTGACCTGTCGGCGACCAGATGGCCTTGCGGCTTGGCCGGGTGCGGGCCTCTTTGCAAGATCGTAAGACCAAACCTGTGACAGGACGACAGCTTGAGCTTGCTATCCAAAATCCAACTGAGTCGTGTGCAAGCAGGGTTCAGAGGAAACGTGTCCTGGGCCTAGAGCTGGTAACTGGCTCTTTCCCAGTTTATGAATGCACCAGATCGACTCCGCATCAGCTGCTGAAGCCAGCGAGAACCCAGAGGCATCAATCAACCGTCGATCAGAGCGCCATCAAAAAGCAACCTTGGGCAATCCCCAGGGTGGCTATAGGGGTTTTCCCTCTATGCGGGTTGCATCTGAAGGCCGAGGGTGTCTGGGCTGGGGGCCTCCGTCGGCGGTGTGCCCAGGACCACACGATTCTGGCCGGTCTGGTGCAGGGCGTTCAGGCTGTCCTCGGCCTCGCGCAGCAGAGTCAGGCCATCCTGACGGCCATCCTGAAACGCCAGGGCGATGCTGACCGTGACATTGGCGCCGTCCACAGGCCGCGAAGCCACGCGCACGCGCAGCCGTTCGCACACGGCGCGGGCCGAGCGGGCGTCGGCGGCGCGCAGGACCAGCACCAGCTGGCCATCGTCCAGGCAGCCCAGCAGGTCGTCGTCCCGCACGGCACCCAGAATCACCCGCGCCACGTGGGCCAGGCGGTGAGGCTCGGGGGTGGCATCCGCCAGCAGGCCGGGGTGCGGAGCGTCCAGCCCAATCACGGCCACACCCAGGCCCTCGGGACGGCGCAGGGCCTGGCGGGTGAGCCAGCGCTCCATCATGGCGCGGCCCGGCAGGCCGGTCAGGGTTTCGCGCCCGGCGTCGCCGTCGCCCAGCAGATCGCGGCGTAGGTCGCCCAGAGCGCGGTGGGCGGCGCTGTGCTGGCCAGCCAGCAGGACCGCGCCGCCCAGTAGCAGTTGCAGCACCGCGCCCACAACCGGCTGGTGCAGGGCGCCGGGCGTCAGCAAGACGTGTGCCAGCAACAGCGCTGCGGTGCTGCCCAGCGCCAGCAGGCTGAGGGGCAAGCTGACCCGCCGTCCCAGCAACCAGAGGTGCGAAGCCAGCAGCACGGCGGCCCACGGCCCCAGGCTGCCCAGCACCTGCATCTGCGTTTCGGCGGGCACCCGGAACAGCACATGCCACAGGTGGCCCAGCACATACCCCCAGGCGCCCAGCAGCGTGAGCACATGCAGGGTCCGCAGCTGAACGCGCGTGACCGTCAGGGTCAGCAGCAGGCCGGCCATCAGCACACTGAGCAGCGGCAGCGCCCAGCGCTCAAAGCCGTCCAGCGGCACGTAGAGCAGCCGCACCAGCATCGCCAGCAGCACAGCGCCCAGCAGGCGGGCGTTCAGGGTGCGGCGGTCCAGCGGGCGGGTAAAGGGGCAGGCAGCGCGCCGGGCCTGGAAGTCAGCGGTGGTGGGGAGAGAGAAACGGCGCATCCTGCCCGCAGTTCAGCATGCCCACTCTCACCAGAGCCTGACAGCGCGGCTGATAGGGTGCCCAATTGTCTTGAGCAGACCTTCATGTGCTGGGGGCTGGCGCCAGAACGCGCACGCCCGCCGCCTCCAGCGCCGCGCGCAGATCACGCGCCAGCTCGGCGGCCTCGGCGCCGTCGCCGTGCAGGCAGAGCGTCTGGGCGGGCACACGGACCCATTCACCCGTCACGGCTTGCACGTGGCCCTGGCGGGCAATACTGACCCCCTGCGCCACCGCCGCCGCGTGGGGTAGCAGGGCGCCGGCCTGCGAGCGTGGCCACAGCGTGCCGTCCAGGGCATAGCCACGATCAGCAAAGCCCTCGCCCAGCGCCGTCAGGCCCAGCGCCCGGGCCTCGCGCAGCATCACGCTGTCGTCGCCAGCCAGGCCGTAGTACAGCGGCACGCCGCTGTCGTGGGCTGCCTGGGCAATGGCGCGGGCCAGCGCGGGGTCCCGCGCGGCCATGTTGTAGAGCATGCCGTGCGGTTTGACGTGGCGCAGCGTTACCCCCTCGCGCGCCGCCACCGCCTTGAGCGCTTCAATCTGCTCCCGGACAAAGGCCGTGACCTCGGCGGGGGCAAAGTGCAGTTCGCGCCGCCCAAAGCCCTCGCGGTCTGGAAACCCAGGGTGGGCGCCGGCCGCCACCCCGTGACGCGCGGCCAGGCGCAGGCTGTCCCGCATGGTTTCGGCGTCGCCGGCGTGGCCCCCGCAGGCGATGTTGGCGCTGGTCACGAACGCCATCACGGCTTCTTCGTGGGCGCTGCCCTCGCCCAGGTCGGCATTCAGGTCGGTGCCAGTGTGCATGGGGGCAGCATACGGGCTGGGCCGCCGGCCGCTGGGGTGTGTGACAGGCCGACCCAGCTCAGAAGAGCAGTGCGGGTCTGAAGGGCAAGCAACCTGGTGGGCCGCGCTGTGATGTGGACCAGCCCGGAAAAGGGTCGCCAATCTGTCACCTGACTCGGCAACCCAGGCGTCTCCTTATCCAGCCTGGGCGGCGTACCACAGGCGCAGAGCCGCCTCGGCCTGCCGCAACCCTTGTTCCTGCTGCCAGAGGGCGGTTCGGGCAGCGGCCGGGGGCACCGGTTCAAACTGCACCTGGTTGCCAGGGCGCAGCTGTCCCAGCCGGGCGAGGTCGGCCTGAATCACCACCAGCGGCGCTGGGTAGCCGCCGTGGGTGCCGGCGTCGGGCAGCAGCACGATAGGCTGTCCCCCCGGCGGCACTTGCACCAGGCCAGGGACGTTGGGCACGCTGGCGCGCGTGGGGTCGTGGGGGGCCGGTACGCCTTCGGTCAGGCGTACGCCCATGCGGTCAGCCTGCGCGCTGACGGTGAAGCCTGGGCCACACAGCGCCGCCAGCAGCGTGGGGGTCGCGTCGGAGGTGGGCACCACCCGCAACCTGACATTGGGGCCGGTGGGGGTCTGCACCTCCGGCGAGAGAAAAGCGCGGGGCGGCTGCACACTTGGCCTGTCGGCCCAGGTCAGGCGGTCGCCCGCCCGCAGCACTCGGCCCTCATAGCCGCCAAAGCCGCTGTAGACATCGGTTGAGCGGCTGCCAAATACCTCCTGGCCGTTGAGCCCGCCGCGCACCGCCAGAAAGGCCCGCGCGCCTGCCGGGGTGCCGCGGAGGTCTAGCCGTCCGCCAGCGGGCACCGGGACGGCCCGCCACAGGGGGAAGGGCTGTCCGTCCAGCAGCGCCTCGAAGGGCGCGCCGCACAGGCTGACCAGCGCCCCAGCGTCAAAGCGCAGTGCCGGGCCGCCCAGGGTTACTTCCAGGCCCGCCGCGCCGGGCGGATTGCCCACCAGGGCGTTGGCCAGGCGCCGGGCCACCGGGTCAGCTGCGCCTCCAGCTGGCACCCCCAGGGCGCGCACGCGGCGGCCTGCATCCTGCACGGTGGTGTGTAGGCCGCCGCGCAGGACCTCAAGCACGGGCGGCCTCAAAGCGCACGCGGTCGCCCGGCTGCCACAGCACCGGCTGGGGGCGGGCTGGGTCAAAAAGGTTCAGGGCTGTGTGACCGACGACCCGCCACCCGCCCGGCGTGGCCCGTGGGTACACGCCAGCCCACGGCCCGCCCAGCGCCACACTGCCTGCCGGTACTCCAGCGCGCGGGATGTCCAGGCGCGGCATCTGGAGGGCCGTGGGCAAGCCTGTCAGAAAGGCGAATCCCGGTGTGAAGCCCAGAAAGGCCACCTCCAGCGGCGCGGCGCACACGGCGGCCACAAAGGCCGCCTCACTCAAACCGGCATGCGCGGCGCACCACGCCAGGTCGGGGCCGCCAAATGTCACCGGCACGGTGAGGGTCTGGCCCTGAGTCTCGGTCTCGGGCGGCAAGGTGGTCAGGGCCGCGCGCACTCCACCGGTCAGGGTGTCGGCGTCGGTGCAAAGCGGGTCAAACAGCAGGGTCAGCTGGCCCAGCGCGGGCACGCTGTCCAGCAGGCCAGGCAGCCCCTGCCGCGTCAGGTGGCGGTGCAAGTCACGCGCCCGCCCAGTCAGGACCACCAGCGCCGCGTCCCCTAAAGGCAGAAAGGTCACCGCCGACATGGAGGCATCATGGCATGTGGGTGCCCCCTGTCCTGCTCTAGGCTGGGGCATGACCCGCCGCGTCCGCGCCGTGGCTGTGCAGCCCCAGTGGCACGCCAGCGACTTTATCAGTGCCCGGCGGTTTCGCGCCTGGCTGCGCGCCCAGCTGGAAAGCAGCCGCCCGCACCTCGCCCCTGACCGTCCCAACCTGGTGGTGCTCACCGAACTCAATGGCCTGCCGCTGGTGCTGCGCGGCGGCGGCTGGGCGTTGGGGCTGGGCACCTTTCAGCGGGTGGCGCTGGCGCTGTTTGTGGCCCGCCTGCCCCGTACCCTGCCCACGCTGCTGCGCGAACGGATCTCGCCGGTGCGCGCCTTGCAACTGGCCGACATAGACCGCAATGCGGCACTGTACCTTCAGACATGCCGCGACCTGGCCCGCGAGTACGGCGTGTACCTCTGCTGCGGCTCGGCGCCCATGCCCCGCTATGAGGTCCGTGGAGGCCGCTTGCGGCGTGCGCCGGGCATCCTGACCAATCAGACGGTGCTGTTTGACCCCCAGGGTGAGCTGATTGGCACCGCCGACAAGGTGCACCTGACGCCCGATGAGGAAGCGGATGGCGTGGACCTGACCCCTGGCCGCCTGGAAGAGCTGCGCGTATTTCCGACCCCGGCCGGTGACCTGGGTGTGGCGATCAGCCTGGACGCGTTCCGGGCCGACGTGATCGCCCGCCTGGAAGCCCAGGGCTGCACCGTGCTGCTTCAGCCGGACGCCAACGGCGCGCCCTGGACGGCGAAGGAAGGCCTGCCCCCCAACCCGGCCCATGTGCGCGACCAGCCGGTGGCCTGGCTGGAAAGCAGCTGGCAGGTGACGGCCACCAGCTCTCAAATTCGGTATGCCGTCAATCCGATGGTGGTGGGCAACTTGCTGGACCTGACGTTCGACGGCCAGAGCGCCATCACCGGGCCAGCAGAGGAGGCCAGTGCGCCGCAGAGCTATGTCCTGACCGAGCCCCGCCCCGGCTTTCTGGCCCTGGCCCCGTGGGTGGCCACCGGCGAGCCAGAGGCGCTGCGGCAGACCGGGCGGCAACGGGCCGCCCACAGTGGCCACGCCCAGGAAAACGCCTACCATCAGACAGTCCTGAGTGCGGACTTGACCCTGCCTGATAGCCACCTAGCGCCGCCGCCCCTCACGGCCCACGAAGAAGCCCTGCGTGCCCTCCTGCGTGGTGAGGTGCAGTGGCCGCGCCGGGCACCACTGATGATGTGGGCGGCGCTTCTGGGCGCAGGCGCTCTGCTGCTGCGCCGCTGGCGTTGACAAGTTCGGCCCTCCCTCATATACTTCCCCTCGCGCTTAGGACAACCGAGAGCGCGCCCCGCCAGAAGGGGGGGTTGGCCGAGTGGTTGAAGGCAACGGTCTTGAAAACCGTAGTAGGGCAACCTACCGGGGGTTCGAATCCCTCACCCCTCGCCAAGTATGACAACCCACAGACGGTATGGAGAGATGGGTGAGCGGCTTAAACCAAGCGTTTGCTAAACGCTCGTAGGGGTTATTCTCTACCGCGAGTTCGAATCTCGCTCTCTCCGCCAACTGTCATTTCGGATGTGCCCGTAGCTCAGCTGGATAGAGCGTCTGACTACGGATCAGAAGGCCAGGGGTTCGAATCCCTTCGGGCACACCACAAGGAAGATCCGCCGCAAGGCGGATCTTTTGCTATTTATCACTGTCCTAGTGAGACTACAGGGACGCCTACCAGGCCCGCAGGATCCTTTCTATCAGCATTTCTTCAGGCACTCGCCGATTTTTGACTTTGTGCGAGGTGTTCTTCTGAACAGCCGGATGGTCCGGCTGATCAATCCGTGGGGCTAGCAGAGCGTCCAGCATGGCCTGATAAGCCCCAAGCGCTGGCACCACAGGCGGCAGCCCAGACTCCCGAGCCTTGCGAGTTGCTCTGGCCGCCATGCCTATGCCGGGCCAGTCCAGGTCTCCCACGTAATCGCTTCGCTCTATATCCAGCGGCAAGAAGTCCCACTGGCTAGGCCACAGCGCTGAGTCCTCCCTTTCTCCTTTCCACCTATACTGCGGGGCGTGCTTGTTGCCGCCCTAGACGCCAGTAAAGAGTACGGCCCGCTGACCGTCTTGTCCGACGTAACCTTCGCCGTGCAGCCTGGCGACCGCGTGGGCCTGGTGGGCCGCAACGGGGCGGGTAAAAGTACCCTGCTAAAACTCCTGACGGGCGAGCTGATGCCCGACGGCGGCATCGTCAAGCGCGGCCCCGGCGTGCGCGTGCGCGCTCTGCAGCAAGACCCCGTGTTTGCCGAGGGCGCCACGGTGGACAGCGTCCTGAGCGCCGCCTTCCACGACCTGGACCAGTTAGAAGCTGAGCTGCACGCGGCGGCCGAGGCCATGAGCAGCGGCACTCCCGAGAGCATCCTGCATCATGAAGCGCTGCTGGAGCACTATCAGCGCCGGGGCGGCTTCGAGCGCCGCAGCCGCAAGGACGCTGTGACCCTGGCCTTCGGGTTCCGGGGCCGCGAACATGACCTGGCCTCGGGTCTGAGTGGCGGCGAGCGCACCCGCCTGGGCCTGGCCGCGCTGCTGGTCGAAAACCCCGACGTCCTGCTGCTGGACGAGCCCACCAACCACCTCGACATCGTGATGGTCGAGTGGCTGGAAGCCTTTCTGGGTCGCTATCCGGGTGCCGTGCTGGTCATCAGCCACGACCGCACCTTCTTAGACACGGTCACGCGTGAAACGGCCTACCTCCGCAGCGGCACCCTCAAGGTCTACGCCGGCAACTACTCGACCTTCCGCGAGACGCTGGCTGTGGAATTAGAGGGCCAAGCGGCCCGCCACGCCACCGAAAGCAAGCAGATTGCCTCCCTGCAGGCCAGCGCCGACCGCATGAAAATCTGGGGCCTGGGCATGAGCAAATTGGCCCGCCGCGCCAAGGCCATGCAGGCGCGTGTGGACCGCATGCAGGCTCGCGCCACCGCCGCTCCGCCGCCCGAACAGCGCACCGCGCGCATCACCTTCCATGCGCCCGAAAGTGGGGACGTGGTGCTGGACGCCCGGCACGTCACCCGTACCCTGCCCGGTGGCCGCACCCTGTACCGGGATGTCAATGTGCAGATTCGGCGGGGCGAGCGCATCGCCATCATCGGGCGCAACGGGGCTGGCAAGACCACCCTGCTGCGCGCCCTGCTGGGACTGGACAAGGGGGACGATGCGCGCGCCCGCGTGCTGACTGGCGCCCGCGTTACGGTGGGCTACTACGATCAGGCCCTGCGCGGCGTGGACCCAGCCGAGACCCTGTACGACGTGGCCCGCGCCTACACCCAGAAAGACCCCGAGGCCCACGACCTGCTGGGCACCTTCATGTTCCCCTACGACCAGCACGACAAGCCCGCGCGCATCCTGTCGGGTGGTGAGCGGGCGCGGTTGGCGCTGCTCAAATTGGCCCAGGAAGACCACAACCTGCTGGTGATGGACGAGCCCACCAACCACCTGGATATGGAAATGGTCGAGGCGCTAGAAGACGCGTTGGAGCACTTTACGGGCACCCTGATGATGGTCAGCCACGACCGCGCGTTCATTGAGGGTCTGGCCGACCGTATCTGGCTGGTCGAGGACGGACAGTTCTACGAGTACCCCGGTTGGGAGGACTACAAGGCCAAGCACAGGAGCGTGGGGACCGAGGTCGCCCCCAAGCCCACGCCGAAGCCGACCGCGCCAAAAGGCAAGGGTTTGTGGCACCTTAAGCGTGAGGTTGAGGCCCTGGAAGCCGATATCGCCCGCTTGGAGAGTGAATTGGAGCAGGCGCAGGCGGCCCTGGCCAGCGCCACGCCAGACGCTGATTTTGCCGCACTGGGCCAGGCCGCCCACGATCTCGAAGTGCAATTAGAAGCCCGTATGGACGCCTGGGGCGCCAAGCAGGCTGAGGTCGAGGCCAGAGGTAGCTAAGGGCGGAACTCGGAAGGGTTGAGGGCCTCAATTCCTCTGCGGCAGAGAAAGGGAGTGGTTGCTGAGAAGTGCACTGCGGGGGATTGTTGGTCTCAGGGTGGAAGTTGGAAACCGCTGTGTGAGTGGGTCTCAAGCGGCGTAGGCACTGCGGGCTACTTGTCCCGCCCAGGCACCATGAAGTTAAGGGTTATGCAGGCCTCACAGGCTGGAATGGAGCTGCTCCGTGACGCGGGCAACCTCACCGGTGCTCTGCCTCCCTGGACAGGGGACAGACATCTCACCCGCGATGCCTTATCTTGACCACCAGAGTCAGGATTATGCCCATCCCCCACCTGCACCCCACCCCCACTGCCGCCCCTCAGGACCGCCACGCCGCTTCCTTGCAGCGGGCGGCCGAAGCCTACCTGGCGCACACCCATCCCCGCACGCCGCTGCGGCTGGACCGGGTCACCTTCAGTGGCGTGGTGTACCGCGCCGTCCCTGACCCCGCCGCCCTGCGCCTCAACCGCGCCCTGGCTGAAGAAGTGGTCCTGGTGGCGCTGGCCGGCGAAGAGGCGGCGGTTCTTAGCGGGACCACGGCGGTGGCGGCCGGCCGCGACGCCCGTATGCTGCTGGCCTGCGCGCTGACGGACCCTGATGAGCAGGACACCCTGGACGCTTACCTGGCGGTCTTGCGGGGCCGCGCCAGGGCCAGACTGCGCTGCGCCTGGAGTGAGGTGGAAGTGCTGGCCGCCGGCCTGCGCGAACACGGCGAACTGGACGCCGCCCAGGTGGCCCACCGGGTGGCCTGCGCCCAGGGCATTCGCGCCAGCCTGCTGAACTGAGGCTGTCTCCCAAAGCCGCCCTGGATGCTAGACCAGGGCGGCTTTCCTTTGAGATGATGGTGCTCGGCCGCCAGCGCCATTCAAAGAGGAGAGAGGTAGAGGCTCACCCTCAGGGCCATCTCTGGCATGAGGCTGGCCTGAGTGTGGGCCTTAGGCCTCGTTCTCTTACCTCTTAGTCTCAGGTCGGGATTGCTCGTCTGGCACGGCTACTGCTGGCGAAATCTCTCTAACCTTATCTGCTCGCTCGGGTTTTGGAGCCTTCCTTGAGCTTGCAAGCCGCATCACGTTGGGCCGCTGGTCAGGGGCGCAGGCTGGGGGAACGGAGGTCCGTTATGAACGACACCGAAGGCCAGAGCATGGTCAGCCGCTGCGACGTCACCACCTGCCGCTATAACGAGGACATGGCCTGTACCGCCGGCCAGATTGAGGTCAGTCTGAGTGGCCAGCAGGCCCAGTGCATCACCTTTAGCCCCGCTGAGGGCACTGGTGACGCCTACAGTGCAACGGCCGACAACTAGGCCAACTGAAAAGGAGTTCAAGGCGCCGGGGCTACAGCTCTGGCGCCTTGTGTGGTGGAATGGGTTGACTGGGCCGGTGGTGGATGCCGCTATCAGGACCTGGGGGTTCCGTACACAGGCGGCTAAGGCAGCTGAAAGCAAACATCACGGCCTGCCGCACCTGTTCACGCCGCTGCGCCCGACTGGCCCGGTGCAGGGCCAGCAACACGCCAAACAGAGCACTGGCTTCACTGCAGGGTTGGCCAGCGGCGGCAGCCACCTGCTGCGCCGCCGCCCAGCCGTGAAAATAGGCCGCGCTGGCGATGTCCCAGGCTGGCGGCCCAGCCGCGGCGTCCCCGAAGTCCAGCAGGGCGGCCAGGCGCCCACCGCGCCAGATCAGCTGTCCAGCGTGCAGGTCGGTGTGGCACACCGCCGCCGGGTGCCTGACCACCTCACTCAACTGCGCTTCGAGGGCAGTCAGCGGTGCCAGCAAAGCGCTATCGGCCTGGATCAGTGGATGTACGGTCAGGGGCACCGGACCAAAGGGCCACACCCCCGGCAGGCGGGTAATGATGCCCAGCTCAGGACGGCTGGCCTGGCCACGCAGGCCGTCTGCCCGGTCCTCCAGGAGGCCGTAACCCTCATGCGGCAGGTGGTGCAGCGCTCCCAGCCCCTCGCCCAGGTCGGCCCAGCCGGCGGCGGTAGGCGGCTGGCCGTCTCCACTGATCAGAATGTCCACGCTGTAGGGCGTCTCGCCGCGCAGAAGGCCGGTCTCTAGCACGGGGGGCACCGGCACCCCCTGCGCGGCCAGCCGCCGCTGAAGCTGCACCTGAACGCTCAGCCGGGCCTCAGCCGTGCGGGCCAGCCGGGCCACCCGGCGGCCATCCGTGTAGGCCAGGCAGGTGGCGCCGCGTGCCAGCAGGTAGGCCCCCGGCCCCAGCAGGGTGCGGGCGTCGGCCAGCGCCTGCGCTTCAGCGGGCATACAGCACCCAGGGCCGGCTCAGCGACGTGTAGTCCAGCACGACTCCGGCCTGCTCTTCGGGCTGGGCGTGGGCAAAATACAATCGGTTCCCCTCTATATAGCGGCGGTTGCTCGCAGCCTGTGGATCGGGCGAACCATACCCCGGACCGCGCGCGGCGCCGCGCGGCACCGAGACCTCAAAGGGCACCCGCAGAAACACCGAGTCGTCCCAGAAGGCGCGCAACTCTGGCCGGTGCAGGAACAGACCGTCTAGCAGGAGAATGCTGCCCGGCTCGGCTTTCTGGGGCGCTGCCGAGACAGGCAGGTCGCGCTCCACATCAAAGGCCGCCATTCGGTAGAGCCCCGAGCCGCCCGGCGACAGCGGCTGCAGCACCTCGCGGCGCAGGGTGTCCAAGTCGTACGAAGCCTCATAAAAGCCCTGCGGCGAGTCGCGGCCTAACTGATAGCGCACGGCGCGCGGCGCATGAAATGCGTCGGCGCTGATCCGGATGACCGGGCGGCCCAGGTCATGCAGGGCCGCTGCCAGCTCATCGGCCAGCGTGGTCTTGCCGGCGCCGTCCACACCGTCAATGGCCACGCGCAGCACCGGGCAAGCGGGCTGAGCCGCCAGGCGCGCCACAAGCCACGACAAGACGGCCTGCCGGTCTGCCGCCGGCAGGACAGGGGGGGGCGCGGGCATCAGAGTTTCAGGTCGCCCTGCGCGGTCACGTTCAGCCCCTGCGCCACCTCGCGCGACGCCTGCTGCCGCTCGCGGTCCAGGTAGGTTTGGGCCTGCGCCACTTCCTTGTCGAGCACCTGCATGGTGTCGCGGAAGCGCTCCAGCGCCTGCTGGCGGTAGCTGCTGATGGCGTCCAGGGCGCCGTACACATCCCGGAAGGCCGCCTGAATAATCTGCGGGTCCACGGTGGCGCTGCCTGCCTGCCGCTGAATCTCGGTGCTTTGCTGGCGCAGGAGGCTGGCCGTGCTGCCAATCATGCGCCCGGTCGTGTCGTTCAGGGCCGTCACCTGCCCCAGCACCGCCTGCTGAGTGCCCAGCGCCTGCGACACCATCAGGGCGGTTTTCAGGGCGCTGACGGTGGTGGTGGTGGCGCGGTCCACGCCCTTGATCAGTTCCAGGTTGTTGCGCCGCACCAGGTCCAGGGCCAGATACCCCTGAATGCTGACCGCCAGCTGGGTCAGCAGGTCAGTCACGCGCTGGCGCACCGCAAACAGCAGCTCCTCGCTGACCATACGGGCCTTCTCGGGGTCAGTGACTTGCAACTCCTGCAGGCGGCTGGTCAGGGCCTCGTCTACCGCCCGGCCCACATGGGCGTACTGCCGCAGCTTTTGCATGGTGTCCCAGAGATGGACCTTTTCCGTCTCGATGGTGGCGTTGTCGCGGCGCAGCTCATCCTGGCCCCGGTACAGGGCTTCCAGAATGCCGTTCAGGTGGCTCTGGGCACTCTGGTAGCGGTCGAGGTGATTTTGCACCTTCTTGCCGCCGGGCAGCTTGCCGAACAGGCGCCGCGGCGTGGGGGCGCGGCTGGGGTCCAGGTCTTCCACTGTGCGGCGAAGGTCAGTCAGGCCGCGCAGAATATCGCTGCCTTCGGCCAGGGCGCCGGCGCGGGTGGCGCGCAGCGGGCGGTCCAGCATGCGGTTGCTGCTCTGGGCGGCGGCGCGCTGCTCGGGCAGGCCCAGGTCATGCACCGCGTCGAGCTTCCGCTTGAAGTCCGGGGTATGCGTGCCAGCCGAGAGCACGTCCTGGGCAAACGCCTGGGCCATCTGTTCCAGGCGGGCGCGGTCTTCTGGCGACAGGGGGACCATTTCTGGGGCTTCCTGGGCCTGCACAGGCGGCACGGCCTCGGGCGCTTTGAGAAGCGAATCGGGGGGAGTCAGCGGACCGCCTGGGTTGCTCATGCCCTCCATTACGCAGCGGCGGGTGCCCTGGTTGCATCCGGCAAAAGGCGCAGTGGGGAGGAACGGTGCAAGTGGACCGCTGTGTGCGTGAGCCAATGGGGCAGGGAAGGCCTCTGACAGCGGTCGTTCGCTTCATCAATGGTGAGAAGGTGCCCCAGTTGAAGAAGGCTGCTGGGCAGGGGCCAAGAACCGCCTTGCGGCGCTCCAGAGGTGTTGAGGGCTCTCTCGTCAGCTCTGGCTTCTGTCCTAAGACCAGATGCGAAAGTTGCCTGGACGCCGCTGTTTACCCGCGATAGCTCCTGCCCGAAACAGCCCCTGCCTGGGGCACTTACCCAGCGTCCGGGCGGTTAAAGCGGCAGTCCTGCCAGAACTTCACAAAATGGTCCACCTGCGCCAGAAAGCCGGGGAAATCCTTGCTCTTGACCATGTACGAACTGGCGAACAGGTTATACGCCTGCGCCACATCTTCCGGGCTGTCCGAGGTGGACAGAATCACCACTGGCAGGTGCCGCAGCGCCGGGTCAGCGCGGATGGCGGCAATCACTTCAAAGCCCGTCATGCGTGGCATGTTCAGGTCCAGAATCACCACGTCCGGCAGGGCGCGGCCAGGGTGGCGCAGCCAGGCCAGGGCCTCCACGCCGTCCTCACACACGCTGATGTCCACGGTCTCGGCATGTTCGCCAAATGCTTCCAGCGCCAGCAGTCTGTCGGCTGGATCATCGTCGATGAGCAGCACGTGCAGGCAGCGGGTGAGGGCAGCTTTCATGGGATAAGGCAGTGTACCTGCTCCACCAAATCTTTAGATTCGGTGGGTCATCTCTAAAGAAGACTTGAGATTTCTCAGAACTTCGTCAGCTTTCTGGTGAAAGCTCTCTGTCGCCTCTCTCACCCTGGGGCGCCTGGCCCATCAGGTAAAGCTCCAGAATCTGGACTGCGGCGGCCTCATCCTCGTCGGCGGCCCCCAGGGCGCGGGCGCGGCGGGTGGTAAAGCGCTCGTCCTGATAGGCCACCGCGTAGCCCTTGTCTTCCAGAATGCGCCCAAAGGCGCGCACCCGGTCGGCGCTGGGGCTGTGGGCGCCGTCCGTTCGCAGGGGCAGGCCCAGCAGCAGCAGGGTGGCCCCAGCAGCCTCGGCGCGCAGACGCACCGCTTTCAGGTCCAGGGGCAACCGCTTGCGGTCCACGCTGCCGCGCCCGAACGCCAGGCGGCCCGCATTGACCGCAAACCCAATGCGGGACTTGCTGACATCCAGTGCCAAGATGACGGGCAGGGCCGCAGGCTCGCTCACGGCCCGGAGTGTAGCAGCCGGGCGCGGGCGCGCTACGCTGCTGGCCATGACCGCTGACCCTGTGATTCTGGCGCGCACCCAGGCGCATGTTCTGACCCTGACCCTCAACCGCCCCGACAAACTGAACGCAGCCAACGACGAGTTGCTGCTGACCCTGACCCGCGAACTGCAAGCTGCCGACGCTAACCCCGATGTGCGAGTGGTCGTGCTGACCGGGGCGGGGCGGGGCTTCTGTGCCGGGCAGGACCTGGGCGACGTGTCGGGGCGCGACATGACCTTCACCGAGCACCTGCACCACACCTATAACCCCCTGATTCGCACGATTCGGGGGCTGGGCAAGCCGGTCATCAGCGCGGTCAATGGCGTGGCCGCCGGGGCCGGGGCCAGCCTTGCCCTGGCCGGCGACATCCGGCTGTGGGCCGCGTCGGCCAGTCTGATTGAGGTGTTTTCTAATATTGCCCTGATTCCAGATTCGGGCAGCACCTGGACCCTGCCGCGCCTGGTGGGCTACCACCGCGCCTTCGAGCTGATGGCCCTGGCCGAGCGCGTGCGGGCTGAGGACGCCCTGCGACTGGGCCTGTGTGAGCATGTCTTTGCCGATGACACCTTTGCCGCTGACGTGCAGGCCTACGCCGAGCGGCTGGCGCAGCGCCCGGCCCACGCCCTGAAACTGACCAAACAGGCGCTGGTCGCTGCCCTGACCAGTGGCCTGGACGAAGCGCTGGACCAGGAAGCGGCCCTGCAACAGCTGGCCGGCGACCACTGGGAGCACGAAGAAGGTGTGTCGGCCTTTAAGGCCAAGCGCGCCCCGCAGTTTATCCGTGAGGGCTGAAGCTAGCAGCAAAGCGGCCCGAGTGTGAATAGGGCCGCTGGCTCCGGCTGGACTGCTTTGATCTGACAATAGGGACAGATGCAGCTTCCTAATCCAAAGAGAAAGGCGCTGGGAGCGAGCAGAATGCCCCAGCGCCTTTGCCGGATTATGTCTATTTATCTAAGGGGTCGGGGTTGCGGCTGGCAGCCTTGCCTTCCTCGATGGTGTTGTCGTGACGGAACTGCTTGTCGCGCTCGGCTTCCAGGGCCACGCCCGCGCGGTGTTCGCCGGGCACCAGGCGGTCATCGCTGTGCTGCATGGTGGGGTCAGGGCTGGTGGGCACGCCCGCAGGACGCTCCTCTGGGGTGCGGTCGGCGGGGGTCTGGTAGGGGTTGCGGTCAGCGTCGGACATCGTGGCCTCCTGGGGGTGAGGGCGGGGAACAGCGGCCGGCACGTTGGGCTCAGTGCCTCCGGTGGGGAGGGGCGCTTTGGCAAGGCTCATGGGGTCAGAGGACGGCTGGGGCATTTCTGGGTCACTGCCCAGCTCGGTCATCAGGTGTTCGCGGGCGCGAATCTCGTCCTCGACGCGGCGGATGTCGTCCTGAATGCCGCCCAGCACCTCGCGGTCGGCCCCGGAATGATAGGAGCGGCCCAGGCGGCCATACAGCGCGTCCAGTTCGCGGCCCAGCTGAAAGACCTCCATGCGCAGGCGCGCGGTGTGCGCCACCTCCTCGCCCCGGCGCTGCACCCGCTCGGCTCCACGCTTGACTGTGTTCAGGATGTTGTCCAGCATGCCCGCAGTGTGCGCCCCCAGGCGCGGGTTGGGGTGAGGCCTACGCCCACCCGTCCGGGGCAATCCTTAAAAGATGGCGTGAGGGGGTGAGTCCTGTTGGGTCATGGTGAACTGTGGCCCGCCTGTACGGCTCAGCAGTGAAGAGGGCTGAGCCGACCGGGCCGGCGCCCTACAGGTACGCCAGGGCCCAGTCGCGCTGACCGTGGGCCAGCCCGGCCCGCAGCAGCGCCACGCCGTCCGGCGCCGGGTCATGGTGGTGGGGGGCGCCGCCCAGCAGCGCTTCAAATTCGGTCAGGGGCAGCCGGGCTGGCGGGTGCAGGCGCCCCTGCACCACGCCGCCCCTCACCTCATAGACGGCCCCGTACACGTTGCCCTTGCGGGCGTCCAGCGACACCCCCTGCCGGCCCTCGCCGCGCACCAGGGCCTCAAGCGTGCTGACCCCCAGCACCGGCGCCCCCCAGACGCGCCCCAGCCCCAGCGCGTAGCTGGCTCCCACGCGCACGCCGGTGTACGACCCAGGCCCAGTGCCCACCACGATCAGGTCGGCTGTAAAGGGCCGCCCCACCTCTTCAAAGAGGGCGCGGGTAGCTGCGGGCAGCAGCTCGGCGTGGGCGCGGCCCACCTCGCGCGAGACGCTGACCTCGCCGCCAGCCCAGCTGAGGGCCAGGGTCAGCCAGGGCGTGGCCGTATCTAGCGCCAGAGTGACGGTGGAGGGTGCGTCGGTCATCGCCGGGCATTGTAAGCGGGCGGCCCCAGCAGGCGCGCCCTGTCACCCCTGCGGGAACGTGCAGCGGGGGCAGAACGAAAGCGGTCCGGTGCTATGCTCGGCTCATCATGACGAATATCGCCAAAGGGCTTGAGGGCGTCCTCTTTACGGAAAGCAAACTCACGTTCATCAACGGCACCGAAGGGATTCTGACCCACCTGGGGATTCCCATTCAGGAGTGGGCCGAGAACAGCACCTTTGAAGAACTGTCGCTGGCCCTGCTTAATGGCCAGCTACCCACAGCCGCCGAACTGGCCGCCTTTGACGCCGACCTGAAAGCCAACCGCGCCATCCCCGAAGCGCTGGCCGCCGTGATTCAGGCGATGCCCAGGGGCGTTCACCCCATGCAGGCGCTGCGCACGGCCGTGTCGTACCTGGGCCTGCTGGACCCCCAGGCCGAGGACACCACCGCAGAAGGCCGCCGCGCCATCGCCACGCGCCTGATCGCGCAGTTTGCGACCATCATCGCGGCCATTAACCGCGCCCAGGACGGCCAGGACATCGTGGCGCCGCGCATGGACCTGACCCACGCCGGCAACTACCTGTACATGCTGAGCGGCAAGGAGCCGACCGCCGAACAGGCTCGCCTGTTTGACATTGCCCTGGTGCTGCATGTGGACCACGGCATGAACGCCAGCACCTTCACGGCGATTGCCACGGCGTCCACCCTCTCGGATATGTACTCGTGCATGACGAGCGCGATTGGTGCCCTGAAGGGACCGCTGCACGGCGGCGCCAACGAGGCCGTGATGGACATGCTCGACGAGGTCGGCACCCCCGAGCAGGCCGAGGCCTACATCACCAAGAAGCTGGATAACAAGGAAAAAATCATGGGCGTGGGGCACCGCGTCTATAAGTACTTTGACCCCCGCTCGCGCGTGCTGCGTGACTACGCCGAAGTGGTGGCCAACAAAGAGGGCAAGAGCAACTACTACCAGATTCTGGAAACCATCGAGAAGGTCGTCGTGGACCGTATCGGGTCCAAGGGCATCTACCCCAACGTGGACTTTTACAGCGGCACGGTCTACAGCGATCTGGGCATCAAGAAGGAGTTCTTCACGCCCATCTTCGCCCTGGCCCGCATCAGCGGCTGGTGTGCCAGCGTCATTGAGTACACTCGCGACAACCGCCTGCTGCGCCCTGACGCCGTGTACACCGGCGAGAAAGACGCGCACTACGTGAAGCTGCAAGACCGTCAGTAAAAGGATGGGTGAGCAGAGAGGCGGCCTGGGTCAAACCGGGTCGCTTCCTTGTTGGGAGTGAGGGCCTCCCTCTTCCAGGCAGCGGCAGCTTTATTCCACAGGCCACAGGGCCAGCGCCCCGGTGTGGACCGGCCCGTCAATGGTCAGGACCTCCAGGCGGCAGGGCAGGTCGTCACGGCCACACTCGCGCAGCAGGTAGGTCTGGGCGGCGCGGTGCATCAGGGCCAGCTTGCGGGGGGTGACGCTCTCGGCCGCCCCACCGTGGGTGGCGCGGGCGCGGTGACGCACCTCGGTGAAGACCAGGGCGCCGCTCTGCTCCTGCGTCACCAGATCAATTTCGCCGCCCCGGACACGGTAGTTCCGGGCCAGCACCGTGCGGCCCAGAGCCCCCAGATGCGCGGCGGCGCGGGCTTCAGCCTCGGCGCCTTTCATGGGGCCAGGCCTGCTGCCGCTAAGCCGACCACCACTAACTCAGCCGCCGCTAGGTCAACCACTGGGCCCAGTCACTGAAATCGGGGGCGGTGCGTTCGGCGCCTGCCGCCAGCAGGGCCTCAGCGGGGGCGGTGGTGGTCAGGGCCACCACGCGGCACCCGGCCCCAGCCGCGCTGCGAACGCCATTGACGGCGTCCTCGTGGGCCAGGCAGCGCTCAGGGCTCAGGCCCAGGCGCGCGGCCCCCAGCAGAAACGGTTCGGGGTGAGGCTTGCCGCGCGACACGTCTTCGCCCAGCACGCGGGTGCGGAAGCGGTGACCAAAGCCCAGCGCCTCCATCCCAAACGCCACGTTCACGGCGTCGGCACTGGTGACCAGGGCAAAGGGAATGCCCCGCACGTCCAGGGCGTCCAGATAGCGGCTCAGACCCACCACCTCGCGCAGGGCGCCGGCGGCCAGGGCGCGGTAGCGGCCCTCCTTGACGTCATGAAAGCGCCGCGCCAGGGCTTCCTCGGGCGGGGTGCCGGTCAAGCGCTCCATGATTTCGGGGTTACGCCCGCCGTCCACCTTGGTGTCCAGGTCCTGCTCGGTCAGGTGCAGGCCCAGCACCTCGGCGGCCACCTCCTGCCACGCCTGACGGTGAAAGTGGTTGTTCAGGGTGAGCACGCCGTCCATGTCGAACAGCACGCCGTCCGGGCGCCAGGGCCAGGCGCTCATTCCTCTGCCTCGGGACCGTGCCCCAACTCGGTCAGGAGGTCCCGGTACAGCCGCGCGGCCTGGGCGCGCACGTCGTCCAGGGTGGCGTCGTCGTCGGCAAATTCGGCAGCCGTTTCCAGCGCGGCCTCCAGCACCACGCTGTAGATGGGCCAGCGCCCCGTGACCTGCGGCTGAGGGTCGTCGGCCCTGGTCGGCGCCGGGTCATCCAGCGCCTTCAAGGCCGATTCGGCGGCCATCCGCTCGGCGTCGCGTTTGCTGCGGCCTTCGCCGCCCTGGCCCAGCACTTCCCCGCCCACGCGCACCGTGACCCGGAACAGCGGTTCGTGGGGCGGCCCCTGCGGCGTGACCTCGAATACAGGCGTGCCCAGGCCCAGGGTGATGGCCCGCGCGATTAAGTCCCCTTTGGCATTCATGCCCGCCAGCATAGGCCGGAAGGGGGAAGGCCGGTATAGCTCTGCCCCCGGAGACATCGAGGCCGGCCTGCACGTCCCGGCTTAAAACTCCAGTCGGCCGCGCGGGCCACTCAGGCGCGCCAGTTTTTCTGGCGTCCAGAGCTCGTAGGGATACATGGGGTACTGGCGCTTGAACCGGCCCACGCGGTCCCAGACTTCACGCGACTCGAAAGGCACCACCAGAATCAGGCGAATGACGCTGTCCTCGGCGTCATAGACATAGAAGTCAAAGTGAAAGGCCTGCTCGTTGCCCTTGTCGGTAAACAGCGGAAACGAAAAGGGCCGGTAGCGCCACGCCTTGCGCTTTTCGGTCAGAATCTGGGCGGCCACCCGCTTGAGGTTGCTGTCGGGAAAGGTCAGGCCCTCGCCGTCGCGGTCCTTAAACACGCGGTCAGGGGCGGGGGCGTCCAGCTGCACCCGCTTGAGTTCGGGCAGCGGCTTGCGGCGCTGAATCTGACCGGCGCGGCCCTGCTGGCCGGTGCGCCCCGAACCACCGCCTTCGCCCGGCGTGCCCCGGTTCTGGCCAGGCCCAGTCCGGCGCGGTCCGCCGCGAGTCTGGCCCGCGCGGCCACTTCCACCCGCTGTGGTTCCGCTGCTTTTGCCCGCTGCGCCGCTGCGCGCGGTCTGGGGGCGGTCTGGTCGCTGCTCGCTCCGGTCGCTGCCCGCTGCTGCGCTGCGTTCCCGCGCCGGCCGGCTGCTGTCGCGTGTGGCGCCGCCGCGCCCCTGTGCGGTGTTGCGTTTCGGGGCTCGGCCCCGTGAACCCTTCTTAGGCCCCGTCATCCCTTCAGTGTAGCGGGCAGCGGGAAAGGGGAGGGCGCGGCGCGGTGAACCAGAGGAGAAGGCGCCCTTCTCGGTCCCTGCGCTGTTGCCACTTTCGCCGCGGTGCCAGCCCGCTCAGGTCATGCGGAGCATGTGCCGTCTCATACGGATTTCGCGATATGGAAGCGTAGACGGTGCCTGTCCGGGTGTGCTGTAATTCAGCGGAATCCGCATCTATTCCTGCTCGCTCTGATGCGCAACTTTCCAAGTTCGCTCGGATTTCATCGAGCATCCTGCTCAATTCAATCGGAGTTCTTCCCAGAGATAACCCCGCCGCCATGACAACAAAGGAGCCTCCGCAGAGACTCCTTGAACGGCGCTCTTCACGCTGCGCCCGGCGCTTATTTTGCCAGGCCGCGAATAATGTTCAGGTTCACGAATTTGCTCAGGTCCGGCACGTCCCGCGCAAAGCCGGCTTCCTTGTTCAGTTCAGCGTACTCCGCCAGCGTCTTGAGGTTAATGTCCCAGGTGACGCGGGTGCGGGCCAGCGCCTTGAACAGCTCGGCGCTGCCCGGCCGCTTGCCGGTAAAGGTATTGATCTGTTCGGCGATGGCCTTCTGCGCCCCCGCGTTGCTGCTGCCAATGAACTTGATGGCGTTCAGGTGCCCGCGCAGCAGGTCGGTCAGGGTGTCGGGGTTGGCGGCGGCGTACTTGGTGTTCACGACCAATACGGTGGTGGTGTAGTTGCCCCCTTCCCAGATGGCCTTTTCGTTGGCAATCAGGCGGGCGCCCTGCGTTTCCATGACGGCGCCCCAGGGCTCCTGCACCAGCGCGGCGTCGACCTGTTTGGCCGCAAAGGCGGCGGGCATGTTGGCCGGGTCAATGGGCACGATGGTGACCGTGCCGCCCTCATCGCTGGCCTTTAGGCCGTTTTCGTGCAGCAGGTGGCGCAGGCTGATGTCCTGCGTGGAGCCGCGTGTGGGCACGGCGACCTTTTTGCCCGCCAGGCCCTTGACGTTGCGCACGCCACTGTCCTTGCGCGCCACCAGCACCGCGCCCGCATTGGCGGCGCCGGCGTAGACCTGAATGGGCACACCGCGCATAAAGGCGTTCATGGCCGGGCCGGGTCCGACATAGGCGGCGTCAATGGCGCCCGCTGCAAAGGCCTCATTGATCTGCGAGCCGTTGGCAAATTCCTTGACGACCAGCTTGACGCCCCCCAGTTCCTTCTGGAAGAGGCCGCGCTGCACGCCCACCAGGCCGGCGGCGTGGGTGACATTGGGGAACACGCCCAGACGCAATTCTTTGGCCTGCTGCGCGCCAGCGCCAGCGACCAGACTCAGGGTCAGTAGGGAGAGAAACGCACGCTTCATGAGGCTTAGAATAGCAGATAAGTTGAGTTATTTTGTCAACTAAACTAGGGGTATTGGGGGTGCTTTTGGGAGAAGAGGCCGCGCTGTCAGAGCTGTCTTGCGCCTTTTTGATGGGCCCCAAGCCACCACAGGATTAGTTGGCAGACCAGAGCGGGCCGCTCATCTGACACGGCCCCTTGTCCCAGCGCTCTGGCGTGCTGTTACCCGAGGCGGCTTAGGCTGTTGCGCCGATATCCATCAGGTTGTCTGGCCCTGGTTCAGTCAGGCCACCGCTGGGCCACGCTCAGCACCGCCTCCAGGCCACGCCGGGTGGCGGCCAGCGCCTCAGGCAGACGCCACGCGGCCCGGTCCCGTGGTCCCACCGGATTACTGACGCCGCGCACCTCCAATGCCGGCACACCCGCCAGCAGCGCCGCGTGGGCCACGCCGGCGCCCTCCATGCCTTCGGTCAGGGCACCGGGCCAGCGCTCTGCCAGTGCCTGCGCCCCTTCGTGCGAGCCGGTTACGCTGCACAGCGTCAGGGCCGGCCCACAGGCAGCGCCGGCCACGCGCGCCGCCTCCGCCGCGCCGGGCCAGACTGGAAAGACTGCGCCCTGGGTGCGGTCTGGCTGCACCGACAGCCCCAGGGTCTCCAGGGGCAAAAAGGCTTCTCCATCCCAGGCCCCCAGGTCGGCCTGCACAATGACGCTGGCCACCGCCAGGTCGCCCGGTACCAGGCGCGAGCCAGGGTAGGCCCCGCCAATGCCGGCACTGACCACCAGGTCGGCGGGCGCCTGGGCCAGGGCGCGCGCAGTGGCGAGCGCCGCCGCCACGGGCCCCACGCCGCTGACCACCACCCGCGCACTGGGTCCAGCTTCCAGGTCGCGCAGCCGCTCGGCCTCACCAGCGGTGGCCACCACGATCAGAACGTTCATGCCCGCAGGCTAGAGCAGGTGACGGAGGCGTGCGCGGGCTGTGGGTGCATCTAGACGCCAGTTGGTTCATCTCTGCCCATCAGTTGAAGTGGGCTGACGGCTGCGGCGTGCTCCCCTTGCTTCTGGGCACGAAGGGTGAACGGCACAGCCAGAATCCAGATAAGGTGGCCGCTATGACCCTCTTTCGGCTGGACGGTAAACGCGCCCTGGTCACGGGCGGCAGCAAAGGAATTGGGCTGGCCGCTGCCCACGATCTGGCGCGGCTGGGTGCCCACGTCACGCTGGCGGCGCGCGGCGAGGAGGCGCTGCGCCGCGCCGCTGACGCCCTGGGTGCGCGCTGCGTGGTGGCGGATGTGAGCACGCTAGAGGGCGTGCAGGCTGCCGTGGAGGCCGCCGGCCCGGTGGACATTCTGGTCAGCAACGCGGGCGGTCCGCCCCCCGCCCGGCCCAGCGAGGTGGACGAGGCCGCCTGGACGCAGGGCTTCCAGACCACCTTTCTCAGCACCGCGCGCCTGGCCACCGCCGTACTGCCCGGGATGCGGGACCGGCGCTGGGGCCGCATTATCGCCATCACCAGCCTGACGGTGGGGCGCCCGGCCCTGACCTTACCGGTCAGCAACGCCATGCGCGCCGCAGTCACTAACCACCTGAAAACCCTGGCCCTGGAGGTCGCCGCCGACGGCGTGACCTGTAACACGGTGGCGCCCGGCTATACCGCCACCGAGCGCCTGCGCGCCCTGCACCGCGACCCAGTCGACGCCGAGGCGCTGGCGGCGCGCATTCCGGCCCGCCGCTTTGGCGAGGCCAACGAGGTGGCGGCGGCCGTGGCGTTTCTGGCCACCAAGGAAGCGGCGTACATCACCGGCCAGGAACTGCTGGTGGACGGTGGCTGGAGCATCTGACCCGTCCCACCAGCTGCAAAAGCCCCCGCTTCAGGCCGGACGGGGCGCGCGTGGCGGGCGTTCACCGTCCTTTGATCAACGCCGATTAAGGTTTGATAGGTGAGCTGAGGTCAATCTGCCGGCCCACCAATCGCATACCTTCAGGGCAGAGAGACGGCCGCATAGAGTGCGGCCCCGCCTTCTTAAGGAGACACGAACATGGGACCCCTCGAAATTATCCTGATTGTTGTTGTGATTGCGCTGGTGTTTGGCGCCCGCAAGCTGCCCGAACTGGGCAAGGGCCTGGGCCAGGGCATCAAGGAATTCAAGCGTGAAACCCACCAGCCCGTCACCCCCGTGACCGATGTGCCCTCGCGTCAGCTGGACCCGGTGACCGGCGCCCCGGTGGTCACCCCCGCCGAGCCGGTCGCGGAACGCCGCAGCTGAGGATCAGCGCATGACCCAAGGCGACAGCACCCTGAAAAGTGCGCCCCTATTTGACCACCTCGACGAGCTGAGAAAGCGCCTGATTATCAGCGTGATCTTTCTGGCGATTGGGCTGGTCATTGCTTTTCAGTACCGCGTGGCGCTGATTGAGGCGATTAAGGTGCCGCTGCTGGGCAGCGAGCAGTACCGAATGAACAAAGTGGAGGTCGTGACGCAGGCCCTGACAGATCAGTTTGTGCTGTCGCTGAATATCTCGTTCTGGGCCGGCTTCGCGCTGGCGCTGCCGTTCATTCTGGGTCAAATCTGGGGCTTTATTGCGCCGGGTCTGTATCCACAGGAGCGGCGCTGGGCACTGCCCTTCGTGATCGGCGCTGGGTTTGCCTTTCTGTGCGGCGCGCTGTTTGGGTACTACCTGGTCCTGCCCACGATGGTCGGCTTCCTGCTGGATTTCCTGGCCGGCACCGTTACCCCGCTGCTGAATCTGCGGGATTACATCGGCACGATTACCACCTTCCTGATCGCGTTCGGGCTGGCCTTCGAAATGCCTATCCTGGCGGTCATCCTGACCCGCATTGGGCTGGTCAACCACGGCATTCTGCGCCGCAGCTGGCGCATTGCCCTGATTGTCATCATGTTGTTCGCCGCCATCATTACGCCCACGCCGGACCCCACGAGTATGTTGATGGTGGCGGTGCCGCTGTACGTCCTGTACGAACTGGGCGTGCTGCTGTCGCACTTCTTCCGCCTGCCGCCGCCAGAGGAGAGCCCCGCTTTAGGGCTGTAATCCCTGTCCATTCAGCCGGCCTGTGCTCAGCAGACAGGCCGGTTTTTTTGGGCCGGAAGCCCTACACTACGAAGCACCTATGGATCCAGTGTTCTTGCAGATTGGCAGTTTCACGATTGCCTGGTACGGCGTGCTGATTACGCTTGGCATTGTCGCGGGTGTGTGGGTCGGCACGAAGATGGCGCGCGAGCGCGGCCTGAACGTGGACCTGTTCAACGACATGATCTTGTGGATGATTGTCTGGGGCCTGGTCGGCGCCCGGCTGGTCTTTGTGGCGACCTCGTGGCACCAGTTTGAGAACATTCCCTTTCCGCGCGTGCTGCTGGATATTGTCAACCTCCGCCAGGGCGGCATCTCGATTCACGGCGGCCTGATTGGCGGCATTCTGGTCATGCTGTACTACGCCCGCCGCAAGGGCATGGACTTTTACCGCTACGCCGACCTGTGCGTGCCCGGCGTCGCCTTTGGCATCATCGGCGGACGCATCGGCAACATCATGAACGGAACCGATACGGTCGGGCGCGTCACCGGCTGGCCGGTTGGGTTCCGCTGGCCCGACGGCGCCCGCGCCTTTCACGACGGCATGTGTATCAAGAATGCCAACCCCGACATGGACCTCTCCCAGTACTGCCAGGAGATCGGCGGGCAACTGGTCATGACGGCCCCCGTGCACTTCACACAGCTGTACGGCGTGATTATCGGCATCATTCTGTCGGTGGCGGCGTTCTTCTGGCTGCGCTCGCGCATTCCGGGCTGGGCGTTCTGGCAGTTCTGGCTGTGGTACTCGCTGCTGCGCGCCGGCTGGGAAGAGACCTTCCGCCTCAACCCCCTGTCGCCCAAGGCCTACCTGAATCAGGGCCTGGACGCCCCCGGCATCGGCCTGTTCACCGATACGCACCTGATCAGCATTCCGCTGATTCTGGTCAGCATCTGGATGCTGGTGCGCCTGCGTCAGAAAAAGGCCGAGGTGACGGCCCCCGCGCCAGCCACCGAAGCGCCCAGCGTCTAGAGGTCCGAATTCCTCGTGGCTCCTCAGGGAGCCCTTTTTTTGTGCCGCTGTCTCGAAGATTCGCTTTGCTACGCCGCAGAAGGCGTGGGGGTGGCCCCTCACGGCCTCTGGGTTCTATTCAGATTGGTACAGTAACCGCCGTATGAGTGAGACAAATCGTCCCCTGGACGTGGTGATTCTGGCGGCGGGGCAGGGCACCCGCATGAAGTCCGCCTTGCCCAAGGTGCTGCATCCGGTGGCGGGCCGCCCGATGGTGGCCTGGGCGGTCAAGGCAGCGCAGGAGTTGGGTGCGCGCCAGGTGATCGTGGTGACCGGTCACGGCGCCGATCAGGTCGAGGCGGCGCTGCAGGCCCCCGGGGTGGCTTTTGCCCGTCAGGAGCAGCAACTGGGCACCGGTCACGCCTTCCTGAAAGGGCTGGACGCCCTGCAGCGTCACGGCGACGCTGACGTGCTCGTGCTGTACGGCGATACGCCGCTGCTGCGGGCCCAGACCCTGCGCGACCTGCTGGCCGATCACCGTGAGCGGGGCAGCGCCTTTACGGTCCTGACCGGCGAACTGCCCGACGCCACCGGCTACGGGCGCATCCTGCGGGATGAGGACGGGGCAGTGGAGCGCATCGTGGAGCAGAAAGACGCCACCCCCGAGCAGCGCGCCGTGCGCGAGTTCAACTCGGGTGTGTACCTCATGGACGGGCGCGCGCGCGACCTGGCCGGGCGCATCACCAACGAGAACGCGGGCGGCGAGTATTACCTGACCGACCTGCTGGGGCTGTACCGAGAGCAGGGCGCGGCCGTGCAGGCCTTCAAACTGGCCGACCCGGACGAGGTCATGGGGGCCAATGACCGCGTGGGTCTGGCCGACGCCCAGCGCGTTCTGCGCGCCCGCCTGACCGAGCAGCACATGCGCGCGGGCGTGACCATTCCCATGCCCGAGACGGTCTTTATAGAGGACACCGTGCAGATTGACCGCGACGTGACACTGGAACCTGGCGTCATCCTGCGCGGTCAGACCCGGATTGCCAGCGGCGTGACGGTAGGTGCCTACAGCGTCCTGACCGACAGCGTGCTGGCTGAAAGCGTCACCATCAAGCCGCACAGTGTGCTGGAAGGCGCGCAGGTGGGGGCTGGCAGCGACGTGGGCCCGTTTGCCCGGCTGCGGGCGGGTACGGTGCTGGCAGAGGGCGTGCACATCGGCAACTTCGTTGAAACCAAGAATGCCCAGCTGGCCGCTGGCGTCAAAGCGGGGCATCTGGCCTACCTGGGCGACGTGAGCATCGGCCAGGAAACCAACGTGGGCGCCGGGACCATCGTGGCCAACTTTGACGGCGTGAACAAGCACCGCACGCAGGTGGGCGCGGGCGTGTTTATCGGCAGCAACTCCACCCTGATTGCGCCGCGTACGGTGGGCGACGCCGCCTTTATTGCGGCGGGCAGCGCCGTTCACGATGATGTCCCCGAAGGTGCCCTGGCGGTGGCGCGCGGCAAACAGCGCACCCTGGAGGGCTGGTCGCGCCGCTACTGGTCGGGCCTGCGCGACAAGGTGCAGGTGAAGTTGCCGTGGCTGGCGGGCTGGCTGGAGCGGGAAAGCAGAGAGTAGAAGGGGAGATCGGCAAGGCAGCTGACCTCTGGTCTTTGACAGAAACTGATGAAAGGGCGGCCTGAGCGAGTGCTCTGGGCCGCCCTTGCCAATCTTTCCTGCTCTCTCAAGAGGCCGGTACTTCTTTCGCGTGTGCCGAGAGGCTCGGGTCCTCCACTCGCCGCATCACTGGGTTCAGCAGTTGCAGGGCGGCCACAGCGGCCAGCAGAAGCCCGGCCACGATGGCCACGCCCCCCGGCGCGTAGCGGGCGGCCAGGACGCCGGCCAGAGCGGTGCTAGCGGGCGAAGTGAACTGCGCAATCAGGCGGCGCACGGAAAACACGCGGCCCTGCATCTCGGGCGGCACCTGCGACTGCCAGATGCTCTGCGAGTGGGCGTTCATGGTGGGCAGGGTCAGGCCCATGACAAACAGCGCGGCGGCGGCGCCCAGTACGGTGGCGCTGGCCCCAAAAGCGGCGAAGGCCAGGCCCGACACCACCATCGGAATCAGCACGCCCAGCACCCGCTGGTGCTTCAGGCCGCCCCAGGTGCTGATCAGCAGGCCGCCCAGCAGGCCCCCCACGCTCTGGGTAACCGCCAGGGTCGCCAGGGCACCTTGTAATGTGCCGCCGCGCGCCTGCCAGTCAGCGGCAAGCCCAAACTTGACGATCAGCGGTTCCAGCACGCCCAGGTTGCTGGTGCACAGGTTGGCGACGGCAAAGGTCAGCAGCAGCGCCAGCAGTGGCCGCCGCGACCCGATAAACACCCAGCCAAAGCGCATGTCTTGGGCCAGCGTGGGCCGCGTGTCGGCCGGTTGCGGCGCAGGGGAGGGCACCGACAGCCGCCACAGCACGGCTGCGGCCAGCACGAACGTCAGGCCGTCCACGGCGTAGGCAAACGGCACGCCGTCATTCAGACCGCTCAGCCAGGCTGGGGCCGCGCCTGTGTCGCGCAGCAGGGCCGGTACCCCGATCAGTAGGGCCGCCGCCGCTGGCCCCACCAGACCCGCCAGGCTCCAGACCGTCTGCATCAGGCCGTTGGCGCGGGGCAGGCGGTCGCGGGGCACCAGCGAGGTGTAGCTGGCATCAAACGCCGAGCCGTGAAAGGTGGACACCAAGCCCATCAGTGCCGAGAGCGCCACCAGCGCCCACAGCGGGGCGGCAGGCAGCAGCAGTAGCCCCAGCAGCGCAAAGGTCAGGGCGGCCCCGGCCAGGTCGCAGGCCAGCAT
The DNA here is from genome assembly GCF_009755355.1 of Deinococcus arboris. Classification (GTDB taxonomy): domain Bacteria; phylum Deinococcota; class Deinococci; order Deinococcales; family Deinococcaceae; genus Deinococcus; species Deinococcus betulae. The sequence goes on along the minus strand of NZ_WQLB01000022.1, from coordinate 33,150 downwards.
GATGCGGCGCCGGTCATGGCGGTCGGTCCACGCCCCGGCCAGCGGCGCCGTCAGGGTGGCCGCCAGCGTCCAGGCCAGCGCAGTGAGCGAGAGGGCCGCCGCCAGCTGCGGTTTTTGCTCGGCCAGGGGAAAGCGCGTCTGCGTCAGGTAGATGTTGAAGGCAAAACCGGCGATAGCCGACCCAATCACGCTCAGCGCCTGCGACCCCCACAGCCACAAGAAGGTGCGCCAGCCGTCCGGCGGCTGCAAGGAGGAGGCTGGGTTGGTCATGACCCCCAGCGTAGTCCGGTGCGCGGCCTCCCCACGATAAGCACAATGGCGGGGCCATCTGCCCTACCCCTAGCCTGAAGCATGCTGCGCCCACTCCTGCCTCTGTCTCTGCCGGTCACGGCCCTGCTGACGCGCGCCATGTTTCCCAACCCGGCGCGGGTGCAGGCTGAACTGGAGGCCTACCGCACCGATCCAGCGCGCCAGGTCTGGGTGTGGGAGGCCCAGGGCCAGCCCGTCAGTGCCGCTGGGCTACGGACAGAGGGAAGGCACGCCACCCTCCTGCATATCGCCACCGCGCCCGGTCAAGAGCGGCAGGGGTACGGCGGCGCGCTGCTGCGTGCGGTCACTGGGCACCTAGACCTCCTAACCCTGAGCGCCGAAACTGACGACAGCGCCGCCGACTTCTACCGCCGCTGCGGCTTGACAGTGCAGGAGGTGCCGTCGCCCTGGGAGGGCCGGCGCTACCGCTGCGAGTGGCGGGCTACGCCTTCCTGAGCTTCTTGCGCTCCTGCACGGCCAACTCGTCAACCCGCTCGTTTTCGCCGTGCCCGGCGTGGCCCTTGACCCACACGAAGGTCAGGGCGTGCAGCCGCGCCTGGGCAATCAGGTCTTCCCACAGGTCCTGGTTTTTGACGGGGTCGCCGCCCGCCGTCTTCCAGCCGTTGCGCTGCCATTTCAGAATCCAGCCGTCTGTAAAGGCCTTGCGCAGATACTGGCTGTCGGTGACCACCCGCACCTGACAGGGCCGTTTGAGCATCTTCAGGCCTTCGAGCAGGCCGCGCAGCTCCATGCGGTTGTTGGTGGTGCCTGCCTCGTGGCCGCTCAGGACCAGCTCCTTGCCCTTGTAGTTCAGGATGGTGGCCCAGCCGCCGTGCCCCGCCTGGGTGTCGCAGGCGCCGTCGCTGTACAGGTCCACGTTTTCACCCTGAATGGGCTGCTCGGGCTGAATGCCGGCCTGGATGGGCAGGCGGTCACGCGCCGCCGCCTGCGCCTTTTGCGCGGCGCTTCTGACTGGTCGGCCTCGGGTCATCGCCTGGGAACTGTAGGCAGAGGGGGGGCGTAGTGTCAAGCATGACCCGCCTGCCCGCCCTCCTCCCCGAAGCCGAGCGAACGCCCGCCATCCTGACCCACCTGTCGCCGCTGGCCGGACTGCTGCTGCCCACGCTGGGCAATATCCTGGGGCCGCTGATCGCCTGGCTGGCCCTGCGCGACCGCAGCCGCGCCCTGGATGAACAGGGCAAAGAAGCCCTGAATTTTCAGCTCAGTGTCTGGCTGTACGGCCTGGTGCTGGGCGTGCTGGCCTTCGTGCTGTTCAGCCTGGGCCTCATTGGCGGCGCAGTGGGGGCCGTGACCCGCCCCGAACTGGCGGGCCTGGCCGTGCTCGGGACGTTCAGCACGTTTTTCCTGTTCTACCTCCCTGTCATGGTGGTGCTGGGCCTGATTCCCTTCGTGTTCATGATTGTGGCGGTGGTGCGCGTCAGTGCCGGGCAGCCGTACCACTACCCGCTGACCATTCGGTTTTTAAGGTAAGTGGAGAGGGGCAAGTAAAGCAGAACTGGGCCTTTTCCACTCCCCACGCTCTCCTTCCCACTATCCTGCCGTTATGCGACTGATGGCTGTCTTTGCCCACCCCGACGATGAGATTGGCTGCGCAGGCACCCTGGCCCGCCACGCCGCGCGCGGCGATGAGGTCATGCTGGTCTGGACCACGCTGGGCGAACTGGCCAGTCAGTTTGGTGACGCCCCGCACGAGGAGGTGCGGCGGGTACGGCGCGAACATGGGGCCTGGGTGGCGCAGAAGCTGGGCGCCCAGCACCATTTTTTTGATATGGGCGACAGCCGCATGACGGGCGGCCGCGCCGAGGCGCTGCTCTTAGCGCGGCTGTACGCCCGTTTCCGGCCCAACGCCGTCATTACCTGGAGTGACGACCACCCCCACCCCGACCACCGCATGACCGCCAAAATTGCCTTCGACGCCATCACGCTGGCCCGCATCCCCAAAATCATCAATGAATCGGGCGGCGGGGTGGCCATGCCGCCCGCCCCGGACCTGAGCGGCGACGCGGCCCCCGAGAGTGGCGAGGACCTGGGCCGCCTGGATGCCTGGCGCGATCCCGTGCGCTTTTACCAGTACTACGCCCCCGCCAGTCCCTATCCAGAAGTGTTCGTGAATGTCACCGACACGCTGGATGTGGCCGCAGAGGTAATGGCGTACTACCAGACTTTCTACCAGTGGCCGTGGACGGCCGAGCAGTACCGCGCCGGCCGGGCGGAGGTGGGCCGCCTGGCCGGGGTAGGCGCCGCCGAGCGCTTTACCCTGCGCGCGGCCCATCTCCGGGCCAGAGATTACCTGGACTGATGAGGCGGAAGAGCGGCCAGGTGGCCTGAAGAAGCATGGACGTGCGGCGCTGAACGACAGGGGTGCTGGCAAGGCCTGACCGGTGGGGACACGGCCCTGGCCCTGCCCGCGCTACAGTGACCCCTATCTATGGCTGACCCCATCAGTATTAAGCAGACCATCGTCGTTCGGTCGCGTCCAGACGTGCTCTACCGCCTGGCGCTGGAACCCAAGCGGCGCGTGCAGTGGGACCCCAACCTGGTGCAGGCCGACTATGAAGGCCCGGAAGGCCGCCTCGCCAACAACGCCCGCGTGAAGTTCAAGTTCTCTCGCCGCCTGCTGGGGCTGCGCTTTACCGCCAAATATGGCCAGCTTCAGGCCCCGCAGCGGGGCGGCTGGGAAAGCGTGCGCCATGTGGGCCCTCTGGACAAACTCACCCAGAGCTGGGTCTTCCGGCCCATGCCCGGCGGCACGGAAGTGACCATGACCGTCAACGCCCGCGTGCGCTTTGGCTTCGTGAAGGTGCCCCTGGAGCGCATCCTGCACAACATGGTCGCCACGACCCTGCTGGAATTGCAGCGCCGCGTGGACGCCCAGGGCGCGCAGCTGCTGGAAGAGATGGGCCGCGAGATGCAGGAGCGCCAGAAGGCCGAGAAAAAGGCTGCTAAAGAGGCGCAGAGGGCGGCCAAGCGCAAGAAATAGCGCTGGTCTGGGAAGAGGAGGCGACCAGAGGCCCTTGCCCCTGGTCGCCTCCTCTTCGGTGGTGTGGCCACAAGAGAAAGCCGAGTGTCGGTGCCGAAAGCACAGGTCAAGCCCAGGCGCTGAATCTCAACTTTTCCCTGCAAGAGGCGGCCAGCTGGCGCTGCTAGAGAGCCGGCTCTCTGTGCTCGCCTTCTCCCACCAGCATCAGCACCGTGCCGTCTTTGGTGCCAAAGGCTGTCCACGGCTCGTGCGCCTGCACCCCGTACCCCTCGGCGGGGCGCAGACGCACGAAGTTGCTCAGGGGCAGGTCCACCACCGCTTCACCGCTCAGGCAGATCAGCCAGCCGCTCACCTGTGGGCCGCTCAGGGTGCCCTGAAGCTGCACCACCTGCACGGCACTGCCCGGCAGCCGCACCCACTCGCCAGGCGTGCCCTGTGCCAGCCGCGCCAGGTGCAGCGCCTGGGGTGTCTCAGGGGCCAGGGCGCGGGGCATCAGGAGCCGCCTCCTGGGGCCGCCCAGGCGTCAAAGCGCTGGAGGGTCAAGGGGCCCGCTCGCCCTTCAACCCTCTGACACCCCCTCACCCTCACGCGCCCCTGGCGGCCTGATTCAGCTTTTTGCTGGCTTGCAAGGCCATGCCTTTGGCCTTTTTCACGTCCAGACCCAGTTCAGGCGCCACATCCTCGACCTTGCGGCCCTGCTCGCGGGTGGCGGTCACCAGCTGACGTTCCTGGGCGCTCAGGACATCCAGGTGGGATTTCAGGTCAGCCCAGGTGAAGGTGGCCTTGGCGGGGGCCGCCTTCGGGGCCGCTTTGACGGGCTTCTTGGCCGCTGTTTTGGCCGCCGGCTTGGTGCCTGCGCGGCCTGCTTTGGCTGTGCCCGTTTTCGTGGTCGCTTTGCTGGTCGTCGCCTTCTTGGTGGAGGTCGCTTGGCGAGGTGCCTTGCCCGGTTTCTTCTTGGGCTCCTTGCCGCGTTCTTCCAGAATCTCCAGGGCGCGTTCGGCGGTCAGGGTGGCTTCGTCTTCACCCTTGCGCAGGGTGGCGTTGCGCTCACCGTCGGTCAGGTAGGGGCCAAAGCGGCCCGACTTCAGCACAATCGCGGCGCGGCCCTCGTAGTCAAAGGACCGCAGGGGCGGCGCCGCAGCGGCCCGGCCCCGCCCAAAGCGCGGCTGCATGAACAGCGCCTCAGCTTCCTGAAGCCCGACCGTGAACAGCTCCTCGTGACTCGTCAGCGAGCGGCTGTCATTCGCCCGCTTCAGGTAAGGGCCGTATTTGCCGTTCATCGCCCAGACCTCTTCGCCCTCGCTGACCCCTACCAGTCGCGGCAGGCTCAGGAGTTTCAGGGCGCGCCCCAGGCTCAGGGTGCCCAGGTCATCGCTGGGAAAGAGGCTGGCTGAACGCACCGGCGGATTGGTGTCCCCTAGGGTGACGTAAGGGCCGTAGCGCCCAGCGCGGGCCACCACAGGGTGTCCAGTGGCGTCGTCCACGCCCAGCACCCGGTCGCCACTGGGCCGTGAAAGGAGTTCCTCGGCCTTATCGGAGGTCAGTTCGTCGGGGGCCAGGTCGTCGGGCAGGTTGGCCTTCTGCTCGCCGCGCTCCATGTAGGGGCCGTAGCGCCCCACACGGACCTCAATGCCGGTGTCATCCAGCTTGGGGACCCGGATGGTGGCAATCCCGCGCGCATCAATCTCACCCATTTTGGAGTCAATCAGGGGCCGCAGGGCCATCCCCTCGCCGTGGTCACCCAGGTAGAAGCGCCGCAGGTACGGCACCCGCTGGGCGCGGCCCCCGGCGATGTCGTCCAGATCCTCTTCCATCTTGGCGGTGAAGTCGTAGTCCACCAGCCGGCCGAAGTGGTGTTCCAGCAGCGCCGAGGTCGCAAAGGCTGTCCAGCTGGGCACCAGCGCCTGCCCCTTCTTGGCCGCGTAGCCCCGGTCCTGAATAGTGCCCAGGATGCTGGCGTAGGTGCTGGGCCGGCCAATGCCGGCGCCTTCCAGGGACTGCACCAGACTGGCCTCGGTGTAGCGGGCGGGAGGCTGGGTCTCGTGGCCTTCAGCCTTGACGGTCTCGGCGGTGACGCGCTCGCCCTCTTTGAGGGGAGGCAGCGGAGTTTCTCTGTCTTCCAGGGCGGCGCTGGGGTCATCGCTGCCCTCCACGTAGGCGCGCAGGAATCCGGGGAAATCAATGGTGCGGCCCGAGGCACTGAGCCCCACCGCCTCGCCCGTCTTTGCCGTGCCGCCCAGGCGCACCCGCAGGCTGCGGCCCCGCGCGTCGGCCATCTGACAGGCCACGGTGCGTTTCCAGATCAGGTCATAGAGGCGCCACTCGTCGCCGCTCAACTCACCGCGCAGGCTGTCCGGGGTGCGGAAGCGGCTGCCCGCCGGGCGAATCGCTTCGTGCGCTTCCTGCGCATTCTTGGCCTTTTTGGCGTAGACGCGCGGCTGCGGCGAGAGGTAGTCCTGGCCGTACATCTGGCCCACCTGGGTGCGCGCCGCCGTGACCGCCTCACTGCTCAGGTTGGTCGAGTCCGTGCGCATATAGGTGATGTAGCCCTGCTCGTACAGTTTCTGGGCCGCGCGCATGGTGCGGGTGGCGGCAAAGCCCAGCTTGCGGCTGCCTTCCTGCTGCAGGGTCGAGGTAATGAAGGGCGGATAGGGCCGCTGGGTGAAGGGCTTCTCCTCGGCGCTGGTCACGGTGAGGGATTGGCCGGTGAGCCCGGTGGCCAGGGCGCGCGCCTCGGTTTCAGGCAGCAGCCGCACGGCGGCGCCCTCTTTCAACTTACCCGTCAGCGGGTCAAAGTCCTTGCCCACGGCCAGCCGCTGCCCGGCCACATCCGTCAGGCGGGCCGGGAAGGTCTGGCCCGGCGCGGTCTTGCCGGTCACCAGCAGGTCCCACCACTCAGCCGACACAAAGCGCATCCGCTCGCGCTCGCGCTCGACCAGCATGCGGGTCGCCACACTCTGCACGCGGCCAGCGCTCAGTTTGGGCGCCACTTTTTTCCACAGCACCGGGCTGACCTCGTAGCCGTACAGGCGGTCCAGCGCGCGGCGGGCCTCCTGGGCTTCGACCAGGTTGGTATCGATCTGCCGAGGGGCAGCGATGGCGGCCTGAATGGCTTCTTTCGTAATCTCGTGAAAGACCATGCGGCGCACCGGCACCTTGGGCTTCAGTTCCTGGTACAGGTGCCAGGCGATGCTCTCGCCCTCGCGGTCATCGTCGGTCGCCAGAATAATCTCGTCGGCGTCCTGGGCCATCTTGCGCAGCTTGGCGACGTGCGCCCGCTTTTCAGGGGCGACCACGTAGAGCGGCTGAAAGTCGTTTTCAATGTCCAGGCCCAGCCGGGCCCAGGCCTTGCCCTTGTATTTCTCGGGGATGTCGGCCGCACTTTTCGGCAGGTCGCGGATGTGACCAATGCTGGACTCCACCGTGTATCCCTTTCCGAGATACTTCTCGATGGTGCGCGCTTTGGCCGGCGACTCGACGATAACAAGCGTGTGGGCAGATGATGGTCTGGGCATAGAAGAAAGCTCCCCCTGACAGGAAGTCAGACCGGAGCGTAGCATGCTCCTGCCCAGCCTTCCGGAAGAACCGGCCCAATGCCTCCTTATCTTTGACAGGTGTGGCGGCGAGCAAGGACGACTTCCCTCAAGAGAATCTGTTCATCAACGGTGGGCAGGCGAGTGTGCGGGGCCAGCAGTACATCTACCCAGTGAATAAGGTCCTACGCCTCAAGGCAAACGATGGCCGAACAGCCTCAACAGGGCTACTGGCCTGCTGTTCTGCGCCGCTCACCCCACCGTCAGGCTTGGGATTTTCTTCATGCTAGGCTGGCCTTCATGCGTTCGCGCGGCGCCGTTCTCTCGACCTTGCCTTTGACCGTGGCGGCTCTGCTGATGGCCGGATTTCTGCTGACACCAGGGCTGCGCGCGCCCAGCGCCGCCGTGCCCCACCCTACCCTGGTGGTGCTGGGCGCGGCGCAGTATGCCGGTCACCCCAGCCCCGCCTTTCAGCGCCGCCTGGACCACGCCCTGAAGCTGTACCGGGCCGGCGGTGTGCGCGCGGTGGTGGTGACCGGAGGCCGCCGCCCCGGCGACCCCTACACCGAGGGCGGAGTTGGCACGGCCTACCTGAACGAACATGGGGTGCCGGGCCGCGCCTTGATTGCCGAAACGCGCAGCCGCACCACTATTGAAAACCTGCGCAACGCCCGCACCTCCCTGCCGCCGCGTACGCCGGTCACGCTGGTCACCGATGAAGCGCACGCCCCACGTGCCCTGGCCCTGGCCCGCGCGCTGGGCCTGGAAGCCAACGTCAGCGCCAGCCCCCTGAGCACGCAGGTGAGCCGGGTGTACCTGCTGCGGGAGAAGCTGGCGCTGATGGGCTATGCGCTGCTGGGCATCTAACAACGTCTTTACTGTTTTTGCTCTGGTGTGATCAGATATTTCAAATTTTCTGTTGAGCTGTCTCCTCTGCGAATTACAGTAAAGATCGCGTTATTTTCTTCCTGATCTGGATTTACAATCCATGTATTCTGCTTCCTGATCAGCTGTAGAGGCACCCTAAAATGAAGTGGCTTGATCGTAGGATCGGCGCGTGCCTGGCGCTCAGCTTCCTCGACAGTGATCTGAGGTTCTTCTGCGACAGTGAGGACTCCATCTTCGTCAGTCCTGTAGCCTAAAAGCTCCATCTCTTTGTCGGCGAGGGCGCCATAGTTTGGCGTGTGCAGATCAATGATGTACTCGGTGACCGCTTCTGTGTGCTGTTGTGGAATCAGGGTCCAGTGAAAATCTTCAGGATTCTGTGCCTGATCTGACCAGTAAGTATTAAGCGCTGCGCCCATCACTGTGCCTAAGACTTGTTCCATAGGGGAATCCCCCAAACCTAGGAGCTCCCCAATGGCTTTTGAATCATTTTTGATGTTGGCCACCACATATGCATCAGCAATATGCTGAGGGTCCTGTGGGTTCTGCTGAATAGACATATAGGCGCCTCCCGCTCCAACCGCCAGTGCGCCCGCAATGGCTACTTTCCAGGGGGTTTTCATCTGTACCTTGCGGCTGGAATCTTTGCCTTTTCTAGGCGAGTCAGAACCTGATTTCTGATGGCCGTGGGCAAAGAGCGGAACAGTGTTTGAGCGTGGCGGCGGTTATCATTATTGTTCCCTGCTTCAACCCATTTTTGAATCTGATTGGTGGCGTTCATGACGCCAAGCTGGCGGTAATAGCCACTGACTACCAGAAGGCGCTCGGCTGTGAGGCGTTGACCTTTGTCGTTCATGGCACTCAGGAGACTCTGGGCGTCAACCATATCCATCAGGAGCGTCAAATCTCCCTTAAGCGAAGAAGCCCTGAGGATGCTGACGATCAGGGTGTCATCCGTGCCAGTGGCTACGTTGCCAGTGCCAAAGCCGGGGAGTGGAATACCAGCTGGGTTTCTGATGAACGTGAGCAGCATAGAAGCCCGGCCATAGAGCGGCACCTTCTGCCCTTTTGCTGGTGGATTGAACTGCTGTTGCCACTGCCGGGCGAGCATTTCAGAAACTCCATCTCCCATTTGACTTGAGGAAACCCCTCCTGCTGCGCGCGCAAGTCGGTTGGGGACCGTCGCGTTAATTCCTTCCATTTGAGGTCGCAGGGCTGTAGGCGACAGCTCGTTGAGTTTCGCAAGATGAGTTTGCGCAGATGGACCGGTGACGTTCCCTGCAAGTTGTCCCGCTCCAAGCTTGTAAGGGTTTGCCGGCACTTTGCCCTGCGCCATCAGGGCCTCCATGCGCCGCCAAGTAACGAGCCGCTCCTCGGCCATATCTGCGCCCAGAAGATGGCGCATAGCAGCGGGGGTGAGATTCCACTCTCACATCTTGCGAACAGCGGTTGGGCCTGCATTGAGTTTGTCGGGCAACAGCCGCTCAATATCTTTGAACATGCTGCGTGAAGCGTTGTCAAAAACGCCACTCATACGAAAGAAGTCACTCCGAAAATCTGCGGGCTTGGCACCATAAGCCTTCTGGTAGCCCTGAGCCACCCACGCTTCAGCGCGGGGCAGGTCAAAACGAATATGGGCCAGCATAGAAGCCACCAGCGACCACACAGCGGCCCCAACTTGTGTGGGCAAATAGTCCCCGTTTTGCATCCGCGCGGATGTCGCAAATGCGGCTTTCCAGTGGGGCTCAACCTGACCTTTGATGGCGCTGAGATTGTCAGCGTAAAGTTTGTCGAAGTACAGAACGCACTGCAGAACATAGGAGGGATAGTCAAAGGTGCGCTGTTCGCAAAATTCAATTTCGTTGGCTGTGACGTAACTGTAAACGTGAGCGAACCAGAAGCGGTAATCCCGTACACCCTTTTTGTCGGGCGTCAGGAGTGCCTGAGCGCGTTGTCGCTGGCCCTGAAGGAGCTTCTGTGCGCCGGCACGCAGGGTGCGGTAGCGCTGTTCATCCTCGACAATGTTTGAATTTGGTGGACTCGTTTCATCCCGAACAGGCGGATTGCCTTTTAATTTGCCGCTTTCCCGCCATGATGTGCCGTTCACTGCTGCTTGCCGCTGTAAGGCAGCTGAAAATGGGGCAGACGCTGTAGCCTTGGTCTTGAGGCGTTGCGTGAGGGGCGCGGCTGCAAGCCTGGCGCCCATGATGCTCGCTTCTGTCTCCAGGCCAGCATCAGGGTCGATACCCGGTCCAACCCGTCCTTGAGCCTGCTGTACGGTGTGCGTCACTTCATGGGCCAGAAGTTCCAAACCTGATTGGGTGTTGGGGCTAAACCGACCAGACTGAAAAAAGATATCGTTACCCGTCGTAAAGGCTGTTGCGTTCACGCCTTTGGCCAGGAGGTTCGCCTCCGCATCATCGTGAATGCGGACCCGGCTGAGATCCTGGTTTAAGCCCTGTTCCAGATGGCGCTGAATGGCTTCAGGCAGAGGATGGCCACTGCCTCGCCGGGCCTGAATACGCTGAAGAACAGGTTGTGTTGCTTCGGCGTTTAGCTCAGCCAGTTGCCGCTGAAACGCAGCTACTTGCGTCTGTTGGGTCTGCTGCGCTGCCTGCTCGTGCTGCCGCTGCGCCGCCGTGTCGACAGCGCGCTGCAAGGCCAATCGTTCACTGGCAGGCACCAGGCCCATCACCACTCGTGAGACGGGAGCACTCATGGGATGACGCTGCAAAGTGGCCAGATGCTCGCCATAGCTTTCGTAACGGCTGTGGGCTGGTCCCTGGTCCATTCGGAAACCCTGAGCCAATGTCTGTGCGACCTGTCTCTGTAACGCCGTAAATTGTGAGCGTCCACGAGCATCCAGCGCGCGGCCTTCAATGTCTTCAGCGCGGGTACGCATAACCGTGACCCACTCGGCAGGTGTAGTAGGTTGCGTCGTGGCGGCCCGCTGCGCCTGAAGAGGACGCGCAGATGACGCCATCTCGCTCACCTGAGTCTCTTTGAGTTGCCGCTGCACAGCTTGCTGGCTGGTGCTCAGCCTCTCTTCTTCCTGTCGTATCAGTGTGGCTGCTCGCAGGACTGGCTGGGCAACTTGCCTTTGCAACTGGCTGGGGCGGCTCACCCAGCGCCTGAACTGCCGTTCTTGCTGGCTCTCTGGACTAGGACTAGAGAAGGTGGACTCAACCTCAGGTGCTACGCGGGTCGTCTGGGGCCGAGAAGGCTTGACCTGAGGAAAACGCTCCTTCATAAGAGGCAGCATATCGCGCGTTGCTACGCGCACTTGACTTACTTGAGCCTCTGAAGAGACATTATCGCCGGAGCCGCCTCGTTACTGCGGCCACCTCGGGGAGCTTGAGGACCAGGGCGCCGGCCAGGTAGGCCCCCAGGCCCACGCCACCGGCCACCACCAGGCCCAGGACGCCCTGCACGATAAAGCCAGGATCAGGCAAGACCCGCGCCACCAGCCACGCCAGGCTGCCCGCCGCCGTCGCCAGCGGCACCACCCGCGCGAGGTGCCCGGCGATTTCTCGGCCCGGAAAGCCCACGGCACGGCGGTACAGGACAGTCAGGGCGCCCGCCATCAGCACCCCGCTGAGCGTGGTGGCCAGCCCAAAGCCCATCAGCCCCATCGCCGGCACCAGCAGGCGGTAGAGCCCGACCTCCAGCACAAAGCCGATGGCGCTCACCGTGACGGCTTCGCGGGTGCGTTCGCGGGCGTAGAAGGTGCGCAGCAGCACGGTGACCAGTGCCCAGGGCACCAGCGCCAGCGCCCAACCGGTCAGAATGCCGCTGCCCGCTGCAAATTTGTCCAGTTCTTCAGGCAGGCGCGGCACTTCCAGATTAATCACACTGATGGCGTAAGGGGCTAGAACAACCATCAGCGCGCTCATAGGCGCCGCCAGAAACGTGGTGGTGCGGATGGTCTGGGCCGTGAGCTGCTTGAACAGCGTCCAGTCTCCTTTGGCGGCCGCCTCGGAGAAGCGGGGAAAGACCGCCAGCACCGGTGAAACGATAAAGAGGCCATTGACCATGGTGAACAGCGCCTGCGCGTTGAAGTAACCGCTGGTGGTGCCATCCGGAAACAGCTGCCGGTTGGACAGCAGGTTCAGGACATACACATTCAGAAATTGCCGCGCGCCCGCGGTCAGGGTGAAAGGGGCCATCTGGCGCAGCACGCGCCCCAGGGCCGGGTGCGGCTTCAGGCTGGGGGTGGGCAAGAGCCCGAAGCGGTGCAGCGCCGGCAGTTGCACGACCAGCTGCGCCACGCCGCCCAGCAGCCAGCCGAAGCCCAGCCAGGTCGCCGTGTCGGGCAGCAGCACCAGCGCGGCGATGCTGGCGAGGTTAAAGGCAATAGGGGCAAAACTGCTTTCCCGGAAATGCTCGTCGGCGTTCAGCAGGCCCATCGCCACGGCCGAGAGGCTGATCAGCATCAGAAACGGCATGACTAGGCGCGTCATGTAGACAGCCAGGTCGCGGTCCACGTTGGGCGTGGCCGAGAGCAGCAGGTCCACGACCAGCGGCGCGGCCACGATGCCCACGGCCATCAGCAGCAGGTTCACGGCCAGCATCACGCCGCTGAACGTCTGGGCCAGTTGCCGCCGCCCAGCCTCGTCCAGCGACTTGTAGACCGGAATAAACGAATTGACCAGCGCGCCCTCGGCCAGCAGCTCACGCAGGAGGTTGGGCACGGTGATCGCCACATTAAAGGCGTCGGTCAGCCCCGTGCCGAACAGGTTGATGATCATCTGGCGCAGGATGCCGCTCAGACGCGAGCCCAGCGTGCCCAGCATGATGATGATGGTGTTGGCCTGAAGGCTGCGCCGGGGCGGTCCCGGCGGTGGCGAGGCGGGCGGTCCAGCGTCCTCGAAGGTCAGGTTAATTTCGGGTGGGGCCGGCGGTGGGCCGGAGGGCGGAAGACTCACCGGGCCACTGTAGTGCGTCTGACGATTTCCGGGCGGCGTGGAGTGGGACGGGGCGCTGCTCCAGCGCTCAGGGAACCTGCGCCGCGTCCTCTCAGGCTTCGCCCTGCGGCCCGATCTGCACCTTCGGGGCGCCGAAGGTCACGGCCAGCGTCAGCGGCGCCAAGTACTCGCGCAGGTGGTCGGGCAGGTCGGTCACCGCGAGAGGGTGGCGGGGGGCGGCCACCAGGCGGTACACCCCAGGCTGCCCCTGAACCCAGTCGTACACGAACGCGCCGCGCTCCTGAGGGCCCGTCAAGTGGTCGTCAAAGCCGCCTGCCGGGGCGTTGGGTGCTTCAGCCGCTGGTCGGGTGTCAATCCAGACATGGACCGCTTCGAGTAGTTCCTCGGAACGCAGGGCGGCTGCGGGCACCGTGTCGTCACCAGCTGCCAGAAACTGCGCCACCTGGCCGGTGCGGTCAGCGGCAAACCAGTCGAATTCCACGCCCGCAATTTCCTCTCGGGTCAGTGGGGTGTGCGCGGAGGATTCCGCCGTCACGAGCGGGGGTGGAGCAGGTTCTGCACGGGGCTGGGGGCAGCCGGGAAAGCCACGCGCACATGGACGGTGGTGCCGGGCACCGTGGCCGGGTCCACATTAATCCAGTGGCTGGCCAGGACCGGCGGCGTGGGCTGGGGGTCAATGGCCCGCACCAGCACGCGCCCGGCGGCGGGCACCAGGGCGCACCAGCCTTCCTGGGAAGCGCTGAAGGCCCGGATAGGCAGCACGCTTTGCAGCGTCAGGTCGTCGGGAGTGGCCCAGTATTCGATGAGCAGGCTGGCCTGGTCGCGCCCCAGGTCCTCGGGGACCACGTCCAGCTGCACCTCAACGGCGTCGGGTTTGCCGGGAACCAGATTCATCCAGCCGGGAACCACCAGACGCCCGCTGCGGGTACTTTTAAACTGCTGGGCGCTGGCTTGCTGGCCTGTGGGTTGGGTCATGTCCCCAGAGTAGCGCCTGGGCCTAGCGGCCCTGCACCGTACGAATCAGGGCGCGCACCCCCAAGAAGCCCACCGCGAAAAACAGCAGCGGCACCAGATTCACGTTGAGTTCGGCGTCCTTTTCAGGTTCCAGGGCGTTCTGGCGGCGGTACTTGATCATAGGTCGCAGCGTAAGGCACGTGGGCTCAGGCTGGCGCTGGTTTCGCCTTCACGCAGGCTTTGGACTCGGTCAGGCTGTCAGGGTGTCCAGCGCGCGGGGCCTTTCGTGGTCCCGGTTGTTGCGCGCCGCCGCCGGGAGGGGTAGAACGGCGCCCGTGACCCCTGACGCCCACCTGCCCCAGAACCCGCCGGCACAGACCATGCGCGCCCTGAGCAAAGCCCACGCCGAAGAAGGCATCTGGATGACCCAGGCCCCTGTGCCTGCGCCGGGGCCAAACGACCTGCTCATTCGCGTCAAGAAAGGCAGCATCTGCGGCACCGACGTGCATATCTACAAGTGGGACGAGTGGGCGCAGAAGACCATTCCGGTGCCCATGATCGTGGGCCACGAATACGTGGGTGTGGTGGCCGGTATCGGCAGCGAGGTGCGCGGCTTTCAGATAGGCGACCGCGTCAGCGGCGAGGGCCACGTCACCTGCGGGCACTGCCGCAACTGCCGCGCCGGGCGCCGCCACCTGTGCCGCAATACGCTGGGGGTGGGCGTGAACCGCCCCGGCTCCTTCGCTGAATATCTGGTGCTGCCGGCCTTTAACGCTTTCAAGCTGCCCGACGATATCCCGGACGACATCGCCGCCATCTTCGACCCATTTGGCAACGCGGTGCATACCGCCCTGAGCTTTGACCTTGTGGGCGAAGACGTACTAATTACCGGCGCCGGCCCCATCGGCGTGATGGCGGCGGCCGTGGCCAAACACGTGGGCGCGCGCAACGTGGTCATCACCGACCTGAACGAGTACCGCCTGGACCTGGCGCGGCGCATGGGCGTCACCCGCGCGGTCAACGTGGGGCAGGAAGACCTGAAAGCCGTGATGACCGACCTGGGCATGACGGAAGGCTTTGACGTGGGCCTGGAAATGAGCGGCTCTGGGCCCGCCTTTGCGCAGATGGTGCAGGTGATGAACAACGGCGGCAAGATTGCGCTGCTGGGGATTCCCTCGGGCCGGGTGGACATTGACTGGAACGCGGTGATCTTTAAGATGCTGACCATCAAGGGCATCTACGGCCGCGAGATGTTTGAAACCTGGTACAAGATGGCCGCCCTGATCCAGTCGGGCCTGGACCTATCGCCGGTGATTACCCACCACTACGGCATTGGGCAATACCAGGAGGGCTTTGACGCCATGCTGAGCGGCCAGAGCGGCAAAGTAATTCTGAACTGGGAGGAGTAAAGGCAGCGGGGAGTGGGGGCCGTACGTGGAAGAAAGGAAAGTGGGTTGGTCGTTACACCCCAGCTTGACAAGCCTCCCATGAGCCGGAAGGACGAAAAAGCCCTCCTGTCTTTGAGAAAGTAGAACCCACTGCACGCATCAAGCCTTCCTGCTCCCTCAGCGCCCAGGTCCGGGCGAGGCCATTGTGCGCGCAGCGCGCAGGCCCTTCCGGCGGGGCAGCGGATGGCGTCGAGGCCAGACACGTGGACGAAAAGAACGGCCTCGCCCACTCCAGTAAGAACTCTTGCCCAGTGCCAACGTTGCTCCCCCTGCCCCTCTGGGGGAGGGGGCTGGGGGGTGGGGCGAACCAGTAACTTCAACTTCCCCACAAAGCCCTCCCGCCTCTCTGCGCCATCTGGCCGATGCGCACTTCTGATGCCAGCCCCGAGACTTCACCCATGAGCAAGCAGACGCCCCGTCAGTGGTGGCCCCAGGTAACGGGCCGCCCCTTGTCTGACGTCTGAACACTGTTCATCCCGTCAGTCCGCGCCCCGGTATAGATCGGGGCGCGGCTTTTTTGTCGTTTCTTTCCCTTCAAGGAGGCCATCCATGACCCCTACATCCCGTCCCCGTGTGCTGACTGGCGACCGCCCAACAGGCCGCCTCCACCTGGGCCACCTGACCGGTTCGCTCAGGACCCGCGTGGCCCTGCAAGACACCCATGAGCTGTTCGTGCTGGTGGCCGATGTTCAGGCGCTGACCGACCATTTTGACCGCCCCGAGGTGGTGCGTACCCACATTCCAGAGGTGATGCTGGATTATCTGGCCGCTGGCCTGGACCCCAGCCGGGTGACGTTTGTCTTGCAGTCGGCGGTGCCGGAACTGGCCGAGCTGACGCTGCACCTGCTGAATCTCGTCACGGTCTCCAAACTGCGGCAAAACCCTACAGTCAAGACCGAAATTGGTCAGAAGGGTTTTGGCGACGCCGTGCCCGCTGGCTTTTTCATCTACCCGGCGGCCCAGGTGGCCGATATCGTGGCGTTTGGCGCGCAGGTGGTGCCGGTTGGCGAGGACCAGCAGCCCATGCTGGAGTTGAGCCGCGAGGTGGTGCGGCGCTTCAATGGTCTCTACGGCGACACCCTGATCGAACCGCAGGCGCTCCTGTCGGCGGTGCCGCGTCTGCCGGGTCTGGACGGCCAGACCAAAATGGGCAAGTCGCTGGGCAACGCCGCCTATCTCTCCGATTCACCCGATGAACTGAGGCGCAAGGTGATGGGCATGTACACCGACCCCGGCCACCTGCGCGCCAGCGACCCAGGGCAGGTGGAGGGAAATCCAGTCTTCACCTACCTGGATGCCTTTGACCCGGACGCGGCGCGGGTGGATGCCCTCAAAGCCCACTACCAGGCCGGCGGCCTGGGCGACGTGACGGTCAAGCGGCATCTGCTGGATGTGCTGGAAGAACTGTTGATTCCCATGCGGGCGCGCCGAGCTCAGTATGAGGCTGACCCGGCTGGCGTCATGGCGCTGCTGCGTGACGGAACAGACCGGGGCCGTGTCATCGTCGCCCAGACCCTGACCGACGTCCGGGCCGCACTCAACCTCGTCAGACTGTGACGGCGCGAGGAAGCATGGCACTTCCTCGCAGGCTGAGGCTGGGGAACAGGCCTTCACTCTGGCAACCACCGCGCTTCATCGTCATCTCTGATAGGCGCGCTCTCGTTTTGCTGAGAGAGCATAAGGGGCCGGTCAAGACTCCAGGGGTCTACCCACGCAAGAGGTGGGCAAACCCGGTGTCGTCCAGTGGAGGCAGCGCGTCCAGTGAGGTCAAGCCGAAGTCCAGCAGGAAACGCTCGGTGGTGCCGTACAGCAGCGGTTGGCCCACACTGTCAGCGCGGCCCACCACCTTGACCAGTTCCCGCTCCTGCAAGGTCATGACCGTGCTGGCACTGCCTCCGCGCATGGCCTCTATCTCGGCGCGGGTCACGGGCTGACGGTAGGCAATGACGGCCAGGACCTCCAGCGCCGCGCTGCTCAGGGTCGGAAGAGGTGGAGGCGCCAGCAGCGGCGCCAGGTGTGGGGTCAGGACCGGCGGCACCACCAGCCGGTAACCCCCCGCAACGGCCTCAACCAGAAAGCCCAGGCCCGCCTCTTCAACCTGCAGGGCAAAAGCCTCTATTTCGCGCCGGGTCCTGTCTTCTGTCAGCCCCAACACACCAGCCAGTTCTGCTGCACTAACCGGCCGCCCAGCCGCCAGAAGAGCGGCGCCAATGAGGCTGCGAAACGGTGGTGAAACGTTTGTCATCTTGATTCTGCTTCAGCTAGACGCGCCCAGAGGGCCGCTTCTGGCAGCGCCCCTTCACGCAGCACACGCCGTTCAGGCAGCAGGAACACGGTGCTCGGCAGGCCCAGGCAAGGCGCGCCGCCGTCGGGCAGCGTTAGGTCGCCCAGGCCGGTCGCCTGGGCCTGCGCTTCGGTCAGGGCCGCCGGTTCTCCGCTGAGGTTGCAACTGGTGGTCGCCAGCGCGCCTCCACACAGTCGCAGCAGGGCCAGTGCGACTGGATGGTCAGGCACCCGAATCCCCACCCGGCCTTCCGGAGCCAGCAGGGGTGGGCAGTCCGCCGAGGCCGGTGCCACCAGCGTCAGCGGCCCAGGCCAGCAGTCGGTCAGGGCATGCCACTCGGCGCTGCGGTGCACCAGTGCCGCTCCATCTGCTGCGCTGGCGCACGACACCTGGACGGGTTTGGCCGCGTCTCGCCCCTTTAGGGCATACAGCCGCTGGATGCCCGCCTCCTGCTGAGGATGAGCCGCCAGCCCCCACACCGTTTCGCTGGGATAGGCCACCACACCGCCCGCTGCAAGGGTGCGGGCGGCCTGCCGGAGCAGGGCGTGGGGAAGAGGCAAGGGCTCGGTCATGGGAAGGGTTCAGAGTGTGACGTACTGTAAGGCGGGCGCAAGACGCGCTGCCTATACTGTTTCAGTATGCCCGTCTTTGAATACCGCGTGCGTGACCGCTCCGGCAAGGTGCTGAAATCCCAGATGGAAGCCGAGACGGCCACCCAGGTGCGCGACGCCCTGCGTGCCAAGAACCTGATGATTGTCGAAATCAAGCCGCCTAAAGGTGGTTTGAATGCTGACATCAAGATCCCTTTTCTGGACAATCGTCCCCCTAACCTCAAGCAGGTGGCGATTTTCAGCAAGCAGCTGGCTACCCTGATCAATGCTGGGGTACCGTTGGTGCAGTCACTGGCTATTCTACAAAAGCAAATTGAACATAAGGGCTTTCAGGGCGTTGTCAAAGAGATGCGTACGGATGTTGAATCTGGGACGCCCTTAAGCGAAACATTGGTCAAATATCCCAGGATTTTTAACCGTCTATTCGTGAACCTTGTACGTGCTGGCGAGACGAGCGGCACGTTGGATACGGTGTTAGAGCGGATTTCGGCTTTTCAGGAAAAGGAGCTGGCTCTACGCGGTAAAATTAAAAGTGCTTTGACTTACCCGGTTGTCGTACTCACTTTCGCTGTTCTTATTACTTATTTTCTTTTGACAACTATTGTCCCGCAGTTTGCGGGAATTCTGGCACAGCTGAATGCGCCACTCCCTCTGATTACGCGGGTGTTGATGGCAGTTTCGGACTTCCTGAGGAACTCGGGCTTGCTCATTTTTGTTATCGTGGCTGCCGTTGTCTTTGCATACCGCGCATATTATAAGACTCCTAAGGGGCGCGTTGTTATTGATGATCTTAAACTCAGGATGCCTATTTTAGGTAATTTGCTTCAAAAGAGTGCTATCAGCTCATTCGCTCGGACCTTTGGATTGCTGATTAGTAGCGGTGTGAATATAATTGAGAGTCTCGAAATCACGAAGGGCACTGCCAACAACGCTATCGTGGAAGACAGCATTGAAAACGCTAAAAATGTGGTGATGGTCGGCGAACAGATGAGTTCCAGTTTGGCCACCAGCAAAGTCTTCCCTCCAATGGTGGTCAGCATGATTAGTATTGGTGAAGAAACCGGTTCGCTGGACGACATGCTGAATAAGGTGGGTGACTTCTATGACCGAGAAGTGGATGAGGCCGTCGACGGTATGACCGCCGCCATTGAACCAATCATGATTGTGTTTCTAGGGGGCATCGTAGGCGTTATCGTGGCCGGGATGTTCCTGCCGATGTTCAGCATCATCGGGCAGCTGAGTCAATAAAAAATGCAAGCAGGGGCCGGCCTGGGTAGTGTCCAGACCGGCCCTTCTTTTATGCTGCTCTGACCTTCCTTGCTGGCCACTGCAGCGTCAGCAAGGCCAGCGTAGCCAGCGCTGTAACCAACAAGCCTGCGTGCCCGCCACTCAGAAAGGCTAGTGGCAGCGCGGCGCACAGGACGAGGGGAACTCGCAGGTGCCGTCGATGCGCAGGTGAAAGGAGCAGCCAGGCCAGCCCCAGGCCAGTCAGGCTGCCTGCCCCCTCGGCCAGCAGCGGGGGCAGATAGGCCGTCAGCACGCCGCCCAGCACAAAGCCCAGTGCCAGCCCCAGCAGACTCATTGTCAGGGTCAGGGGCCGGAGCGGGAGGCGCCGGGTCAGTGCCCACAACACGCACAGTAGCGCGGCCAGACCCAGGGCCGCTGTCTGTCCCAGATGCACCTTATGCAGCGTCTCCCGCAGGTTGCCGCCAGTAAACACAACCGCCACGTCCTGTGCGGTAATTACGTCGGTCAGTCGCCAGCGGAGGGTGTGCTGGCTGCCCAGCGCTGTACGGGTCTGGGATGTCGGGAACAGCGCGTACCGCTGAAATTTGGCTGGCCGGTTGGTGGTGAGGGTCAGGTCGAGGTCGCGCAAGGCCTCGCGGCGGCTCAGGACATAGCTCCAGGCCCGCGCGCCCTGGTGGGCGTAACGCACCTGCACCTTGACTGTGCCCCGCGCCGGAACCTCTCCTTCCCAAGCCGCGCCCTCCAGCGCGGTGCCTGGCCGCAGCGGTGTGCCGTTCACCACGAACTGAAAGCCGCTCAGGGTGCCGCTCCCCTGCGGCAGGGGAAAGAAAAAGCGCATGGTGGCGGCCTCGTCCAGTGGATTGGTGAAGGCATAGGTCGCGTCAAAGGTGGCGTTGTAAAAGCTGGCACGCCCACCAGCCGGGTCGGTGAAAGCCAGGTTGGCCCGGATGGATGCCCGGTCCAGGTCTACGGGCCGTTCGGTCAGCAGCGTGACGGCCCGGCTGTAGGTCAGGGTCTCGCCCTGGCGCGTAAAACCTTCCTGCAGATCCTGCACGCTGCCAGCGGCACCTCCCAGATACGGCAGCAATTGGGTCCAGCCGTCATTCACACCTATGCGGGTCACCACGTCGCGTGGCAGGGCCAGACTGCGGGTGTAGGTGCGGGTTTCCAGCAGCGCGGCGCTGGGGGCCCGCTGGGCGGTTTGCCCGCCGTCCGGGTCGGCGGCGTTGGCGTAGCGTGCGCTCTGCTGGGCGCTGAGGCGGGTGTCCACGGCGCGGCGCGTGACCGTCACGGCCAGCAGCCCCGCGCCCAGGGCCAGGGCCACCAGGCTCCACGCGGCGATTTGCGGCGCCTGAACCGCCAGCCAACTCAGCGCGGCGCGGGCGCGGGACCGGTCCAGCAGGCTCAGCAGCAGCAGGGCAATCAGAAGCGTGCCCAGCAGCAGTCCAGCAGGCAGGGCCAGACGGGCAAGGTCATGTAGAGCATCCAGAACGGCAGCAAAGGTGGACTGAACCATGAAAAACCTCCAAGACTCTCTCGATGTGTAAGTGACTCACCTGAGTCAATACCTCACCGGGCTGCCGAGCATCCTTCTTTAGAGGGAGAGGCGAAAAGTGGGGTGAAGCTAGAAGCCGAAGAGGCTTTGAGAGCAACTCAAAGCCTCAAAAGTATCTTTTAGAAAATAAATCAGTTGATTTTTTAAACCTAAGCTGTCATGCTGTTGCCTATGACTTCTGTTCTTGCTTCCTCAACCCACATGGGACCAGTGGAACTGGCGGCGCGTGACCTTCAGGGCCTGGCCGCGTTCTACCAGCGCCTCTTGGGGCTCAGCGTGAGCTGGCTGGGCGCCCAGCGCGCGGTGCTCAGTGCCCAGGGCACGCCGCTGCTGCACCTCCAGGCGGCGCCGCAGTGGCCGCCCGCGCCGGTCAGCCGGCCGGGGCTCTATCACACCGCCTTTTTGCTCCCCACCCGCGCTGACCTGGGCCGCTGGTTGGCGCACGCGGCGGGTCTGGGGCTGCGGATTGGCAGTGGCGATCACCTCGTCAGTGAAGCGTTTTATCTTCAGGACCCCGAGAGCAACGGCATTGAGGTCTATGCAGACCGGCCGCGCGATACCTGGGTGTGGCAAGGCGGTCAGGTGCAGATGGGCACGCAGGCGGTGGACACGGCAGCGGTGCTGGCGGCCGCAGGCCTGGACCCCCGCCACCTCACTGACGACCCCTACGCTGCGCCGGCCGGCACCGCCATTGGGCACGTTCATCTGAAGGTCGGCCACGCGGCGCAGGCGGCGGCGTGGTACGGCGAGACGCTGGGCCTGGACCTGGTGGCCGATATGGGCAGCGCGGCGTTTCTGTCGTGGGGCGGCTATCACCACCACATCGGCCTCAACGAGTGGCACACGGTGGGGCAACCCCGACCGACGGCCGAGGCCGCAGGTCTGGCGGGCCTCACGGTCCAGACGCCAGACCTGACTGCCCTGCGGGCCCATCTGAGCGGCCGGGCAGAGCTGGAAGAAGAGACCGATGTGCTGCGGCTGCGTGATCCCTGGGGCAACCGCATCACTGTTCAGCAGATTGGAGCAGAGGACCGTCTGTCCCGTTGAAACCGCTATGGAAGACTCTGCTGAGGTGGTTGGGACACTGCTGCCTGCGCGGCCTGTCTCTGGCCTCTCGCCCAGCCGATTAATAAGAAGCTTGCCGCTGCTCCTCAGCTTTCTGGTGGCGCGCAGGCCGTAGGCTGGGCCATGCGCCTGCTGATTCCTGCTTTGCTGCTGTTGCTGCCGGCCACTGCTGCGCCGGTGGCCAAGGTGTATCCGGTTCTGGCGGCTCTGCCGGGCCAGGCTACGCCGTATTTTCTGGGGGCGTGGGCAGGGGACCGTTGGCTAGACCCTGACGCTGCCCGCGCCCGGTTGACGGGCCAGGAAACCTACACCCGCCTGGCGCTGGGGCAGGCGCCGCAGACGGTGAGGGGTCAGAAGCCGGCCACGCTGGATTCTCCCTGCGAATGGGCTTCAGAGGTGGCCGTGCGGCCCGCCGCGCAGCTGGCGCTGTCTACCTTGTTTGTCGCTGGTGGCATGCGGGCGCAGCCCCGGCCTGTCACGGTGCTGCCCAACACCAATGCGGTCTACGCCAGCCTCGTCCGTGCCGAACTGGTGCGGCGGGGCCTTCAGAACCCGAATGTTCGCATCACCCGGCTGGTGCGCGCCGACGTGGATGGCAACGGCACCCAGGAGGTCATCATTGAGGCCAGCCGTTTTGCCGAGCGCAGCAGTGAGTCTCCGCCGCCCGTGGGCCAGCCAGGTGACTACAGCCTGCTGCTCCTGCGGCATGTGGCGGGCAGTGGGGTTAAGACCGTTACGCTGGGGGCGCATGTGGCGCCGCTCAAGCCCTGGGACCCTGGCAGCGACGTGCCTATGCCGATGGCCAATCTCTACCGGCTGGTTGGGCTGGCTGACCTGAACGGCGACAGCCGCATGGAGATTGCCGTTCAGGCCGCCTATTACGAAGGGGTGGGGGTCGGCGTGGCCGAATGGAAGCCGTCTGGCCTGCGCCAAACGCCTTTAGAGAGCGGCTGCGGGGTGTAGCGCCTGTAGCGCCGCCCTGCGCGCTAGACTCGGCCCTCATGAGTGAGCGCGTATTGGTGGGCCAGCAGACTGACCTCCCCGAAGGAAGTCAGGTTGCGGTCCTGGTGGGTGGAGTCAGCGTGGTGGTGGTGAACTTTGAAGGCCAGTACTACGCCCTGCGCAACAACTGCACCCACAAGGATTACCCTCTGCTGGGCGGCGAGGTCAGCGCGGGGCGCATCACCTGCGAAAAGCACGGTGCCAAGTTCGAGTTAAGCACGGGCAAGGCCAAGACGCTGCCCGCCGTCAAGCCCGTGCGCCTGTACCGCACTGAATTGGAGGACGGTCAGGTGTACGTGGCGCCGCTGGAATCAGCCTGAGAGAGGTTGTCAATCGGAGAGGAGGTGCGGCCTCCGGTCGCTGCGGCGAGGACCGAGTCGGGGAAGAAGTGGGCCGGTGGGAACGCTGGTGCCCAGCGGGCGTTGCCATCAGCAGAGCCCCTTCTGCTCTTGACTGGAATTGCCACACAGTCCAAAGACAGCGCCCGCTTGCGAAAACTGGCATAGCCGGCCAATGCCTCCTCAGCCAGTCTGGCCGCCGTGTGCCTGACGGCCAGGGCGTACACTGGGGGCACTTCACCGTGCCGCAGGGGGCCACATGCTGGAACGCCCGCAGAAAAAGACCAAACGCAAGCCCGCACCTGGCGAACCAGAGCAGGCGGCGCCTCTCGTGCCCACGCTGCGGGAGTCGAAGGCCCCCGACCCACCGCTCCTGACGCCACTGCGGCCCCGGCGGGTGACGCTGGCGGCCCTGTCGGCGCGTGCAGACCAGAGCCAGGCCGCCTCGTTGGACGGGCGACCGCTGCGGCGCCGGGCCCGACGCCGGGTGAAGGCATGACGCGCCGCGCGGCCAGTGGTCAGCAGGCCACCCTGCCGGCGCCGACTGTAGCTGACCTGCTGCGTGGCCAGGGCTTTACGGTGCAGGCCGAGGGCGAGTGGGGTCTGTCCCTGGCGTTTGAGGGGGAACAGTATTTTCTGCTGCCTCAGGCCGGGGACGAGGTGTTTTACCACCTGCTGCGGCCTGGGCTGTGGCCCCTGACCACCGATGAGGATCACGGCGCGGCGCTGTACGCCTGCGACGAGGTTAACCGCACAGCCAAGCTGGTCAAGCTGCACACCGCTGACAGCGAGGTCTGGGCCAGCGTTGAAGGGCTATATGACACCCCGGCGGCGTTCTGCGCGGCGCTGCCCCGCTGGCTGGCGGCTTTGCAGGAGGGCGCGCGGGCATTTTCCGCCACCATGCAGGGCCTGTCGTCTCTTCAGGCCGAACCTTGACTCTGGGCGGCGCCGCCGCCGCGCTGGTATACCCTGGGCGTTGACGTTCACCTGACCGTCGTGCCCTCTACTGCCCCGTGGAGTTTGTCCCAAGGAGTCTGTCACTGTGCCCCCCAAGAACACCGAGCGTCCCGCGTCGCCCTCCGCCTCTGTGCCTGCTGCCCGTCGGCGGCGAACGGCCAAGGCGGCCGGTGCGTCGCCCGCGCAGGAGAGGCCAGCGGCACCCAGGACGCACAGCACCGTCGCCAATGCCCAGAGCGAGTTTCTGAACCGCGAGCTGTCCTGGCTGGCCTTTAACGAGCGGGTGCTGGCCGAGGCCCGCGACGAGCGCAATCCACCTCTGGAGCGCCTGAAATACGCCGCCATCTGCGGCAGCAACCTCGACGAGTTTTTCATGGTGCGCGTGGCGGGGGTTCACCGGCAGATTGCGGCGGGCGTGAACACCCCCGGCCCCGACGGCCTGCTGCCCCGCGAAACGCTGGCCCTGGTGCGTGAACGGACCCAGGCCATGCTGCGCGAAATCGAGACCGCGACCCGCCGGACCCTGCGCGACCTGAACCGGCAGGGCGTCAAGCTGGCCAAGACCTCAGAGCTGGGCCGCCGGGCCCGCGCGCAGCTGCGCGAGCACTACCTGGCCGAGATTCAGCCGGTCCTGACGCCGCTGGTCGTAGACCCCAGCCACCCCTTTCCGTACCTCAGCAACCTCAGCCTGAATCTGGCGGTGCTGCTGGCGTCCGGCGAGGACGAGGAGCCGGAATTTGCCCGCGTAAAGGTGCCGGTGGGCGTGCTGCCGCGCGCCGTCTGCATTGCCGACACGGTCCTCCTGCTTGAAGACGTGATTGCCGCGCACATTGAGGAACTGTTCAAGGGCCGTGAGGTGCTGGCGGCCCACGCCTTCCGCGTGACGCGCAACACCGATTACGAGTTCGAGGAAGAAGAAGCCGAGGACCTGCTGGCCACCATTGAAGACGGCCTGCGCCGCCGCCGCTTTGGGTCGGCCGTGCGGCTGGAGGTCATGCGCGACACGCCTCCCGCCCTGATTACCTTCTTGCAAGAGCGCCTGCGCCTGGATTCCGAGGACATCTTTACCCTGGAAGGCCCGCTGGGCACCGCCGACCTGATGGGGCTGCCCGTCAAGCGCCCGGAGCTGACCTTTGCCCCGTACTCGCCCGCCGTGCCGGACCTGGATGGTGACGAAGAGGACGGCATCTTTGACACCATTCGTCAGGGTGACGTGCTGCTGCACCATCCCTACGACGGCTTTGCCAACATTCTGGACTTTCTGGAAGAGGCCAGCCGCGACCCGCAGGTGCTGGCCATCAAGCAGACGCTCTACCGCACAGGCGACGACCCGCGCCTGCTGTCGGCTCTGCGCGCTGCCGCCGAGAACGGCAAACAGGTGGTGGCCCTGATTGAACTCAAGGCCCGCTTTGACGAGCAGCGCAATATTTCCTGGGCCAGAAAGTTGGAACGGGCCGGGGCGCATGTGGTGTACGGCGTGGCGGGCCTGAAAACCCACGCCAAGGTCACCATGATTGTGCGGCGCGAGGAAGGCGGCTTGCGGCGCTACGTGCATATCGGCACCGGCAACTACAATGCCAAGACCGCACGCCTGTACACCGACCTGAGCCTGCTCTCGGCCGACCCCGATCTGGGCGCCGATGTGGCCGAGCTGTTTAACCACCTGACCGGCTACGCCGAGGCGGAGTACACGCACCTGCTGGTGGCCCCTGACACGGCCCGCACCGGCTTTGAGGCGTTGCTGGAGCGGGAAGCCGCCCACGCCCGCGATGGCCTGGACGCCTGGGTGCGCGTCAAGCTCAATCAGCTTACCGACCCTGGCCTGATTGAGGCGCTTTACCGTGCAGCCAGTGTCGGCGTGAGGATCGAGATGATTATTCGCGGGGTCTGCTGCCTGCGCCCCGGCATGCCCGAACAGTCGCAGACCATCCGGGTGCGCAGCCTGCTGGGCCGCTACCTGGAACATGCCCGCGTCTTCGCTTTCGGTAACGGCGGCAGCCCGGAAGTGTACTTTGGCAGCGCCGACTGGATGAGCCGCAACCTGGACCGCCGCGTTGAGGTGATTGCTCCGGTGCTGGATGACCGCCACCGCGAGGCCTTTCTGAGCATTCTGGACACGGAGTGGGCCGACACGCGTGGCTCCTGGGAACTCAACGCTGAAGGCGAGTACGAGAAGATGCCCGGTGACTTCAGCGCCCAAGCGACGTTTGCTGCGGCGCGGCATCCGGGGTAGGGGATAGCGTGGGTCTTACAGGCTGGCTCTTGCACACGACCTTGCAGGAGACGCAGTCTGTACTGAAGCGGTATACAGCTGAGCTAGAGGGTGCCAAGAACGTTATGCAAAAAGGGGCTTTAAGTTGTTGCAGAGCAGAACGCAGGCGGCGAGGATGTGGAAGCCGACCAGGGTGGACGACAGGCGCTCCAGGTCACGTCCGAGGCGTCTGAAGCGCGACAGCCACGCCAGTGAGCGCTCCACGACCCAGCGTTTGGGCAACAGGACGAACCCCTTGATGGCTTCGGGGCGCTTGACGACGATCAATTCAACCCCGGCCTGGGTGGCATCAAAAGCGGTCTGGGTGCTGATCGGCGAAGGCGACTTGGACCGTCACACCTGTAGCTTCCTGCACGTCTAGGCACAGGTCTTTGACCTGTGCTCGGTCTTGCTCATTAGCCGGTGTGGTGAGCACCGCCAGGACGTGCCCCAGGGTGTCGACGGCCAGATGGACTTTGGTGCCCCTGCGCTTCTTCGCGCCGTCAAAGCCGGCACGGTGGCCGCTCTCTGGTGTGCTCTGGAGTGTGCGACTGTCGATGATGATCGCCGTTGGCTCACCATGCCGGCTCTTCTCCACGCGGGACAGCAGCCGCAAATCATGCGCCGCGCTCTGAAAACACGCGGCCTCAAACCAGCGGTGCGCCTGTTGGTGCACCGTCTGCGCCGGTGGGAAGTCATGGGGCAAATACGCCCACTGCGCGCCAGTGCGCGCGACCCAAAGCAGGGCGTTCAGCACGTCTCGAATGGGATATTTCCGTTGTCTGGCGTCTTCAGGACTGAGCAGCAAATATGGGAGCAGAAAGAAATACGTGTCGTCATCGACGTCACTCGGATACCCTCGGCGCGTCACCCACCCATTCTGCTCGTTACGAAGTCTCTACCGCGAACTTCAAACCTGTTCTTGGCACCCTCTAGGCACAGGATGACGCCTTTTGAGAGACGGTCACGCCTCCTCGCTCTGCCTAGAGACAATAAGAAACCCGTTGGAGGCACAGCGCGGCCTCTGGCTCCTCTGCTGCATAGAGAATTCAAGCGACGATGGAACGTTGCGAAATAGGGGAGATGTGTAAAGAGATTGGCATTGGCCGACTGATTCTTTTCTGGCGTGTAAGCGTAATGGACGGAGTGATCTTGCAAAAGACGCTCTCACCTTCACTGCGAAGGGGCACGGCCCCTCTTATCTGCCTTCCACATCTAAACGCAAGAACACCCCGGGCCGCTTTGGCTCGGGGTGTTCTTGAACTTGCCTGGGGCTTAGCCCTGGGTGTCGTCCGTGCCTTCGGTTTCGGGGGTGTCGGCCTTCTTGTCGCTGCCCAGACCAAACTGCGCAAACAGGTCGGCGTACACGTCGCCCAGCTTGGTGCTGATCTTCCCGCCCTGCTGGGCGTCCTTGGCGTTGTAAGCGTAGTCGGCGTCGCCACGGCGACCGCCACGGCCACCAGCGCCGCGTGGGCCACCCTGGCCGCCACCGCTGCTGTAGCGGTCGCTGCGGGCGCCGCCACCCTGCGACACGTAGTCGCGCTGGGCGGGCACGCTGCCGCCACCCAGGAAGCGGCGACGGCTGAGGCTGGCACGCTGCTCCACGGGGTCAATGTTCAGAATGACGGCTTCGATCTCGTCGCCCTTCTTGAACAGGTCGGCGGGGTTGTTCACGCGCTGGGTGTCCAGTTCGCTGATGTGAATCAGGCCCTCGATGCCTTCCTCGATCTCCATGAACACGCCGAAGTCGGTCATGCCAGTGATCTTGCCCTTCACGGGGGTGCCAGGTGGGTAGCGGTCAGGCAGCGCGCTCCAGGGATCGTCCGTGGTCTGACGAATCCCGAGGCTGATGCGGCGGTCCTTGGGGTCAATGCGCAGGATGACGGCCTCAACTTCGTCGCCTTCCTTCATGACCTCGTTGGGGTGACGCACGCGCTTGGTCCAGCTCATTTCGCTGACATGGACCAGCCCTTCCAGACCCGACTCCAGCTCCACGAAGGCGCCGAAGTTGGTGAGGTTGGTGACCTTACCGTTGACCTTCTGACCAATGCTGTAGCGCTCGGTGGCGCCTTCCCAGGGGTCCTGGGTGAGGGCCTTCATGGACAGGTTGATGCGCTCGCGCCCACCATCGACATCCATGACCTGCACCTGCACCTTGTCGCCCACCTTGACCACGTCGCGGGGGTGGTTAAAGCGGCCGTAGGTCAGCTCGCTGCGGTGAACCAGACCGTCAATGCCGCCCAGGTTCACGAACACGCCGAAGTCGGTGATTTCCACAACTTCGCCTTCAAACTGGGCGCCGGCTTCCAGCTGGCCCACGGTTTCTTCACGGGCCTTGGCCTTCTGGGCTTCCAGAATGGCGCGGTGGCTGATGATGACGCGGTTGCGCTTGCGGTTCAGCTCAATGAGCTTGACCATCAGCGGCTTGCCCACGTAGGGGTCAAGGTCGTTGACGCGGCGGGTGTCCACCTGGCTGGCCGGGAGGAACGCACGAATGCCTTCAACCTGCGCGACCAGGCCGCCGCGCACCTTTTCCAGCACCTCGACCTCAAAGGCCTCGCCCTGTTCCTGCATCTTTTCAAGAACGCGCCAGCCCTTGTCCTGGTCGGCACGCTTCTTGCTCAGCACAATCTGGCTGTTGGGCAGGTCAACGCGCACCACGTAGGCCTCAATCTGTTCGCCGGCCTTGTACATCTCCTGGGCCTGCTCCAGCGTGACCGGCTCGTCGCCGAGCTGGTTGAGGGGAATGATGCCCTCAACTTTTGCACCAATGTCCACGGCAATGCCTTCCTGGCCAATGAACACGATGGTGCCGTCCACGATGTCACCGCGCGTGACGCTCTGGGGCTCCTGCGCCTCACTGGCGAGGATGTCCTCCATGGTCATCGCGGGGTACTCGCGCTCCTCCACGGGGGTGGGGGCGCTGGGCTGGGTGGTGCCCGTCGTGGGCTGAGTCCCGCCTTGCTGGGCGGGGGTCTGGGTGTTGTCTTCCATGAACTCCTGTCCTCCTGAGCACGGGGGCACTGCGGCCCCTGCACTGGCCTGATACCTGCTCTCCTTGCGAAGCTGACTCTACGGTCATGACCTGGCAACGGGCGCGGCAACACCTCAGTGTATCAGAGTTTGGCGAAGCGCGCCAACTGCGCTCTGAACGCAGTCCAGCGCTGTTTTAACGTGGAATCAGTCCGGGGCCGCGCTGGCCCGGTGGTGGGGGTGAGCCTTGACGCCTGCCGCTACGGGCATCTATACTCCCTGACGCTGCTTTTGGCAGCAGTCAGAGTTGCGTTGGGGCATCGTCTAATGGCAGGACGACGGTCTCTGACACCGTTAATCTAGGTTCGAGTCCTAGTGCCCCAGCCAGTCAGAACCCACCCGTTCGGGTGGGTTTTTGCTTTGTTCTGCCGGTGTTGTTATCCAGTGCCCTTAGAGTGCCCGTTCCATCTCCAGGCGGTCCAGGCCAGGCCCGTAGCCCTCGGGCGTGCGCTGCCGGACCTCGAAGCCCAGCCGCTCATAGAACGGCGCTGTGAGCTGGCTGGTGTCCAGGCAGACCCGGCGCGCGCCCAAGTCGCGCAGCAGACGCAGGCGGGCCTCAACCAGCACAGTCCCCAGGCCCTGACCCTGCCGCTCACGCGCCACCATGCCCCAGACGAAGAAGCCGGTCTGCATGTCGTCCTCCAGCGCCACGCCGCCGCAAGCCACCACCTCGCCCCCCACTTCTACGACGAGGTACTGCGGGGTCTCGTTCAGGTCGGTCTCGAAATCGGCGCGCTCGGTGGGCAGAAAAAAGTCCGGTACATTGCTCAGAAAAATGCGCAGGACCGCGCCGCGGTCCTGCGGTGTCAACGGACGCACAAGAGGCTGGGGCATGGTCCTATGTTGTACCTGTGGCAGCGATTCCATTCGGCGTTACACTGGACCGCATGACCCAGGTTGCCGCGCCCGAATGGTACAAGAGCGCCGTTTTCTATGAACTCTCGGTCCGGACCTTTGCCGATGGCAACGGTGACGGCAAGGGTGATTTTCCAGGCCTGACCGGCAAGCTGGATTATCTGAAGAATCTGGGCGTGGACTGCCTGTGGCTGCTGCCCTTCTACCCCAGCCCCCTGCGCGACGACGGCTATGACGTGGCGGACTACACCGGCATTCACCCGGACCTGGGCACCCTGGAGGATTTCAAGGTCTTCTTGCGCGAGGCCCATGTGCGGGGCCTGCGGGTGATTGGCGACCTCGTGACCAATCACACCTCCTCGGACCATCCGTGGTTTCAGGCGGCGCGGCGCGGCCCGACCCTGCCCGACGGCAGTCCCAACGAGTACCACGACTATTACGTCTGGAGTGACACCGGCACCGAATACGCCGACGCGCGCATCATCTTCACCGACACCGAGACGAGCAACTGGACGCGGGATGACGTGAGTGGGCGCTTTTACTGGCACCGCTTTTTTGCCAGCCAGCCGGACCTGAACTTCGACAATCCGCGCGTGGTGGACGAACTGCTGAGCGCGGCCCGGTTCTGGCTGGACCTGGGCGTGGACGGCTTCCGGGTGGACGCCGTACCCTACCTGATTGAGCGGGAGGGCACCAACTGCGAGAACCTGCCCGAAACCCACGCCATCCTCAAACAGATGCGCCGCCTGGTGGATGAGGAGTATCCGGGGCGCCTGCTGCTGGCCGAGGCCAACCAGTGGCCCGAGGAAGTCGTGGAGTACTTTGGCACCGATGCCGAGCCGGAATTCCACATGTGCTTCAACTTTCCGGTGATGCCCCGGCTGTACATGAGCCTGAAAAAAGAGGACACCACCTCGATTCGGGAGATCATGGACCGCCTGCCGCAGATTCCGAAGTTTGGGCAGTGGGCTACCTTTCTGCGCAACCACGACGAACTGACGCTGGAAATGGTGACCGACGAGGAGCGCGCCTTCATGTACGCCGCCTACGCGCCGGACACCCGCATGAAGATCAACGTGGGCATTCGCCGCCGCCTGGCCCCGCTGCTCGACAATGACCGCCGCCGTGTGGAACTGTTGACCACGGTGCTGCTGGCGCTGCCCGGCAGTCCCATCCTGTACTACGGCGACGAGATTGGCATGGGGGATGACCTCTCGCTGGCTGACCGCAACGGCGTCCGCACCCCCATGCAGTGGAACGCCGGCATGAGCGGCGGCTTCTCGACCTGCCCGCCCGAACACTGCTTCTTTCCGCCGATTGGCGACCCGGTGTACGGGTACGGCCGCGTGAACGTGCAGAGCCAGGAGCGCGACCCCAGCAGCCTGCTGAAATGGACTGCCCGCCAGCTGGAACTGCGCCGCGCCCACCCCGCGTTTGCCCACGGTGAGTTGCAGTTTATCGACACCGACAACCCGGCCATTCTGGCCTTTACCCGCACCACCCCCGACGAAACGCTGCTGATTGTCAGCAACTTTGCCGCCAACGCCCAGGCTGTCAAGCTGGACCTGCACGCCTACGCCGGACGCATGCCCGTGACCCTGGCCGGAGGCAGCCATTTTCCGGCGGTGGGTGAAGACCCCTACGCCATGATTCTGGGCAAGTACGACTACTACTGGCTGCGGCTGAACTGAAGAGAGGCGTGCGGAGGGGCCAGAAACATCCTGGCCCCTCCGCACGCCCTCCCGCCTTTAAATCCTGACGGTGACCCGCGCGCCGTCGTCTTCCAGGTGCACGGTGTCGATAAAGCGCACCACGCGGGTGGCGTAGCCCATCACCAGGGTGTGTGTTCTGGCCCCGCCGCCAAAGCGCCGCACGCCGCTGAGCAGTTCGCCGTAGGTAATGCCGGTGGCGCTGAAGACAATCTGCTTGCCAGGCGCCAGTTCGTGGGTCTTATAGACGCGGGTCTCGTCTACGCCCATCGTCTTGAAGCGCTCTCGCATGGCGTCGTCCTCGGCAATAAAGCGGCCCTGAATCTCGGCGCCCAGGCACTTCATGGCGGCGGCGGACAGCACGCCTTCAGGCGCGCCACCGGACCCCATCAGGGCGTGGACGCCCGTGCCGCGCACGCCCACCTGCAGGCTGGCCACCACATCGCCGTCGCCGATCAGCTTCACGCGGGCGCCGGCGGCCCGCACCCGGCGAATCAGGTCGGCGTGGCGCTCGCGGTCGAGGATGGTGATCATCAGGTCCTCGATGTCGCGTTCCAGGCTCTGGGCCAGGACGTTCAGGTTGGCCTCTACGGGCCACTCCAGATTGACCTTGCCGGCGGCCGGCGGCGGCACCACCAGTTTGTCCATGTAGCAGTCGGGCGCGTGCATCAGGCCGCCGCGTTCGGACAGGGCAATGACCGCCAGACCGTTGGGCAGGCCCTTGGCCGTCACCGAGGTGCCCTCGACGGGGTCCACGGCGATGTCCACCTCGTACTGCCCGGCGCCCACCTTTTCCCCGATGTAGAGCATGGGGGCCTCGTCCATCTCGCCTTCCCCGATGACCACGGTGCCCCGGATGTCGAGGGTGTTCAGCAACTGGCGCATGGCCTCGGTGCCGGCGCCGTCCACCGCGTTCTTGTCGCCCATGCCCATGCGGCGGCTGGCGGCCAGCGCCGCGCCCTCGGTGACCCGCGCCGTTTCCAGCACCAGCGCATGTTCAAAGTTGTGGGAAGAGGTGGGCGCCTCGGCGCCCTTGTGCCGCTTGACCGTCATGGCCTGAACCTAACACGGAGCGGCAAAAAACCGCGCCGGGAGCGGTTCCATACAGGCGAGAGCAGAGGTGTTCAGGCGGCGCGCCGGTCGGCCGCGTCTCGGTCAGGCGGACGGTGCCTGATACGGACTCCGAT
>NZ_WQLB01000021.1 GCF_009755355.1 Deinococcus arboris | reverse complement strand
GTTCATGTCAGAGCGCCCAGGTGTGTACTGCCTGATGGACTCAACGCCGAAGGACGACGCTGTTCTATCTCAGAGCAGAACTCAGCGCCGCTCATAGTGTCTGAACGGCGCTGGGGCAAATTTGCTTAGCGGCACGCCAACGCCAAACTCGGTCCTCAAGCTGACGAAGTGAGAATCATCATGCTGCTTTCCTGCCTCTTCAGATGACTCACGCCGCTGTTCCTCTAAAGGCAATGAGGCGCGTCTCAAGTCGCTGGCTGCTAAGTTTCACAATGCAGGGCATTCTTGACCCCGCCCACCCGCTCCTTGACGGTCTGAGTTCATTGCAGATGCAGTCGGCCAAACCGATTGAGGAAAGCTGGCAATGGCTCAGGACTGGTCTCTGCCGCCGTTACACTGCCGGGCATGACTGCGCCCCGCCCCCAGACCCACGGCCCCGTGCGCCTGTGGTCCACGCCCACCGGCCCCCTTCAGGAAAATGCGCTGCTGATCGCCGGCGAGCAGAACGAAGGGTTTCTGATTGACCCTGGCGACGAGGCCGAGCGGCTGCTGGCCCTGGTGCGCGGCAGCGGCGTCACGGTGCGCGCCATTCTGCTGACCCACGCGCACTTTGACCATATCGGCGCGGTGCAGCCCCTCCGGGAAGCGCTGGAGGTGCCGGTGTTTCTGCATGTCGCTGACCAGCCTCTTTATCAGCTGGGGGCGGCGAGTGCGGGCCGCTGGAACTTGCCCTTTACGCAACCCGAAGCCCCCGACCAGGAAATTGTCCAGGGGCAGACCTTCACCGCAGGCGACTTGACGCTCACCGCCCGCGAAGTGCCGGGCCACTCGCCGGGGCATGTGGTGTTTACAGCGCCGGGCCTGGTCATTGCTGGCGATACGCTGTTTCAGGGGGGGATTGGCCGCACCGACCTGCCCGGCGGTGACCATCCAACCCTGCTGCGCAGCATCGCGGCCGAACTGCTGACCCTGCCGGAAGACACGGCTGTCTACCCTGGCCACGGCCCCCGCACGACTGTGGGCGCCGAGCGCAGGAGTAACCCCTTCCTGCGCTGAGGGCTGGGCCCGCGCTTTCCCCAAGCGAGCGGCGCGTCTCTCTGGCCTGCCGTGGACGAGTTGCCAGTGCCTGTGTCCCTGCTCTGCTGCGAAAGATCGCTGTTGACGGCGGGTGCGCTACCCTGAACCCATGCACAGGTGGCGTCCCTGATGCCCGGCGTGGGCGGTGGCCCCGGCGCGGGGTTAGGCGGACTGACGGACGTGAGTTACACCACGAACGCGGCCAACGCCCTGATTCACCTTTACCGCGCCGAAGTTGGCAAGATGACCGCCTACCGGCAGCGGCTGGACATGACGACCAACTGGTCGGTGGTCACCACCGCTGGCCTGGCCTCTTTTGCCCTGGGGGACGTGAACAACAGCCACGCCACCTTTCTGTTTTCCATGTTCATGAATTACTTTTTTCTGCGGTTGGAGGCGCGGCGCTTTCGCACCTTTGAAATCGCGCACCACCGGGTCCGGATCATGGAACGCTTTTTTTATCCGGCCATGCTGGGTGACCGCGTAGACCCTGACTGGCACCAGCTGCTGCTGGCCGAGCTGAGTAAGCCGCGCAGCCCCATGTCCCGCGCCGACGCTCTGGGCTGGCGCCTGAGCCGCAACTACCTGTGGATTTACGCGGCGGTGCTGCTGGCCTGGCTGGCCAAACTGGACCTCAGCCAGCCTAAGGGGTGGATGCTGACCTTCCCAGAAGCCTTTGCCCTGGCCGACATCGGCAATTTCCCCGGCTGGCTGGTGTTCCTGGGGGTGGGGCTCTTTTACCTGCATCTGGTGTTTCTGGCCGCGCGCGCGGCCCAGACCTATCCGCTGGAAGAAGGGTAGGGAAGAGCAAACAGCCTCTGTGAACAGGCTTCACAGAGGCTGGCAACAGGAGGAGTCAGGTGGTCAGCGCCGTCCGCCGGAGCGCGGCGCGCTTTTGCGCACGCCCGCGTAGCGGTGGCGTTCCTTGCGGCGCTGGGTGCGGGTTGCCTTGCTGGTCTGCCCCGACGTGCGGGCGTCCACGCGGGCTTGCAGGCGGCGCGGCACAAAGGTATCCACATTGAGAAAGCGCGCCAGCGGAAGATACAGCGCCAGCACAAAGAGCAGGCTGCCCCACCAGGTATTCAGGTACGGTCCCAGCGGCGTGAGGCTCAGCAGGCTGCTCACCAGGGTCGCCACCAGGGCGAACAGCGCCACGCGCGCCGCCAGTTTCAACAGTTTGCCGGTGGTAAATCCTGGTTCTGGGTCGGGGGTGGTCAGCCAGCGCCAGAGGTTCATGCGCCGCTTTCCTCTATGGGGTCGAGGGCAAAGCGGCCCAGAGTCACGCGGTCACGAAAGGCCGCCAGGTCGGGGAACTCGCTCTGGCCGTCCAGCTGCAGGGTCAGGGTGGGTTTGTGCTGGGCGGCGGCCAGTCGTGCGGCGGCCGCCTGCGCCGCGCCGTCACGGGCCGGCACCGCCAGCACGAATCCGCGCACGGCACTTTTGCCGCCCAGCAACGAGGCGGCCCCGAACAGTTCCCGGTCACCGGGCGCCGCGTCGCCGGGCATCCGCTCGGCGCGGCGTAGGACCTCGGGGACACTCAGGTCTGTGCTGAACACGCCATACAGGCCCAGCTCGTCCAGGGCCGCGCGTAGAGGGTGGGTCAGCAGGTGTTCGCCCATCAGGGCACGCGGGCCAATAACGGCCACCGTCACGCGGCTGCCCCGGCTGAGGACGGGCGGCGCAGCGCGGGCGTCCTGGCCCAGCGGGCGCACCTTTTCCAGGGCGCGGCGCACCATGCCGGCGTTCTGGGTCACGCGCAGCCCCACCTCGGCCGCTGTGTTTTCCAGCGCGTCCGGCTGGTCAGGTACCCCCAGCAGCGTGGGCAGCCCGCTGATGCGCCGCGAGAGCAGTTCAGGCAGCGCTTCGCTCCAGGCGTCGCCGCTGACGGCGGCCCACTGCGGCACGAGTACGGTGTCCACCCGCGTCAGGCCCAGAATGCGCCCCAGGGTCAGCTGCACGGTGGCCGGCTCGCCGGGCAGGCTTTCGCGGCCCAGTTCCAGTGCCTGCGCGTCGCTGACGGCGGGGGTCACAGGCGTGGCCCCCAGTTCTTTCAGATACGCCGCCCAGTAGCCCGGAAGCCGCGCGGCGCGTGATTCAAGCAGACCAACCCTCATTCTGGACAGTGTACGCCTCTGGGGGGCTGCCGCTTGTCCCGTGCAGGAGGAAGTGGGGAGTGGACAGTGGGAAAAGATGAGGAACTCAGTCCATCAGGCTGCCGCTGTCCCCCTGCTCAGCTTGTCCTGCGCAGCACACCTGCCAAGCCAGGCTGTTCCCACACTCTACAACCCACGCCCCACCCTCTTTTTACCCACTGCCTTCTTCAGCGTCGGCCTTGCCGTCCAGCTTGGCCTGCACCGCCGCCTCGGCCAGTTCAACGTCGTGGTCGTCAATGTGGCGCTGCTCGGTGTGGTGTTCAAACAGCTCCTGGCGGGCGCGCAACTTGGCCTGCGGCTGGGCCAGGTCGCCGCCAGTGCCCTGATGCACCCGCTGGAAAAACACCAGGGCCCCGCCGGCCAGGGCCAGCGCGCCGGCAAAATACAGCGTCTCTTGCGGCTCCTGCCAGCGCACAAAGTGCTCTAAAAAGGTCACCCCTAAAATCACGATGATGACCGATACGACTTTCTGTTCCAGGTCGGCCAGGCTTTCCACTCCCAGCGCCGAGGTCAGGTTCAGCGGCGTGATGAACAGCGAATATAGCCCCACGCCAATCAGGTAAAACACGACCGCCTTGAGCATGGTGCTGACGATTTCCAGGAACTCCACGGCCAGGTCGCCCTTCTGGCTGGCAACGCCCTCCACGAAGGTGTCGCGCCACGAGTCCCAGATGGTCACCAGGGCCAGCAGCGTGCCCTGCAAAAACAGGCTGAACGACACCAGCAGCACGGCAATGACGGCAATCAGCACCACGAAGCGCGTGCGGCCAATCACCTCACTGAACCACTCGCGCTTGGAGGGTTCCTCTGGGGGCTGGATGGCCGGCGGGGCAGAGGGGCGGGTCACGCTGACATGATGCCCACAGGGCCTCGCCAGGCGGGTACGCCCAGCTTTACGGTTGCCTGAGGGTCGCTATGCTGGGCCGCGTGAGTCCCGCTGACGCCCCGCGCCTGACCCTGCCCGAGCCGCTGCGCCGCGCCCTACCCGCCGCCCGCTGGGAACGGGTGACCGGCGGAGCAAGTGGCGCGTCGGTGTGGCGCAGCACCCGCTTTGTGGTCAAGGTTCAGCCCCGGCAGGCGCACGCGGGCAGCACCTTGCAGCAGGAGCGCGAGCGGCTGCGCTGGTTTGCCGGGCGGGTGCCGGTGCCGGAACTGGTGGGCTTTGAAGTTACCCCGGACGCCGAGTACCTGGTCATGACGCGCGTGCCCGGCATCTCCATGAGTCATCCCGACGCCCTGCTGCACCCGGAGCGGGTGGTGACCCTGCTGGCCCGCGCCCTGCGCGAACTGCACGCCCTGTCCATCCGCGACTGTCCGTTTACCCGCACCCTGGCCGTGGCCCTGCCGCTGGCCCGCGAACGGGTGCAGGCTGGGGTGGTGGATGAAAGCGACTTTGACGAGGAGCGCCAGGGCCGCAGTGCGGTCAGCGTCTTTAACGAACTGGCCCGCACCCGCCCCGCCCAGGAGGATCTGGTGGTGACCCACGGCGACGCCACCCTGGACAATCTGATCGTCAGCGGCGAGTACGTGGAGGGCCTCATTGATCTGGGCCGCGCCGGGATCGCGGACCGCCACATTGACCTGGCGCTAGCCTGGCGTGAGGTGCGCGGCGAACTGGGCGACGTGTACGCTGGAATGTTCCTCGATCTGTATGGCCGCGCGCTGGTGGACGAGGGCAAGCTGGCGTATTACATGCTGCTGGACGAATTGTTTTGAGGGGAAGTGGCCAGGGATAAGTGGGAAGTGGACAAGCCCTAATTCTCCGTCAACTCTCATTTGGTCGGGGGTTGGGCGCCAGGTTTACCGTGTGTTCTCCAGAGAAGCGGGTGCCAGTGGCCAGAACGCAAGCACAGGACAGCCAAGAGCAACCAGAAACGCGCGCGTGGCGGCCAGGTCAGGACAGAGAATTAGAGGACGCCGCCCACAGCAGAGCGGCCCCAGACAGTTCTCACCACTGCCAGGTGATGACGTCTTCCAGCTGCTCCATTTTCTCCAGGCTGCCAGACCTGGGCTGGTAAGCGCGCCCCTCTTTTGATGCAAGGTGCGTCGGCAGAGACACCATCATTTCGTTTCCAACTACCGACCTCTTCGCCTCAGGCAGATAGTTCTGAGCTGCAAATCTTTCACAATCCCTGGTAACGCCCTCCTAGTCAGTGGTGAGTGGGCGGTGCTTTTTCCACTGCCCACTCACCACTTTCCGCCGTTACGCCTTCACCCAGTCCCGCAAATAATCGGCCACCAGTTCGCTGACGTTCACGCCGTCGCGGGCTGCTTTCTCCAGTTGCGCGGCCTTTTCCTCGCGCGTGATAGGGAGCCACAGGGCCACGTACTCCTGCCCGCCCTCCTGCTTAAACTCGCCCCCCAGTTCGTCGCGCTGCACAAAGCCGGTCTTGTCCATATTGTTTCCTCCTGTTTCTGAATGGGCGGCCTCGGCGCCGGCGCTCATCAGCCAGTCCACCACTCGCGCTTTCAAAAAGCGCCATTCCCGCCCAACCTTGCGGCCCGGCACCTCGCCGCCGCGCACCAGGGCGTAGGCAGTCGTCTCGCTCACCTTCAGGAAGGCGGCGAGTTCTTCCAGTGTCAGTACTTCATGAGGGTCACTCATAGTCAGATGCTGTTACCTCCTTTCAAATACCGCTATCTTGCGCTATCTGATACTTATTGTCAAGAGATGGCGCAAGTTGGTGTCAGTTGGTGGTTGTTGCGGGTCACCCGGTTTGTCTCTGGCCTGCGTGGTCTACTCCGGGGCGTGAAGACACTGGGCCGACTGGTCTCCCATCACCCCTGGGCCATCCTGCTGGTCTGGTTGCTGGCCGCGCTGCTCAGCATTCCGTTTGCCGCCCGCGCGCCCGCCGCCCTGAATGCCGACCCGGCGGGCGGCCTGACCGACGCCGAGGCCACCCGCGTAACGGCACTGCTGCGGGAGCGCTTCAATGAGCGCGACACGAACACGGTGGTGCTGGTCACTCGCAGTCAGCCGCCGCTGACCACGGAGGCTGGGCAGACCACCTACCAGACATTTCTGGATGGGCTGGAAGAGGTCGCGGGCGTTACCCGCGTGACGGGCGCGCAGGCGGGCGGCCCTCTGCCCACACAGGCCGGGGACGGCGTGCTGGCCCTGACCCTGGCGCAGATTCCCCTGGAAGACGGCGCCACCGAGACTCTGCGCCGGGTGCGCGCCTACGCTGAAAGGGCCGAGAGTGCCGCGCTGGATATCCGCGTGACCGGCGGGCAGGCCATTGCCGACGACTTCACCGAGTTTGCCGAGTCGGACACCAAACGCAGCGAACTGACCGCCCTGCCCCTGATCGGCGTGCTGCTGCTGCTGGTCTTCGGCGCGTTGGTGGCGACCGGGCTCCCACTGGCGGTGGGCATGCTGAGCATCAGCGTGGCGATGGCCGGGCTGTACGGCCTGACCCGCGTGATGGAGGTCAGCACCTTTGCCCAGAGCGTGATTACCATGCTGGGCCTGGGGGCCGGCATTGACTACGCCCTGCTG
Organism: Deinococcus arboris; assembly: GCF_009755355.1. Classification (GTDB taxonomy): domain Bacteria; phylum Deinococcota; class Deinococci; order Deinococcales; family Deinococcaceae; genus Deinococcus; species Deinococcus betulae. Next base: position 73,539 of record NZ_WQLB01000021.1, on the reverse strand, counting down.
ATGGTCAACCGCTTTCGGGAGGAATTGAAGCGGGTCCCGTCCCCTCGCCAGGCCGCCGAACGCACAGTGCAGACGGCTGGCCGCAGCGTGGCCTTTAGCGGCCTGACGGTGGCGATTGCGATGGGTGGGCTGATTCTGCCGCCGATCTCGTTCGTGCGTTCGATTGGGATTGGCGGCGTGCTGGCGGTGCTGCTGACGGTGCTGGCGTCTCTGACGGCCTTGCCGGCTATGCTGGCCCTGCTGGGCGAGCGGGTGAACAGCCCCCGCCTCCTGACGCTCACCTGGGCACAAAGTGGTGAGGCGTCGGCGGCTTGGACTACCTTTGCGCGGCGGGTTACTGCCCGGCCCTGGGCGGCGGTGCTGGCGTCAGCCGCCCTGCTGCTGGTGCTGGCGGCGCCTGCTTTTCAAATGAGGACCGGCTATGCGGGGGCCTGGGGGCTGACCCCTGGTGTCGAGAGCCGCGACGCCCTGAAAGACGTGGAGGCGCTGGGCGCGGGCGGCCTCCTGAGCCAGTTCGAGGTGGTGCTGGACTTGCAGGGCCAGCGCTACGGGCCGGCTGACCGCGCGAAGTTTCAAGCACTTGTGGAGGACCTGCGCGGCCTGGACGGGGTGAAGGGCGTGCTTAGTCCCTTTGTGACCCCAGCCGATTTAACGGATACGGCGGGCAGCAGCAATGCCGACGCCCTGGCGGCCCTGAGCGTCCTGACCACGCGCTCCTTTAGCCAGGACCGGACCCTGCTGCGGGTGACCGTGGTGCCTGACCGCACCCTGCGTGCCCGCGAGATTCCGCAGCTTGAGACGCAGCTACGCCGGAAGCTTGAGGCCAGCGGCTACGCCTACCTGCTGGGCGGCGCGCCCATCGGCGGCGAGGAATTCAGCCGCGCCATCACTGGGTCACTGCCCACGGTCATCCTGGCTGTGTTTGCCGGCACGTTCCTGCTGCTGATGGTGGCTTTTCGCAGCCTCCTGATTCCCCTCAAGAGCATCCTGATGAACGCCCTGACGGTGGGGGCCGCCGCCGGGGTGGTGACCCTGGTGGTGCAAAACGGCGTGCTGGCCGCGCCGCTGGGCATTCCAGCCGATGTGGGGGTGCTGGACGCCAGTCTGCCAGTGCTGCTGTTTGCCGTGATGTTCGGCCTGAGCATGGATTACGAAATCTTTTTGCTCTCGCGGGTGCAGGAAGAACACCTGCGCGGCGCCAGCAACGATGAAGCGGTGGTGCTGGCGGTGGGGCACACCGCCCGGATCATCACCAGTGCGGCCATCATCATGTTGATTGTCTTTACCGCCTTCATCTTTGGCCGTGTGGTAGCCAGCAAGAGCATCGGCCTGGGCCTGGCCGTGGCGGTGGCCCTGGACGCGACCCTGGTGCGCCTGGTGCTGGTGCCTGCCTTTCTCAAATTGGCCGGACGCTGGAACTGGTGGCTGCCCGCGTGGCTGGACCGGCGGCTGCCGCACATTCGCCTGGAGCATTAATACGGACTCCGATTGAATCGTTTGCAAAAACGATGAAATCTGAGCGGAGCGAGAAGGAGAAAAACGGGTTCCGGGCGTGGAGTTGGCAAATCGGCGTTTTCCCGATTTGTTAACGAAACAAACGGAATCCGTATAAGGGGTGTGGGGCGTAGGTAGAAAAATGGGGCGCGGTGCAAAAGAAGCGTGGGCTGCGGAGATTTCCCCCACACCCCACGGCCTGCAGCCCACACCCTAGCTTTGCGCTTTCTTGCGGCGCACGAACCAGACCACGGCGGCCACCGCCAGCATACCCAGCACCACGTAACCGGCTGGCCCCACGTACTGCTCCACGCGGTCGTAGTTTTCGCCCAGCAGGTAGCCGGCGCCCGCCAGAATGGACGCCCAGATGGCCGACCCGATGGCGCTGTAAATCAGGAATTTGGGCAGAGGCATCTCGCTCATGCCGGCGGGCAGGCTCAGGAGGCTGCGAATGCCCGGCACCAAGCGGCCGAACAGCACCGCCTTGGTGCCGTGTTGGTCGAACCAGTCGTCTGCTTTTTTAATGTCTTTGCCGCTGAGGGTCAGCCACTTGCCGTATTTGTCGGCCCACTTCACCAACTTGTCCTCGCCAAAGACCCGGCCCAGGTAGTACAGCGGCAGGGTGCCCAGGACGCTGCCCGCTGTGCCCACCACGATCACCATGACAATGTTCAGGTCGCCGCGCGACGCAGCAAACCCGGCCGAGGGCATAATCAGTTCGCTGGGAATGGGCGGAAAGACGTTTTCCAGAATCATCAGCAGCAGGATGCCCACGTATCCCATGCTGTCCATCAAGTTCTGCACCCATTCGGCCATGCCCCCGAGGGTAGCGAATTCTGGGGCAGGCCGGCCTCCATCTAAAGTGAAGTCCACTTCACGCACGCGCCCTCTACACTGGCCGCATGACCCTGCGCGCCGTAATTTTCGACTTCGACGGCACCATTCTGGATACCGAGACCCCCGAGTTTCAGCACTGGCAGGCACTGTACCGCCAGCACGACCGCGAGCTGCACCTGCACGACTGGCAGCGCGGCATCGGCACCTGGGACGCCTTTGACCCCTGGGCGGGGTTGCCAGCGCATGTGCAGGCTGACCGCGAGACAGTTCATGGGCAACTGAAGACGGCGGTCCACGCAGCCATCGAGGCGGGCGACATCCGGCCTGGTGTGCGCGCTGTGCTGGACGATCTGCGCGCCCGTGGGCTGCGGCTGGCCCTGGCGACCAGCAGTGACCGGGCCTGGGTGACGCGCTGGCTGAGCCACCACGGGCTGCTGGAGCATTTCGAGGTGCTGGCGACCCGCGACGATGTGGCGCGCGTCAAGCCTGACCCAGAACTGTACCTGCTGGCGGCGCGGGGCCTGGGGCTCAGGCCGGCTGACTGCCTGGCCGTCGAGGACAGCCTGAACGGCGCCACGGCGGCGGTGGCGGCCGGGATGAGGGTGGTGGTCGTGCCGAATGAGGTCACGCGGTCGCAGCCGTTTCCGCCCGACTGGGCGCGCATAGAGGGGTATGAAGGTGGCGTGGCGGGCCTGCTGGCGGCGGGGTTAGGCGAGCTGTAGGACCTAAGTTTTCCTGAATGGAGGGCCGTGTAGGCTGAGGCATCAGGCGGATTGTTCACAGGGGCATCGGACGCCCAGGCCAGTCACTGGCGGCGATGCTGGCTCAACCTGTCTGGTGCCCAGTGACCAGCTGCTGAAAGTCGGCTTCGTCTACATTGGAGAGCAGCACCCAGGACGGCTCTGGAGTGACTTTGGAGGCCGCGCAGCAGCGTGCAGTGCTCTATGCAAGTCAACGCTTCCCGCTTCCGTAGAGTGGCTTGAGCAGAGTGCAGCCACTTGCAGGGGTTCTACTGCACACAGGTCCCGCGTCGCCTCGCCAAGATTCCTTATACCCATCAAGAGGCAAAACGAAAAAAGCCCCTCTAAGAGGAGCTTTCATGCTGGTCGAGGCGGCGAGATTTGAACTCACGACCCCTACCACCCCAAGGTAGTGCGCTACCAGGCTGCGCTACGCCTCGACGGCCAGCCACAGAACTATAGGCAACCGGCCCGTTCCCGTCAAGAGCACTCTCGCTTATGCAGCGGCCGACCCAGGTGGCTATTCTGCGCTGGACATGACACTGACCTTTGACGAGAAGTTGCGGAATTACGCGCGGCTGGCAGTACAGGTGGGCTTGGGGATCAAAAAAGGCCAGCGCGTGCTGGTGCAGGCCCCGGTGGAAACAGCGCAGCTCGCCCGCCTGGTGGTGCGCGAAGCCTACGCAGCCGGCGCCAGTTTCGTGGATGTGCGCTGGGACGACGACGACGTGCAGCTGGCCCGCTTTGAGCTGGCACCGGACGGCAGCTTTGAGCAGATCAGCAAGTGGCGTGTGGACGCCGAGATTGAAACTGCCGAGGCGGGCGGGGCCGTCATCGCCATTCGCGCCACCAACCCCAACCTGCTGGGCGGCGTGGACGCCGAGCGCGTGGCCACGCACCAGCGCACGCTGGCCGCTTACCGCCGCCCTTACACCGCGCAGGTGATGACCAACCGCCTGAACTGGAACCTCATCAGTGCGCCGGTGTCCGGCTGGGCAGAGCTGATGTTCCCCGACGCCAGTGGCGAGGAGGCGGTGGCCCAGCAGTGGGACGCCATCTTCGCGGCCACCCGCGCCGACCAGCCGGACCCGGTGGCCCTCTGGGACACCCACCTGGCCGACCTCAAGCGCCGCCGCGACCTCCTGACCGAGAAGGGCTATCACGCCCTGCACTTTCAGGGCGGCGAGACTGACCTGACGGTGGGCCTGGCTGACGGGCACGTCTGGGGCGGCGGCGCGGCCGACACGCCCGGCGGCATTACCTTTACGGCCAACATCCCGACCGAGGAAGTCTGGACCGCCCCGCACCGGGAGCGCGTGGACGGCACCGTGGTCAGCACCAAGCCGCTGTCGTACAACGGCACCCTGATTGACGGCATCCGCATCCAGTTTGAAGGCGGCCGCATCACCGGGGCCAGCGCCAGGCAGGGCGAGGCCGCGCTTCTCAAGATGATCGAGACTGACGAAGGCAGCCACCGCCTGGGCGAGGTGGCGCTGGTGCCGCACTCCAGTCCCATCAGCCGGTCGGGCCTGTTCTTTTACAACACCCTGTACGACGAGAACGCCGCTAGCCACATCGCCATTGGCAGCGCTTACCGCTTTAACGTCAGGGGCGGGGTAGACCTGAGCCTGGAAGAGTTTCAGGCCAGGGGCGGCAACGACAGCCTGACCCATGTGGACTGGATGATTGGCAGCGGGGAGATGAATGTGGACGGCCTGACCAGGGACGGCGAACGCGAGCCAGTCATGCGGAACGGCGAGTTCGTGATTTGACCTGACTGGAGGGACCCCCAGAAGAAGGCAGGGAGCAGCTGGCTGAGGGCCGGAGGCGAGGCCCAGAACAACCGGCGGTAGACCTCTTGGGCACAGGCTCGCGGGGTCTGCCGCCGGCGCCGTCAGGGTTCTGCTAGAGCGGTCCTTTACCCTGAGACCATGACCGGGTATCAGGCGCAGGAAGCCCTGGAAGGCCGCTTTGGCGGCGTATCGGACGGTGTGGCCCTGAGCGCCACCTGGGACGGCGCACGGCTGACGGGGCGCGTCGGCGGCTACGTGGACGGCACCGATGTGGCGGTCTGGCTGGACGGGCACGCCCTGGTCGGCCGGGTGGGCGGCGTCACCCACGGGTTCGATGTGCGCGCCAGCATTGAGGCGGGCGTCATGACCGTGCGCCTGGGGAGCTTCACCGAAGGCACCGACGCGACCCTGAATTTCACGCCTGACACGGTGACGGGCCGCTACGGCTCATTTACGGACGGCCTGGACCTCAGCCTGCGCCATTACGCCGGCGAGGTGCGGGGCCGTTTTGGCAGCTTCACGCGCGGCGTGGACACCCGGTTGGACCTGGGCCCTGTGCCGTTTCCGCTGGGTGCCCTGCTGCTCACCTGTGCCCTGCGGCTGTGGCTAGACCAGGGCCGCGCCCTGACCGCCAGCCGCTGATATGGATTCCGCTTCGTTACGGCATTGCTGGAAGGGCACCGACTGCGCCGCCATACCGAGCAATCTGTGCCCTGACCTTCTCGCTCTTCTGTGAACTCGAAAAGCTGCCAGGCGGAGCCGCCGTCTGGGTGCCACCCGGCCTGCTGCTCGACTCAATCGGAGGTCGCATCAGCCGCTCCTGAAGCCTGCGCCTCCACGGTGCCTGTCCCTATTGCACGTCTGCCCACTCGATTGCACGGCTCGCTCCAGCGGAATCCGGCGTAGCCAATGGAGATGCCCCCTAACCGCCTTTCAATTGAAGAGAAGGACGGCAGAAGACAACTGTGTGGCGGCATGGATGGGTACTTCTGGCCGCTGCTGTACAGCTGTCGGCCTCAAACCGCTGGTACACACCATCCAACCTGCCTCTGGCTTAGAGCTTGTCCCCGACATGAATAGCGGCAATGCCGAACGTAAGCAGGCGGTGGCGGGTGCGAAAGCCCGTGGCCTGCATCAGCCGTTCCAGACGCTGCGGGTCGGGAAAGGCCAGCACGCTGGCGGGCAGGTAGGTGTAGGCCGCCGCGTTGCCGCTCACCAGGCCGCCAATGCGCGGCAGCAGGTGCTGAAAGTAAAAGCGGAAGGCGGCCCCAAACAGCCCCGGCCCTGGCGGCGGGAACTCCAGAATGACGGCCCGCCCGCCCGGCGCCAGCACCCGCCAGAACTCTGACAGGCCACGCTCGTAGTCGGCAAAGTTGCGAAAGCCGAACGCGCAGGTCACAGCGTCAAAACTGCCGTCGGGGTACGGCAGGTTCAGGGCGTCGCCTTCTTCCAGGCTGACCTGCAGGTGGCGGGCGGCGGCCTTCTGGCGGCCAATCGCCAGCATTTCCGGCACGAAGTCGCTGCCCACGACCTCGGCCTGCGGGGCGCGCGTCTTCAGCTCCAGGGCAAAGTCGGCGGTGCCGGTGGCCACGTCCAGCACCCGCGCAGGGCTCAGGGCCAGCGCTTCCTGGGCGGCGGCGCGGCGCCAGCCCCGGTCCACCCCCAGGCTCAGCACACGGTTCAGGAGGTCGTAGCGGGGCGCAATCGAGGCGAACATGGCCTGCACGTCCTGGCCCCGCTCCTGTTTGTCGCCCACGGCGGGCCGCTTGGTCATAGGGGCATGATAGGGGGCCGGGGGCGGGACAGGCGCCCACCCACTGCGGTCTTCAGAGGCGTTGAGACCCCCGCTGGAGCCTCAGCAACAAGTGGGCTTGCCGCGCGAGTGAACGTTACAGCCTACCGAAGGGCCTACTTCCCCTGAGATGCTGAGAAACCTCAGCGCAGCCGCAGCAGCCCCGCTGCGGTAGGCCGAAAACCGCAGCTCTCGTAGAAGCCTGACAGGTGGGGTTCGTAATCCACGTGCAGCCACTCGGCCCCCAGCGCACGCGCTGAAGTGGCTGCCCGGCGCACGAGTTCGGCCCCCACTCCGCGCCGCTGCCAGTCGGGGTGAACGGTGGTGTCCAGCAAAAAGGCGTGCGCGCCGCCGTCCCAGGCCACGTTGACGAAGCCGGTCAGCTGCCCGCCGTCATGCGCCGTCACCCAGGTCAGCGAGCGGGCCAGGATAGCTGGCCAGGCGTGACCGTCGTCTGGGGCGCCCCAGGCCGCTTCTCGCAACTGGCCCAGCTCGGTGGAGTCCACAGCAGCCTGCACGCGGTACTCGGTCACGCAGCGTCCACCGGCACCCGCCGCCACCGGCATTCGCCCACAACCGGCAGCGTCTGCACCGCAAAGCCCTTCTGCTCCAGCATCCGCCGGAGGCGCAGCTTGGGCCGGGCACAGTGCAGAGCATGGACACGCCATTCGATGAACCTCAGGTTCTGCCTGCGGGTATACCGCTCTGCCAGAGCCGCCAGCGCAGGCAACACACCCTCGCCGCCTTCATCGATCTGGGCCAGTTCCAGAATCAGCGTGTCGCCTGATACAGCGAACTGACCCAGCACCTCCGCCGAGCCGATGCGGACCACGAGGGGCTCACCGGTCAGCACAAAGGCGCGAAAGTGTTCGTCTGGAAAGGCCAACAGTTGGTCAGCTGTGTACCCCTCAAACCGCAGCGCGCTCACCCGCCAATCGTGCCCAGTGCGCGGCCCACCTTCTCGTAGGCGCTGAGGGCCTGGTCCAGATCGTCTTTGGTGTGTTCGGCGGTCACGATGTTGCGGATGCGGGCCAGGTTGCGGGGCACGGTCGGAAAGCCCAGGCCCACAGCGAAGATGCCCTCGTCAAAGAGGCGGCGGCTGGCCTCAAAGGCGGCGGGCGCTTCCCCGAAGATGACCGGCGTAATGGGCGTGACGCTGCCAAAGGTGTCGAAGCCCAGCCTCTGCAACTCGGCCTTGAAGTAACGGGTGTTGTCCCACAGGCGCTCCATCAAGGTGGGGTCGCGCTGCACCTCGTCCAGGGCGGCAGCCAGGGCGCCCACCGTGGCCGGGGCCTGGGCGGTGGAAAACAGGTAGGGCCGGGCGCGGTTAATCAGAAGCTGGCGCAGGTTCTCGTGGCCGGCCGCGTAGCCGCCCACCCCACCCCAGGCCTTGGACAGGGTGCCTACCTGAATCACGTCGTCGGCGTACTCGAAGCCGAAATGATGCACGGTGCCGCGCCCCTGGGCGCCCATGACGCCTGACCCGTGGGCGTCGTCCACGTAGGTCACGGCGCTGTACTTGCGGGCCACCGCCACCAAGTTGTCCAGCGGCGCCAGGTCGCCGTCCATGCTGAAGACACCGTCGGTGACGACCATGATGAGGCCGTCTGTGGGGTTGTCTTTCAGCACCCGGTCGAGGTCTTCGGGGTCGGCGTGCTTGAACACCTTGCGCGTGGCCTTGGTCAGCCGCAGCCCATCAATGATGCTGGCGTGATTCAGTTCGTCGCTGACCACGAGGTCGCCTTCTTTCAGCAGGCCGCCCAGCACCCCCTGATTGGTCGAAAAGCCGCTGTGCAGCACCAGCGCGCTGCCGGTGTGCTTGAAGTTCGCAATCTGCGCCTCGAATTCCTCGTGAATCCGCAGGGTGCCCGCAATGGTCCGCACGGCCCCGGCCCCCACGCCCCACTTGTCCAGATACTCGGCGGCACGGGCCTTGAGGGCCGGGTGGTCGGCGAACCCCAGGTAGTTGTTGCTGGCCAGGTTGATGACGTTGCGGCCGTCCACGGTGGTGCGGGCATGCTGCGGGGCGTCCAGCACCCGCGGGTGAATCAGGAGGCCACTTTCACGCAGGCCGGAGAGGTCAGCGCTCAGGCGGTCGGACAGTGTGACAGGCATGCAGGCAGTGTAGGCGGGGAGGGGCAGCTTTGTCCGTGAGGCGAGGACGATAGAGTGAGGTGAATGCAGGTGCGAACCGGAGCGCTTGAGCTGTCCCTTGAGCTTCTGGGCTATCAGTGTCCAGATGCTGCCGGTGGCTGGGATGCCAACTGGCTGAATGTCCGGCTGAAGCTCTCTTTGCCTGATGGCCGGGTCTGGGAGGTGATTGACCCCTGCCTGACCGCTCAGGAGGCCCACCGGTTGCTTGCCTGGCTGGAAGAAGTCAGCGAGAAGGCGCCCGTTTTCATCGGCTGGCAGCAGGCGGGCCTCAGCAGCACCGAGAGCTTTACCGAGCCGTGCCTAGTGGTCTCGGCGCGTTCTCCCTGGTTCCGTCACCCGGACCATGACGACCAGCTTCACCTGCGCATCGTGATGCAGGCGGAGTATCTGCCGCCGTTTGCCGGGGAGCTGGATCATTCACCCGACTGGCTGGACACGGGCGAAGTCTCGGACGCCTGGATAGATTTCCCCATGACTCAGGCCGAGTTGCGCGACCTGGCAGCCCAGTGGAGAGCCCAGGTCAGCCGCTGGCCTGTTCGTGGTGAGGCGTAGTCCTTCCCAGTTCCAGCACCATCCAGTCCTCGGCAAAGATCTGACCGTTCCGCCGCACCGCATCCGGCTGCCGGCCCCAGACGCGAAAGCCGCAGCGTTCGTACAGGCGGCGAGCGGCCGTCTGGGTCTCCATCACCGCCAGATGCAGGGATGTGACGCCCGGCCAGGTGCGGGTGGTCTCGATGCCGGCGCGGACCAGCCTTTCTCCTGCACCCTGCCCCCGCGCCGCCGGCGCCACCGACACGCCGTAGATATTGATCCGGTGGGCCAGTGCAGGGGCTGACTCGCGCACCAGGGTCAGCAGCCCTACCAGGTCGCCACTGAGAAAGGCCCCCAGTGTCAGCCCTGGCGCGTCTGGAGCCAGGCGGGCCTCAAGCTGACTCAGGGGTTGCGCAGCAAATTCGGCGGCTGTGGTCAGGAAAGCGGCTGGGTCGGCATGCAGGGCCGCCAGCCGCACGTCCCGGTAGGCCGGCGCGTCGGCCACGGTCAGGCGACGTGTGAGGGTCATCCCCGCTCTGGGGCGCCCAACGCGACCACCTCGGCCGGCCCAGGGCGGGCTGCGCCTGGCACCCGGTCACGCCAGTTCAGGACGTGGCCGTCGGCGCGCACATGGCGGGTCAGGGCCAGGTCAAGGTCCGTCACCAGCCAGCCCGGTTCATTCCAGCCCAGCTGCCCCAGCACCCCGTCGGCGGGCAGGCCATTGTCGGCAGGGGTGTAGATGCCGGCCGCGCCGTGGGCGTCTTCCACGGCGTAGGTCCAGGGTGCGTCGGCAATCAGAGGGGCGTGCAGGGCGTAACACTGGTTTTCCAGGGCGCGGGCCATGCTGCCCACCCGCACGCGCGTGTACCCCGCGCGGCTGCCAGTAAAGGACGGCACGACCAGCAGTTCCGCGCCGCCTTCGGCCAGGTGCCGGGCCAGCGCCGGAAATTCGCTGTCGTAGCAGATGGCAATGCCAAAGCGCAGCGTCCAGCCGGGCAGCGGCAGCTCAAAGACACGCGTGCCCTCACCGGGGGCGATGTCCCATTCCTCGGCCTCAAAGCGGGTCATCAGCAGCTTGTCCTGATGACTGTGCGTGCCGTCCGGGCCGAACACATACGCCCGGTTGACAAACACGTCGCCGTGGGCAACCGGAAAGCTGCCGGCCACCAGCCCAACGCGGTGTTCGCGGGCCAGGCGCGCGTGCAGACTCAGGAAGTCCGGCAAGAAGGCTTGCAGCGCCGGCCTCATCCCCCGTACGTCGTGGTGCAGGGTGTCTGGCAGCAGGCTGATCAGCTCCAGCGGCGCGTACTCGGGAAACACGAGGAGCTGCGCCCCCTGACCCGCCGCGTCGGCCACCCAGCGCGTGACTTTGGTTTCAAAAGCCGCCCAGCCGTCCAGAAACTCAATCGGGTAGGCCGCCGCCGCCACCCGCACCACCGCGTCACGCTGCGCTGTCATGTCCCCGAGTGTAGGGTGCGCCACCCGCGCGGCGCCGCCGCCAGATGACCTATGCCAGTCACCCAGGCAACAAACACTTAGCCAAGAACAAGCGCCGGAGATGGCCGGCGCTGCCCTGCATACGCAGGGGATTCGAACCCCTGGGTCACTCCCGGAGGGCTGACCGGGCGTCTTTCTTCCAGACCAGGCTCCATCCCGCCTGCTCTGTCGTCACCGGGGACGCCCCCTTCAGCTACTCAGGCAGCGCAGGGTAGAGGTTGCCGGTGGGCTTCAAGTCGGTTTTGAGAGGCGTTCGCTGCCCTTCCTGTGCTGTTCTCCAAGCCCGCGCCTTTTGAGATCCCTTATTCCCATTTCTAACGGGCTGGCGAGGGGCCACTCTCAGCCCCCGTCCTGATCGGCACGGGGGCCGGTCAAGTCAGGCGACGCCTCTACACATCCTCGCTGCCCGTGTCCATCCGAACGATTTGAGGCGTGAAGCGGCCGACTACATCCACCAGATCACCCTGCCGCGCCAGCACCTCTTCAATACGCTTGTAGGCCTGCGGGGCCTCGTCAATGCCGCCGCCAATCAGGGTCACGCCGCGCGCGGCCAGGTACGCCTGCACGTCCTTTTTGGCCAGCGTGCGCTCGGCGGCTTTGCGGCCCAGTACACGCCCCGCGCCGTGGCTGGCGCTGCCCAGAGCGTCCCGGTTGCCTAGTCCCCGCACCACGTACCCAGGGTCAGCCATGCTGCCGGGAATCAGGCCCAGTTGCCCGGCTTCGGCTGGGGTGGCGCCCTTACGGTGCACGATCAGGTTCTGGCCACCGACCTCCTGTTCCCAGGCCAGGTTGTGGCTGTTGCGCACCTGTGCCAGCGGCTGCACGTTCAGGGCGCGCGCCAGGCGGGCGTGAATCAGGTCGTGGTTGGCCAGCGCGTAGCGGCCCGCCAGGTTCATGGCCTGCCAGTAAGCCTGCCCGTCCTCGCTGTCCAGGGGCAGCCACGCCAGTTTCTTGGCGGCGGGGTCCAGGCCAGGGTGGCGGCGCTCGGCCAGAGTCGTGAAGTGCCCCGCCACCTGCGCCCCAAAGCCGCGGCTGCCGCTGTGGGACAGCACGGCCAGGTACTCGCCGGCCTCCAGCCCCAGGTCGGCGTCAGCCAGCGTGAAGGTACCGAACTCCACAAAATGGTTGCCGCTGCCGCTGGTGCCAATCTGGGTGGCGGCTTTCTCGAACAGGTGGCGCAGCAGAGGCTGGTCTTGCCAGGTGCCTTCATGTAGCACTTCGTGGTCCTGACGGTCGCGCTTGTCGAAGGCCACGCCGGCCCCAAAGCGGGTGTGCTTAAGCAGCAGCGCCTTGCCGTCTTCAGCGTGCAGGGCGCCGGGCGCCACGGGCAGCACCGAGAGCATCATGGAGCAGCCGATGTCCACGCCCACGCCATAAGGAATAACCGCGTTTTCGGTCGCCAGCACCCCGCCGATGGGCAGGCCGTAGCCCACATGGGCGTCGGGCATCAGGGCGCCGGCGCGGCTGACGGGCAGGCGCATCGCCACGTCCATCTGGCTACGGGCGCCGGGCTCGATCAGGTCCTGGCCCCACACCGGGTAGGGCAGCGGCGCGGCGCGCAGCTCGGCCCCTTTCAGAGCGTCACGCGCCGCTTGCTGGGCACTCAGTTCGGCGGCCAGGTCGGCATAGACGCCGCCGGCCAGGTACGCCGCCGGGTCGGCCTGCACGGCGCGCAGTTCCGCCAGAATCTCGTCGCGGGCCAGCCCAGCGGTTTCGCGGGCAGCGGCTGCGGTCTGGGCCAGGGCGATGGCCTTTTTCTCCAGGCCAAGTTTCACAAGATGTTTGCCATTCATGGGCAGAGGATGTCCTTTTTCAGTGGGGAAGAGGGAAGCACAGGGCTCCCGGTTCATTCGGGGTCGTCCGGTCGTCGGGGTCGTTGGCATCTGACCTGAGGTCTGGCATGGTGGCCCTCCTGTGCGCCCACTGTGCCGCTTGGGGGCGAGGCCGGGCATCCGCGCGCTGGCCTAAGCATGGGTAAGCAGTGTGGTGAACTTCAGAACACACTCTGGCGTTCATTCGGCTGAAAGGCCTCGCGGTGCTGCGCACTGGGGAAGGAAAAAAGGCGGATGTCCGGAAATTGGGCTTACAAAGCGCTGAAGTCAGGATGATGCCCAGTAGCTCCAGGTGTTCTAGAAATGGCTGGAATCTCTTATGAGCTTTAGCGCAGTTCGCTGGGGTCGTAGGCCACCGCTGCGGGCACCAACTGTCCATTCTGGGCGCGGTAGGTCAGCACCAGGCGGCCCACGAAAGCCCACTCCTTTTGCACCTCGACCAGTGCGGTCAGGTGGCCACCGCGCACGGCCCAGCGCACCTGATCGCCGATCCGGGCGGGCTCTGGGCCAAAGTCGTTGTCAGGGAGAGGCAGGCGGACCTCACGGCCACCAAAGCTCAGCGTGGTGGGCCCAAAGCGGACCTGAGCACGCAAGTACGGCACGGGCGGCATCACCGCCCACTCGCGCAGATCCGGCAGCCGCAGGACGCGGGCGTCGTAGACCGCAAAGCCCGTGCCTTCATCGGTCATCAGGGTCACCAAGAGCTCGCGCACGCCGTCGCCGGTGACATCGGTGGTCATGACACTGGGCCAGAAGGTCGGATTACTGAGGGTTTGCCAGGCCGGAAAAGTGCGGCTGACGCTCCCCGCTTGTACGCGCAGGCCGGTCAGGAACCCTTCGCGTTCCGGGGCCAGGGCCGTGACCCGGACAGGGGGTGAGGTGTGCCGCGCCACCATCAAGCCGGCGGGGACGCGGCCAGCTGGTAGCGGCAACTCGGCGCCGCCAGCCAGGGCAAACGAGGCGGCGAGGGTCAGGGCCAGCGGCAGAGGGCGCATGACCCATCTTGTCACCGCACGGCGGGCCAGCCTCGGGCGTCTACCCCCAGCGCCGTCGCCCGCACCGGCACGCGGCGCACCAGATCAAAGCCGAAACTGGTCCAGTGCCACTCGCTGAGGGTCTGGGCCGGCGCGGACGGAGCGGCGTAGCTGACTTCCAGCGTGACCAGTGTGCCGCCGGGCCGAACACTCAGGGCGCGCACCGGCCGGTAGAGGGCGCTGCCCACCCAGACCTCTCGGTAGGCGCCGCCGGGCAGCGGGCGCAGCACGGCCACATGGGCGCTCCGCCCCGCCGCGTCCCGGTTGGCGGTAATGGGGGTGGGGCCAGCGCTCCAGCGGTGAATGGGCCAGTTGCGCCACGGCCGCCAGAGTGTCAGCACGCATTCAGGGCTGCCGTCGCCCGTGACATCGGCGAAGGCGGAGGCCGAGACTTCCCAGGTCGCCGGCAGGTTCAGAGCCGGGCAGGGAGTTGGGGCCACCACAGCGGCGGCGGGCTGCCACCCCCCAGTCGGCGAGAGGGACCGCCAGGCTAGCCCAGCGTCTCCGCCCGCCAGCGCCGACCCCAGCAGCAGGAGGCCCAGCGCCATGCGCCTCATGTCCCCTCCGGGCAGGCCGGCAGCCCCAGCCGGGTCAGGGCGGTGCGGTGGTCCTCGCCGGTGGCCTGCAGGGCGCGGCCTGCGCGGGTGCGGGTGGGCACGGCGCAGGCGCGCGTCACGTCTGCCAGCGGCACCCGCACCACGGCCCCCAGCCGGGCAGCTGGCAGGGTCTGGTCGAACAGCAGGTTGCCCAGGCTGTACAGCACCAGCACCCGGCCACGCGGTCCTTGTAGAACCTCGTGCCCTTGCAACACGTGGGGCCCGCTGCCGGCCACCACGGTCGCGCCGGCGGCGGCCAGTTGCCGGGCCTGGGCGCGCTGGCGCGGGGTGGTCCGCCCATATTCGGCCCCCCAGTGTGGCAGCACCACGACCACCTCCGCCCGGCGCGCGCCCTCCCGAACGGCCTCCAGAGGTGGCGGCATGCGGCCATCGTCCAGGTAAGCCACCCAGGCCACCGTCCGGTTCCCCACGCGGCTGAGGCTCAGGGTGCGGGTGATGGGGGAGAGGGACGCGGCCCGCAGCATCTGCCGACTGCGCTGCTGTCCGGCGGCTCCGCCGTCCCCGGCGTGGTTGTTCTCCACGCTCAGGTGGGTGAGGGGGCGCAGGGCAGCCACGGCGGCCACTGGAGCCCGCAGGTCAATGCCGGTGGTCATGCGCCCAGCGTCTGTCAGCGGTGATTCCAGGTTGGCGGCGCTGGCATCAGCCTGTAGGGCGGAGCGCACCCCTTGCAGGGCGGCGGCCCAGTTTCCCGCGTTTGCCTGCGCCACGCCGCGTGCCAGGCTGACATCGCCGGCCAGGGCCAGCACCGGGGCCGTGACTTCGCGCCCGCCTGCGGTCAGCAGAAAGGCAACGAGGACCGGAAGGGGCAACCTCCGCCTCACTTCACCCGGATGCCGTCCAGCCACGGATGGGCAGGGGGCGCCTGGCCCGCGCGCAGCTGCTTGCGCCAGGCTTCGTCGGTCAGGCGGCTGCTGACGGGCACCTTGAACTCGTACTGGCTGTAGACGCCGCCGCGCGCCACCTGCAGGCCGCCCCGGCCGTCGGGAACCACCGCGTACAGCTCGTCAATGTAGCCAGTGGCTTCTTCCAGCGCCCTGTTGCCGGCGGTTGCCACATCGGCCACGACGGCCGCCATGTCGTTTTCGTCAAACTGGCTGGCTTCCTGGCTGCCGTCTTGCGGGTCGGCGCTGGCCAGTTTCATCTGTTCCAGCCAGCCGCCGTAGTAGTTCAGGCGGTCGTATTCGTCGCGGGTCAGGGCGGTGCCCGCCAGTTGCTTGGCGGTGGCCGCGTTCAGAAAGGTCAGCATGGAGCGCAGCTCGGTCAGGTTATTGGCGGTGCGCTCGGACAGGACACCCTGGGTTTTCAGGACAGTGCGGGTCAGGGCTTCTAGGGTCAGCAGGCGTGTCCAGACGGCCGCGTTGGGTTCCACGTAGCCGCGCGGCGGCTCAGGTTGCTCACCTGCGCCCATCTCGGCCATCGTCTGCTTGGCGTACAGAATCGTATCGTGGCGCAGCTCGGTCCACGAGCCCAGGGCCGTCAGCAGTTCCTTGCGCGTCCAGGCGGGCGTGCGCATAAAGGCCGGGTAGCGCGCGTCCCGCGCGGCGGGCTTGGCCAGAGGCTGCAGGGCGTACAGCCAGCCGCTGTAAACGTTGGCGGTCCAGTCCTTTTCCTTCAGCGCAGCAAAACTGGCGCGCACTTTCGCCATCTGGGGCAGGTAGTTGGCGTAGCCGGCCTCGCCGGTGCGGCGCAGTTCGTTCAGGGCGGCGTCGCTGCCCAGGGCGGCCAGCAGGTCCAGGCCCCGTGGGAATTCGCGGGGCTTTTCAAGGGTGCCCACCTCGCGGTAAATCAGGCGCTGAAAGGCCGCGCCGTCCAGGGTAAAGCGCTGGCCCATCACCCGGAAGCCCAGCGTCTGGCGCTCGCGCACCTCGCGGCCCTCGCCGGGTTTCGCTTCCACGAAGACGCTGTTGACCTGCGGCGGTGGCAGTTTGGCCAGAGCAGCCTGGAAGGATTTCAGCACGGCGGGGTCGGCCAGGCGGCGCACCTGCCCACCTGTAGCGCTTTTCAGGGCGGCGGCGTACTGGCGGTAATTCAGGTCGTCACTGGCGCCGATCAGCAGTGTGGTGGGGTCATACAGGCGCGCCCACAGCTTCTGGGCCTCGGCATTGTTGGTCAGCAGGTTGGTCAGCAGGGCGGCGGTGCGGGTCTCGCCGGCACTCTGCACGCGCAGGTTGACGCGCCCCAGCCACATCATCGTGCGGAAATAACGCTTCAGGGCGTCGCTGCGGGTGTAGTGGCCCCGGGGCACGTACTGCGAGTAATCCTCTTCCAGTTCAGTGGTCGCAAAAATAGGCGAGGTGGCGCGGCCGGCGTGGGCGTCAATCAGTTTCAGCTCGGCAGTGACCAGGCTGGCCACCTCAGCCGGCGGCGTGGTGGCGGGGTCAATCAGTTTGGCGGCCACCGCCAGGTACGCCAGGGCGCGGCGGGCGTCGCCCTCCAGCGGCGTGCCCTTCAGGGCGGCGTGCTGCCGCCGGGCGTCGGCCACCAGCAGCGTGGTCAGGCGGCGCAGCGCAGGCGACAGCGCTTCCCGTTCCAGGTCGCGCAGCAGCTTGTCAAAGACGAGGTGGTACACATGCAGCATGGAGTCGGTGGTCGCCAACACCGGCTGGTTGAGGTAGCGGGTGGCCTCGTAGACCCCATCAAAGTGCGTCCAGGTGCCGGGGCTGATCACAAACCCGTTCTTGCTCAGGGCGGCGCGCTGAGCTGGGCTGAGGCCACTGGTCCCCACTTCGGGGTCGGACCGCAGCACCTCCTGATTCTTGATGACGCTCAAGTTGACGGGCAGGCTGTAAGGGGTCGGCGCGGCCAGCGCGGCGCTGAAGCTGCCCAGCAGCAGGGTCAGGGTGAGAGGTCGCATGGCTCAGGTCATACCACAGGCCTGGGCGGTGGGTTGGGGAGGCTCGTCGCAGGCTTGACGGCAGCCCTGGGGGTGAGTACGCTCGCCAGACACCTCAACCAGAGACCACCATGCATAGACGCCTCTAATCCCTCACGCCTGCGCCCTACAGCGCCGCAGACTGCGGCGGCTGAGTGGCCGCGCTGTTCGTGAGGGACGATGCTGGCAGGCGGCGTGTCTGCCGGCGTCTTCCCTGGGCTGTTCTTCTTACCTTCAGGGAGCCTGGCATGAGCGAATCCACCCATCAGACCATTCACCGCCTCCACCACCTCTTGGTGCCTCACCCCACCCAGCCCGCCCTACTGATGCTGCCCACCGGCGACGCCTGGGCCTGGCCGCAGTTCACTCCCACGGAGAGCCACTTTGGCGTCGTGGACCATATCAACTCGGCCGCGCAGCGTCTGTTTGGCCTGCGGGTGGCGACCCTGTGCTGCCTGGGCGATGACTGGTCGCCGGAAGCTATCTGCGTGAACACCCTCTACGAACTGGAGAACCTGAGTGCTGCTGACGAGGGCCCGCCAGGGGGCCGCTGGGTAACGGAGGCGGACCTTCCAGACGTGCCACTCACCCACCCAGACCAGAGGCAAGCCATGCACGCCTGGTTTGCCGAGGAGCGCGACGGGCGGCCGCTGGGTCGCCGGCCCTGGGCCCGGCCTGGCTGGTTTGCCGGGGTAGAGGCCTGGATGACCGCTCAGGCTCGGCACCTGGGCGCCGAGCCGCTGGGTAAGGCCGAACAACTGCGCAACTGGGAACGCTCAACGCTGCTGCGTCTGCCCACAACCCAGGGCACGCTGTACTACAAGGCGGCGCCCGCCCCACTGGCCGGTGAGGGGGCGTTACTGGCCTGGCTGGCGGAGCGCTTTCCCGGTGAGGTGCCCGAGGTGGTGGCCCAGGACCCGGCGCGCGGCGGCGTTCTGATGCGCGACCTCTGCGCCCAGCCACTCAGCGAGACTGCCGATCTGAGGCTGTTCAGGCGCGCAGCCCGGCGCTACGGTGAACTTCAACGGGCGCTGATTCATGATCTGCCGGAATTGCCGCTTTACCCGACGGCGGGGCTGGCTGAACCTTTCGACACCCTGCTGGGCGCCATTCAGGACCTCGCGGTGCCGCTGGAGCCGGCGCACCTGGAACGGCTGCGGGCAGCAGGCCCCCGCTTACAGGCGCTGTGTGCGGAACTCGCCGCGTGCGGCCTTCCCGACACCCTGGAACACGGCGATTTCTGGCCCACCAACGTGGCTATGCGCGGGGAGAATCCTGTGTTCTTCGATGTTTCAGACGCCACAATCACGCACCCGTTTTTCAGCCTGCGCCTGTTTCTGACCAACCTCTCCGAGTGGCTGCCTCAAGAGCCGTACGCTCAGGCACAGATCGTTAGCGCCTACCTGGCGGCTTGGTCAGATCTGGCAGATGAAGCCACCCTGCGGCGGGCCTACGCGCTGTCGCGGCCACTGGCGGCTCTGCACGCGGCGCGGCTGTATGCCGAACGGATTCTGCCCGCCCTGGAAGCGCGGTGGGAGATGGAGGGCATGCTTCAGTTCGCCCTCCACGATCTGCTGAACGAGCTGGATGGGCTTGGGGGGTAGTCGCCGGAGGCCTACTCCTGTGCCAGCGCCGCCCGCGCCTCGCCGGTTTCGTCCCACGGCAGGGTCTCGTGGGCCCGTTCCAGGGTGTCTTCTGGCCCCTTGCCCGCCAGCAGGACCGTATCGCCGGGCTGGGCCAGGGCGACGGCGCGGCGAATGGCGTCCCGGCGGTCCGGCACGCGCTCGAAATTGTGCCGGCCGGCTTCGCGGGCGCCGCGCTCCATTTCGGTCAGGATGTCGTCCAGCGGGGTATCGCGGCAGTCCTCTTCCGTAAAGATCGCGTGGTCGGCCAGGCGGGTGGCCACCTCGCCCAGCGGCGCGCGTTTGCCGGGGTCGCGCGGCCCCCCCGCCGAGCCGATCACCACCAGCAGCCGCCCCGGTGTGGTCGCGCGCAGGGTGCTCAGGGCTTTGTCCAGGCTGGGTGGCGTGTGGGCAAAGTCCACGATGACCCGGCGCCCCCGACTGTCCGGCACGAGTTCCATGCGGCCCGGCACCCCAGCGAAGGAGGCCAGCCCGGCCTGCAAGTCCTCGGCCGTGGCCCCCAGGTGCGCCGCCGCCGCCATGGCCGCCAGAGCATTAGCCACGTTAAAGCGGCCGATCATGGGCAGCTGCGCGTCAAACTCGCCCAGTGGCGACACCACGTGAAAGTGCAGGCCTGTAGAGCGCTCCTCAAGGCCTCCCGCGCGCCAGTCGGCGTGCTGGCCCTCGGCCGAGTAGGTGGTCTCGGCGGGGGCCACGCCGCGCAGCTGGGCGGTCCAGGGATCGTCTACGTTCAGCACGGCGAAGGGCGTGCGCTCAATCAGCTTGCGTTTGTCGGCAAAGTAGTTGTCCAGGGTGCCGTGAAAATCCAGGTGCTCGCTGCTCAGGTGCGTCCAGATGGCCGCGCTCCACTGCACGCCGCGTACCCGCTCCAGCGCCAGAGCGTGGCTGCTGGCTTCCAGCACGGCGGCGTCGGCGCCGGCGCCCACCAGCTCGGTCAGGGTGGCCTGCACCTGCGGCGCTTCTGGGGTGGTGAAGTGCGCCGGGAAGTGCCGCAGCACCCCGTCAGGCAACTCGTAGCCCGCCGTACTGAGCAGCCCGGTCTTGAGGCCGGCCGCCCGCAGCAGGTGGCGGGTCAGCCAACTGGTGGTGGTCTTGCCGTCGGTGCCGGTGACGCCGACCACCCGCAGCTGCCCGCTGGGGTGCCCGGCCAGGGCCGCCGCCGCGTCGGCCAGAGCGGCGCGGGCATTCGGGACCACTAGATAAGGCAGCGGCGAGGTCACGCCGCTCGGCAGGCCTTCGCCAATCACGGCCACGGCTCCGGCCGCCGCCGCCTGCGCCAGAAACTGGTGGCCGTCAAAGCGCGCGCCGCGAATGGCCACAAAGGCCGAGCCCGGCTGCACCCAGTCGGCCTGGTGGGTGACGCTCCGCACCTCTGGATCAGCGGTGGGGGCAGGAACATGCAGGGCGGCGGCCAGCTCGGCAAGGCGCATGGGGCGCATCATGCCAGAAGTCGGCCACCCGGCGGCGGCTTGTGGAGGCTGCTGACCTGCGGCACACTGAGGCCCAGGAGGCCGCCCCCACCGTGTCCGAGCCGATTCATCCTGAGATTCAGGCCCAGTTGCAGGGCCTCTGGGCCGCTGTCCAGGCCGGTGGGCGGCCTGAACTGGTGCTGCTGGAAGGCGCGGCGGGCCTGGGCAAAAGCCACCTGGCCCGCGCGCTTTCTGACCACGCCGCGCGGGACCCGCAGGCGGCGGTCGCCCTGGCGGCACCGGGCGGCCTGATCGGCACCTTGCTGCTGGCCCTGCCCGAACTGCTGTCGTCGCGGGACCCGGCGTTTCTGGCGGCGGCCCGCCCCCATCTCAACCGCGACTGGCCGGCCACGGTGCCGCCGCCGGCCGGTCCCAGTGATCCGGCGGCCACCCTGGCCCGCGCGGTGGCCGGGGCCGTGGGCCGCGCGCGCCCGCTGCTGCTGATTGCCGAAGACCTGCACGACCAGCCGCAAGGGGCCCGCGCCTTTCTCAACACCCTCTGGACGCGGCTGCTGCTGGACGAGCGCCCCGCCCTGCTGCTGCTGACCACCCGCCCGCTGGCCGAGTATCCGGACGCCGCGCGCAGTGCCGAGGAACTGGGCCGCAGCGCCCAGCTGGCCCGCGCCGCCAGCGGGTCAGAGGTCACGGCGCTGACCCTCGCGCCCCTGGCAGACGGGAGCCTGGAGGTGCTGCTGCGCGCCGCGCTGGGAGGGGACCCGCCGCCGGGGCTGCTGGAGTGGCTGCGTGACCACGCTGAATGTCACCCTCTGCGCAGCGCCGAACTGCTGCGGGTGCTGCGCGAACGCGGCGCCCTGAGCCGCCACGAACACCACTGGCAGTTCTGTCCGCCGCCCGCCGGGTCGCTGCCAGGCTCGCTGGGGGCCGTGCTGCGCGAGCGGCTGCGCCCAGTCCAGGCGGCCCGCACGCCCTGGGCCGCCCTGAGTGCCCTGGCGGTGCTGGACGTCCCCACCCCAGAGCCGGCGTGGCGCGCCGTGGCGGGTCTGGGCCACGAGGCCTTCGCTCAGGCGCGCGACTGGCTGCTGCACCGCGACCTGGTGCGGCTGCACGGCGCAGGTCAGCCGGCCGAGTACACCTGCGCCCATCCGCTGTATCCGCCGCTGGTCCGCGCCGAACTGGACTGGGGCGTTCTGGAAACCCTGCACGCCCGCGCCGCGCAGGCCGACCTGGACGTGCTGGCCCGTGCCCGACACGCCCGGTTGGCGGCCCTGCCAGAGGCGCGCGCCCTGACCGAACAGGCCCTGGCCCTGGCCCAGCAGCGCGCCGCCCCGCACGAGGTGATCCGCGAGGCCCGCGCGCTGCTGGAGATGGCCCCAGCCCACGCCGCCGCGCAGGCGGCGCTGGTCGCCGCCCTGGACGCCCTGGGCCACTGGAACGAGGTGCTGACCGAAACAGCCCAGGACCCGGCCACGCTGCCCCTGACCCAGCTGGCCTTCCGGGCCCAGGCGCTGGCAGAGCGCGGACAGTTGCCGCAGGCCCTGGCGGCGGCGCGGCTGGGCCTGGCCCGCGCCGGGGAACTGGCCCCCGCCCCGCACCTGATGCTGGAAGACGTGCTGTACCGCACCCTGCTTCACCAGGGTCACCTGGACGAGGCCGAGGCCGGACTGACATCGGCCCTGGCCGGCAGCCTCGACCCGCTGCGGCGCATGCACCTGCTGGACATCCTGGCGCGGCTGCACCAGCGGCGCGGTGATTACCACCTGTGCCTGCACCTGTCGCGCGAGGCGGCAGCCCTGATTGCCGGGCAGCCTCCGGCGGACGGGGTGAGCGCCGGGCGCCACTGGCGGGCCTTGATGTCGGCCGGGTCCAGCGCTATTCACATGTCCCTGTGGGCTGAGGCCGAAACGCACCTGCGCGCCGCCCATGACCTGATCGTGCGCCAAGGCCACGTCGCCAGCCTGATGGTCGTAGAGGGCAATGTGGCTTATTTGCAGCTGATGCAGGGGGACTACCCCAGCGCCGAGGCCGGCACCTGGCGTCAGTACCACCGCGCGGTGGCCAGTGGCAACGCGCGGGTGGAGGCCGCCCTGCTGTGGAACCTGGGGATTTGCCGCCTGTGGCGCGGCGACCCTGGCGAGGCCCTGACCCTGATGCAGCGCTCCTGCGAGATCTGGCCCAGCGTGGGGGCCGCCAACCCCAGCGACTTTGCCGAGGCCCTGGCCCTGGCCGGCCGCCTGGATGAGGCGCGGGCGCAACTGGCCCTGCCCGACCACGACTTTTACCCTGACCACCCGAATTCCCGCGCGCGGGTTCACCTGCTGCTGGGGGACCCGGCGGCGGCGCTGGGCGAGGTGGCCCGCCTGCGCCCCGATGACGGCGCTGGCTTGCAGGCGCGCGCCGCCCTGATTCGCGCGCAGGCCCAGCTGGTGCGGGGCGACCCTGGCCAGGCCGGCACTGAACTGACGGTGGCCCTGGCCCACGCGCAGGCGGCCCAGCACCGCAGCGTGCTGGCCGAATGGCACCTGACCCGCGCCGTCTGGCAAGTGCGGCAGGACGAGGACGGCGCCGCCGCGTGGCAGACGGGCCTGGCGGGGGTGCAGGCGGTAGATGGGCAGGGCCACCTGATGTTCGTGCGCGGCTGTTTTCCGCAGGCTGCTGCGGCCCTGGACGCGCGGCCGGCGGCCGCAGTGCCGGCGGCCCAGACCCGCCTGAGGCTGCTGGGCACGGTGGCGGTGGAGCAGCCCGGCGGCGTCCGGCCCTGGCGGGCCAGAAAGGTCAAGGAACTGCTGGGCCTGCTGGTGTGCGCCCACTACGGCGAGGGTCACCCGGCCGCCCTGACCCGCGAGCGCCTGACCCTGGCCCTGTGGCCCGACGCCGACGAGGCCAGCGCCGAAGCCAGTTTCCGCAAGACCCTGACCCGGCTGCGCGAGGCGCTGGGCGGCGCCGCCACCCTGACCCGCACCGCGTACGGGTACGCGCTGGCTGGGGTGCAGGCCGACCTTGACGACTTTCTGGCGGCGCTGCACGCGGGGCAGGACGCCCAGGCGGCGGCGGCGTACGCGGGGCCGTTTCTGGGCGACCTCGACCTGCCAGCGGCAGGCGAACTGCGCGACGCCCTGCACGCCCGCTGGCGCGAGGTCACCCTGCGCCTGACCTACCACGACCCCCAGGGCGGGCTGCCGCACCTGCGCCGCCTGCTGGCCCACGACCCGCTGGATGTGGCGGCCACCCGCGCCCTGCTAGACGCCCACGAGCGCCTGGGCGAGCCGGAAACCCGTGCGGGGGCCCTGCGACGTGCCCAGACTCTCTTTCACGCCGCCCTGGGCGAGATTCCCCCCGAGCTGACGGCAGTGGCTGGATAACGCTGGTCTGCGTGCCGCTGGTTCTCAAGCTCCTGCTGAGGATTTCCTGTCGTCGCTAACGCTGACTTCCTGTCAAACGGTTTCCACGGCCTCATGCGCTGGACCGCTCAGGCGCGGCGTAAAGCCACTCGCCGCATTGGCCAGAAGGCACGGAGGCGGGTGGGCCACTGCCCGAGAACGAGCTGTGCAAAGAGAGGACGGGCGGCTTCGCTGGCCCAGCTTCTAGCCACCAGTTCTCCGCCTGGCGTAGCGGACCTGCTGGCGTGTTCTAAAAGTGAATAGCCTCCTGCTCAAAGGAAATTCTAAAAACGCTTCTCGCTGTGGCCATACCGCCCGGCATTGCAAATGCAGCCCTGAATCGCAAAAGGGAGAAAGAGGACTTCCTCAGGAAAGGACACGCCCTAGGTCGCCAGAAATGGTTCCGGCTCCTTGATGGGATTGGGACAGAGAGGTCCACCCAGAGGACATACACACATGCAGCTCCTGAACCTGCCTCCAGAGGGAAGGTGTAGACCTGGGTACGTCATCCCTCTACCGCACCCGGCGGTACAGCCCACTGAAACTCACGTTCAGGCCGCCACAGGTGCCACTGTCCAGCACCAGCAGCCAGGTGCCCACCGGCCACAGGGCGGCGGTGCAGTCGCCATCGGCATACAGCCAGGGGGCGGCCGTTCCGGCGCGGCGCAGAGGGCCGTTCAGATGGCCCGCGTTCACACTGCCGCCCGCCGTGGGGAACAGGGCCATGCCGGTCAGCCTCAACTGGTTGGCCTGGCGGGTCAGGGTCAGGCCCGCGTTGGCGTCCCGCTCCCAGGTGCCGGGGGTCAGGGTGCTGACCGTCAGAGGCTGCGTCTCCTGGTCGCGCAGCAGGCCCGTGCGAGAGGCGTCGCCGGGTACATAGGTGCAGCGCCGCCCACCCACGCTGGCGGCTTGCAGCACCAGGTCACCCGTCATGACGCCTGTGGGGTGCAGCTCGCCGCTGGCTAAGGTCAGGAGGGGGCGGCGGGCCGTCACCCGGGCGGGCCGCAGAGTGGCCGGGTCAAGGCCGTCCCAGAGGGCTGTGCAGGTAGGACCAGTGCTGACGGCCGCTCCCTGCGCGGCTGCTGGGGGCGCAGACAGCAGGGCGGCACTCAGCAGCAAGAGGCGGCGCATGGGGTCAGGGTAGCGCGTCCCAGGGCACAGGGCCGGGTGCGACCCCTCGGCCCTTTACCGAAGCAGCGGCAGCCCAAAGCCGTGCGCCTGCACCCGGGCGCACACCCACTCGAAGGCCTCTGGGTCAGCCACGAAGTCCAGTTCGTCGCCGGGAACGCGCACCACCGGGCAGGCGTCAAACCCGGCAATCCAGCTGTCGTACAGGCGGTTCAGGCCGCCCAGGTAAGCCTCGGGGATGTCCTGCTCGTAGGTGCGCCCGCGCTGGGCGATGCGCCGCTTCAGGGTGGGCAGCGCCGCGTCAATGTGAATCAGCAGGTCCGGCACCCGTAGCGCCGGCCGCACGCCCTCATACAGGCCGCAGTAGGTGGCCCAGTCGCGCGCCTCCATCTGCCCGCTTTCAAAGAGGTTGCGCGCAAAGATATTGGCGTCCTCAAAGACGGTGCGGTCCTGAATGACGTACCGCGCTCCTGTCACCAGATTCAGATGCTGCTCTAAGCGGCGCGACAGAAAATACACCTGCGAATGAAACGAGTACCGCCGCATGTCCTGGTAAAAGTCTTCCAGGTAGGGGTTGTCGGCATACGGCTCGTAGACCGGCCGCAGGCCGTAGCGCGCCGCGAGCATGCGCGTCAGGGTGCTTTTTCCGCTGCCGATGTTGCCAGAGACGGCGAGGTACATCAGCTCGCTCCGCTTGCGGTTCTGGGGAGTGGGGAAGAGGGCGTGGGACAAACTGGTTCTTTCCACTCCCCACCTACTTCTGACCACTGCCTGCTCATCAGTCGGCCGCCTGACCCGCGCCCAGCGCCGCGTCCACGGCAGCCAGCAACTGGGTCTCGTCGTCGGGGTTGTTCACGAAGTCCAGCCCGGCGGCGTCCACCGTCAGGTGAGGGTGTGGGTAACTGCGGAAATAGTCGTCGTAGCGCGCGGTCAGGTCGGCCAGGTACTCGGCTTTCATGTCCTGCTCGAAGGGGCGGCCCCGCAGGGCAATGCGGCGCAGGAGCTCATCGGTGTCGGCGCGCAGGTACACCACCAGGTCGGGCGTGGGCAGACGCGGCGAGAGGTGGCTGTACAGGTCTTCATACAGTGCAAACTCGGCGTCTTTCAGGTTCATGGCCGCAAAGATGAAGTCCTTGTCGAACAGGTAGTCACTGACCACCGAGTCGCGGTAGAGGCCGGGCTGCCACAGCGCCGAGAGCTGCTTGAAGCGCGACAGCAAAAAGAAAGCCTGTACCTGAAAGGCGTAGGCTTCCGGCTGGGCATAGAACCGGGCCAGAAAGGGGTTTTCCTCCACGATTTCCAGGTTCAGCTCGGCGCTGTGGCGCGCGGCCAGCCGCCGGGCCAGGCTTGTTTTTCCCACCCCGATGGGGCCTTCGACGACAACGTACATGACAGGCCAGAGCATAGCGCCCCCCACGTTCCTCAAGGGTGGATGAAGGCGCTTGACAGTTAAGAGCCGGGTGCCATGGCTTGCCGTCTGCCCTGTTTAGACCTCAGAACAGAATTGTCGGGTTCAGCCTTGGCCTGCCTGTCTTCCTGTTTTAGCGCTCTGATCAGGCCGCCGTTGGCAGTGGGGCCGGCGCCTCAGTGTCAGAGGCGGTGCGGGTCAGCAGGAGGGTTCCTGCACCCCAGCAGCCGCCCACCAACGCGGCGGCGAACGCCAGCGGCGGCAGGCTGATGCTGGCGGCCACGGCACTCAGGCCCAGCATGGCGCCCACCACATCCGGCAGGGGCAGCCGGGCGCGCACGGCCAGCGCCCGCCCGGCGTCGTAGGCACTGACACTCAGGCCCACAGCCGTTAGCAGCGCCGAGAGCGCCAGCGCAATCATGGCTGGCCCCAGCAGCCCCACCAGCGCCAGCCCTGCCGCCGGCCCCAGCAGGGCCGAGAGTGCCAGCACGCCCAGCGCCAGCGTCCGCACCGGGGCGTGCCGCTGGCGGCGGGCCAGTAGAGGCGCCAGCCCCGAGACAAACAGCAGCAGCAGGGCGCCGCCCGTCAGCGTCACGAACACCTGCGGCCAGGCGGCGCCGCCCAGCCAGCCCAGCACGGGCCGGAAAGCAGCGGCCGTCACCGCCCCGAGGCCAGGCGGCACCGGCGTTTCCAGGGCTTCCCGGTCACCAGGGGCGTGGCCCAGCAGGGCGTTCACGCGCCCCTGCACGCGGGCCCCAGCCGCGCGGCGCACGTCGCCCAGCAGCGTCACCACCTCGCCTGACACCTGGGCGCTGGGCTGCAACTCCACGTTGCCGCCCACCGCAATCACGTTGCCTCTCACCGGACCACTGACGACCACATCCTCCCCAAAGCGGATGGTGCCGCTCTGGGTGACCGCGTACAGGGCCGGCAGGGTCAGCACGGCGCTCAGGGCAAAGGCCAGACCTCCGTACCGCTGCGCCGCCGGGACTGGTCGCCACGCCACCAGCAGGCTGGTCAGCAGGGCCAGCCCCAGGCCCACCCCGGCCAGCGGCGACACCTGGGCCAGCAGGGTTTGCAGCACCAGCGCCCCTGCCGTCAGGTTGGGCCAGGCGCTGGAGACCGCCAGCACCGTCAGGGCCGTCAGCAGCGACCCCACCAGGATCAGGGGCGCAGGGTTGCGCTGCGTGCCAATGAGTGCGGCGGCGGCAGAGGGCACAGGCAGTGGCGCGGAGCCAGTGCGCGTCAGAACCTGCTCCTCGGCCAGGCGCTGGCTGACCTGCGCGGCCACACTGCGCGGCAGGACTGGTGCGGCGGCCTGAAGCCGCGCGGCAGTGGCAATCTCGGCGGCCACCTGTGGCGCCACCGAGTGCGGCAGCGCGGGGCCGGTCTGAAGGGCGTGGCTGACCCTCACCAGCTGCGAGACCTGGGCGGCCACGCTGCGCGGCAGGGCTGGGGGGGCGGTCAGCGCCAGCGTACAGTCCAGCTTCACCTCGGCTGCCACGGCTGCCGCCACCGAGGTCGGGGCCACAGGCAGAGGGGTTCGGAGCGCCGCGTGCAGCCGGATGTCCTGGGCCACCGCCGCTGCCACACTGCGGGGCAGGGGAGGGAGCACCGTGAGGGCGTGGGCCGCTGCGGCCAGCCGGTCCCGTTGCCGGGCCACCTCGGTCTGGTCCGGCACAGCCGCCAGGAGCGCCGCCTCTGCGGGCGTCAGGTCACCGTCCGCTTCCTGGTGAAGGAGGCGGAGCCACGGCGGCCCTGCCCTGAACATGTCAGTCTCCGCGCCCATACGGCCCCTCTACGGTGGAAGGTCGCCAGAGGTTCCCGCCGTGTCGCCTCAGACCGGCAACCCGTTCAGAAGGTGTCTGACGCCGTATATGGTCCACTCTTGCCCCCGGTTTTGCTCAGCAGGCGCACGCCACTAATTTCGATGGCCTTGCTGGCGGCTTTCAGCATGTCGTACACGTTCAGGGCGGCCACCGTCACGGCAGTCAGGGCTTCCATCTCGACGCCCGTGGGGGCCGTGGTGCGGACCCGCGCCCACACCCGCACGCCGCCCTCTTCCAGCGTCACGCGTACCTCGGCGCCCGTGACCGGGATGGGGTGGCACAGGGTCACCAGGTCGGCCGTACGTTTGCTGCCGGCCAACCCGGCCAGCTGGGCCACCACGAGCGGGTCGCCCTTGGGGCCCGCGCCGCTTTCCAGGGCCAGTCGGGCTTCGGGCGGCAGGCGCACCCACGCCTCGGCGGTGGCCTCGCGCGCGGTGGCCGCCTTGTCGCTCACGTCCACCATGCGCGGCTGCCCCCCCTGAAAGTGCGTGAGCTGGGTCACTCCTCGGGCACCTTCAGGTCTGCCAGGGCAGCAAACGGGTTCTGCTTGGCGTGCAGTGAGCCTTCGGGGGCGCCCAGGGCGTCGTCAATTTCTTCAACCGGGACCTGGGCCATGTGGGCGCACGGCCCTTCATTCAGGTCGTGGCCGCACACCTGACACAGACCCTTACACGCCTCGTCGTGCAGCACGCTCAGCGGCGCGGCCAGCAGGGTGGTTTCAGCCAGGTAGGCGCTTAGGTCCAGCTCCGGTGAGCTGAAGACGAGGACCTCCTCACCGGACTCGGCTTCTTCCAGGTAAGGCGCGTCGGCGCTGGGGTCGTGGCGCATCAGGGTGCCCAGGGTCAGGTCCAGGGGCACCGCCACGTCGCGCAGGCAACGGGCACACTCCATGACCACCACCGGCTCGAAGGACCCCTGCAAGTAGAGCTCATGGCCGCCCAGGGCATTGACGCTGACCTCGAACGGTGCGGGCTGGGCAAAGCGCAAGGTCAGCTTCTCGCCGCCCTGCTCATACTGGAGGTCATCAAGGGTGCCCTGGGCATGCGCGTCGTCCGAAGAGGCGCGCAGCACCGACCCCAGGTGAATTCGAGGTGAATCCGTCATGCGGTCATGATAGAGCGCCCAGGCTCACAGAACCCTGGCGGCGGCACGGTGCCCGGCCCCGGAACCTGAAACCCGAGCGGAGCTTGACAGCCGCTCGGCAGCCTCAGTCTCGGCGGCCCCGCTGGCCGCTGGGTGTGAACCGGCGGATGAACCCTGCCCGCCAGCACTGTCCACCGCGTTCAGGCCAGCTCGACCACGCTGGCGTCGCTGATGGTCAGCTTGTGGGCGCGCGGGATGGTGTGCCCGCCGCGCACCTGTGCACGCACGCCAATCAGACAGTCTTGCAGCCGCCGGTTCACATTCTCGATGCGCGCACCTTCGTCCACTACACTGTGCTCAACCTCGGCGCCGCGCACCACGCTGCCGTCGCCAATACTCGTAAAAGGTCCTATGTAGGCGTCCTCAATGACCACGTTGTCCCCCAGCATGACGGGACCGACAATCTTGCTGCGAACGACCCGTGCCGAGGCGGGAATGACCACGCGGCCGGTAATCTGCGACGCGCTGACCTCACCCTGAATGTTGGTTTCGGTGCGTTCCAGCAGTAGGCGATTGGCGTCCAGCAGGTCAGCGGGACGGCCCGTGTCCTTCCACCAACCTTTCACGGCCTGCCCTGTCACGGCGCAGCCCCGCTCAATCAATCCCTGGATCCCGTCGGTAATCTCGTATTCACCACGGGCCGAGGCCGGCATGCCGTCTAGTACAGAGAAAATCTCAGGTGTAAAGCAGTACAACCCGGCCACGGCGAGATTGCTGGGCGGGTTCTTGGGCTTCTCGACCAGCCGCGTGATGCGGGTGCCGTCCAACTGGGCCACCCCAAAGGCGGTGGGGTCTTCCACCTGCACAAGGGCAATGAGGGCACTGGGGCGCTCGGCCTGAAAGCGCTCTACAAAGGGCGCCGCCCCAAACTCAAAGAGGTTGTCGCCCAGATACACACAGAAGTCGTCCTGATCTACCCAGTCGCGGGCCGTCAGCACAGCGTGGCCCAGGCCGAGCTGCTCGTGCTGGTTAATCAGGGTGACCCTGACCTGCGAGACATGTTCTATGGCGTGCTGAATCTCGTCGCGGGTAATATCAGAAACCACGATGCCGATGTCAGAGATCCCCGCTGCTTGCAGCGTTTCCAGCGCGTGCTGGATGATGGGCTTGCCCGCCACGCGCAGCACAGGCTTAGGCCGGGTGTAGGTTAGGGGACGTAGACGTGTGCCCAGGCCGGCAGCGGGGATGATGGCTTTCATGAGCTTACTCTAGATCACCCTCACAGGGCGCGTTCTGTACTGAGGCGCCGTGGCGCGCAGCATTGGGGCCAGAGAGACCACACCCAATCATCAGCGGCGGCTTAATGAGGCGAATTTGCGCCGCGCGCGATCAACTGAGTCATCTTTTGGGATTATTATAGGGCGGCGTGACGTTTGAGAAGCACATAGAGCCGTCCCTTCTCAGAAAGTATTTCTGGGCAGCGGACGGTTTTTTATAGGAGCAGGGTATGAATAACAAGGAATCTCAAATCAGAGAGATCGACATTAGCTTTCTTTGGCGGGCCCTTAAACGCAATTTGATATGGGTACTTGCCATCCCAGCCCTGCTTGCTTTGGCCTCCTTTGCCTTCAGTCGTCAGCAGGCTGCCACCTATGAATCGGCGGCTACCCTAATTGCCAGCAACACTTCAACAACGCCAGATACAGTGGCAGGTCAAGCGACTGTCAGTGCGCCGCCGTTGCCAGAGGGTGTTTTGGCGCAGGCTCTTCAAAGTGAGCAAATTTTATTCCCTGTTCTTCGTTTGTTAGAACAGGACGACACTATTCCTGCAGAAGAGCGCGCACGTCTTGTGCAGGGTATCAGGCGGGAAATACAGGATCAAAAATTGAGAACCCTGAGTTTGACGTCCCGGTTAGATTTTAGTGGTAATGGAACCTACACTGTGTCCTCAAGAGCACGCACTCCAGAAGCGGCGCAGGCCTTGGCAAATCTCACCAGCGAGGCGCTAGTGGATTGGGACCGTGGCCGAGGCCTTACGACCATCAGGCGTGGCTTGCAAGGCTTTGATGCGCAGCTTGATGAAATCACCACTCAACTTAATGGTGGGGCCCTGAGCGTTGCGGAGCGGCAAACTCTCTCTACTCGTCGGGCACGTATTCAGGACAGCCGCGTTCAGTTGGCCATATTGGAAAATTCTGCTGTTGGTGTCTTGGCACCGCTGGTTACAGCCCAAACGCCGCGACTCCCGGTTTCACCTAAACCGCTGCGAAATGCCGTGCTAGCAGGCCTGGTTGGTCTTCTCCTCAGCGTAGCTGGGGCTGGCCTGGTCAGTGTATCGGACCGGACTGTAAGGACAGAAGAGGACTTGTTGCCTCTGGGCCTTCCCACACTTGCCACTCTGCCACGCATGCGGCAGCGGGACGTTCTGCTGCGCGGCATTGTTCGGGCAGCACGGCAGGCTGGTCTATACGAAGCGGTAGGGTTCCTGAAGGTGAATCTGATGGCCGCTCTGGCCAACCGTCCGCAGCCTGTGATCATGATTACTAGTACGGCTCCTGGCGAAGGCAAAAGCAGTGTGACTGCTACCCTAGCCGATGGCATGGCGGCCAGTGGCCAGAGAGTCCTGATTGTGGATGCTGATTTGCGCCGGGGGACTCAGGCCGCTGTCTGGAAGAAATACGACGAAACTGGCGCGTGGAAAGTCCTGGGGAGTAGTGGTGGTATCCGCACCACCCAGGAGGGACTGCTTAGACCGCACGAAGTGGAAGTCCTGCAAGTCGAGCCCAACCTAGATGTTTTGCCTGCTGGGCCTGGAACGGCCAACAGTTTGAGCGTATTTAACCAAGCAGATATTGCACAGGCGCTGGCGCTGTGGCGGCAATATTACGATGTGGTGTTGATTGACACGGCGCCGCTCCTGGCGTTGGCTGACGGTCTGGTTCTAGGCCCTTACACAGATGCTGTAATTATGGTTGTGGAATATGGTCAGACAAACGTTCACGGCGCTGCGAACGCGCTAAGAAGAGCCGAGCGGGCCGGCCTCAAGGTAATTGGCTCGGTGATTAATAAAGCTAACCTTCGTGAAGAGAGCACTTACAATTATTCTTACTCTTACAGCCCTGCCGAAAGGGCGTGAGGCTATACCAACGGGGACCAGAGTGCAATGACCATTAGTGAGCGCCATTTGCGTCGGGCGTCAAGGATTACCTTTGCCGGCACACTTCTTAACTTCTCGGTCCTGACTTTTCAACTTCTTTTTCTTACGCCACTTCTGATTCGTACTGTTGGAACCAAACTTAATGGCGCGTGGGTAGCATCAGGGGACCTGCTCTTGTGGCTTCAGGCTTTTGATTTTGGCCTGACCAATTATGCGATTCAGAAGATGAGTACAGCTTATGCTCAAGAAGATTCGCAGGAGCTGAGTGCTTGGTTTTCCAGCACACTGGTCCTTCTGCTTACCTTAGCCGTCGTCGTCGTTGTCATCGGCTCTCTGGGAGCAGACCTCGTATACCAACCTTTTCAATTAGATAATGCCGCGAAAAGTGACTTGGCGGCAGCCTTTGTGTGGGGGTTGTGGGCAGTGGCGCTTACGATTGTGACCTATGCGTTCACTGGCCTCGCACGGGCCTTACAGGCTCCCTTGATCACCATGGGTGCTGTGGTCTGTGGCAGTGTCCTGGGCATGGGTATGAGTTGGTGGGCTCTACTGCATGGAGCTGGCATTCGGGCCATTGCTTATGGCATGTTCGTTAGGGCACTGATAGGGCTGATAGGAGGGATAATCGCCTTCGGGCTCTTTCAGCGTGAGCGGCTGGTGCGTATGGCGCCGCCAGGCCGCCACCAGCTCAGAGAAGGCCTGGCGGTGATGCCTTACAGTGGTCTGGGTGCGCTGGGGTACGCCGTCAGCAATCAGAGCGATAATTTTCTTGTGGGGTCTTTGTTCGGTGCCCACATCGCAACACAGTTCAATACCATGAGGCGAACAGCCGATGTAGCCAGAAGCGTTATTGAGACATTAGGGGCGGCCAATTTCGCGGGCTTTGCACACCTCTTTGCACGGCATGGAGCAGACGGCAGCCAGACTGCTTACCGCCGGCTGCTGCACTTGCATAGTGTCTTATCGCTGGCACTTGGTGGAAGCTTCGTGGTGCTAAACGAGTGGTTTGTGGGATGGTGGATTGGCCCCCAGTTTTACCTGGGCGGCGCAGTGAATACCCTCATGGCAATCCAGATGTTTTTGACTACACGGTCCTATCTGCACAATACCCTTAACCGCGCCATGGCGCCGTCTCGGCTGGCGTTCGCTGTGCTCATGGTTGAGGCACTCGTGAAAGTAAGCCTAGTATTGGTGTTAGGGCGAGCATTTGGCGTGAGTGGGCTGCTTCTGATTGGTCTGTGCGTCGCTATGCTGAGTCTGCTCATTATGTCCGCGAGGAACGCTACGCGTCTGAACACTCCTGACAGACAGTGGCTACTTGTGCTTGGGGCCTTGGTGATAGTGGGTTTTATTAGAGAACGGAGTATAGAATGGTCGTTCGCTGTGTTTGTTGTCCTTGTTGGCTCACTGCTACTTCAGCTCTATATAAACAATAAGGATGCGAAAAGTGAGTAGGCTGTCATTTCTAAAACTCATGGCGCCACTCCTTTTATTTGAGCTATATCTGCTTTTGACTATATTACTATTCCGGTTCGGGCCATGGAAGTACTATAATCAGAATAGCAATGAGATATTCTTTTTTGCTCTGCTTTATCAATCTTCAATTGCATTAGGATACGTCATTGCACACGTCCTTTATCGCAAACCTATTAAGCAAGATGTAAATCTGCGCCAGGTATTCACGATATCTTTAATCGTTAACTTTCTTATTTTCCCTTTAACTTCTCTGGCGCGTACAGGGATTCTCCTTCCTGACTTTTTTGGAGGGCTTAGAGCACCTGGTGAGGCGTATGCTCGTTCGCTTATTTATAGAGAAACGGGTGCGGGAGCTGTCATCGAATATATCCGCATTTTTCTAGGACCCCTAATTTACATCTACTTTCCTCTATCTATATTTTACTGGAATCAGATTGGTCGGAAGACCCGATTTTGGTCTGTCATCTTAATTATGATGAATATCGCTCTGTTTGTGGCCATGGGTACGAATAAAGCAATAGGTGATTATGCCGTCACTATACCTATTCTCTTATTAACTGCTGTAGCTGCGGGACTTCTTAAGCTTACCGTAAGGCGTATAGTATTTGGCGTTCTCTTGATATTGGTATTGGCAGGCATTTTCACTAGCTTCTTCTCGGCCACCATGAGTTCGAGGGCAGGTTCGTCCATTGTTTCTGGCTATTTTCCGCCGGGCAACACACGGGTAGACCCACAGAATGCGCTGCTCCAAGCAGTGCCGGAGGCAAGTCGAACACTAGTAGTCGGCCTTTCAAACTACATTACCCAAGGCTATTTCGCTATGGGCTTGGCTCTGCGTGAACCTTTCATACCTCTATATGGTTTGGGGACATCTCCATTCATTTTGCGTCAGTACGAGACCCTTACGGGCATACATGATTTCGAAGAACAAACCTATCCTGCGAGGATAGAGAAATATGGCTGGCTAAAGGAGAGGTACTGGTCATCTATGTATCTCTGGCTTGCTTCCGATCTGGGATTTTGGGGAATTCCTCTGTTCTGCATTTTGTTTGGAATAGTCCTCTACACGACTTGGCGTGACACTATAGAATCTAGAAATATTTGGGCTCTGAATCTTGTTGCCTTGCACGTCACCGTTTTGTTCTATTTCTCGTCGAATAATCAGATAGGACAGAGTGGTGAAGCGCTCTGGACGTATCTCGCCATTTTCTTCATGTGGGCCGTGAGCCGTCAGGGTATACGCTTTACTATGGCCAGTCGGAGATTGACATGACGCAACGCCCCATCAAAATTCTGTTTGTTGGCAGTGTCGTACCTGACACAGCCATGTACCGTACGTCTGCTTTTTCAAGAGCAGGCAATCTGGCGCAACAAGGTTTGCTTGACGGCATGGCAGATGAGGGAGCCGAATTGACCGTGCTTGGCTTTCAACCTGTTCCTGCTTTTCCTAGAGGGAAACAACTGTGGATTCAGGGAAGTTGGCTGGGTGGAAGGCATCAGCAGCGCCTCATTTCCTTCGTCAATCTGCCTTACGCAAAACAGCTCTCGCTGGCAGGGGGCATCCTGACTGGCACTTATGCTCTCAGCAGGCGTAGTCGGCCCCAGGTTCTGATGAGTTATAACGTCAACACATTTGTGGCGGCGCCCCTCATCGTACTTTCCAAAGTTCTGCGAATTCCTTACATTCCAGTTGTCTACGATGTCGATGTTCCTGGGGCCACTGTTGCCAATGGCCTGTTCCAGCGGGGGGAATACTGGTGGGCTGGTCGCGTGTTACCAAAGCTGGCTGGGGCTGTGGTAGGAACGGAACTCATTAGCCGTGAATTGATGCCTGACCGGCCCACACTGGTGGTAGAAGGTGGACTGAACTGGCAGCAGCAGCAATATGCGCCGGAAGTAGTAGCCAGTGATGACACATTCAACATTGTTTTTGCAGGTGCTCTGGAAGCTTACAATGGTGTGGACGTTATGATAGACGCTTTGGCCTGGCTTCCTGCAAATGTCCGCCTACATGTGGCAGGTCAAGGCCGACTTCAGACCGCTGTGCAGACTGCGGCCGCGCGCGATAGTCGCATCTTGTATCACGGTTTGTTGGATATGGATGGACTGCGTCAACTCTATGCACGCAGTGACGTATTAGTGAATCACCGCAGCGATAAACGCCTTGACAGCCGGTATGTTTTTCCATCCAAGCTCATCGAATATCTAGCTCTGGGCCTGCCTGTTGTCTCAACGCACTTTAGAAGCCTACCAAAGGACTATCTACCCTTTCTGCATCTGATACCTGACGAATCTCCAGATGCATTGGCAAAATCCATTGAGCAGGTGATGATCTCAAATCAAGAGGCCCGCTTACGGGCACAAAACGCACAAACGTTCGTCCACAAGCAGAAGGCCTGGTCATTTCAAGGCCAACGTATTTTGGGTTTCCTGAGAGGCTTCCTTTGAAGACAACACTGAACTATGACGTTCTAATAGTACTAGATTACTATTTGCCCGGCCATAAGGCTGGTGGGCCAGTCACCACTATTGCTAACCTCACGACCTTGCTGGGAGACCAATTACGCTTCCTCATTTTAACGCGCCGCAAAGATATTGATGGAACGGTCTACCAACATCTACCAGCAGGGCAAGTGACGCGGGTGGGGCAGGCTGACGTCCTATACCTAGATGAGCCGGAACTATCTCTGCGGGACTTAATGCAATATGCCCAAATCTCTGGGGCGCGAACAGTATATCTAAATTCTTTCTTCTCGCCTCTAAGCTTCTCATTTCTACTATTACGTCGCTTAGGTGTTATAAAGATGCAGCTCATTTTAGCACCGCGAGGTGAATTTTCTCTTGGTGCGTATTCTATAAAAAAGTGGAAAAAAGATATATATAGAGTAGTCTTAAATAAGATGAAAATATTAGATAATATTTATTGGCATGCTTCAACTTCTCATGAATTAGAGGATATTAGGCATGTTATTGGAAATGTAAAGGATATTTTTGTGGCACCGGACCCTTTTATGTTGGGCGAATTTGTAGTGGGGGATCACTTATATGACTTAGCTTACATATCACGCATCACTCCGAAAAAGAACTTACATTATTCTTTGGAATGTCTTGCGATGTGCAAGCAAGAGGTCAGCTTAGACATTTATGGTCCGATTGAGGATGAAGCCTATTGGAGACTATGTCGGCAGAAGATCAGCGCTTTGCCACCGCATATAACTGTGAAATATTGTGGTCTTCTAGAATATGACCAGGTGCGCCCTACTTTCGCTAAATACAGCGCGTTTCTTTTTCCCACCCAAGGCGAAAATTACGGCCATGTTATTCCTGAAGCACTGTCGGCAGGAACGCCCGTAATTCTCAGTGATCAAACACCCTGGCAAGATTTAGAGGAAGCTGGCATAGGCTATGTCATACCCCTCAATCAGCCCAAGAGATTTGCCCAGGCCATTGAAGCTTTGTTGCACTGTTCCGCTGATGAGCGGCAGGTCAGGGCTGAACGGTGTGTTGCCTATGCACGTGCAGTAGAAGGCCAGGAGGAGGTTCGTGAACAGAACCTTCAGCTTTTCTCTCAACCATTCAGAAGAGGTTAAAAATGAACGCTCAAGATTTTAAAGGTAAGACCGTCCTCATAACAGGCGGTACAGGGTCTTTCGGTCACGAATTTTTAGACGTAATCCGCGAAACCGATGTTAAGGAAATTCGCATTTTTAGTCGTGACGAATTAAAGCAAGAACTGATGCGCTTAAAACTGAAAGATGCACGTATCCGTTTCTATATTGGTGATGTTCGTGAGCGTGACAGTGTAGATCAGGCTATACGAGGAGTTGATCTTGCTTTTCATGCTGCTGCTCTGAAGCAAGTGCCCTCCTGTGAATTCTTTCCTATGCAGGCGCTTATGACGAATGTGGTCGGCTCACACAATGTGGTCGAATCTGCTATTAATCATCAGATTGAGTCCTTGGTTTGCTTGAGTACGGATAAGGCTGTGCTGCCCGTCAATGCGATGGGTATGACCAAAGGTTTAATGGAAAAAGTAGCGCAAGCAGCGGCTCGACAGTTGAATGAAGGTGAGACCAAGATTAGCTGTGTGCGCTATGGCAACGTCATGTATTCACGTGGCTCGGTGATTCCGCTGTTTATCAATCAGATGAAACAGGGTCAACCACTAACTGTCACTGACCCACAGATGACCCGGTTTCTGCTGTCATTGCGCAGCGCTATCGACCTGGTCTTATTTGCCTTTCAAAATGCTCGGCAGGGCGATATCTTTGTGCGAAAAGCGCCAGCTAGCACAGTTCAGGACCTTGCTCAGGCGCTGAAAAATCTTTTCAAATCTGACGTGCCGATTGAAGTCATTGGCACTCGCCACGCCGAGAAACTCTTTGAAACCTTGACTACGGCCGGCGAGCTAATGCGGGCCGAAGATATGGGCGACTATCTGCGTGTATTCATGGATGATCGGGATTTGAATTACGCAAAATACTTCACCGAGGGTCAACCCGACGAGCAAGCTGTGGAGGACTACACTTCACACAATACTGAGCGTCTGACAGTACCTCAGATAGAACAACTGCTATTGTCTTTGCCTGATGTACAGCGCGAGCTGACTTTGGTGGGACGCCAGTGAAACGCATGAAGGTGATGACTGTTGTGGGCACTCGTCCAGAGATCATCCGACTTTCCCGCGTTATCGCTGTATTAGATAAGCACACCGATCAT
Source organism: Deinococcus arboris (assembly GCF_009755355.1). Lineage (GTDB taxonomy): Bacteria > Deinococcota > Deinococci > Deinococcales > Deinococcaceae > Deinococcus > Deinococcus betulae. The sequence continues at coordinate 35,096 of NZ_WQLB01000021.1, read as the reverse complement.
GTGCTTATTCATACCGGTCAGAATTTTGACTACGAGCTGAATGAGATTTTCTTCCATGAACTGGGTGTTCGTCGACCAGACGCCTTTCTGAATGCTGCTGGGAGCAGCGCCGCAGAAACGATAGGCCAGGTGCTTATCAAGGTTGATCCATTCTTGGAAGAATATCAGCCAGAGGCGTTGTTGCTGCTTGGAGATACAAATAGCTGTTTGGCAGCTATCCCTGCCAAGCGGCGCAAGATTCCTATCTTTCATATGGAGGCGGGCAACCGGTGTTATGACCAGCGTGTCCCTGAAGAAACCAACCGCAAGATTGTTGATCACACAAGCGATATTAATCTGCCTTATAGTGATATTGCGCGCGAGAATCTTTTGAGGGAAAACTTTGACCCGGCCCGGGTCATAAAGACAGGAAGTCCGATGTTTGAAGTGCTTTCGTACTACCGCAATCAAATTGATGCCTCGGCCATTCTGACTGAGTTGGGCCTCAAGCGCAGTGAGTATTTCGTGGTGAGTGCTCACAGAGAAGAGAATGTAGACGCGCCCGAGCGTCTGGCTGCGCTGGCTGCCACTCTTAATGCCCTAGCACAGCAGTACGAACAGCGGATTATCTTCTCAGCACATCCTCGTACTCAGAAGCGAATTGCGGCGGCGGGTCTCACCTTTGACCCCAGAGTGGAAATCATGAAACCACTGGGGTTTTTCGGCTACGTTCATCTTCAAATGCACGCGCGGGCTGTGTTGTCTGACAGCGGCACTATCAGTGAGGAAGCTTCTATTCTGAACTTCCCAGCGTTGACGCTGCGTGACACGCACGAGCGGCCTGAAGGCATGGAAGAAACTGCAGTGATAATGACTGGCCTGAACCCTGAGCGAGTGGTGCAGGCGGTCGCTGTGCTTGACAGTCAGGGGCGGGATGACGCCCGGCACCTGCGGCTGGTGGCGGATTACAGTATGCCCAACGTCTCGGACAAAGTGCTGCGCCTGATTTTGAGTTATACAGACTATGTTAACCGGTACGTGTGGCACAAGGCGTAAAGGACATGTCCCAACCTGAAACGGTGCTGGTTGTCGGCGCCAGCGGCTTCGTCGGCCGAACACTCTGCCAGGTGTTGTTGGACCGGGGGTACCAGGTCATAGCGGCGTCCCGCACTGGGCACCATCTTCCAGCCGGTGTCGTCCACCAGCCACTGGCAGATTTGAACGGCGCGATAGACTGGCTTCCCCTACTTCACGGCGTGAGCCACGTGGTGTATCTGGCCGCCCGGGTTCATGTCATGAACGATGAACTCTCTGACCCGTTGTCAGCGTACCGTGCCCTGAATACGGCAGCTCCTGTGGCACTGGCACGCGCCGCTGCCCCTGCAGGAGTCCACCGCTTTGTCTATCTTAGCTCTGTTAAGGTCAACGGTGAGGCCAGTGTGAGACCACTAACAGAGGATGACCTTCCGGTGCCCACCGACTCTTATGGTCAGTCCAAATGGGAGGCAGAGCAGCAACTGCTCATCCTGGGTGCCCAGACTGGCTTGTCTGTCAGTATCTTACGGCCCCCTCTGGTTTATGGACCGGGCGTCAAGGCCAACTTCTTACAGTTGGCGTGGGCCGTTGCCCGTGGAGTTCCTCTACCGCTAGCTGCCGTTCAGAACGCTAGGAGTATGGTGTATGTAGGTAACCTTGCAGACGCCATTGCATTTATGCTGGGTACATCAAGTACTAGCGGGCAGGTGTTTTTCGTCACAGACGGACAGGATCTCTCAACCCCCGATGTAGTTCGGGGATTGGCTCAGTCGCTGGGTCGCTCTGCGCGGCTGTGGCCTCTTTCTGTCAGCGCCCTAAAGCTTGCTGGTCAGCTGCTGGGACGTCAGGCCATGGTGCAGCGGCTGACCGATTCTTTACAAGTGGACTCTGCTCGCCTGCGCCGTCTAGGATGGCAACCCCCTTTTACTGCACAAGAAGGCCTTAGCGCCACAGTAAGAGCTCTGGTGACGCCGCAGCCCACTGCCCAGCCCTGGCGATTAACCATACGGCAACGGGTGTATCTCAAGGGTCGCCGCGTTACTGAGCCGCTCCTGGCCGGTGTACTGCTGCTGTGGTTGCTGCCCGTGCTGCTGCTGATTGCTCTAGGTATCCGGGTAACCAGCCCGGGGCCGGTGTTGTTTTTGCAAACTCGGGCTGGACGTGGACACCGGCCGTATACGATTTTCAAGTTCCGGACTATGCGGGCCGGTGCGCCGGAGCTGTCAACAGAAGACATGCGGCGTCAGGGGCTAAGCCTGGTAACGCCCTTTGGCGCGTTTTTGCGCCGCACCAGTCTTGACGAGTTGCCTCAACTCCTGAACGTGGTGCGCGGCGAGATGAGCTTTGTTGGCCCGCGGCCTGCACTATTGACCCAAATTCCAGTCCTCAGTGGACGGGCAGCGCACGGGGTCGATCAGTTGCCTCCAGGTATCACTGGGCTTGCTCAAGTCACTGGACGCGACGACTTAGCCGACGAAGAGAAGGTCAAGCGAGACGTCACCTATCTGAGGCATGTGGATTTGCTGACTGATTTGCTTATTGTGTGGTCTACCCTGCGTAGCGTATTTAGAGGGAGGGGAACATACTAGGCGTAAGGAGGTCGGCATCTCCTTGCACTCTGGGCGCTTCCACAATGCAATGTCAAAAGATAATGGTGTCGTGGTGACATGACTCTGTAAAGAGTCAAGTCTGTTTTCTTGTCCTGCCAGTTTGATCAGCTTAGTATGAACTCCGACCCCATCGTTTACAAAAACGATTCAATCCAACGGAAGGATAAGGAGCTAACTGGCTTGGCGTGTGCAAGAGAGGCACTGTGCCAATTTATAGACGAAGTAGACGACATCCGCATTAAACCGTAGTTGCCCGAGTGAACTGAAAGAGCTAGGGCAATGTGTTTCCGAGCCAGATATTGATACCGGCATAAGTTGGAATTCATCAGTTGGCGAGGCAGGTCAATGTATCGGACCCGCTGCCAGGCAACCACGAGCTTCGCCTTCAGCACGGCCACCGAGCGGGCACAGAAGGTACATGCCGTTTGACATACGCCCACACCAGCTCGATTGGGTTCAACTCCGGGGCATAGGGCGGCAAAAACACCAGTGACAGGCGTTCGTGGAGATCCACGAACGCCTGGGTGACTTTGGAGCGGTGAATACTCGCGTTGTCCAGCACCACCACGATCTCCCCCTGGACATGGCGCAGCAGATGCTGGAAGAACCTGTTGACCTCCCCACTCCGGATCGCCCCTGATTTCGTGTGCTGGAAGAATCTCCCGTCCGAGGTGATCGCCCCAATGGTCGAGAGTTTCTCCCAGTTGGCCGGGAGCGTGACCAGGGGCGTGACGCCCCTGGTCGACCACGTCCGTCTCCACACACCTTTCAAGGAGAAGCCGACCTCATCCAGGTAGACGAGCGTCGCGCCCTCAGTGACCTTTTTTCCCAACTCCGGCGCCACCTGTTCCCGCCAGGACGCGATCCGGAGTTCATTGCGCTCAGCCGCCCGTCCATCTGGCATCTGAGGCGTGAAGCCCAACTGGCGAAGGATTTTCCGGACATGGTCGTGGTGGTACCACACCTTAAAGTGCCGCCCGATCAGGTCCGTGACTCGCCTAGTGCTCCACGTCTCGTCGGGGAAGCCGTGCTGCAAGGCACCCTCCCGCAGGAGGGTGCGAAGGCGCTCGAGCTGGGTGGCCGTGAGTCGAGAAGGCCGTCCGGTCGTCACCGTGGCCTGAAGACTCCCTATGCGTTTCAGGCGTTTCTTCCAATTACTGACGGTGTGCACCGAAACCCCGAAGTGCTGGGCAATCTCCTGCTGTGAATGCTGGCCCTTTTGAAGCCACGGCGTCGCAGCCAGCCGGCGTTCTTCCAGCTGGGCACGGGAGTACTTGGAAGGATGCCATTCGGCCACGCCGCCAGCCTATCAGCCCATACTTACGCCGCTATCAATATAACACTAGACCTCCTGCGAAAGTGCCGGACTATGCTGGGTGAGTGAGTCGCGAGCGTTTGGCGCGCACCCTGAAGATGAGTCGGAGTCGATTCAAACGTCGTACGGGAATCTATCCGGAAACCTTCGTGCTGATGGAAGCTGTTCTGGTCGAGCGGGAAAGGCGCAAGAAGACATCGAGGCGACCTGCTGCCCTCAGCCCTGCTGAACAACTGCTGCTCACCTTGGAGTTTTGGCGAGAGTACCGGACCTTTGCGCACTTGGGCGACGATTGGAGCATCCATGAAACCACCGTGCAGCGCACGGTGGAACGGGTCGAAGCCGCCCTGATCGCCAGTGCGCAGTTTCGGCTCCCAGGGAAAAAGACACTCCGAGCAGAAGAGAACGTCTTCCAGATCATCGCGGTTGACGCGGCCGAAACGCCTTGTGAGCGTCCCAAAAAAAGCAGCGACCCTGGTATAGCGGCAAGAAAAAACGCCACACCCTGAAGACCCAGGTGGTGATCAACGTGGCAACACACATGATCATGTGTGTTGCCACCGCCTTCGGGTCCATGCATGACCTGAGCCTCTACCGGCACTCCAAGGTTCGTCTCCACCGCGAGACCGCGCTGATTGGCGATGCGGGCTACCAGGGCATCTGGGCTGAGCACGGCCATTCCATCACACCGCACAAAGCCTCGAAGAACAGGCCGCTGAGTGCAGCCGAACGGCATGAAAACCGCGTGCTGACCTCCACTCGCTTGCGGGTCGAGCATGTGATCCGGCAGCTGAAAATCTTCCGCGTGCTCAAAGAGATCTATCGCCATCGAAGACGGCGCTTTGCTTTGCGTGCACACCTCATTGCTGCCCTCTGTAATCACTCCTCAGCAACTCTCCCATGACTTTCGCAGGAGGTCTACTGCAAGTCACCACGCTTCTTTTACTGAAAGGCCCATTCTGCTCCGAAGGTTGCCGGCGTAAGCGGGTGCAGAAACCATTTGGTCCATGCGAAGCGGGGCCGGCATCCGTCTTTGACAGGCCCTGCTCCTGCTGGTGTCATTGTGCTGGCCTGTGGTGTGTGTGCCCGTTACCGCCAAATCAACCGAGACTGCCAAACTTGTTCTCTGGGATCAGGCGTGCCAGACTAAGGCGAATGGCGGCGTGATCTTGCTGCTCGGCATAGTGTTGAAGCCGTAACAATTCTTCTGTCAAATCGTCTGGATTTATGCTATCCAGGCGCGCGCTGAAGATTTCTTGGTGCGAGGTTGAGTCTGTCCCCTCACTACTGGTCAGCAGTTCCTCATAAAGTTTCTCGCCAGGGCGCACGCCGCTATACACGATCTCAACGTGCTGAGCACCGGAGAGTTGAATTACGTCATGCGCTAAATCAGCAATACGAACTGGGTTGCCCATATTTAGGACGTAGACCTTGCCGTTCTCTGCTAGGCCCCCCGCTTGCAAGACCAATCTAGCCGCTTCTGGAATGGTCATAAAGTACCGGACCATATCGGGATGGGTGACTGTAATTGGCCCACCGGCCCGAATCTGCTTCATGAATGTCGGCACCACACTGCCACGGCTGCCCAGGACATTTCCAAAGCGCACTGATACGAATGCCTGTTCCTGTGCAGCCCGTTCAGCCCCAGCAGAAACAATCATTTCTGCCACTCGCTTAGACGCGCCCATAACACTTGTGGGATTGACGGCCTTATCAGTGGAAATGTTGACAAGACGTTTGACGCGGTAGTCTATACAGAGCTGCGTGACGTTGGCAGTACCCAATGCGTTGTTCAAAATGGCTTCTGACGGAGCCTGCTCCATTAGTGGCACGTGCTTGTGGGCCGCCGCGTGGAATACAACGCTAGGCCGATATTCTTCGAAAAGGGCGCGCAACCTTGCTTTGTCTTTCACATCACAAATTAGGCCAAGGTGTCGAATGTGTGGAAGAGTGTGGATCAATTCTTGCTGAAGGGTAAAGATACTGTTTTCGCCTCTGCCTATCAGCAAAATCAGCGTTGGTTGATAACTACAGATCTGTCTGACAATCTCGGAACCGATACTGCCCCCGGCGCCTGTAACCAGCACTACTTGTTCTTTGAGATACCCTGCGATCTCGGCTGTATTTAATTGAACTGTCGGTCGCCGCAGCAGATCCTCAAGATTGACTTCCCGGATCTGGTTGATGGTGACATTGCCGGATAGAATCTCAAAGACCCCCGGAATGATGCGGTAGCTCAATTTGGCGGTCTGCGCGAGCTCAACGACGCGGCGAATAAAATTGCCCTCTGCTGAAGGCACAGCAATCAAAATTTGCTGTGCCTTTTCGCGGTGTGCGACCTCCAAGAGGTCGTCCACCTTACCAAATACCGGAAAACCCAGAAGAGACTGCTGATGTTTGCTGGGTTCGTCGTCAAGAAAGCCAATAGCCTGTAGGCCAGATTCGGGATGACGCTGTATCTCCCGGGCAATTAGGGCGCCGGCTTCGCCTGCTCCCACAATGAGGACGCGCTGACGCTGTGGTAAGCCTTGCTGACGCACTCTGTCTTTCACCATGCGGAACAGAAGACGCGCGCCGCCCATCAGGAGAAAACCCAATGCGCCGGCCAGCAGCGGCACACTTCGTGCCAGTTGCAACCAGTCGCGCAAGATGAAGCCCAAGGCAAACATAATGAGTGTAGCTGCTGTAACGGCGCGAGCCAAAGTAAGGAGGTCAGGCACGCTAACGCGCTGCCACAGTTGGCGGTGCAAACGGTAATACAGAATGACTGAGCCCATAATCAGTATGCTCAGCAGTGCATAAATCCAGATGGTGGTGGGTGCGCCCCCCTGAATAAGTGACGGCGTTCGGAAGGTATAAGCCAGTAGGGCGGCCAATAACCATAACGCGAGGTCGATCACGAACTTGCTGAGTGTAGACGTCATAGTCCTTTCACTTCCTGGGGATGTCAGGGAACACTTTAGGTTTCTGTCGTGTGATGCGACAACCCAGCTGACAGTGTGAGAGTCGGCAAGATTGGGAGGCTGACCCTGCTGCAGACCAGCTTAGACTCTGGCCAGATATAGGGTTCAGGCTGAGTCATTGGACTGGGCTCAGTAGCTCGGGGGTGGAGGATGCCAATCAATGTGCACTCTTTCCAATCGTGATTCTAGGTGTCGCAGCCATGGACATAGCGTCTGTCAGAGTAATCGAAGAAAAGGTCAGTGTCCTGTTTCAACGCGATGTTGTAGAAGTATTTCGTCACTACCGCCCACTAGCAGGTAAATTAGGAGCCATGGTTCACGCACGCACCTTGTTCTCTGGGACAGCTCTTTGAGGGTTCTGATTCTCAGTCAGTATTTTTGGCCTGAAACTTTTCGCATCAATGACGTGGCACAGGGGCTTCAGGAGCGCGGACATCAGGTTGAAGTGCTCACTGCTTTTCCTAATTACCCCTCAGGGCAATTTTTCGCAGGCTATAGGTCAGTCCGCCCCAAGACAGAGCGGCTAGGTGCTATCCAGATTCGTCGCGTGCCACTGGTGTCCCGTGGGCATGGCAAAGGAGGGCGGCTGCTGCTGAACTATCTGTCTTTTGCCTTGAGCGCCTCTTTAATCGGGGCTTTTCTGATCAGAAAACCCGATGTGATTTTGGTTTTTGAACCCTCACCTGTTACTGTCGGAATCCCAGCCGCCTTACTGCGCCGGGTCTTTCGTGCGCCGGTCGCCTTTTGGGTGCAGGATTTATGGCCAGAAAGTCTCACGGCCACTGGCACGGTGCGCAACAAGCAAATTCTGAGTCTGGTGAGTCGCATGGTCGCCTGGATTTATAGCCGGTGTGACGCGCTTCTGGTGCAGTCGAGAGCCTTCACGCGTTCCTTGGTCGCTCACGGCGTACCACTGAGCCGAATCGAGTATCTGCCCAACAGTGCGGAGGCGTTTTATCGCCCAGTGATTGTTCCAGTAGATGCGCCAGAAAGGCAATTGGTGCCGCAAGACGGCACACTGAATCTGATGTTTGCTGGCAATCTGGGGGTGAGCCAGGACCTTGAAACCCTGGTGAGTGCAGCAGAGCAGTTACGCAGTGAGCCTGTGCGCTGGCTGATTCTGGGTGATGGACGGCAGCGGCCTTGGCTGGAAGCGGAAATTCGACGCCGGGAATTGCAAGGCCAGATTCATCTCCTGGGTAGCTATCCAGCAGAGGCAATGCCGCGCTTCTTCGCTCTCGCCGACGCCCTGCTGGTGAGCTTGAAAGATGACCTGGCCTTCGAAGCTACCATTCCCTCAAAATTGCAGTCTTATCTGGCCTGTGCTCGGCCAGTGCTGGCCATGCTCAAGGGCGAGGGCGCGCGCGTGACCACAGACGCCGGCGCAGGGTTAACGGTGCCGCCCGAAGACCCAGCAGCACTAGTTCAGGCGGTTCGGACCTTTGCCGTTTTGCCAGCCGCTCAGCGGGAAGCGATGGGACAGCGCGGACGAAGTTACTTTCTGCGCCATTTCGAGCGTGAATATCTTTTGGGACAATTAACAGTGGTACTCAGCGACCTCAGCTTGCGCGCGGCAAAGGAGCATCAAGCATGAAAATACTTATCCTCGGTGGGGACGGCATGTTCGGGCACCAGTTTTACCGGTACATGCGCGATACCCATGACGTGCGGGTCACAGTTCGTCAAGACTTTGCGGCTTACGAAAGCTACGGGTTGTTTGAACGTCAGCGGACATATACAGGCATTGATGTACGCTCTAGAGACCGGCTCATAGAAGTGATGGCCGATTTCCGGCCCGAGGTGGTTATCAATGCTGTTGGCATTGTGAAGCAGCGTCACACGGCCAAAGAAAGTATTCCCAGTTTGGAAATTAACTCGCTTCTGCCACACCGCCTGAGCGAGCTAACCCAGCTCTGCAGTGCTCGGCTCGTTCACCTAAGCACCGACTGCGTCTTTTCTGGGCGCAAAGGCATGTATCAGGAAACAGATTTCCCAGACGCGGAAGACCTATATGGGCGTAGCAAATATCTGGGGGAGGTAGCTGACAGTCACACTCTGACCCTACGAACTTCAATTATTGGACCGGAACTTGCTCGCAAAACTAGTTTGTTAGAGTGGGTACTGGCTCAGCAGGGACAGGTCAAGGGTTTTCGTCAGGCGATTTTCAGCGGCTTCACGACTCTAGAGCTGTCGCGCGTCATTGAGCGGCTTCTAATCCATCATCCGGAGGCGGCTGGTCTTTATCAGGTGTCCAGTGAGCCGATCAACAAGTATGACCTGCTGTATCTGATTCGTGAAGCATATGGGCTCTCCCTAGAAATCACCGCCGACGATCAAGTGACGATTGACCGCAGTCTAGATTCCACACGGTTTCGTCAGGAGTTTCAGTATCAGCCGCCTGCCTGGCCTGCCATGATTCAGGAAATAGCGCAGCAGCAAATGGCTGATGAACGGCAATCTCCTCTGATTGCTGGTCAGCGCTGACGTGTTAGGCGACGAGGATTCTGGCGGGTGACCGTCACAGCCAATGATCTCTCGGCCCGCCGGGGGTGGCTGGCCTGGCTGGCCCTGTTGCCCGTGTGCCCGCCTCTGCTGGTTTTCGGTCTGTTGGGTCTGCGCCGCTGGCGTGACCTACCGCGCGCAGCGCTGCTGCTCTGTGGAGTCTTTCTCGGTACTCAGGTGTTAGCGGGGCTGCTCAGCCCCCAACCGGTGCTGGCCATGGGGACGAGTTTTTCGCGCGCAGGCCTGATACTGGGGCTTCTGGGCCTGGGCGCGTCGTTGGGAGGACCCTCACAGCTCCGTGTTCTGCGCTGGGGCTTGATAGTGGTATACCTGACAGCGCTGGTCAGTGGTCTGGCGCTGCAAGGCTGGGAACTCACGCAACTGCGCCTAAGTCATCCCTATGTTCCCCCAGTATCGCTGGGCATTGCTGGAGCTCTGGGTATCTGGTTGGCTATGGATGTGCAGCCCGGCGAATCCTGGCGCTCAGGACTGCTTTGGCGGCTGCCCTTGGGTGGCCTGGCGCTGCTAACAGTCCTTCTGAGCGGCAGCCGGGGGCCGCTAGCTGTTGCGCTAGTCGGCACCGCGCTGATGCTGGGCAGTCGGCGCGCGTGGCTGCGCCGAGCCTTACCGCTAGCACTGCTGGCGGCTCTGCCTACGCTGGTGGTACTGGGTGGACGGCTTCAAGATCAGCCGTTGACGCGCCTGATCACGCTCGATCTAACTGGTCGTGATCTCATTTGGAGCGACGCTCTCAGTGTGGCCCAGGCTCTGCCGTGGGGCGGCGCTGGAACTCTCTTGCTGGGACCACGTATTGCGCCGCCCGGTGACACTTGCACGTGGTTCGAGGCTTTGGAGGTGCGCGGAGTCGGTTGTCCCACCGCGTTGGAGCAGATCAATAACATGTGGGTGTTTGCCCACAACGGAGCGGTTCAGGCCCTGGGTGAGACCGGACTAATAGGCACAGCGGGACTTTTTCTGTTGCTGGGCGGGGTGCTGGTCGCAGCGAGAGCTAGCTCTCCAATGGTGGTCGCGATGGTCTTCGCCCTGCTTGTGGGCGACCTGACCGACAACGTAACGCTCCTGCCTGGGCCATTTTTTTCTGTGGTGTTCTGGCTAGCGGCTGGCAGCGCGCTGTCACGTGCCCCAGCTGTTTCCTGGCCGGCCACGGCGGGCTGGGGCGGCGCGCTTCTGCTCATCATGTCGTTTCCCCTCTGGACACAGTTTTTGCCTGTCGAGCCAGGTCGTCAACTGGGCGTCACTGGCCTTGTCGCGCCTGAGCAGTGGCGTGGTGATGAACCCTACGCAGCGGCAGCCCGGTTTAGCGCACCTTCCGGCACATACAGGGTGCAGCTGCGAGCCTGCCAGCAAAGTTGCGTGACTATCGCCACTCGGTCATTCTCCACCGCAGTGCCACACCCAGACTGGCAGTGGCTGATTGGCCCCTTGCCCAGCCACCGTCAAGTAGGCGGCAGTGGTGGGCAGGTCTACCGTCTCGAACTGCGGCTTTGGCTCGGAAAAAGTGTGCCTTGGCGGACGCGACCCATAGCGGCTACCACCTGGAACGTAATGGTGCGGCCATGATGCGGCACTGGCCTCTGTTTGGATTTCTGATGAGTCTGGGCTTAGTGGGCTTAGGACTGTTCTCTCTGCCACAGCAACCACCGCTGGTGGCTGCTCAGATCGCCGTTCCCTGTCAGGCCGGAGAAGTAAGGTTTACCAGTGCCTTCCCCCCTGCACTGCCCGGCGAATGGACGGGCGAGCGCGGCTTTTTTGCTATTCCAGGTGTTCTGGAGCTGTCGTACTGTCAGCCTGGCCGGCTGATTCTCAAGGCACGTGGTGAGCTCTCCAGTAACGGCGGCGCCCCCCTACTGATTGCTCAGACCACACAGACCAGACGTGAAGTCCTCGTCCACACTTCACAGACGCTGTCTATTCCGGTTGGGCAAGACGGCCGGGTGACTCTGGCCTTTCCCAATGACGAGACGGACGCTCTTTACCGCATTCTTACCATTGAGCGGCTGATACTTGCAGGCGAGCAGCGTTGCGCGTCTGCTTTAATACGCGATAAGCGAGTTGAATTTAGTGGCTCGATTACAGGTGCTGTTCACGACCTACGGGGCCAGCGCCTAGAACCCTGCATGCCTGGCGTCCTCTATCTGACTGTCAGTGGCCCTGTCGTCAATGGCGCTGGTCCACAGTTCCGGATAACACAAGGCAAACGTACCTTGCTTGACCGTCAAGTTCGGGGCCGTGTTTCTTTGCGCCTCCCTCTGGAGAGTACAGCCGCTGTGCATCTGGCTGTCACAAATTTCGCTGGCCGTGTGGTGAAGTACCGAAACCTTTTTATCGAGCGGGTACAGTTTCTTCCGGCCTCCAACGCATCTTTAAAATGAGGAACAGCTAGACGCTGGAGAAATACACCATACAAAAGCGCTCGCCTCTGCAATTGCAGAGGCGAGCATTCTGGTGACCCCAACGGGATTCGAACCCGTATCGCTACCTTGAAAGGGTAGTGTCCTAACCGTTAGACGATGGGGCCACACCACTTCAGTTGTGCTTTGGCTTTCGCCGCCGCTGACTGCCTTTCAAGGGGCGCCGTTTCCGGCACGCACAGAAAGATACTGGGTTTTCTGGAATTCGTCAAGCCGGGGCGAGGCAGCACGTTCCTTCCTTGCCCCGGCCAGCGTCTTACATATGCAGCGAGCGCTTATCGGCCGCCAGGGCCGCTTCCTTGACCACTTCGCTGAGGGTGGGGTGGGCGTGCACGGTGCGGGCCAGATCCTCGCTGCTGCCGCCAAATTCCATGATGGCCACGACCTCGCCAATCAGTTCGCTGACGTTCGGGCCGACCATATGAACGCCGAGCAGTTTGTCGGTCTGCGCGTCGGCCACCACTTTCACGAAACCGCGCGGGTCGCCGTGGCCCAGGGCGCGGCCGTTGGCGCTGAAAGGAAACTGGCCGGTCTTGACCTTCAGCCCCTTCTCCTTGGCCTGCTTCTCGGTCAGACCAGCCCAGGCGATTTCGGGGCTGGTGTAGATCACCCAGGGAATCACGTCGTAGTTGACATGCCCGGCTTGCCCCGCCAGCATCTCAGCCAGGGCCACGCCCTCTTCCTCGGCCTTGTGGGCCAGCATGGCGCCGCCAATCACGTCGCCAATGGCGTACACGCCGGGCAGGTTGGTGCGGAAGTGCCCGTCCACCTTCACGAAACCGCGCTCATCCAGCGCCAGGCCCACAGCCTCGGCCCCCAGGCCCGCCGTATGGGGCACGCGGCCGATGGAGACGATGAGTTTGTCAAAGCGGGCCGTGACTTCCTGCTCTTTTTCGGTGTAGGTCACGCTGACGCCAGTGTCGTCCTGCTCGACCCTGCTGATGTTCACGCCAAAGTGGAAGGCCAGGCCCTGCTTCTGGAACTGCTTCTGGGCCTCACGGGCCACGGCGTCGTCGGCGGCCATCAGGAAGCCGGGGAGGGCTTCAAGCACCGTCACCTGGGCGCCCAGGCGGCGCCACACGCTGCCCAGTTCCAGACCAATCACGCCGGCGCCAATCACACCCAGTTGGCCCGGAACTCCCTCGAAGGCCAGGGCGCCACTGTTGTCCACCACATGGCCACCGAAGGGAGCCAGCGGAAGCGCGCGGGGACTGCTGCCCGTCGCCACGATGACGTGCTTGGCTTTCACCTCGGTGCCGGCGGCGTCCACAACCCAGGCGCCCTCGTCCTGACGCACCAGGCGACCTAGCCCGAAGAAAGAGGTCACTTTGTTCTTCTTGAACAGGTAAGCCACGCCGCCCGTCAGCTTGTCCACCACGGCGGCCTTGCGCCCGAGCATCTTGCCCAGGTCAATGGTGGCGCCCTGAACGTTGATGCCGTGGTCGGCAAAGTCGTGCTGCATAACTTCAAATTTCTCGCTGGAATCGAGCATGGCCTTGCTGGGAATGCAGCCCACGTTCAGGCAGGTGCCGCCCAGGGAGGCCTTGCCGCCCCGCTCGAAGGCGTCCACGCAGGCCGTTTTAAAGCCCAGCTGCGCGGCGCGAATCGCGGCCACGTAGCCTGCTGGGCCGCCGCCGATGACCAACACGTCGTAAGAATCCATAGCGTCTCTGAGCGTACCACCGGCCTCTGCGCGCAAAAGCGGCGCGTTCCTGTGTCGGGGACACTCTGCGGCCAGGGTCCTGCCCCCGGTGGGGGACACCACAAGTGTGGCAATGTCTCTGGCCAACGCTTTCTAAGCTGAGAACATGATGAAGAAAATGGTGGTCATGTTGGGTCTGGGTGGGCTGTCGGTGGCAGGGGCCTAGGAAGCGGAGGCCCCTTTGCGGTATCAAACCGGTCAGGTGAGCCTGCTGGGCGGCAAGGCCCAGCTGAACACGGGCGCGGGCCTGCGCTACCTGGACGCCACGGGCGCCCAGCAGGTCATCGTGTCCCAGTGGGGCAACCCCCCGGAGGCCGCCGAGGACGTGCTGGGCATGATTGTCCCCGCCGGCCTGGACCCCAGCACCAAGCAGGGCTGGGGCGTGGTCATTACCGAGAGCAAGGACGGTCATGTCTCGGACAAAGACGCAGCCGGCATCAAGTACGACGAGTTGATGCGCACCATGCAGGCGGCCACCGCTGAGGACAACCAGGCGCGCGAGGAAGCCGGCTTTGGCACCGTGAGCCTGGTGGGCTGGGCCGACCAGCCCCGCTACGACGCGGCCACCCACAAGATGTACTGGGCCAAGGAACTGGCCTTCAGTGACAGCCCAGGCGACCACACCCTGAATTACGCCGTGCGCGTGCTGGGCCGTGACAACGTGCTGGAACTGAACGCCGTGGCCGGAATGGCTCAGCTGCCGCAGATCAAGCGCGACATGGCCGCAGTGCTCAAGCAGGTGTCGTTTACGCCGGGCGCACGCTACGAGGACTTCAATTCGGGGACGGACAAGGTGGCAACCTACGGCCTTGCCGGCCTGCTGGGGGTGGCGGCGGCCAAGAAGGTGGGCCTGCTGGCCGGCGCGCTGCTGTTCCTGAAAAAAGGCTGGGTGCTGGTGCTGGCGGCGCTGGGCGGCCTCGGCCGACTGTTGGGCCGCCGGGCCAGGGGATAACGCCGCTAAGGCGAGAGGCGGCGGAGAAGTCAGACCGCCGCCCCTCCTGCTTTTGCCCTTAGCCTGTGGTGGTCCGGGTCAGCTCAGCGTAGGCCACCGCCACCTGGGCCGCCACTGCCGCGTTGTGACGCACCAGGGCGATATTGGTCTCCAGGCTGCGCCCGCCTGTCAATTCCACCACGCGGCCCAGCAGGTAAGGCGTGGTGGCCTTGCCAGTCAGGCCCAGCGCGTCCATGTCGGTCAGGGCCTGGTCAATGTGCGCGCCAATGTCGGCGGCGGGGATCTCGGCGGCCTCGGGAATGGGATTGGCCAGCAGCACGCCGCCGGACAGGCCCAGGGCCCACTTGGCCTTCAGCACGCGGGCCGCCTCTTCTGCGGTCTGGACGGTCAGGGGCGAGGCGAAGCCGCTCTGGCGTGAATAGAAGGCCGGAAACTCCTCGCTGCCCAGCGTGATGGCGGGCACCCCCTGGGTTTCTAAGACCTCCAGCGTCAGGCCGATGTCGAGAATGCTCTTGACCCCGGCACTGACCACACACACGTCGGTCTGGGCCAGTTCCAGCAGGTCGGCGCTGATGTCCATGCTCTGCCCGGCCCCCCGGTGAACGCCGCCCGTGCCGCCAGTGGCAAAGACGCGAATGCCCGCCAGCGCGGCAATCCGCATGGTGGAGGCCACGGTGGTCGCGCCGTGTTTGCCCAGTGCGATGGTGACGGGCAGGTCGCGCGTGCTGATTTTTTCTACGCCCTTGTCAGTGGCCAGGAGGTGCAGTTCGCCCTCGGTCAGGCCCACCTTCAGGCGGCCGCCCAGTACGGCAATGGTGGCGGGCACGGCGCCGTGCTGGCGCACGACCTCTTCCACGCCGCGCGCCATCTCGACGTTCTGGGGAAAGGGCATGCCGTGGCTGATGATGGTGCTTTCCAGCGCCACGACGGCGCGGCCTTCTTTCAGGGCGGCGGCGACTTCGGGGTGCAGGTCAAGGTAGGCGGCGGCTTCGGGGTGAAAAGAGGTGGGGGTGGTCATGGGGACTCCTTGGGGATCAGGGCGGCGCGCTCGCGGATGGCGGCCGGAGTCAGGGTGGGGGAGACAGCGAGGTCGCTTTCCAGGGTCAGGGCGGCAGCGGCGTGGCCGTGTCGGGCGGCCTCGGCCGGGGGCAGGCCAGCGGCCAGGCCAGCCAGGAAGGCGGCCAGCATGGCGTCGCCAGCGCCGGTCACGTCGCGCACCTGGGCGGGCAGGGCGGGGAGGCTGTCTTCGCCGTCTGGAGCCGAAAGAAAACTGCCCTGGGCGCCGCGCCGCACCCAGACCAGGGTGATGCCCGCAGCGTGGAGTTCGGCCGCCGCCGTCCGCAGGGCCTGGGGCTCGTCCGGCACCTCACGGCCCAGCAGCGCGCCCAGCTCGGCGACATTGGGGGTAACGGCGTAAGGGGGCAGGCCAGCCGCCAGGGCTGGGCGCAGGCGGGCGGCCTTGGGCACGCTGACCGGCTCGAACACCACCCGCACGCCGGCCTCGGCGGCCAGGGTCAGCAGGTGGGCCAGGGCGGGCGCCGTCAGGTTGCCGTCGGCCACCACCCACCCCGCGCCGCGCAGGGTGCCGCGCCGTTCTTGCAGCGCGGCGGGGGTCAGGGCGTCGGTGGCGGCCATGGCGGCCACCGCCACCAGCAACTCGCCGCTGTCGTCCAGCACAGCCGTATACGTGCCTGTGGCGACATCCGGCGCACGCAGCACCTGCCGGATATCCACACCCGCCGCCTCGGTCTGCCGCAGCAACCAGTCGCCCAGGGCGTCGCGCCCCACCGCCGACACCAGCGTGACCGGCACGCCCAGCCGCGCAAGGTTCTCGGCCACGTTGCGGGCCACGCCACCGGGGGCCTGGGTGGTCACGCCGGGGTTGCTGGTGCCTGGCAGTGCTGGCGCCAGCGTGCGGGCTTTCACGTCCACATTCGCGCCGCCGACCACGACCATCCGGGTAGGGCCGAGGTCAGGCGGGAGGAGGTAGCCCCGGCCGAGCAGGGCGCCTTTCTTTACCAGATTGCCGACGTGGACATTCACAGCGGCGCGGGTAGAGCCGAGGCGGCGGGCCAGTTCCTCGGGGGTGGCCTGGGGTGCCGCACGGATGAGGGCGAGCAGGGCAGCTTCGGTTTCGGTCAGGGACATAGTTTTTCTATGGTAAAGACACTTATTGTGATAAGCAAGGTGGCTAGGTTGCTTTTCCCCACCCCCCCCCAGCCCCCCTACCCCAGCGGGGTAGGGGGGGCTGGGGGGGCACTGGGCAAGAGTTGCTACTGGCGTTGGTCGGCTTGCTCTGTCCGTTTTCGTGTCTGGCCTCGACGCCATCCGCTGCCCCAGCGGAAGGGCCTGCGCGCTGCGCGCACAATGGCCTCGCCTGGACTTGGGCGGCACTGTGGCAGGAAGGCGTGGCGCGTGCAAGAGGTTCTACTCTTGAAAAGCTTTTGCGCCAGCATCTTCTAAAAGTAGAACCTCGTGTTTGAAGCGTTCTTCTCTGCCACTTTTACAAGGTAAGCAACGGAAGCCGTCGTGCGCGCAGCGCGCGGGCGTGGGACGATGGGCGGCAGGTGGGCCACGGTGTCCATAGCGCAGAACAAGGTGGCTTGTACGGCGCGTCACCTATCCCTGCCTAGCGCAGCGCTGCTCCCCCTGCCCCTCTGGGGGAGGGGGCTGGGGGGTGGGGTGACGAAGGCTTAAATCAACCTCCCCACCGATGCCCAGCCCCTATAGCCCCGCTTTCCCATCCGCCAACGCCTGAAGCGCCGGCCGCAGCGCTGGCAACTCCACCCTCGCCGTATGCCAGATGAGCGCCGGCTCAATGCCGAAGTAATCGTGGGACACCAGGTTGCGGATGTCACGCAGCAGCGCCCAGGGTAGGTGCGGCGCGCGGTCCTGCACGCTCTGGGGAATGAACTTGGTGGTTTCGCCCAGGCGCGCGAGGTTGTGCAGCACGGCGTCGCGCACGGCCTCGTCGCGGGTAAAGGTCGTCAGCGAGTGGCCGCTCGTGTAGGCCGCAATTCGGTCAATGGCCGCCAGCAGGTCGTACACGCGCCAGCGCCAGCGTTTGGGACGGTGGGTGCGTGGGGCGGGGTTGGGGACGGCCAGCACGTCCACCGCGTCTTCCAGAATCTCGCCCCTCAGCGGGTGACGCAGGGGGGCGGCAGTCAGCACGTCCACCCGGCGGCCCAGCACATCCTCAAAGACCTCGCGCACCCGCATCAGGTCCAGCAGGCCGCGCGGCGTGCCGGGCGCCCAGTCCACCAGCAGGTCAATGTCGCTGCCGGGCGTGGCCTCACCGCGCGCCACCGAACCGAACACGCGCACGCGGCTAACCCCCAGGGCGGTCCACAGCGGCTGGGCGCCCCGCAGCGCCGCCGCGATGGTCGGAAGGCGCAGATCGGGAAACAGCGGCTCGGCGCTCTGGGTCACCCGGCCAGGATAGGGCACGTATGCTGGGAACCGTGATTGTCGCGGTGGGCCACGACCTGATTGAAATTGCTCGTATCCGGGGGATGCTGGCGCGAGAGGGACGCCGGGCCGAGAAGCTGTTTGCGCCTACCGAACTGGCCTACTGCGCCCGGCTGAGTGACCCGGCCCCCAGTCTGGCAGCGCGCTTTGCGGCCAAGGAAGCCTTTCAGAAGGTCTGGCCACGTCCGCACGGCTGGCGAGACGTGTGGGTAGAGCGTGAGCGCACCCCGGACGGTCCCTTTCCATTTGCGCCGCCGGTCCTGGGCTTTGTCCCTGAGATCGCCGCTGAACTGGCCGCGCGCGGCTGGGTGGCCCACCTGACCCTGACCCATACCAAGGACCACGCCTCAGCGGTGGTGGTGCTGGAGGCGCGGGAGATTCGTCTCCATGAAAGTGCTGCGCCCATTACAGTGACACCGTGACTTCTGCTTCTCCAGTCTTGCTTCACCCCGAGATCATCCAGCGCGACAGTCGCCTGGCTCTGGGGATACTGCTGTGCTACTGGATCTTCTTCATGCTGGTGAGTGCCGCTCTCCTGTGGGTGATCATCGCGTTGGCTGGGTCGGGGCTGCCAGCCCTCCTGCGGTGGGGCGCGCTGCTGATGCCGGCAGGTTTGCTCCTTCATCTGTGGTGGACCTCATTTCCTCGGCGGCGCCCAGCCCCGTTCGGAACCCCTGTTGCGCTTGACAGTGAGCCAGACCTGAAAGCGCTCATTGAGAGCGTCGCCCACGCGCTGAATGTGCCTATGCCCGCAGAAGTGCGGCTGCTGCCCGACATGAATGCGTATATGTCTGTGCAGGGGGGCCGCTCCACCCTGGGCCTGGGATTGCCCCTACTGCTGTCTCTGTCCGGCGCAGAGGTCAAGGCCGTGATTGCTCATGAATTGGCCCACGTGGGCGGCGGAGACGCGGCGCGGGCCTGGCGGTTGGCCGGTCTGGCATCGGGGATGTTCCGCACAGCCCTGAGCCTGCGCCAGGGGAGTCCAGAGCGGGCCGTTGAGCTGTTGCCGCAGGGCCTGTCTACCGCCGTGGTGCTGTACCTCCTGCTGGGCAACTTGCTGGCGCTGCCCATGACGGCCCTGGCACGCGCCTACCTGCGGGTGAGCGAGCGGCTCAATCACGCCCAGGAGCACGCCGCCGACCAGGCTGCAGAGCGCGTGGCGGGGGCAGCCGCCGCCCACTCTGCCCTGCGCCGCATTGCGGTTGAGGCTCACCTGTTTGACGCCTATGTCGCGCAGGAGGTGGTGCCGCTGGCACAGGCGGGCTTCCGCGTGCCGCTGGCTGAGGGCTTTCAGATGTTCCTCAGGGGTGAGCAGGCCGAGCGGCTGCGCGGCTGGACGGCGCAGGACCTTCCAGAGCGTGAGGCGACCCTGTCGCATCCATCGCTGCGTGCGCGCCTGGACAGGTTAGAAGCCCCTCTGCCTGAGGACTGGCCGCCCGCAGAGCCAAGCTCACTGCTGGGTCAGGCTGACCGCTGGAGCGAAGCCTTTTACGTTCCGGCGTCGGTCAGGGCCCTGCGGCCCGTGCTTTGGGATGACCTGAACACGGCACACTGGCCCCCGCACTGGCAGGCGCTGAGCCAGAGTGAGACTGTGCGCGCAGCGCTGCGCGGCGTGACGCTGCTGGACGTGCCGGTCATCTGCGCCGACCTGAATGCCCACCTGCGGGTGCGTTTCACGCAGCTGCAGTACGAGGGGGTAGGAGGCGATGAGCGGCATGCCCTGGTGGCCTGGTTGGCCCTGGGTGTTCTGCTGGCCGCGCTGCGCCAGGGAGCATGCGCGCACGTGCAGCCTGGTCATCCCTGGGCGGCGCAGGCCCACGGGCAGACCCTGACGCCGGAACCCCTGCTCTGGCAGATGGTGATGCAGCCTGCGGCCCGCGCCGCGTGGCCTGATCAGATGGCGGCCTTAGGACTCCGGGACAGCCTCCTGCTGGACGGCGAGTGAGGCGCGGGCCCATGCCCATTCGCCTCATCGCCACCGACTTGGACGGCACGCTGCTGACCAGCGCCAAGACGGTCAGCCGCCGCACCCGAGCGGCCCTCCATGCGGCGCGGGCAGCGGGCATACCCGTAGTGCCGGTGACTGCGCGCCAGCCGCGCAGCGTGCGGCCCAGCGCCGCTGCGCTGGGGTTTACCTGGGCGCTGTGTGGCAACGGTGCCCAGGGGGTGCATCTGCCCACAGGCGACGTGCTGTTCGAGGCCCATGTGGCGGCCGACGTGCAGCGGGCCCTGGCCGGGGCGCTGCGCGAGCGGCTGCCGGACTTGCTGTTTGTCTCGGTGCGGCAGGGCGGCGAGGTCTTTGTGGCGCAGGACGGCTACGCGGGCCTGGCGCGCCTGAGCGACCACAACCGCGAACCCGCCGACATGGGCACCTTTACGCTGGACGAGGTGCTGGCCGAGCCCAGCCTGAAACTCATCGTGCGCCACCCCACCCTGCATCCGGACGACCTGCTCGTGCAGGTGCGGGCCCTGGGGCTGCCCGGCTTTGCCGTGACCCATTCCGGCGCGCCGTTTCTGGAGGTGCTGGCCGAAGGCGTCAGCAAAGCCTGGGGCCTGGAACGGCTGTGCGCCCACCTGGGCATTGCCCGTAACGAAGTGCTGGCCTTCGGCGACGCCCCCAACGACGCCGAGATGCTGGCCTGGGCCGGGCGCGGCGTGGCGATGGCGAACGCCCACCCCGAGGCCCGGCAGGCCGCCAGCGAGGTGACCCTCAGCAACGATGAGGACGGCGTGGCGGTAGTGCTTGAAGCGCTGCTGGCCGGGTCTTTATCTGCCTGACATCCGCCCGGCCCGCCTCTGCGGTTACCCTGGGCCATGACTGCCCTGCTGCGTTCGGTCGCCCTAAGCCTCACGCTGCTGGTGCCGGCCGCCGCGCAGGGCACGCCCCCGCCGACGGGCACCAGCACCGCCGCCGAGCGCACGGCCCTGACCCGTGGCCGCGCCCTGCTGACCGAGTTCTACGCGGTCCGGCTGGACGGCCTGTGGAATGCCTTTAGCACCGATGTGCAGGGGCAGTGGGGGTCGCTGGCGGCTTTCCGGGCCTACCGCCAGGCCGGCGTGATCACCTACGGCGCCGAGCGGCAGGTGGTGGGCGAGCGAACCTTCACCAATCAGGGCGAGACCTTCTATGTTCGCAGCGCCACCTTTGAAAAAGCCCCGCAGGCCGTCTGGGCGCTGGTGGTGGGCTTCACTGGCACCCGCGTGACCACCTTTGGCATTGTGCTGGAAGATGAAACCTCCGACGACCCGGTCGCGGGGCGAGGCTACGACCCGCTTTGACGGGCCAGTTCCAGGCCGCCGCTGTCTGTAATCGTGAAGGTGTACTCCTGCGCGCCGCGCGCCACCCAGTTGACGCGCTGGTCGGTGCAGGCAGGCGGCAACGCCAGTTGCGCGGCGGTGGGGTAGCGCCGGTCCAGGCTGTTCTGGCGAAAAGTCTCTAGTTCTCGCGTCAGACTGTTGGCACAGTTCTGGGCCGCTGCCTGGGCGGTGACCTTGCCCACGTCGGCCGGCAGGGCGGTGACCTCGGTGTCTTGCAGGGCGCGCACCTGCGTTTCCAGGGCCTCAACCCGCGCCTGAAGGGCGGCGTTCTGGGCGCGGGCCTCCTGATCCTGACAGGCACACAGCAGGGCGGGCAGCACAACAAAGAGGGCAGGCCACTTCACGCGGCGCAGCCTAATGCCCCGCCGTGAATTAGCCATGAACCGCAGCTTTACGGCTCGCACAGGGGTGGCCCGTTCTTTTGAAGGGTCGCAGCACGTCCCTCAACTGTCCTGATACGGACTTCGATTGCATCCTCGTTCTCAACGAGTCAATTCGATGAGAGGAAGCAGCAGCAAAACGGGTTTCGGGCGTGGAGTTTGAACATCGGAAGGGAGCTGATGTTTGAACGAAACACACGGAATCCGTCTAAGTCCCGCTGTCAGCGGTTCAGGACGCTGACAATCTCGACGTGACTGGTCTGCGGATAAAAGTCGTGGGGCACCACTTCAGCCAGTTTCCAGCCCCGGCGCACGAGGTCCCCCACATCGCGCGCCCAGGTGGCGGGGTCGCACGACACGTAGACCAGCCGGTCCGCAGTGCTGGCATGAATATGGTCGCGGGCACCTTCCTCAAGGCCGGCGCGGGGCGGGTCCACCACGATCACATCGGTCCCCAGCTCGGAGAAGCGCGCGGCGTCGCCGCTGCGGAAGGTCACGTTCTTCTCGCCGCTCTGGGCCACATCCTGCCGGCCACGGGCCAGCGCCTCGGGGGCGGCGTCCAGCACCGTCACGCGGCGGAACTTCGGGGCCAGGTGCCGCCCGATGGCGCCGGCGCCGCCGTACAGGTCCACGGCGTGTTCCCCTTCGCCGGCCAGTTCAGCGGCGCGCAGGTAGGCCAGCCCAGCGGCCTGGGGGTTGACCTGGGCAAAGCCGGTGGCCGACACGCTCACCTGCACGTTGCCAAACTGCTCGCGGATTTCGCTTTCGCCGGCAATCAGGCGCACCCCGGCGCTAAAGCGGCGCCCGGCCGGCTGGGCCAGTGAGACGCCCACCACGCCCGCGTCCATCAGGTGATCACTGGCGCGCAGGAACTGTTTAGGCTCGCCGGCCCCGATCAGGGCAGCCACCACCTCGCCGGTCAGGCGGCTGGCACGAAAGGCGACCTCGGTGGCGGGGTCCAGCTGCGCAGGGTCCAGTTTGTCCAGCACCGCCTGGATCTGGGGCATGACCAGGGGATCGCGCTGCACCACCAGGGGCTCTTTGCCCCGGCGTTCGCGGTAGGCCAGGCCCTGCGGCGTCACCAGATACTGCGCGGTGTTGCGGTAGCCCCAGGCGTCCGGGCTGGGCACGGTGGGCGAAACGCCGTGGCGCACCTTGGCAATGCGGCTCAGGGCCTCTTCCACGAAGGCGCGCTTGTATTCCAGCTGCGCGGCGTAGGTCGCGTGGGCCAGGTCGGCGGTGGGCAACTCGGGGGCGTCCACGCGCTGGGGGCTGCGGCGCAGCACCTCCACAACTTCACCCTGGCGCACGCCCTTGCCTGCGCGTACGCGGGCGGTAACCTGCTCACCTGGCAGTGCGCCGCGCACCAGCACCACGCCGGATTCGTCACGGGCCAGCCCCAGACCTCCGGCGACCAGTTTCTCGATTTCCAGCGTAAGGAGAGCGTCCGACATAGAGAACAGGGTAGCGCGTTCAGGATGAAGAAATGACCCGCGCCGGCCCGCCTGGCGTTAGGGAGGCGGTTCGGGAGACCTCTGTGTCTGCCGCTTGCGGCGCTGCTGGCCAATGCCGCAACCACTAACGGAAAGAGGCATCAGGTATTCCGGGCTTCCGCATATCTGCACCCTGAAGGGGCAATGTCAGCCATCAAAAAAGCCCCCAGTGTCACCGGAGGCCTTCGCAGATGTGTCGCTTAGTTCTGGGCGCTGGGCTGGTCGCTCTGGGCGTCGCTGGCCGGGCTGAAGGTCAGGCACTGGGCCTGCTGGGCGCTCAGGCTCACTTCAATCTGGCCGGCGGTGCAGGCCATATCGCTGTTAAAGCGGCAGGTCGTGGCGTCGCAGCGGCTGACAATGGTGGTCGAGTCGTTCATGCCATTGACTGTAAATGAAGTGCTTTCCTTTGAAAGTAGGCTGCTGCGTCATGTAAACCCATCACTTTTATCAATCGGAGTGGTTTAGTCGGAATTGATGTTCATGCAGATCTTGGGGCTTAGTCCTCTTGAAAGGACAACTTCACAGAGCCCTGCCTGAGCTGCTTTCTAGTGTGAGCCACTTTGCCGATGCAGGCCGTTTCTTTCGCTCGTTACGGTGAAGATATGAGTTCTGCTCCTCGATTCAAATTGAGTATTCAGCAGGTCAATACCCTTAACCGTTCTGGGCTGGCCGCCTACGTTCAGCGCCCACCGAAAGACCGGGTGGGCTGGGTCTCTGTCCGGCAGGTGTGGTTGCCGGAGTGGCGGCCAGCCAAATGGGCTTACGAAGTGCAGCATCTGGAGGTCACGCTGGACTCGTTCTGGACGTTGAAAGTCTATGAGGAGCAGCAGTTGGATATTGAGCCTTGGGACCTGCTGATGCTGAGCGCTTTCTCCTCTTTCCTCTCAGACGATTTGGGCGAAGTGGAGCGGTTCTTCGCCCTGTTTATTGACCGTCCTGAGTTTGCCCGGCACCCTGACCGGGTGGATTGTCCGCATGAATTTGCCAACGAGGAATGGTCAAGAGAAACGCCCGCGCACTACAGCTTGATTCGGCGCGCCTGGGTGGCCTTCTTGCTTTGCGCGCGGGACAGGGTGATGGAAATGAACTGGTTAACCCCGCAGCAAATACTCCGGGGACATGTCACGCGAGTTGGCCTGGGCGACTTTGACCTCTTGACGACTGAAGGATTGCGGACGGTGGCCTTTGGACAGCGGTATGAAGCGCAGGTCTGGGCGGTGGACGCTGAGGGCGGTATTCAGCAGTGGCAGGAGCCGAGCAAACGACTTGGTCTCAGCGCCCAAAGACTGCCGATTTGGTCACATGAGGCAGAAAGCTGGGATTGGCCTTTAGAAGAGGGGCATTGAAAGAAGGCCGGGCTAATCTTTGCCCGGCCCCTCTAGTCTCTGGCTTCAGTTCTCGTATTCCAGGTACGTGTACCCCAGCAGTTCCTCGCCGTAATCGTCCAGCAGTTCCTGCTCCTGACCGGAGGCCAGGCTCCCGACCTTCAGGGCGGCGTCGGCCTGATCCTCAATGGCGTCGCGCAGCATGGGTTCCTCGTAGCCCATGCTCTCAATCATGCGCCGCGCTTTCTGACCGCGCACGAAGAGGTCGATGTTGAAGCGCCCGCCGGGCCGCACCGTGACGTGCGCCTCGCTGACCTTGCCAAAGAGGTTGTGCGCGCTGCCCAGCACGTCCTGATAAGCGCCCATCAGGAACACGCCCAGGTAGTAGGGCTTGCCTCCCGGCTCGTGCAGGGGCAGCGTGGCCTTCACGTCACGCAGGTCAATGAACTTCTCGATTTTGCCGTCACTGTCACAGGTGATGTCCACCAGCGTCGCTTGCCGCGTGGGCTTCTCACCCAGGCGGTCCAGCGGCACAATCGGAAACAGCGCCTGAATGGCCCAGTTGTCCGGCAGGCTCTGAAACAGCGAGAAGTTGCAGATGTACTTGTCGGCCAGCACCTTTTGCAAGTCTTCCAGTTCGTCGGGCACGTACTTCTCGTTCTGAATCAGTTTGGCGATGCGCCGCAGGATGGCATTAAACAGCGCCTCGCCGCGGGCCCGGTCGCCCAGAGTGACGTAGCCCAGGTCGAACAGGTTGTGCAGCGTCTGCTTGTCGCCCACCGCGTCGTTGTACATCTCGCGGTAGTTGCGCCCTGTGATGTTGCCCAGAATCTCTTCCATGTCCTTGACGATCTGGTGGCTGTCCTCGTTGGCCGGTGGCAGGTCCTCAAGGTCACGGGTGGGGCCGGTCACGTCCACCACCGGCAGAATCAGCACGGCGTGGTGGGCGGTGAGCGCCCGGCCTGACTCGGAGACGATGACGGGCTCGGGAACCTGGCGGGTCTTGCAAACCTCCTGCACGGTGTACACCACGTCGGCGGCGTACTCGCCCACGGTGTAGTTCATGGAGGCGTAGAAGGTGGTCTTGGACCCGTCGTAGTCCACGCCCAGGCCGCCGCCGACGTTGAGGTACTTCAGCTGCGCGCCAGCGGCAATCAGGCCTGCGTAGGTCTGGGTGGCCTCGCGCACGGCGACCTTGACGCGGCGGATATCGGTGATCTGTGACCCGATGTGCGTGTGGAGCATCACCAGGCTGTCGAGCATGTCCTCTTCTTTCAGGCGCTCGACCACTCGCAGCAGTTCGTAGGCGTTCAGGCCGAATTTGGCCTGGTCGCCGCCGGACTCCTCCCACTGCCCCGAGCCGCGTGCATGGAGCTTGAACCTCACGCCCATGGCGGGCTTGACGCCCAGCGCCTTGGCCTGCTTGAGGATGCGGTCCAGCTCGCTGTACTTCTCGATGGTGATGACCACGTTCTTGCCCAGTGTGCGGCCCCAGAGTGCGAGCTTGATAAAGCCGTCGTCTTTAAAGCCGTTGCAGCACAGCAGGGCGTCGGGGTGCATCTTCTGGGCCAGGCACAGGGCCAGTTCGGCCTTGCTGCCGGCTTCCAGGCCGTGCGCGTAGTCGTAGCCAGCGGCGGCCACCGATTCCACGACGACCCGGCGCTGGTTGACCTTGATGGGAAAGACGCCCTGGTAGTGGCCGGTGTAGCCGTATTCGGCAATCGCCTTGCCAAAGGCCTCGTTCAGGTGCTTGACCCGGCCGGTAATCACCTGGGGAAAGCGCAGGATGACCGGCAGGCTCTCGCCCCGGTCCACAATCTCGTCCACGATGGCGCGCAGCGGCGCGTGCAGGCCTGGCGTGGGGGTCACGTCCACCTGGCCCTTATCTGAAACGCGGAACCAGCCGCCCGACCAGTTGGGCACCTGGTACAGTTCGGCGGCGTCAGTGGTAGAAAACGTGTTCGCGGTCGTCATTGAGGGGCGTCCTCCTCCGGATATGGGGATAGGCTCGCCGTGCGCGGGGTTCGGAGCTGTGCGGGAGAAGCTCACGGACGCCGTGCGAAACCGGGGCGCATGATACGGCAAGCGCGGCCGGCCAGGTGTCACGCGGGCTGCATTGGGCTGCTCTCTGACCGGGAACATCAAGACAAAAGAAGGAGCCTTCTCAGGCTCCCTCTTTTTGCTGGCGGTCCGGACGGGATTTGAACCCGCGACCTTCTGCGTGACAGGCAGATATGCTAACCGCTACACTACCGGACCAGCGCCAGCAGGTTAAGGGCAGACGGGGGCCATGTCAAGCGCCCGGCCGGTCCGCGCCGAAAGGTACGCTCATAGGCATGTTTCGTGACCCGGCCTCTGCGGCTCTGACTGCCCTCGGCGAGGTGCTGGGCCGTGACCTGCGGCCACTGCGGGGGCCACTGCGGCGCGCCCTGGCCCACGGTGGGGTCGTCGGAGCCGCGCGGGGTGAGGAGCGGGTGCTGCGGCCCCTCGGGGGCGTGCCCGCCGAGGGCGTCTTTGAACTGGCCAGCGTGACCAAACCCTTCACTGCCGCGTTGGCCGCGTCGCTGGTGCAGGCCGCGCGGCTGGACTGGGACGCGCCGCTGGCTGCCCTGGGGGGACCGCTGCGGGGGGTGCCGGCCTTCGTCACGCCGCGCGCCCTGGCCACGCACACAGCGGGGCTGCCCCTGCACCCGGCGCGGGTGGGGGTCACGACCTTCACGCGCTTTCACGACCCTTACGGCGGCATGAGCCCAGCCGCCGTGGTCGCCAGTGCCCGGCGCTGGGCCCGGCCGGGTGGGCGTTTCCAGTATTCCAACCTGGGCGCGGGGCTGCTGGCCCTCGCCTCGGCGTATGCGGCGGGCGAAGCTTTCAGCGCAGCCGGCTATGGGGGGGCCTTGCAGGTCTGGGTCACCGGGAGATTAGGTGTAGAGGTCACGTTGATGCCGACCAGCGCCCTGGTGCGCCCTGGTGGCTGGGAAGGCCAGACCACCGGCTTTGGCCCGCTGGCGGGGGCAGGCGGCCTTTTCGGCACGGCGGGCGATCTGCTGACGTTCGGGGCGGCGCATCTGAGTGGCGGGGTGGTCACGCCTTGGCCCGTGCCCCAGCGGCCAGCGGGGCTACCCCCAGCCCTGAGCGGCGTGGCGCCCGGCTGGTTTGCGCGCGGCGCCGTGCGCTGGCATGACGGCGCGGCGCGCGGCACCCGCACTGCCCTGGGCTTTCATGCGCAGACGGGCGCGGTGGTCACGGTGCTGGCCCGTGGCGGGCTGCCACTTCTGGGGCCACGCAGCGCCGTGTCTGCGCTGCTGCTGGCGCTGCTGGAAGGTGATGCGAACTGAAGCGTTGGTGCAAAGGATGCTGTGCAGGTGAGACGAGGGCAGAAGGTTCACATTGAGCCGGAACCGAGTTGGGCATGGAACAGCCAGATGAGGGGCGCGAGGCAGCGGCGGCCCGCTGCAGTCTGGGCGCAAAGGACGGTCCTCCTCTGCCTATGCCCCAGACGGGGCGACTCCGCTTTTCCATTGCTGTAGCCCCGTCTGTTGTCGTGGTTGCTCCGCTCGCTTCCGGCTTACCTGATACGGATTCCGTCTGTTTTGTTTTCAAACCGGGGGAGCACCTGTTTGCACCCTCAACGCCCGAAACCCGCTGTGCTCCTACTCGCACTACGGCGCAGCTTTTCAAGTCAGCTCGGAGTCCGTATGAGTTTCGGACCAGGCTGATGCCGACACGCGATTCATGGGCCTCAGCGCGGAGGAGAGTCACGCCTCTAACTGCTCTGGGCGCCGCTCAGCATCCGGCACCTCAACAGGCTCTCAGTGTTCGCTTCGTGTGAAGAAGCCTCCTGAACGCTGGCCTTAGGGCGCTGTGGGCACCTGCTCGGGCGCCAGGGTCCAGGTCAGACTGCGGGCGTCGTTCAGGGCCACCGGCAGGGTGACGCTGTTCCAGGTGCCGCTTTGCAGGCCGCGCTGGGTGTCGTGCTGGGCCAGGGCCGTCCCCGTGATGGTGTAGAGGTAGCCGTCGGGTGTAAAGGTCAGGTCTCGCAGGTCGCTGAACGTGGTCACCGTGGCGGCGCTGCCAGCAGTCGTGCTGCTGCCGTTCCAGACGCGCAGTGGCGTACTCGCCTGCCCGGAGAGCACGTTGCTGCGCCACGCGGCCAGCAGGCGCTGGTTCAGAGGACCAGCCCACAGGCGGTCGTAGCGGCCGGTGCCCAGGGCCGCCACGGTCGAGGTGGCTTCGGGTGCTCCAGCGCCGTTCAGGCGCTGCACGCCGCTGTCGGTGGCCGCGTAAACCTCGGTGCCATAGGCGGCCAGGTCGTAGACCGCAGGGATAGGCAGCGGCTCGCTGACCTGCGCCGCGCTGCCGCCCACCGGAATGGCCACGCGCAGCACCTCGCTGCCGCCGCCCAGCCGGGGCCGCGTGACCAGGCCGACCTCGCCCTGGACCGCCAGGCGCACCGGGGGGGTATCGCTGCCCGGTGCCGGCGGCAGGAAGGTGGGCAGCGTGACCTGCCACAGCAGCGCGGCGTCCCGGTACAGGGCCAGGCGCTGCACGCCGTTACAGTCGCTGAGGACCAGCAGGCGGCTCAGGCCTGGATTCTGGGCCGCGCGCACGTAACACACAGGCGTAAAGCCTGGGGCCGGGAACGTGCTCTCCAGCGCCAGCTCCGGGGTGCGGGTCTCGGCGGCCTCGGTGCGCACCAGCACGAAGCGCCGGGCGTCGGCGCCTGGGTGCACACTGACGCCGCCCGTCACACTGACGGGGCTGCTGGGTGTGGCCGCCGGCGAGGTCGAGGTGGTGGCGTTCGTCACCGTGATACCGCGCAGGGTTGCCGCGCCTTCAAGCACGATCAGGCGCAGGGCCGGCGTGGTTTCCTCGGTGCCGGTGCAGGCGGCCAGGAGGCCCGTCAGGGCCAGAGAGAGAAAGGGCAAGCGGCGCATGGAGAACCTCCGGGGGTCATACGGACTCCGATTGAATCGCTTGCAAAAGCGATTTAATCGGAGCGGGGCGGGGGGGGAGAAAAACGGGTTCCGGGCGTGGAGCTGGCATATCGGTTCTTTTCCGATGTGTCGGCGCAACAGACGGAATCCGTATCAGGGCAGGGTCGGCAGCAGCGGCACGTTCACGCGCTCGCGCTCCAGGTCAAAGAGGGGATAGGCGGTCTGGCCCGGCAGGCCCACCGCCACCCGGAAGCGGCGCTGGCCCAGGTCGGCTTCGGCCTGCAGCGCCCAGCAGCAGCGGTCAATGGTCAGGCCCAGAACGGGCGACAGCGGCTGTGGGTTCTGCCGCACGCCGTCCAGCCAGGTAAAGGTCTGGCGCAGCCCGGCGGTGACGTAAGCGCCCGGCGGCTGCCCCGCCCGCCCCAGCCCCAGGCTGAACCGCAGCGGGTCCAGGGTCAGGGTGTCCAGCGGTTTGTCGTCCGGAAACGTGCCCACCCGCGTGCGGGTGTACAGCGCGCGGCCCGCCAGCGCCACCCGCTCGGCGTTCCAGGCGGCGTCCAGCTCGGCGCGCGTGAGTTCCAGGCGCGGCTGGTCCAGGCCCGGCACGTTGGCGGTGGCGCCCAGGCGCAGGGTCTGGCCGGGGCGGGTGGTCGCAAAGTTGGCGCTGAGGGTGGGCCGGGTCCAGTCGCCCCGCACCAGGTCGTAGGGCCCGCCGTAGGTGACGTTCCAGTTGGTCGCCGCGCCGCCCACGGTGCCCACGCTGAAGGTGATGGGGCCGTTGTCCGTGGCTCCTGCCGGGCGCTGAAGAAAGAGGCTGTGGGCTGTTTTGAGTTCGTACTGGCCCCGCCAGGTCAGGGTGGCGTCCCCGCTGATTTGCCCGGTGGGCGGCAGCAGGGTTTCACGGCCACTCAGGCGCAGGCTGTTCAGCACGCTGTCACGGGTGCTGGTCAGGTTATAGGTGACGGCCACTGAGTTGATGTCGGGGGTGCGGATGTTGTGCGCCGCTGACACCGAGAAGGTGTTGGTGCGGTCGCTGCCCGTCACCGTGGCCGTCACCGTCAGGGGGCTGAGGCCACCCGCCTTGGTGTACCCGCCCGAGGCGCTCAGGGCCAGGCCCGGCGCGGGCCAGCGGCTGCTGCGGGTGGTGACGGCGGGGCGTGCGGGGGTGGTCGCCGTGGCCGGCTGGGCCGGCGTGACCGTCACCGTGCCCGAATTGGGGTCACTCAGGGTGGCGCTGAAGTTCAGGCTGTCGAGTTCTTTCGTGTACAGGTTGACGCTGGCCGAGGCCGAGAGGTTCAGCGGCACGCGGCTCACCCCCAGGGTCAGCCCCAGCGGCCCCTGCTCCTCGGGCTTCTTGAACAGGTCGCGGGTGTAACTCACCCCAAACGTCACGTCCTTGACGGGCACCGTGTTGAGACTCAGGCTGACCGGCGCTGTGAGGCTGCGGCCATACAGGGCGTCAAAGGCAAAGGGGCTGGTGCCTTCCAGGCGGTTGTACTCGCTGCGCAGGGTCAGCGTGTTGGTGGTGTTGAAGCGCTGGGTCAACTGCGCGCTCAGCTTCAGGTCCACGGTCCTGGCCCCGTTGCCGTAGTAGCGTCCAGTAAAGGAGTTGCTCAGGCTCAGGTCAGCGTCCCGCCAGGGCTGGGCCGTGTAGGCCAGGGTGTGGCTTTCTTCCAGGCGGCTGGTGGTGGTGTTGGGGCCCTCGCCGGGGGCATTCCGGGAAAAGAAATTGCGGCGCCCGGTGTAGCGCCCCGCCGAGACCCGGAAGTCGGCGCTGAAGCCCCCGTTCGTGTAGACCTTGGGGTCAATGATGACCTCGGGCGTCTTCAGGGGGCTGTCGAGGGCGGTGGTGGGCTCGGGGCCAAAGCGGCCGACGTAGTTGAATTCGGCGCTGAAGAGGGGGTACTCGGCCTTGGCGCCGAAGGTGACGTTGGTCACGCCGCGTCCGGGGTCATCGGCGGCCCTGCCGATATCGCGCTGGTTAACGGTGAAGGTGTAGTCCAAGTCGCGGGTGGCCGTCACCAGCGGGACGCGCCCGCGCACGCTGAAATCGAGGTCGAGGTCGTAGCCGCTCTGGCCCACGGGTCTGGGGTTGGCCAGGGTGTAGAGGGTCGCCCGGTCCACGAAGGGCAGCGGCGCCACCGAGCGCAGCGCCACCCCGGCGCCCAGGCTGGGGCTGCGGTTCTGGTAGTAACGCAGCAGCGTGGTCCCCAGCGTGCTGCTGCCGATGGAAAAGGGCAGGTCGGCTTCGGCGGTGTAGCCATCTGTGGCGTCCCGGCCGATTTCCAGGCGCGGCTGGCGCTCTTTATCGTTCAGGGGGAGGACCAGCACCGGCAGAAAAAACACCGGGATATCGGCCAGCAGCACCTGGGCGTTGTAGGCCACCAGGCGGTCACCGGGATACACGATCAGGCGCTCGGCGCGGAAGGCGTAGTCGTTGGGCGTGCGCCCGCAGCGCGCACAGGTGGTGAAATACCCGCCTGTGGCGCGCAGCTGGCCCGGAATGCGCTCCACCTCGGCCCCCCGGATTTCCAGGGCCGCGTCGCTGATCAGCACGTCCTCGCCGGTCACCTGTTCCTGGCCCAGTTCGACCACCAGATTCTCGCCGCGCAGGTCCTGGGCGTCTTTGGCACTGCGGTAACTGGCCGCGCCCACCAGGGTCAGGGTGCGGCGGGTGCGGTTAAATTCGACCCGTTTGGCCTTGACGATGTCCTCGTCAACACGCAACTCCACGTTCTCGCCGGCGATGATGACGAGTTCCTGGCCGTCCACCTGACGCAGTTCCAGGGTGTCGGCGCTGATGATTTTGACGGTGCGGGCCTGGGCACCCCCCAGCAGCCCCAGGGCCAGGAGCGCGCCCACCAGCCGGCGGCGGGCGCGGCGCTGGGGGCGGGTCACTGCGGGGCTCCGGGGGTGGCAGCCAGCAGGTCTAGCCCAGGCAGCGCCGGGCCCTGTGCCAGCACGGGCGCCGCCCGGTCACTGGCCGTCAGGGTGCCCAGGCTGGTGCTGGGGTAGTAAAAGCCCAGCACATGCAGGTGGGTATAGCCGGCCTTGGCCATCCCCAGCGCGCCGTACTGCGACAGGCCCACCCCGTGCCCCGAGCCGCTGCCTTCCATGACCAGCGGGGACAGGCCACCCAGGGTCAGGCGGGTGCCCGGCGCCCCCAGCGCCCGCACAAAGCCGCCCGCTTTGGCCCCGCCCAGTTTCAAGGTGCCGCCCGCCGCCGTCAGCGTGAGTTCGGTGGGCCGCCCCGACGCACTGAGTTTGCTGATCGTCACGCCGCGCAGGGCGCCGCGCGCGCCGTACTGCTCGGCTGCGGCCTGCACGCGGCTCAGCGGCACCTCCAGCCGCCAGCGCGCGCGCGGCCCACCGGCCGAAAAGGGATCGGTCTTGGCGCCCAGATACGGCAGGTCGGTGCCCCAGACCTCGGCGCTCGATGCCGTAAAGCCGCCTGAATCGCTGCTGAAGTAGGTGCTGGCCGCGCGCCCGCCGTAGGCCACGACCTGGGCGCGGGTGGCGTTCACGGCGGCGTCGGTCTGCGGCTTTTCGGCGCTCAGGCCGGGGTAAACCTGACAACTTTCGGTGGCGCAGGTGTCGTACGGCGCGGCCGGGTTCAGGCGCGCGGCGACGTAGGTGCGGGCCACCACGGCCTGCGCGGCCAGGGCGGCGGGGGGCCAGGACGCGGGCATCTCGGCCGGCACGACGGCGCGCAGATAGTCCTCGACATCCACCACGTTGATGCCCTGCACGCCGCCGGATTGTACGCGCACCTGCACGCCGCCCCGGTAGGTTTTGCCTGCAATCTCGACCGTTTGGC
Source organism: Deinococcus arboris (assembly GCF_009755355.1). GTDB lineage: Bacteria > Deinococcota > Deinococci > Deinococcales > Deinococcaceae > Deinococcus > Deinococcus betulae. The sequence goes on along the minus strand of NZ_WQLB01000021.1, from coordinate 1,871 downwards.
CCGGCGCAGGGGGCAGGTACAGGCTGGCGTTGCCGGTGGGCTGGCCGTTCAGGGTCAGCCCGCCGCCCGCTGCGCCTACCGTCCAGGTCTGGGTGGGCAGCGGCGCAGGCGCCAGAGTGGAAGGCAGCGGCGCGCTCAGCGGCCCTGCGGGCGCGGCGGGCGCCACCGGCAGGCGCACAGTCAGCTGCGGCGCGCTGGCCACCAGCACCCGCACATTCAGCGCCGCCCCTCCGGCGCTCAGCAGCCACAGACTGCCCATTACAGCGCCGCAGCGCACCAGGAAACGCATGATTAAGCCCGAGTATACGTGCGTGTGCCTGCGCGCCGCCTGACAGCCGCGTGAGAAGTGTCGCGCCGCTGGACAGGGCGCGCCCAGCCCTGTAGGCGCGGCATCATGGCCAGCATGACACCGAACTGCGGCAGGCTGGCCATGATGCCAGGGCGACCATGACCCCGCCCGCCCCACCTGGCCGCGTGTGGGCACATGTGGGCCAGCCATTTGAGCCGGCCGCCTACGACGTGCTGGTAATCGGCGCCGGGCGGATGGGCAGCGCCGCCGCTCTGTTCCTGCGCCAGCTGGCCCCGGAGGCTCGCCTGCTGCTGATCGAGGAGGGTGGCCTGCCCAACGAGGACGGCGCGACCATCCTGGCGCCGGGGGTCTGGACGCTGGCGGGCCTGCCTGAAGCCCACCACGCCGCCGCCCACTGGACGCGCGAGGCGGCGCAGACCCTGGGCGACGTGTCGTGGCAGGCCCGGCCGCACGTCACCCTGCACCCCACACCGGGGCTGGGCCGCCTCCCCGTTGAGGAGGCGCTCAGGGAGCACCCGCAGAGCCTGGCCCTGCTGGACCCAGCCGCTCTGCCCTGGGCTGAAGTGGACCCGCAAGCGGCGACCTACCGTCCCGGCAGCCTGGCCCTGCGCACCGCGCAGCAGGCCGTGGCGCTGGGGGCCGACCTGCTGCTGAACACCCGCGCGGCGCTGTGTGGGGGCGGTGAGGTGCAACTGGAGCGCCTGACCGTGACCAACACCCACCAGATCGTTACCCACGAGACGCACCGCCAGGGCGCCCCCACCGTCATCCTGGCCACCGGGGCCGACGCGCCGCACCACGCCGAACATGCCCTGGGGGTGCATACCCGCCACGCCCGCGCCTACCGGCAGATGCCTCACCTGGCCGCGCCCAGTAACGACACCAGCCCCGTGCTGCGCGCCGCCGGCCTGACCCTGCGCCCCCAGCACGGGGCCTACACCCTGATTCCGCCGCTGCACTGGCGCGACCCCCACGGCTACCAGCCGGCCGGGGGGCAGCTGACTGGCGTGCCCACCGGCCTGCGCCGCGAGACGCTGGAAGACCTGGTGGCGCAGATGGACGAGCTGCCGGTCCTGGCCTCGGAGGCCCTGCACATGGGCCGCAGCCTGTCCGATGTTCCCGGCGCGTGGCTGGCCCTGCCAGGCGGCACCCCAGCGGGGCGGCCCACCTTCGAGCCGCTGGACGACCACACCTGGCTGCTGCTGGGCGGCCCACAGGCTGATACCCTGGGCCTACACACGGCGTATAAGTTGGCCAGCACCCTCGCGCAGACGCTGGGCGGCCAGACCGCAGCGCTTTGACTTTATTTGGCACGAAGAACCCAGGCTGGAGAGGGCAAGGCCTGGATGGATGACTGGTCTTGAGGACGCTTTAGACGAAGTCAGTGCAGCACAGCAGAGACAGGCACTGTCTGCACTTCCATATCGCGGAATCCGCATCTTTTCCTTCTCGCTCTCCTGCGGCGCTTTCCAAGTCTGCTCAGATTCCGCCCGGCATTCTGCCCGATTCAATCGGCGTCCGTCTCAGCGGAAGAGAAGGCCGTTGGTGTCTGCCTGACCTA
>NZ_WQLB01000020.1 GCF_009755355.1 Deinococcus arboris | reverse complement strand
CGCAGCGCCGATCAGGAGGCCGGCAGGGAGCAAGGTCTTCATTTAGTTGCCTCCGGTGTACAGGACGCGGTAGAGCACACCGCTCTGATCGTCGGTGAACAGCAGGCTGCCGTCGGTGTACGTGGCGACACCGGCCACCCGCCCAAACTGCTTCCACTCCCCATTCTCTTCGTACACAAACCCGGTCACGAAGGGGGTCACGCTCTGGGGCTGGCCCGCCTCGTCAAAGTCGGCGCGCACGATTTCGTAACCACTGGGCTCGCTGCGGTTCCACGAGCCGCGCATGGCGGCAAACATGTCGCCCCGGTACATGGCGGGGAACTGCGAGGCAGTATAAAAGGTGCCAGCGATAGCGGCAGCGTGGGCGGTGTAGGTCAGGACGCTGCCCTGGGTGCCCGCGCAGTATTCGGCGTTGGTGATGTTGCCTGGCGCGCGGCTGTTGACGTACGGGTCCACCACCTTGTCGCCGTAGCAAAAGGGCCAGCCGTAGTTCTTGCCGCGCTGAATCACGTTGAGTTCTTCGGGCGGAATGTTGTCGCCGTGCCAGTCGCTCCCCTGGTCAAACCCGTACAGGGCGCCCGTGACCGGCTGCCAGCCAAAGCCGATGGTGTGACGTAAGCCAGACGCGTAGACCTCACGGCTCTTGCCGTCGGGCGCGATGCGCAGCAGGGCCGCCACCTCAGGGTTGGGGGTGGGCGCGTCGTTGTTCTGGCTGCCAAACGAGGCGTACAGGTAGCCGTCCGGCCCCCAGGCAATCGTGCGCGCCGAGTGCTGCCCTGGCTCGGGCAGGCGGTCAGCAAAGACGCGCGGGCGGCTGAGGCTGCCGTCTTTGGCTATATCCATGACCCAGATGGTGCTGGCCCCGGCGATATACAGCTTGCCGTTCCGGACGGCAATGCCGTGCGCCGAGGTCAGGTTCTGCGCCACCTGACGGCGCTCTACGGCTTCAATCTTGCCGTCTTTATTGACGTCTTTCAGATACCAGACATCGTTCTGCCCACGCCGGGTGAGGTAGATACCGCCGTCGGGCATGACGTGCAGCATGCGGGCGTTGCCCAGTCCGGTGGCCACCACCTTGATGGTGAAGCCCGCCGGCACCTTCAGTCGCGCCAGCTTGTCGGCTGTGAATTCCTGCGGGGTGGGTTCGCTGCGGGTGGCGGTCACCGTGGCCGGAGCCTGGGGCTGGGGCAGCGGCTTGGGGGTGGGGGTGCCCTGAGCGGCCGCCGCGCCGCACAGCAGCCCAGCCAGAACCAGCATTCGGAAGGTCATAGCTCTACCCTCTCTTGCCGCTGGCATGGACAGATGAGACGCCCTGAAGCCGCCCTTAAAGCGGGCTCAGCGTGAAGAAAAGCGAATGTATTTACAGGTACAACTAAGAGCAGCTTGAGGGCAGGTCCACTGCTATCAGACCAGAAGTCCATAGGCAGTGGGGTTTTAGAGTGTGTGCGCTTCTCGGACGCTCACGCTTTCAGAAAGGTGCAGCAGAGCAAGCCTCTCCTCATTCCAACCTGCAACCCCCTCCTCTATTCACTCCACGGGAAACAGCCCGGCTTGCCGGCTACCGACTAGGGCCAGAGCTTTCTGATCCAGGCGGGACAGGGCGGCGCGGCCCGTGTCCTGCCGGGGTAGCTCAGCCTGGGCCGCGTAGACGTGCAAGGTGACCTGCCGGTGGGTCATACCGTGACGCACCTGCCCCAGCAGGTGACCGGGCTGCGCCCCCAGTCGGTCACACAGCCGCACCAGCGCCGACGTAGCCGCCTCACCGGGCCGCAGGGCTTCGGTGGGGAGCCCCATCAGCCCGCCCAGCAGGGCGCCCTCGCGCCGCTCCAGGTAGGCGTGGGCCGCGTCGCCAATCAGCAGCGCCGCCGCCTGCACCTCCTGCACGGCCGCCCGGACTTTCGGCGCTGGATAGGCCGCCGGTTGCCCGGTTGCCCGCGCCGCGCACCACGCGCTCACCGGGCACTGGGCACAGCGCGGAGCCTTGGGGATACACACCGTCGCGCCCAGATCCATGACCGCCTCGTTCCAGGCGCCGGGCCGCGCGGGGTCCAGCAGGGTGTCCGCCTGCGCCTGCACCCAGGCGGGCGTGGGCACAGCCTGGGCGCGCAGCCGCGCCAGCACCCGGCGCACATTGCCGTCGTTCACCGCGCAGGGGGCATTGAGCGTGAAGCTGCTCAGGGCCGCCGCCGTGTATGGCCCCACGCCGGGCAGGGCCAGCCAGCCCGCGTAGGTGGTAGGAAAGCCCTGGGCCGCCACCAGACCCGCCGCGCGGTGCAGGTTGCGCGCGCGGGCGTAATAACCGCAGCCCTCCCAGGCTTTAAGCACGTCGTCGATAGGCGCAGCGGCCAGCGCCTGCACCGTAGGAAAAGCCGTCAGAAAGCGGTCGTAGTAGCCCAGGCCGCGCGCCACCTGCGTCTGCTGAAGCAGGACCTCGGCCACCCAGGCGCGGTAGGGGTCGCGCCCGCCCTCGGGGCCGCGCCGCCACGGCAGGTCACGCCCGGCGCGGTCAAACCAGGCCAGTAGCGCCGCGCGCAGGGCGGGCACGGGCAGGGGCGCCGGCCCTGCCTCTGCCTCAGAAAAAGCCGTCACCGCGCCAGTCTAGAGGCGCGGTGACCGCAGGACCGTGGCCGAGGTTGGGGTCAGGCGCGCAGGCGCTCGCGCTCGGCCGGCACGCGCAGGCGGCGGCGCACGCCCTCGGCGTACTCGGTCAGGTCGGTCAGCAGGTCAGGCACACCCGCTCGCAGCAGGTAGCCGCCGCCCGGCAGCGGGGTCAGGGCCAGGAAGGGCGCGCGGGTCAGGGTGTCCAGAATGCCGCCCAGTTCGGCGTAGGTCACGCCGCTGCCCAGGCGTTCGGCCAGGCGCTGCACGCTGACCACGCTGTGGGCCGGCTGCTGCGCCAGGGTCAGCAGCACCGCGCTGAAGGCCCCGCGCTGCGCGAGGTGCGCGCCCACCAGTTCGGCCACACTGGCGGCCGATTCCAGGTCCACGCTGCCCGCTTTCCAGTACCCGCGCAGTTCGACCGCCGAGAGCGGCGCCAGCATCGCGTGGTCAATCAGGGCGGCCAGGGCCTCGCGCGTCAGGCGCGGCGTGCCGGCGGGGCGCTCCTGTTCCGTGGTCAGCAGGACACAGTAGTCGGCCTGTTCTTTCCAGGCGGGCGTCTGCACGGCGGCCTCACTGGTCGCCACCAGCACCGAGTACCCATGGGCGCCTAGGTCGGCCTTCAGGCGCAGCACGCCGCCCCCCAGCTGGTCCAGGCGGTAGCCCGTCAGGCGCGCCAGTTCGGCCAGTTGCGTTTCGGGGGTGATGGCTGAGGCGGCCGGACTGGGAGAGGCAGGGCTGGCAAAACGCACGTCCAGTGGTTTGACCGGCGCCGCGCTGCCTGATTGGACCCGGCGGGCGGGCGCGTCTGGGGTCACGGGGGCGACACTGACAGCGCGGTGAGGTTCAGGGGACGCCTCGGGCCGGGGACGCGGCGCCGTGGCCGGCCGGGACGAGTCCTCCCGGCGAGCCTCTGTGCGCGGCTCGGAGGGGGCCGCAGCCTCGGGGCGACTCGCCTCTGGACGGGTCGTTTCTGCGCGGGCCGCTTCCGTGCGGGGAGGGCTGTCAGGGCGAGCGGCCTCGGCGCGGCCCACTTCCTGAAGGCGCACCTCACGCACATGGGGAGTCGAGCTGACCACCACACGGCGCGTTTCTGGGCGCGGCGGCGTGTCCCGGCGGGGGGCAGGGGGCGGCGCGTGCGGCTTGACAATGCCCTCCACCTGGTAGCGCCCCAGCGTCAGCGGCGTAATCACCAGCACGTCGTTGACGCCCAGATTCTGCGCCTGGTACAGCGCCCCCAGCCCCCACACCCGCTGCCGCTCTGGGTCAACCTGCGCCGTGTATTCCTGGCCCCGGTCATCCAGCAGCGTGACTGGTCCCGCCGACGGAAAGGTGGCGCCCAGATACTTGAGTAGACGCAGACTGCCTTCTTGCAGGCAGGGCCGGGTGATGACATAGCGCATTGCTTTCACGCATGAACTCCTCTGGTCCCCGCCCTGCACCCCCCCAGATGCCAGGCAGAACCACGCACAGCAGAATAAATTTTTCCTAAAGTAGCAGACTTTCTGTGCAAGAGCCGTGCAAAAACTATAGGAAGGTCAGGAGTTGGAGAGCGGCAGGCGGGTCATCACCGCTCAGATAGAGCCGACTGGAGTCCGCAACGAGCCTCTTGGCCAGCTATGACCTCCTCCTGAAAATGCCGAAACCCTCCGTCCCAGTGGGCTTTTCCATGCGCTTAAATCAGCGCCGCCAGCCGCCGAGTAATGACCGCAGGCAGGTCAATCAGCGCGGCGTACTCGCCCGTGGCCAGGGCGTGATATTCGGCCCAGTCGGTGTGCGCCGCAAACGCCCCGGCCATGCTGAGCACGTCCTGCCGGAAAGTCTCTTCGTGCGGCGGGGTCACCCCGTATCGCTGGGCCTGCGCCGCCAGGCCGGGGGCCAGCAGTGGCGCCAGACTGGGCGGCGCGGCCGCGTGCTCGGCGTACAGAGCACTCAGGAGGTGACCCACTGCCGCGCGGGCCGCCGCGTCTAATGGAACGGAGGCCGGCGTCACTTGCGCCCCGGATTGACGGCCTGCAGCGGAATGACCCAGGCGGGGTCAAAGGTGGTGGTCTCGCCGGAAAATTGCAGCACGCCGCCCTGACCTGCGGTGGGGTAGGCGGCGGTGGTCAGCTCGTAGCCCAGCAGGTCCGGGTTGTCACCGCTGATTTTCAGGGCGCGCACCGATTCCAGCCTCAGGGCCGACTTGGGAATCTTCAGCACGACCTCAGGCAGTCCCTCGGTCGGGGCGTACCAGCGGCCTTCAATCTGGGCCATATAGGCGGCTTCATTGGCGTCGGTGGGCTGCACGTTGGTCATGAAGGCGGCGGGAATCTTGCCGTCTTTCTTGTACTTGTTCTCCACCACCCAGCGGCTTGTGATGCGGTACACGTAGTCGGTGCTGCTGTCGGCCAGGATCTCTTTCAGCACCGCCTGATAACGCTCGCCCAGCGCGGCGTCGTCGGCCTGCGCCTGGGGTGTGGCGTCGGCCAGGCGCTGCGGGTTGCGGCCGCGGTACAGCGAATCCAGCAGGGCGTGCTGCGCGCTCGTGACGTCGGTGTTGGGCTTGGGGTCCAGGCGGGCGCGGTCTTCGGGAGACAGGCGGGCGATGGCCTCGGCGGTCCAGACCTTGGTGTTCAGCAGCGCCGCCTGTTCGGGGCGCAGGGGCGTGGTGGTCACGGGGGACGCCAGTTGCAGGCGCAGCACCCGCAGCGCGTAGGCCGGTTTGATGCTGCGGCTGTCCAGGCTGCTCAGGGCCTCACGGACAGCCGGTGCCGGGTACTGCCCGAACAGGTCCAGCAGGCCTGCCGGACTGTCCACCTTACGCAGATGCGCGCGCAGTTCCAGCGGGTCATACACGTGGCCCAGCAGCGCCGTCATCAGGGGCGGGGCGTCCGTGACCCCAGCGGCGCGCAGCACGCGGGCCAGGCTGTCATAGTTGCTGCGGCCAATGCGCTCTATCAGGGCCGCCTCGGCGGGGGTGGGGGCCACCTTGACCGGCGTCTGCGGGGTGTCCTCCTGCAGGGCCTGGCGGTTTTTCTCCAAGGCGACGCGCTTGGGGGTCTTTGGGGCGCCCTCGGCTTTTGGCCTGACGCTCCCCTTTGACCCAGATTTCGACTGGGGTTTGGGCTGAGACGTGAGGCCCGCTGGCTGGGATTTGGGCCGGGGCTGCGCCTTCGTGGGCATGGGGGACGGCTCCGGTGAGGTGTCCCCGGATTTAGGCTGAGCCCTGAGACGGCGCTGCGCCGACTGCTGGGCCGCTTCCAGCAGGGCCGTGAGCGTCCGGCGCAGGTCCTGAACCGACCCTTTGGCCTGCACGCCCGCGCTGCGCAGCAGTTCGCCGAGGTCGGTAACGGTAGCACTCGCAATATCCGCCGCCGAGCGGCCGCGCTGCGCCGCCGCCTCGTAGGCCCGGCTGGCCAGCGCCCGCACCTTGGGCGGCAGGGCGCTGTCTCCAAGCGCGTTGCCCACGGCGCCCCCCACCGCCTTCATCAGGGCCTGGGCCAGGCGGTTCTGAATATCGGCGGCGCTGAGGTTCTGGCCGCGCAGCAGGTCCAGGCCCAGTTCGGTGGCCTGCCCCGCCGTCGTTTCCAGCCCGCTCTCGGCGGCCTTGACAGCCAGCTGGGCGCGCCGGCCCGGCACCTTGACCTGCCCGACCACGCCCTTGGTGGCGCCCGACACGCTGCCGGCCAGGCCCCCACGGCCCGCGCCGCCCGCAATCCCCGCCACATATGCCAGGTAGCCGGCGCGCCAGTTGGCGTCGTTGGTGGCGGCTTCCAGACCTTTTTCGGTCGCGCCGTTCAGGGCGCTGCGCGCCGCTTCCAGAGCCACCTTGCGCGCGTAGGCACTGCCAAACACCTTGGTCAGTTTGTCCAGGTGGGCGGTCAGCTGGCTGCCGTCACGCAGCACCCCGCCCACAGCGGCGGCCAGCGCGCCTGTGACCGCGTCGGTGGCAATCTGGGTGCTGCCCACCTTGCCGCCGCGCAGGGCCACGTCCACCCCCACCCCGGTGGCGGCGCCCACCACACCGGCCAGGGTCGCCGCCAGCCAGCCGGAGGCCAGGCCGCCCGTGGCCAGGGTCGCCAGCGCGCTGGCCGTGATGCTGGCCGCCGTCTTGATGGTGTCCACCGCGCTGCTCTCGGCGCGGGCGTAGCTGCGACCGGCGGCCTGCTGGCGCTGAAACTGCTGCTCAAAGCGCTCGGCGCTGACCCCCGGCTTCAGGTTGCCCTCGGGCGTCACCATCTCCAGCAGGGCCTGGCTTTCCTGGCGCAGTCGGCTGCCGGTGCTGTGCTGGCCCAGCCACTCCAGGCCGTCCATCACGGCGCTGCCCGCCGTGCTCCCCCGCTCGAAAGCCAGACTGTCCTTGACCCGCTGCACCTTCTCGGCCGTGGACTCGGGGGCGCCGCGCAGCGCCTGACGAATCTCGAAGGCGTCGCGGCCGTCCAGTTCGGCAAAACCCCACTCAGATTTGAACAGGTCGGCTTCCAGGCTGCGGCGGGTATGTTGCTGGTAGTCCTGCGCAATCCGAACGACGTCCTCTTTCTTGCGGCCAGACAGTACCTTGCGAATGGCGTCCTCATCGGTGCCGGCCCCTTCGATGGCGTCGCGCAGAATCATCCATTCCGGCACCTTGCCGCTGCTGGCTGCCGCCTGAATGCGGGCCTGCTGGGCGGCATTCAGGCCCGTGCCCACTTCGCCGTAGCGCCCCTTGAAAGCGGCCAGGGCGGCCTGGCGCTCCTGATCTTCCTTGTTTTCCAGCTCCTCGGCCATCTTGCCGCCGTCGGTGCTAAACCACCCACGCTGCTGGGCCATGCGCGCGGCGGTGGCCTCGGCGGCCTTGCCGGACAGAGAGGCGATGGCCTCGTCGCACCAGGCGTCGTCGCCGTACGCGGCGCGCAGGTCGGTCAGCAGGTCGCGGCCGGGGCGCAGCCGGGCGTAGGCGGCGATAATCTCGGCCCCGGAAGCCCCGGCCCCTGGCCCGGAATAGGTTTTCAGGGCGTCGCGGCCCCCAAACCACCCCTGAATGGCTTCTGAGAGCCGAAGCGCGGCGGCCCGCGCCGGGTCGCCGTCCACCAGCGCCCGCAGCACCTGCATGTCGGTGCTGCCGTCCCCGCGTGCCAGGCGTACCCGGAACCACAGGGTGTTCAGGCGCGTCCCCGGTGTCGAGATGCCCGCCTTGAACGCGGCGCGCGCCCCCGGCGCCATCTGGCGCAGCACCTTTTCCATGTGCGCCACGTCGTCAAAGACCCCCAGGTCATTGATCAGCGCCTGGGCCGCCGTTTCAGCGTCAAAGGTGGCCCGCTGCGCCTCGTCCCTGGGCCGGCGCAACCGGCGCAGCACCTCGGTCCTGACCCCCTGGCCGTCAATGGCCAGGTCCATCCGCGCAAACTCCTGCTCCAGGTCCACCCCGTACTCGCGGTAATACAGCGCCTTGAGCTGCCGCATCTGCTCGTCGGTCAAGTCTTCCAGGGCGCCGCGCAGGGCCGCCGAATCGGTAAAGCTCAGGGCGCGGGCGTGCAGTTCGTTGTAGATGGTCTCGGTGCGTCCTGGCAAGTCGCCCAGGTCTCCTGTAAGCATCTGCTCTGTGACCTCATCGGCCGTGACCTGAAACTTCTCGGGGTGCTTCTTGACCTCCACCCAGTACGGCGTGATGCGCGCTGTGAAGGCCCCGTCCCGAATGGGCGCCGAGCCAAAACTGGTGGTTTCCAGGCTGTAGGCCACGCCCCGCGCGTAGCCTTCCTGATACGCGGCCGGCAGTTCGGGCATATACACACGGATAAACGCCAGCGACATCTCGGCCTCGGTGGGGGCTGTCAGCCCTTCCGGCAGCGGCACGGACAGCGTGCCCACCTGCGTGGTGTTGTCGGTGGGCAGCAGTTCCTGTGGGGCGGGGCGGCTCTGCTGGGGGCCGGGCGTGGTCGGGGCAGCCTGCTTGGCCGGCTTCTCCTGGCGGACGGGCCCAGGCCGGGTGGTCCCTGGCTTCTTGCCCTTGAGCGCTGGCAGCGTCACAGCTGGCGTCTTGCCCTGGGTCGGATTCCCCTGAGGCTGAACCGACTTGGCCGGCCGTTTGGTCTGGTCAAACATGTGTCTCCTCTGGGGGGTGGGGCAGTGGTCCACAGTGTACCTGCCCCGCCTGGGCACGCGGTCAGCTGAGACGGACCCCAGCACCAGCGGTTCAGTCGGTTGGGAAGTGGCGCCGCCTGCCGCAGCTTTGCCGTGGAGCGGGCAGATCAGGCGGAGCAGGTCGGTGCTGACCACAGCAGAGCCGGAATCCACAGGGCACATGCCCCGCACCCTACCCAGCCTGAGCCGCACGCCGTCGGCTTTGCCGTGTCCCTCTATCCTGCTGGCTATGACCGCCCAGACCGAGACAGTCATTCGTCAGTACTACGCTGCTTTCAACGCCGCCGACCCCGCTGGCATGCTGGCCCTGCTGAGCGAAGATGTGCGTCACGACATCAACGAGGGCGGCACCGAACTGGGCCGCTCCGCCTTCAGCGCCTTTCTGGCCCGGATGGACCGGCACTACCGCGAGCAGGTCACCGACCTGGTGGTGATGGTCGGCGAAGGCGGCACGCGCGCCAGCGCCGAGTTTGTTATTCAGGGCACCTACCTGCACACCGACCACGGGCTGCCCGAGGCGCGTGGGCAGACCTATACCCTGCCGGTGGGCGCCTTTTTTGAGGTGCAGGGGGGCCTCATCTCCCGCGTCACCAACTATTACAACCTGGCCGACTGGACGCGGCAGGTTTCCGCTTGACCCTGAAGGTCACGCCGCTGCGCGGCCCCGAGCTGGCGGCGCACCTACCGGAACTCGCGCGGCTGCGTGTCACGGTGTTCCGCGAATACCCCTATCTGTATGCCGGCAGCGCCGACTACGAGGAAACGTATCTGCGGCCACTGCTCCAGACGCCAGACGCCCTGGTCGTCCTGGCGCAGGACGGCGCGGCGGTGGTAGGGGCCAGCAGCGCCCTGCCGCTGACCCAGGAAACAGAAGCCTTGCAGCGGCCCCTGCTGAACTCGCCCTATGACCCGGCACAGGTGCTGTACCTGGGCGAGAGCGTGCTGCTGCCCGAGTACCGGGGGCGCGGGCTGGGCCACGCTTTTTTTGACCACCGTGAGGCCCACGCGGCGCAGCTGGGGCTGGGGATCACGGCCTTTTGCGCGGTGCAGCGCCCCGAACAGCACCCCGCTCGGCCTCAGCCCGCGCGCTCCCTGCATGCCTTCTGGGCGGCGCGGGGCTACCGCGAACACCCCGAACTGGCCGCCACCCTGCACTGGCCCGAGATTCCGCCGCCGCTCGGCACCGGCCAGGACACGGCGCACCCCATGCACTTCTGGGTCCGGGCCTAGCGCTCCCGCTTCTGGGCGGCTTTCTCGGCGTCCTGGCGTTTCTTGTTCTGCGCCCAGCTGTAAGAGCGCACAGCGTCTACCACGAACCACACGGCCAGCACCGCCGCCACGGCGCCCCAGATGGTGCGGCCAGAAGTCAGACCCGCGTAGGCGGCCCAGGCGCACAGGGCCGCCAGCAGCAGGCTCAGGGCGAAAACGATGTGGGGCGGCACGCGGCGACCAAACATAGGTCCAGCTTACCTGTCCTGGCCTGACCCTGCGCGGATGGCCTCACGGCGGCAGGCCGGTCTAAGGACGCCCTTGCCTGCGGCCCACACCGCAGCTTCTTCCAGCGACTCACTTCGTTTGCCTGGGCGGCGGTTAAGGTGCCTCTTGCGCTCTGGATGCCGCAGCCAGGTCTCTTCCCCGTGCGGGGCGTGGCCCGGCGCCCGGGTGCTACACTCGGGGGCACGCTCGCACGCGGACGAGAGTCGAGAATGCGCGCATCCCGCGCCCACCCCCTGGCCCCCGCCGTGCAGACCAAAGGAGAAAGACACATGACCGACAACAACGAGCGGCCACAGGCCCAGCAGGAGCAGACCCCCGAGGAATTGCGCGACATCCTTCCGCAGCTGGAAGGCGAAGCCGACGAGGACCCCGTACTGGACGCCCAGGAAGACGAGGCCGAGGCCGGCCTGAGTGCCGACGGCGAAGAAGGTGAGGACGGCGAAGACGACGAGTACATCGACGCCGACGAACTGATGGGCGTCCTGGCCGAGCTGAAAGAACTGCTGGAAGCCCAGGCCAAGGAAATTCGCGGCCTGCGCCGCGAGATGCGCGAAATGCGCGAGAGCCAGGGTCAGGGCGGCTTCCGCGGCGGTGACCGGGGCGAGCGCAGCACCTTCCGTCCCCGTGATGACCGCGGCGGCGACCGTGGTGGCTTCCAGGGTGGCGGCGACCGGGGCGGCTTCCGTCCCCGTGACGACCGCGGCGGCGACCGTGGTGGCTTCCAGGGCGGCGGTGACCGGGGCGGCTTCCGTCCCCGTGACGACCGCGGCGGCGACCGTGGTGGCTTCCAGGGTGGCGGCGACCGGGGCGGCTTCCGTCCCCGTGACGACCGTGGCGGCGACCGTGGTGGCTTCCAGGGTGGCGGCGACCGGGGCGGCTTCCGTCCCCGTGACGACCGCGGCGGCGACCGTGGTGGCTTCCAGGGCGGCGGTGACCGGGGCGGCTTCCGTCCCCGTGACGACCGTGGCGGCGACCGCCCGGCCTTCCGCCCCCGCGAGGACCAGCAGCAGGGCGAGTTCCGCCCCCGCGCCCGCGCTGACCGTGGCTGGACCAACCGCCGCGACGACGAGTAACACCGCCTAAGACAGCGCCCCTGGTTATCCACCAGGGGCGCTGCTTTATGGAAAAGGAAGCGGAGCGGGATCTCCCCCAGCCATCATTGGGAGTCGAGGTTCAGCACGCACAGCAGAAGGCCCGCATAGCCAGGACCACCACACCCACAACAAGAAAGAACCCCCAGCATTCACTGGGGGTCTTCTGGTGCCGAGGATGGGATTTGAACCCACACACCTCGCGGCGCTAGTCCCTGAAACTAGTGCGTCTACCAATTCCGCCACCTCGGCACACTTTGGTGGGGGCGCCCGCGCTGGGGCGCGTTTCAGGGCTCGCTTACTTTAACGGCGAAGTCCAGAACTGTCAACTGCCGGCCGCTGGTTCGGGGGCCTCACCGCGCCGGCGCATCGCAGCAGTCAGCTTGGCGGGTTCAAACAGGCTGGCGTCCTGGCCATACCGGGCCTTAACGGCGCGCTGCACCAGCCAGATAGCGGCAAACACGCCCGCCAAGCTGATGGCCAGGCCGGGCACGCGCATGATGGCGTTCACCTCAGCAACCTGGGCGTTAAAGGCGTCGGTGCCGAACTTGGCCGTCACGCGGGCGTAGTTGACGACGCTGTTCACCACACCGCCGATCAGGTCCACCACCGCGAAGACCACGGTGCCCAGCACCAGGCCCCGGTGAACCTGGGGATCACGCACCGCCGCCCCAGTGGCCGCGCGGTGTTCGGGGCTCTCGCCGATCGAACTGGCGTCCAGAAACACCCGGAACAGCGGCACGCTGGTCGCCGCACTGATCAGAAACAGCAGGCCCATGAGGTACGACCGCGCGCTGTCCTTGACGGCGTACCAGAAGCCGTCCACGTACCAGAAAGCCAGCGCGCCGCTGAAGATGGCCCCGGCCCCGCCCAGCAGCGCCACCGGGCTGACGTTGCGGTTGACCAGCAGGTCCCACAGCACGTAAGCCACCGGCACCAGCGCCGCCAGCAGATAGGCGCGGATGTTGCCCGCCGTGCCGCCGCCGAACACCTGGTCGGCCACGCTGATGCCGCTGCCCAGGATGTTGGGAGTGAGGATGACGATGGGAATCAGGAGGGTGAAGATCAGGTCCCAGACGGTTTTGGGGATGCGCGCGCGGGGGGCGGAAGTAGGGGCCGCTTGACTCATGGGGGCCATTCTCGCATTCAGGCATGAAGAGCGGAGTGGAAACCAGCAGGCGGCTGGGCTAAGCGGCCCAACCGTCTTGGAGAGCCACTGACTCCACCGGTGGCCCCAGCAGTTCAGGCCAAAGCAGAGGAGGTGGCACTCTCCCCAACGTACCCAGAGAACAAAGGGAGGCCATGTCAGACGCGGCTCGCCTCTATCCCCACCCAGAGGCACTTTTCCTCCCAGGGTGGTTCACCGCCCCAACCCTGTATCCCCTTGACGCAAAGAGGCTCGGCTTGACTCGCGTTCATCAACGAGTCAAGCCGAGCAGGATGAGGAAGAGAGTCCAGGCGTGGACTTCGCCCACTGGTTCTGTCCGTTTGGCGCGTGGAAGAGACGGCAGCCCTCTCACCGCAGGGCTGTCTCCCCTATCCTCACGGCCCTGCCTCAGCCTCCAGACCGTAAATCTGAAGGAAGCGGGCGGTGCGCGCCTCCAGGGTCGGCAGCGGCGCTACCTCGCCGCACACCCAGTCAGGCTGATAGCTGCGGCACACCGCAGGCCGGTCGGCGTACACGGCGCACAGGCACCCCTGGCCGCTGTCGGTGCCCAGATGCACACACGGTACGCCCAGCGGCTTGCCCAGCGCGTGAATATCGGGCGCGGCGCAGCAGGCCCCGCACGCCGTGCAGGCGGTAACCAGCGCACTGCGCGGCGCCACGCCGGGCGGCACGGCAAAGCGAGCGCGTTCCTCTGGGGACAGCTTCACCCCAGGTCGTTCACGGCGGCAATCAGGGCGTCGTTCTCGGCGGGGGTGCCGATGGCGACGCGCAGGCAGCCAGCCAGACCCGGAAAGCTGTCCTGACGCCGCGTGACGATCCCGCGCGCGCGCAGCTGCGCGTAGGCGGCCGCCGCATCTGGCGTGCGCAGCAGAAAGAAGTTCGCCCGGCTGGGCAGCGCCTGACAGGTGGGGTGACCTGCTAGGGCAGCCAGGACCCGCTCGCGCTCCTGCACGCCTTCCTGCACGCGGGCCTGCACATAGGCGGGCTGCTCCAGGGCCACTTCCAGGGCGGCCTGGGTCAGCGTACTGACATTGAAGGCAGGAACCAGCTTTTGCAGTTGCGTGGCGAGTTCCGGGCTGGTCAGGGCGTAGCCCAGGCGCAGGCCCGCCAGCCCCCAGGCCTTGCTGAAGGTGCGCAGGCTCAGGCGGCCCTGGCCCGCGCGGGTCAGGTCGCGGAAGTCGGTGCCGCTGTACTGGTGATAGGCCTCGTCCAGCACGACCACCCAGTCGCCCGCCGCCGCGGCCAGCTCGCGCACGGCCGCGGCGCTGTCCACCACACCTGTGGGCGCGTGCGGCTGGGTGATGTACAGCACACCCGGCTCGTGGCGCCCCAGTTCGGCTTTCAGGGCGGCGACGGGCAGGCTGAAGTCTTCATTCAGTGGCACCTCGACCAGCCGGGCGCCCAGCAGCTGCGCCTCCAGGGTATAGACACTAAAAGTAGGGCTGACGGTCAGGACGGTCTGCCCGATGCCGGCCAGCTCGGTCAGCAGCTTGATCAGGACGTTGCTGCCCGGCGTGACCACCACGCCCGCTTCGGGCCAGTCCTCATACGCGCCAATACGGCGGCGCAACTCGTCGGCGTGCAGGTCGGGATACCGGTTCCAGTCGCGGGCCGCCATACGCGACAGGGCCTCGGCCTTCAGGTCGGCCGGAAAGTCGTAGGGGTTTTCATTCTGGTCGAGCTTGATGGGTTCGTTGGTCGGCGTGAACGGATAGGCCGGCACGCGCCGCACGGCCTCGCGCACCCCGGCGGGGGCAGCAGCGGATTCTGTCGTCATGAGGCCCGTTGTACCACCCCCCCCGCCCGGCGCGTCCACCCATGACAAACTGCCCCGGCGGCATCCCACCCAAACGCCCGTTTGGGCCGCGTGCTACGCTGCACGGCAGCCCAGGGGCCACGCCGCCCCCTGCCCCCACCATGACCGACACCCCCAAACCCCGCCGCGAGCAGATTCTCGACTCGGCCAGCCGCCTGTTTTCCGAGCGCGGCTATCACGCGACCAGCATGCGCGATCTGGCCGGCGAACTGGGCATGCAGGGCGGCAGCCTCTACGCCCATATTTCGAGCAAGGAAGAGCTGCTGATCGAAATCGTGAACCAGGCGTCGCGGCAATTTGACGAGGCGCTGTTTACCCTGCGGGGCGACCCCAGGCCCGCCGACGCTAAGCTGCGGGAGGCCATGTACCGCCACATCCGCGTGGTGGCCGACAATATGGACAGCGCCACGGTGTTTTTTCACGAATGGAAGCACCTGTCCCCCGAGGCCTATGACCGCGTCACCGGCTGGCGCGACACCATTGACGCCTTTTACCGCGAGCTGATTACCCAGGGCGTGCAGGAGGGTTATTTTCGCCCCGAACTGGACATCAAGATGACGGCGTATCTGGTGCTGTCGGCCGTCAACTGGGCCTATACCTGGTACCGCCCCGGCGGCACCCTGGCCCCACGGGACGTAGCCGAGCAGTTTGCCGACATGCTGCTGCTGGGTCTGCGGCCTGCACATGCCGCCCAGGAGGCCCAGCCATGAGCCACCCCACCGTGACCGTGCCCATCCGCGAGGCTATTCGCTACGCCCAGGGCCGCGCCGAGCGTCTGGGCCGCACCCAGCAGCTGGAAATTGGCGAGGACCTGTTTATCCGCATTGCGCCGGGCGGACGCAAATTTCTGCTGTTCTGCCTGGACGGCGAGCCGGAGCGCGGCGCCGCCGAGGCGATTGCGGCCGCCCTGGGCCTGAGAGAGCCGCAGTACGGCTGGCATCAGGGCACCACCCTGCGCTCGCTGACGGTTATTGAGGCAGGTGCGCAGAGCTTGTCTGAAAGTGGGCCGGCGGAAGAGGAAGACGGCACGTTATAGAGCAGGTGCAGCGGCCCTTCAGGAAAAGGGAGGTCCGCGTGGCCTCCTCTCCCCTTTTAAGGGGTGTGGGGTGAGGAGGCCGGACGCTCAGCTTCCAGCGCCGCCGCTGCCTTTTTCACCACCGGCATGACAGTCAGCCCCTGCACCGCGATAGAAAAAAGCACCACCGCGTAGGTGACTGTGACCACGGGCGTGCGGTAAGGGCTCTCGGGCAGGCCCAGCGCCAAGCTGATGGCGATGCCGCCGCGCAGGCCGCCCCAGGTGAGCAGGCGCACCGTGTAGGCGGCGTAGCCTTCCCGCGCCCGCACCAGCGCAAAGGGCAGCGCCACGCTCAGCCAGCGCGCCCCCAGGGACAGGGCGATGAGCAGGGCACTGGCCAGCAGCAGCGGGCCGCTGACATCGGTCAGCAGCACGTCCAGCCCAATAAAAGCAAACAGCAGGATATTCAGCACCTGGTCGGCGGTCTCCCAGAAGCCCAGCACATGCTCGCGCGTGTGGTCACCGAAGACCTGATCGCGCCACAGCGAGATCATCAGGCCCGCCACCACCATTGCCAGTGGCCCACTGACCCCCAGCGCCGCCGCCGCCACATAGCCCCCGACCACCAGTGCCAGGGTAATCAGCACCTCGACGGCGTGCTGCTCGATGGACCGTACCAGCAAGTAGCCTAGGCCGCCCAGCAGCGCGCCAAAGGCCAGGCCGCCCAGCGCCTCCTGTGTAAACAGGGCCAGCACACCCCCTGTGGTGGCCTGACTTGCCCCATCACCGCCTGAACCGTGCCCGCCCAGACCCGCCGCACTGGCCAGGGCCAGAAACACCACCACCCCCACGCCGTCATTGAAGAGACTCTCGCCCGCAATCAGGGTTTCAATCTTGGCGGGCACCTTCGCGCGTTTCAGCAGGTCCAGGACGGCAACCGGGTCCGTGGGACTAATCAGTGCGCCGAACAGCAGCGCCCACATCAGGGGAACCTCCAGACCCACCAGCCGAAAGACCCCATACGCGGCAAAGCCGATCAGCGCCGTGCTGATGAGGGTGCTGAAGAGGGCCAGGGTCAGGATGCTGCCGCGCTGCCGCAGCATCTGGCGCGTGTCCAGACTGAGCGCCCCGGCAAACAACAGCACGCTGAGGATGCCGTTCAGAACGAACGT
Organism: Deinococcus arboris; assembly: GCF_009755355.1. GTDB lineage: Bacteria > Deinococcota > Deinococci > Deinococcales > Deinococcaceae > Deinococcus > Deinococcus betulae. The sequence goes on along the minus strand of NZ_WQLB01000020.1, from coordinate 64,023 downwards.
GGTGAAGTCCAGCGTCTGCAGCACCTCGGTGGCCCAGCCGCGCAGCCCCGGCAGGCCCAGCCTGTCCAGACCAATCAGGACGAGGCTGGCCAGCGCCCCGGCCAACGTGACGCCTACGGTGGTCGGCAGCCGCACCCAGCGCTCATTGACAAAAGCCAGCAGCGCCGTGACGCACAGCAGGGCCGCAAACGCACTCAACATGGGGAACACAATACGGGGGGAGGGCAAGGCCAGACAGTCACGGTTCAGCTGCCTGAGCGCCCATCAAAAAGCCCCGCCATTTAGACGGGGCCAGGAGGCACGTGGTTTAGTCGCGCTCGCGTTCGCGCTCGGCGTTCAGCTGAGCCTGCAACTGGGCCTGGCGCTGGCGCACGTAGTCCTGTTGAAAGCGGCCTTCGTCCATCATGCTTGTGCCCACCGTCAGCTTGCCCGTGGCCAGTTCGCGCATAGCCTGGGTCACCAGGTTGCGGGTCCGCACGCGCTGCTCTACAGGCAGCACGCTGGGCGCCCCCGAGCGCAGTTGCAGGGCGCGCTTGGCCGTCACCACCGAAAGGCGGTATTTGCTGTCTGTCAGCGACAGCAGCTTGTCAATATCCCGTTCTGCCATAAGCCCACCTCCGTCAATCCGGCCACCTGCCCCTCTGGGGTGGGCGCCGGTTCAGCCCCACACTCTAGCGTATGCCGGGGCCGGGCGGCTAGACTTCGCGGCTCAGGATCACACCTTGCAACTCGTCCACCTCGTAGCCACAGGCCGCGTAAAAGGCCTGGGCACCCTCATTATCGGCGGCCACCCACACGTCGCGCAGCCCCTCGGCCTGCATCTGGCGGTGCAGAGCCGCCACCAGGGCGCGCCCCACGCCCGCGCGGCGCCAGCTTTCGCGCACCCCGATTTCCTCGAACATCACGTCGCAGGCTGTTTGGCCACTGCCCGAGCGGTGGCGCCGCCGGTGCACATACGCCATCAGGAACCCGACGGGCTGACCGTATTCATCGTCGGCGTGCCAGTGCCAGACGTGGGGGTCCGCCAGATAAGCGCGGGCTTCCTCCGCACTCAGAGGCGGGCTGGGATCTTCTTCCGTGAAATCTGTCTCGTCAGCGGCGACCTGGGCCAGCGCAGCTTCATCGCCGGGCCGCAGGCGGCGAACAGTGAATGGAGGCATAGTCCCATCATGCCCCCGCTGGGGCTTCACATCGAGCAGCAGACGCCCTGAAATTTGATTAACCTCTGACCGTGACGCTACCGGCTCAAGCTGCAACCCTGAGAAAACCGCCCAGTTCAACTGTGGGCTACGTGTTGAATTTTTTCCTGCCTGGCGCAGGCTTCACACTCATCGGGCTCTGGGGCTGGCACCTGTTTTGGCTCGCCTTCGTCTTGGCCATGGGCGCAGTGGCGGCCCTCGTCAACGAAGCCACTGCTTCTCCTGTGGGGCAGGTGCTGATCTTCGCCACTCTCATCGCCATGATGGTCCACTTCGGACGGACCTATGGCCAGCAAGAGGCAAAGGAGTTTCCGAGCACCCTCGGGAAGCCCGCCAAGATAGCCCTTGTCCTTGGCCATGTCGCGCTGCGCGTCGTTCTTCTGACAGTCACGACCCTCCTCCCACTCTCGGACGCGCGCAGCAAAATGGAGCAAGCGCATGACATGGCTCTGGCCAGCGCGGTGAAGATAGAAGTTGTGCTGGCCCAGGCCGATGGCAAACTGCGAGACGGTCCTTGTCCCTTGAGCGGCCTCTCCACCACCTACCGAGACAAGATTGCGTCCTGCACAGTGACCGGCAGTGCCTCGAAGGAACCGGACATCTCGCTTATCCTGACCGACGGGCAAACCCTCTCTGTGCCGTAAGGCCCTCACGCCACCGCGTCAGTTGCTGTTCTGTCCTCTCCCTGACCTTCTTCCCATCCCAGCCCATGCCAGACTGACGCCACATGCCGGATTTCGATGTCATCGTGATGGGCGCGGGCCACAATGCCCTGGTCACAGCGGCCTACGCCGCCAAAGCGGGCCTGAAGGTCGGCGTCTTCGAGCGGCGGCACCTGGTCGGTGGGGCCGTCAGCACCGAAGAACTAGTGCCCGGCTACCGCTTTGACTACGGCGGCAGCGCCCACATCCTGATTCGGCTGACGCCGGTGGTACGTGAACTGGAACTGACGCGCCACGGCCTGCATTACCTGGACGTGGACCCCATGTTCCACTGCTCGGACGGCGAGACGCCCTGGTTCATTCACCGCGACGCGGGGCGCACCGCGCGTGAGTTGGAGGCCCTCTTCCCTGGACAGGGCGAAGCGTACACCCGGTTTCTGGACGACTGGACACCGTTTGCACGGTCGGTGGCAGACCTCTTTAACAGCGCGCCGGGACCGCTGGACATGGGCAAGATGGTGGTCAGCAGTGGCAAGGGACGCGACTGGATGGAGCAGTTGCCCCGCATCCTGCGCCCTTACGGCGATGTGGCCAAGGAGTATTTCTCGGACGAGCGGGTGCGCGCGCCCCTGGTGTGGATGGCGGCCCAGAGTGGTCCCCCACCCAGCGACCCCCTCAGTGCGCCTTTCCTCCTGTGGCATCCCCTCTATCACGAGGGCGGCGTGGCGCGGCCCAAGGGCGGCTCGGGGGGACTCACCAAAGCCCTAAAGCGGGCGATTGAAGCTGACGGCGGGCAGGTGTTCGTCAACGCACCTGTAAAGGACATTCTGGTCAAGGACGGCAAAGCCCAGGGTGTGCGGCTGGAGAACGGCGACACCTACACGGCACGCGCCGTGGTCTCCGGCACCCACGTTCTGACGATGGCGGGCGCGTTGCCGGACGAATATGTGCCCGCCTCGGCGCGGCAGGTGCGGGTGGGCAACGGCTTTGGCATGGTGCTGAGGTTGGCCCTGAGCGAACAGGTCAAGTACCGTCACCACACCGAACCCGACAGCCGCGTGGGCTTAGGCCTGCTGATTAAAAACGAGAGGCAGCTGATGAAAGGCTACGGTCAGTACCTGGCCGGCGAGCCCACCACCGACCCGCCCCTGATTGCCATGAGTTTTTCGGCGGTGGACGATTCGCTGGCGCCCCCTGGCGGCGAGGCGCTGTGGCTGTGGGCGCAGTATTACCCCTATGAACTGAGCAGCGGCTCGTGGGAGACCCGCACCGCTGAAGCGCGGGAGAACATCCTGCGGGCCTTCGAGCACTACGCGCCGGGCACGCGCGACACGATTGTGGGCGAACTGGTGCAGACGCCGCAGTGGCTTCACGACAACCTGGGCCTGCACCGGGGCAACGTCATGCACCTCGAAATGAGCTTTGACCAGATGTTCTCGTTTCGCCCGTGGATGAAGGCGAGCGGCTACCGCTGGCCCGGCGTGAAGGGGCTGTACTTGACCGGCGCCAGTACCCATCCGGGCGGCGGAATTATGGGCGCCAGTGGACGCAACGCGGCGAATGTTCTGGTGCGGGACCTGACGCGGCGGCGGTGGCAGTGAGGGGTGTGGGGCGTGGATTGTGGGTTGTAGGAAAAAAGCTTGTGGCTGGGCATAAACGCCGCGTAGGAGCAGGCGTGGCTGTCCTGCGAGGCCGCGAAGTCCTGCTCATTCGGCGGAGCGACAATGGCCTGTGGGACATACCCGGCGGTGGAGCGCAACGCGGTGAGGCGCCTGAAACAGCTGCCCAGCGAGAACTACGGGAAGAAACCAGGCTGACCGCCGCCAAGTTCACTCCGCTGGGCGTTTTCCCTCACCAGCACACCTACCCAGACGGCAACGTGGTGGATTGGGACACCCATGTCTTCACCGCCCAGTTTGTGGACGGCACCCCTGAAGCGCAGGACGACGCGGCCGAAGTGCGGTGGTGGCCGCTGGCCGCCTTACCAGATAGGATTTCCGCCGCCACCCAGGCCTACTTTGAAGCGCTGAGGGCGGCCCCTTGACCGCTCGCCTCTCCCCCACCCTTCTGCGATTTGGCCTGGCGTTGGCCGCGCTGGGGCTGGCCTTTTTAGGGGCGCTGCTGGTGCTGGCCGGCCCGGCGGCTGGCTGGGCCCTCATCGCGCTCGGCCTGCCCCTGGCCGGCGTACTGGCGCTGGCGGGGGACGCGCTAGGGCCGCGCTTTGGCGAGGTCCTGTCTCTGCGCCTGACTGACTTGCTGGGCCGCACCCGGCCCTGGACGGCGCTGCTGGCGCTGTACGTGGCCCTCAAGATTCCGGTCCCGCTATGGCCGGACGGCTTTCCGGTGCTGGGGCTGGCCAGCACGGCGGCCCTCTTTCTGGCCGCGCTGGCCTTTGTCTGGGAGCGCGCCGGCTGGGTACGCGCCACGCTGCTGATGGCCGTGTCGTTCAGTGTGGGCCTGGGGGTTGAGGTTCTGGGGAGCCGCACCGGGTTTCCCTTTGGTGCTTACTCTTACGCGACGGCCCCGGCTCCCACCCTGCTGGGCGTGCCGCTGATGGTGCCGCTGGGCTGGTTTGCGCTGACGCTGACGGCCACCTGCCTGTCTGGGGGGCGCCCCTGGCTGGCCGGCCTGCTGATGATGCTCTGGGACGTGGGGTTAGAACCACTGATGACCGCGCAGCGCTACTGGCTCTGGAGCGACCCGCTGGGGCTGTGGGCCGGGGCCCCGCTGCAGAACTTTCTGGGCTGGTGGGCGGTGGGGTCGGGGCTGGCATGGGTCTTTACCGGCCTGGCCCCGCGCCTGTTTGGCCTGCGCACCCTGGAATGGAGCTGGGCGCTGCCCTGGTGGGCGCGGAGTTTCCCCGAAAGCCGCGAGCCGCGCCTGAGCCTGCTGCCCGGCGCCCCCAGACGCGACCCCGATTTCCGGGTGGCCTATCCCATCGAGACCTTTTTTCTGCCGGGCGGGCTGGTGCTGGTGGGCCGCTACGCGGAAGCTGCCGTGACCCTGGCCGCCATGACCCTGGGCCTGGCCCTGGCGCGGCGGGTGACGCGGCATGACCGCTAAGCCCTGGGCCACGGCGCTGCTGTCGCGCAGCATTCAGCGCAGCGTGCGCGGCGGCCTGGCCGGCGTGTGGGTGCGCGGCGCCCTGCCCACGGGCGGCGCGGTGCTGGCCCCCAACCACCATTCGTGGTGGGACGGCTACGTGCTGCGCGAGGTGGCCCGGTGGGCGGGCGCTCCTTTTTCAGTGCTGATGACGGCGCGGCAGCTGGGCCGCTTTCCCTTTCTGCGCCGAGTGGGGGCGCTGCGGGCCGACGAGGTGCGGGCCGGAGTCCGCCGCGCGCAGGCAGGATGGCTGGCGGTGTTTCCAGAAGGAGCCCTGCAACCGGCCGGCCCGCTGGGCACGGTCGCCCCCGGCGCCGCCTGGATAGCCCAGACGGCCGGCGTCCCGCTGGTGCCCGTGGCGCTGCGCGTCACCCTGCGCGGAGGCCAGTGGCCGGAAGCGTACCTGCGCTTTGGGCCAGCGGTGGCTGGACCCGCCCTGCCGGGCGCCATCGCCCACGAATTGGCCGCCCTGGACGCCGAACTGGCGGGCAGCGACCCCGAACAGCCGCTGGCCGGTTACCTGCGGGCCGTGCCGGGGCGCCTCAGCCGGTCTGACAGGGTGGACTGGGCCGCGCAGCTGCTCACTGTAGTCACTGGAGACCGGGCGTGAAGCTGGGCGCCCTCTACCGCACCGTCATGCTGACCTGGCTGACGGCCAAGGCCCTAACGCTGACGGTCAATGCCCTCACCTTTCCCCGGCTGCGCCCCGCGCCCACCCCGGCCACCGGCCCGCGCGTGTCTATCCTGATTCCGGCGCGCAACGAGGCGCACAACCTCCCCATCACCCTGCCCGGCGTCCTGGCCCAGGGGGCCCATGAGGTCATCGTGCTGGATGACCGCAGTACCGACGGCACGGCGGAGGTCGCCCGTGGGCTGGGCGCGCAGGTTATCGCTGGGCAGCCCCGCCCGCTGGGGTGGTACGGCAAACCCTGGGCCTGCCAGCAACTGCTGCGAGCCGCGCAGGGCGACCTGCTGATTTTTACTGACGCGGATGTCTCCTGGCATCCCGGCGCGCTGGGAGGGCTGCTGAACGAACTGAACCGCTCAGGCGCGGACCTCCTGAGCATTCAGCCGCGCCAGGACAACCGCACCCCCGGCGAGCGGCTGCTGACGCCCCTGGTGGACGCCGCCGTACTGTCGTACTTTCCTTACCCGCTGCTGCGGCTGCGCCCGCCCCAGCCGCTGGCCACCATTGCCAACGGGCAGGTGATGGCCTACCGCCGCGCCGCCCTGCTGCGGGTGGGCGGCTACGCCGCCGTGCAGGGGGAGGTGCTGGAAGACACGGTGCTTGCCCGGCGGCTGGCGGCCAGTGGCCTGCCGGTGTCCACCGCGATGGGCCGGGCCTGCATCAGCGTGCGGATGTACCGCTCGTACCCAGAGTCGGCCGCAGGGTTTGGCAAGAACACCCTGCCGATTCACCTCAACTCACGGGTGCTGCTGACCCTGAGCGTGGCCTTGCATGTTGCCGGACATACCCTGCCCTGGCTGGCGCCGGTGCCAGGCGCGCGGGTGCTGCGGGTGGCCAGTGTGCTGGAGCGCCTGGTCGTCAACCTGATCGCCGGCCGCCGCCGCCCCGCCGACCTGGCCGAAGGGCTGCTGGGGCCGCTCACGCCGCTGCTGGCCGTCCCCGTGTATCTTCGGGCCGTGAAGCGCCGCGTAACCTGGAAAGGCCGGGAGTACCGGCAGTGAGGGCCAGGGGATGAAGCGCACCCCCCGCCACGTCGCGGTCATCGGCGCGGGTTTTGCCGGCCTGGCGGCGGCGCTGCGGCTGGCGCAGGCCGGGGCGCGCGTGACGGTGCTGGACGCTCTGGACGGCCCTGGGGGCAAGGCGGCACTGGGCTTTGAGGACTTTTCCAGTGGCCCGACCGTCGTGACCATGCCGCAGGTGTTCCGGGGCATCCACGAGCGCCTGCATCTGGCACTGCCCAACCTGACTCCTGCACGGCCCACCACGACCTACCACGGCGCGGGGCGCACTTTTGCCCCCGAGGCCCTGCACATCGCCGGCAGCCTGGAACCGACCCTGGCGCAGTTGCCGCGCGCGGAGGGGCAGCGCTACGTGGCCCTGCTGAGGGCGGCGCGGCGCATGTACGAGGACGCAGAGGACACCTTCCTGTTTGCCCCGCCCCCCAGCCGGCTGCGGCTGGCCCGCTACGCCCTGACCGCCGGCCGCCGCGCCGCGCCGCTGTCCCCGCTGCGCCGGTTTGTGCGCTCGGGGCCGTTTCTGACGCCCTTCTGGCTGCGCTTTGCCACCTATCTGGGGGCCGACCCCTACCGTGCGCCCGCCGTACTGCACAACATCGCCTGGGTCGAACTGGGGCACGGCGTGTGGCACCTGCCCGGCGGCCTGCTGGCCTTTGCCCACACCCTCTACGAGCAGGCTGAGGGCCTGGGGGTGCGCTTTGAATTCGGCACGCGCGTCACCAGCCTGAGCAGCCACGGCGGGCAGGTGTTGGGCGCGCACACCAGTCAGGGCGCCTTTGCCGCCGACGCCTGGGTCAGCGCCGCCGACCGGGCCTTGACGCTGGCCTGGCTGGGCGTCCCCGAAAAGCCCACGCCGCGTGGGGTCAGCGGCTTTGCGCTGCAGCTGCGCCTCACAGAGAACCGGGGCCAGGCCCACCACATCTTCTGGCCCGCCGACTACAGCCGCGAGTGGCGGGATATTCGCGCTGGGCGCCTGCCGCGCGACCCCACGCTGTACCTGCATCTGGACGGCGACCGCGCTTTTCTGCTGGTCAACGCCCCGCCCGACCCTGGCCTGACGGAAGACGCCCGCGAGTACGGCGCCTGGCTGCTGGCCCGCCTGCAAGAGCGCTTAAGCGCTGCGGCGGGCGGTCCGCTGCCGGTGGCCGAGTGGCACGCGCTGTCCCCGGCCGACTACGCGCGCACCGCCAAAGCCGGAGCGCTGTACGGGCGCGCGCCCCACGGCCTGACGGGCAGCCTGCGGCCCGGCTGGGGGCTGGCCCACACCCGCAACCTGGTGCAGGTGGGCGGCACGGTGCATCCGGGCGGAGGGGTGCCCCTGTCCTTTCTGAGCGGCTGGAACGGCGCCGGACGGCTGCTGGGCCTGCCCTACGACGACCTGGGCGGGCGGCAGGTGCCGGCAGGCCAGGAGGTCTGGCCATTTCTGCCCTGAGCCCCAGAGGCCTGGGCGCCCTCCCCGAGCCTCCTACCCGCCCCGGCAACGGCCACCTGCAGGACTGGGCGCTGTCGCCGCTGACGCTGATTGAAGACGGCGCGGCGCGTGCACGGGCGGCGGGGGGCGACCTCTTTCGGCTGCGGCTGGGCCTCCCGGCCGTGGTGGGCTTCAGCCCGACCTGGAACCGCGCCCTGCTGAGCGACTTGGCCACCTTTCGCAGCGCCGGCAGCTTTTCGGTTCTGGTGCCGTACCTCTCGGGCGGCGTCATTCTCAGCGACGCGCCGGGCCACGCGGGGCGGCGGCGCTTGATGAATCCGGGGTTTGGCCGGGCGCACCTGGCCGCGCTTCAGGACCGGATTCGGGCGGCCCTGCCCCCGGTCCCGGTGGGCGAATTCGACGCCCTGGCCTGGGCCGACCACGCCGTGCTGCGCCTGCTGAACGCGGCTTATTTCAGCGGCGAGTTCCCTGAAGACCTGCTGCACGCCTTTCTGGCGCCGCTGCGCCGGCCCTTTCCAGCGCCCGCCTGGCCGCGCCCCGCCCTGTTTTTGCGCTTTGACCGCGAGGTGCGGCGGCTGGCCCACGCCCGCCTGAGCGGGGGGGGCGGCGACGACCTGCTGTCGGTGCTGGCGCCGCTGCCGGGCGGCCTGGAGGAGACGCGCGTGTCACTGGCTGCCGCCCACGACACCACCACGCACGCGCTGGCCTACGCGCTGTGGCACCTGGCCGAGCAGCCGCAGTGGCACGCCCCGGAACACCACCCGGCGGTCCTCAAGGAGACCCTGCGCCTGCACCCGCCCGGCTGGATGGGCAGCCGCCGCCTGGGCCGGGACGTGGTCTGGAACGGCGTGCGGTTGCCGCGTGGCGCCCTGGCGCTGTATTCGCCGTATCTCTCGGGACGCGACCCGACTCTGTGGCCTGCCCCCGAAACCTTTAACCCCGGCCGCTGGGCGCAGAAACCGCCCGCCTGGGCGTATCTGCCCTTCGGCGGGGGTGAGCGGCTGTGCCTGGGGATGCACCTGGCGCAGACACTGATATTGGACACGCTGGCAGCGCTGCCTCCCTTGCGGGCCGTGCGCGGCGACCCCACGCCGCAACCGGGGTTAACCCTGGGGCCTCGCGGCCCGCTGGTGGTGGCCCCCGCCCCTAGCAACTGAAGGCGCCAGCGGCCTTCTCCTGAAGGCTCTACCCTGCCCCGCCGTCCCCTTTCAGTCAGGAGGCAATCACGCACACTACTGCGCGGGCGGCGCCTACCCTAGAGCATGGCTGACTCCGCTGCACCGCGTCCTGGCCCCCTGACGGCGGACGAACGCTGGACGCTCACGGTTACGGTGCTGGGCTCAAGCCTGGCCTTTCTGGACGGCACGGTGGTCAATGTGGCGCTGAACGCGGTGCAGCGCGACCTGGACGCCACCGCCAGCGGCGTGCAGTGGGTGGTGGGTGCCTACGCCCTGCTGCTGGCAGCCCTCACACTGGCCGGCGGCGCACTGGGCGACGCCCTGGGACGGCGGCGGGTGTACGGCTGGGGGGTGAGCATCTTCGCGCTGGCCTCGCTGGCCTGTGGGCTGGCCCCCACCCTGGGCGCGCTAATTGCCGCCCGCGCCGCGCAGGGTGTGGGCGCGGCGCTGCTGGTGCCGGGCAGCCTGGCCATGATTGGCGCCGTGTTCAGTGAGGCCAGCCGGGGCCGGGGCGTGGGCCTCTGGAGCGCGGCCAGTTCTGTCACGACGCTGCTGGGGCCGCTGGTGGGCGGCCTGCTGGTGGACAACGTGTCGTGGCGCTGGGTGTTTTTTATTAACCTGCCGCTGGCCGCTCTGACCCTGCTGTGGCTGCGCCGGGTGCCAGAAACGCGCGCGCCCGGTGCCCAGCCTGACTGGCCGGGGGCGCTGGCAGTGACGGCTGGCCTGGGCGGGCTGTCGGCGGGCCTCATCCGCGCAGGTGAAACGGGCTGGGACGGCCTGGTCTGGGGGCTGCTGGTGGGGGCGGGGCTGGCCTTTGCGGCCTTTATCTGGCGGGAGGCCCGTACGCCCTGGCCCATGCTGCCGCTGGCCCTGCTTCAGAACCGCGTCTTTGTGGGCACCAACCTCCTGACCCTGCTGCTGTACGGCGCGCTGGGGGCCGTCAGCCTGTATCTGCCCATGCTGCTGATCGGTGCGCGCGGCTTCAGTGCCGCAGCAGCGGGCGCGGCGCTGCTGCCCCTGTCGCTGCTGCTGGCAGGTCTGTCGGGGCCAGTGGGCGCCCTGGCCGACCGCCACGGCCCGCGCCTGCTGCTCACGTTGGGGCCAGTGTTGGCGGGCAGCGGGCTGGCCCTCCTGGGGCTGGGGCTGGGCGCGTCGTGGGCGGCCATCCTGCCCGGCGCGGCCGTGCTGGGGCTCGGCATGGCCCTCACGGTGGCGCCGCTGTCCAGCGCGGTGATGGGCAGCGTGCCCCGCGAGCAAAGTGGGGTGGCCAGCGGCGTGAACAACGCGGTGGCGCGCGCGGCGTCACTGCTGGCCGTGGCGGCGCTGGGGCTGCTGCTGGTGGGCAGTTACCGCGCGGCGCTGGGGCCACAGCTGGAGGCTGTGGGGGCCAGCGTTCCGGTGCAGCGCGCTGTTCAGGCCCAGGCTACCCGCCTGACCGAAGTGCGCCTGCCGGCCGGCGCCCCAGCCCGCGCCCAAGCCGCCACTGACGCCGCCTTTGCTGACGCCTTCCGCACCCTGGCGCTGGTGGGGGCGGCCCTGAGCGTGCTGGGCGGCGTGGCCGGCTGGGTGCTGGTGCGCCCTGCTTCCGGCAAAACCCCGGCCCCAGGCGCGCTAGCCTGACCCGCATGACCGCCGAGCCTCTGAGACGGATGCTGTCCATGTCCGTACCATCCGGGAGCGCACCGGATGTGCCTCCAATTCCCGGAAACCCGTCTCTTTTCCTCCGCCTTCCAGTCGGACCAGATCCGAAACATGCCTCAGATTTCACCGGAACTTGCATGAGACCAGTTCCGAACCACTGCAGCCTTGGCCGACCGGACGTGCCCAGCGGCGCCGCAGCGGAAGCGGCAACGGATGTCCGGGCAGGGGCCGTATGAACTCCAGCCCTGCGCCCATAGAGGCCGCTGCCCCCGTACGCGACCGCTCGCCGCTGCCCGACGTGCTGCGCGGCGTGGCGCTGGCCGGCATTCTGATCGTGAACATGCAGGACTTCGCGGGCTTTCTGCCCTGGGAGCAGCGGGGCCTGGACCGCGCCGCGCAGGTGCTGACTGACACCTTTGCCAATGGCCGCTTTATTTCCATCTTCGCCATGCTGTTCGGGTGGGGGGCGGCCGGGCTGCTGGCGCGGCATGGGGTGGGCGTCTTTCTGAGGCGGCACGCCGTGCTGCTGCTTATTGGGGCGGCCCACTACATCTTGGTGTGGCACGGCGACATCATCAGCAATTACGCGCTGCTGGCGCTGGGCCTGCTGCTGACGGCGGCCATGGGCGCACGTACCCTGCTGGTGCTGGCCGGCGGGCTGGGGGTCTGGTGGCTGGGCGGCATGCTGATGGAAGCCGCCGCCGGGGCCGCCCGCACGGGGCCGCGCTGGGCGGGGCTGCCGGCCATTGAACCCGGCTACGCCGCCAACGTGGCCGAGCGCGCCCAGGACTTCTGGCCGATGCTGACCGCAGGCAACCTGTACAACGGCCCCTGGCTGCTGGCGCTGTTCTGCCTGGGCGCGGCGGCGCAGCGCACCGGCCTGCTGACCCGGCCCCACGACCACCGGCCGCTGCTGCGCCGCCTGGCGGCAGGCGGCCTGCTGGTGGGCCTGCCGCTGGGCGCCCTGCTGGCGTACCTGAACACCCGGCCCGACGCGGCGGCCGGGCTGCTGGCCTTTCCAGTGCGAATGGGCGGCGGCGCGGCGGCCGCGCTGGGTTATGTGGGCGTGATTGGGCTGCTGGCCACCTCGGGGCGGCTGGGCCCGCTGATTCACTTCGCGGCCAGTGGCCGCATGGCCATGACCAATTACCTGTCGCAAAGCCTCCTGATGACGCTGTTTTTCTATCCCTACGCGGGCGCGCAGGGGGGCCGCTGGGTGCAGGCGGCGCGGGAAGGCGGGGACGCCTTTGTGTACGCCGCGGGCCTGTCCATCTGGGGCGCGGCGGGGGGACTGGGGCTGGCGCTGCTGGTGGGCCTGTGCCAGTTGCCGCTGAGCGCGTGGTGGCTGTCTCACTTCGGGCGAGGGCCGGTGGAAGCGCTGGTGCGGCTGGCGGTGTACGGGCGCGGAGCGCGGACCAGGGACACGTCTGACCCGCCGCCGTCTGTGGGAACCCCGTGAGAACGGCCGCGCTAGACTGCGGGGCATGGATAACCGCACGAACCTGGACGACTACCTCGCGGGGCTGGGCATCAGCGGCGCCGACGAGAGCGAGCTGCCGCCGCCCGCTCCCGACGCCGCCCTGACCGCGCCGCCCACGCCAGGTGCCGCGCCGGAAACCCCCCAGGCCACGCTTGAGCGCTTCTTACGCGGCCTGGTCTCACGCATTGACCCCGACCTCAGCGTGACCGTGCGTGAAACCGAGGACGCCCTGGAAGCCGAGATTACCGGCGAGAACGCCGCCAAGCTGGCCGGGCGCGACGGGCGTACGCTGGGCGCCATTGAGGTGCTGGCCTATACCGTGCTGGCCAAGCACGAGGGCCGCACCAAGGAGCGCGTGCGGGTGGATGTCGGCGGTTACCGCAAGCGCCAGGCCGACACCCTGACCAAACTGGCCGAGCGGCTGGCTGTGCAGGTGGCCAAGAGCGGTGAACCCCACGAGCTGCAGCCGATGCCCGCTGCCGAGCGCCGCGTGATTCACATCGCCCTAAAAGAACACCCCGACGTCATGAGCGAGTCCGTGGGCGAGGGTGCCGCCCGCCGCCTGATGATCAAACCCCGTCACGGCTAGGCCATGACCATCCGCGACCTGCTGCACACAGGCGCGGCGCACCTGGCAGCAGCGGGCGTTCCCTCCCCGGAGGTGGACGCTCGCGAACTGCTGCTGTTTGCCCTGAGCCTCTCGCCCACCGCGCTGCTGACGCGGGGCCAGGAAGACGCGCCTGCCAGCGGGGCCGAACGCTACGCCGCGCTGCTGGCCCAGCGCGCCCAGCGCATTCCGCTGCAACACCTGCTGCCCGAGCTGGAGTGGGGCGGCGTGCGCCTGCGCTGCGACGGGCGCGCACTGGTGCCCCGCCCCGAAACCGAGTGGCTGCTGCACCTGACCTTAGAGGCGCTGCGCGGCACCTCAGCCCCCCGCGTGGCCGATGTGGGCACCGGCACCGGCGCGCTGGCGCTGGGCCTCAAAGCCGCCCGCCCCGACGCCCACGTCAGAGCCACCGACCTCAGCCCTGAGGCCCTGAGCCTCGCCCGCGAGAACGCCGCACTGAATGGGCTGGAGGTTGAGTTCTTGGAAGCTGACCTGCTGACCGGGGTGCCTGGGCCCCTGGACCTGGTGGTCAGCAATCCCCCCTACCTGCCGGATGCGGACCGGGCCGGGGTGCAGCCCGAAGTCGGCCACGACCCGGTCCTGGCGCTGTACGGCGGCCCGGATGGCCTGGACATCGCCCGGCGGCTGGCGGCGCAGGCCGCTGGAGGGCTGAAGGCGGGCGGCTGGCTGCTCCTGGAACTTGACCCCCGCAACGCGGCGACCTTTGCCCAGGAGCTGCGCCGTCTGGGCTGGTCCGCCGACACCGCCCCCGACCTGACGGGCCGCGAACGCTTCGTGCTGGCCCAGCGGCCTCACAGCGGCGCCTAGGAGCCAACGGCGCCCCTCAATGCCGTGAGTCTCGCTGTTTCTGGCAGAGGCTCACGGCATTCGCGTGAATAGCGATTGAGGGTTCCTCTTTCAACCACTCTGGAGGCTGCGGGTCACCAGTCCACACCGGTCTGCGCCCTCTTGTCGGCCAGGGCCTGCCTCACGGCCCGCAGCCGCTGGCCGTGCAACGGGTAGAACGCCAGAATTAGCACCGCCAGCAGCGCTCCGGCGATGGGCGGCACCGTCATGAAAAAGCGGAAGCCGTCGGCAACTCCTTCTGGCTGCGCAGCCAGGCGGGGGTCATAACCGCTGGCGCGCGTGACGGCTCCAAACACCTGCGAGGTCAGGGCGCCGCTGAGGGTCGTGACAAAGCCCGACATGCCGAAATACATGCCTTCCCGGCGCTGGCCGCTGCGCAGCTCGTCCTCGTCAATCACGTCGGCCAGAATCACGTCACCCATCAGAATCATGCCGGCCAGCGCGGCGCCAAAGAGAATCGTGGACACCAGCGCGCCCGCCACCGTCTGCACCAGCGCCAGCGGCAGCAGTGACACGGCGCTGAGGCCAAACGCCAGCATCAGGGTGCCGCGCGGGCCTAAGCGGGGCGCCACCAGCGCGCGCCACGGCCACAGTGCGGCCCCGGCCGTCACGAAAGCGGCGGCCAGCAGAACGGTCGTCACCGCCCCCGCCTCGGCCCCCAGGCTATAGCGCACAAAAAAGCCCATGCCAGTCGCCAGGGTGCCGGTGGCAAAAAAGCGCAGCGTCTGGGCGGCCACCACCGTCAGAAAGGCGCGGTGGCTGAAGGTCGCCCGCAGGGCCTCCAGAAATCCCAGCGGACGCGCCGCCGGGTCGGGCCGCTCAAACAGGGCGCCCAGACCAAACAGCAGCGCCGCGCCCGACAGCACGGCAAACAGCACGCCCATGCCGGCCCAGCCCACCCAGCCGGCCAGCAGTGGCGGCAGCGCCAGGCCGAACAGCAGCCCCAGCGTCTGCACCAGATTCATGCGCCAGGCCACAGCGGTGCGCTCGGCGTAGGTGCGGAACATCTCGGGCAGCAGGGCCAGGTAGCCGGTGCCGACCGCTGTGCCAAAGGTCTCCCACAGGCCCCAGACCACCACGAGGTACAGCAGCAGCGCCACGGGGCTGTCCACCCCGTTAAACGGGGTCATAAACAGCAGCGCGAAGGCCACCAGGCCCGGCAGCCACGCAAAGCGGATGTACGGAACGCGCCGGCCCCAGCGGCTGCGCGTGCGGTCCGACAGGTGGCCGATCAGGGGGTTGTTGGCCGCGTTGTACAGGGCGAACAGGGTCAGGGTGGTGGCGGCCCAGGCGGGGTTCAGCTTGCGGTCATCCACGTAGTACAGCAGCAGGAAACTGCCGGCCTGCGCGGGAATGGTCAGCCCAAAGTTCATGACTGCGTAGCGCCACCGCACCGCGCTGGAGGTAGTGCCCTCCGTCACCACCGCCTCCGCAGCAGCGCGCGCAGGGGCCGGTAGGTCGTCACACGCACGCCACTGGCGGCCAGGATGCCCGGCAGGCGTGGGTCCAGAAAGGCGGCGTGGTTGGCCACCCGCCCCGCCCAGTCGCCAGCCACCGCCCGCAGTTCGGGGGTGTCGCGTGCCGGGTGCAGGATGAAATGGGTCAGGCCCGGTTTCAAGGCCGCGAGCATGCGCTCAAGAATGGGCAGGTGGTCGCCGCCCTCGTCCAGCGGCATCATCACGAACTCGTCCACCAGCGGCACGCCCCTGGCCTCCAGCGCGCGCGTGACCAGCGCCGCGCCCGCCGCCTGCGGAGCACTTAGGCCGCTGGCGTGCCACCCCGCCCGGTCCAGCCGCGGCAGCACGGGCAGCAGGCCCCGCGCCAGGGCCGCCCGCACCGCGCGGTGCAGCAGCGCGGGATGGGCCACCGTGCCCATGTGCGAGTCCACATGCGACACCGGGAGCCCCCAGGCCAGGGCGCGGTCTACCTGCGCCGCTATCTCGCGGCCCACAGCGGCGGGCCGGGCCCCGGCCCAGACCGCTTCGACGGTGCGGTGCAGGTAGCCGGCTTCATCGGTCAGGCCGCCCGCGCCGCCGCTAAGGGGCGCCCAGCGGGCCGCCGTCCACTCGCTCGTCAGGGTCAGGTGAACCCCCAGGTCGGCACCCGGCAACTCGTGCGCCAGCGCCAGCGCCGAGGGCGCCCAGGCACACGGCAGCATCACGGACGCCGACCCCAGCATGCCGGCCCGGAACAGATCGGCGCAGCCGTCCACGGTCGCCTGGCACATCCCCAGGTCGTCGGCGTGAAAGATGACCACGCGGTCGTCGGGCGCGTAGCCCAGCTTCAATAACGCCGGATTGGGAGGCATGGCCAGGGAACCGTCCTTGAAGGCGAAGGGAGAGAGGCGGCGCGGAGGGCTGGCCCAGCATGGCACAGCGCGTCCCCGCAGGGCAAAAAAAGGCCCGCGCAGAACGCGCGGGGGCTAAGGGAAGACCAGGGTTAGTCGTCCGCAGCCTGGTGGTCCTTGACCGGCACTTCGGGGTTGGTCACGAACTCGGTGGGGTCATACAGGTCAAAGCCGATTTCCTTCTCGTAGTCCTGAATCTTGACGTGCAGGCGGCGCACATCGCCCTCGACCGCGCCGTAGTCAAAGGTGTCCCAGATGGCGGTGGTCTTGAAGTTGCCGCCCTCGAAATCCGGCACCTCGCGGGTCTTGCGAATGCCTTCTTCCAGGGCCTTGCGGCTCTCAATACCCATGTTGCGGAACGCCACCTGCACCACGTCGCGCTGAAAGTCGCGCGGCCCGTAAATGCCGGCGCGGTACACCGTCTCGAAGAAGCCTTCCCAGTCCGGCACCAGCGTCGCGGCGGGCATAGAAAACTGGCTGATGACGTTCTTGATGGCGTTGAGGGTACGCTCGGGGTAGTAGTAGAGGTACATCCGCACGCCTTCCAGGAAGAAGTTGTAGTGCGCAGCCTCGTCCACAGCGATGGTCTGGGCGACCTTGGCCAGCACCGGGTCGCTGAAGCCCTGAAGGTGCGGCTTGTCGCTCTTGCCCTGCGCAATTTTCATCATGTTCAGGTAGTTCAGCTGGGTGGCGCGTTCCTGAAACACGGTGTACACGAGGTTGTGAATGGCGTCCGGGAACGGCAGCTCCCAGGTCTGGGACTTCAGCCGCTCCTTGTACTCGGCAATCCACTCGGGGCTGCGCTGGCCACTGAACAGCACGGCGTTTTCCCAGGCGTCGGCGTGCTTCTCTTCCTCACTGCCCCACCGCAACTGAAAATGGCTGCGGCCGTGGCTGCGCCGCACTAGATGCACGAGGTTACTGGTAAAGTCCGGCGCGTACTGCTCCACGGCAAAGAAGCCTTGCAGCACTGTTACCAGTTCGGACGGCAGGTCCTTATTCAGGGCGCGCCAGTCAAAGCTGCGGTCCGGGTTCCAGTTGCGGGTTTCCTGGCTGCGGGCGGTGTACCAGCGGTACAGGCCCAGAAAACCTCGTTCGATCAGGCGGTCTTTTTCGGCATTGCTCAGCAGCCCGGCGGGGGTGCGGGGGCGTTCCTGAAGCATGTTTGGGGGGGTCACATCGGCCACTTCGTTCCTCCTGCCCCGGCCACCACCAGCACACGCCGGGGACGGTACTGACCCCAGAGTAGAGGGGCGGGCGAGGCGCAGCCGTGAAGCGGGACGCGGTTCAAGCTGAGCCAAACTGAAGCCTGCCCTCAGAACCGCGTCAGGTGGGCTGAGCGTTGGGGGTGCGCCGTGTTCAGCCAAAGCGGAGGGAGAGACAGGTCAACCACTGATCTGGCGTTAGAGCCGACCTGTCCCGGATGCCAAGCAGCCGCGGAGCAGACAGAACAGGCCACTCCGGTCAGCGCCCGGTAGACTGCCTCCCATGAGCCTTGTGGGACAGCCCGCCCCCGATTTCACCCTGCCTGCCTCGACGGGCGAGCAGATAACCCTCAGCAGCTACCGGGGCCAGCAGCATGTGGTGCTGGTGTTCTACCCGCTGGACTTCAGCCCAGTCTGCTCTATGCAGCTGCCCGAATACTCGGGCCGGCAGGACGACTTTGCCGATGCCGGCGCGGTGGTGCTGGGGGTCAACCGCGACTCGGTGCATGCCCACAAGGCCTGGGCCGCCGAATACGGGATTGAGGTGCCGCTGCTGGCGGATATGAAACTGGACGTGGCCCGGCAGTACGGCGTGGCCATTGACGAGCGCGGCATCAGTGGCCGGGCCGTCTTTCTGATCGATAAGGCCGGCGTGGTGCGGTACCAGCATGTCGAGGAAAGCACCGGTGCCTACACCGTGCGCCCCGAAGCGGTACTGGCACAGCTGCGCGGGCTGTAAATGGCCCCCAGTGTCCTGAGTTTCATCAACCTCAAAGGCGGCGTGGCCAAAACCACCGCCACCGTGCAGCTGGCCGACACGCTGGCCTTCATGAAACAGAAGCGGGTGCTAGTGCTGGACCTGGACCCGCAGACGAACGCTACCCTGGCCCTCATCGGCGAGGAACGCTGGGCGCAGGCCGATGAGGCCGGGCAGACGCTGGCCCACCTGTTTCTGGACCTGCTTCACGGCACCCAGAGCTTTGACCCGGCGCGGGCCATCGTGCGCGGCGCGAGCAACCTCAACCGCGTGCCGCCCGAACTGATGGCGCAGCTGCCCCAGGACACCCAGTACGGCCGGGTGGACATCCTGCCCAGTTCCATTCGTCTGATTGACGTGCAGGACCGCATGCAGGACATCGCCGCGCGCACCCACTACTCGGTCAACCCCATGGAAGCGGTCAAGAAGTACCTAGCGCCCCACTTTGCCGGGTACGACTACGTGCTGATTGACTGCCCGCCCAACCTGGGTTTTGTCACGCAAAACGGTCTGGAGGTCAGCGACCACTACCTGATTCCTACTATTCCCGACCGCCTGAGCACCTACGGAATCGGGCAGATTGCTGGCCGCATCGGCGAACTGCGCCGGGCGCGCGGCCTGCGCCTGACCTGCCTGGGCGTACTGCTGACCAAGTTTCAGGGCAGCAGCACCCAGCACCGCCAGGGCTTGAGCCGGCTGCCCGGCGATCTGGAACGCGCTTTTGCGGGTACGGGCGAGGCCACTCCGCCCATTCTGACCACCCGCCTGCCGCAGACCAACGCCGCCGCCGAGGCCATGACCCACGACCGCCCGGCCAGCACCTACCGCGACAAGTACGGCAGCAACGTGGTGGCGGGGCAGGCCGCCTACAAGTACGGCCTAGACCTGGCTGACGAACTGGAAGACCGCCTGCGTGGCCTCTCTGTGCGCCGCCCAAGCGCCTTTGACACCTGGGTCAGCGCCATGACCCCGCCCGCTGCCGAGAAGGCTTAAAGCGCCAGCGGGTCCACCAGCAGGGGGTCTTCGGTTTCAAAGGCCTCGGCGTAGCGCGCCCGCGCCAGCGTGCCCCAGTAGGTCAGGCGGGCGCGGCGGCGCTCCACGATTTCGGGCGTCACAGTCTCGGAGATAGCGGCGCCCGCAAATTGACTCTCATGGGCAAGCACGGCGGCGGCCCAGGTGTCCTGCACCGCCTCGACATCCACAAGCAGGGTGGGCCGAATATCGGCGTTGCCCTGGTACAGCAGCACTCGTGAAACCCGGTGCGGCTCGCCGGTCAGGTCGGCCTTTTTCAGCTGGGCCAGGTGAACGGCACGTTTGCTCAGGTGGTAGGTGCCGAAATGGTCCGGGTGGCGGTCATGGTGGTGCGGCACGACCAGCACACGGGGCCGCACCGCGCGCAGGGTGGCGGCCAGGGCGTGCGCGGCCTCCAGGGTGTCGCGCAGTTCGCCGTCGGGCAGGCCCAGCTGGCCACGCCAGGCCAGGCCCATGATGTCGGCGGCGCGGGCGCATTCGGCCACCCGCACCTCGGGCGTGCCCTGGGTGCCCCGCTCGCCGCGTGACAGTTCCAGAATGCCCACGGCCCGCCCAGCCTGGGCCAGCCGAATCAGGGTGCCGCCCGCGCCGATCTCGGCGTCGTCGGGGTGGGGGGCCAGACACAGCCAGTCCAGAGGACGGACCTGCCCAAAAATGGTGTCAAAGGGGCGCGCTGGGCTGCTCACGGGCCACAGCATAGGCTGCGGCGCGCCTTGACACCCCCCGGCCCCCTTTCTATACTCTTTGAGCTTGCCTGCCGATGTAGCTCAGGGGTAGAGCAACTGATTCGTAATCAGTAGGTCGTCGGTTCGAATCCGACTCTCGGCTCCAGGATAAAGACTCCGCCCAGTGCGGAGTTTTTTCGGTTCTCGGACGAAAAAAATAAACACCGCCCAGAGTTAGGCGGCGTCTTGGTGGGTCAGAGGAACCAGAATGACCAGTTCGCTGCTGCTCGCGCGTCCGTATTTTCGTAAATCCTAGAGGTGGACGCCTCCCTCAAGTGCATAGGTACATCGTGGTCTGCACAGCACGGCCGTTTCGGGCCAGAACAGTAAGGATAACAGGCCTTCCCCTACCTGTCAAGGACTGGGACGCTCCTGCACCTGGGCAGGCGAGCCGGAGAGGCCCAGGTGGCCGCGCGTTTCGATCCAGTTCACGGCCAAGCCCGCCAGGATGGCCCAGAACGCCGCGCCGATGCCCAGAGGCGCGATGCCGCTCAGGGTCACGACCAGAATGACCGGCGCGGCCAAGCTCCCCGCCCGCGCCCCCTGGAAGGCCCCCTGTAAGCTGCTGCCCATCGCCGCCAGCAGGGCCAGGCCAGCCAGCGCCGCCAGCGCCTGCGGCGGCAAGATGCCCATCAGGTGCAGGAAAGTGCCCGCAAACAGGCCCACCAGAATGTTCAGGGCGCCGGCCCAGACGGCGGCGGTGTAGCGCTTGCCCGCGTCCGGGTGCGCCTCGGGACCACTGACGATATTGGCCAGCAGGGCGCCCAGCGTGAGGTTGTGGCAACCAAACAAGGCCGCGCCGATGCTGGCCACGCCGCAGGCCCGCAGGACCGGGCCGGGTGCGGGCTCATAGCCGTTGGCCTTCAGGACCCCGAAGCCCGGCACGAACTGACCGGTAAACGCCAGCAGCGTCAGCGGCAGCGCCAGATTCAGGGTGGCGTGCAGGCTGAACTGCGGCCACACGAACTCCGGGCGGGTCAGAGCCAGCGGCACCGGCGAGGGGTGCCACAGCCCCAGCGCAGCGCTGGCCAGCACGCCGGTCAAGAGCACGCCCGCCACCGCCCAGCGCGGCGCCAGCTGCCGCAACACGAAGTACGCCGCTATCATGGCGCCCACCAGCGCCGGGGTGTCGCCAAACGCCTGCAAGGCGCGGAAGCCAAACGGCAGCAAAATAGCCGCGTTCAGCGCAGCGGCCAGCGGCGCCGGAATGGCCTGCAACGCGCGCGTAAGAGGCGCGAAGGTCCCCAGCAGCAACACCAGGGCGCCCGACAGCAGAAAGGCCCCCACCGCCTCAGCGAAGGGAATGCCCGGCAAGGCCGTCACCAGAAAGGCGATGCCCGGCGTACTCCAGGTGGTCAGGATGGGCATGCGGGTGCGCAGGCTCAGCACAATGCCCGTCAGGCCCGTAAAGATCGCGTGCGCCCACAGCCACGACATGGCCACGCCGTCGCTCAGGCCAGCGGCCTGGGCCACCGCGTAAATCAGGACGTTGGGGCCAGCCCAGCCAATCACCACCGTCACCAGACCGGCCAGCACGGCGCTGGGGTGGGTGTCGCGCCAGAAGGCCGCCGGGCGGGTGGGCAGGGTGGTCATGGCCTCCAGTGTGCCCCTACATTGGCCTGATGGGCAGGGGCAATGGCCTGAGAATTGGCCCGCTCGCCTGAAGCCATTGGCCTGTAGGCTAGACACATGCCCGGCTCCGACCCCGCCGCCGACCTTCCCCGCTGGACCGCGCTGCTGGCCGGCTGGCGTGCTGGTGAGGGGCCGCTGCCCATTCGATTGGCCGCGCAGATCCGCGCCGCGATTGAGCGGGGCGAACTCAGGCCTGGTGACCGCCTGCCTGCCGAGCGCCCCCTGGCGGCCCTGCTGGGGGTGAGCCGCGCCACCGTGGTCACGGCCCTGGATGACCTGACGGCCGGCGGCTGGCTGCGGCGACGGGTGGGCAGCGGCACCCGCGTCTCGGCCACCGCGCCGCGCGCCGCCCCGGTGCTGACCCTGCGGACCCCGGTGGGCGGCGCCCAGCCGGCCGAACTGGATTTCACCATCGCCGTGCCCCTGCTGTCGGACGCCCAGCGCGAGCAGCTGCGTGACGCCAGCGCCGACGCCTTCCGGGAGAGTGTGTATCACCCCCATGGCCTGCCCGACCTGCGTGCCCGCCTGGCCGAGCTGTACACCATAGAAGGGGGCCTGCCCACCACCCCAGAGCAGGTCGTGGTGACCAGTGGCGCCCAGCAGGCCATCGCCCTGATTGCCGCCACGCTGCTGCGCCGGGGCGACGCGGCCCTGCTGGAAACCCCCACCTATTTCGGGGCCATTGACGTATTCCGGGCGGCGGGCGCGGCGCTGGTGGGGGTGCCGGTGCTGGGCGGCGGCCTCAATCCCGACACGTTCATGGCCCTGGCGCGGGAGCATGGCCCCCGACTGGCCTTCCTCACCCCCACCTACCAGAACCCCACGGGCGGGGTCCTGCCGCTGCGCGCCCGCGAGCGCCTGGCCGCCTTCGTCCAGCAGGCGAATCTGCCCACCATCGAGGACGACACCCTGCTGGACCTGGGCTTTAGCGGCGACCCGCCTCCGCCCCGCCTGGCCGCCCTCGCGCCAGCGGCGCCCATCATCACCGTTGGCTCTCTGTCCAAACTGTACTGGGCCGGGCTGCGGGTGGGCTGGATGCGCCTGCCGCCCGGCCTGGCCGCGCCCCTGGGTCAGGCCAAAACCCTGGCCGATTTTGGCGGCAGCCTGCCCGCCCAGCACGCCGCCCTACACCTCCTGCGCGACCCAGAGGCCCTGCGCCGCCAACGCCGCGAGGCCGTAACGCCCGCCCGCGACCTGCTGGCGACCCTGCTGCGCACCGAATTGCCCGACTGGACCTTTGAGCTGCCCGGCGGCGGCCAGTTTCTGTGGGTCAC
Source organism: Deinococcus arboris (assembly GCF_009755355.1). GTDB lineage: Bacteria > Deinococcota > Deinococci > Deinococcales > Deinococcaceae > Deinococcus > Deinococcus betulae. The sequence goes on along the minus strand of NZ_WQLB01000020.1, from coordinate 41,179 downwards.
CCTGCCCACCCCCGAGGCCAGCCGCTTCACCCACCACGCCGCCCGCCACGGCCTGCGCCTCTTTCCCGGCGCGGCCATGAGCGTGACGCCGCTGCCCGATCAGTACCTGCGCCTGCCGTTTACCCTGGACCCGGCCCGGCTGCCCGAGACAGTGCACCGCTTGAGGGACGCCTGGGTGTCATTTCAGGGCCGGAGCGGCTCAGAGCGGCTGGCGTGAGGGGGCCGTAGGCAGTGGGTTGTGGGGAGTGGGAAAAGATGGGAGGGCCGGGTCAGTCAGCGGCTGACCTGGCCTGCCAGCCGCGTTTTTCCACCTGACGCAGATCAGGGTGGGCGGCGAGCGTCAGCAGATAAGGCCCTAGCCTGAGCAGTTCAGTGTCGTCCTGGGCGCCGGTCCATGAGGTCACCTTGACCAGATGACCGTACCCGCAGGCGTAATTGCTTGCCAGGTCATCCACCACCAGAATGCGGGACCGGGGGTAGCGCGCCCGCACCCAGCCCGCGCGGAACTTTCGGGCCGGCTTACGTGGGTGCAGTTCGCCAGTTTCGCTGCGCCGCCACGCACAGCGGTCACGCGCCCACAGAAAGACCGCCTGGCCGCGCAGGTCAAAGCCTGTGGCCTGCCGCGTAGCGTCCAGCCCGCACAGCATCCAGTCCTCGCTGGCGGCTGTCCAGACGGCCAGGTCGTAGCCCTGCGACACTGTGTGCAGGAACTGCCCCAGAAAGGGGCGCAGCCCGAAGCGCACGCCGCTGAGGGCCGTCTGGTCCGGAACGCCGTGCCACAGCGTTTCGTCCAGGTCCAGCACCAGCAGCGGGCGGGGCAGCGGGGCCGTCATGGCGCAGCGGTCACGGATGGAACGGCACGCTTACGCCCCGTACTTGTTCAGTTTCAGCGCATTCGCCATCAGCAGCGGCATCACGTCGGTGCCGCGCCGCAGACCCAGGCTGCCCTTCTGCGCCTCGTCCTCGGTGTAGCGGGTGGCCACGTCCCTCCGCCCGTACTCGCTGCGAATCAGCAGCGGCACCGGGTGCCAGGAGTGGGTCGCCAGTTTGCTGGGCGTGCTGTGGTCGCCCACAATGGCCAGCACATCCGGGTTCAGGGCCAGCAGCTGCGGCAGCAAGGCGTCGAACAGCTCAATCTTTTTGACCTTGGCGGCAAAATCGCCGTCCTCGCCGGTCGAGTCCGTTTTCTTGACGTGAAAGTAGAAGAAGTCGTATTTGGCCCAGTTCTCGGTCAGGGCCTGCACCTTGCCGTCCAGGGCGTCCTCGTGGCCCTCAACGGCCAGCACGTCCATCCCCACCAGGCTGGCCAGCCCCTTGTACATGGGGTAGCTGGCGATGCAGGCCGCGCGCAGGCCATACGCCTCGGCAAAGGAGGGAAAACGCGGCACGTCGCTGTACCCCCGGAACAGGACCCCGTTCACCTGCGGTTCGGCGGCCAGGGTCGCCTCGGCGCGGGCCACGAAGGCGTTGACCAGGGCGGCGGTGCGCGCACTCGCCTCGTCGTGGGCCTGGGCAGTCATGGGCTGCACGCCGGTGGCCTGAGGGTCCACATCGCTGAGGTTGGCCCCCAGGGGCGCCCCGCCCGCCGCCCGGAACACCACGACAAACCGGTGTTCGCTCTCGGTGTAAATCTCAACTGGGGTGCCGTCCAGGCTGGGGAGAGCGGCACGCAACTGGGCCACAATGTCGGCGTTCTTCTCATCGCTGGGGCGCCCAGCGCGGCGGTCCAGCACGATGCGGTTCTCGCCCAGGGTGGCGAAGTTGCCGCGCACCGCCACGTCGCCGGCTTCCAGCTTGACGCCAATCCCCACCGCGCTCAGGGCGCCGCGCCCCACCACGTAGCGCAGCGGGTCGTACCCGAAGAGGCTCAGGTGCCCCGGCCCGCTGCCCGGCGTGATGCCCGCCCCCACCAGCTCGATCTGGCCCAGCTGGCTCTGCGCGGCCAGCGCGTCCAGGTTGGGTGTCTGGGCGGCGGCCAGTTCGCTGTCGCCATTCACAGTCATCGGCAGGCCGCCCACGCCGTCCAGCACCACCATCAGAATCTTGCTGTCGGTTTTCTTGGCCAGGTCGCGGATGGTGTCGAGTTGGTCATGCATGGGGGCAGTGTAACGCTGGCCTCAAACGGGGCGGTCAGGCGATATGGGCAGGCGCGGGCGACCGCAGGTCAGCGAGGCAGTGACTTGTCGGGAACGGTCCATGTGCGTTCTACGGAATAGCGATGATTCGGCAGAAGACCACTGCAGGCGCCAAAGAGGGGGGCGAAACGGCGGCGCAGCGCGAGCAACACCAGCGGCAGCCCTGTAGCCAGAGGAGGCCAGACCACTGTCCTTCCACTCTGCCCCACCAGCAGAGCAGTCCCGCCTTATACCAGCTGCCCCTGCTCGTCCAGCGCCGGGTACGCCTCGCCGCGCTCGCGGTAACCGGGGGCCAGGTCGGGGTAAGCCCATTCAAACGCCCAGGCGCGCAGTTCCTCGTCTTTGAACTGCGGGGTGTCGTACAGGCCGGCGGCCAGGCGCTGCCGCTGCGCTTCAAACAGAATAGTGGCGGCGGCCACCGAGACATTCAGGCTCTGCACCATCCCGAACATGGGAATCACGATGTTGGCGTCGGCGGCCTCGGCCGCTTCATCGGACACGCCCCATTTCTCGGCGCCCAGCAGCACGCAGGTGGGGCGGGTGTAGTCGGGTTCGCGGTAGTCCACGCTGCGCTGCGACAGGTGGGTGGCCAGCACGGCAAAGCCCTGGGCCTGCAAGGCGCGCACGGCGCTGACCGCGTCCTCGTGGCGCTGCACCGGCACCCACTTGTGAGCGCTGCCGCTGGTGGCTTCAAACGTGTGGCCGTCAAAGGCCGCCAGCCGCCCGCCGCGCGGCGGCACCGCGTGCGCCTGCAACACCCCCACCGCGTCACAGGTGCGCACGATGGCCGAGAGGTTGTGGGGCTTATTTACCTCGTCCATCAGCACAGTCAGGGTGGGCTGGCGCCTGCGGAGCACCCGCAGAATCTTGGCGTAACGCTCGGGGGTCATAACGCTCCAGGGTAGCGCAGGGCGCTCAGCCGGGGTATGGCGCGGCCAGGGGCCCCATCAGGGGTGAGCGCACCTGCAACTTGCGGGCGGTCCAGCCGTCGTCAGGCACCCCGGCCCGCAACGCGGCGCAGGCGCCCGCCAGCAGGTGCGCCCACCACAGCGGGGTCAGCAGGGCGCGGTCTTCCCCGGACAGAGGCCGCACCTCGGCGTACCCGGCCACCACCCCGTCATGCACCCCGCGCCAGGCCAGCGCAAAGTCGGCCACAGGGTCGGCGGGGCGGGCCAGTTCGAAATCCAGCAGGCCCGTCAGCCTGCCCCGCTGCACCCGTAGGTTCCAGGGTGTGAAATCCCCGTGAATCAGGTGCCTGGGCCGGCCCGCCGTGTCCAGGCCCGCCAGCGCGGCGCGGGCGCGCTCCAGATGCCAGCGGTACAGGCGCACCTCGTCAGGGCGGGCGGCCTCGTGGGCGCTGAGCAGGGCGTCGGTGGCGGGGTCAGTGAGCATCTCCAGGTCCGGGCGCCAGCCGGGGCGGACCGGCAGCGCCGGCAGCGCAGCAAACGCCGCGTGAACCTCGGCCAGCCAGCGGCCCCGCGCCTCTGGGTTCTCGCGCGGGGCGGGGTCACCCGGCACCCAGACGTGCAGGCTCCACCACGCCCCTGCCCCGTACATGGGAGCACACAGCGCCAAGGGCACCGCCCACCCCAGCCTGGCCACCTGCTGCAGCACCTTCAGTTCGTACCGGACCTCTGCTTCCGGGCCGTGCCAGCGGCGCAGGACGGCCCGCACTCCAGCGGCACGGACCTGCCAGTGCAGATTCAGCCGCCCGCCCAGGTCAGCCTCTACGGTCAGGCCCCAGGCCCGCTGCACAGAGGCTGGCGGCCAGGTCACCCGGCGGCCTGAAACAGCGCGGCGCCGTCCTCGCGCCGGGTTTCGGTCAGGGTGCCCTCGGCTGCCAGATACTCGGCCAGCGCCGCCGTCTGGTCCAGCAGCAAGATGGCCTGGACCGGGCGCAGGTTGGGGTACAGGGCGCCCAGCAGGTCATGAATGGTGAGGGGCCCGGTGGCCGCCGCCCGCACCGCCGCCAGTTTGTCTGCGTACCGCGCCCGCAGCGCCTGAATGCGCCCCCGCCAATCCGGCATGGGGCCGCCGTGTCCCCCCAGGGCCACCGTCACGTCCCGCAGCGCCTCCACGCGGTCCAGCGAGGCCAGGTAATGCCGCAGCCCCGCGCCGGGCTGATAGCGCTCGGGCATCAGCGGCGGCGAGTTGTGCGGCAGCAGGTGGTCAGCGCTCAGGAGCAGGTCGTCCACCTGCAAGCACACCTGGGCGCCGTCGTGGCCCGGCGTGTGGACCACCCTGAACACCCCGTCCAGCAGGTCACCGTCTGCCAGAGGGGTCTGAACCGGCACCCCACGCGGCAGCATCAGGTTCTCGGCGCGGCGGCGCAGACGGGCGGCATACGCACTGTCCAGGGGAATCCCGGCCCACACCAGATGGCCCTCTACCCCCGCGCGCCAGGCCTCCTGACGGGTCTGCGGGTGTTGCAGCGTGGGCACCGCCCAGGCGTGGGCAGCGACTGGCGCCGGGGTCAGGTCGCGCACGGCCGGCAGCCCCGCCGCGTGGTCGGGGTGCGGGTGGGTAACCACCAGGCGGTCCAGGCGGGCCCATGACCAGGCCTCACCATATGCGGTGCGCACCTCCTCCAGGGCTGCGTGGAGGTCCGCCAGACTGTCCTCGTGGGCACTGCCCATATCCATCAGGGCCGTGTAGGCCGGCGCCTGCAGCGGTCCCTGAACCACCAGAAAAGCGTTCGCCATGAAATGCGGAAAGGCCCGCAGCGGCAGGGTGTAGACCCGCGTGCCCCCAGCGGTCAGGTGGCGGGCCACAGCAGGCAGGGCGGTCATGGGCTGCACTCTAGCGGGCCCGGTCCACCCCCAAATGGGACCGTGCCCGCCAGGCCGCGCCACCTGCGGCAGCCCACGGCAAAGCCTGCCCCCCTGTCCGGGTCAGGGTGCTAGCGTCCCGGAATGCCTGCACCTTTACTGCTTGTGGTCACTGGGCTGCCCGCAGCGGGCAAGTCCACGCTGGGGGGGCAACTGGCCTGGACCCTTCGCCTGCCTTTCGTGACCAAGGACGATTACAAGGCCATCGTGCTGGCGCGGCAGCCGGGCCTGCCGCGCGACGTTGCGGGTCCCCTCAGTTTTGACCTGATGTGGCATGTGGCCGGCGTCACCCTGGCCGCTGGCCTGGACACCCTGCTGGAAACGCACTTTTATCACGGGCTCAGCGAAGCCTACATTCTGAAATTGGCGCAGGCGCACGGGGCGAGGCTGGCCCAGGTGTTCTGTCACGCGCCGCTGGAGGTGCTGCAACAGCGCCACGACGCCCGGGTCGCTTCGGGGACGCGGCCCGGTATCGACCTACCTCTGACGTACGCTCAGGCGCCGGCCTACTGGTGTCACGCGCCGCTGGACCTGGGGCCGGCACCCTGCCTGAACCTGGAGACCTCGCAGGGCGACCCGCTGCCCAGTGCCCTGGCGTGGGTGCGGGGGCTGCTTCAGGCGCAGCCGCAGGAGGGCTAAGCCGCGCCCCAGCCTGCCTCTGTCCCGGCCTTGCGACCTGCGCCACACCCAGCCTAACGCCCGTTAGGTACACTGGGCCCAGTTCACAATGGAGGTGGCCGCATGACCCAACCCCAGATTCCAAATGGCGAAACCCCCGAGCAGCACGCTGCTTTCGAGGCCCGCATCGCGCGCGGCGAGAAGATTGAGGCCGGCGACTGGATGCCCGCCGAGTACCGCCGGCAGCTGATCCGCATGATTTCCCAGCACGCCCACAGCGAAGTGGTGGGCATGCTGCCCGAGGGCGAGTGGATTTCCCGTGCCCCCAGCCTCAAGCGCAAAACCATCCTGATGGCCAAGGTGCAGGACGAGGCTGGCCACGGCCAGTACCTCTACCACGCCGCCGAAACGCTGGGCGCCACCCGCGAGGACATGCTTCAGGCGCTGCTCTCGGGCAAGGCCAAATACTCCAGCATCTTTAACTACCCCACCCACACCTGGGCGGACGTGGGCATGATCGGCTGGCTGGTGGACGGCGCCGCCATTAAAAACCAGACCATGCTGGCCGGCTGCTCTTACGGCCCCTACAGCCGCGCGATGGTGCGGATTTGCAGCGAGGAAACCTTTCACCACAAGCAGGGCAAGGAAATGATCGTGGCCTACGCCCAGGGCACGCCCGAGCAGCGCCAGATGGCGCAGGACGCCCTGAACCGCTGGTGGTGGCCTGCCATGATGATGCTGGGGCCGCACGACGCCGACAGCACGAACACGGGCGCGCTGGCCGGATGGGGCATCAAGCTGAAGACCAACGACGAGGTGCGCCAGGAGTTCATCAACGAGCACGTCCCTGAACTGCTGGAAGCCGGCCTGACCATTCCTGACCCCGACCTGCATCAGGATGCGGCGGGCAACTGGCGCCACGGCCCCATTAACTGGGCCGAGTTCTGGGCCGTCATCAAGGGCGAGCAGGGCCTGAACCGGGAACGTCTGGGCACGCGCCAGGCGGCCCACGATGAAGGCGCCTGGGTGCGCGAGGCGCTTCAGGCCTACACCGACCGCCAGCGGGCCGAAGCCGCCGACTGACGCTTCACAGAAAGGAGGTGGTGGGAAGCGGTGAGTGGGGTTGATCTTTTCCACTTCCCACTCACCACTTCCCACTTTCTTTATTCGGAGACACGATGACCCACCCCACCCTTCACCCCCCCACCGACACCCAGTGGCCCCGCTGGGAGGTGTTCAAGCAGGACGCGCCGGGCCGGCCCCATCAGGCGGTGGGCACCGTTCATGCCGGTGACCCCGACCACGCCCTGCTGACCGCGCGCAGCGTCTTTGTGCGCCGCCCCGCCGCCGTCAGCCTGTGGTGCGTGCGGGAAGCAGACCTGCTGACCGCCACCCCCGAAGAATTGACCACCCATCCGGGGCGGCTGGACACCCCCGGCGAGGCGGGTACCTATCAGCTGGGCATCAAACGCACGCACAAGCGGTCCATGACCTTTGTGGACGTGGTGGGCACCGCCGAGGCCACTGGCCCAGGCGACGCGCTGCGGCAGGCCCAGGCCGCCCACCCGGACGCTCTGGCCTGGCTGGTGTTTCCTGATGCAGCGGCCGTCCGCACAGACGACGACCCCGGCACCGTGGACAGCTGGTTTGCGCCGGCCAAGGAAAAGACCTACAAGCAGCAGCAGTTTTACGGCGTGATCGGCCGCCACATCGGGGAACTGAAGCGCGCGGGCCTGATGCCCGGCCGCGCCCCCACCGAGGAGCAGCCATGACCGCCGCCACCGAGGCCACCCTGACCCCAGCCCAGACGGCCGCCCTGATTCGGCGGCTGACCGCCCTGGCCGACGACGAGATTGTCCTGGCGCACCGGGGCGGCGAGTGGACCGGGCACGCCCCCATTCTGGAAGAGGACATTGCCCTGGCCAACATGGCCCAGGACGAACTGGGCCACGCCGGGCTGTACCTGGGACTGCGCGCCGAGCTGGACGGCAGTGACGCCGACCGCCTGGCCTTTTTCCGGGACGCCGACGGGTACACCTGCGCCCGCTTTGTTGAGCTGCCGCGCGGCGACTGGGCCCTGACGATGCTGCGCCACTTTCTATACGACACCTTCGAGGCCCTGTGGCTGGAGGCCGCCACGCGCAGCACCTACGCGCCGCTGGCCGCCGTGGCCGCCAAGGCGGTGCGTGAGGAGAAATTCCATGTGCAGCACACGGCCCTGTGGGTCGAGCGCCTGGCTCTGGGGACGCCCGAAAGCCTGCGGCGCCTTCAGGCGGCCCTGGCCGAACTGTGGCCGCATGTGGGCCAACTGTTTCAGCCGGTGGACGGCGAAGCCGAACTGACCCAGGCAGGCCTCTTGCCGGAGCTGGGCGCGGTGCAGGCCCGCTGGCAGGACCTCGTAACCCGGCACCTGCACGGCAAATGCGGCCTGACTCTGCCGACGCTGCCCACCGAGCAGGCGCCGCGCACTGTACATACCAGTCACTTGGCGCCCCTCCTGGCCGAGATGCAGGCGGTGGCCCGCCAACACCCGGACGCGGAGGTCTGGTAACCCCATGGCCGCCTCCCCTACGCCCGGCGCGGTCTGGCAGGCCCTGAACGCCGTACCTGACCCCGAAATTCCGGTGGTCAGCATCACCGACATGGGCATGGTCCGGGACGTAACGGTGGACGGCGGCGGGCGCGTGCAGGTCACCTTTACCCCCACGTTCAGCGGGTGCCCGGCGCTGCACGTCATTCGGGACAGTATTGAGCAGGCCGTCAAGGAGCTGGGCGTGGCCGAGGTTGAAGTCAAAAGCACCCTGACCCCACCCTGGACCACCGACTGGATCAACGAGGACGCCCGCGAGCGGCTGCGCCAGTACGGCATTGCGCCGCCTGCCCCAGCCGGCGAAGGGCAGCTGATTCAGCTGGAAGCCGAGCCGACCCGCTGCCCCCGGTGCAGCAGCTTTGACGTGCGGATGACCGCCAGTTTTGGCCCGACGCTGTGCAAGCGCATGTACGTCTGCGACAGCTGCAAAGAACCGTTTGAAGGCTTCAAGAGCGTGTGAGAGCAGGTCATAGGACCGCACTCTTAGGACGGCTGTTCTGGACCCTCTTCGTCTCTATTTTCCCCATCTTGCACTTCTGGGGATTGATTTCCTATACCGCCGAATACCTCTATACCAGTCAGAACTTTAGCCTCGTGGGTGGGACTTTAATTCACGTAGGGGGTTACAAGAGTGACTGTGCCGTCAAATATAAGTATGTCGTCAGCGGAATAGAGTTTGCAGGATTTAGAGATGGTGGCAACCTGGGAGGCACAGCTCTCGATCACTCTGTGTGCCGCCGAGACATTCCAAAGGGTGCTTCGATTGGGGTGCTTTATAACCCTGCGAACCCCTCTGATTCACTTGTGGCGTCTGAGTATCCCAAGGGCGTCTTCACCCTGTCACTGATAGTCATTTCATTTTGGTGTCTTGTCATATACGCCCTCTGGAAGCCGTGAAAGTGAATTGACTTTAATAAGGAGTCCCCATGACCCAATCCACCCTGCCTACTCTCCTTCGCCCTGCCTCTTATGTCTACGGGACCTGGCACAGCAACCCCGACGGGCAAACCCTCGTGGACGCCGTGTATGGCCGCCCCGTCGCTGTCATTTCCTCGGAAGGCATTGACTTCGCTCAGGCGCTGGCCTACGGACGGCAACAGGCATCAGCGCTGCGGCGCCTGACCTTTCACCAGCGGGCGCGCGCGCTGAAGGCCCTGGGGGCCTACCTGATGGAGCGCAAGGAAGCGTATTACGAACTCAGCGCTCTGACCGGCGCAACCCGCCGCGACTCCTGGGTGGACATTGAGGGCGGCATTGGCACCCTGTTTTCCTACGCCAGCATGGCCCGGCGCGACCTGCCCGACGAGCGCTTCTGGCCCGACGGCAAGGTCGAGCGCCTGGGCCGGGAAGGCACCTTTGTGGGCCGCCACCTGCTCGTGCCGCGCGAGGGCGTGACCGTGCAGATCAACGCCTTTAACTTTCCGGTGTGGGGCATGCTGGAAAAGTTTGCGCCCAGCTTCATTGCCGGGATGCCCAGCCTGGTCAAGCCTGCGCCGCAAACGGCGTATGTCACCGAGCGCGTGGTGCGCGACATGCTGGCCTCGGGGCTGCTGCCCGAAGGCGCGCTGCAACTCGTGACCGGCGACCCCGGCGACCTGCTGGACCATGTCGAGGAGCAGGATGTGGTGGCCTTTACCGGCTCGGCGGCCACGGCGGCCAAGCTGCGGGTTCACCCCAATGTGGTGGCGCGCAACGTGCCGTTTAACACCGAGGCCGACAGCCTGAACGCTTCGGTGCTGGGCCTGAGCGTTAAGCCCGAGGCCCCCGAATTTGCGCTGTTTGTGCGTGAAGTCGCTCGCGAGATGACCGGCAAGGCAGGCCAGAAATGCACCGCCATTCGCCGGGCCATCGTGCCGGGTCATCTGGTGGAGGCCGTGACCGAGGGGCTGCGCCGCGAACTGGCCAAAGTCACCCTGGGCGACCCCGCCCGCGACGACGTGCGCATGGGCGCCCTGGTTAGCGTGGAGCAGCGCGAGCGGGTGCGCGAGACTCTGGCCAGGTTGCAGCAGGAAGCCCGCATCGTCATCAGCGGCGAGGCCCAGCTGCTGGGGGGCGACCGCGAGAAAGGCGCCTTCCTGGACCCCACGGTGCTGCTGTGCGACTCGCCGCTGACCGCGAAAGGACCGCATGAACTTGAAGCCTTCGGGCCAGTGGCGACCCTGCTGCCCTACGAGTCGCTGGACGACGCTGTTCAGCTGGCAAAATTGGGGCGCGGCTCGCTGGCGGGCAGCATAGTCACGCACGACCGCGCCGAGGCCACCAAGCTGGTGCTGGGAATGGCCAGCACCCACGGCCGCCTGCTGGTTCTGAACCGCGAGAACGCCAAGGAGAACACCGGCCACGGCTCGCCGCTACCGCAGCTCAACCACGGCGGCCCCGGCCGGGCGGGCGGCGGCTCGGAACTGGGCGGGCTCTCGGCGGTGCGCCATCACATGAACCGGCTGGCGGTGCAGGCCGACCCCACCACCCTGGCGGCCATCACACACGAATATGTGCCCGGCGCGCAGGTGCAGGAGGACGGCACGCACCCCTTCCGCAAGACCTTCGACGAGATTGAGGTGGGCGACAGCCTCCTGACCCACCGCCGCACCGTGACCGAGGCCGACATCGTGAACTTCGCCAATGTGTCGGGCGACCACTTTTACGCCCATGTGGACGAGATTGGCGCGCGCGAGGGCATCTTTGGCAAGCGGGTGGCGCACGGCTACTTCCTGCTGTCGGCCGCTGCCGGGCAGTTCGTGTGGCCTGCGCCAGGGCCAGTGCTGGCGAACTACGGCCTGGAAGGGCTGCGGTTTATAGAGCCCGTGGGCATCGGTGACACCATCCGCACCCGCCTCACCTGCAAGCGCAAGATTCGCAAGGACCTGCGCCCAGATGAAACCCGCCCGACAGGCGTGGTGGAGTGGCGAGCGGAAATCACCAACCAGGATGGCGCGCTGGTCGCCACCTACGACATCCTGACCCTGGTGGAGCGGGCACGCGACGAGTTTGATCCGCCTGCTGACACGCTAAGCGCCTGAATGCCCGAAGACGCGCGCGGCGAGTTGCAAGATGGCCGCTTTGATTTCCGGGCGCAGAAGGATGGCCGGGTGGTCGTGTCGTGGTATGGCCGCCCCGTCACCACCCTGGCCGGCCGGGACGCCGAGCGGTTTCTGGCGCGTGTGGCTGGGCTGGACGACCACGCCGCGCAACTGGTCATGGCCCGCGTAACTGGCAACTTCAAGCGCGGCAACGAGAAGGGCCGAGGCTGATACAGCTTCAGGCTTAACCCGATTGGAATGATTCGCAGAGCGGCGCAGCAGAGGAAAAAAAGGGTCGGCTGTCCAGAAACTGACCCTGCCAAGGGCCGAAGGCGGGGAAATTACCGGATGCTCCGAAGCTGCCCGGAACCTGTTTTTTGCTGCTCGCTCAGCTCGGCTTGAGCCGTTTTTGCAAGCAACTGAATCGGCAGCCGTCTCCGCCTGTTGTTCCCAGAGAAGTACCGTGCCCGGCCCAGCAGGTCTTCTACGCTCAGGCATGACCCTCATCACTGGACTGGACCATGTGCTGCTGGAAATGCCTGCGGGCGGCGAACCGGCGGCGCGTGCGTTTTACAGCGGCCTGCTGGGCCTTCAGGAGGTGCCTAAACCTGCCGACTTGCAGGCGCGGGGCGGCGTCTGGTTTGCCCTGCCCGACGGGCGCCAGGTGCATCTGGGCGTGACACCAGACTTCGTGCCGCGTCTCAAGGGGCACCCGGCTTTGCGGTGCCGGAACCTGGCGGCCTTTGCCGCGCACTGCGCTGCCCAGGGCGTGCCCACCCGCGCCGATGCCGAAGGCGGCGTGCCGCGCGTGTTCCTCCACGACCCTTTCGGCAACCGGATAGAAGTGCTTGAGGGCTGAGCGCAACTGTGTGCCACCTCTCCCCCGTTGGGGCACCGGCTGGTGGGCTAGACACCCTTTGGCCACGCCGTAGGATGAGCCATGATGGCCGCCCCCAGCCCGGTGCCGCCGCCCCTTCAGGGGCGCGTGGGCCGTGTTAAGGGCTGGGCGCTGCGCCTGATGTTTGTGGGCGGCGGCCTGGGCGCGCTGCTGACCCTGCTGCTGCCGACCCACCAGGCACCGGACCTGTGGGCAGGCCGGGCCCTGTTTCTGCTGACCGGCCTGTGTGGGCTGGGCGCGGCGGCGCTGACCTGGCGGCAACCGGGCGTACTGCGCAGCGAACGCTTTGACACCCTATTCATGCTGCTGGGCAACTTCTGCACCCTGACCTCCGCGCTGGGCGAGACGCTGCTGTTCGGCAGCCACTTCGCCGCGCAGGTGGCGCTGTGGCCGATGGTCTTTGCCGCCGGCTTCCTGAGCCGCGCGCTGCTGCGCTGGCAGGTGGCCCTGAGCCTGCTGACACTGGGCCTATTGGCCAGCACGCGCCACCTGCTGCTGCCGGGCGCCGAGCGCTGGTGGCTGGAAGCCGTCGTACAGGCGGTGCCGGTGGTGGTCACGGGCCTGACCGTCAGTTTCTTTCGCCGCGCCGCCGAGGACGAGGCCCAGGAACTGCTGCACCTGGGCCGCACCGACCCCCTGACTGGCCTGCTGAACCGCCGGGCACTCCACGCCGAGTTCGAGGGCTCGCTGACGCGCGTGCCGGCCGGACACCGGGTTGCCGTCGTTATGCTGGACCTGGACCACTTCAAGGCTATCAATGACCGCCATGGGCACCGGGTCGGGGACGAGGTGCTGCGCTGCTTTGCTGGGGTGCTGCGGGCGCACGCCGACACCCACGACCTCCTGGTGCGGGTAGGCGGCGAGGAGTTCGTGTGGCTGACCGCCGGGCCGACACTCGAAGGCGTGCTGCACCGTGTGGAGCAGGCGCGGGCCGCCCACACCGCCCATCCCGATGGCCGCGCGGTCACCGTGAGCGCTGGGGTGGCCCACGGCGAAGTGGCCGAGGTGGAGGGCAGCCACCTGCAACTGCTGCTGGACCGGGCCGACGCGGCCCTGTACGCCGCCAAAGCAGCCGGCCGCAACGGCGTGCAGGTGCATGGTCTGGCCGCACCCTGAAGCCGTTCTTTAGTTGCTGTGACCGGAATGAAGGCTCTGCAGCCCAACTCTATTCACGTGCTCGGGCAATCTTATGACTCCTGCTCTTGGCCTGCCCGTGCCACCACGGCCAGGAAACGGTGCAGTCAGCATCCATCTGAAGTCCCCGGCCGTCACCTGGCGGCGTGCCAGCCTCTCCCTTCACCGCAGCAGCACTTCACCGCCTGTACTGGCCCCCTCTGCGGCCAGCTCTCCCTTGAGAAAAAGCCGAACCAACACAGCCGCCTCTGGAAGACGGATAAAGTGTCGCGCATGGACTACCGCAACCTCGGCAAAAGTGGCCTGAAAGTCAGTGAAGTCGCCCTGGGCGGCTGGGAAACCTACGGCATCAACGAGGACGCCTCGAAGATGGTGCGTGAGATCGTCACGGCGGCCTACGAGGGCGGTGTCAATTTCTTTGACCAGGCCGATATTTACGCGCGTGGCCGCAGCGAGGAACTGATGGGCGCGGCGCTGCGCGAGTTTCCCCGGCACACCCTGGTGATCTCCAGCAAGGTGTTCTGGCCCATGAGTGACGATGTCAACGACCGTGGCCTGAGCCGCAAGCATGTGCTGCACAGCATTGACGGCACCCTGAGGCGCCTGGGCACCGACTACCTGGACATCTACTTTGCCCACCGCTACGACCCCGATGTCCCCATGGAAGAAATCGTGATGGCCTTTGACCAGGTCATTCGTGACGGCAAGGCGCTGTACTGGGGCACCTCCATGTGGCCGGCCGCGCGCATCGCCCAGGCCGTCGAATTTGCCCGCGCCAACGGTCTGCACGCCCCCGTGACCGAGCAGCCCGAATACTCGATGGTGCGCCGCGAACGGGTGGAAGGCGAGATTCTGCCTTACACCGAGGGCGCCGGGGTGGGGTTGGTCGTCTGGAGTCCGCTGGCGATGGGCCTGCTGACCGGCAAGTATGACGACGGCAAGCCCGAGGGCGCCCGCCTGACCGAGAAAGAGAACTGGGGCAAGAACTTCCTGACCGACGACAACATTCAGAAGGTGCGCGACCTCAGACCCATCGCCGACGACCTGGGCATCACCCGCGCGCAGCTGGCCCTGGCCTGGATTCTGCGCCAGCCGGGCGTCAGCAGCGTGATTACCGGGGCCACCAAGACCAGCCAGATTCAAGACACGGTGAAGGCGGCCGGTGTGCGGCTGAGTAGTGATGTGCTGGAGCAGATTGAGACGATTCTGAAGCGGTAGAAGGACAGGAAGTGGGGAGTAGAGGAATCATTTCAGGGACGGTTTAACTCGGTGCCCTGGAGGTGAGGTGGCTTTTCAAGCGCTGCCTTCTCCCTACCCCAGCCCGCGAGCCTTTCCCACTTCCTCCTACCTACTCCCCACTTCCCTTACCCAGGCGGATGCACCTGGTTGCGCCCAGCCCGCTTGGCGCGGTACAGGTGGTCGTCAGCAGCATGCAGGGCGGCAGGCAGACGTTCGGGACGCTCGACGGCGTAGCCCACGCTGGCGGTCAGGTTCATGCTGGGCAGCAGCGCCGACCACTCGTGCGCCTCGACGGCCTGGCGGCAGGCTTCGGCCAGCGCCTGGGCCTGCCCCGGTGCGCGGATGGGCGCCACCAGCACAAACTCCTCGCCGCCGTAGCGGCCCACCAGGGTGCCGGGCCGGGCCTGGGCCGCCACCTGCGACAGCAGCCTGGCCACCACCTGCAGAACCCGGTCGCCGTGGGTGTGCGAGAAGCGGTCATTGACGCTCTTGAAATGGTCAATGTCGACGAACACGGCGGCCAGCAGCGACCAGCCGGCCAGAGCGCCGCCTTCCTCCTGACGGCGCAGCAGCTGCATGCCTTCTTCCAGGCCGCGCCGGTTCAGCACGCCGGTCAGGGCGTCCTGGCGGGCCAGCCGCTCGGCTCGGCGCAGGCGGTCCTGCCAGGAACTCGCGTCGGCGCGGGCCTGCCGCAGCTCCTGGTCCAGGTGCTGGTGGTGCAGCGCGGCTTCGCCCATGTGGTGCAGCGCCGCCTGAGCACTGTCCAGGGCTTCCCGCGCCGCGCCCAGGGCGGCGGCCAGCTGACCCTGGCGCTCGTGCAGCGCACTGACCGACTGGAGAATCAGCTGGGTGTCCAGGTGGCGGCGCTGGGCGCGCACGATCTCCAGGGCAGCGCTGTACTCGGCCAGCGCGCCCGCAGGATCACCCTGGGCGTCCAGCACCTCGGCCAGCGACAGGTGCGGCTCGGTGTACAGGCGCTGCTGGGTGTGCTGGCTCAGGTCGGCGCTGCGGCAGGCGGCGGCCCGCGCGCCGTCCAGGTCACCTTGCAGCAGCAGCAGCGCCGAACGGTGGGCAGCACACAGCAGCTCGGTGGTCAGGTTGGGCACAGCCCGCAGGGCCGCGTCGGCGGCGCGCAGCACCATCAGGCCCTGCGCGGCGGCCTGCTGCTGGGCCTCGGCGCGCCCCAGGGCCCGCGCCTGCCGCGCCAGCGTCACGTACGCGTGGGCGCGGTTCTCGTGCAGGTAAGGCCAGAGGTCGTTTTGCAGGGGCGCGTCCTGCCGGTGAATGTGTTCTTCCAGCACGTTCAACTGGTGCAGCGCCCCCTTGGCGTCTCCGCGCAGGTTGGCCAGCCACGCCAGGTTAATCAGGGCGTTGCCGTAGTCCTGGGGACTGCCAGCACTTTGCGCCGCGTCCAGGGCGTCGTTCAGGTCCTGGGCGGCGCCGCTCCACTGCCCGCTGACAATCTGCGTCAGGGCGCGGTTGTTCAGCACCGCCGAACGTAGGTCTGTCAGGCCGTGTTCCTCGGCCAGGGTCTGGGCGCGCGACACAACGTCATGGGCGCGCGCGGGCTGCCCCAGGCTGGCACTCACGTAGCCCAGGCCCACCAGGGCCAGCACCGCCGCGCGCGGCGAGTCGGCGCGCAGGGCCTCGTCCAGCGCGGCCTCCCCCAGGGTCAGCGCCCCGCTGGGGGTCGTGTCGCGCACGGCACGGGCCAGGGCCACTAAGGCCAGGGCGCGGGCCTCGCCAGGGGGCGCCGCATGCAGTTGCTCGGTCAAGTGAGCGGGCGTGTCAGGGGGCAGCGCGTCCCACAGCGGCGTCTGTGCCTGGGCCGGCCTGGGCTGGGTCTTGGGGTCGCAGGCCGCCGGCATCCCTCCTATTCTCCACGCCCAGTTCAGCAGAACCCTGAAAAAGGTCTCAGTGTCTAGTGGGGGAACTGGGGGGGGTCGGGGCGAGCCAGCGGTCCCCTGCAAAAGGAGGACGCGGCCGGACTGGGCACACGCCTATGCTGACAAGAGTGAATGCCATCGAAACGCAGGACCTCCGCAAGGCCTACCGGGGCCGGGCAGTGGTGGACGGCCTGAATCTGACTGTGCCGCAGGGCGAGGTCTTCGGGTTTCTGGGCCCCAACGGCGCCGGCAAAAGCACCACCGTCAAGATGTTGCTGGGCCTGGTGAAGCCCACGGGCGGCGCACTGCAGGTCCTGGGCGGGCGGCCCCAGAGCCCTCAGATCCGCGCCCAGCTAGGCTTTTTGCCCGAGCAATTCCGGTTTCAGACCTGGATGACGGGCGAGGAATTCTTGCGGTTTCACGGCCGCCTGGCGGGCCTGAAGGCCGCCGAACTGCGCCGCCGGGTGCCCGAGGTACTGGAGACCGTAGGTCTGGGCGGGCGCGGCGGCGAGACCCTGGGCGGCTACAGCAAGGGCATGCTTCAGCGCGCCGGTCTGGCCGGGGCCATTCTGGCGCGGCCCCGGCTGGTCTTTCTGGACGAGCCCACCAGCGCCCTGGACCCCATTGGCCGGGTGGAGGTGCGCGAGATTATCGAGCGGCTGCGCGCCGACGGGGTGGCGGTTTTCCTGAATTCTCACCTGCTGGCCGAGGTGGAGCAGGTCTGTGACCGCGTGGCCTTTGTCAAGCGCGGCCGGGTGCTTCAGCAGGGCAGCATGCGCGACCTGATGGGCGGGGTGCTGCCGGTGGACATCCGGGTGTCGCACCTGCCACCGGGGCTGCTGGACACCCTGCAGGGACTAGGCGAGGTCCGGCACACCGACACGAACACGCCTGGCCGCGCCGACCTGGAACTGTGGCTGAGCGGCGAAGACGTTCTGCCTGCCGTGGCTGACGCCCTGCACGCGGCGGGCGCACGCCTGTATGCCCTCAGTCCTCGCCGCCCCGACCTGGAAACAATGTTCCTGGACCTGATTGAAGACACGCCCGAGCGCCGCCGCCGCACCGCCCAGGAGGCCGCCCATGCGTAATGTCCTGCTGATGGCCGAACTCTCGCTGCGCGAGGCCACCCGCAAGCGCCTGGTGAGCGTGCTGCTGCTCCTGAGCGCAGCCTTTTTGGGCTTCTTCCTCTACGGTGTGTACCGCCTGGAGCTGACGCTGGACCAGCGCGCACTGGACGCCGGCCTGGACGGGCGCAGCCTGACAGGGGCGTCCAATGCCCCCGTGATCTATGCCGCGCTGTTTGGCATGTACCTGGTCTACTTCCTGGGGTCTCTGATGGCCGTGCTGTCCACGGTGGGGGCTGTCAGCGGCGACATCGAAAGCGGCGTGATGCAGAGCGTCATTGCCCGGCCCGTCACCCGCGCGCAGCTGGTCGCCGGGCGCTGGCTGGGCTTTGCTGGGGTCAATGTCATGTATGTGGCCCTGCTGTCGGCTGGGCTGCTGGGCGGCATTTACGCCATTACCGGCTACCTGCCAGACGGCGCCCTGCCAGCGGCGGCCCTGCTGCTGCTGGCGGTGGCCCTGCTGACCGCCCTGACGGTGCTGGGCAGCACCCTCTTTACCACCCTGGCCAACGGCATTGGCGTTTTTGTGCTGTACGGCGTGGGCTTTACCGGCGGGATTCTCAGCGCCATCGGCGGCCTGGCCGCCACCCCCACCCTGACCACCCTGGGCCGCGCTGCGAATACTCTGATGCCCACCAACGCCCTGTGGCTGGGCGCCAGCTATCACCTTCAGCCGCCTTTTTTGCGTCAGGTAGGCGAGATGACGCGCGGCGCCAACCCCTTTTTCAGTGCCGACCCGGTGGCGCCCGCGCTGGTGGGCTGGGCCGTGGTCCTGACCCTGCTGGCAGTGGGCGGCGCCATGTGGCGCTTCAGCCAGCGGGATTTGTAGACGGCTGAAAGCGGGGCGCGCTGAGACAGCTGCCTGGAGCGCTCCCGCCACTAGAGGGCCAGTTTGCCAAGTTCATGCCCTGCACCCTACTTTTGCCGCCTTCCAAGTTCCTTCCAATTCAGTCTCTTGCATGGCAGGCAGGAGCATGGCCCCATCACTTCTATTTCAACTGTTCTCCCGTTGCCCCACTCATTTCTCCCAAAGCCAACCAGAGCCTTCTTCCTGCGTGGCTGTAGATTTTTGCTCCACACCACGCGTCACAGCCACGTGGTTGGCTGAGGCGTCCTCATCCGCCATCAAGCACCTTAGCCAGCTGACCCCCACTCTCGAACCACAGCGCACCGTCGGGCGTTACGGTCAGGGCGCGGGGCCCGGCCGGGGCCACCGCTGGCACTGGAAATAGTGCTCCAGAGGACGCCCCGGCCGGCACACGCAGCAGGGTCGCGCGGCTCTGGTCGGCCACCCAGAGCGTGCCACTGGCCGTCACAGCCAGAGCGCTGGGCCGGGTGCCGGCCGGCAGAGTCAAGCTGCGCTGGGCGCCGCTGCGGGGGTCCAGATTCCACACAGCGCCGGTGCGGGTCTCGGTGAACCAGAGGGTGCCGTCAGGGGCCGCGTGCAGGGCTTCAGGCACACTGACATTGGCCGTCCCAACCGGGTAGGCACGGGTCTGTCCAGTCACCGGCGAAAAGGCCACCACAGCCGGGGCGGCGCCGCGCCGGGTGTAATACAGCGTGCCGTCGGGGGCGCTGACCAAGGTCTCGGGCAGGCCGCCTTCGACCTCCTGCCGCCGCACAGTGCCGCTGACCGGGTCCAGGCTCAGCAGTGCAGCCTGCCCGTAAGCCGTGAACCACACCCGGCCGTCCGGCGCTGGCGTCAGGTGGTTCAGGGTGTCGGTGGTGCCGGCCGCAAAGCGGGTGACCTGACCGTTCGCCTCCCGGCGCAGCAGGAAGCTGCCCGCACTGGTGACGCCACGCACCGCCACCCAGACCTCGGCGCCGCGCGTGGCATGGCTGGTAATGGCTTCAAAGCCCTGAAGTGCAAAGGACAGCGGGGTCACCGTCTGGCCCGCCACCAGCCGCAGGCTGTGCCGCCGCTCCTCCTCGGCGTTGGCTGGGGCGCGCAGTAACACGCCGCCCGGCGCCGCCACACCTGCCGCCGCCACGTAGGGCGCCGCGCCGCCCAGCGACTGAAGTTGAAGTTGGGCCAGCGGCACAGTGACCCGCGCCGCCGGGCTGCCGCCAACGCTGACACTCAGGGTCACCAGACCAGTGCCGCGCCCTGTCACCGCCAAAGCCACCAGACTGTCGGGGCCATCGACCACCGGAGGACCGGGCGTGACCGTGACGCCAGCCGGCGTGCTGTCGACCGTGACCCGCAGAGCCGCTGGCGCCACGCGGCTGAGCCGCAGCCGGCCGCTGCTGGGGGCGTCCCCACTGACTGGCAGTTGCTCGGTGAGGGCGGTGACACCCCCAGCGACGGGCTGGGCCGAGCTGCCTGGCGCCGAGGAACCGCAGGCCACCAGCAGCGCCGTCCCCAGCAGGAGAGCAGCAGACAGTGAGGTCAAGCGTCGCTTCATGCCTCCTATTTCACTCCGCCTGGCATAGCCGCCGTCTGACGCTGAGTTGTCCTGGCATTCATCGTCGGGCCTGTTCTGAGGCTCGCGTCTGTCAAAGTCTTACAACCGCGCTGTGACAAGACAGGAGCGCCCGATACTCCGTAGGACCAGCGGCGCACCATCATAAGAAAGAGAAAGTAACGTCCTACACGGATATTTCAGTCACAGAGAGAAGAGGGAAGGTCATCACCCTTACCCCTACCAACGGCTGACCACTTTGCATTAAAAACAACCGCTGGGCGCAGGTTTTCCATCTTAATGCAATCTGAGTTTGGGGTGCCGTGACGCTTTCGTGAGAGGGCAGTGCGTAAGGTGAGCGCTATGGAACCGACCCTGATGCTCTGCGCGCTGATTGCCCTCACCTCGGGCCTGCACTTTGGCCGCCGCTTCGCACAGGCGCACCGGGCCGGTGGCGCCTTCCTGCTGCCCGCCCTGGCGCACGGCGCGGTCTCCAGCGCCCTCATTCTGCTGGCGACCCTGCTGGACCCCACACCCAGCCGCTGGCTGTGGGCGGCCGTGGCGGCCGTAAGCCTGAGCGGCATGGCTATCGGCGCCCTGCGGCCCGAGCGCGCCCCAGCCCAGCCCAAGACCCTGACCCTGACCCCCTCGGCCGACGCCGAGGTGACGGCCCAGGCCCCCGCCGCCTGAACCCCGTCAGTCCTGAGCGCGGCCCCACCAGAGGGGCCGCGCTCCTGCTTTGGGTGGACGCGGCGGCGGCACCCGAGGGCGTAAGCTGGGCACCAGAGGACGCCTGTCATGAGCCAACCCCGCCGCACCCTGCACACCCTGATTCGCCTGGGCCGCGCCCTGCGCGAGCCTGACCCTAAGGACGACGCGCCGGCCAGCCCGCTGAGCGCCGCGCGGCAGGCCGCTTCGGCCCTGGTCACGCCAGCCGTGCAGGGGGCGGCCGGACGACTGAAAACGGGCGCGCGTGGCCTGCGTGATCAGGCCCAGGCCCGCGCCGACAGCCGGCTAGAGCAGCTGCTTGGCGAGCGCCGCGCGGGCCAACCCGGCGACCCCGAAACCCTGGCCGCCCTGGCCGCGCGCCGCGCCGCCCGTGAAGCGCGCGCCGCCCAGCTCCGGGCCCGCGAAACCCTGCTGGGCCAGGCCCAGACCCCAGAGCAGCGCCAGGTGCTGCGCGCCGTGGTTGCCGTGACCCCCTGGGCAGGCGGCGAGGCCGGCACGCTGCGCTACACCGAACTGCTGGACCGCCTGGCTCCCGGCGGTGGAGCAGGACGCGAAATGGCCGTTCACCGCGCCCTCTGGACGCTGGCCGAGCAGCACATTCTGGCGGTGTCGCCCCACGGTGAAGTCACCGCCGTCCGGCCTGGGCCACTCCTGGCCCTGCCTTCCAGTCAGCGCTAAAGCGCGGCCGACTCATGAATTCGTCTGTACCTGCCCGCCACGTCTCTGTCACGGGGGCGCGGCACACTGCGGAGCATGTCGAGAGCCTTTGTAAAAGAAGACGAGGGCGAGCGCTGGCAGGCGCCCCCGCCGCTGCGCGCCTACCGCATCCTCTGGCCTGGTGACCTGGGCCGCCCACCCGAAGTGGTGAAAGAAACAGATGACCTTCTGGACGCCATGCGCTGGCTGAGGGGCCGGGACCGCTCGAACTTCGAACTGCGCGACGAGCAAGGCGTGCTGCTGGCCATAGCCAGCTGAGAAAGCGATGGGCCGAAGACGGCAGACCGCCAGCGCGGCTGCCCTTTGTCTTTGGCTGTACGGCGTGTGCTGGCAACGGCTCCTGTCGAGTTGATGGTCAACAAGCGCCATCATTTGCTCCATTGATCGCAGAACCCAGAGTGACTGAGGGTTGCTCTCTCAATTACCTGGGCGCGAACGAGGCCAGTGTGCCCAAGAGACAGCAATGGAGTTGAGAGGAAGTGTTGGCTGAAGGGTGGCATTGGCCGCTACCGTGAGGCTGCCCATTCGTCGCAGAAGTTCCCTTACCGCGACGCTTCGCAAGTTCATTTACCCCAGCATCGTTGAGGGCCTTGTGCCTTCAAGATGTTGGGGCTTATAACTTTCGAGCTGCTGGCGCCTGATGCCGTTCACGTCCCCTGACCAGAAGCGGCAGCCGCAAGGCCTGACCGTTAGCCCTGAGGTTCCTCGGCTGTCCAATCGCCTTCTAATGTGAAACGCACTGTGCCCGCCAGGGTCTGCCCAGGCGCCAGGACGCGCAGGTCTACCCCGCCGACGCCACGTGCGGCCAGATTGAATGCGTCGGTGGCGTGCGACACCGGTTCCAGCGCCAGGCTGCCGTCAGGTGCCGTAAAGACCACCAGATGCGAATACACGTTGTCGGCTGTCAGCACAAGGGCCCGCCCCCCCCAATCCAGGCGGGCGGTCCCGTCCCAGGCAGTATAGGCGGCGTCAATCTGACGCGGCCCCACCGCACGCGGCTGGCGGTAATCCTCGGCTACCTGAAGCGGGCGGGCGGCCCCCGTCGGTAGCAGGTCGGCGCCGGTGTCGTAAATCAATTCGGCCCCCACTTCCAGGGTGGGGTCGGGCCCGCCCCCCACCTGCCGGGCAAAATAGGGGTGCAGGCCCAGCCCGGCGGGCATGGGGCGCGTGTCGGCGTTGGTCAGCGTCACTGTCGTGTCGAGGTGCGGCCCGTGCAGGCGGTACTCCACCGCCGCCGTAAAGGCCCAGGGCCAGTTCATATCGGCAAAGGCGCGGCTGTCGAACGTGGCGCGCAGATGCGCCTCTGACTGCGCCTCCAGTTGCCACGGGCGGTTACGCACGTCGCCGTGCTGGGCCAGGCCACCCCCTGTGTTGGGCTGCAGCACCACGTCCTCGCCCCCAAAGGTGAACCGGGCGCCCCGAATACGGTTGCTGTAGGGCAACAGGGTAAAACTGGCGCAGTTGCTGCTCTTGTGTACGTCGGCCAGCGCCACAGGCCGCAGCACGGGCCGCCCCGAGGTCGCCCGCAGATTCAGGACGCTGGCGCCCAGTTCCGGCAGTACCTCCAGGGTCAGCGCCTCGCTGCGAAGTGTGACCACCGGGCCAGGGTCACTCATGGGCGGCTCCGCGTGATCTCGAAGAGCAGAATCCCTGCCGCCACCGAGGCATTCAGGCTCTGCACCTGCCCGCGCACCGGAATGCTGACCAGGGCGTCGCACTTTTCGCGCACGAGGCGCCGCATGCCCTCGCCCTCGGCGCCAATCACCAGCGCAACGGCCCCGCTGAAATCCAGCCGCCGCACGTCCTCGGCGGCCTCGCCAGCCGCGCCGTACACCCAGACCCCTTCTTTTTTCAGGGCGTCCATCAGGCGTGGCAGGTTCTTGGTCTGCGCCACCGGAAGGTAGGACGTGGCCCCGGCCGCTGTTTTGGCCACCACGGGCGATAGGGGCGCGCTGCGGCGTTCTTCCACCACCACACCGTGCGCCCCCAGCACCTCAGCGCTGCGGATGATGGCGCCAAAGTTACGTGGGTCGGTGATGCCGTCCAGCAGAACGATCAGCAGCGGTTCGCCGCGCTTTTCAGCCAGGTCGAGAATGTCATCCACTTCGGCCCAGGCCAGCTCCTCAACTTCGGCCAGCACCCCCTGGTGAGCAGTGGTGCCAGCCAACTGATCCAGTTCTATGCGGGGAGCAAACCGCAGGCGCACGCCCGTGGCCTTGAGCTGCGCCACAAAGGCGTCCTCGACCCCACGCGCCACCAGGACCTCGCTGACGCGGCCCCCCTGTAACGCTTCCAGCACCGGATTCCGCCCGTACAGCAACATAGGGGGCAGTGTACCTGGGCTGGGAAGTGGGGAGTAGGTTGTGGGCAGTGAAAAAAGCAAAGGAGACCGGGTTGTTGCTCCGGCCTCCATCTAACGAGAATCCATGTGACTTACTCTGCTGCCGGCACCACGAAGGCGGCGCTGTCGTAATAGGTGCGGAAGGCCGTCACCTTGCCGTCCTGAAGGTCAATCAGGCTGACGCCCCGGTAGGCGATGTCGCGCCCGCCCTTCAGCTGCCCTGTGGCCTCCCACTCCATCAGGCCCAGGCCGCTGGCCTCCTGACTGCGCGAGAACTCGCTGTGAATCTGGTCAAAGTTGTCCAGGTACGTCTGCCAGAAGTCGCGGGCGCCGTCCAGCCCCTGCCAGCTGTGCGCGCTGAGATTGCGCAGCGTGACCTCCTCGGCGTGCAGGGCCAGCAGGTCGTCAAGCTGCCCAGACGCCTCGGCATTTTGCAGGGCGGCCATGAATGCCTGGGTGGTGCCGCTGTCGTTTGCACTCGTCATGCGGCCCAGCACATCACCCCGGCCCGGTTCAGAGCGTAGGCGGCGCTACCGGCTGAAGAAGGCGTGAAGAAGCGGCCAGCGCCGCGTGAGGCAATAGAAAGACCGCAGGAATGGCGAAGGTCTATTCAGAGTCACTCTTTCAAGGGTGAGGGCAGATGGCCAAGGCCCTGGCTCATCCACCCTCAGGAGCTCAAAGCCAGCCCCTCTCGCACCCAGGTCAGCGCGGCAGGGCCGTGACGCCCATCAGCGCTTCGTCTATGGCGCGCGCCGCCTGACGACCTTCACGGATGGCCCAGACGACCAAGCTCTGGCCCCGGCGCATGTCGCCGGCCGCGTAGACGCCCGGCACGTTGGTAGCGTACCCACCTGTTTCCTCGGTGCCGGCGTGGGCGTTGCCCCGCGCGTCCTTGTCCACGCCGAAGGCGTCCATGACGCTGCCCACCGGACTCACAAAGCCCATCGCCAGCAGCACGAGGTCGGCCTTGTGGACGGTCTCGCTGCCTTCGACCTCCTGCAACTGGCCCTCACGCAGCTCCAGGCGCACGGTTTTGACCCCTGTTACCTTACCGCCCTTGCCGATAAATTCCTTCGTGGCAATGGCAAATTCACGCACAGCGCCTTCCTCGTGGCTGGTGCTGGTGCGCAGCTTTAGGGGCCAGTACGGCCAGACCAGTGGCTTGTTTTCCTGCTCGGGAGGCTGGGGCATGACTTCAAATTGGGTCACGCTGGCCGCGCCGTGGCGGTTGCTGGTGCCCACGCAGTCGCTGCCGGTGTCGCCGCCGCCGATCACCACCACCTGCTTGCCTTCGGCCCGCAACTGCTTTTTCAGCTTGTCGCCTGCGGTGACGCGGTTTTGCTGCGGCAGGAATTCCATCGCGAAGTGAACGCCGTCCAGTTCGCGCCCCGGAACCGGCAGGTCGCGCGGCTGCTCGGCGCCGCCGGCCAGCAGCACGGCGTCAAAGTCGGCGCGGAGCCCTTCAGGCGTCACGGTCTCCTTGCTGAGATTCGTCACGCGGCTGCCGTCGGGCCAGGCACCCACCAGAACGCCGGTGCGGAAAGTCACGCCTTCGGCCTGCATCTGCTCCACGCGGCGGTCAATGTGGTGCTTGTCCAGCTTGAAATCGGGAATGCCGTAGCGCAGCAGGCCACCCACGCGGTCGTTTTTCTCGAACACCGTGACCGCGTGGCCGGCGCGAGCCAGTTGCTGCGCGGCGGCCAGTCCTGCTGGCCCAGAACCGACCACGGCGACCTTTTTGCCCGTGGGCTGCGCGGGCAGCTGCGGCGCCACCCAACCCTCCTGCCAGCCCCGCTCGATAATCGCCAATTCGATGGATTTGACGCCCACTGCGTCGTCACTGATGTTCAGGGTGCAGGCGGCCTCACAGGGCGCGGGACAGATGCGGCCCGTGAATTCCGGAAAGTTGTTGGTGGAGTGCAGGGTGTCCAGGGCACTGCGCCAATCGTCCTGATACACGAGGTTATTGAAGTCAGGAATGATGTTATTGACCGGGCACCCACTGGTGCAAAACGGAATGCCGCAGTCCATACAGCGCGTCGCCTGCAGGCGGGCCTTGCCACTGTCCAGGGGCAGCAGAAACTCGTGGTAGTGCTTCAGGCGGGCGTCCACCGGGGCGTACTGGTCTTTCACGCGCGGCTGCTCTAGAAATCCGGTGATTTTGCTCATGGAGTACTCCGTGGAATGCGGCGCGCGCCTGTCTTGAGTGGCCTTTCTGCCAACCGCGTCATTTCGTCAGGGTGCCCTGACCGGCCACCTTCTGGGCGGGCTGGCCGGTCTGCATAGAGGTGGTGTCGGCGGCCTGAACGGTGCCGTCCGTCAGCCGGCAGCGCTCCTGCAGGGCCCGCGCATATTCATGCGGTAGCACCTTCACGAACCGTTTGAGGGCTGCTTCCCAGTGGTCCAGCAGGTCGGAGGCGCGCTGAGAACCCGTCCACTTGTGGTGGCTTTCCAGCAGGGTGCGGAGGTGGGCTTCGTCACTCTGACCGCCGTGCAGCGCCAGGGGCGTCTGGGCCAGCTGCTCGGCCTCGGGCAGGACCGGGTGCAGGCCGACCATGCTGAGGTTGCAGCGCTGAGCGAACCGGCCGTCCACGTCGTACACGTAAGCCACGCCGCCGCTCATGCCCGCCGCGAAGTTGCGCCCCGTCTGGCCCAGCACGACCACCGTGCCGCCCGTCATGTACTCGCAGCCGTGGTCCCCGGTGCCTTCCACCACCGCCGAGGCACCCGAGAGCCGCACGCCAAAGCGCTCGCCGGCCACACCCCGAAAAAAGGCCTCGCCGCTGGTCGCGCCGTAGAGCACCGTGTTGCCCACGATGATGTTCTCCTCGGCCTTGCCCCGGAACTCGATGCTGGGCCGCACCACCACGCGCCCGCCGGACAGGCCCTTGCCGGTGTAATCGTTGGCGTCGCCAATCAGGTACAGGGTCAGCCCCGGCGCCAGGAACGCGCCGAACGACTGGCCGCCCGTGCCTTCCATCTGCACGAACACGGTGTTGTCGGCCAGACCCTCGGGGCGCACCCGCACCAGCTGGCCCGACAACATGGCCCCCACACTGCGATTGACGTTGCGCGCGTCTTGCAGAAAATGAACCTTCTCGCCGCGTTCAAAGGCCGGACGGCACTTTTCGATGAGGGTGAGGTCCAGGGCCCCTTCCAGCCCATGTTCCTGGGCGTGCAGGTGGCGGGTGCCCACCTCTTCGGGCACCTCGGGGCGGTAAAACACGCGGCTGAAGTCCAGGCCCTGCGCCTTCCAGTGCTCAATGCCCTTCCGGGTGTCAAGCAGGTCGCTGCGACCAATCAGGTCGTCCACCTGACGGATGCCCAGACCGGCCATTAGCGCGCGCACTTCCTCGGCCACGAAGAAGAAGTAGTTGATGACATGCTCGGGCTTGCCGGTAAATTTAGCGCGCAGCACCGGGTCCTGGGTCGCCACGCCCACAGGACAAGTGTTCAGGTGGCACTTGCGCATCATGATGCAGCCCTGGGCGACCAGCGGAGCGGTGGCAAAGCCGAATTCATCGGCGCCCAGCAGAGCGGCCACCACCACGTCGCGGCCCGTCTTGAGCTGCCCGTCGGTCTGCACGCGCACCCGGTCGCGCAGGCGGTTGAGCACCAGCGTCTGCTGCGCCTCGGCCAGGCCGAGTTCCCAGGGGCTACCCGCGTGCTTGATGGAACTCCAGGGGCTGGCCCCAGTGCCGCCGTCGTGTCCGGCAATCACAATGTGGTCGGCCTTGCACTTCGCCACCCCGGCCGCCACCGTTCCCACTCCAATCTCCGACACCAGTTTCACCGAGATGTCGGCGCGCGGGTTGACATTCTTCAGGTCGTGGATGAGCTGCTTGAGGTCTTCAATGGAATAGATGTCGTGGTGAGGCGGCGGGGAAATCAGGCCCACGCCCGGCACACTGTGGCGCAGAAAGCCGATGTATTCGCTCACCTTGCCGCCGGGCAGCTGACCGCCTTCTCCGGGCTTGGCCCCCTGCGCCATCTTGATCTGAATCTGGTCGGCGGACGCTAGGTAGGTCGTGGTTACGCCGAAGCGCCCGGAGGCCACCTGCTTGATCTTGGAGCGCAGGCTGTCGCCGGCTTGCAGCGGGTAGTCCACAGCCACGCGACTGTCCCCGAGCAGGGAGGCCAGCGTGTGCCCCTCCTCCAGCGTTTCACCGCGCATCTCGCGCTCGTAGCGGGCCGGGTCCTCGCCGCCCTCGCCCGTGTTGCTCTTGCCGCCGATGCGGTTCATGGCGACCGCCAGGGTGGTGTGGGCTTCGGTCGAAATAGACCCCAGACTCATGGCCCCGGTGGCAAAGCGCTTGACGATCTCGCTCGCAGGCTCTACTTCTTCCAGCGGTACGGGGCTGACGCCTTCGGTCTTGAATTCAAAGAGGCCGCGCAGGGTCATGTGCCGCCGGCTCTGGTCGTTGATCAGGCGGGCGTATTCTTCGTAGGTCCCCGCCGAGCCGCTGCGAACGGCGTGTTGCAGCTTCGCCACCGAATCCGGCGTCCACAGGTGATCTTCCCCGCGCACGCGCCAGGCATACTCACCGCCCGCGTCCAGGTGATGGGCCAGCGTGGGGTCGGCGCTGAAGGCGGCGCGGTGGTTGCGGGTCGCTTCCTCGGCCACCTCGAAAATGCCGATGCCGCCGACCTGGGTGGGCGTGCCGTAAAAATACTTGCCCACGAAGTCGGCCTTCAGCCCAATCGCTTCGAACAGCTGCGCGCCGCTGTAGCTCATGTAGGTGCTGACGCCCATCTTCGACATGATCTTGCTCAGGCCCTTGCCAATCGCCTTGATGTAGTTGCGAATGGCCTTGTGGGCGTCCACCCCGGCCAGGCTGGGCATGCCGGGTACGTCGGTGTGCAGGTTGATCAGGGTTTCCAGAGCCAGGTACGGGTGAACGGCTTCGGCGCCGTAGCCGGCCAGCGCGGCAAAATGATGCACCTCGCGGGCGTCGCCGGTTTCGACGACCAGGCCCGTGGTCATGCGCAGTCCGGCTTTGACGAGGTGGTGGTGTACGCTGCTCAGAGCCAGCAGCGAGGGAATCGCCACGCGGTCGCGGTCCAGGCGGCGGTCGGTCACGATGATGATGTTGTGACCGTTCTCCAGCGCGTCCACCGCGCGGGCGTTGATGGTCGCCAGCTTGGCCTCAATGCCGCGCGGGCCCCAGTCGGCGGGGTAGGTGATGTCCAGTTCATACGCCTTGAACTTGCCGCGCGTGTGTTCACCGATGGTGCGCAGACGGGCCATGTCGTCGAAGTCCAGGATAGGCTGCTCGACTTCCAAGCGCAGCTGCGGGTTGACCGCATTCACGTCCAGCAGGTTCGGGCGCGGGCCCACGAACGACACCAGGCTCATGACCACGGCCTCGCGGATGGGGTCAATCGGCGGGTTGGTCACCTGGGCGAACAGCTGCTTGAAATAGCTGTACAGCGGCTTGTTTTTGCCCGACAGCACGGCCAGCGGGCTGTCGTTGCCCATGGAGCCAATGCCTTCCTCGCCGCTGAGCGCCATCGGCCCCAGCAGGAATTTCAGGTCCTCTTGGGTGTAGCCGAACGCCTGCTGGCGGTCCAGCAGCGACTCGCGGAACTGGCCCACGGTGCCGGTTTCCTCGGAATCGTCCAGGCGGAAGCGGGTGTTTTCCACCCACTGCGCGTAGGGCCGCGCCGAGGCGAACTGCATCTTCAGTTCGTCGTCCTCAATAATTCGGCCCTGTTCCAGATCAATCAGGAACATGCGGCCCGGTTGCAGGCGCCACTTCTTGACAATCCGGCTTTCGGGGATGGGCAGCACCCCCGATTCGGACGCCAGAATCACGAGGTCGTCGCGCGTCTGCACGTAGCGCGCGGGGCGCAGGCCGTTGCGGTCCAGAGTGGCACCCACCTGCCGGCCATCGGTAAAGACCATCGCGGCGGGGCCGTCCCAGGGCTCCATCATGGACGCGTGGTACTCGTAAAAGGCGCGGCGGCGCGGGTCCAGGCCGGTGTTGCCTTCCCAGGCTTCGGGAATCATCATCATGGCCGCGTGCGCCATCGGGTAACCCGCCAGGGTCAGCAGCTCCAGCGCGTTGTCGAACGTGGCGGTGTCGGACTCGCCCTCAAAGGAAATCGGGTAGAGCTTTTTCAGGTCGTCGCCCAGCACCGGAGACACCATGATCCCTTCGCGGGCCCGCATCCAGTTGAAGTTGCCCTTGACGGTGTTGATCTCGCCGTTGTGGGCCACCATGCGGTACGGGTGCGCCAGCGGCCATTCGGGAAAGGTGTTCGTCGAAAAGCGCTGATGAACCAGGGCCAGCGCCGAGGTCACGCGCTCGTCTTGCAGGTCCAGGTAGTATTCGCCCACCTGATTGGCCAGCAGCAGGCCCTTGTAAATCACTGTGCGGCACGACATGGACGGCACGTAATATTCCGCGCCGTGCGTGAAGTTCAGGGCGCGAATGGCGTTCGATGCCCGGCGGCGAATCACGTACAGCTTGCGCTCCAGAGCGTCAGGCACCAGGGTGTCGGCGCCCGCACCAATGAACACCTGCCGGATGACGGGTTCTTTCTCGCGCACCGTGGGGCTCATAGGCATCTCGGCACTGACTGGCACGTCGCGCCAGCCCAACACCAACTGCCCTTCTGCGCGGATGGCGCGTTCCAGTTCCTGCTCACAGGCCCGGCGCGAGGCGATTTCCTTGGGCAGAAAGATCATGCCCACGCCGTAGTCGCCGGGGCGCGGCAAGGTGACGCCCTGCTTGCTCAACTCGGCGCGGTACAACTCGTCGGGAATCTGAATCAGGATGCCGGCCCCGTCGCCCATCAGGGGATCGGCCCCCACTGCGCCCCGGTGGTCCAGGTTTTCCAGAATCTTGAGGCCCTGGGCGATGATGCTGTGGCTGCGCACGCCCTTGATGTGCGCCACCATGCCCACGCCGCAGGCGTCGTGCTCCTGCGCGGCGTACAGGCCCTGAGCGCGCGCTTGCTGCAGCTCCTGTGGGCTCGGTGGGGTGTGCGGCACTGCCTCCGGCGTCACCCGGTTGTCTGTTCGGTTCATGTGGACACTCCCCTCTGGCGTAAAACGTGCCTGCAGGGTGCAGGCTGTTAGAATCACGATACAGACAGATGCATGTCTATGCAGGCCCGTTGTTTATAATGGGTCTAAAGGTGTGTTGCGTCCTTTTGTTAGCAAAGGGAAGGTCGGAAGAAGCTTCTTCCTGACCTGAGACCAGGCAAAGACATAGTGTTGAGCGTGGCCGTCTTCAAGGATTTATCGCCCCTGACGTATTTTGGCAAGGGCGCCGCAGAGGTGCTGGTCGCTGTGGGTTGGCTGGGCCGCAACAGCGCCTTCACTCGCAGTGACGTAGATTTCGCGTTTATGACGGCGCTGGTCACTCATCTTCAGTCCCCCTGGCAACCTGTCGCCGCAGGCGGCTTTCACCGGTGTGAACTGTGCCGCCTGAATGAAGCGCCGCCCAGCCTGCTGTACCAGGGCACGCGCTTTTTTCTGGGCAGCAGCAACCTCTTTATCCCCAATGACGGCAAGATTTTCTGCGCGCCCTCGCTCAGTGCCCATTCCATTGACGCTCACGACTACCGCCCGCCAGGGATTTTTATGCAGGCTGTGCTGGCCTGCCCACCCATGACCTCTATGGCCTACAGGAAACGCCTGCTGGCATGTGGGGGCGGGCAACTGCTGCCGTCCCGACGAGCGGCAGAGCGTGGAAAGAACGTAGACGGTGAGGGTTAACCCCGCAGCCAATTCTCAAAGCTGCGCTG
Source organism: Deinococcus arboris (assembly GCF_009755355.1). Classification (GTDB taxonomy): domain Bacteria; phylum Deinococcota; class Deinococci; order Deinococcales; family Deinococcaceae; genus Deinococcus; species Deinococcus betulae. Next base: position 9,763 of record NZ_WQLB01000020.1, on the reverse strand, counting down.
TCCCTTATCTGGGCTGCAAATCCACCACCGTCACTTCCGGCTCGCAGAGGTTACGAAACGGAATGCCGCTTAGGCCCAGCCCCCGGCTGACATAAGCGGGCGTGCCGTGTGCCCCTTCCACCCAGCCCATGGCGTACCGCTGCCCGTAGCGGCTGGGCACCATCGGCGCGCCGATGACGGGCAACCTCACCTGGCCGCCGTGCGTGTGACCGCATAGGGTCAGCCCCACCTCCTGCGGCAACTCGGGGAGCAGGTCAGGATTGTGCGTCACCAGCAAGGTGGCCCGCTCCTCGGCGCCGGCCAGCGCCGTTCCCACATCCGGCTGGCCGTGCCACAGGTCGTCCACGCCGCCCACATACAGGTCATCCCTCAGGGGGCGGCCCGCGTTGCGCAGGATGGTCACGCCCGCGTTGGCAAAGGCCGCTTCCAGGACCCCGCGTTTGGCCAGCCAGTCGGTGCGTGCTGGGCCATAGTGCCGGCCACCATACCGGCCAAAGCTGCCGTAATCGTGGTTGCCCCACACGCCGTAAACGCCCAGCGGCGCCCGCAGCCGGGCCAGTTCGGTCAGCAGCGCCTGCGGTTCTTCATCCAGCCGGCTGTCTAGCTGGTCACCACCCAGCAGCACCAGGTCTGGTGTCTGGGCATTGGCCGCGTCGACCCAGGCGCGCACGCTGCCCGCGCCGATATACAGGCCGTAGTGCAGGTCAGTCAGGAACACCACACGCAGGGGTGCCTTCAGGCCCGGTAGGGGGCGGGCGTGGCGGGTCACGCCGAAGCGGTAGGCCTGCGCCGTGCCCAGCCCGCCCGCCGCCAGCAGGCCCAGGCCGCCGCCGCCCAGGGCACGCAGCACCCGCCGCCTCGTCACCAGTGCCATGACCCGACCCTACGCCAGCGCCCCTGCCGGGGGCATCCGCCGAAAGAGGGGCGCGCTAGACTTGCCTCCATGTCTGTGCCCCTGCTGCTGGTCATTGATGTTCTGGATGAGGAGGCCGGTCTGGCGGATGTCGAAGACAGCCAGGGCCGCACCTATCAGCTGCCGGCCGAGTGGCTGCCCGGCGCCGCTGACGGCGCGGGCTACCGGGCCGACTTGCAGGGCCAGACCCTGACGCTTTCTCCCTTTGCCGACGCCGCGCGGCTGCTGCGCGAACGCAGCAAGCAGACCTTGCTGGACTTCAGTGACGCGCCCGGAGAAGACCAGTGAGCCGCCAGATTGTCGTCATTCCCGACCTGCACGGGCGCCCGGACCTGCTGCGCGCCGCGCTGGACCAGTTTCCCGACGCGCATTACGTGGGCCTGGGCGACGCCATTGACCGGGGACCGCGCAGCCTGGCCACCGTGGACAAGCTGCTAGAGCTGCACCAGGCGGGGCGCGCGACCCTGCTGATGGGCAACCACGAGCGCATGATGCAAGAAGGCATCAAGTGGTACCGCCTGTACGAGGGCACGCACGACCTGGGTGATTACCGCAAGGCCATGGAGGGCTACCAGTGGTGGATGCGCGCCGGCGGCGCCACCGTGCGCGACGAACTGGGCGGCCTGACTCTGGAAAAGTTCCCGCCGCTGCTTGAGGCGTATCTGAAGGTGCTGCGGCGCGTGGTGTACGTCACGGCTGACGGCGAGATTCATGACGAGGTGCCGGCCGGCCAGAGCAGCGTGCTGATTGCCCACGCCGCCCCCCCCGTCAAGCACCCGCAGCACGACAGCCCGCTGTCGGCGGCGCTGTGGCTGCGGCCCTACGAGGGCCCGTTTCCCCTGCCGCAGGGCGTGACCTACTCTCTGCACGGCCATACGCCGGTGCCCACGCCGTGCCGCCTGAGCCGCCACCTGTACCTGGACCTGGGCGCCTACGAAACTGGGCGCCTGGCCGTGGCCGAGGTCAACGTCCACGGCCTGCCGCAGGTCACCGTGCTGTGTGGGCGCGGCGAGCCGCACCGGGGCCGCCGCTACGCCCAGTTTGGCGAGCCGATTCCTGTGACGCCCGTGGACCTGCCCGGCGCACCCAGGCGGTAGGCTCCCCCGCTGTTTCCGGCTGGGGGCAGGGTGCATGATGGATCATGTCCTCCAGGCTGCCTCTGCGTTTTCCTACCCTGCCTGTGTCGGCCCACCGGCGTGTCCGGGTCCTCTCCAAGGTGACCCAGGCCCTGCTCTCCGCCGTGACCACTGATGAGGTGGTCCGCGTGATGCTGCGTCAGGGCATGGCGGCCTTTGGGGCCGACAACAGCGCCGTGCTGCTGAAAAACGCAGAGGGCGGCCTGACGCTGGTGGGCGCCGCAGGCTATGAACCAGAGGTCGAGGCCCGCTACGCCACCATTGCCCCGGAGTCCCAGATGCCCGTCATGCGGGCCATGCGCGAAAACCGGGTGCTGTGGCTGGAAGACATGCCCGGCGCCGCACAGACCAATCCTGAACTGGCCGTCTACGAACTCCTGATGGGGACGGCGTCGGGGGCGGCCCTGCCGCTCTGGGCCGGCGAGACGCGCGGGGCGATGGCCTTGACCTTCGTCCCGCCCCGTGAGTTTCCGCCGGACGACCGCGCGTTCATGACCACCCTGGCGCGGCAGTGCGCCCAGGCGCTGGACCGCGCCGGGCTGTATACCCGCGCGCGGCAGGATCAGGCCCACCTGCGCGCCCTCTTTGACGCCTCGCCGGTGGGGGCTGCCCTGGTCGAGCGCCAGACCGGTCTGGTGGTCAAGGTCAACGGCGCGCTGCTGGGGCTGCTCAACGCTCCCGCCGCCGAGGTGGTGGGCCGGCCCATCAGCGACCAGCGCGGCTGGCACGAGGACGGCAGCAGCCACAACGGCGAATATGAGGTCACCCTGGACCCGCCGCAGGACCCGCGCCGCCACCTGGCCGTGACGCGGCGGGTGGTGGACACCGCCGGCACCCCCTGCGAGGTGCTGTTCGTCCGAGACCTGACCGAGTTGCGTCTGAAAGAGGAACACGCCCGGACCCTGGACAGTCAGCTGTGGTATCAGGCCCACCACGATCCCCTGACTGGCCTGCCCAACCGCACCTCACTGCACGCGCGCCTGGACGAGTTGCTCCGTGAGTTGCCGGCCGATCCGGCGCCGGCAGACGCGGCCGCCCAGCCCAGCGTGTGCCTGGCGCAGCTGGATTTCACGGGGCTGGAAGAGGTGGACAGCGCGCACGGCTACGCGGCGGGCGACCTGGCCCAGCAGGCGCTGGCCCGGCGGCTGCGCGACCACCTGCCTCCTGGAGGGCTGGCCGCCCATACGAACGGCAGCCTCTTTGCCCTGACCTTTGCCTGTAAGGGCAGCGAGCAGGGCATGGCGACGCTGCGTCAGCTGGCTGAGCGCCTAGACGCCGAGTTCACGGTGCAAGGCCACCTGGTCAGCCCACGCTTGCGCGCCGGAATCAGCTGGGCGCCAGCCCACGGCCAGACCACCGACGCCCTGATTCGCACCAGCCTGAGCGCCCTGTCTTACGCGAGGGGGCGCAGCGGCGCCACCCTGGAGGCCTACCGCCCCGCCCTGGATGATCAGGCCCGTGAACGTCTGACCCTGCAAACCGAACTGCGCGCGGCGCTGGGCACGCCGGGCGGGCTGGTGGTGGCCCTGCAGCCCATCGTGGACACGGCCGCCGGGTGCCTGGCCGCCGCCGAGGCCCTGGTGCGCTGGCCCCACCCGGCGCGTGGCCTGCTGCCCCCCGGCGCCTTTCTAGATCTTGCCGAAGACGCTGGGCTGCTGCCCGAGTTGGGCGAGCAGGTCCTGCGGCTGGCATGCCGGGCGGCGGCCCGCTGGACGGGGAGCGCCGCCCAGGCCCAGGTAAGCGTGAATGTGGCGGCGGCCCAGTTTGAAGCCGGCGACCTGGGGGCCCAGGTCTCAGCGGCCCTGAGTGAAGCCGGGCTCTCGCCCCGCCGCCTGAAGTTGGAACTCTCGGAGCGCTCGGTGCTGGCCGACATTCCGGCGGCCCGCGCGCAGTTGCAGCGCCTGCGGCAGATGGGCGTGGGGGTGGCCCTTGACGACTTTGGCACGGGCTACGCCAACCTGTCGGTGCTGACCGCCCTGCCCATTGACGACCTGAAGATCGACCGCTCGTTTATCACCGACCTGCTCAGCAGCCACGCCGCCCGCACGCTCGTAGAAAGTGTGGTGGCGCTGGCCCGCCGCCTGGAGATCGGTGTGATTGTCGAAGGCGTCGAAACCGGGGCGCAGTGGCGCGCGCTGCAGCGTCTGGGCTGCACCCGCTTTCAGGGCTACCTGTTCGCCCGCCCGCTGCTCCCCGCCGACTTTGAGGCATTTCTGGCGCGGCCTGTGCCCCGCTCTGAATGAAAGGGAGTTGTGAGGATGATGGGGCGAAGACAAGGTAGCCCCCCTTGAGAGAACAGCCTGGCGAGAAGCTCAGCGCCTCTTTTGCCAGATCATTCATCAGAACAAGCTGATTGTGTGCCGGCCCATGACGGGGACGAGTTCGTCTGGACAACAGAGCTGCGACAGGCCGCCTGGACCTCTCGCAGTCCCCTCATTTCTGGGGCCAGTTCCTTATCAGAAAGTTTCTGAACCGCCACCCTCTTCTTCCTTTCGGTCCCTCGGCGCGGGATGATGCGGGCGTTCGCCGGCTTCTCTGTTCTCCCCTACCCCGGAGGTTTCCTAATGGTTCGCCCCGCCCCATCCCTTCTGGTCCTCACGGGCCTGCTGACCCTGCTAACCACCCCCGTTGCGGCCCAGGAAGAACCCAGTGCGCCCATCAAGACCAGCACCAAGACCTGCGGCGCCTACACCCTCAAACTCAGTGAGAACGGCTTTGACGACCCCGCCGACCGCGTGAGCATCACCCGGGGCGGCGTCACCTCCGCCACCATCAGCGACACGGCCGTGGACGTGAACTGGTGCCGCGACGTGACCGGCGACGGCGTGCCAGAAGTGCTGCTGTCTGGCTTTTCGGGCGGCGCGCACTGCTGCTTTACCCACACCCTGTATTCGCTGACCACGCCGCCGCGCAAGCTGCTGACCTACTTCGGCGCCCACAGTGACGGCCTGGACGCCCGCCAACTGGACGGCAAGGGCCCGCTGGAACTGGTGGGGTCCGACTGGCGCTTTGCATACGCCTACGGCCTCAGCTTTGCCGAGAGCATTCCGCTGCCGGTGGTGTTCTCGTATGTGAATGGGCAATACGTGGACAACACGCGCTCCTTTCCGGGCTTCCTGCGCGGCTTTACGGGGCCGGCCAGCACGGTCAATGACAAGTCCAGCGGGGGCGATGTGCTGGCCAACTACGCCACGCTGGTCGCCATCGGGCAGCCGGGCGAGGCGCAGGCCTACGTGCAAAAGCTGCCCGCCCGCTTCCGGGCCTGGCTGACCAACTACGGCCCGGACATCCGCCAGGTCATGAACGACTACGGCATGACCGACTGGCCGGTGCGCGCAGGCGTGCCGTTCAGCGCCGCGCGCCTGGGCCTGGGGGGTGCGTTCACAGCGCCGGGCAAGCGCGAATATCTGGGGTTGGTGGCGCAGGGCAATGCGGCCACGCTGCGCCTGTACCGCCCCCAGGGCGCGGGAATCGTGGCCGGACCAACCCTGCTGAGCGGGCCCATTCGCAGCCAGGCAGACGGCTACCTGGACACCGCTTGGTTTCCGCTGACCACTGTGCGCCGGGCCTCAGGCCGCGACGACGCGCTGGTGTTCGACGAGCGCAGCGGCAGCGCCCGCTACCTGGCCTACCGGGTGTCAGCGGGTGCCGTCACCGAACTGAAAGACGACGCGCTGGCGGTGACCGCCCGGCTGCTGGGCGACCTGAGCAACGTGGCCAAGCAGGTGGCCTCGCAGTACCGGGACGTGCGGCGCACCCCCGCGCAGGTGGCCGAGGGGCAGCGCCGGATTGACGCCGCCGCCGCGCGCGCCCAGCCCTGGCTGAAGCTGACGAACGCCGACCTACCCCCGGCGCGCACGCTGGGCAACTTCGGCTTTGACAGCCTGGAACTCAGCCAGGACAGCGCCGCGCAGGCCCGCGCCGTTCTGCCCGTCAGCCTGGGCTTTGCCGACGAGACCACCGACAGCGAATACATTGACGGCGAGCGGTACACCATGACCATCAACCTCACGCGCGGCGCGCAGGGCTGGGCCGTCAAGGACTGGACGCTGGCTGCGCGCGAAGGCGAACTGTACCCAGACGGGCCGTGACGACCGGGGGGCTGGCCGGGCTGCTGGCACTGGACGCCCAGTTGCGCGCGGCCCTACAGGCCGAAGGCGGCTTCTCGCATGTGGCCGCCTACGGCAGCGTCCCGCAAGGTCAGGCGGATGCCCACAGCGACCTGGAGTACTGGGCGTTCCTGGCACCCGGCGCCGCCGTCGAGGCGCAGGACTGGCTGAGTACGCAGCTGGACGTGCAGCACTTCGTGGTCAACGAGTTCGGCACGCCCACGGCCTTGCTGCCGGGTCTGCGGCGGGTGGAACTGCATGTCGTGCCCGCCGCGCGGCTGCCCGAGGTGGAGGACTGGACGCCGCAGCATGTTCGGCCCACACAGATGCTGGTCAAGGATGAGGACGGGCGCCTGGCCCGGCATCTGGCGGTGCTGGCGGGGCGCACCGTTCATCCTGCCGACGACGCTGGGCTCATCCTCGGCCGGCTGCTGAACTGGCTGGCTTTTGGGCTGAACGTGCTGGCGCGCGGTGAACGCGTGCGCGCCCATGAGCTGCTGGGCTGGGTTCAGGGCGGCCTGCTGCGTCTGGCCCGCCTGCAGGAGAAGAGGACCGACCACTGGCCCAACCCCTCACGCCGCGCCGAACAGGAACTGAGCGTGGCGAGTCTGACGCGCTACGCGGGCATCACGGCGGGCCTGCCTGACCTGGAAAGGGCTTACGCCGGCGCCGTCACCTGGACACTGGACCTAGCCGACGAGTTGCGGCTGACCGTGCCCCTAGCCCTGGCCCGCGACCTGCGGGAACGCGCCCCGTCAGTTCCGCGTACCTGAAGGCATGAAATGGCCCCTCATCCATTTGCTGCTCAATCTGCTGACCCTGCGGGCCAAGCTGCGCGCGGTGCGTGAACACTGGCGGGCGCAGCGGCGCTGGGCCCGTGGCGGCGCGGCGGCTGACTTTCACTTCACGCCGGGCCAGGACGCGGGCAGCGGCGCAGGCGGGGACGCGGGGCACTTCTGAGTCTGCTGCTCCCCGGTACTCCCCGGCTGGGCCTGGGATTGGCGGCGCTGGGACGCCCCGGCTACCTCAACCTGGGGCACGGCGCCGACCTGCCCCACAAAAGCGTGGAGGGCCTGAAGGCGCAGACCTGGGCGGTGCTGGACACGGCCTGGGCGGCGGGCCTGCGGTACTTTGACGCCGCGCGCAGTTATGGCCGCGCCGAGGCCTTTCTGGGCGAGTGGCAGCGCGAGCGGGGGCACACCGGCGCCGTACTGGGCAGCAAGTGGGGCTACACCTATGTGGCCGACTGGCAGGTGGCTGCCCAGACACACGAGGTCAAGACCCACGACCTCGCCACGCTGGACCGGCAGTGGCCCGAGACCTGTTCGGCGTTGGGGCGCGCCACGGCGGTCTACCTGATTCATTCCGCCACGCTGGAGTCGGGGGTGCTGGACAACGCCGAGGTGCTGGCGCGGCTGGCGAACCTGGCGGCTCAAGGCGTGCGGGTGGGCCTCTCCACCAGCGGCCCTGGCCAGGCCGAGACGCTGCGCCGGGCATTGGCGGTGCGGGTGGGCGGCGTGTGTCCCTTTTCGGCGGTGCAGGCCACCTGGAATCTGCTGGAGCCGTCAGCGGGCGCGGCCCTTGGCGAGGCCCACGCAGCCGGCTGGACCGTCGTGGTGAAAGAGGCCGTAGCCAATGGCCGCCTGAGCGCGCGCGGCCTGACCGGACAGGCCGACGTCCCCCCAGTGCTGGCTGACGCGGCCCAGACGCTGGGCGTGACCCCAGACGCAGTGGCGCTGGCTGCGGCCCTGGCCCAGCCCTGGGCCAATGTGGTCCTGAGTGGCGCCAGCACCCCCGAACAACTGCGCCAGAATCTGGCGGCCCTGACGCTGGACGCCAGCCCCGCACCTCTGCTGCGGGCGCTGACCCAGGACGCCTCTACCTATTGGGCCACCCGCTCAGGCCTGCCCTGGTCGTAAGGAACGTAGGTGGCAGGCGCAGGCTTTACCGCCTCTGGCGGTGGCGGTGTGCCCCTTCAGTTGACCCCGAGCAATTGCCTGACCGGCTCCCTGCGCAGCGCCCGCTGAACAGCCCCACCTCCAGTTCCAGCAGCAGCCCACTCCGGCCGGCTGCCCTCATCAGCGGCAGAATCTCACTGACTGAGCGACCCAGCCGTGGCGCCTACAGGGGCAGCCAGACACTCACAGCGGCTGCCAGTTCCGTTGAGTGGCCAACAATGCCCCTCAACCACGCTCAGTTCCGCTGTCAGGATGGTTCCGGCCACCCGCACGCCCCTCAGCAGCACAACAACATCACCCAGCGCAGGGCAAGACGGGCATGCAAGCGCAGCCCTGCCAGCCCTAAGCCGACGCCCATCTCCGTCAGCAGAGGCAGTTGGACCAACAGCGGCCACAGGGCGGCAGAAGCAACGTCCATACCCCATAGCCTGACTGGTCTGGGCAGCATCAGGCGTGTATATAAATGAACTGAGCGTGGCCCGGAGGCGCGCCCGCTTACACTGCGCCCATGCTCATGAATAGCCTGCTGGCATTCTTGCCCATCAGCCTGCTGCTGAATTACGTGGTTCATGCGCCGCCGCTGTGGGTGTTTGTCACGGCGGTGCTGGCCATCGTGCCGCTGGCCGACTGGCTGCGCAAGGCCACCGAACACGTCGCGGTGCACGCCGGGCCCACCATCGGTGGCCTGCTGAACGTGACCTTTGGCAACATGGCCGAGCTGATCATCGCCATTTTTATCCTGCTGGACGGCAATACTCAGGTGGTCAAGGCGCAGATTACGGGTTCGATCATCGGCAACGCGCTGCTGGGGTTGGGGCTGGCGATTGTGGCGGCCGGGTTTGTCCGGGGCGGCACACGGCAGAAATTCAACGCGGCCAACGCCGGGCAGCTCAGCGCCATGCTGTTTTTGACGGTCATCATGCTCACCCTGCCGGCCATCTTCGACTACACCGAGCAGCTGCCCGCCTTCGCCGCTGGCAGCGAGGCCCGCGCCAACCTAGACGAGCGCCTGAGCATCGGAGTCGCGATTCTGCTGATCGTGGTCTACCTGCTCAATCTGGTCTACACCCTGGTGACGCACAAGGACGTGTTTGCCATCAGCGAGGAAGCCGGGCACGGCCCCGAAAAGCCCTGGCCGCTGGCCACAGCCCTGGGGGTGCTGCTGGGCGGCACAGCCCTGATTGCCCTGGAATCCGAACTGCTGTCAGGCGCCCTGGAAGCCACCGCCAGCCAGCTGGGCCTGAGCGAGTTCTTCCTGGGCATCATCGTGCTGGCGGTGGTGGGCAACTTTGCCGAGTACATCGCCGCCGTGTATTTTGCCCGCCGGGGCCAGATGGACCTGGCCGTCAACATCGGCCTGGGGGCCACCATTCAGGTGGCGCTGCTGACCGCCCCACTGCTGGTGATTATCGGGGCGCTGCTGGGCCATCCCATGAATCTGGTATTCAGCTCGCCGCTGGAACTGATTGCGATTATTGCCGTGGCGCTGATCGTCACCAGCGTGACCAAGGACGGCGAAACCACCTGGTTTGAAGGCGTCCTGCTGCTGGCGGTGTACCTGGCGCTGGCCCTGGCCTTTTTCTTCGTCACCCCAGGCGAGGCTGCACCCGAAGGCGCCGCGCGGCTCTGGTCAGCGCTGCTGGGTTA
>NZ_WQLB01000002.1 GCF_009755355.1 Deinococcus arboris | reverse complement strand
CAGACCTTTTCGTCTGGAGAGCTTCTCTTCCCCTCATATAGCCCATCATGTTTTCGGTTCTGAAGCCTGTGCAGTGTGTCCCTGATGCTCGTCATCTGCCGCCGTTCGGACACCGTCCACAAGCGTCAGGAAGGCCTGCACCACCTCAGGGTCAAACTGCTTGCCCGCCTGCTGCGCAATCTCTTCCTGGGCTTGCTGCGCGGTCCAGGCGGGCTTGTAGACCCGCTTGCTGGTCAGGGCGTCGTAGACATCGCACACCGCGAAGATGCGTGCGAGCAGCGGAATCTCTGCCCCAGACAGCCCAGACGGATAACCGGCGCCGTCCCAGCGCTCGTGGTGGGCACGGATCACGTTCAGTGCTCCAGGCGACAGCTGGGGAATATGAGCCGCAATAGAGGCCCCAGTGGCCGCATGGCTCTGCATGACCTGCCACTCGTCGGGATCCAGCCGGCCAGGCTTCAGAAGAATGCGGTCGGGAATGGACAGCTTGCCAATATCGTGCAGGTAGGCGCCCTGCCGGAGATCATCCAGGGCGCTGCTGCTCAGACCCAGCGCGCGCCCAAGCTGGACGCTGGCATCCACCACTCGCTGGGTGTGGCCATACGATTCCAGGTCGCGGGCTTCAAGGGCCACACCGAGGCCCAGCAGGCCGCCTTCCAGGGTCTGCCGAACTGCCTGCACGGTCTGCCGAAGCTCCAGCACGTGCGCCAGGCGCATCGCGGCAAGTTCCAGAAGATGCTGCGCCCGTACCGGCACCGCCCGGTACGCCGTGATCTGCATCGTCCAGAGAATGCCGATGGCCTGTCCCCCGACTTCCACGGGCGTGACCATGCCGCTTTTCCCCTGGAGCCGATCCCAGATGCCTGAAGCCGCTGGGTCGTTTGGCGCGTCCAGCGTCACGACTGTGCGGTGATCCTGAACCGCCCGCTGGGCCAGGGGACTCAGCCGAATGCGGCCGTCCAGCACGCCGTCAGGGAACGTCACAGCTGGATCATGGTCCAGGCGCTGATTGACGAGGTGGCCTTCGCTGACCTGGGCAAAGGCCGCTGCCTCAAACCGCAGCAGGCAGCGGACCAGGTGGAGCCCCTTGGTCACGATGTCTTCGGGAGAATCCATCTGGACCAGTTGATAGGACAGGTTAAACAGCCCGCGCTCCTCGCCTAGCCGCTGCGCGGAGATGGCGCCCTCGCCTTTGTCGAGGTACAGGGCATGGTCAGCTTCATTCAGCGCCTCTTGAAAAGGCTGGGTCTCGTTCAGGTGGCTGAGGCCAAACAGGAACGCGGGCTGGTCAGGAAAAGGAGAAGCCAGTTGACGCTGCAGGCCACTGAGAATGCGGTTGATGTCCTCAAAACTGCTCGTCGGGACAAAGAGCAGAAATTCGTCACCGCTCCACCGGGTCAAGTTTGTGCCTCGGGGGAGGTGCTGGCGGAGGGCACGCTCGATGCACCGGATGAGTGCGTCACCCGCCGCCCAGCCGCGCTGGTCATTGAGGAACTTGAGGCGGTTCACGGCGACCAGAACAAGCAGCCCAGAGGTGCCTGTCTGCTGGAAGATGCGCTCGAATTCGAGGCGGGGATAAGGCTGGAGCCCACGACCGCCCTGCTGCCAGGCCAACTGCAGCGCCCGCCACCACCTGAATTCAGACATGGCGGCAGTGTAAGCGAAGGCCACCAAGCTCAACCACAGCTGGGGCGCAAAATAGCCAGTTGCTGAGCCGTGACCTGCCGGCTCGTTACACCACATGCAGGTCTGAATCTCTGGCCAAGCTCACCTGCGTCTCTCTGCATAGTCTCACGCGCGAACTGCGCTGGTCGGATTGGTCAGGGAATGCGGCCCCGCTCCACTGTTTCAGTCACGTGGTAGCGCTGCGCTGACTGACTATGGCCGCCCACAGGTCTGGACTCTATGGACCTGCCAGACGCTCTGGTCGCAGCGCTGTGCTGCGTCAGATGGAAGCTGTGGTGAAGGTGCAGGGCGGTCCTGCTGGGCGATGGAGAATAGGCTGACCTCAGGCTTTGGCCGGCCAGAGCTGACTCCACAGTGGCCGGTGGGCGCGCTGCCCGCGTTGCCTGTCTAATAGGTCATGCCAACACTGGATGCGGACGTGATCGTGGTTGGTGCTGGACTGGCGGGGCTGGTGGCCGCCGCCGAACTTGCCGACGCCGGAAAGCGCGTCCTTCTGCTGGATCAGGAAGGCGAGCAGAACCTGGGTGGACAGGCCTTCTGGTCGCTGGGTGGCCTCTTCTTCGTGGACAGTCCGGAGCAGCGCCGCTTGGGCATTCATGACTCCCGTGATCTGGCGCTGCGCGATTGGATGACGGCCGCCGCCTTTGACCGCCCTGAGGACCACTGGCCCAGAAAATGGGCGGAGGCTTACGTGGACTTTGCCGCCGGCGAGAAGCGGTCCTGGCTGCATGCCCAGGGGATGCGGTGGTTTCCGGCTGTGGGCTGGGCCGAGCGGGGCGGGGCAGGCGCGAGTCTGCCAGGCAACAGCGTGCCGCGCTTTCATATCACCTGGGGCACAGGGCCGGGCGTCCTGGCCCCTTTTGAGCGGCGCGTCCGCGCGCATCAGCAGGCCGGCTGGATTCGCTTTCACTTCCGCCACCGTGTGCGCGGCCTGAACATGATCCAGGGGGTCGTGCAGGGGGTTTACGGAGATATTCTGGAAGCCTCCGACGTGCAGCGCGGTGAAAGCAGTTCGCGGGTGGTCGTGGACGACTTCAGCTTGAATGCTCAGGCAGTGCTGGTGACCTCTGGGGGAATCGGAGGAAATCACGAGCTGGTGCGCCGGTACTGGCCGACCGAGCGTTTGGGGCCGGCCCCCGCCTTCATGGTCTCAGGCGTACCAAAGCACGTTGATGGCCTGCTCCAGCAGGCGGTGCAGAAGGTCGGGGCCCAGCTCATCAACCCGGACCGGATGTGGCATTACACCGAGGGGCTCCGGAACTGGAATCCCATCTGGCCGAATCACGGGATTCGTATTCTGCCTGGGCCCAGCAGCCTGTGGCTGGACCCCACTGGAAAGCGCCTGCCCTTCCCCCACATTCCGGGGGCCAGCACCCTCGACACCTTGCGGCACATCACCACCCAAGGGTATCCCTACACCTGGTTCCTGCTCAACCGCGCCATCATCAGACGTGAGCATGCCCTTTCTGGCAGCGAACAGAACCCCGATCTGACTGGCAAAAATATCCGTCTGACCCTAGAGCGCGTCCGGGGGGTGCAGGCGCCAGTGCAGGCGTTCATGGACCATGGCGCAGACTTCGTGGTGCGGAACAACCTGCGCGAGCTGGTCGCCGGGATGAACGAGCTGGTTGGCAACGACCAGGTAGACTTCGCTCAGGTGGAGCAGGAAGTCCGCGACCGCGACCTCCAGCTGCGCAATGTGGCCGGGAAAGACCCGCAGCTCGCCCTTATCCGCAATGCCCGCAATATTCTCAGCGAGCGCCTGATTCGGGTGGCGAAGCCCGCGCCGATCCTTGACCCGGCCAGTGGGCCTCTGATTGCTGTCAAGCTCAACATCCTGACCCGCAAGTCGTTGGGTGGGCTGGCAACGGACCTGGAAGGGCGCGTGCTGGGCCAGGACGGACAGCCTTTGCCGGGCTTATCTGCGGCGGGCGAGGTGGCTGGCTTCGGAGGCGGTGGGGTTCACGGCTACCGGGCGCTGGAAGGCACCTTTTTAGGAGGCTGCATCTTCAGTGGACGCGCCGCCGGACGGGCTCTGGCCGCCGCTGTGGACTGAGTATCAGGCGAATAGCCACTTCGATTTCTGGGCTTTTCTAGATTGTTCTCACTCCTCCCGCTCACTCAGTGTTTTTGATGTTCTGGACAGTGCTTTTTGTCTAGATTGCCCTGCCAGGTTTAGAGAGCTGTAGAGGGTGATGGGAGATGAAGGCTCGTTGGGATGGCCCAGCGCAGCCCGCAGAATCTCCACTTGCTGTGCATTGACTTGGTCGTGCGGAGTCACTGATGCGGCGTGCTCTAGAAACTGAGCGTGTGCGGCTGCATGGGCCTTTTTCGCGCCGCGAGAATCGCAGAACACTGATCGTCCAGGGCAAGAGCTTTGCCGTCAACCTTATATCCAGTCAAACGGCACGGGCCTGCTGGGCGCTCCAGTCCAGATTGGCCAATGCAGGTTGGCACAGCTGGTAAAGCTCTCGCCGCAGGTGACAGAGGTCGTGAAGCTCCAGCAAGAGTTCAGTTTCTAAGGGCTCAACATTCACGACCTTGAGGTGCTGGGCGCTGTTAACCGTAAGTGGCGCGCCAGCGTCCGATTTGAGCAGCAGGGCCAGGAAGTCATGGAACAAGGGAGCCAAGGGGCAGGCTTGGACGTCCTGCTTATGCAGCATGTCATTCACAGCCGTTACGAAATCAGAAGAAGCGCTGGCGGCATATGGCCGCGCACCCAGTGCGGCGTCAAGGGAGTAGGCGAGGACCAGACCCTGCGCCAACGCGCGGCACCGCCGGTCTCGCGCCCGGACGCGCTCAATCAGTCCATAAAGAGCTGGAGGGGCGAAGAACAGAGTGGATTCTTTGAGAGGAGATTCAAATTCGGTCACAAGCAGGGCTCCCAGAAAGCAGCGGCGAAGAGATAGATTGACCAGTGTGGTGGTCTTTTCCCTCTCAAGGGTAGGAGGCGGGGGGGGAAAAAGGGGGGAAGAGCCGCTAGTCTGCCGCTATGACGTCTCGCCCGGCTGAGATCGAAACGGCGCTGCAGCAGCTGCCGCCCACGCTGCTCAATGCTCTTCTTCCGCTGGCGCTGGAGAAGACCTGGCACCCTGTTCGCTCGCTCAGCGTGGCGCCGGATCTTCCCGATGTCTGGTGGGACCAGGTGCAGACACACCTGCCCCTCGTGGTCCAAGAGAACGGCACCATCCCTGTGCCTTCCGAACTGAGAGAAGCACTGACCCAACGACTCTCCATCACGTTTCCACGGCGCTACCGCGAGTTGATCCAGCAGCACAGTGCAGAGGCCCTGCGAGACGACAACATCTCTCTAGCTGCTTCTCTCCTGAATGACATTGGCGATCAGGAAGGCTTAAATGCTGTGCTGGAGAAGTGGATCAGCGAGCACCACCACATCGGCAATCACGAGCGAATTGAATTAGAACTGAAAAGTATTCCTTCGGCGTGGCTTGGCGCCCGTGCGCAAGCGGCTTACTGGCTCAGTCAAATCGTTTCGGGCCGCGAAATGGCGATTGAAGCGCGTCAACAGGTTCAGCAAGCGTATGACCGTGGTGATCGTAACCCCCGCCTCATGCAGGCGTTCAGCTTCGCGCTTCACTCGGAAGGTCAATATCAACTGGCTTTGCAGGTTGCTCGGCAAGCGCTCGCCACTGACATAGCCGGTATTGATCAGCTGCGTATCCTGCATTTAAAAGCCATCAGCTTGGATTGTTTAAGTCAGGATGTAGAGCATCTAGAAGCGGCTCAAGAGCTACTTGATCAGGCGACGGCTCATGTGGACCTGCGTTATATGGGACTCGCTCACGTTACGCTTGCCTGCGCCTATGAGAATTTGAGCGATTGGGCAACAGCGGAGCCTCATTACCAGCAGGCGATTACTCTTTATAACCGGACATCGCAGTGGCGCTTCCTCGCCACGCTGCTCAATAACTACGCTCAGGCCCTTGGCGACAGGGGCAGAGTCACGGAGGCGCTTCAGCACCTCCAGGATGCGGAACGGCTGTCTCATATCTCTCCGAGGCACCAAGCCTGGCTGGCCATGTCCAAAGCGACGATCCACCATCGGTACGGCATGCATGTTGACGCGCTCGCCTCGACGCGGCAAGCAGTGCTGCTGCTGCGGCAGTTGCAGTTACCAGCGGACGAGGTGATGGCCCTTTCGTCTGTCGCCGAGCGCCTCGTCTTCAATCAGCAGATTGAGGCCGCTGAGCAAGTCCACCGGGAAGCGCGGGCCCTGCTTGGGACCGATCCGGACGGTGAGGCGCAGCTGGCCTTTACAGCTGGTGTCATCACCTTTGCGAAGCAGGAGTGGCTGACGGCGGAAAAGCAGTTCCGGGAGGCGTTAAGCGGCTCCCTCTTCAATTGGAACGAGGCCAGAGCCCATATCTATCTCGTTGCCCTGGCCTTGAAAGCGGGAAAGACGCCAGACACGGAAGTCCTAAGGACGAAGCTAGATGCGTTCGGTCAGGACACCCCGCTGCTCACTGACGCCTCACTACTGACCGAGACCTTGACCTGGTTGCGACAGCAGCCAGAGTGGCGGGAGCGCGTTGAGCAGGTCTTTGGTCACCAGATGATAGGGACAGTCCCACTGCGCCTGGAACTTCTGGGGCCACTGGAGATTTATCACCAAGAGCGCCTGCTCCGGTTCCCACTGCGCCGCTCTGCCGAGTTGCTCGCCTTCCTGGCCCTCCAAGGTGCAAGTACCCGGCAACAGCTCATGGCTGCGCTGTGGGAGGAGCAGGCTGATAAGAAAGTGGTGGACCTCTTCAAGAAGACACTTCGGGGGTTGCGGGAGACCTTACGGCCGCTTTTGCCCGAGGGTGCGGACCCTATCGTGATTGAGGGTGGACAGCACCAGCTTCATCCGCTCCTTGCCCTGACCACTTCCTGGCTTGCCAGGGATCTGTTTCTCGCGCCAGCGGTCCATATCCGTGGGCCTCTTGAAATCCGGGGGCCTTTCTTGGCTGATGCTCAGGGCCCGTGGGCTGATGATGCACGTCGTGAGATTCACGAACGGCTGTATCAGGACCTGACTGAACGGCTGGAGAACGGTGACCCTACAGTTCAACAGGCTGTGCAGTTGCTCCGTACGCTGGTTTGACGCGGCGACCGGCTGGGGCGAAGTGATGGCTTGGTGACCATGAGCGGGTGTTGGTTCAACAGCTGTGGCCTTACGCCACTCCTGATCCATGCTGAAGTCGGTGATACCTAAGAAGTGTCTCGCGTGCCTTGGCGGCCCTTCTCTGGGAACAGGTCCCCCTCTCCATTCGGGGCGACTTGAGCACAAGGGCGTTGTCCGGGAACCGCCGACTCAGATTCAGTGGATGTCGCAGCGGTCAACGCAGCGTGCAGCCAGGCAATCTGGTCGGCGTTGGCCTGGTCGTGGCGATTCATTGTTTGGCATCTTGCCACATTCACGGTGGCCGAGCTGCCGCACATGCGGCGCGGTGAATCTACGAATTCAACAAATACCAGGCACCTGCCCAATTCGGACGGGTGCCTGGCAGTAAGGCCGCGTTAGACAGGTCTCAGAAGCGTTTAAGACGGGTGGTGCCTAACCGGGGTTAGCCCCGCCCTATTTCAGCAACTTCCAGGTGCCGTTCACGACCTGCACCATGACGCGGCTGCGGGCGTCCAGGCCCAGGTGGTCGGTCGCTGACAGGTTGAAGATGCCGTGCGACCCAATCACATTGCGGGTGGCTTCCAGGGCGTCCCGCAGGGCGTCCCGGAACTCGGCGGTGCCGGGCTTGGCCCGCTTGAGGGCCACCGGAATGGCCTTTTGCATCAGCAGGCCGGCGTCCCACATGTGGGCACCAAATGTGGAGACGCTGTCTTTGCCGTAGCGGCTTTCGTACAGCGACATGTAATTCAGGCCCACGCGCTTGCTGGGGCTGCTGTCGGGCAGCTGGTCTGCCACCAGCACCGGGCCGGCGGGCAGAATGGCGCCCTCGACATCCTTGCCGCCCACGCGCAGAAAATCAGCGTTGGCGACTCCGTGCGTCTGGTAAATCTTGCCGCTGTAGCCTCGGTCATTCAGGGTCTTTTGCGGCAGCACGGCCGGCACGCCAGAAGCGCCGATCAACACCGCGTCGGGACGGGCCGCCACGATTTTCAGAATCTGGCCGGTCACGCTGGTGTCGCTGCGCCCATAACGTTCCTCGGCCACCACGCGAATGCCGCGCGCCGCCGCGCTGCGTTTCAGTTCGGCCAGCCAGCCTTCGCCGTAGGCGTCGTTAAAGCCGATGTAGCCCACCGTTTTAATCTTGTTCTGCTGCATGTGCTGGACGATGGCCGCCGCCATCAGGGCGTCGGTCTGGGGGGTCTTGAATACCCACTGCCGCTTGGCGTCCACAGGCTTGATGATGCCCTCGCTGGCGGCCAGACTGATCAGAGGCACCTTCGCTTCGGCCACCACGTCAATCATGGCCAGCGAGGCGGGCGTGGTGGTGGTCCCGATAATCAGGTCCACCTTGTTCTCCTGAATGAGTTTGCGGGTGTTGGTGACGGCCGCCGTGGTGTCAGAGGCGTCATCGAGGATGGTGTACACGACCTTCTGCCCGCCGATGGTCTGGGGCAGCAGGGCCACGGTGTTGCGCTCGGGAATACCCAGGCTGGCCGCCGGGCCGGTCGAGGATACAATGACGCCCACCCGCACGTCGGCCAGGGCGGTGCAGGCGCAGGTAAGAAGGACAGTCAGGGTCAGGCGGGTTCGCATGGGCAACCTCCGGTGGCCGCAGGTGGGCCAGAACACTCGTTTGGATTGCGCCGATGGTAGCACCTGCTCCTGTGGAAACAAGCAGGAACGGCGCCTGCCAGCGGGAGGCTGACAGGCGCTAAAGGTGCAGAGGAGTGAACAGGGATGAGGGCGTAGAGGTGGTGTTTGCCCCCGACTAGACCGGCGCAGTCTGCCCTGAGCCCAGCAGGGCGTGCGCCGCCGCCTGCAAGTGCGCCCGCCGGAATCCGTGTGTGACTAGTGCAGGCAAAGGCAGCTGCGCCGCAGCGTCAGGCGACCACAGGGCCAGGTGAACCGCCGGGGCGCGGCGCGTGGCCAGGCGTGCCGCCAGGGCCACGGTGGTGTCCGGTATCCCCCAGCGGCCAGTGGTGGCCAGCAGCGCCGGGGCGCTGGGTAAGCGGGCCAGCAGAGCCGCCGTGGCCTCTGCATCCTCAATCACCGCACTTTGAAGATGGGGGAAGGCTGGGCGCAGCGCCGCTGCCAGCGCCTCGCTGCTCAGAAAATCGCCGTAGGGACCGCCCAGCTCACTCTCGGCGGGCGCAAACAGCAGAACGGGCGCCGCCGGGTCAAGGGTGGGGAGCAGCCCCTGGCGTTCCAGGGCGCCCGTCGCCCACCGCAGGGTGGCGGCTTCATCCTGCTGGCGCTGCGCGGCGCTGACTAGGCGCCGCGCTCCCGGAAAGCGCGCCTCTGCCTGACTCAGGCGTGTGATGGCAGCTTCCACGCGCTCTGCGCTCAGGGTGCCGCCCCGCAGGGCCTGCTCCAGTGCGCGCGCGTGAAGGTCGTGCAGGCTCTGGTCGCCGTGCCCGCACACCAGGACGGCGTCGGCGCCGGCTGCCAGCGCCAGAGCGGCGCCCTGCCCAGCAGGATAACGGTCGGCCACGGCTTTCATGTCCATTGCGTCCGTTACGACGATGCCGCTGTAGCTCCATTCCTGACGCAGCAGGCCGTCCAGCAGGGCCGGCGAGAGGGTCGCTGGCCGCTCCGGGTCCAGGGCGGGATACAGGATATGCGCGGTCATCACGCTACCCACACCGGCCTGCACCGCCGCCCGGAACGGCACCCACTCGCAGGCCTCCAGCGCCGCGCGGCTCTTGTTCACTACGGGCAGGGCCAGGTGGCTGTCCACGCGCGTATCGCCGTGCCCTGGAAAATGCTTGACGGCACTCAGAACACCCGCCGATTCGCTGCCCAGCGCCCAGGCCACGCCCAGGGCCGCCACCCGCGCCGGGTCGGTGCCGAGGGAACGCTCACCGATCACTGGGTTCAGTGGGTCAATGTTCACGTCCAGGCTGGGGGCGTAATTCCAGTTAATGCCCAGTTCCAGCAGGCCCCGCGCTGCCAGCGCCCCCGCCTCAAAGGCGGCCTGGGGATCGTCCAGCACCCCCAGCCCCTGCGGCGTGGGCGGCTGCGGGCCGTCCAGGCGGCGCAGCACCGCGCCGCCCTCTTGGTCGGTGGCCACCAGGGCGTCGCGTTCCAGCGCGTCCCGGATATCCGCCACCAGCCGCGCGGTGGCTTCTGGCGTGGTGATGTTGCGGGCAAACAGGCACACGCCGCCGGGATTCAGGGCGCGCAGCCAGCGGGCCAGGTCCGGGGTGAGGCTGGGGCCGGGGAGGTCCACCATTAATGTGCGGGCTGGGTGGGTCATACCGTGCGCGTCACTTTCGCCAGGCGGGGCGGGGCATCGGGGTTCTCGCCGCGCGCAACAGCGGCGTGGGCAATCAGCAGCTGTGCGGCCAGCGCCGAGACTGCCGGGTCCGTCAGGGGGTGGCCGGTGGGCTGGGTGGGCAGGTCGGCGGCCTGCCCGGCGGCGCTGTCGCCAATCAGCGTGACCTTGGCGCCGTAGCCGCGCAGCGTCTCCAGGCTGGCCGCCGTGAACGGCGCGGTGGCGTCCCGGCCCTGAAAGAACAGCGCCGGCGTGCCGGGTTCGGCCAGCCGGGCGGGTCCGTGGGCAAACTCGGCGGTCGAGAAGGCCAGGGCCGCCACGCCCGCCGTCTCCTGCAACTTCAGTGCGGCTTCGGCCGCCACGCCGCTGTGCAGCCCGCGCCCCAGCACCAGGGTGGGCTGGTCGCCTGTCAGCCGCAGGGCCGCCTGCCGCGCCCGGTCCTCCTGCGCCAGCACAGCCCGCAGCGCTCCAGGCAGGGCGTCCAGCGCCGCACCCAGGTGGTCGTCAGGGCGCCAGGCGTGCAGCAGGCGCGCGCCCAGCGTCAGGGCGGCCAGGTAGCTTTTCGTGGCGGCCACCGCGCGCTCCTCGCCGGCGTGCAGCGGCAGCACGAGGTCGGCGGCGTGGGCCAGCGGGCTGCCGGGTGTATTGACCAGCGCGCAGGTCAGGGCGCCGCCCCGGCGGGCCTGGGCCAGCGTTTCGACCAGATCGGGGCTGCCGCCTGACTGGCTGATGGCCAGCACCAGCGCGCCCCGGTAACTCACGTCGGCGTGATACACCCCGGCCACACTGGGCGCCGCGCTGACCACGGGCAGGCGCAGATGTGTCTCCAGGCCGTAGCGCAGCGTGGTTGCGGCGTGGTCTGACGAGCCGCGTGCCAGCGTCACCACAAAGGAGGGGCCAAAGTCAGCAATCTGCCGGGCCACGCGCGCCACATCCGCGTCGGCGGCCTGGCGGGCCACCACCTCGGGGGCTTCTCTGGCCTCGCGCAGCATCAGGGGCTCGGCAGGGGGCAGGGTCACGTCGTCCCGGCGGGCAGTGGGCTTGGCCTCAGTCATTTCACGGCTCCTTCCATGCCGCGCAGGAACAGCTTCTGGGCAGCCAGGAATACGATCAGCACTGGCAGCATCATGATGATGGCCCCAGCGGCAATGTTGAACGGGTCGTAATTGAATTGCCCCTTGAGCTTCAGCACGGCCACGGCCAGGGGGGCTTTATCAGGCGCACCGGACAGCACCAGCATGGGCCAGAAATAGGCGTTCCAGGTGGTCACGGTGGTAAAGATGCCCAGGGCCGCCAGGGAGGGTTTGGTCAGCGGCAGCATGATGCGCCACAGGATGCCCAACTCGCTGGCGCCGTCCAGCCGCGCGGCTTCCAGCAGGGCGACCGGCACCGCCAGGAATGCCTGGCGCATCAGGAAGATGCCGAACGCCCCGGCAATCGTGGGAATGGCCACGCCCAGATGGGTGCCCAGCAGGCCCAGATTCTTCAGCGTCAGGGTGTTGACGATAAAGGTGGTTTCCGAGGGCAGCACCAGGGTTGCCAGAATCGCTCCGAAAATCAGGTTGCGGCCTGGAAAGCAGAACCGCGCCAGCGGGTAGGCAGCCAGGGCAGAGACCAGCAGGGTGCCCACTACGGTCAGCGCCGTAATGGACACCGAGTTCCACAGCGCCTTGCCCAGGCTGAAGGTGCGGAACACGTCGGCAAAGTTGTACAGGGTCACGCGCTTGGGCAGCAGGCTGGCCGGAAAGGCATAGATAGAGGTCCCTGCCGTCTTGTCCGTCAGGGCGATAGCCAGTGTCCAGATGAACGGGAACAGGGCAAACACCAGAATCAGCAGCAGCAGGGCATAGCGCAGGGCCAGCCGGGCGGGTTTGCGCCAGGCCACCGGGCGGTGGGCCGTCTGGGCAGGGGACGCAGCAGTCAGGCTCATAAGAACTCCGGTTGAGGGGCACCCTGTCGCCCTTCAAGTCGAGCAGAGCAAGTTGAGAAGCACGGGAATAGAGCGGCAGAGAGGTCGGGCGCGCAGGGGGTTATCTGGTAAGGGCTCCGGGCCGCAAATAGAAGCCGCTTCATGCCTGCTCCTCCTCGGGGCGGTGAAACAGCCGGAAGTTCACGGCCGAGAGCAGCAGCGCCACGGCCGCCACCACCAGGCCGGCCGCGCTGGCCAGGCCGTAGTCGAAGTCAAAGCCCTGGAAGGCCTTGGCGTAGACGTACATCAGGGCGGTGTAAGTGGAGTTGAGGGGGCCGCCGTTGGTCAGCACCAGCACTTCTTCCAGCACCCGCAGCGCCGCAATGGTGGACAGCAGGGTACACAGCAAGATGGTCGGCCGCATCAGCGGCACCGTGATGCGCCAGAACCGCTGCCAGGCGCTGGCGCCGTCCAGTACCGCCGCTTCCTCCAGTTCTTCGGGAATGGTTTGCAGGCCAGCCAGATACAGCACCATGTAGTAGCCGAACCCACGCCAGAACGTCACCAGCATGACCGCCCAGAAGGCCCAGGCCTCCGAGTTCAGCCAGCCAAACTGCGACTCGGTGCTCGTCAGGCCCAGCGAGCGCAGCAGCCAGTTCAGGGTGCCCTCGCGGTTAAAGACCCACTCCCACATGACCGCCGCCAGCGACACGGACGTCACCACCGGCACGTAGTACCCCGCCCGGAAAATCGCCATGCCCGGCAGCTGCTTGTTCACCAGCACCGCCACGGCCAGCGCCCCCAGTTGCAGGGCCGGCACCACCAGCAGGTATTTCACGCTGTTTTTCAGGGCCGTGAGAAACAGGGGGTCGGCAAACAGCTTCTCGAAGTTGTCGGTGCCCACCCACTTTGGGGCCAACCCGTTCGCAAAGCGCGCGCCGTTGTACTCCGTAAAACCCAGGTAAGAGCCGTACAGCAGAGGGTAGAAGGTAAACACCGCCAGCAGCACCAGGGCCGGGGCCAAAAAGGTGTACGACAGCAGCGTGGAACGCCAGGAAACTCGCATGGGGCAACGTCCTTTGCAAAGAGGGGAGGGGCCGGGGGCCAGGGAAACAAACCGGCCCGCCCGGAAATCGAGCGGGCCTTGAAGAGCGGGTGGGCGGCGCAGCCGCTCCGGCTCTGGGTGGCTGCAGGGCCACCTCAGAGGCTTATTTCTTCATGTTGGCGTTCCAGTACGCCACCGAATCGTTCAGGGCCTGCTGCGCGCTCTTTTTGCCCAGCAGCGCGGCCTCGATGTTGTCGTTGAAGTTCTTGTACAGGTCGTCGCTGTTGCCGGGCGCCTTGTAGCCAGGGTTGATAAAGCGGCCCGAAGCGCCGACCAGGCCGGTGGCCTTGGCAACGGGGTCCTGACTGGTCACCTTGAACTGCACGCTGGTCTGGGCCCCCAGGGTGGTGGGTACGACGGGCACCACCTTGGCGAAGGCCAGCTGGTTGGCGTTGTTCGTGAAGAAAGCGGCCAGTTTGGCGGCGGCCTGCGGGTTCTTGCTGGCCTTGGGGACCACCAGGCCCATGCTGCCGCCGGTCTGCACGTTGGCCTTGCCCACGGGGGCTTCGGTCACCACGGTCTTGGCGTACAGGCTGGGGTTGGTGTCCTTGATGCGGGTCAGGGCCTGGGGGCCGCCCACGATCATGGCCACGCGGTTTTGGGCATACAACTCGGTGGCCAGCTGGAAGGCTTCGCGGCGCACGGCGTCTTCGGGGATGTAGCCGCCGCGGTACAGCGTGACGAACTGGTTGAGCAGCGCGGCGTGCTGGGCGCTGTTAAACATGGCCTTGCCGTCGGCGGCGTAGATGGGCAAGCCCTCGGCGTAGAAGTACCCCAGGAACGACGCGGTGTTGGGGTCTTTCAGGGCTGGCACCCAGGCGTAGGCGCCGGTCTTGTCCTTGACCGTCTTGGCGTAGGTCAGCAGTTCGCTGGTGGAGCGGGGCGCGCGGCTCAGGCCGGCTTTTTGCAGCAGGTCGGGGTTGTACAGCAGCACGCCCTCGTTCAGCCAGCCGTACCAGGGGTAGGCGTAGACCTTGCTGCCCGAGGTGAAGTTCTTCAGGCTCTGGCCGTAGAAGGTGCGGCTCAGGGTGGCGGCGGGGGTCAGGTCGCTGGCGGCGGCCAGGAAGCCGTTCTGGGCGGCCTTCTGGGTCTCGTCAATGTTCAGGTTGACCACGTCGGGGGCGTTCCCCAGATTCACCGCTGCCACAAAGTCCTGCACCATCGAGTCCTGCTTGTCAAACCACTGCACCTTGATGGTCGGGTTGGCCTTTTCGAAGGCGGCAATCGTGGACTTGATGTAGCTGTCAAACTTGGGGCTCAGATACCACGTCCAGAACGTGACCGTGGTGGTCTGCGCGTTTGCGCTGGACAGCGCCGAGAGGCCGAGGCTGAGGGTCAGAACGGTCAGGGTACGTTTCATGGCAGTCTCCTTGGGGGACGTGACAGGCAGGGGAACTTAATACTTTTTCTCGACCACACTCTCGGCCGTGACGCGCAGAACGGCGGCGGCTTCGGGGCGGCGGGCGAGCAGGGCGGCGTACAGCACTTCCAGCACCAGCGTCTGGGACATCAGGGTGTCCAGCACGGCGTCGGTCAGGGGCTCTTCCTGGCGCGAGGTAAACAGCACCTTGCTGGCGTAGCGGGTCACGGGTGAACTGGCCCGGTGGGTAATGGCGACGGTGTAGTGGCCGTGGCTCTGGGCCAGGCGCAGGTGCTGCACGGTGTCAATGGTGCTGCCCGAACTGGTCAGGCCGATCACCACGCCGCCGCGCGGCAGGGTGGAGATGCTGACGGCCGCCACATGCGGGTCGGTGTGGGCCACGGCTGTGATGCCCAGGCGCAGCAGGCGGTGCGCAAACAGCTGCGCCACCAGTCCTGAATTGCCCTGGCCGGTCATGTCCACCCGTGGCGCGCGGGCCAGCTGATCGGCCACCGCTTCAATCACAGCGGGGTCAAGGAGGCGGCCGGTGTCTTCCAACGTCAGGGCGCTTTGCTTGACCAGGCGGGCGGTGTGGCCCGTCAGGTCGGCGCCGCTGACATTCTCGGGGGCCGTATCGCGCCCGGCCACATCGGCGGCCAGCGCAATTTTGAAGGCGTGAAAGCCGGCAAAATCCAGCTTGCGGCACAGCCGGGTGATGGTGGCCTCGCCCACGCCGGCCGAGGAGGCCAGCTCGGTGATGGTCTGGTGAATCACGGTTTCGGCGTCACGCAGGACGTGGTCAGCGACTTGTTTGAGGGAAGGAGAGAGGCTATGAGCGTGCAGCCGAATACGGCTGATGGCTCCCTGCGTATAGGCGGGGCGTGAGAGCGTTTGACTCATGGGCCTCCTTGGCCTGGGTCGGCAATGCGTTGATGAAGATATCTTAGGAATGAAAATTATTTTTGTCAAATCCTGAAAAATGCAGGCGGGAATTTTCAGGCTTGGCGAATCGCATGGGGCTTCATGAGCCGCAGTGGCTTTCGGATGCTGTCCAACAGCAAAAAACTTCTCTTGGGAGGCAGCCATTTTCCTGCTCAGCGCCAGCTTGAGCGCTGTTGCTCTTCAGTTCTTCCTCCTGCTTTGCCCTTCCTCAAAAGACTTAAAGTAGCCGGCCGACTGAGCTATGAAAAAAATTATTCTTCCTTCTTGACATCCTGAAAAAATATTTGCATGATGCGACTGTCCACAAAACGAAAGACCCCGGTGTGCCGTTCCCGTTCAACCCCTTTGAGGTGAGGTATGCACAAGACTGCTGCTCGGTTTACAGCCCTTTTGGCCCTGACATTGGCCCTTGGATCGTGTGGGACGCAGGCGCCGGTGGCGCATCAGGCCACCCTGCAGGCCCAGGCCACGGGGCCCACGGCAACGTTTGACAGCACGGGGACCTGGGACACGGGCTTCACCGGCCGCATCACCCTCACCAACCCCGGCCCCAACGCCATCACCGGCTGGACCCTCAAGTTCAAGTTCAACGGCAACGCCGCTGCCGGCAGCAGCGCCTGGGGTGCGGGCGGCAGCATCACCAAAGACAGCAGCGGCCTGTACACCATTACCCCCAACGCCTGGGGCGGCGCCACCATCCCCGCCGGCGGCAGTGTCACCATTGGCTATGACGGCTCTGGGCAACTCACGGGCGTCAACACCTGTACCCTCAATGGCGCCAGCTGTGCGGACACCACCACCCCACCCCCGGGCGGTGACACCACCGCCCCCACCGTGAGTCTCAGCGCGAGTCCAGGGACGGTGACGAGTGCGGGGAACGTGACGCTCACGGCCACAGCGTCGGACAACGTGGGGGTGACGAAGGTGGAGTTCTATCAGGGCACGCGGCTGCTGAGCACTGATACGACGGCGCCGTTCACGGCGTCGGAGGCCGTGACGAGTGCCAACAACGGGAGCCGCAGCTACAGCGCCAAAGCCTTCGATGCCGCTGGCAACACCAAGACCGCCTCTAGCAGCGTGACCGTCTCCATCGGCTCCACCCCCCCACCCAACACAGGCGGCTATAAGCGCGTCGGGTACTTTACCCAGTGGGGGATCTATCAGCGGAACTATCAGGTCAAGACGATGGACATCAGCGGCACAGCCGCCACCCTGACGCACATCAATTACGCCTTCGGCAACATCTACAACGAGGGCGGCACTTACCGCTGCAACATCGTGACCCGCGCCGAGAGCGGCAATGGCGACGGCGGCGACGGCTTTGCCGATTACGGGAAGTCTTTTGACACCGCGACCAGCGTGGACGGCGTGGCCGATGTCTGGAACCAGCCACTCAAGGGCAACTTCAACCAGCTCAAGAAGCTCAAGGCCAAGTACCCTGGCCTCAAAGTGCTGATTTCGCTGGGTGGCTGGACCTGGAGCAAGCATTTCAGCACGGCGGCCCTGACCGACGCTTCTCGCAAGGCGCTGGTCAGCTCCTGCATCGACGTTTACATCAAGGGCAATCTGCCAGTGGCCGACGGTGCGGGCGGGCCTGGGGCAGCGGCGGGCGTCTTCGACGGCATCGACATCGACTGGGAATACCCCGGCGGCGGCGGCCTGCCCACCAACTCGGTCAGCCCGCAGGACAAGCAGAACTTCACGCTGCTGCTGCAAGAATTCCGCCGTCAGCTTGACGCTTACAAGTCGGGGCTACTGCTGACCATCGCCGCGCCCGGCGGCGCCGACAAGATTGCCAACCAGGACCCGGCCGCCTATAAGAACGCCGTGGACTGGGTGAACATCATGTCGTATGACTTCCGGGGTGCCTGGGACGCCACCGGTCCCACCAACTTCCACTCGAACCTGTACCCCAGCCCCAATGACCCTGGGACGGGCGTCACCAAGAATTATTCGGTGGATACAGCAGTCACGGCGTTCCTGAATGCCGGTATGCCCGCCAACAAACTGGTGATCGGTGTGCCCTTCTATGGGCGGGGCTGGACGGGCGTGACGAACGCCAATAGCGGCCTGTATCAGCGGGCCACTGGCGCGGCGCGCGGCACCTATGAAGCGGGCTACGAGGACTTCAAGGTTCTGAAAACTGCCCCTGGCACGGTCTACCGCGATCCCGTGACCAAGCAGATGTGGAAGTTTGACGGCACGACCTTCTGGAGCTATGACGACCCCGAAGTCATTGCCACCAAGATGGCCTACATCAAGCAGAAGGGTTTAGGCGGCGCCATGGCCTGGTCCCTGGACGGCGACGATGCGCAGGGAACGCTGGCCAAAGCCGTGGCCAACGGCCTGAAGTAAACCAAACCAGAAGGAGCGCCCCAGCCAGAACGGTGGGGCGCACCTCTTGTGGCTTTACAGTCGGCGCAGTTCGGCGCCCAGCCGGTCACGCAGGCGGGCATACACCTCACGCGCCACCTGATCCAGGTCCACCTGCGGCGTGGGTGCCACGCGCCGGCCAACCGAAGGGGTGCTGGCCGCAGGCGGCGGCGCGCTGCTGGGGGCTGGGCGGTCTGCGGCGGCCGCATGTGCCCAGGGGGTGGGCCCAGCCTGAGGAGGTGGTGCAGCTGGCAGGGGCAGGGCCGCAGGCGGGGCAGCGTGATGGCGGGTGCTTGCTGAGGCTGGTTCATCCCAGACGGGCATGGCGTCCCAGGGTGCCGGCAGACCGGGCAGGCGGTTGGCCTGGCTTCCTTGACGGCTCCAGTTCACGCTGACTGGATCAGGCCGCGTCGTGTGTTCTCGCAGCGCGGCATGTTCAGTGGCTAGCGCCACGCCCTCTTCGTCATGGCTCTGGGCCTGGGGGGCGGCGCGGCGCAGCACTTCGGGGACGAAGTTGGGCCGGGTGTGTCGGACCGCGTGCGTGACCTCGTGGGCTGCCAGGGCCAGACCAGCTGGCGTATCCAGCCGCGTCTCTGGGGCTAGAAACACTGTTTGTCCTACGGTTAAGCCGTGGGCCTGGGCGGCCTTCAGAGCGGCGGGCACATGAACGTTCTGCACCACGCGCACGTCGCCCAGGTCCGTGCCCAGCGTTCGCTGGAGTGCCGCTTGAACGCTGGGGGCGAAGGCCTGGCCGTGGCCGTCTCTTTGAAAGGCAGTCTGCACGGCCTGTGCCAGAGGAGCCTGACCCGGCATCTCTAACAGAGTCCCCGGAACGACAGGCTGACTGGGCAGTGGTGAAGCGCTACGGGGTTTGCCCAGGGTGGGCGGCCCCAGCCGCGCTGGGGGCGGTCTGACTTCAGCCGGCGCCCGTCCAAGCGGGGCAGGCGGCATGATGGGTTGGGCCGCCTCCAGCGCAGGGCCAGCACTGATGGGCTGGATGCCCAGTGGAGCAGCGACAGGCGTCAGAGAGGGCGCCGTTTGACTCACCGGCGAGACCACAGCACTGTTCGGCAAAGCGAGAAGGCCAGGTGCCACAGGTGACGCCGCCTGAACAACTGGCGGAATTAGGCCACCGACATCAGGCCAGGTGGCTTCTGTCAAACTCCTCGCTGGTTGGAGCGCCGACCACCTGGAGTCGAAGCTTGTACTGCTAGGTGGTGTGACTGGAAGCAGCGGCGAGGCAGTCAACGCACTCAAACTTGGTGTTCCTGGTAAAGCTGACGCCCCGCTCTTGGTCGTAGGCGGCTGGGCCCTGCTCGGCTCAGTGAAAACTGGGGTCCTGAGCACTGGCACAGCTAGGTCTGATGGTGCCACTGGAAATGCGGAGGGCAGTGCCCCCGGCTGAACTGCTTCGGCTATTTGTGGCCCAGACCAAGGCGCAGATACAGGTGCAATCGCAACAGGTGCCACCAGGGGCGAGGGGGAAGGTGTCAGCGAGCCAAGCGTGGCCAATTCTGGCAGTCGAGGGTTGTTAATTTCACTCAACGCAGGCATCGTCAGCACTGGATGAAGCGCCGGTGTCAGGGCAGGTAACACGGCCTGTGCCCCGTCTAACTGGGTGGGGACGTTGGGCAGTGTGACTTCCACTGGAGCTGCAACTCTGCCTGGTTCTGCTGCATCTGCTTTAGGAGCAGGAATTGGAAGGAGAGGCGGTGCGGCAGGCCAATGAATCGCAGGTGCCATAGACCCGAAGCTCTCAGTTCTGGTCACCTCAGCTGGTGTGCTGAACTGCGGCAAGACAGGCTGGATGACTGGCTCTACGACAGGTCTAGCTGGTGTTAGTGGATTCCACCTGGCTGGCTCATTCTGGGGAAGTGTTGGAGTGCCGGATGTCTGTACAGCAGATGGAACGAGCAACGCTTCTGGCGGAAGGGCAGCCCCTGACGGCACTAGCTGAACAGGCATGACTGGTCTTGGCCCATTCACAGTAGGGCGAGACAGAGCCGCAGGCTGAGGCGCCAGGTCAGGCCGCGTCGGTCTTGATTCCGGTATCACCAAAGCTTGAGGCGCTGTGGTCTGAGGTCTGGCGGACTCAGAGTCAATGCTGTTGGGGCGAGGAGGTGCTGATAGCGCAGGTCCAGCCGACCAGGCAGTCAGCGCTGGCTCTAAGATCTCAGTCGCGCTAAGAGGCAGAGAGGCGCTGGCATTTGCCTCTGGCGCCCTATCCCCTGGGTTCGAGCTAGGCACCGTGGAATTGGGTGTCTGCTGGAGGATGCCCTCTCTCTGCGCAGGCGCCTCAACACGCTGGACAGCATTTGAGGAGGATGGTGGCGTAGCAGCCAAAGACGGCAAAGGCGCCGCAGCTGTGGGTGTAGGCCTTGATTCCTGTCCCTTGAAAAGAGAGGGAATGAGAGGCGCTGGTAGAGGAGATGCGGCAGCTGCCAACACCTGAGCATTTAAGGCCGGTGTAGGGCGAGGAGCCGGGACTGACTCTTCCTGAAGTGGCACCGGTATAAAGGTCGGGAGGACTGCTGCAGGTACGGCTATGTGCGGTGTCGGCGTCTGTCCAGTAGGAGCGGCAACTAGAGGCGTAGCGCGCTTGCTGCTCGTAGTCAGCTGAGCTGGCAGAGGCGAGATCGACGAGTCTAGTTGATCTGCTTGAGAGGCCTCTGGAAGAGCTGACAGCGCCACAGGTGCTTTGGGCACAGGCAAGGGTGTCCTACTCTCCACCAACTCGCGCCTAGAGATGAGTTGGATGGGCTCAGGGACTGATGCAAGAGCCTCAGATTGTGGTTCAAGTGCGCGTGAAACTGGTACGCTGGGCAGGATCACTGTCGGTTGCTGTGCAGTAGGCGAAGCTACAGGCAGCGATGGTGGAGATTGAACTGCTTCAACGGGCTTAGAGATGGCGGCATCTACGACCAGGGCTGAAGGCGAGGCTTCCGGCTGATTAATAGTTTGCTGAGGGACAACCGCTGGTGCCAGTTGCTCAGGTAAAGAACCCCTTTCTTCCAGTCCGCGCGGGACTAGGCGCTCGGGCGATCTGACCTCTCGCACCTCGGGCACGGACTTTGCCAATGGGGCTACCGGCAACGTCGCACCTGGTTCTCGGATCGGGGCTGGGGGCGGTGCACTCTCTGAAGTGGCAGAGCGGATTTGGGGCGGCTCCTGCTCCACTGGTGCCCTCTTGAGGAGGGGAGAGCTTGATTCCTGCCGCATCAAAGCGCGCGCACCCAGCTCAGGGGATATGGCCTGAGGCATCACCGGGTCAATCTCATTTAAGGGAGAGCGGTCTAGAGCTGGCAAGTCAGGGAGCTGGAGAGGAGCTGTCAGCAAGCGCGGCCGCTCTACTGTGTCGTTGCTTTCTGCTGTTGCATCTTCGAAATCTGAGAGCCGAACAGCTTCAGCGTCGTCAAAGGCCTGTCGCGGCTGCCCAGGTTGAGGCATGCTGGGGGCTGACATGACAGCCTCACCCGGCGGGGATGCGGCGCGGGGAAGGGCTGTGTCCGGTTCTTCGTCGGCCTCAGTGCCCGTGTCTTTGCGGCGGGTGGAAGCTGAGCGGGCTTCCTTACTGTGCCCAGCGCGACTGGCCCGCGCTTTCAGGCGGGTAGGGGCTGGAGTGGCCGGTACCGCCGCGTTGGAGACGGCTGGTGTTGGTGCTGGGGCCACCGTCTCGCTGGCTGTTTCGGTGGTCTGCCCTTCAGCCGCAAGATTCTGGTCTGGGTGGTGATCGTCCCAACTCTCCATGCGGTGCAGCGGAATCATAGAGGCGCTGACCTCGCCGCTGGCCTCCAGTTCTGCGTA
This sequence comes from Deinococcus arboris, assembly GCF_009755355.1. GTDB lineage: Bacteria > Deinococcota > Deinococci > Deinococcales > Deinococcaceae > Deinococcus > Deinococcus betulae. Next base: position 292,577 of record NZ_WQLB01000002.1, on the reverse strand, counting down.
GCGGTTCAGGCGAGCAAGAATGCTCTGCGACTGCTCGGCTGGAATGGGAGCCGCAGGTTTGACCTCTTTCTCTTCTACCGAGGGCGCGGCTGGACGCGGCAGCACCACTGGACGTGGCCGACGGGGCAGGCGCACCGGGATATCGCTATTGGTGGCCCGCAGCAGGGCTTCCAGTTCGCGGCGTTCCTGCTCGTGAGCCGCGCGCACATCAGCAGGTAAGGGAGACAGCAGAGGCGGTGGTTCTTCAGCTGGGATCGCTGAATCACTGCTGGGCTCGGCGGTGGCTGCCGTTTGCGAGAGGTTCTGAGCGTCTTGTGTCGTGACTTGGGATTCTTCCACAGCAGGCAACTGGGCTTCAGGAAGAGAAAGCTGTGAGTGCGCTGGCTCTGCAACTGTGGCCGTCACTGGCAGCGCCACTGGGATGCTTGGGGCTTCTCTCTCAGGCGTCAGCGGTGCAGAAGCAGGCGGTTGAGCCTGAGGCCTGTTTGCCGCTGGGGTTGTAGAGGGTTCGGCCAAGGCAGAGCGGCTCTCCGGTAGAGCGACTGGCTCGGCCGGAGAGATTGCTGGAAGCAGAGGCGCCGACGGAGAGAGAACAGGCGGTTGGGCAGCTTCAGCCAGATCACCCTGGTCGCGGGGCTGAAGAGTCTCCAGCTGTTGATTGAGGGCCAGGGTTTCTGCGAAAGACAGTGCGCGGCGGGGGGCTGGTGACGTGGCTGGTGTCTCGGCTGGCTCCGCTGACCAGGGGGCAGGAGGCATGCCCTGAACGGGCGGTGACGTGAGCAGGCCGGCCTCTAGCGCCTCTTGGGTGTCTCCATATGGGTCTTGCTGTTCGCTCTCCCAGACAGGATCACTTGGAAACGCTTCGGGAGCCTTTACTGGTGGCACTGCTACGTCAGGAGTTCGCGGGACAGGTTCACTCTGGAAAGACAGCCTCTCTGCCAGACGGTTGGCCGGCGAAGGTGCTGGCGGTGCAGGTGCAACGGGCGCCAGCACTGGCTCTGCAGGCGTAGGTGGCATCGTCACCAGGCGAGCGACGACACGGCGCGGCGCAGAAACACTCACAGGCGGAGTGACCCTGCCGGTTGGTAGAGCCGGCCAGGGCAACGCCGGAGCGGTGGGCCGCGCCGGGATATCCTGTTGAGTGACGGCCATGCGGGAAGCGTGTTTTAATCGGCGGAGCCGGTCGTCGAAGATGCTCACAAAACTCCTTTCCATCGTGCGCCGCTGGACAGGAGAATGCCGGTCGCAGCGGCGGGTGTTAGCGGCTGAGTTGCAGGAAACCGGCGTGGGCCAGTTCCAGGGTCTCTACGGCCACCGCGTCACCTGTGCCGGCAAATTGAGGCCCACTCCACTTCACGGGATAAGCCTGAAGGAATTCAAAGCGCACCAGCACATCACCCTTGGCCTGGTAGACGATGACGGTAACATTGCGGGTGTCTAAGTAACCGTTGACGATGTCCAGGTACCATTCCAGCAGCTGCTGCCCGGCTACGACCCCGCGTTTCAGCGTCAGGTTCCCCATTTTGGACCGCACTGGAAGGCGCATAACCCGGTCATTCACACCACCTTCAATGTGGTCCATGGTCTCAGTTTCTATCTGAAGCCCACTGACCTCACTGAACGCTGCATGTTCAATGCCGTCTATAGCGACGTGGTAGCGGTGGTTGGCTAGGATGCCATAGGAGGATTTCTGGGGTGTGGTGGGCGTCGGCGTTGCCATGCCAAAGTTGCCAGAGACAGTCACAGGACCGGCCGAAATACGGGCGTTCCCGCTAACTCCAGACGGACCAGCGCGGACACTGGCGGCGACCCTGATGCTCATGGTTGTCCTCCTGTGCGGCGGGCACGCTCAAGCCGCAAATCCTCTAAGAGCAGCGCGTACACCCGCCGCGCCACTTCTTCGAGGTCCAAGCCGGGTGTTGGCGCCGCTGCACGGGTCCCCACCGCGACCGTGGCCCCTCCAGGGGATGGCTGGGGCGCTCCGCTCATGCGGGACTGAGCTCCTGGGTCAGGTCAAGTTCCAGAAGCGCTCCGCAGTGAGGACACTCGGTTTCCAGCGTGTTGTCCGTAGGCAGTACAGTTGGAGTGGGTGCCGACCAGCTGACAGGGTGCACGGTGTTCAGATGAGCGTAGAGTGCCTGAAGATGGGCAAAGTCAGCGGCGGGCAGCACCGCTAGAACTTCAGGTGTGACAGGCGAAAATGGCCCCAGACGCGTGACCACGCGGGCCAGCAGAAGCAGGCTATAGTAGGCCTCGTTCTGCTGCACGCGGGCGTCGCCCAGGGGTTCGATCTCGTCCAGGGCAGTGGCCAGACGCATTACGCCGCTGCGGTGAACCTGCCCGTCGGACGTAAACAGTCCGACGGGCAGCATGAAGGGAAGCTCGTTCACGCTTCAGTCACAGGAAGTGGCCTTAGCCACCAACCGGCACGCGCTTGTAGCCCTCGTGCGTGATGGTCAGTTCCTCAATTGCCACTTCGTTGCTCTTGGCGTCGTAGGTAGGCCCGTTCAGTTTGCTGGGCCAGGCTCGCTCGAATGTCCAGGCCGCGATGGGTTGGCCGGATTGGTTATGCAGGGTAATGGTGCCGCTGCGGCGGGCCTCGTCCATCTTGCCCTCTTCTACTTGTTGGCGCCAAGTCCACATATCCATGTCGTCGGTGATGCCGCGCTTAAGTACAATGTCGTTGTACTTCATGGTGCCAGCCTCACGAATAAGGACGGGACGACCCTTTTCATCGGTAGCACGGTATTCTACTGTTGTAGATTCGCTACCTAAACCAGTGCATTCGCGGAAAGCCCCAACGACTTTGTTATCGAACTGTACGCTGAAGTAGGCGGCTACCAGGGGATCTTTACGAGTGGTTGGTGCGGTCATGACTGTACCTCCAAAGAGAAATGGGAAGAGACGTTAGGCTTGCGGTCAGGACAGGCGTAGTGTAACGCGCCTGTCCATAAACCTGTCTTTACTGTCCGCCGCCGGCGTACTGACTGAAGCGGAAGACGATGAATTCGGCGGGTTTCACGGGGGCCAGACCAATTTCAACTTGCAGGACACCACGGTCACGCAGGTCGTCAGGGTTCAGTTCCTTGTCGCACTTCACGTAGAACGCTTCACGCGGGGTGCTGCCAAACAGGGCGCCGTCACGCCATACGCTGTTCAAGAAAGAGTTGATGTCGCGGCGAATGCGGAACCACAGGTTCTCGTCGTTGGGTTCGAAAACGGCCCACTGGGTGCCACGCTCGATGCTCTTTTCGACGTAGTTGAACAGGCGGCGCACAGGTACGTAGCGCCACTGGGCATTGCTGGACAGCGTCCGGGCGCCCCAGACACGCACGCCCATGCCAGGGAACTCGCGGATGCAGTTCACACCGATGGGGTTCAGGATGTCCTGCTCGCTCTTGGTGACCTGAATGGCGGGCCCCAGAATGCCGCGCACGACTTCGTTCGCTGGCGCCTTGTGAACGCCGCGTTCCACGTCACTGCGGGCGTAAATTCCCGCCACAAAGCCGCTGGGCGGCACCATCATCGGCGAGCCATCTGGCCCTTCAATCCGGACCCAGGGGTAGTACATTGCGGCGTAGCTGGAGTCGAAGTTGGTGTCCACATTGCGCCACTTCACCGCCTGCTGGGGGGTCAGGTCCGGCAGGGTGTCGAGCAGGGCGATGCGATTGGCGTTGCGCTCACAGTGGTCAATCAGGGCGCGCTGCACGGCCTTGACACCGTCGGCGTTAATCATGCCGGCCTGGTAGGCGCTCATGAGGTCAGGCACAGCAATCATGCTGACTTCCTCGGCGATTTCCAGGCTCTCGATCCCACTGCGGCTGTCCACGCTGCCCACGAAGTCCTGGCCTTTCATCTCACGGCGCTGCTCAATGAGGTTGCTGTCGGCCTGCAGCACGTAGCTGCCCAGTTCTGGGGCGCGCTCAACCAGTGGGCCAGTGGCGCTGGCCTCTTCGATAGTAATCAGGGTGCTTTCCTTGTTCACGACCTCAGCCACAGTGCGCGTGTGCTTTTTGCCAATCGAGACGTTGGGGAACGTCTCGGTGACGTCGTTGCGCGTGACTTTCAGGGTGAACAGGCCGTCTGGCCCTTCTTCGGGGTCCTGGGGGCCCTTGCCGTCCTTGGGCTTGGCGTCCTGCGGCTTGATGGGGTCGGGCGCCAGGACCTCAATCTGAATGTCGCTCTGGCGGCCATCTTTGGCCACGATGCTCAGGCTGGGCACCGCTTTGCTGGCCCGGCTGGGCAGTTGCAGTGGACGCGCCGCCTCGACAGTGCGCTTGCCTGCGCTGTCGCCCTGCTGAGGGACCAGGCGCACGACGTAGCAGCGCGTGCCGCCGTTGTTGAAAAAGGCGTACACACTCTGGGCCAGGTAGGCGCCTTCCATGAAGGGGCTGCGCCGGCCGTTGGCGTCCAGGGTGCCGAAGATTTCGGTGAACTGCTGCCAGTTGGCCACAAACACAGGCGTGTTGGCCGGACCGTTGGGGGCAAAGCCCACAAAAGCCGCCGTGGTGGTGCTGATGCCCTCAATGGGCCTCGGTCCACTCTGGGATTCTTCGATATAAACGCCTGGGGACAAGTATTCAGCCATGGATTCCTCCGGGAAACATGCAGGGGTTAGCAGCACCTCGGCCTCAGTAGGCTAGTGTGCAGAAAACACTGATAGCCTCCACCATGCCAGATGTAGACGCACATGTAAACCGCAAGTCAGCAGACATGCGGCTCCGGGGGGGCTTATACTGACCAGTCACTCACGCGAGCAATCGCTCAATCTCTAATGAATACTGTTTCAGGACAAACGCCAGCCATGACAAATCTCACAGTTTTTGCTGTTCAAACCGCCGGAACTTGGCATTTGCCAGGAGCTGACCTGTGATCGCTGATGTCCAGCAGGGTCTCAAAGAACTCGTCTATACCGAAGCGGCCTTACCCCGAGATGCCCTGGATATCCGCTTTGCGGCGCCCACCCCCAATTGGGTGTCTGGTCTGACTCGCCCCACCCTGAACTTCTTTATGTATGACCTGCGGGAAAATGCCGCCCTGCGTTCCATGGAGTTCAGCCAGACCCAGGTGCGTGGCGGCGTGCAGCGCACGCTGGCGGCCCGCCGCATTGACCTGCGGTTTCTGGTGACGGTGTTTTTCAAAGCGCAGTTGGACGAACTGGGGCGCGACGAGTGGAATGTGCTGTGGCGGGTGCTGGCAGCCCTGATGCGTCAGGGCGACTGGGACGACTCGTATCTTCCTGACGAGGCGCGGCGCCTGGACGTCGGGATTTTGGGCAGCGTCGGCCCAGCCGAGGGCACTCAGAGCGTGTTCAGTAGCCTGGGCCAATCGGTGCGGCCCCACCTGAACTACACCGTGACGGTGCCGCTGGACCTGAATGTGAGCAGTCTGTCGCCGCTGGTCCTGGAGCGCGACCTGCGGTTTTACTCTGGCGTGGGCGAGAATGCTGTGCCTGTCAGTGCGCGCCGCCGGTCCAGCTGGCAACTGCGCGACGCCGAGGGACTGCCGCTGGCCGACGCCCTGGTGAGGACGAACGGCGGGGCGCGCGCGTTCAGTGACGCGCGCGGCATCGTTCATCTGGACGTTCTCCGTGAAGAGGTGGGCCGTCTGGATATTCTGACGCTGGACGGACGCCAGCTGACCCTGAGTCCCGAGACGGCTCAGGCGCAACTGCACCTAGAGGAGACCTCATGAGCCGCCCCGACCTAACCTGGTGCCCACAGAGGCCCGCCGCATGACCAAGTCCAGCCTGGCGCTGCAAAACACGGATGTGCTGGGCACTGGCGTCGCTTTTCCTGTAAGCATGAACGCGCGCGGACAGCTCAGCATGATTTCCGGCGAGCGGGCCGTGACCCAGGCCATCCTGACCCTGCTGATGACGGCGCGTGGCCAGCGCGTGATGAGGCCCGAATACGGCTGCCGCATTCACGAACTGGTGTTTGCACCTGGCGACGCCACCACGCTGGGGCTGGCGTCGTATTACGTGGACGAGGCGCTGCGAACCTGGGAGCCGCGCATCGAGGTCGAGAACGTGCAGGCCCGGCTTGATCCATCGGACAGTGCCCGCATCATCATTGAGCTGATTTACCGTTTCAAAGGAATCCCTGAACCCCGGTCGCTGGTGTTTCCCTTTTACCGCACCCCCTAAAGCCCCCCCTTCCCGGAGACTCTGCCTTGCCTCTACCCACCGTGAACCTGGACGACCGCCGCTTCGACGACATCATGGACGAGGCGCGGCGCCTTATTCCGCAGTTTTGCCCCGAATGGACCGACCACAACGCTTCGGACCCCGGGATGGCGATCCTAGAGGTCTTCGCCTGGATGACCGACCTGCTGCTGTACCGGGTCAACCAGGTGCCGGACAAGCTGCTGATTGCTTTTCTGGACATGATCGGCGTGCAGCTGGCCCCGCCCCGCGCGTCGGGGGCGCCGGTGACCTTTTATCTGAGTGCGCCGCAAGACACCGCCCTGAGCATTGCCGCTGGCACCGAGGTCGCCACGCTGCGCACCGAGGTCAACGAGGCCATCGTGTTCTCGACCGAGCGCGCCGCCCTGATTCGGCCGCCGACCCTGCGCGGGCTATACACCGCCAACACATTGGCGCAGGTGCGGCTGGACACCGAGGGGCAGGGCGGAGAAGGGCAAGGCGAGGCCACGCCGCACGACCTGGCGCAGCTGGGGCTGCCGGGCCACCGCTTTCCCATCTTTCAGTCGCAGCCGCGCCCCGGTGACGCGCTGTTTATTCAGCTGGAAGGCGACCACAGCGAGCACGTGCTGGCCCTGAGCTTCGGCGTGGAATTGGCCGGGGGCGCTGGGGTCAACCCCAACCACCCGCCCTACGTCTGGGAAGCGTGGCAAGGTGGGGTCAGCCGCTGGGCGACCTGTGAAATTGAATATGACGGGACCCAGGCGTTTAACGTCTCGGGCGAGTTGATTTTGCGGGTGCCGACCATGCGGGAAGGCACCTTTTTCGAACAAAACGGGTACTGGCTGCGCTGCCGCCTGACCAACGAGCAGATGCACGCTGGGTACAAGGTCAGCCCCGACCTCGAAACCCTGCGGCTGGACGCACGCGGCATCACGGTGTCGGCGCGGCACGCCACCAACGTCTCTAATGAACTGCTGGGCCAGAGCAGCGGCGCGCCAGGCCAGCGCTTCCGGCTGCTTCACGGCCCCGTACTCCACCTTGACCCTGAGCGCGATGTGCTAGAGGTCACCACCATTGAGGGCGACGCCGCGCTGTATATGCCGGTGCCGGACTTTTCGACCTCGGTGCCCGATGACCGTCATTTCACCCTGGACGCGACCACCGGCGAGGTGGCTTTTGGGCCCAGCGTTCTGCAAGCCGACGGCAGCGTGTACCGCTTTGGCGCGGTGCCACCGCAGGGGTCAACCATCCGTATGCGGCGCTACCAATATGGTGGAGGCGCAGGCGGCAACGTGCCGGCGCGCGCCCTGAGCGTTCTGAAATCCAGCGTACCTTACGTGGCGCGGGTGACCAACCATGCCCCGGCTGCCGGTGGCCGCAATGGCCAGTTGCTAGAAGACGCGGTGCAGCGCGTGCCATACCTGCTTCGCCTGCGCAACCGCGCCGTAACGGCCGACGACTATGAATTGCTGGCGGCCCAGGTGCCCGGCGTGGCCCGCGCCCGCTGCGTCACGCCGAATATGGCGGTGCCAGGCCAGACCTATCCGGGCCAGATTCGCGCGCTGCAGGTGCCGGCCGGGCAGGTCACGCTGGCGCTGCTGCCGCAGGTGTCGTTTGACGACCTGATTGCCCTGGACGACGTGAGCGCCGATCCCCTGTCGCCGCTGACCAGCCGCATTGCCCCCGAACGCCTGACCCTGAGCGCCGAGCTGCGCGGGGCGGTGCAGGAGGAGCTGGATCTGCGCCGCCCGGTGGGCACCACCCTGGACTTGCGTGCGCCGCAATACGTGTGGGTGAGTGTGACCGCCACCCTGCGTGCCGCTGCTGGGGCCAGCCGCCCGGTGCGTGAGGACGTGCGCCGCCGCGCTATGCAGGCGCTGTACGGGTATCTCAATCCCTTTACGGGCGGCCCCGACGGCAAGGGCTGGCCCTTTGGCCGCACCTTGAGTCTGAGCGAGTTGTACGGCCTGCTGCGCGGCGTGCCCGGTGTGGAGGTCGCGGAAGACGTGCAGGTGGTCCTGACCGAACCGGGCCAGCCCGAGAGCCGTGAAACGATTACCGGCAGCCTGCCGCTGCCCCCCCAGGCACTGATCGTCTCGGACGTGCATCACGTGCGGGTGGACCACTAATGGCCCAGTTGCAGGTGCGGCAGCGGGGTGAAGTGCTGCGGGTGGTGGTGCTCAGCCGTCAGTTGTCTATCGGCCGCACCCCGGACAACGGCCTCCCGCTGCGCGACCCCAGCGTCGCCATTCGTCACGCGGAAATTACCGCCGAAAGCGGCGCGCTGCTGCTGACGGACCTGACGGGCGGCGAAGCCGTGACCTTCGTGAACGGGCACCGCCTGGCGCCCAACCAGCCTCACCGCCTGGAGCAGGGCGACGAGATTCAGATCGGGCCCTTCACTCTGTCGTTTCTGGCAGATGTCACGGCGGCGGTTACCCCCACGCCCTCCAGTGGCCGCGTGGACGTGCAGGGCGAACTTAGGGCGCGCCCGGCCCGGTCACCCCTGCCCACCTTTCCGGCGGAGCAGCCCCCCCGCGACGGCGCGGCGCTCTATACCGAATTCCTGCCACCCTTCTTTCAGGAATCCGAGTTTCTGGGGCGCTATCTCAAGATCTTCGAGGCCCTCTGGGAGCCGATGCAGCGCCGGCAGGACAGCATCGAACTGCACTTTGACCCCCGGGTGGCGCCGCCGCAGGTCTTGGGTTGGATGGCCGGCTGGCTGGGCATTCCCCTGGACCCCCACTGGCCGGAGGGCCGCCAGCGCGCCTGGCTGCGCGAGGCCATTACGCTTTACCGCTGGCGCGGCACCCGCTACGGCCTGACCCGCGCGCTGGAAACGGTGTACGGCCTGACTCCCGTGCTGCGCGAGGACACCGCCCAGCCGCATACCCTAACCTTGCAACTCCTCGATTCGCCCGACGGCGAAGACACCGCCAGCCGTGAGGCGATCACGCAGTTCATCTTCATGCATGCCCCTGCGCACGTCCGTGTCACCGTAGAGTTTGTGGAGCCTTCCCCGCCCACCTCTCCCACTTCCGACGCCGCGCCCCCGCGTGACGATTCGGCCACAGGACGCCGCGCATGACTGACACCAAGATTTTTCACCACTATCAGCTGGGCCGCCTGCTCGGCGGCGGCTGGCTGGGTTCTGTATACGCCGCCACCGACCTCGACGAGAACCGCGAGGTCGCGCTGCGTATTCTGGACGACGCCAGCAGCGGCCAGTCGTTTCTCATCATGCAGCTCGAACGGCTGCTGCTCAAAGTCACCTCGCTGCGCCACGCGCACATCCTGCCCACCGAGATGCTCCAGCAGCGCGACCACCGCGCCTTCTACGCCATGGAGCTGGGCCGCCAGGGCAGCGCGCGCCAGCTGCTGCAAAGCCAGGCGCGCGCTGCCCAGCCGCTGCCTATTGTCACCGCCACCGAGCTGATTCGGCAGGCAGCGGCCGGCCTGGCCCACGCGCACGGCCAGGGCCTGATGCACGGCAACCTCAAGCCCGAGAACCTGATTTTGCAGCCGGGCCGCGCCTTGCTGGGGCAGACCGGCTACGTCACCCAGCTGAGCGACTTTGGCCTGGCCGAGCTGCGCGCCGGCAGTTACGGCACCCATGACCGCGCGGTCGTGGGTGCCCTGGCGTACATGAGCCCCGAGCAGTGCCGGGGCGTGCGCAATGAACTGCGCACCGACCTGTACGCCCTGGGCCTGATCTTGTACGAACTCGTGACGGGCATGGTGCCCTTTGAAATCCGGGACGCCGCCGACGCCCTGGAAAAACACCAGCACGTCGCGCCGCGCCAGCCCAGCCGCCTGCGTCCCGAGATGCCGCCGGCGCTCGAAGAAATCATTCTGACCTGCCTGGCCAAGGACCCGGACGACCGCTACCCCCACGCCCAGGCCCTGGAAGCGGCGCTGCAAGAGGTGCTCAACGCCCTGATGCCCGGCGGCCCTGAGCCGACCCTGCGCTTAAGCGCGCTGCCGGTGCTGCCGCCGCCGCCCAGGCTGGACGGCGTGCAGCCAGCCGCCAATATGCAGCTGCTGGTGTTCAGCGAACGCCATGAGCTGGAGCGCGCCCTGCCCGTCACCAGTCCCACCCTGACGATAGGCCGCGCGCCCGACAACGCCGTGGTTCTGGAGCATGTGGGCGTCAGCCGCCATCACCTGAATGTGGAGTTTAGCGGCGGTCAGGCGCATGTCACCGAACTGACCGCCACCAACGGCACCGTCATGGACGGTCTGCCCCTGACACCCATGACCCGCCTGCGCTGGCCTGTACGGACGCCGCTGTATCTGCGGCCCTACTGGCTGGTGCTGGTCGAGCCGCAGTCGGCCGCGCCGCGCCCCCGCATCGTGGTCAAGCCGGAGCGCGACCGCATTCAGCTCTCGCCCGGCATGCCCTATGAACTGGACATTATGCTGGCCAACACTGGCCGCACGGTGGACCACTTCCGGGTCAGCCTGGACGGCATTCCGCCCGAGTGGGTCCGGGACGCCCACGGCGAGGTGCAGCTGAATCCCGGCATGCAGGGGCAGACCAGTCTGACCATCCTGGCTCCGCGCGACAGCCGCAGCCGCGCTGGCGTCTACGACGTCAAGGTGCTGGCCCGCTCGCGCGAAAACCCGGCCGAGTCGGGGTCGGCGCCCATGACCATCGAGGTTCTGCCGTTCCACGACCTGACGGCCACCCTGCTGCCGGCTGTGCGGCGCACCTGGCGGCGCACGACCTATGTGCTGCGCGTGGAGAACAAGGGCAACACGCCTCAGCAGGCGCTGACCAAACTGCTGGACCATGAGGGTCAGGTCGTAGCGGTGCCGCGCCCACAGGACCTCCTGAACACCAACATTCCCCAGCTGCCCATGATGGGCATGGGCCGGGGCATTGACCCCACCCTCCTGGCCCAGGAAGCGGCGCGGCAGGCCCAGCAGCAGGCCCGCACCGCTGCGGCGACGGCTGTCCAGCGCGTCCTGGGGGGCCGGGGCCGCATTCGCCTGGACGGGCTGCCGGCCATGTTGACGCTAGAGCCGGGTCAGTCGCAGGAAGAAACCCTGAAGGTGCAGGTGCCCCTGCGCTGGTTCGGCACCAGCTCGCAGCACGAGATGCGCGTGGACCTCTACAGCGTGCCTGAAGCGGAAGACGCGCCGGTTCACCTGCTAACCCAGGCGCGGGCCACCCTGCACCACAACCCGCTGATTCCACTGTGGCTGATTCCTATTCTGCTGCTGCTGCTGGGCATCCTGATCTGGTGGCTTACGCGGCCACCCCTCATTACCCAATTTGCGCTGAGTGGCAGCGACACGGCGGTGCGTCCGGGGCAGCCCTTTACGCTGCGCTGGGACACCTCCAACGCTCGCCGGATCAGTATCTTGGAGCTGGGGGCTGATGGGCAGAACCTGCCGGCCGATGGGACCTTCCAGGTCAAGAAGGGGATTGCCAAGGACCAGCGCTATACCCTGGTGGCCCGCTCGCTGATCGGCCGCCGCGCTGAGAAATTCGAGGTGGTGCAGGCGCGGTTTGACCGTCCTGTCATTGAGCAATTTGATGTGAACCCGCCGCGTGTGGCCGGCAACCAGAAGGTCACCGTGACCTGGAAGGTCCGCAACGCCGAGCAGGTGACCATCACCGAACTGGGCAAAGTGCCTGCCAGCGGCAAGCGTACGTTCATCCCTGACAAAGACGTGACCCTCTCTCTCACGGCGCAGAACGGAACCGAACGCGAATCCGACACCCGCACTGTGAGTGTGCTGGGGCCAGAGGTTGAACTGTTCGAGATCAAGCCTGCGGAAATCCAGAAGGGCGAGAGCGCAGTGCTGAGTTGGGACATCCGCAACGCCACGACGGTCACCATTGACGGCCTCGGCACCGTGCCCGTAAAGGGCAACCGGACCGTGACGCCCAAGGAAAGCACCACCTACACCGTGACTGCAGTCGGTGGCGGCAACCTGACCAAGAGTGCCAATGCCCGCTTGGACATCACCTCGCCTAAGCCGGAATTCACCGAGTTTACGGTGACGCCGAATCCGGTGCGCTCGGACGGCCAGGTCACGATTAACTGGAAGACCAAGAATGCCAGCGCTGTGAACGTGAATGCAGGCGATAGCGCCCAGGACAGTGGTCCGGAAGGCAGCCTCATCAAGAGTGTGCCTGAAAAAGCATCGAGCTTGACTGTGACCTTGACAGCCCGCAACGATGCAGGTGACCAGGTGCCGGTGAGTCAACGGGTCGAAATTACTTTTGTTGATGCGGAGGCCGAAGAGGCCGCCAGGCTTGAAAAGGAACGTCAGGAGCGTGAGCGGCAGGCCGACGCTGCTGAGAAAGCCAACATCCAGAAAATCACCTTCACAGCTGAACCCAAAGAGATTCTGGGCGAGGGCGACGTGACCGTGACCTGGAACGCGCCCGGCTGGACCTACGTGACGGTGGCGCCGCTGAAAGGGCCGATCAATAACAAGTTTGAGGCCCAGGGCAGCGAAACCGACGAGAAGCTGAACAAGACCCGTATCTACACCCTGATTCTGCCGCTCCGAAACGGCAAGCTGCTGAAACTGAACCGCACCGTGACCGTCAAGCCGCGTCCTGCTGAGATTCGGGACTTCAGCGCGTCCAGCACCAGTCTGGCTGCACCGGGTCCAGTGACATTGAAGTGGAACGTCGCCAACGCGAGTGCCGTGCGGATTGCGGGTCTGGCTGGGCCGCTCACAGGCGGCAAATGGCCAGCGAAGGGCACCACAGTGGTGAATTTGCCGCGCACGCGAACCTTCACACTCAGCGTGGGGCAACTGCAGAAGCCGCTGACGGTGAATGTCCGGCCTCTCCCCGTTACCATCAACAGCTTCACAGTGCAGCCCACGCAGATCACCGGTTCGGGCACTACCGTTCTGAACTGGGATGTAGAAAATGCCGCTGCCGTCCGTATTGACGGTGTGCGTGGCCCCAACAATGACGGCTCTTGGCCAGCAAAAGGCCGCGCCACTGTCCCTGTGAACGCCACACGCACCTTTATCCTGCGCGCCGGCGAGAGTTCTCAGAGCCAGACCGTCACGGTCAAGGCGCCGCCAACCCCGCGAATTGACAGCTTCCGGGCCTCCTCGTATTCCCTCCCGGCACCTGGGAAGGTGACGCTCAGCTGGAATGTCGCCAACGCCAGCGCCGTGCGGATTGCGGGTGTGGCTGGACCGCTGGCTGGTGGCCTCTGGAAGGCGCAGGGCAGCACGTCGCTGCAGCTCAGCAAGACCACCGTGTTTGTACTGACCTCGGGCTCACAGCAGCGCAGCATCACCGTAAATGTGACGCCGAAGACGACGGCAACCCAGCCTACTGGCACCCCGCCTTCCGATCCCGTCAAGCCGCCCGTCAATCCACCGGTCAACGTGCAACAGCCGCGCATCACCTCCTTTGTGGCCACGCCCAAGAGCGTTAAGGCTGGCACGGCCGTTACCCTCAGCTGGGGCACCATTGGCGTCAGCAGTGTGCGGATTGAAGGCGTCGAGGGCACCTTCCCAGCCAGCGGCCGCACGAAAGTCACGCCTGCCCAGACCACCCAGTATGTCCTCATTGCCACAGGAGCCAACGGTGCCCAGCTGCGCAGCAATCTGGTGACCGTCAATGTCACGGCACCCGCCAGCGCTTATGCAGACCTTGAAGGAGAGTGGGAACACCCCTTTGGCTCCTTTACGATTGTGGGGGTTAATGGGCGGCGCGCGACCGGCACCTTCACCAGTAACCGCGGTGATATTCCCGACTTGCCCATCGAACTGACCTTTACCGGAAGCTCCATTACCGCTCTATCGCCGAACCTAGAAAACTTCCGTTTCGTCGGCTCACTGGTCACTGGTCGGAAAGCGCTGGAAGGCTTCTACACTCTGCGGGGCCAGAGCGAACGCTGGTGCGCTTACCGCCCCAACACCCCCGCCCCCCAGAGTTGCCGCTAAGCAAGCTAAAGGAGGATGAGTCATGGCTCTATCAGGTGCAGGAGGACAGTTTGCCCGCGCGCAGATTGTGCCCGTCGAAGGTGAAGGCAAAAACCGGAGAAAATACGCTCCAATCAAGTGCATGTTCAACCCCAGCGAATACACCATTTCCCGCAGCATCATGTGGGAGACGGCCTCCAATGACAGCAACGATACGGGGAACAAGGTGTACAAAGGGGGCTCGCCCGCCAAGCTGACCCTGGAACTTTTCTTTGACACCTATGCATTCCGCAAGAATGCCGAAACGGTCGAGGACGTACGCAAGCACACAGAGCGCCTGTGGGAACTCACGCGGCGAGATGAAAACTCTTCGGAAACATCCAAGCAGTCTGCCGTGAAAAAGAACAGGCCCACGAAAGTGCTGTTTCAGTGGGGGGGCACCTGGCATTTCGAGGCCGTGATTCTGGATATGGAACAGAAGTTCACGCTGTTTATGCCAGACGGCACGCCGGTGCGCTCCATTATCAAGGTCACCTTTGAGCAGGCCGATAAAGCCACGGCCTTTTACGGCGAGGATGCGGGGGGCCCACGCACCGCCCACGTCAGCCGGGGGATTCGCAACACGGCGAATTCGGCTGGCTTCGTGGGCGACCTGCGCCGCACGCCTTACGGGAAAGGCTAACCGATGACCCGTACGGTTCGAGACCCCCTTGAAGGGTCTGTCAGCAGTCTCTATATGAACGTGGACGGGCAGGACATGTCACGAGACCTGTTTGAGCTGATTCACGAAATCACGGTGGATAGCAGCCTGCAGCTGCCAGATGTGGCGACGATCACGCTGCGCGATCCTGAAGGCGTCCTGGTGGACGACGAGAAATTCCGGCTAGGTGCCCGCATCAAGATTGTGTCGCAGGTACAGGACCATAAGGAAACGGTCTTTGACGGGGAACTGGTCGAGGTTGAGCCCCGGTTTGTACGGGCCACCCAGCAGCTGCGGCTGCGTGCCTTTGACCGCTTACACCGCCTGGCGCGTGGCACGCACACCCGGTCGTTTCAGAACATCAGCGACCTGGACCTGGTGAAAAAGCTGGCCGGCGAGGCGGGCATGACGGCCAAGACAGAAGGCAGCAGCGTGGTGCATCCCTACGTGCTACAGCACAATCAGACCAACCTGGCGTTCCTGCGCGAGCGGGTCTCACGTCTGGGCCTGATTCTGTACGCCGACGGCACCACGCTGCACTGCCAGCCGGTCAAGGGCCAGGACGCCATTGATCTGGCCTGGGGCGATAACCTCGCCGAATTTCTGCCGCGTCTGACCAGCATGGCGCAGACCAGTCAGAGCACCGTGCGGTCCTGGGACCCCAAGCAAAAACGCAGTGTGGTTGGCCAGGCCACGAGCGGCCAGGGCAAGGCCGAGGTCAGCGAGAGCACCAAGAGCGAGGGGGTGGCGCAGCAGGCTTTCAACATGAAAGCGCCAGCCACCTCCAGCACCCTGATCGTGCGCGAACAGGGCTACGCCGCAGCTATCGCCCAGGCCCAGCGCAATACGGTGGCCGAGCAGCTGCTGGAAGCACGCGGCGTGACCGCTGGCTATCCCCGCCTGACCGCCGGCACCACCTTGAACATCAAGAATGTGGGCAAGCGCTTTAGCGGCAAGTATGTGGCCAGTAACGTGCGCCACATCTACCGCAACGGGGAAGGCTACAGCACCGAATTCAGCGTGACGGGCAGCCGCCCCGATTCGCTGGGCAGCCTGCTGCGGGCGGCCGGGACAGGCGGCAGCGGGGGCGGCGACGCGCCGTATACGCCGGTCCAGGGCCTGATGATTGGCATCGTGACCAACAACAACGACCCCGAAAACCAGGGCCGCGTCAAACTGAAGCTCCCAGCCCTGACCGAGGAGGACGAAAGCGACTGGGCGCGCGTGGTGGGGCTGGGCAACGGCAGCAACCGGGGCTCACAGACCTTGCCGGAAGTGAACGACGAGGTGCTGGTGGGGTTTGAGCACGGCGACATTCACCACCCTTATGTCATCGGGGGCCTCTGGAACGGCAAGGACGCGCCGCCGCGCCCCAGCAGCAAGGCCGTCAAGAACGGCAAGGTGATTCAGCGGGTCTACCGCACCCGCCTCGGGCACGAATTTATTTACGAGGACCCGGACGATCCCGAGCCGCCCAAAATCACCCTCCAGAGTAGCAAGAAACATGCGCTCGAACTGAATGACGACAAGAAGAAACCGTTCGTCGAACTCCGCTCCAAGGATGGTCACCGCCTGACGCTGACTGAGGGCAGTGCGCCGCAGGTCATTCTCCGGGACAAGAACGGTAACGAGGTGCTCCTCAATACCCGCAGCAACACCGTGACCATCAAGAGCACGGGGAAGCTGGAACTCAAAGCCACGACGGGCATCAGTATTGACGCGGGCGGCGGCAATGTAGACGTGCGCGGCGTCATGATCAACCTGAACTGAGGGCGGCCAGACTCCGGCCCTGCGTCCTCTTCCTTTCTCAGCATGGAGGCGGCATGACTCTTCAACAACGACCAGCCGAAGGCGGCTTTCTGGAACAGGTGGAGCGGGGGCTGGACGGGCTGACCGACTTTGTGCGGGACGCCCTGGGCCTGGAGCAGCCCAAGCCAGCGAAGGCGCCGGGTGCTCCCTCTGTCAAAACCGGCCAGACCTGGACGCGCGATTTTAAGCACGACACTGGCCAGCTGACCATGCATCTGCATCTGAAACGCGGGCCAGACGGGTCGCTGGGTGGATATTACGCCGTGCAGCCCAAGGGCAAGTCACGCGGGCAAAACTGGCCACTGACTGGCAAGCTCCTCAAAGACGACACCTTTACTCTGGTGGGCACTCAGAACGGCGCGCGCTTTGCAGGGTCGCTGCGCGGCGGCGTGCCGCGTGTCAGCGAGTTCAAGAACCGTAAGTTTGCGCTCCAGGACATCACCTTTGCGCGTTTGACGCCAGCCGCGCCGAAGCCTCAAGCGGCCCCCAAGCCTCAGCCGGCTCCAGCCCAGCCGGCGGCCAGCACCCCGCAGGCCGGTGGCCCACACACAGGCGCCCTGCCTGATCTGCCCGCCCTGCGGGAACCTGGCTTTCTGCCCCGGCTGCGGCAGGTGGCCGCCAGCGTCAACACCATGCCAGAAATTGTGCTGGCGTTTTTAAATCTGGAAAGCAGCCTGAATCCGGCTATCAATAAAGATAAGGCCTCACAGTATAAAGGCTTGGGGCAGATTGGAAGAGATGCACTGACAGACATCAATTTGCATATCAACAAACACAAGCTGCCCTTAAAAGTTCTGAACACGACCAATGACCTGACAGCCCTGAGTGCCACTCAGCAACTGGCTTATATCGAAATTCACTTGCAGCTTCATATGCGAGGGGTCGATAAGAACGCCAAGGCTGCTGGGCGCACAACTTCGCTGGAAGAGGTATACATGGGCCACCTCGGCGGCAGCGCCAAGTACGCTCAGAATGACGTGTGGGTCAGTCAGGGGAGTGCTGCCTACAGCCAGAATCCCATGGACGCTGATCAGGACGGCCACAACACACCGGTTGAGGCGGCCGATACGGTACGCGGTAAGTTCACCAAGAACTTCGGTGCCAACCTGGACGAGCGCAGCCGCCACCTGAAGCCCACCAAGCGCAAGTTTGAGGGCAGGATGCAGCTCTTTTACGTCTACGACCCGAAGCATGACAACGGTCTGCCGCTCTTTAGCCTGGACCCGGTGTCTCCGACGCCTGTGCCGCCGCAGGAATTTCCCAAACCACCTGCCACACCTGTGCCGGAAGACCAGGAACCAGCAAGCGAACCAGACGCCCTGGACCGTCTGATGAAGTTCAAGGAAGGCACACCCGAGTACACGTTCCAGCAAATTCGTGTGGCGCGCGAAGTTATCAAGGTGCAGCCCCAGTCAGCGCGCGCCGAGCTGTACCTGATCTTGCAGGAAAAAACCCCTCATCACTCTCAACGCAACAACCTCAGCCTGGGTCGCGAAGTGGATGGTGACAAGCAGGGCGCCCGAATTGGCAGCATCATGTGCAACCTCACGAGCGCCGCAATGGTGCTGGAGCAGCTTGGCATTGAGAACCCTGACCCCGAGCATTTTCCGCAGTTTGAAGACTATTTGGAAGATCTACGGCGCAAATTTGTGGACGCGCGGTATCAGGAACTGTTGAAGGCCGGGTTGTCGCAGAAGAAAGCGTGGCAGGGGTCTTACGGCCGCTTTCACCGCACCATGCAAGAAGGGTGGGGCAAGGTCCTAGAGTTGATGGGAGCGACTCACAGCGTCTTATATCCAAGACGCACACGGCAGTACTGGGAAGAATCCGTGAAGCCAGCTCTGGCCCAGGGCGACGCCGTCATGATGAGTATCAACGGACATATTGTTCGCTTGCAAGGCATGAATGAAAAGGGCCTTATTGTTGATGACCCTTACGGACGTTCCGTGCTTCAGAAGAACACTCATTTAAAACCAGAAGATAGGGCTGGAAGATACGATCATAATGCCAAAGAGAGTGGTAATGACACGGTCTGGACCTGGAAAAGTGTTGAAGAACACGCCATGCTGTGGCTGGCAGTTGTGAGGAAGAAATAGAATGTTTTATTGGTTGAGAGGTCTGACAACTGTGCTTATTTGTTTGACTGTGTCTGGAGCGCAGGCTCAGGGGCTCTTAGGAAAGAAATTGTTGCTGCCCGTCAAGACGCAGGAGGGGACAATTCCCATGCCGGTCGCTGTAGAGAAAGCCGCGTTTTGTCAAGCCTATAGCTGTATAGGAGACAGAGCGCCCCTTGGCGATACCGGATTTTCAACATGGGTTGTGGCGGGCCGCGAGATGCGCCTGCGAAGTGACGAGGTGCTGACCGCCCGTGGACAGGGGAAATTCTACCCAGAGCTGACAGTCCACGCCGAGAAAAACGTCGTTACGTTCACTGACCTGATGGTGGGCACGACGGTGCAAAAGACACTCCCCGCCGCCACCCTAAACATGCTGGGCAACTTCACTCGCCTGGTCCTGGGGGCGCCCATCAGTGGGCAGAAGCTGAGTGCGTGTTACCGTCAGCTGCAAACTGAGGCGCGCTGCACAGTGGGCGGGGGCAAGGTGCGGCTGGCCAGCGGCGCCACCAAG
Source organism: Deinococcus arboris (assembly GCF_009755355.1). Lineage (GTDB taxonomy): Bacteria > Deinococcota > Deinococci > Deinococcales > Deinococcaceae > Deinococcus > Deinococcus betulae. The sequence continues at coordinate 273,381 of NZ_WQLB01000002.1, read as the reverse complement.
ACCTTCAAGGCGTGGTTCCGGACAGTGGACGACGGTGAAGGGTATTCCAGTGTGAATTACGCCATCGAGCTGGACGACTAATGCCGCGCGCCGCCTCCCGCCCTACGCCGCCGCAAGACAGCCACCTGCTACTCCAGGCGGTCTGTGAAAGCCTGAGTGCCCAGGTGCTGGACGCCGCCCTGAGTGAACAGGGTGACCCGGAAGCCACGTTTGAGGTGGTGCTGCCTGAAGAGGCCTCGCAGACCCGGCTGGGCGCCTTACAACAGGGCCTGGGCCTCACCGAGTTCGAGTTGGGGGTTATGGCGCTGGCGCTAGCCACCGAACTGTACCCGGAGCGGATGCTGGCGGCATGTGGCACGGCCCTACAACTGGACGGGCCTTACACTGGCTTTCTAACGCCGTCGCTGTGCCGCCGCTGGCTGCCGGGCGCCGACTGGACCGAGATGGGGGCCTTTCAGGCGGGCAGCGCCCTGACCCGTTATCACCTCATCGAATTTGGGCAGAGCGTCAATTCCAGTGTGCTGGAATCCCTGACGCCCCTTCGCCTGACGGCGGGCGCGCTGGCTTTTTTGCGCGGTGACGAGGGTGTGGCCCTGGAACTGCGCAGCGTGACCCAGCCGCTGGGAGCCGGCGGCCTCCTGAGTGATTCTCAGGAACAAACCTTGCAGACCGCCAGTAAACACCTGTCGCGTCAAGGGAACGAGCGGGCCGCGCTGCTGTACGGTTCACAGGTGCAGGCGATGCGTTCACTGGCCGGGCATCTGCTGGCCGGGAGTGGCCGCACCCTGCTGCTGGATGTGGCGGCCCTGGCCACCCGCTCTCCTGAGGCCCTGGACGTGACCCTGCGGGCGCTGGACCGCGAAGGCCGGGTGACTGCCGCGCCGCTGGTGCTGGATGTCACGGGCGACGCCCCAGAGGGCCAGACGCTGGATGACCTCACGACCCGCCTGCTCGGTGTAGCCACCGGCCCATGCGTCATTCTGGCCCCCGAGCCGCTGCCGCTCGACTCAGCGCGCGCCCTGCTGCCTCTGGAGGTCACGGCCCCTACCTCGGCCGAGCAGCGCGAACGCTGGGGGCAGGCGCTGGGGGTCAGTGGCGAGCCGCCCCTACTGCGGCAATTGGGCGACCAGTATCAGCTGAGCCTGGAACGTATTGACACCCTGGCCCGCGAGGCCCGTGCGGCGCTGCCCGGCAACGCGGCACACCAGACTCGCATTGAGAGGGCGTGGGAGGCCGCCAAGACCGCTAACCGCCGCCTGATGGGGTCGCTGGCCCAGCGCATTGAGACCCGTGCGGGCTGGGACGACCTGATTCTGCCGCCGGCTGACCGCGCCGCCCTGGAGCAGATTGCCGCGCATGTGCGTCACCGCTCGCAGGTCTACGAGGATATGGGCATGGCCCGCCCAGGCCGGGGCCGCTCGATTGCCGCGCTGTTCAGCGGGCCCAGTGGCACTGGCAAGACCCTGAGCGCCGAAGTGCTGGCGCGTGATCTCAATCTTGACCTGTACCGGGTGGACCTGAGCAGTACCGTCAGCAAATACATTGGCGAGACCGAAAAGAACCTCAAGAAAATCTTCGATGCCGCTGACCAGGGTGGCTGCGTGCTGCTGTTTGATGAGGCCGACAGCGTCTTTGGCAAGCGCGGCGAGGTGCGTGACAGCAACGACCGCTACGCCAATGTCCAGGTGAACTACCTCCTGCAACGCCTGGAAAGTTTCAACGGCCTGGCGGTGCTGACCACCAACATGGAAAGCAGCATGGACGTGGCGTTCATGCGCCGCTTGCAGTTCGTGATTAACTTCCGCGCCCCGCAGGCCCAGGAACGCGAGCGGCTGTGGCGCGGCGCTTTTCCCAGAACGCTGGACACCAGCATGCTGGACTTTCCCCGGCTGGCCGCCGCCGACGTGGCGGGGGGCAATATTCGCAGCGTGGTGATGAACACGGTGTTCATGGCCGTGGCGCGTGGGGTGCCCCTCAGTCAGCCCTTGGTCGAAGAAGCGCTGCATCTGGAGTACCGCAAACTGGGCCGCCTGGTGTTGTAATCCGAGCGGATGTATAGGGCTGCGCAGAAAAGCAAGAAAGAGAGAAAAGTGTTCTGAGTATGGAGTTGACAGATAGCTTCTGTTCTGATGTGTCAATGAAACAGACGGAATCCATGGAAGGGCGGAACAGGCAAGAGCCGGCGGGTGCAGGTTGCACGCTGCCGGCTCTCTGGCCCGACTGACCTTTACATTTACAGGCCCATTGAGATGAACTTGGTTTCCAGATATTCGTCCAGACCCCAGTGACCACCCTCGCGGCCCACTCCACTGTTTTTCATGCCGCCAAAGGGCACATGGGGCGCTCCGGCGCTGGGTACGCCGTCGTTAATGCCCACGATGCCGTATTCCAGCGCCTCGGCCACTCGCCAGGCGCGGCTCAGGTCGCGGGTGTAGGCGTAGGCCGCCAGCCCATACTCCGAAGCGTTGGCCAGTCGCAGCGCCTCTTCTTCAGTGTCAAAGGCCACCACCGGCGCCACTGGCCCAAAGGTCTCCTCACGCAGAATCACCGAGTCGGGGTGAACGTCGGTCAGAACCGTGGGGTGAAAGTACAGCCCCTCCTTGACCCCGCCGCCCACCGTGGCCCGCGCGCCCCGGCTCAGGGCGTCGTCTACCTGCGCCTGAATCTTGTCGAGGCCCGCCCGCTCCACAACCGGCCCAACGCCCGTGCCTTCGTGGAGGGGGTCGCCCAGCACCAGCTTGCCTGTCAGGCGGGTCAGGATATCGGTGAATTCGGCCGCCACCGCGCGCTGCACGTAGACCCGGTTGGTGCTGATGCAGGTCTGCCCGGCGTTGCGGAACTTGCTGCCCACCACCTCACGCGCGGCCTTGTCCAGGTCGGCATCCTCGAAAACCAGGAACGGCGCGTGCCCCCCCAGTTCCAGCGAGACGCGCTTGAGGGTCTGGGCGGCCTGGGTGTAGAGCAGGCGGCCCACTGCCGTAGAGCCGGTAAAGGTCAGCTTGCGCAACCGCTCATCGGCCATGAACGGCGCGCTGAAAGCGGGGGCGTCGTTGGTGGGCAGCACCTGCAGGGTGTTGGCCGGGCCGCCGGCTGCCAGCCACAGCTCGGCCAGATACAGCGCCGTCATGGGACTCTGCTCGGCAGGCTTGAGAATCATCACGCAGCCAGCCGCCAGGGCCGGCGCCGCCTTGCGGGTAATCATGCCCGCTGGAAAATTCCAGGGGGTTACCGCGTAGACAATGCCGACTGGCTCGGCAGACGTAAAGCCCCGCTTGCGGCTCTGGCGCATGGAAATCCGCTCGCCACTGATGCGCCCGGCTTCCTCGGCACACCATTCCACGAAGCTGGCGGCGTAACTGACCTCGCCGCGTGTTTCGGTGATCGGCTTGCCCATCTCCAGGGTCATCAGGCGGGCCAACTCGTCTGTGTGCTCGAACATCAGGTCGTGCCAGCGGCGCAGAATCTGGCCGCGCCGGTAGGGATTGACCTGCCGCCACTCGCGCAGAGCCGCCTCGGCGGCGTCAATGGCGCGCCGGGCGTCGTCGGCGGTGCAGTCGGCCACCGCGCCAATCGGTTCCAGGGTGCCAGGGTGAATCACGTCAAACGTCTTGGGTGCCGAGCGCCACTGGCCATCAAAATACGCCTGGGTGCGGGTCACGGGGTCATTCAGCAGGGTGGTCATAGGGCCTCCTTAGAAGGTGTGGGGCAGGGGGGGCAAGAGGTGATGTCCTCTGCAGCCTAGCGCGGGGGCCAGGACAACCGCCCCGCATCATGGGACGCCAGATTGTCCTTAAACGTTCACAATTGACGTTAACGTAAATATGACCGTATGCTGGGCGGCAGACCCCACCCCTGGAGGACGGCACATGGCCTTAAAAGAACTGTTTGACCTGAGCGGCAAAACGGCCCTGATTACCGGCGGCAGCCGTGGCCTGGGGCTACAAATTGCCGAGGCTCTGGGCGAGTACGGCGCGGCCGTCATCCTGACGGCGCGCAAAGCACACGAACTGGAAGAGGCGAAGGCGCACCTGGAAGGGCAAGGCGTGACTGCTCACATCGCCCCCAGTGACCTGGCTGACCTGGAGACAGCCGACGCGCTGGTCGAACGCCTTGTGGCGGAGGTCGGCCCAATCGATATTCTGGTCAACAACGCCGGAGCCACCTGGGGCGCCCCCACCACCGAGCACCCCTTGGACGCCTGGCTCAAGGTCATGAATGTCAATGTCAACGGCACCTTCACCCTGACCCAGAGTGTCCTCAGGCGCTGCATGGTGCCGCGCAGCGCGGGCCGGATTCTGAATGTGGCGTCGGTGGCGGGCCTGCAGGGCAATGACCCGCGCATGATGCCCACGCTGGCCTACAACACCAGCAAGGGGGCCATGGTCAATTTCACGCGCGCCCTGGCCGCCGAGGTGGCCGCGCAGGGCATCACGGTGAACAGCATCTGCCCCGGCTACTTTCCTACAAAGATGACGCGCGGCACCCTGGCCTACGGCGAGGCGGCCATTCTGGAGCACACACCTCTGCGCCGTCTGGGTGGTGAGCACGACCTCAAGGGCCTGGCCCTGCTGCTGGCCAGTGACGCGGGCGCCTACATCACCGGGCAGAACATCGCCGTGGACGGCGGCATTACGGCGGTATGACGCCCGGCCTCATCCCCTGGGCCGACCTGTGACGCCCCTCTCCAACAAGCGCAAGGTGCGGGGCGGCCAGACGCAGCTGCGGCGGGTAGACCAGTGGCGTCAGCAGAACCTCACGCCCGACTGGTCACACCTTGCCCACAACGGCGTGGACTACGTCAAACTCTGGATAGACCCCTGGAGCCGCCTGCCCGCGCGTGAGCCGCCAGCCTGGTTGCGGCGCCGGATGCTCTCAGGGCTGCTGGACATTCACGACGCCTGGACGCGCGCCAGTGCGGGGCGGCCCGACGTGGCGTATCTGGCGCTGTGGCTGTGCTGGCCGCACTTTGCCAGTTCGCAGGTGGTGATGGCGTCGCCCGAACGCGCTGAGATGTACCGGACCATGTTCACGCCGGCCCCGGCCCGGCCACTGCCTGCGCAGCTCAGTGGTCAGGAACCGCGTCTGCTGGGTCTGAACTGGCGAACGGGTCTGGACGAAGATGTGCTGGAGGGTGAAGAGGTGGCGCGCCGCCTCTCGCTGCTCCGGCGACCCTACCGCGTGGAAACCCCCAGCTCTGGCGAGCCGCTGTATTTCTTTCCGCGCGGGCATGTTTGGGTAGGGCAACAGCTGGAGGCAAGATGATTCTCTATGTCACAGGCGACGCCACGCAGCCCCAGGGCGACGGGCCAAAGCTGCTCGTCCATGTGTGTAACGACATTGGCGCCTGGGGACGCGGTTTTGTGCTGGCCCTCTCGAAGCGTTTTAAAGCCCCTGAGCAGGCGTTCAAGCGCTGGGCAGCAGGCGACACTGGCCAGCCCTATGCGCTGGGAGAGGTGCAGTTCGTGCCTGTTGCCCCGGACCTGACAGTGGCCAATCTGGTTGGTCAGCATGACATTGCGCGCAAAAATGGGCCGGCGGCGGCGCCGCCCGTGCGCTACGAAGCCATCCGCATGGGCCTGCGCCGTGTGGCCGAGGAAGCCCGGCGTGGCGGCGCCAGCGTGCACATGCCCCGTATCGGCGCCGGGGTGGCCGGCGGTGACTGGGCCGTGATCGCCTCCATTGTTGAGGAAGAACTCGCCGGCCTGCCTGTCACCGTGTATGACCTCCCGGATGCCCCATGCTGATGGGCACCGTCTACACCCTGGAAAAAGACGGCACGGTTCTGGGCACCCTGACCGTGACAGACACCGAAATGTTCGCGGTTCACGGCACGTTCGAGGCCACCGCCGCCTTCGCCCCTTACCGCGCGCTGTTTGACGAGGACGCCCGGCTGGCCGCACTGGTGGCCGATGACGATTCCCCGGAGGTGCTGGCGCTGGCCGAAGCGAGCCTGGAGCAGATTCTGGCCCTGGGCCTGGTGCTGCGCAGTCCACGCGGCACGGGTTACCGCAACCTGCTGCTCAGTATTGAGGGCGACCAGGCTGGGTTCCGTCCACTGAATCCCGAGGAGGAACCCCTATGACCCTGTTCGATTCTTCCCCCCGTACCCGCGACCTGCACGCGCGCCTGAGGGCGTTCATGGAGGCGCACATCCACCCCAATGAGGCAGAGTTTGAGCGGCAAGTCAATACAGGTGACCGCTGGGCGCCCGTGGCCCTGCTGGAGCGCCTCAAGCCTATGGCGCGGGCTGAGGGCCTGTGGAACCTGTTTCTGCCGCCTGCCAGCGACCCGGATGGGCAGTTTGGTGCGGGCCTGAGCAATCTGGACTACGCGCCCCTCTGCGAACTGATGGGCCGCGTGTGGTGGGCACCCGAGGTGTTTAACTGCTCGGCCCCCGACACCGGCAACATGGAAGTGCTGGCCCGTTACGGTACCCCCGAGCAGCAGGCGCAGTGGCTGATGCCCCTTCTGAACGGAGAAATTCGCAGTGCATTTTCCATGACCGAGCCGGACGTGGCCAGCAGCGACGCCACGAACATTGAAGCCCGGATTGTGCGCGGCGGCGACGACTACCTCCTGAATGGTCAGAAATGGTGGACCAGTGGCGCGGGCGATCCCCGCTGTCAGGTCACCATCTTCATGGGCAAGACCGATCCCAGCGCCGAGAAGCACCGCCAGCAGAGCATGATTCTGGTGCCTATGAGCACGCCGGGGGTGACTCTTGACCGGCTGCTGACTGTCTTTGGCTACGACGACGCCCCACACGGGCACGCCCAGATGAGCTTTACGGACGTGCGGGTGCCGGCCAGCAACATGCTGCTGGGCGAGGGCCGGGGCTTTGAAATCGCGCAGGGTCGCCTGGGGCCGGGCCGCATTCATCACTGTATGCGCCTGATTGGGCAGGCCGAGCGGGCGCTGGAACTCATGGTGGCGCGCGCTGGGAACCGCGTGGCGTTTGGCAAACCTCTGGCCGCCCATCAGCATGTGCGCGAGGCGATTGCCCAGTCCCGCCTGGAGATTGACCAGGCCCGGCTGCTGACGCTGCACGCCGCGCACCTGATGGACACAGCGGGCAACAAGGCGGCGCGCGGCCAGATTGCCGCCATCAAGGTGGTGGCACCCACGGTGGCCCTGCGGGTCATTGACCGCGCCATTCAGGTGTTTGGCGGCGCGGGCGTCAGCCAGGACACACCGCTGGCCCTGATGTATGCCCAGGCCCGCACCCTGCGGCTGGCTGACGGCCCCGACATCGTGCATTTAGAAACGGTGGCCAGAGAAGAGCTCCGGCGCGCTGAGGCCTAAGGCGGGTGGCCCAGAGTTAAAGGCACCTGTACCACCTTCCACCACAAACGCGCCTCGCAGAAGGAGAGAACTATGGACTTTCAAGACAAGGTCATCGTCGTGACTGGGGCTGCTTCGGGAATTGGGCTGGCGCTGGCGGCGCGCTTCGTTCAGGAAGGGGCAACCGTCATTGCCTCGGACCGGCAGGCCGAGATAGGGGCTGCCCGCGCCGCCGAACTGGGGGCGCGCTTCGTGGCCGCCGACATCAGCCGGGAAGAAGGCGTTCAGGCGCTGATCGAAGACGTGCTGGCGCGTGAGGGCCACATTGACCTCTTTTGCTCGAACGCAGGCATTGCAGTGGGGGAGGGGCCAGAGACGCCAGACCGCGTCTGGCAACTGATTCATAACGTCAATGTCATGAGTCATGTCTGGGCCGCGCGCCACCTGCTGCCGCACATGCTGGAACGGGGCGGCGGGCACCTGCTCAACACCGCCTCGGCAGCGGGTCTCCTGACCGAACTGCATTCAGCGCCCTACGCGGTGACCAAGCACGCGGCCCTAGCTTTTGCCGAGTGGCTGGCCATCACCTACGGCGACCGGGGCATCCGGGTGGCCTGCCTGTGCCCTGAGGGTGTCTGGACCCCCATGATTCAGAACGCGCCCATCTTGCAGCAGACGGCCATTTCGACCGATGAACTGGTAGAGAAGACGCTGGCGGTCCTGCGCGCAGACGGCTTTCTGATTACCACCCACCCCACGACCCTGAAAGGCTTTGCCCTGAAGGCGGCCGACTACGACGGCTGGATTGGCCGTATGCGGCAGCTGCGTGTCCGGGCGATGGCCCTGCTGGGCGGCGGGCAGGACCGGGCGTGACCCCGTGACCCGCGCGGAGACAACCCCGGTGCGTCCCGGCGAGGAACTGCCTCTGGAGGCCCTGAAGGCTGTGCTGCGCGGCCGCATACCGGGTGACGTGGACGCCCTTTCAGCCGAGCAATTTCCAGGTGGCTTCTCGAATCTGACCTATCTGCTGCGGCTGGGCGAGGCCGAGTATGTGCTGCGCCGCGCGCCGCTGGGGCCAGTGGCCAGAGGCGCCCACGACATGACCCGCGAGGCTGGGCTGCTCGCCCGCGTTCATCCGGCGCTGCCGGTGGCCCCCCAGCCCATTCTGCTGGTGGAGGACGCCTCGGTGCTCGGCGCTCCCTTTTACTTAATGGAGCGCCGTCACGGTGCCGTGGTCCGCGCGGCGTTGCCTCCCGAATACGCGGCTTTGCCTGACGCCCCGGCCCAGCTGTCACACGCCATGATGGATACGCTGGCCGACCTTCACCGTGTGGACATTGACGCGGCTGGCCTGCGTTCTCTTGGCCGGCCCGAAGGCTTTAACGGGCGGCAGGTGGACGGCTGGGCCGGGCGCTGGCGGCGGGCCCGCACGGCCCTGGACGGCACAGGCGACCTGCCTCCTCCCGAGACGCTGGGGGACGAAGAGGTGATCGGCTGGCTCGAAGCCCATCTCCCACCAGAAAGCGCCCATACCCTCGTCCACAACGATTTCAAGCTGGACAACCTGATGTTCGATCCTGCTGACCCCAGCCGCGTCACGGCGCTACTGGACTGGGAAATGACCACCGTGGGCGACCCTCTGGTGGACCTGGGGTTGACACTCACCTACTGGACCATGCCCCAGCAGCCTGGCGGGGCTCCCACCCAGGTCGGCGCGGCGGCGCCCGGCTTTCCAGGGCGCGACGAACTGGTCGCCCGCTACGAAGCTCGACTTGCTCGTCACGTGACGAGCAGCCTGCCCTGGTACGAGGTGCTCGGTCATTTCAAGCTGGCTGTCATCGTGCTGCAAATCTTTGCGCGCTACCGCGCCGGGCAAACGGCTGACCCCCGCTTTGCGCCGCTGGCCGCTCAGGCCGCGTGGCTGATAGGCGAGGCGCGGCGCCGCATTGCCGACCTGGCATGAGCCAGCTTCTGCTGATCCGGCATGGTCAAGCCACCCCTTTTGAGACAGAGACCGACCGCCTCTCTGCCCTGGGTGAAGCGCAGGCACACGCGGTAGGGCAGGCGCTGGCGGCTGAAAGGCTGCGACCCACCCACCTCTGGCATGGGCCCCTAGTGCGGCAGCGGCGCAGCGCTGAACTGGCCGCCGAAGCAGCTGGGGGCCTCTGGCCACCCGCAGTCCTTGATGCCCGACTGGCCGAGTACGACGGCGACGGCCTGGTGCGGCACCTGTGGCCTGTTCTGGCGGCGCGTGACCCGGCTTTTGCGGCTCTGGCGGCAAATTTCGGTGCCCAGCGCGCCGGACCAGAGCGCAACCGTGCCTTTCAGCAGGTGCTGGAGCCTCTGGCTGCTGCCTGGCAAGCTGGCACGCTGACCCACACGGAGGTCGAACCCTGGGTGACCTTCCGGGCACGGGTCAGGGCTGCTTTTGCAGAGGTCACGGCGCTGCCCTCAGGGTCAATGGCCCTCGCTTTTACCAGCGGCGGGGTGATTGGTCTGGCGGTGGCCCTGGCGCTGGACGCCCCCGACGCTGCAGCCCTGCGCCTGAACTGGCGCGTTCAGAATGCCAGCCTGACCCGCTTCACCTTCGGACGAGGCCGCGTCAGTCTGGACAGTTTCAACGAGACCCATCGCCTGCCTCCAGATCTTCGCTCCTGGCGCTGAGAGGGGCGGGCCGTGGTGGTCAGCCGTTTTAACCGCTGGTAAGGACAGAAAGGCTGATCGGGCGAAGCCCCCTATGTTCCTTAGCCTGGCTGCCAGTCTTTGATAGGCCGTGCAAAGTAATACCCCTGCATCACGCCCACGCCCAGGGCCTCCAGCAGGTCTACCTGCCGCAGGGTTTCAACACCTTCGGCCACCAGCTCCAGGCCCAGGTCCCGGCTCAGGCCCACAATGGCCCGCACAATCGCCGCGTCGCGGCCCCCCGGTTCCTCTTCCAGGGCGGCCACAAAACTGCGGTCAATCTTGAGGCCACTCAGGGGAAAGCGGGCCAGGTACCCCAGGCTGCTGTAGCCGGTGCCAAAGTCGTCCAGCATGACCCGCACGCTGTCGGCCTGAAACTCGGCCAGCATCCGCGCCGCCCGTTCGGGCGACTGCATCATCAGGCTCTCGGTAATTTCCAGTTCCAGGCAGTCGGGGGGCAGGCCACTGGCTTCTAATGCAGCAGCCACCACCCGGCGCAGGTCACGGCTGGCAAACTGCTGCGCCGAAAGGTTGACAGCGACCCGCACGCCCTTCCAATGGGCTGCATGGCGGCAAGCCTCCTGCAGCACCCAGGCGCCGACTTCCACAATCTGCCCGCTGCGTTCCAGAATCGGCATGAAACTGCCCGGAAAAAGTAAGCCGTGTTCAGCACTGCGCCAGCGCAGCAGGGCTTCGGCGCAGACCACGCGGCGCGTCCGCACGTCCAACATAGGCTGAAAATGCAGCTCGAATTCACCCCGTTCCAGCGCGTGCGCCAGGGCGCGCTCCAGGCCAGCGTGGGCGTGCTGGCGGCGGTCGTAATACACACAGCTCTCGCCGCTGGTCTTGGCGTCATACAGGGCCAGCTCAGAGGCCTGGCGCAGCGCCTCGGGGTCGCGCGCGTCAGTAGGCCAGCAGGCCGCACCTACACTCCAGGACATCCGCAGGCTCTGGCCCCCCACCACCACCGGCTGATTCAGGGCGCCTATGGCGTCTTGCAGGCGCCGGGAACCGTGGCCCCCACCGCCCAGCAGCAGGGTAAACTCGTCGCCCCCCACCCGCGCCACCACCTCGTCGCCGCTCAGCGCCGCGCGCAGGCGCCCGGCGACCACGCGCAGCAGCTCATCGGCCGCGTCATGGCCGTAGGTGTCGTTGACCAGTTGAAAGCGGTTGAGGTCGGCCGACACCAGCAGAAACTCGGTGTCCTGGCGCTGCGCCTGCTCAATGTGCTGGGCCAGCTGGGCGTGCAGCATCAGGCGGTTGGGCAGCCCGGTTAGCGGATCGTACAGGCGGCCCCGCTCCAATTCCTGAAGCTGGCGCTGCACAGTTTCCTCGGCCTGCAGCCGCAGCGTCTGTTCATAGGCCGCGCGGCGCTGCGCGCTGTCCACCTCGGCCTGGGCCGTCAGTTCCTGTAATTGTTTGTCCTGCGCGGCCGCATTCAATTCGGTCTGCAGGACCAGCACCCGGCGCAGGTGCCGCGCGGCCTGCGCCGGGTCAGCGGCCTCGGTCACGTCGGCCAGGATGGTCAGGGCATCCAGTTGCGACTGCTTGCGGCCGTCGGCCTCGGCCAGGGCCAGGGCCTGCTCAGCGGCCGTCCGGCTCTGGCCGAGCTGGCCTGACCGCTGATGCAGCCGCGCCAGCAAGAGCCCCGACTCGATCAGGCCGTCGGGGTCCTGTAACTGCTCAAAGGTGGTGTGCGCCTGCTGGGCATCCGCCAGGGCGTCCAGCCCGTCCAGATGAAACTTCGTCAGCGCCAGATTCAGAATGACACTGGCCTGCAGCACCGGAATCTGGTGGAGGTCGGGATGAGCCAGCACCTCTTGCAGGAGGGTCTGGCCGTCCTGGTAGTGGCCCAGCTTCAGGTAAGCGTCGCCCAGATTGATCGCCGCGATGAAATACGCCGTGGTGTCGCCGACCAGCTGGGCCACCTCCAGACAGCGGCGGTACTGCTGCGCGGCCTCTTCCGTGCGGTTCTGGGCGCTCAGAATGTTAGACAGCGTGTTGAGAAGGCCCAGTTCGACCGTCGGGTGGGCTGCCGGCTCCATCGTCTTGAACAGTGTTTGTGCCCCGCTGACAGCCACCATGGCACTGTAGTTGTCATTCAGGCTCCGGTGAATGCCCGCGATATTGCACAGCGCCGCAATCTGTCCGCCGACATCACCCTGACGCTCTCGCAGCTGGACAGCTTCTTGCAGGAGCGTCAGGGCTTCGCGGCTGTTCAGCAGCAGGTGCTGGGTGTGGGCAAGCGCGACCAGGATGTTGGCTTCCGTCAGCTGGTCACTGGCCGCCACAGCAGCCTCGCGGGCCGCGGAGAGCTGCTGCCGGGCCAGGTCCAGCTGCCCCGTCGCCTTGGAGTACAGCCCCCAGGCGTAATTCAGGTGGGTCGGCGAAAGGTCAGTGGCCTCAGCGAGAAGCCCCGCAGCAGCCTCCAGACGACCTGTACGGATAGCGTCCAGAACCTGTTGCAGGTCTTCTGTGGGCGTGGCCATCAGCGCTCAGACTTTGGCCGCAGCCTGAGGTCAGTCATCCAGTTCATCAATAAAGTCTTTCAGATCAAGGCGGCCTTTGCCCAGCAGACCCTGATACGCCGAATTTCCATCCAAGCGGTCAATGCGCCGCGCCTTATCCTTGAGCGCCTTGAGGGTCTGCTCTGCGCCGGCGCCTTCTCCCAGCCCCAGGGCCAGGGCGCCGGCCACCACGGGCGCACTCATGGAGGTGCCAGAGAACTGGCCCATACGCCTGTCGGGGAAGGGCGCAGCAATCTCCTGACCAGGCGCCATCAGTCCAATGGCCTCACCGTAGGAAGAAAAATCACTCTTCAGGTCGTCCTGATTGACGCTGCCCACCGCCACACTGTAGCGGCCTCCTTTCATCTGGGCGGCTGGGTAGTCCGGCGCGGCCTTGTTGAAGTTGCCTGCGGCCGCCACCACCAGCACCCGCTTGCTGTTGGCGTAGGCGATGGCCTGGGTCAGCGCGTCCTGAGCCCGGCTCGTGCCCAGGCTGAGGTTAATGACGTGGGCGCCGTGGTTGGTGGCCCATACGACGGCCGCCGCCACATTCAGGGTGTCGCCTCTGCCGTCGCTGTCCAGCACACGCAGCGGCATGATCTTGGCGCGCGGGGCCAGCTGCGCGGCAATACCGGCCACGACGGTGCCGTGCCCAAACGAGCCTTTGCCCACGGCCCCAAGGTCCTGAGGAGTGGCGTCGTCATCCACAAAATCCCGCCAGGTGTTCGCTGGGGTCAGCAGATTGGTGAACATGGGGTGGGTCAGGTCAAGGCCAGTGTCGATGACGGCGATAATCTTGCCGGCACCCAGCGCCGTGCCCTGATGCGCTTCTTTCAGGCCAATCTTCTTCCAGGCGGCAGTATTGGCGGGTAGAGGCGAATAGGTATCAGAGACCCAGGCGTCGCTGCTGTTAAAACGCCAGTCATCGCGCACGATGCTGCTCCACAGTTCAGGGGCGTTGGGCCAGAAGTCGCGCACAATATTGCCCCACATTCCAGGCTCTGTCTGGCCGGGGTTGACGGCCACCACGTCCTGGTTGTCCTGCGGAGCCGGGCCGGTGCCCTGTGCCTGCAAGGGCGCGCGGGTCGGGTCGCCGATGACCGCAAAGGTCTCGGTGCGCAGTTCGACGCGGCCGCCGTACAGGCGGGTCAGGTCTTCATCGCTTTGGGCAGCAGTCACAGGGACCGTTAAGATGGTGACGGGAGCCGAGTTGGCTGGCGTCGTCAGCCGCCCACAACCAGAGAGCAGCAGCGAAGTCAGGGCAAGGCAGGAAAGAGTAAGACGCATGAGAATCTCCTTAAGCTGACGAGGTTGAGGCTCCAGTGTACGCCGGTTGATCGGCCTGTCCAGAGGGGAAGCAGCCTGTGCTGCGGCCCAGTGTAGCGGCTTCATCCAGGCCACATCTGAACCTAGCCTCTCAGTTGAGGTGAAACAATTCAGAAAGACTGGACAACCGCAGGTCAGTCCAGCACAGACCGGCGGTACGGTGGCGCTTCCGGTCTTTAGTTCTGATGAAACGAATGGGGGCACCATCCCCCCAGGTGGAGGGCCTACCTGGCTTCCCGCAGGTCGATGACCCGGCGCAGTTTGCCCCCCTCGCTGCGCGGCAAGGTCCCTGGGGCGCACAGTTCGCAGCGGATGGTGACCCCCACCTGAGCCTTGACCTGCCGCACCACCTCGTCCTGCAAAGCGGCTGATGCGGCGGGCACCTCAAGGCGCAGGGTCAGCTCGTCTAGCAGACCCGTGCGGCTGAGAACAACCTGATAATGCGGGGTGGTCTGTCCCAGCGTGGCCAGCACAGCTTCCAGCTGCGTGGGGTACACGTTGACGCCACGCAGGATAATCAGGTCGTCGCTGCGGCCCCGGATGATGTCCATGCGCCGCATGCTGCGGCCAGTGCGGTTGTCCCCCGGCAGCAGGCGCGTGATGTCGCCCGTCCAGTAGCGCAGCAGCGGCAGGGCCGAGCGGCTCATAGAACTCAGGACCAGCACGCCCCATTCGCCCTCCGGCAGGACCTCGCCGCTGTGGGGGTCCACAATCTCGGGATAGAAATGGTCTTCCCAGACGTAACTGCCCTGCTGCTCGCGCACATCCTCGTTGCTGACGCCGGGGCCAATCAGTTCAGAAAGCCCGTAGATATTCGTCGCCCGAACGCCCAGGCGGGCCTGCACGGCGGCGCGCGTTTTTTCGGCCCAGGGTTCGGCGCCCAGCACGGCGTAGCGCAGCGCCAGGTCGCCGGGGTGCACGCCGCGTGCCTCCAGCGCCTCGGCCAGCACCAGGGCGTAACTGGGGGTGCAGGCGATGACCTCTGGTTGCAGGTCCAGCAGCAGGTCCACCTGCCGCGCTGTGCCGCCGCCCGAGACCGGCACCGTACACAGCCCCAGCCGCTCGGCGCCCGCGTGTGTGCCCAGGCCGCCGGTAAACAGGCCGTACCCGTAGGCGTTGTGAAAGGTCATGCCCGGCCGCGCCCCGGCCGCGTACAGGCTGCGCGCCACCACCTCGGCAAAGACCCCCAGGTCGTGGTCGTCATAGGCCACGGTGGTGGCCCGGCCGCTGGTCCCGCTGCTGGCGTGAATGCGCCGCAGGTTGCTGCGTGGGGTCGCCACCAGCCCCAGCGGGTACGCAGCGCGCAGGTCGTCTTTGCGGGTAAAGGGAAAGCGGGCCAAGTCATCCAGGGTGTGCAGGTCGGCGGCGCTCACGCCAGCCGCCTGGAACTTGGCGCGGTAGGCCGGCACCTGGCTGTCCTGCCGCGCCAGCATCGCCTGAAGCCGGGTCAGTTGCAGGGCGCGCAGGGCCGGGACCGGCAGGGCTTCCAGTTCAGGCTGAAACAGGTCAAGGGGAAGGTCGTGAACCATGAAGTCTCCGGAGGCAGGCAGAGGAGGGAAGGACCGGGCAGCGCCCGTCACACCAGATAGCCTGGCCTGGGCCGCTTGCAGCTGTCCGGTGGGCGCCGGGCATCAGGAGGTCTCAGTCTAGAGCAGGCCGGCGCGGCAACGTGAAGCAGAAGGTGGCCCCCTGACCGACCTCGCCCTGCGCCGAGACCGTGCCGCCGTGCCGCTGCACGATGCGGCGCACATTGGCCAGCCCCACGCCAGTGCCGCCGAAGTCCTCGGCGCGGTGCAGCCGCTGAAAGACCCCAAACAGCTTGTGGGCGTAGCGCGGGTCAAAGCCCACCCCGTTGTCGCGCACGAAAACGGTCCAGGTGTCGGGGGAGGTCTCGGCCCAGACCTCAATGCGGGCCTGCGGCGTCTGCGCGGTGTACTTCAGGGCGTTGCCCAGCAGGTTGGTCAGCACTTGGCGCAGCAGGGCCGGGTCAGCCTGGACATGGGGCAGGGGCGCCGGTTCAAAGGTGACCTGATGTCCCTGGGCCTCGCGTGCCTGCACCTCAGGCTGGAACTCGGCCCAGATGCTCCCCACCAGGGCGTCCAGCTTGGTCTCGGCCAGGCGCAGCTCCTGGCGCCCGGCGCGCGACAGATTGAGCATGGCGTCAATCAGGTCGTTCATCTGCGCCGCCGCTTCGCGGATCACGGTCAGCGCCCGCCCCACTTTCGGTTGCGCCAGGGTCTCAGGGTCCAGGGCGCGGCCCAGCAGGTCAGCAAAGCCCGCAATGTGCCGCACCGGCGCGCGCAGGTCGTGGCTGACCGAATAGGCGAAGGCTTCAAGTTCCTCGTTGGCGCCCTGAAGCGCCGCGTTGCTGCGTTCCAGTTCGGCCGAGTAGTGCCGCAGCGCGGTGACGCTGCGCGCCCGTTCCAGCGCCAGCACCAGACTGCGCGTAATGGCCGCCAGCAGCGCCCGGTCGCCCGCGTCCCAGGGCCGGGCCTCGAACTGCCCCACGGTAAAGATGCCCAGCCGCTCGCCGCCCACCTGCAGCGGCAGGCTGGCCAGGGCCCCCAGGCCGTCGCCCGGCACCTTCAGGCCGTCGGACTGCGGGTCAAAGGCAGCCTGATAGTACGGTTCCCCGCTGTCCCACGGCAGTTGCAGGCTCTGGGCCTGCGAAAAGGGCAGGCCTGCGTCCAGCGCCGCCTGCCGGGCCGGGTCGCGCACCTGTCCCACCTGCGCCTTGAGGCACCACAGGTCGCCCTCGGGTTCGTAGTAGGCCGCAAACCCGCGCGGCAGCAGCGCCAGCGCGACTTCCTGCGCGCGGCGGATCAGGGCCAGGCGGTGTTCCTGGGCGCCCAGGTCGGCGCTGAGCTGCGCAAAGGCTTCCAGCGAGCGCGCCTGCGCCTGAAGGGCGGCGTTGTGCAGGCGCAGCTGCTCTTCTTTGTGGGCGCGGTCCAGCGCCAGGCTGAGGCTGCGCCCCACCGCCCGGAAGACACTGCGCTCGCGCTCGGTCCAGTCGGCCGCGCTCTGGATACCCATCGCCAGCACCCCCACCAGGGTCTCGCCCCGGTAGGTGGGACACAGGGCCACCGCGCCGAAGGTCTCGGTGTCGGGCACGTCCGGCACGGTCACGGTCCACTGCGGCACGAACAACACGTCACGCGCCGACAGCGCCGCCTCGATTTGTGGGCCGCGCAGCGGCAGGCCCGCCCTCAGCCGGCTGGCCAGGGCCACTGGCACACTGGCCGACAGCGCCGCCGCGTGCCACAGCCGGCCCTGCGGCACCAGATAAGCGACACTGACGCTGCCCAGGGTGACCTGAAGGACCTCAACGGCGCGCTGCGCGACCTCGGCGACGTTGGTGCTGCGCAGCGCCTGATCGGTAAAGGCGGCAAAGGCGATCAGCGCCGCGTCGGCCCCCGGCTGCTCGGCGGTCACAAAACGTCCTGCACTGGGCCCCACGAACCGTTCATCGCCGCGCAGCATAACGCTGGTGGACTGGCGGGTGCGTTGCGGCTTTTGCCAGCGCTCGTCTCATCAGACCAGGCCAAGGACCGCAGGCATGACAGGTCAGGGGCCGAGGGGGCCTGTCTGAGGATGGACTGGCTGCACTGCCAACGGCGCTTTACGCGGCGCCGCCGTGCCGCCACATCATGACGCGGGCCCCACGCTCTCGCTGTAGCCACGCGCCTGCAAGGTGTACATCTCGGCGTAGTGACCGCCGCGCGCCATCAGCTCGGCGTGGGTGCCGCGCTCGGTGACCTTGCCGCCCTCCAGCACCACGATGGTATCGGCCAGGCGCACCGTCGAAAAGCGGTGCGAAATCAGCAGGGTCAGGCGGCCGCGCGTCTGCTCGCGCAGCGCCTGAATGGTGTCGAACTCGGCGCGGGCGTCCAGGGCCGCCGTGGGTTCGTCAAAGATCAGCACCGAGGCGTCCCTGTGGTACAGCCGCGCCAGGGCCAGGCGCTGCCACTGCCCGCCCGACAGCTGCCGCCCCCCCTGAAACAGCCGTCCCAGTGGGGTGTCCAGGCCTTCGGGCAGGCCCGCAACGAAGTCGGCCCCGGCCCGCTCCAGGGCTGCGGGCACCCGCGCGGCGCCCTCGGGCTGCGCCGCGTCGGCCAGCGCCACGTTGTCGCGGGCTGTCAGCTGGTACTGCCCAAAATCCTGAAAGATGATGCTCATTTCCCGCTGCACGCTGCGGGGACTGAAGCGCGCGGCGTCCTGGCCATTGAGCAGAATCTGCCCGCTGGTGGGCACGAACAGCAGGGTCAGCAACTTGACCACTGTGGTCTTGCCCGCGCCGTTCTCGCCCACCAGGGCCAGCGCCTCGCCCCGGCGCAGGGTAAAACTGACCCCCCGCAGCACATCGCGCTCGGTCAGGGGATACCGGAAGCCCACCTCCCGAAATTCGATGGTGTGGATAGGGCCAGACCAGACCTCGCCCGCGTCCAGGTCACGGGTGGGCAACTCCAGAAAGTCAAAGAGGTTGCGCATGTACAGCAGGTTCTGGTAGACCGCGCTGCCGCCGCCCAGCAGGCTGCTCACGGTGCTTTGCACCTGCGCGATGCCGAGCACAAACACACTGAATTCACCGACGCTGACCTCGCCCGCCGCCGCCCGGCGCAGAATCAGGGCGCTGGCCAGGCCAATGAGCAGGGCGCTGAGGAGCGCCGCCCCGAAGCTCCAGCCGGCGCGGCGGCGCACCAGGGCCACCAGATGCTGCCGGAACCCCAGGTAATAGTCGCGCCAGCGCCGCAGCAGCTCGCCCTCGAAGCCAAACAGGCGCACCTCTTTGACATGCGCGTCCGAGGTCAGCAGGCTGCCCAGATAATTCTGCACGCGGGCGTCGTGGGTTTGCCGCCGCAGCATGCGGTAGCCTTCGACCCCAAAGCGGTTGCCCACAACCACGCCTGGCACGCTGGCCAGCACGACCAGCGGCAGCACCCAGGGCCCCAGCGTGGCCATCAGGGCGCCCACCGAGCCCAGCGTGACGGCCGCGCCCCCCAGCGACACCAGTTGCGTGGCCACCCCCAGGGGCCGCGACCCCACTTCCCGGTAGGCCTGTTGCAGCCGGTCATAGGTCTCGGCGTTCTCGAAGTTCTCGACGCTGAGGGTCGCGGCCTTGTTCAGAATGCGGCGGCTGACCCCGTGTTGCAGGCTGTCACCCAGCAGCTGCTGCGCGGCGCTCTGCACGGTGGACAGCAGGCTTCCCAGCACAACCAGACTGACCTGTGCGCCCAGCAGGGTCAGCAGCGAGGTGTAGGCAACCCCGCCCTGTGCGGCGCGGGCCACCTCGTCAAGCAGCAGCTTGCCCACGTACAGGTTGGCCGCCGGCAGGGCGCTGCCCGCCAGACTGGTGGCGGCGTAGGTCAGGCTGTGGCGGGGACTGGCCTGCCACACCAGCGCCAGTGTGGCGCGCAGGTCGCGCAGACGCTCCCGCAGGGGCAGATGATCATCAGGTAGAGGCGCGCGCATCCTGTCAGCATGCCGCCTGGTGCCCCCAGCCAGCGGCATGGAGAACACAGTCACGCTTGCTCTAGCATGGGGCCATGACCGGCGCCCCCACCTTGCCTGACGAGTCCGCCCGCCTGATGGCCCTGGCGTACTACGGCATTCTGGACACGCCGCGCGAGCCGCAATTTGACCGGATTGCTCGGCTGGCCGCCTCCATCCTGAAAACGCCGGTGGCGGTGATTAATTTCGTAGACCAGTTCCGGCAGTGGGGTAAGGCGTCGGTGGGGGTGGGGGACACCACCGCGCCGCGCGCCGACTCCTTTTGCGCCTGGACCATTCAGCAGGACCAGCCGCTTGTGGTGCCCAATGCCCACCTGGACCCGCGATTTGCCCAGAACCCGATGGTGACGGGCGAGCCCAACGTGCATATGTACGCCGGCGCTCCTCTGGTGATGCCCAGCGGGCACCGCATCGGCACCCTGTGCGTCACGGACACCCAGCCGCATCCCCTGACCCCGCAGGACCTTCAGGCGCTACAAGATCTGGCGGACATCGTGGTCACCGAGTTGGAATTGCGCGCCTATCAGCAGCGCCTGACCCTCTCGCTGGACGCGCAGCGCGAACACAGCGCCGAGTTGCAGCGCAGTCTGGCGCAGTCCCAGGCACTGGACGGCATTTCACAGCTGCTGAGCCTGGATCTGGAGCCCCAGGACGCGCTGCTGGCCGCCGCCGCCCTGCTGGGCGAGGCCATGCACAGCGATGTGACGGGGCTGCTGGTGATACACGGAGATGAGGGCGTACTCAGTGTGGGGCACCTGCATCCCCGCGTCCAGCCCGAACAGCGCGCGGCCCTGGAAGGCGATGAGTTGTTCCGCCTGTTGCGGCCGCACTTGCCCGGCACAGAGCGGCCCACGCTGCTGGATGACGCTCAGGCGCTGGGCCTCCCTGGACCAACTGACCTGCAGGCCCTGGCCTGGGCATCGGTGGGCATGGACGCCGACCAGACCCTCTGGCTGGTGGCCGCGCGCCTGAACGGTCATCCGCAGGGGGGCTGGCGCGCCGCCGAGCGCTCGCTCTTTGAAGCGGCGGCGCGGTCTCTGCGCGCCAGCCTGGACCACCGCCAGGCGCGGGCCTGGGCCCGGCGGGATGTGCTGACGGGGGTCCTGAACCGCCGCGCCCTGGAACAGGACCTGGCCCAGCCCTCGGCGGTGCCCTTTATGCTCGTGATGGCCGATGTGGACGGCCTGAAAGCAGTCAACGACGTGGGCGGTCACGCCCAGGGGGACAAGTTGCTGCGCGTATTTGCGGCCACGCTGGCCGCCGAAGTGGGCAGCGCAGGCCAGGTATACCGCTACGGCGGTGACGAATTCGTGGTGCTGACGGCCCCCACCAACGAGGAACTGCTGCTGGACCAGGTGGATACGGCGGTGCTGGCGGCCCGTCAGCTGGCGCCGCAAGCTGGGGCCAGCGTGGGGGTGGCCCACAGCCAGGAAGGCGAGCCGCAGACCCTACTGCGCCTGGCCGACGAGCGGATGTACGCCGTCAAACGCCGCCGCATGGCCCTGCGCCAGAGTGGAGAGCTGACCTCCTGAATGGGATGTCGAAGTTGTTGCTGCCAGGTCTAGCGCGTTCTTCATCTTGTGATCGCATCAGCAGCGGATTGGCTTGAGTCTTCTTATGTGAGAAGTGGGCGCTAGGCTGAGGAGGAAGTGCAGCGCACGCCGGTAGGGGAGATTGGGGCATTTCCCTCTCTACGAACCTCTGGAGCATCAACTCAGGCCGGCTCCCATGACTGTGGCGAGTGACCTCTGATGAATCCCACACCGACGCACTTGTTGGGGGCAGCATGGTGCCTCGCCAACCAGATAGGATCATCAGATAAACTAGGAAAATTATTTTCTTCAGATTTGTCAGACGGCAGAAAAAATAAATCTATTCTTGAGGCGTTTTAGTGAATCAGTACGTTATACACGAGATAAGCCATCTTCGGCAGTATTCTATCTGTCTAGATATGCAGCAATTTATTTTCACACTTTTGCCTTGAGCCAGATGTATAACAGTGAAGTCGCCACAGCTGAATAGAGTCGCCCTGTTCCAGGGCTGCCATTTCTGTCTGACCTGACAAGGAGGCTTGCCGTGTACCGATTCCCGCGCACCCGCTTGTTGCTGACTGCCCTTTTGGCTCTGGCTGCCTGTTCCCAGACCCCGGACCCCGGTGTGACTGGGGCTCAAGACTCGCTGCTTCAAGTGCAGGCGACCGGGCCCACGGCAACGTTTGACAGCACGGGCACCTGGGACACGGGCTTCACCGGCCGCATCACCCTCACCAACCCCGGCCCCAGCGCCATCACCGGCTGGACCCTCAAGTTCAAGTTCAACGGCAACGCCGCTGCCGGCAGCAGCGCCTGGGGTGCGGGCGGCAGCATCACCAGAGACAGCAGTGGCCTGTACACCATTACCCCCAACGCCTGGGGCGGCGCCACCATCCCCGCCGGTGGCAGCGTCACCATTGGTTATGACGGCGCCGGGCAACTCACGGGCGTCAACACCTGTACCCTCAACGGGGCCAGCTGTGCCGGCACGACCACCCCACCCCCGGGCGGTGACACCACCGCCCCCACCGTGTCGCTCAGCGCGAGTCCAGGGACGGTGACGAGTGCCGGGAACGTGACACTGACGGCCACAGCGTCGGACAACGTGGGGGTGACGAAGGTGGAGTTCTATCAGGGCACGCGGCTGCTGAGCACCGACACGACGGCGCCGTTCACGGCGTCGGAGGCGGTCATCAGTGCCAACAACGGGAGCCGCAGCTACAGTGCCAAAGCCTTTGATGCCGCTAGTAACACCAAGACAGCCGCCGCCACTGTCACTGTCTCCATCGGTTCTACCCCGCCGCCTTCAACCAACAAGGCCATTTATGTGGGGTACGCGGGCACTTGGCAGACCAGCGTGAGCGACCTGACCACGGGCAACATTCCGCCTTACTACACCGACCTCAACCTGTCGTTCGCCCGTCCAGACACGACCTATGTCAAAGGCAGCTACGCCTTCGATCAGGCGGTGGCCGGCTTTGAATTTGCCGAGGGCGCGTCTACCCCCAACGGTCAGCGGAAGTTCACGGCGGCGCAGGCACAGACCCTGCGCAGCAATGTCGCCGCTCTGAAAGCGCGCGGCACGCGGGTGTGGATCAGTGTGGGGGGCTGGGCGTACAGCCAGGGCAGTCAGTGGGCCAGCTTTAACGCCAAGCGCGTGGTTGATCTGGCCGAAGACCTGGGGGCCAGCGGCGTGGACATTGACTGGGAATCCAGCGGCAGCAGCTGCAATAAGTTGGCAGATGCCCAATTCTCTTGCAGTAAAGATGCCGAAATCAAGAACATCATCAACACCCTGGATGCTGAGATTGCCGCGCGTGGCCTGAACACGCAGATCAGCATTGCGGGCTGGAGTACAGGTGCCTATTACGTGAAAGGCACGCCCTGGGAAGAAGGCAAGGTGCAGTGGGGCAGTCCGTTTGGCGGCACCATGTACCGCGTGGTGCGTGACCTGGGCGCCAAGATTGACCGCGTCAACCTGATGTCCTATGACGGCGGCACCTACTATGATCCGCGCGAGGGCTACGAGAGCTACCGCGCCATTTACGGTGGCCCTATCGCCATGGGGCTGGAAGTCGCCCCTGAGGGCAGCGGCGGCGCCATCCTGAAACTGAACGCCGAACCCGGCACTGTGTACGACGCCGAGATGAACACCGGCACCAACAACGAGGCCACCCGCTATTACAACGTCGAAACCCTGGCCACCTACATGAAAAACAAGGGCCGACCCGGCGACGGCATGATGCTGTGGCAGGTCTGGAAAGAGCGCGTGTACGCCAAGCCCCCCGCCGGCGCTGCCGGTGTAAACAGCACTGGGCAGAAGGTGTGTCAGCTGTTGGTGGTCAACGCCAACTGCTCGGGAACCGTGCCTGACCTGCCGCCGGCACAGTAAAAAAGCGCGCTGGCCCTATACCCCATTAGAACAGCAGGCGGCCCTGATCTTAGGGCTGCCTGTTATGTTTACCGTTCCGGTTCTTCGTAGTTCGGTAGGCTGTCGGGTCAAGTCACTGGTGCCTACCGATAGCCTTCGCCTTTAGGTGTATTTCAAGGCTTCCATCAGCTCTTCGACCAGTTCCAGACTGTCCCCGCGTGTGGAGGCGGTGGCAACGTGGGCCTCCAGATGGCCGCGCAGGACCACTTCACCCGCTCCCGACAGTGCGCCCTGGACCGCCTTGATTTGCCGCAGCACGTCCACGCAGTACACATTGGGATCGTCCAGCATTCGCACAATGCTGTCCAGATGTCCGCGGGCAATGCTCAGGCGCCGCGCGGCCCGCTTGCGCGCTTCCTCGGGCATGCAGAGGGTGGCGGGGTCGTGACAGGCGGCGCGCGCCACGTCAGCTGCGAAGCTGGGCGCTGTAGCCTTCTGCACTGACCGCCTGAACCAGCGCCTGCGGGTCAACCGAACCTGTCACCGTGGCCTGGCCTGCTGGCAGATTCACCTGAGCGTTCTCCACACCTGGAACGGCCAGTAGCGCTTCACGCACCGCACGCTCGCAGTGGCCGCAGGTCATCCCGGTAATCGAAAGTTCCGTCGTCATGCGCGGATGCTACCCCCCCAGGGGGGGTGCGTCAAGGCGTGGCCAGGGAGGTCGGGTCAGCCGGCTGGACAGTGGCGTTTTGTCTGGTAGAGAGGCAAGGAGGCCGGCGGCGAAAGCAAGAAATCTCTGTTTTAAGGCCCTGTCTTCTCGCTGGCCCTCGGGACCGAAGGATGTTCGTCTCCTTCTGCTTGACCCTCCCCCTGAAGTCGAAACGGGTCAGCCAGTTGCACCAGGTTGCGGCCGGCGGCTTTGGCGGCGTAGAGCGCGGCGTCGGCCTCTTGCAGGGTGCGCTTGAGTGGAATGCCCGGCTGCATGATGGCCACCCCGAAGCTCCCGGTGACGGTGAGGTCGGGAGCGAGATCGTCCCAGGTGAGCGTGTGCAGGGCGGCGCGCAGCTCCTCGCAGACCTGCTGCGCTTCGGCCAGAGTCAGGCCCTGCAAAATCAGCAGAAATTCCTCGCCGCCAAAGCGGGCCAGGCATTCCTGATCACTCAGCTGGGCGCTGAGGTGCTGCACCACCCGGATCAGAACCTCGTCGCCTATGGCGTGCCCAAAACGGTCATTGACACTCTTGAAATGGTCAATATCCATCAGGGCCACACTGCTGACCCGGCCTCGCTGGGCCTCTTCCCAGAGGGCCGCCAGAGCCTCCAGGGCCACCGAGCGGTTGGGGGCGCCCGTCAGCGGATCGTGGGTGGCCGCCTCCGCCATGGCCTGCGCACGCACCTCGGCCTCGCGGGCCTGGCGTTCAATCTGCCGCAGCTGCGCGCCCTGCTGAAAAAAGGCGCGGTAGAGCGCTTCGGTGCGCTGCGTCAGCTGCCGCTGCACCCCAAACGCCTCGCGGAAGTGCCCCTGCTGCGCTCGGGCGTCAGCCACCGCCTGCCAGGCGTGAACCGCCAGCAGTTCCCGGCTGTCCTGCTCAAACAGCAGCGCGGCCTCCTGGGCGTCGGTGATGACAGCGGCCCAGGCGCGGCGCTCGGCATGTACGCCGGCGCGTTCGAGCAGGGCGCGGCCCAAATGCGTTCTGATGCCACTGGCGCGGGCCAGGTGAATGCGTTCGGTGGCCAGGGCCAGGGCCTCATCGGTATGGCGGCGCAGCAGGGCGTAGGCCGTCAGGGAATCCAGGATGTCTGGCTGCCAGCGCGGCGCCAGCTGTTCGTCGCGGCGCATGGTCCCCAGCACAGCGGCCGACGCCTGCACCTGGGCTTCCACGCCTGGGCGCAGGCCCGGTGGCACCTCGTTCTGGCGGAGGGCCAGACTCGATCCCTTGACATAGTTGATGTGAAACGACTGGTACAGCTCGGTGCCCACGCGCTCGTCCACGATCAGCAGGCCAGCGGCGTGTTCGGAGGTCAGCAAGGCGTGCAGCCGCAAGGTGGCCGCGCTGTACAGTCCGCGTTCCAGCTCAAAATGAGACGCATTCACCGCTGCCAGGGCCACCCCGCGCACGTAGCCGCTGGCGCGGGACAGGGCGTCGGCCTCGGCAAAGTGACTGCTGGCCCCCAGGTCGTCGTAAGCCTCGCCCATCACCAGGGCCACCGTGACATGCGCTTTCACTTCTAACGCCGGCTCGCCAGCACTGCGGGCTACGTCCAGACACTGCACGGCGTGGGTCATGGCCAGGGCCGATTCGCCCAGGTCCAGCGCGACGTAGGCGGCGTCCCGGTGCAGCATGGTCAGGTCGGCCGGCGCACTTACATGCGGAAGCTGGGCAGTCAAAGCCGCCAGCTCGTTCCGCGCCTGCCCCAGATCGGTCACCGTGATGAAGCACCCCACTTGAAACTCGAATACGTCAGCGACGTCATTGCGGCCTATACTACCGCGTCCAGGGTGTGATTTTTGGACTCTTTGAATGCCGGGCTGAGAGCTACCAGCAGGTGCCCAGCCTTGCAGGAGTGCCCGAAAGGGAAAAACAGACCGTGCCCTCCGATCTGCTTAGGGCTGGGGTCAAATGCTGGCTTGCCGGTATTAGTGTCAAACATAAAGGCGAGCCAGTACCATAAGGGCCCGTGCGGCCCTGTTCTTCATGCTCTCCACGTCCGTCTCTTTCAGGAGTTTGCCCATGAGCCTTGTCCGGTCTGCGGATACCCTGGCCCTGACCAACCTCACCGATCAGGCCCTCCGGGTGCGGGCCGTTGAGGCGGCCGCCACCTACGACCTTGAACTGCTGGTCCAGATGACGATGGCGTACATGCTTGCTGGTAGCCGCAAAGGAGCCCGCACCAGTCCAAAAACACTGGAGGCCTACAGTCTGGCCGTGCGGGATTTTGTGCCGTGGGCCCAGGCTCAGGGGGTCCAACTGCTCCGGCCGGGTCGGCGCGACGGCGGCCGCTATGTGGCGCAGCTCCAGACCCGGCCGTCACAGGGCCGTGGCCGGACGGGCACCCTGAGTGCTTCAACCGTGGCGCAGTACGTGGCGGGCGCGCGGGCGCTGTACCGGGCGTTGCGTTGGGCAGGCGCAACGGAGGCCCAGCCCTTCGAGGACGCCCACGTCCCGCCTGATCCCACGCCGGGCATCGTCAAGAACCCGCCGTATATGCACGAGATCGACGAGGTGCTGGTTCAGTGTGAGCCCCGTCTTGCGGCCCTCCTGCTGCTCTGTGCCCATGCGGGGCTCCGCATCAGCGAGGCGCTGAATGTCACCGTGGGCGACCTGCGAGGGAGCCAGCTGGCTGTCCACGGGAAGGGCGGCAAAATCCGGCAGGTGCCTCTGGGCAAGCGGGTGCGCGCCGCCCTTGCGGGCCTCACCCCTGTCCGTTCGGATGGCGCGCTGTTCGACTGGACGTATCACCAGGCGAAGTACCAGATGTCACTTGCGTTCCGTGCAGCGGGGCAGAGGCATGCCTGGCGGGGCTTTCACGCCGCGCGCAAGCACTCAGGGACACGCCTGTACCGCGCCACTAAAGACTTTACCCGCGTCGGCCTGTTTCTCGGTCACTCTTCAGTGGACACCACCCGGCGCTATGTCGCGTTAGAAGAAAACGACGTGCAAAGCGAGGTGGAAGACTTCTAAAGTCAAAGCTGCTGTGATACGGACTCCGATTAAATCATTTGCAAAAACGGTTTAATCCGAGCAGAGCGAGTAGGAGCAGGGCGGGTTCCGGGCGTGGAGTTTGCAAACCAGTTCTGTTCTGGTTTGTAAACGGAACAGACGGAATCCGTATGAATTGGAGAGCCGGGCATGTTCTGCCAGGACAGGAAGGGGTTCGCTTGTCCGTAGACCGCGCAGTAGGAAAGCCAACTGCACTGGGTTCACAGATGAAGCTTCACATCCAGTTCTGCCTTGCCAGCGTCCTCTTGAAGGTGCTGTACTGCACCTGGCCTCGGCTGAATCAGCGACCTGATGGCTGCGCGGTCTCCATCAGGTCGCTGGCGAAGCGCCTCGTCCAGTCAAGTCTGCTTAGTTTGGCGACGGCAGAGGGCCTCAGAACTCAGCGGCGAGCCCTCACCAGGAGAATGCGATGCGTACACATGGATGGTTCCACCCTCTCAGTCGTCACAGGCTGCGCTGATGTCTCGCGTCTTTCTTGACCTGGCCATGTCCCTTGACGGCTTTATCGCAGGGCCACAGGGCGAGGACGGGGGCCTGCACGACTGGTATTTCGCTGAACAAGGCGCCGCCGACGACATCAAGCGGGAACTTCTGGACGGCATCGGGGCGATCATCCTGGGGCATACGGCGTTTGGGACAGCGCCCGACGGCTTTGACACCGAGTACCATGTGCCGCATTTCATCCTGACGCATCAGCCACGGCCCACCATCTCGCGCGGAGGGGCCACGTTCACCTTTGTCACGGATGGCCTTCACCGGTGCGTGGCCCAGGCCCGCGAGGCTGCCGGCCGCCGGGATGTCTGCGTGGCCGGCGGCGCGGAGCTTGCCCGGCAATGTCTCCAAGCTGGACTGCTGGACGCCCTACAGATTCATCTGGTGCCCGTCCTGTTGGGTGGAGGCTTGCCGCTGTTCGGCCATCTGGGCCAGCGCGTTCCCTTGGAACGTGTTCGTGTCGTCCAGTCGCCCCACGCCACGCATTTGACGTACAACATCGTCCGGCCACCGGCCTAAGCTAGAGAACCAGCAGGTCTATTCAGCGGCCGTAAGCGGCGTCGTTGCGGCTCTTGAAGAGGGCGTCCGACTCTCCGCGCCGCTCGGCGTACCGTTGCAGCTTGACCCGCTCAATAACCACTTCTTCGGCGTCTGGCTGTTCAGAAAGGATCTGCATCGTTTCCCTGATGTAGTCGGCCAGCGGGAGAGCATGGGGATTTGTGGCTTGCTGCGGGCCCTGCAGTTCCGTCTGTGTAAAGGGCGGAATCAGCTCAATCACTTGCACCGCCGTGTCCTGAAGCTGGTAGCGCAGCGTCTGGGTGTAGGCGTGCAGGCCGGCCTTCGTGGCGCTGTAGGCCGGGGTAAGGGCCCAGGGCGAGTAGGCAATCCCAGACGTCACCGTCAAGATGGCCGCGTGGGGCTGCTCGAGCAGATGCCCGATCAGGGCGGCAGTGAGGCGCATGGGACCGAGCAGGTTGGTGG
Organism: Deinococcus arboris; assembly: GCF_009755355.1. Taxonomy (GTDB): domain Bacteria; phylum Deinococcota; class Deinococci; order Deinococcales; family Deinococcaceae; genus Deinococcus; species Deinococcus betulae. Next base: position 244,980 of record NZ_WQLB01000002.1, on the reverse strand, counting down.
TAACCGTCGTTTCGGCAGCTTCGGTGGTGCCGTCTTTGAGGTCTTCGTTGATCATGACGCCAGCGTTATGGATGACCACGTTTAAAGACGGCACTTCCTGAAGAAGGTGCTCGGCGAAGGTCTGAATGCCGTGGGCGCTTTCAAGGTCAAGGGGAATCCCCCGCATCCCAGGGTGGGCCGCCGTCACGGCGTCCAGGGCGTCTTGACGGCGACCAGCAATCACCACCTGATTCCCCAGCTGGTGAAAGGCCTCGGCGAGGGCGCGGCCAATGCCGCTGCCGCCGCCGGTAATCAGGATGGTGTTCCCAGTCATGTCCATAGGCGCCACTGTAAAACCGCAGTCCCTCCAGTGGAAGAAGGCACTGGCCAGTGCCATACATACTGCGAAGAAACCAAGGTAAAGGGGTGCAGAAGGGACTGAACGTCAATTGATGGCGTAGAGCCTTGCCGTGCGAGCAGCGGTCAGGTATGCCATCTGTTGGTGCTGAGCTGAACGTGACCACCGAGTAGAGGCGCCGCATCCCAACTGAGCAGAGCCTCAATCTCCTGCCAGTGGTGCGGCGCCCCCTATCGTTCACGGTTTGACGCGCTTCGATTCTCTTGGTGCCTCAGCCGTGAATCCAGGTGGAGTGACTGGCCAGGATGTGCGTCACGGCTGGAACAGAGCTGCGAAGCCTTGCACGGCGGAGTTCACTGTCCGCGTCAGCCCTCTGCGGGTTGCTGACGCTGGCGTGCTTCGGCGGTCACAGGGGTAAAGAAATTGAGCAGCGTGCCGTCTGGGTCCCGGCACAGCAGAGACCGGTTGCCCCAGGGCTGCGTAAGGGGCTCTTGAACCACCTCGGCCACCTGCCGGACCCGCTCGAAGACCTGATCGACATCGTCTACCAGGAACTCAACAATGACGCTCTGGTTGGCCGCTGGACGCACCAGTTCAGCGCCCATGTGAGCCATGGTTCTGGGATGGCCGATGGCCAGGGCCACCGCCGACCAGCGCAGTTCGGCAAAGTCTGCCGTGTACCGGGTGGCGACCTGACCTGTCACTGCTTCGTAAAATTGAATAAGACGGTCTACGTTCTCCGTCATCATGCGCAGGGAAACCAGTTGCATACTTCCTCCTCTCGTTTTAAACCACAGCTTTTACGCTACGATACGGTAGCGTAGCGTTAAAGGAAAAGCAAGCCATGTCCAGATCAACCCCAGCCACAGCAGACCCCAGGACGGACGCCCGAGTTTTGCGTTCCAGGGCGGCCATTCTGCAAGTCACACTTGATCTCCTGACGGAACAGGGCCTCGGGGGCATGAGTATTGATGAGGTCGCGCGCCGCTCTGGGATTGCCAAGACGACCATCTACCGGCATTGGCCGACTCGGTCAGCGCTGATCCTCGACGCCTGCGCCCTCCTGAGCGCCCACATGGACGTTCCGGCGACAGGCCACCTCCACGAGGACATCACGGCGCTTCTGACCTCTATTGCGGCTCAACTGCAGTCTTCACGCTGGTCCTCTGTCCTGCCCTCAGTGATGGACGCAGCCGAGCGCGACGCTGATCTGGCGGCGGTCTACAGCCAGCTGCAGCACAGTCACGCTCAGGCTGTTCGGATGGTCCTGACAGATGCCAGGACGCGAGGAGCGTTGCCGGACGCCGCTGATGTTGATCTGCTGACTGCCGGCCTGCTCGGCACCCTGTTCTACGGGCGCTGGTTCTCACGGCAGGCGCTCAGCGCCTCACAGATTGCCCAGCTGGTGACGATCATGCTGGGGCCGCCTGCCCAGGATGAACAGCTTTAGGTGCCCTCCTGTAAGCGCCGCGTTCGGTAGCGCCGCATTTTATTCCGACTGCCACAGGTGTCCATGGAACACCAGGCTTTCACTGCCGCTTTCGACGCATCGAAATAAGACGCGCCGCAGGTGGCGTCACGGCAGACTTTAAAGCGTCGCCAGACGCCCAGTTGCATGGCCTGGAGGGCCAACACCAGAAGCCGCGCGGCGGGATTGCCCTGGGCTGCTGTCGTGAGCGCCACTTGACCCTCGGCACCGACAGCGGGCCGCACGCCGTGAGTCGCAATCAACTGATTCAGCAGTGCAGCAGCCTCGTCGGGCGCGCCGCTGTCGATGCCATTGTTGTGCGCCTGGAGGCTTCTCAAGGCGCGGTGCAATTGGAGAGCGGTTTCACCGGAGGTCGCGACTTCAGCTTCAGGGACTTCAGGCCAGAGTCGCTGGTTCCAGACAAGCCAGTCCGGCGTCCCATCAGCAAAGTCATGCCAGAGGAACGACTCCAACACCCGAAACTTTTCGGGCGTGCCTTCACGGTGTTCTGGCATACGCCACCTCCTTGCCAAATAGGCGGTTACCACTCAAGATATTTATATGGTAACAGAATTGAGCGAGGGCTGTCAGGGGCGGAGTGAGCCATTTCGCGTGCAGTTTTCCCAGGATCTGCGGGCCGATCTTCGGCATCGGCTGGCGGCCGTGCGGTGGAGCGACGCCGTCACAGCCGACTGGCGCTATGGCATGAATCCAGAGGTGCTGAGAACGTTGATCGGCCACTGGCGGACCTCGTACGACTTTGACGCGGCAGAAGAGCGCTTGAATGCCATTCCGCAGTTTCGGGTCGAGATTGACGGGTTTGGAGTTCACTACCTTCTGCTGAAGGGGAGGGGACCGCGCCCTCGGCCCCTGCTGCTTATGAACGGGTGGCCCTCCAGTTTCGCGGAGTATCAGCGGCTGGCGCCTCGCCTGGCCGACCCTGAAGCGTTTGGAGGCGCTGCCGATGAGTCGTTTGACGTCATCATGCCCGCCCTGCCTGGCTTTGGCTTCTCCGACCGGCCTCGTCAGCCACATCAGGTCCTGGCAGAAGATCTTTTTCACCGCCTGATGACAGAGGAGCTGGGCTATACCCAGTATTTCGCGTCTGGGACTGATATCGGCGCAGGTGTGGCCACCCGGTTGGCCATGAAGTTTCCGCGAGCGGTGACAGGGATTCACCTGTCTGCCGTCGCAGACCCCCCGTTGACCCCGGCGTCCCGTCCCCTGTCACCAGCGGAAACCTACTACCTGGCGCAGGCCGACCAGTGGGCGCGGGAAGAGGGCGCCTACGAACACGTGCATTACACCCGGCCCCAGACCCTCGCCTTTGCGCTGAGTGATAGTCCGGTGGGACTGGCAAGTTGGATCGTGGAGAAGTTTGCCCTATGGAGCGACCACGGTGCGGGGGAAGACGTGTTGCAGGTCTTCCCGCTGGATCTGCTCATTGACAATCTGATGATTTACTGGGCCACGGAAACGATTGGTTCGTCCATGCGCTATTACTTCGATGACCGTCATTTTCGCTCTCCTCTCGCCGCAGAGGATCACGTCAACGTACCGACCGCCGTGTGCATGTGGCCCGCCGATCTGGTGACAGCTCCGAGAGAATGGGCGGAGCGGTTTTACGATGTCCGGCAGTATTCTCGGCCCGCACGGGGAGGCCATTTTCCAGCATGGGAAGCCCCTGAGGTGTACGCCGAGGATTTCCGGGCGTTCGTCCGGGCGCTGGCAACGGGCTGATGGTCAATCCTCCCAACCAAGAATGACGTGAGGTGAGGCCAGATTCAGTGAATCATTCCTCTGAGGCGAGCGAGAGGTCATCTTCGGGGAAGCCCTGGCAGTAGGGGTGGCGCGGCACTCAATGGCCATATGGAGGCTCTCTCGACATGCACGCCCTGAATCTGCGATAGATGCCTGCCTCTGAGGTCCTTCACCTCAAGTGTCTTCAAAAACGCTGTGGCCCATTTATGCCTGCTTTCAAGAAAAGGCCAGCGCATAAGCCTGGATTTCATGACTTGTTCATCTGACCGCGTACAGACCTACCACTCGCCTCAAGAGGGTATGGTGCTCTTGCCAGCCAATTTCAGGTGTTGCTGCGGACTCAGGGGGCAACCCCAGGGGGTTTTATGACGCTGTCTCGTTTTCTTCCCGTTCCCTTGACACTCAGCCTCCTCCTTGCGGCGTGTAGTCAGCCCACAGTCGCCCCGACAGCCGTCGTGACCGCGCCTGCGCAAACACAGGCCCAGGCAAAGACCAACGCGGCGCTACATACTTTTGCCCGGCAACTGGCCGCCGGCCTAACAGACCCCAACATGCGGTCTCTGATTGCACAGCAGACGGCCCTCCAGTTCGACGGAGATACGGAAGTCCTGTACCGCACTCTTGCCGCTCAGGCCGTCGGGTCCCGCACGTTTGCGCAGGCCCTGTCCACCGAACTCGGCGCGCAGAGCTTGACGGCGCTCACCGCTCAGGTTCCGAACTTGCAGGTGGCTGTACGCGGCGCGGCCTGGGATCCGGCGCGCACGATCCCCTGGGTGGCCGTGGCCCCAGAAGGCGGCGACGAATACGCGCCCGTGGTGGCCTACGATGCGCAGGGCCGCGCGCATCAACTTGATGGCCGCACGCCTCCAAGTGCGCCCGTGGTGGTGGTGGGCGTCAATGAGCGGGTAGACGCCGACGGTCAGCTGCTGAAGGAAGCGCCTTTACCCAGCGCGGCAATGGCTGCTCAGGGTTGTTACCAGGTCAAGCTGGTGCGGCTGGACCTCTATGACGACATGGAACCCTGGACCAAGGGGAAAGCAGAAATCTGGGTGGCTGTTAAAGGGACCGGGATTGGCTGGCACGGTCAGCTGAAGATGGTCACGGAACCGGGAGATTACCTGGATGCCATTCAGGTCTTTGGATGCACCAGCAGCGACGTGCGCTTCTACTGGTACGAGAAAGACGGGTCAAACTTTGACTTCGAAATCTCTGTGAATGGGTATGGGTTCGGCATCAAGATTGATGACAGCAATGACTTTTTAGGCAGTACCACCATGCGTAAATCGCTGTTTGAAGGTACCTCTGTCAATACTGTGAACCTCGGTAATCTGAAGCAGTACACCCACTGATACACGCAGCCTGGTGCCGGTCAACGCAGCAACTGGCATAGTCCCAAGGTATTGTTTGGGGCTATACCCGCGCACCAGACCGAATTATTTTTCTGCTGAAGCTGTGTGAAGGGCAGGGGTAGTACTACGTGCATATGTAGAGAGCTTCAGGTCTACTTTTCTTATTGAGCCTGAATGTGTGAGGTTGCCAAGATTCAGGGCCTCCGTCTGCCGTCAGGCCCCCCTACTTGATGCATAAGGCTCTTTGACGCACACAGTTCAGCCGTGATGGCCACCTGTTCAACTTTCTGGTGCACTCCGGGGGCCTCCCCATCAAACCCATCTCTTTGTCCTGAGATAGGTGTCAGTCAAGGAAGAAATCAGCCCCCAGGACGCTTTTACCTGGCTTGACTCAATGCGCCCGCTATTCCATTTCTATTGACTGCAAGGATAAGTCATGAAAGAAAAAGCCACGCTTCAACCCGTTCGTCGCCGATTCATTCAGAGGGCTGTCCAGACGCTTGCCGGGGTGACCCTGTTCGGGCTCAAACCAGCGGTGCTGGCACAAGCAACGGCGCCGGGGAGTAATCTGGCCCGCTCTCCTATCACGGACCCAGACGCGGCACTCCGCGAGCTGACGCTGGGCAACCTGAGGTTTCAGCAGGGCCAGATGACCCACCCGGACAATACCCTCGAACGCCGGACGCTGGTTGCCGCCAAGCAGCAGCCATACGCCATTATTTTTGCCTGCTCAGACTCTCGTGAGGCGCCGGAGCTCATCTTCGATGAAGGGCTAGGTGACCTTTTTGTGATCCGCACAGCCGGTCATGTGTTGGATGGTGCTGCTCTGGGGAGCCTGGAGTTTGGCGTTGCTGAACTGGGGATTCCTCTGCTGGTGGTGCTGGGACATGAACGCTGCGGCGCGGTGACGGCAACGATGGACGTTGTTGAGCGCAGGGCATTGGCTCCCGGCAACATAGAGACGCTGGTGGCCGCCATTCGCCCAGCAGTCCTTTACGGGAGGGGCGAAGGCGCGGCCCGTGTGGATCAGGTCGTGCGGGCCAACACAGCCCTGACCATCCAGCGGTTACAGCGCTCAGCCATCCTTGCTGAGGCCGTGGAGCGTGGAAAGCTCAAAATTGTTGGCGGCCACTATGATCTGGACACCGGCGCAGTGAGTTTTGGCGTCACCTTACCGGAGTAAGCCAGTGTCTTGGTGGGATGCAACCACGTGACAGCAGGGGAGCGTGGGGTAAGCGAAGTGGTGCCACGCAGTTGGCAAGACAGCAGCGCCGAAAGGCCTTCCCGCGCTGCCCAGTGTGCCAACTGACGGGGCATCACAGGGTCTAAAAGTGCCCTCACACTTGGGCCACCTGCTGAAGCCACCGCCCCCGCCCAAATTCAATTGCCAGAAACTCGGGTACGCGCCAGCCGATGCGCGCCCACTTGCCGGAACTGTTCTGCCAGGTGCTCGCCTGTCTGCACGGCCCTGGCCATCTGCTGACCTACGCCCGGCGCTTCAGCAGAGGACACCTCTGGTCCCGATGGGTGCAGCGTCACCTCTTCCACCGCGAGGCGGCCTACGATGACGCCCTCGGGGGAGAAGAGGAAGTGTTCCTGGACGCCCTGGGTCGCCTGCAGTTCCAGGTTGAACCGGAAGTGGCCGATCACAAGTGTCTCAGCGCTCAGGGTCCCCACCAGGGCCGCCGGGCCGCCGCTCCCGCCGGCCACCTTGAAGTCGATCAGCTGATCAAGCAGCAGCAGCCAGCGCGTCTTTTCGCCCTGGCCCAGGGGGAGCGCAAACACCCGGTCACCTTCCTGCCTGCTTTGCAGTCCAGCGCCCCGCAGACGGAACTCCAGGGTCGAGTTGACTTGTGGAGGAAGCCCGGAGTCGCCCAGCAGTTCAAGGTCCCGCACGATGAGGCCAGCGGAGGTGTCACTCCTGCCACTGCCTGTCAGGGCTGGCCTGGACAGACGGCGGCGTATGGTCCGGGCATGTTGACGGATTAACTGGGCTTCCAGCATGGAGGCCTGCTCGTCCCACCGACCTTCTCGCAAATAAAAGTTGACATCGGGCACGGCTGGCAGGGTCGCCGGCACAGCCAGGACAGCTGAGGCGTCCTCTGACGGCGGCAAGCGGAGCTGACTTAAGGCTTCAGCCACCTGGCGGACCGTTGCCACTTCAGCGTGGGTACTGCCGATCATGCCTTGAAGGGCGCTGGCGACCGCCACCGTGCAGGCGAGGTCAAAACTGGGGTCTGCTGTTTCCGATTCGGCAGCCAGAAACGTGTCTGGACCGCCTACATAGTAGGCCGGCTTATCTTCCGTCCAGCGCTCCAGCAGCAGATCATAGACGCGCTCTTCGGCGTCGTCGCCCTGAAGAGCCGTGAGTTGTGTCACCTCCACTTCGGTTTCACCTTGCTGCCAGCCCTGCAGACGACTGCCAGGGCGCAGGGCGGTTACCCCGTCTCTGATCCGGTCCGGCAAAGAGTCCATCAGCGCCCAGGGATCGACCGCAGCCAGTGCTGGAGCCAGCCCCGCCCCGCTGATTGCACAACGGAAAGGATGGGCGGAGGTGACAAAGACCTCCAGCCCGTTCAGCTGGTAGAGGGCCCGGCCCTGACGCAGAGGGCTTTCGACCAGAACCACCCGGCGAGGCCCCTGACTGGACAGAACCTCGTCTCCGATGGCAAGAGTCTCAATCGCCTGTGCAGCGCCGTCGGCCATCAATACCAGGGTCCCCCGTCCGAAACAGCTGCTGGGCGGCGGGTTGTACCAGTTGAGTGCCCCCCAGTTGCACAGGCTGGTGGCGTACCCATGAGGCTCTGAGGTGGAAAAGGGGATAGGGACGACCGGGGGATCGGAAGCGACGGCGGTCATCTCGGTTTCTGGCAGGTCGGCGGCAATGGTTCCGGCCGCCTGAGCGCTCACGTCACTGCCGCTGAGTGCAGCAAACCAGCTGGTGTACCCACCACTCCACCAGACGCCGGGACCCACCTGAGCCGGCACCGTGAGCCCGCCGGCGGCACTCCGCTGGATAATGTCATCCACGTTGGGCGCGCCCAGCGCCTTGAGGCTGATCCACAAATTGAACAGAAACCAGACGGCGGCGTTGGTGCTGTCGCCCCCCATGGCCACCGCCTGATTGATGTTGCTGGTGAACTGCCCTTTGACTGCCGCGTCGCTCAGCAGGCTCACCGCTGCGCTTCCCTGACCCGCACCCAGCACGGCCGAGACCACCGCAGCGGTCGGTGAGAAGCCGGTGGAAAACACGCCCAGGTAGCTGGCTGACAGCGCAGGCAGCAGCGCGGCATTGTCGCTACTGAGATCGGTGCTGAGTTTGCCGGTATCCAGCGAGGGAGAGACGGCCAGCCGAACCGCGTCCGTTAGCACAGTGACGCCAAAATTGCCCCACCACTGGTTGTTCAGGTTGCCACTGGCCGCCTGGACCTGGGTGGCCACCGCATTGGCCGTCGCTGACAGGGCCACGCCGCTATAGAAGGCATTCTGGTAGCCACTGAAGTTTCCATTGTACGAATAACTGGTGTAATAGCCGAAGCCGCTGTCGCTGGGATGAGGCGCGATGCCGGGATTGGGCATATTGACTTCCAGCAGGGTGGCGAGGGCGCTGCGGTGCACCTGTTCAATGGTCATGTCGCCGTAGTACGGGAGGGCATTGACGAGCGCGGTGACCTGGGTGAGTACGGGGTCGTCGGTCAGTGCCAGGGCAGCGCTGTTGTCAAGACTGCTGGTCATGGCCTGAGCGAACTGGGCCTGCAGCTGAGGGTAGGTACTCATTCATTCTCTCCTGAAGGCTGGGGAGGCCTGCTGAGGCGCATGTCTGGCCTCAGCGGTAACCTGCTGTTGACGCCTGGCGTTGTGAAACGCAGTTCGGGCAGACGCCCCTGCCAGAAGGACATGCTCCTGGCAGGGGCGTGCTGGTCAGGCGGGTGGAGTCGGTGCAGCCACGCTGAGGGTGAAGGTGGTCTGGGCGGTGCCGAGGGCGTTCTGGGCGGTCACGGTGTAGGTGCCGCTGGACGCTGGTGTGGCGGACTGACCCGTCGGCACCAGCGCGCCGGTCGTCGTCCCAAACGTCAGGAAGCTGGGCGCCTGAGGGCTCAGGGCGAAGGTGGCGGGCGTACTTGGATAGACCCCGTAGGCCGGCCCAAAACTCTGCTGGGTGGACGGCGTACTGTTCAGAATGAAGTTGACATCGACCATCTTCATGTAATTTGGCGCCATCCCCGACATCCGCAGGGTGAAGGTGGAGCCGCTGCCCGCCTGGTAGGTGACGCCGCTGGCAGTCTGCAGCAGGAAGCCAGCCGCCTGGGCCGGTGCGTAGTTGCCCTTCGCGTCCGGCAGGACGGCCTGCCAGGTCAGGTTGAGGGCCGCCAGATTCTTGCCGTCGCTCGTCAGGGTGGCGGTGCCGCTGGGCGTGCTCAGCCAGGTCTGGCTCGTGACTTTTGGCTCGTCTGCCAGGAGGCCCTGTGGCGGGTTGGCCGCCTTGGCCATCTGCGGACGGAACGCGACTGTCTGGTCATCCAGCAGACTGAGGAAGCCCGCAACCGGCGCACTCTTCGAATCAGGCTGAATCAGCGTGATGATCTGACTCAGGCCCTGCGCGTCGGTGGTAACTTGCCACACGCAGTCGGGGAGGGCTGTGGCCGCGCCCACGCCGATGGTGCCCTGCGGGTTGGCCGAGAGAACAGAGGTGCCAGCGCCCAGGGTGCAGCCGATCATCAGCAGGTTCTTCTGATCCGGGTTGATGTACTGCGTCACGTAATCCACGCTGCTCGCCTTGCCGGCCACGTAGAAGCCAGCAGGTTGGACATACTTCTTCACAAACTCCTCAACGGGGTCTGGCGGCGTCTGGGTCAACTCGTAAATCATCAGCCCCACCCCCGCCAGCGCCAGCAGCACAGCCAGAGGACCAGCCACTGAGATGAGACCGGCCATAAACCCGTCCGCCGCGATCAGGCCTCCTGAAACGGCCCATCCCCCCAGGGTGCCGAACAACATCAAAGAGCCGCTGACAATATTGATGATGTCGCTCGCCAGTTGAATGCCTTTCTCACCTTGGCTGATCTGGTAGATGCTGAACCCGATGCCCGCCAGGATGAACAGGGGCCCAACGCGGGTTGCAATAAACTCGTCCAGGTTTCGGCCGAAGACCTTCCCGACCCAGCCCGCCTGTTCCGCTGCCGTCTCGGCGCTGTTGACCAGTACGGCAGTCACGACCCCTTGATCCACCACCGCCAGTTTGCCAATGGTTCCTTCGGTATCGGCCAGCCAGCGGGCAGCCGAGTTGCCGATTCGGACCAGCCCCTGGTCCAGCGCGGAGTCTTCTCCTACTGTGATGATCTTGCTGACGGCGGCGGCCCGCTGCGCGCGGGTCATGCCTTCGACGCTGTAGATCGCGTAAATGCGGACCCCCCGCTTGACCACAGCTGCCACGATCTGGAGCCCAATCTGTGAGGCCTCGATCACGACCTGAGCTTTTTGGGCGTCGGTCAGTTTGTTCCACTGCTTGAACGTGGTCACGAGGTTGAACACGGCCAGGCCAGTGATTCCGCCGATCAGCAGGGAACCGAACAGATTGGAGACGGACGAGAATCTAGGGAACTTGGCCGTGAACCACTTGACGAAACGGTTGGCGATGAAGGGCAGCGCGAGGGCGTCCTGAATGGCACCCGAGAAGTCGCGCAGCGCCTCAAGCGAATCGTGCAGCATCTTGTCGGCGTCCTCATCTTGCAAGATGGCGCTGATCTGCGCGGCCGCCTGAGCGATCTGCTGATCTTCGTTGTTGAGGTTCTGCGTCACGAAGTACTGGAGATACTGCTTGATGAGATCGAAACTCTGGGCGTCGCCAGTAAAGCCGAACATGCTGGGCAAGATGTTCGTCGCCATGAAGGTGTTGATAGTGGTGGTGTACTGCTGCGCGAAGTAGCCGCTGGGATCCAGCGCGGTCAGCACAGCCACGTTCTGCTGAAAGAGCCGGGACAATGTCGTGCCGTCGCTGGACCCCGTGTTGATGCCCATTTGCAGCGCGATGTTGGCCAGGACCGCCGGCGTGGTGTTGTAGCTGTAAAAGGCGAACGCCCAGTACAGAGAATTGGTCTTGGCATAGGCCCCAACCGCCGTCACCTCGGTAATCAGCTTGGTTTTCAGGTCCGGGTCGGTGGCGTCGGCCACCACGTTGGTGTTGATGTCGTTGACGCTCTGGGCAATCTGCGCGTCAATCTGTGGACTGTAGGTGCCCGCATTGGTCTGCTGATCGGTCAGGTACTGGGCCGTCAGGGGAAAACGCTGCTGCCATTCGTAGGTGAAGAGCAGCTGGCTGTGCGTGTAGTACACCTTGGAGGTACCCACCTGCGATTTGAGCCACTGATCAGCGCGTGGGCCGTTCATATTGTTGCAGTTCACGTCGGAGCCGCCGGACATACCTGAGGTCATCACTGCCGTTGCCAGCGACTGATACCAGGCTTTCGGGTCAGCGACGCCCTCAACCGGCGAATTGGCCACCACCGCCAGCTCTCCAGTCAGTGACGGCTGCGGCTGCTGGGGAAATAGTAATTTCCACATGTCAGCCGGAATAAAGCTGTTCATGATGTTGCTCAGGTCGTTGGTAACAGCGGCCTGAACCGCGTCCCCCCACTGCCCCTGACTATTCTGAACGAAGGGGTTCATCGCCAGCAGGCCGTAAATGTCCAGGGTGCTGCTGTACAGGGCGTCTGTTGCCTCAGCGTGCCGCGCGGTCAAGGCGGGATGCAGGTCCTCATGGGCTTTAAGGGTCGCCAGTGCGTGATTGCCGCTCAGTCGCCGCAGCATCTGGCCCTGCCCGGCGTCGGCCAGCGAACCATCCGCCTCAAAGGTGGCCTGACCCTGCGCCGCCAGGCCCAGGCGCCCCCGCAAATCGGCAGGCAGGGTGTCCCAAAACAAGGTGTCACCACGGACGGCGGCCCCAGGCACCGGTTGTCCGTCTACCATCAACTGTCCATTGAAAATGCCGAACGGCGCCTGGCCCTCGGCTGCCTGGTAATAGCCGGTGATCCGCGCGTTTTGCCGGACCCCCCGCATCCCCACCAGAGTGCCTTGCGGGGCCAGATTGTCGATCATCATGACGCCGTCCAGCGCGCTGGCGGCGGCGTCTTCCACCACCTGCATCCAGTACGGATACACACTGTCTGGGCCGGTAAACGGCTCGCCCTGGTCATCTTGCGGAGGCACATTCGATTTGAAGGTGAGGTCCCAGACAGTCAGCCCGTGCCGATTGCCCAGCTGAAGCGTTGAGGCGAAGGTGCCCAGGCCAGGAGACCACGGCACGTCTTCGGTCTGGTTGTCCGTGAAGGTGAAGGTGATGGTTGGTGGCTGAAACGGCCCCCCGGTGGTCACGGTGTAGCTGAGGTTGAGCCGGCCCTTCACCCAGTCGGCATTGACCCACGCGGGTGAGGTGGGGTCCCAGTTGAACCCCACGACGGTGCCGCCGCTGGTTTCATAGGTGGCGCCGGTGTTGAGGGCCATGTCGCACAGAAAGTTGGCTGTGGACGAAGCGTCCACGTTGATAGGGGCGTCCACTGGGCCAATGACCCCCGTGCCGCCCCGGCCAGTGGTGAGCGTCAGCTGGCCGCCGCCGAAGGCGCCCCGCCAACTCAGCCGCCGGTCGTGACTGTCGTAGCGCCAGGCATCGCGCGGGAGCAGCAGTTGATCCAAGAAGAGCTGATCTTGCGAAGGATCGTGGACATCGGGCCGCAGCAAGGTGACCTGTCCCGGCAGTGGTCCCGCGCCGTTGTCAAAGGTGTTCATGCGGCTCAACGTGAACAGGTGCGCCTCAGTGCGGTCTGTTCGGGGCAGAGGCGTGGCGAGGTGGGTGGGCCGGGCCGCAGCCGAACGGTCAGTGAGTGCAGTCATGAGAAGCTCCTCTGGCACGTCTGTGCCAGATTGCGGGGCAAGGCTCAACTTAGAAGCAGGTGCTCACGGCGCTGCGACCCCGCAACGAGGCGGCGCCGTGGTGACCTGTAGGTCGGCCGGAACCGCTGAGGCCCGGCTGATCCTGCGGAGACCTTAGTTCACAGCTGGAAGCTCTTCAGGCAAGTGGCACACTCCAGGGGAAAAAGCAGAGCAAGACGGAAAGAATGGCGTTGCCCAAGGCGAGCGGCGCGCCTGTGGGCGGGTCAGCTGGCCTGGACAGTTTCATTGTTGAGTTTGGGCGTTATCCGCGCGTTAACGCCGGCGCTCTAAAGCTGCCGGCGTAGGACAACGTGGTGCCAAGCACTCAGCATCAAATTTGGCGCAGATAGAGATAAGCCTCGACGGTAAGAGAGGCCATCAGGGCGACCTGCAGAAACCCAAAGTGCCGTGAAACAGGCGGCGCGGCAGCTGTCTCCTTGGCGCCACCCACGAGAGCTGGGCATCCGCGTTGTTTTGCCAGCCACATGCCTGACTACGGGTTGGGAAAAGGGGAGTGTGAATTTAAAAACTGCCGTTCTGAAAGGACCTTTAAGCGCTTGGGGAGAGCTGTTGGATGATCTCGCCATCAAGAACGAAGACGTTGCTCGCCGGGCTGTGTCTGAATTGATGAGGCTTGCTCCAACCGGCAGCGCCCCAACTCCACTTTCCTTCTGCAGGAGCGAGCAAGCCCATTGCTGTTCCTGAAGGGCAATGTGGAGGCAGCGTCCAGAGCCTCACAGCAGTCTTCGGTGCGCTTGTCATCAAGCGCACCGAAGAGAGTCGATTCACAAATCGGTGTAAGAGAGTGACAGTCGCATACCAGGTGCAACAGAGCACCGCTTGCTGGTCAGCTGGGCGGAACCGGTTGCCCTGGCTGTAGGCAACCACCAATCGGGAGGGGAATAGGCAGAATGATGCCCACGCCGCCCTGGAGCGTATTGGAATTGGGTGTCCCTTCAGCTGAGGCAACAGAGGTATTCACAAGGGCGAGCAAAACGATGATGAGGGTGCGCATGGGTGTTCCTCCTGTGATCTAAGTGAGCACAGCGTAAAAACCGCTCGGAGAAAACTGGGAGAAACAGCACAATCGCCTGGAGAATGAATTCAGGCGGCTCGCTCGTTTCCTCGTACTGGACAGGCTTTTAGATCTGCTGACCTGTGGCCTGAGCCACATGTATACTGGGTCATCTCCCTCATCTTCTTGGTGGGAACCTCATTCTCTTTGTGCCTGCTCCCTGGAGTGCTGTGATGATTCCACGCCCCCTGCGTCATGAACTTCGCCGCACGCATCTCCTGGACCGTATTGAGCGCAGTGAAGAGAGCCTGGTGCTGCTGATTGCGCCGTCTGGCTTCGGCAAGACCACGCTGATGGCGCAGTCTGCCCGGCAGGGAGGACGCCGCTCTGCATGGCTGAGCTTGAGCCCAGATGACGGCGATCCCGCCATTTTCAACACCCGTTTTCTGCACACGCTGCGGGAGGCAATACCAGAAGCGCACCTGCCCGATGGGCCCCGCGAATTTATAGACCCCCGCAGCTGTGCCCGCGCCCTGAACGCACTGGACGACCACGTGCTGCTCACCCTGGATCATCTGCACCTGGCCCATGTCAATACCCTGCGCTGGTTGGCGGAATTCGTGCAGGACCTGCATGAAGGGCACCGTGTGCTGGCCGCCGCGCCGCGCCGCCCGGATTTGCCTCTGCCGACGGCGTTCATGGCCGAGCGGACGCTTCTGATTAGCGGGGACCAGTTGCGCTTTACGCCGCAGGAGACGCAGGCGTACTTCGAGCGGCGCGGCGCGTACGTGCCCGATCTGGTAGAGACGCGCGGCCTGAGCGGCTGGCCCGCCGGACTGGCGCTGCTGGCCGCGAACGCGCACGGCACGCTGTCCCCGCTGGATCTGGTGCGTGACCTCCTGTCTCGCCTGCCCAGCAAGGTGCGTGCGGCCTTCCCCGAGGCTGCCACCCTGGAGGAATGGAGCGAGACCCGCGCCCGAGACGCGCAGCTGTCACTTCCAGACGGCTGGATAGAGGCCGCACAGGATGTTGGGCTCCCCATGACACCGGTGGCACCAGGCCGCTTTGTGCCGCTCCAGGCGGTCATGGACGTTCTACGCGAAGAACTGGGACGCACACCCGAACGCGCCGCGCAGTTATACCGCCGGGCGGCGGAGCAGGCCGAGGCGCGCGGAGAGCCGCTGCTGGCTTTGCAGCACTACGAACGCGGGGGTCACGCTCTGCCCGCGCAGACTCTGGCCACGCGGCTGTGCAGTGAGTACCTGTGGCGCATTGACTACCCCTCTGTGCTGAGCACCCTGGAACAGTTGCGGCGCTGGCAGCCCCTTCCACCCCCCATGAACGCCGCGCTGGCACTGGCCCTTATTCGGACAGACCGCGTGCAGGAAGGCGAGTCGTTAGCGGCAAGCCTGCTGGAACAGGAGCTGGAACCCGACGCGCTGCGCGCACTGGCGCACGCCGCGCACCGCCGGGGCGAACGGCAGATGCAGCTGCATTACGCGCAGCTGCTCACCCAGCACGCACGGACACGCTCGCAGCGTGCCGACGCCGCGCGCCTGGAGGTGGCGGCGCTGCTGCGCCTGGGCCGCCCGCAGGAGGCTGCCGCCCGTGCCGACGTGCTGCTGGACACCTCTCAGGCTCTACACCCTCTGGAATGGGCCGGCACGTACTTCACGCTGCACACCATCTATGAAGAGCTGCGCGACCCGGTGCTGAGTGAACAGCATCTGCGCAGCGCTCTGGACCTGTACGAGTCTATGCACAGCCACCAGCAGATTGCCGTCTGTCTGAACGACCTGGCGATGCTGCGTGCTCAGGCGGGCGCGCTGGAAGAAGCGCAGGGGCTGGTGGGCCGCGCGCTGGACCTGATTGGCAGCAGCATGCCGGACCTTCGGGTGGTGTACCTGGAAACCCAGGGAGACGTGCTGCTGTGGAACGCAGAGTTTGGCGGCGCAGCGCAGGCCTATGCGCAGGCACTCGGCGCGGCGCGGCAGCGGCACCTGAGCCCACTCATTACCCGGATTCAGCTGGGTCACGCGCACACCCTGACCCAGCTGGGCGACTTTCCAGCGGCCCAGGAGGCGCTGGATGACGCCGCCGCCAATCTGCCGCCCACCGACCAGCCGCTGCGCGCCGCCCTGACCTTCACGCGGGCCGTGCTGGCCTTTGCCCAGGGCCAACTGGACGAAGCCCGGACCCTCTGGCAGGAAGACACTTCGGACAGCGACCTGCGCCGCGCCTACCTGGCCCTGCTGGATGGACAGTCCGGCTCTGTGCCGCTGCCCGGCTATCTGCGCCGCGCCCACAGCGTAACCCTGCGCGGCCCCGCACCGCCCATCAAGCCTGCTCCGGCTTTTCCTGCTGCCGAGGGCTTTACACTGCACCTCCAGACCTGCGGCAGTGTGCAGGCCACACTGAACGGCGCGCCTCTGCACCTGCCGTTCAGCCGGGCGGCGGACCTGCTGGCTTATCTGGCGCTGCAGGCCCAGGCGAGCCGGGCCGACATCATCCGGGACCTGTGGGACGGGTCAAACGACACGCGCGCCGTCAATTACGCCAAGCTCACCATTCGCAAGCTGCGCGCGGCCCTGGAAGATCACCTGCCGTTTAACCCACTGCCCTTTGAAAAGAACCTGTACGCCCTGGCCCCGGCCCTGACTGTCCACAGCGACGCCACGCTGATTCTGGACGCTGAACACAGCGCCGACCTGGACCTGCTGCGCCGCGCCGTGCAGGCCCACGCCGCGCCGTTCATGCCCGCCCTGGAAGGGGAGTGGGCCGAGGCCTTCCGCGAACGACTTCAGGGCGCCGCGCAGGCGGCTGGCCTGCGCCTGATGGCGCGCGCCGAGTTGCCCGAAGCGGTAGCCACCGCCCGGCACCTGCTGCATCTGGACCCCCTCCACGAGGCCACCTATCTGGCCCTGCTGGACGCTTACGAACAGGCGGGGGACACGGTGGGCGCGCAGGGCACCTACCGCGAGTATGCCCGCATGCTGGACCGTGAACTGGCGGCGCGTCCAGCGGCCCCCCTACGCGAACGCTACGCACGCTGAGACAGATATACGTCCGTCCCAGCTGGGAAAGCGCCGAACGGTCCTCGCCTTCAGCGCCCTGCAAACCCAATTCTGAAAACTTCTGACTGTTTCGGAACTGGCCTAGTGCCGCAGTGGGCTCTGCCGAAACGCTCCACCACAGGGATGCGGTGGAGGCGTTGACTGTGGGGCCTTTGCCGCAGCGCACTCGATAATTCCGTCGGTCAAGTCGGGCTGCACTCGAAAGGCGTGCCAGAAGTGAAACGCCTGTCTTCTCCTATTGGTGAATGCTGTTGGTGGAGTCCAGACGCCGTCGCTTGACAGGCCACCTGACCGAGACGACTCCCTTGCTGCCCAGCAGTGGACGCCTCCAATCTCGACGTGGGGATGTTTATCAAACCTCCATTTTTGCCCAGCCCTGTAAGCGGGCGTGCCGATCCTCCCGCCCGTCTTTGCTTCTCTGCAGGCATGACACCAAGACACGTGTTAATCGCTGGGGCCAGCATTGCTGGGCCAGCTCTGGCCTACTGGCTCCACCGTTATGGCTGGGACGTCACCGTCGTCGAACGGGCGCCCAACCTCCGCACGGGTGGTCACAACGTCGACCTTCGGGGCCCAGGCCGCGAAGTCATTCGCCGTATGGGGCTCGAAGCCGCCGTGCGCGCCGCCAGTACCGGTGAAGTCGGCACCCGTTTTATTGGGCAGGACGGTCAGGTGGTCGCCGAATTTCCGGTCCGCCCTGGGGAGGACGACAGTGCCACCGCCGAACTGGAAATCCTCCGCGGGGACCTGGCGCAGCTCCTGTATGACGCCACGGCGCAGGACGTCACCTACCGTTTCGGTGACCGGATTCAGGCCCTTCACGATGAAGGCCAACAGGTTGCGGTGACCTTTGAGCATGGACCAGCTCAGACGTTCGACTTGGTGGTCGCCGCCGATGGCCTGCACTCCAAGACCCGTCACCTCATGTTTGGCGACGAACCTCAAGTCAAGCCCGTGGGCCAGACGATGCTGTTCCTGACGATCCCTCGTCAGGCTTCGGATGTGAACTGGTGGCAGTGGTACACCACCACCCATGGCCGGGCCGTCCATCTGCGCCCTGACCGGTACGGGACCATTCGCGCGCTGCTGTCTTACACCTCGGGCAAAGCCAACGCGCCTCACCCGTCCGAAGAGGAGCAGCAGCAGCTGTTCCAACAGAAGTTTAGGGATGCAGGCTGGGAAGCGAACCGAGTCCTGAACGGCCTTCAACAGGCAGACGATTGGTACTTCGACGTGCTGGCCCAGGTCAAGGCGCCTCGGTGGTCACAGGGACGGCGGGCGATGGTCGGGGACGCGGCGTACTGTGCCAGTCCGATCAGTGGGATGGGGACCAGCTTGGCGCTCACCGGCGCCTATGTCCTGGCGGGGGAAGTGGCGGCGCACGTGGATGTGCGTGATGGGCTTAGGGCGTATGAACGGCTGATGCGGCCGTATGTGGAGCAGGCGCAGCGCCTGCCGCCGGGAACGCCCCGCCTGGCCAATCCGGAGACGCGCCTGGGTGTGGCGGCGTGGCATGGCCTGATCAGAGTGCTGGCGGCGGCACCGAAAGGGTTGGCCGGGGTGCTGACCTCGAAGAAGCCGCCCATTGAGCTGAGTGACTATCGCCATCTGGAGCAAGGGCGGTAGACAGGCCGGTTTGAGAGAAGTCGGCCTCCAAGAGAGTTCGTGGGTGAATGCTCAGGATGTTCGCCTACGGCCGAGCGACCAGCTGACTTACTGCCCACTTTATCGACACAAGCACCCAATGTAATGTCCCGGCAATCTACCGGCCAGAAGCTGGAAAAACACTGTCAAGTCGCGGCAAAGGGGTGGCCCGCATACTCATTTCAACGAACGGGACGCAGCCCACAGCAGCAAACCCCGAACGCACCCAGGGAGGGAATACTGATGAAGGAACCAGACACCACTGACCAGCTCGCTGTCTTCGTCCTGACCGGCTTCCGGTTCATCCTGCCGAACGACACCACCGCTTCGGAAGGATTCCAGGGCTTCCTGGAAAGCACAGTCGACTGATGATGGCCTCTTTGCCGTACGTCCACACCTTCCTGCCTCTGGACCTTGATCTGGGCCCGCAGGCGTCTGCTCTCACCCTTCAGGAGGATTGACATGAACAACCACTTCACTGTGCAGAACGAACTCGACGGCGTGGCCGTCCTGGCCCTGACCGGTTACGTCCTGATTATCGCCAACGATGAGCAGCCCGCTTTCGACAGCCTGATCGCGGCTGACGTCAAATAAAGGAGACCTGACATGAACAACTTCACTGTGCAGAACGAACTCGACGGCGTGGCCGTCCTGGCCCTAACCGGTTACGTCCTGATCATCGCCAACGACGAGCAGCCCGCTTTCGACAGCCTGATCGCGGCTGACATTAAATAAAGGAGACCTGACATGAACAACTTCACTGTGCAGAACGAACTCGATGGCGTGGCCGTCCTGGCCCTGACCGGTTACGTCCTGATTATCGCCAACGACGAGCAGCCTGCTTTCGACAGCCTGCTGACCAGCGAAGTCCTGTAATCCACGCCCCGAGAGCCGCCCCCAGGTCTAGCCTGGGGGCGGCTCCCTTTGTTTCTCCGTGCTTTCTCTCTGGCCTGCGTACCGTGCGCGTGACCCACCAGGAGGGGGGAAACATGGACGTATTGCAGGCGACGAACCTCAGAAAGTCGTACCGGTCCGGGGCGCAGGTGGTGGAGGCGGTGCAGGGCGTGAGCCTGAGCTGCCGTGCAGGCGAGGTGGTGGCGTTCCTGGGCGCAAACGGCGCCGGGAAGACCACCACGCTAAAGATGCTGACGGGCCTGATTCGCCCTGACAGCGGCGAGGTGCGTATTTGCGGCGGCGACCCCCACGCAGATGTGCGGGTGCTGGAACGCATCGGTGCGGTGCTGGAGGGCAACCGCAACACCTACTGGACGCTGACCGTGCAGGAAAACTTCGAGTATTTCGGCGTGCTGCGCGGCCTGAGCCGCGCGCAGGTGCGCCGCCGCGTGCCGGGCCTCCTTGAAGAATTTGACCTGACCGACAAGCGCCACACGCAGGTGCAGCGGCTGTCGCGCGGGATGCAGCAGAAGCTGGCCATCGCGCTGGCTGTCCTGCCAGAGCCGCAGCTGCTGCTGCTGGACGAGCCGACGCTGGGGCTGGACGTGCAGGCGACGCTGGACATGCAGGCGCTGGTCAGGTCGCTGGTGGCGCGCGGCTGCGCGGTGCTGCTCACGACCCACCAGCTGGACGTGGCGCAGAAACTCTCGGACCGGGTGGTCATCATGCGCCGGGGGCAGGTCATCACCGAGCAGCCCACCCGCGAATTGCTGCGCGCCTACAGCGGCAGCGGCTTTGACCTGCGGTTTGAGGGCACCCTAAGTGAGCCTCAGCGCCGCGCGCTGCTCAGCCTGGGTGCCGAGGAAGTGGAGCCGGGCCGCCTGTCGTACTTTGGGCCGGGCGCGCTGCTGTACGAGGTGCTCGATGCCCTGCGGCCCCTGGAACTGCGGGCGGTGACCCCCGGCGAGGTGGACCTGGCCGACGTGTTCCTGCGGGTCAACAGCGAAGCGGAGGTGGCGTATGCGTGACGCCGCGCGCCTTTTTCAAGCCGAGTGGCTGCGCTCGGTCATCCTGATGCGCCGCTACCTGGGCAACACGGTGGGCAGCGTGCTGGGCCTGACGGTCGTGTTTCTGGGGTTGTTTTTCAGCACGCGGTACGTGTCGGGCATGAGCAGTTTCGGCGAGCGGCTGGACAGCGTGGTCGTGGGGTACGTACTGTGGTCGCTAATTCTGTTCGTGCTGGCCGACGTGAGCATGGACGCGCAAAATGAGGCGCAGACCGGCACGCTGGAGCAGATCTGCCTGTCCCGCTTTGGGCTGACGCGGGTGTTCGTGCTGCGCAGCCTGACGCGGGTGGTGTGGACCCTGCTGATGAACGCGGTGGTCCTGAGCGTCATCTGTCTGGTCACGGGTACGCGCCTGCACCTGAGTCCCTGGCTGATCGTGCCGGTCGCCTCAGCGCTGATGGGCGCGTTTGGGCTGGCCTTTATGTTTGGGGCGCTGGCCCTGGGCGCCAAGCGCATTCAGCAGCTGCTGAACCTGGCCAATTTTGCCCTGCTGTTCGTGGTGATGACGCCGTTTGAGAAGACGGCCCCCGCCCTGTTCCCCCTGCTTTCGCTGCTGCCGATGGTGCCGGGCGCGGCGGGCGTGCGGACTGTCATGGTGGACGGCAGCGCCCCGAGCCTCCTGAGTGCGGCCGTCATGCTGATCGGCGGCGCGCTGTGGTTCGGGCTGGGCATGCAGGTGTTCCGCCGCGCCGACCGCGCGGTGCGGACACGCGGTCTGCTGGGGAGCTACTGATGACGCCCCCCTGCCCCCCGGCTGCTCACCTGCATGGGTTCCGCCTGGAGCGGCTGCGCCCCCTGCCAGTCCTGGGTGGGTCGTTCGGAGAGTACCGGCACGAGAGCGGCGCGCGGCTGCTGCACGTGGCGGCGCCCGACGAAAGCAGCGCCCTGAGCGTCTCGTTCCGCACGCCCGCCTGGAGTGACGCGGGGCACCCACACGTTCTGGAACATCTGGTGCTGATGGGTTCGCGGCGCTTTCCCGGCCGCGACGCCTTTCAGGCGTGGCAGCGCTGGCAACTGCTGGATTACCTGAATGCCAGCACCACCCGCGACTGGACGGCGTTCACGGCCTCTGGCACGGTGCCCGGCGACCTGCTGGAGACCCTGGACTTCCTGCTGGACGCGGCCTTTCATCCGCTGCTGGAAGACGGAGCGTTCCGGCAAGAAGCGTGGCGCGTGCAGGCCGACGGCTCGCTGGGCGGCGTCATCCTGAACGAGATGCGTGGGGCGCAGGCCCACCCGGCGCGGCGGCTGCGCGAAGCGGCCGGCGCGGCGCTGTTTCCGGGCTCGCCCTACGCCTGGCAATCAGGCGGCACACCTGAAGCCCTGCCAGACCTCACGGTGCAGGCCGTGCGGGCCTACCACGCGCAGCACTACGTGCCGGCCAACCTCACGGTGTTTGTGTACGGCCTGCTGCCGCTGCCCGAGGTGACGCGGCGCGTGGACGAGGTGCTGCGGGAGCTGCGGCGCGGTGAGGCGGCCCCCGCGCCACAGCCGGTCTCGGCCGGGGTGCCCAAGTGGACCGTGACGCACCCCAGCAGCGCCCAGACCCTGGTGGCGTGGGCCCTGCCAGCCAACCTGACCCCGCTGGAGGTTCAGGGCCTGAATGTGTTGGGGCTGGCGCTGCTGGGCCACCCGGACGCGCCGCTGCCCCGCGCCATGCGGGCGCTGGGCGGTCCACTGGCCGACGGCAGTGGCCTGCACGCGGACACCGCCCAGCCCGTGCTGGCCGCCGGGGTGGCGGCGGCCGTGGACGGCAGCGTACTGCTGGAGACCCTCCTGAAGGTGGTGCGTACTCCGCTGTCTGAGTCAGAGGCGCGCGCGGCGCTGGGCCGCTACACCCTGAGCGCCCTGGACACCCAGCACCACGGCTTTCCGTACGGCGTCCAGCTGTCCTTTGACGTGCTGGGCGCGGCGCACCACGGCTACGACGCGCTGCCGCAGGCGCTGGCGGGTGCGGTGCAGACGCTTCAAAGCCTGCCGGACCTGCCGGGCTTCCTGACGGACCTGACGCGCCGACTGGTGGTAGACAATCTGCACCGCAGCGTGGTGCAGCTGGCCCTGGCGGCTGACCCCGCCCCCCGCACCGGGGTCCCGGTGCCGGCCGAGATGAGTACTCCTGAGATGACTCACGCCCCTGCCCAGATCAGCGCACGCCCAGGGACGCTGGCCGAACGGGTTCGTCTGCCCCGTGCGGCGGCCCTTCACGCGGGCGAGGTTCTGGATGTACCGGTGCAGGCGGCGCAGGTAACGGGCGCCCTGACGCAACTGAGCGTCAGCCGGGATCTCAGGAGCCCTCTGACGCTGCTGGGCTGGCTGCCCGCCTACCTGGCTGTGCTGCCGCGCAGCCCGCTTGGGCAGGCACTGACGCGTGAAGTGCAGGCCCTGGGCGCAACCTGGAGCGTGAATGCGGACACCACGCACGATCCACATGATCCGGCCCAGGTGACCCTGAGCGTCACCCTGAACGTGCGGGGCCTGAGTGGCCGCATGCCCGACGTGCTGGCCCGGCTGGGCCAGGACTGGACAGCTCTGAGCCCCGTGTCCGTGGACGCCCCCCAGGCCCTGCGTGACCGGTCCGCCCAGCTGCGCACCCACCTGACCACGCAGGCGGCGCAACTGGGCATGCTGCGCGCCGCGCTGGCCGTCAATCCCGGTTTTGGGGTCCGGGAGCTGTGCGACGGCACCACCGGACACGACCTGCTGACGGCGGCGGCGGCTCACCCAGCGCTGGACAGTACGCTGCGCGCCCTGCATGCCGCCCTGTGGTCCCGCGAAGGCTTGCGCGCGGTAGTTGTGGCCGACGCACCCGGCGCGGCGTTGCCTTCCGTGCTGCGGCCCCTGCTGGCGGGCTTGCCGACTGGCGTCAGCGGCGCGCTGCCCCCTCTGAGCGCCGAACCGACCTGGCCAGCGCTGACCGGCTCGGCGGCGCTGGCCTGGCCAACGGTGCCTTACGCGCACCCCAGCGCCCCGGCCTTTGCCCTGCTGGGCCGCGCCCTTCAGGACGCGCTGCACGCCCCGGTGAGGGCGCAGGGCGGCGCGTACGCCGTGACGGTTCGCGCTCTGCCAGAAGCGGGGGTCATGCTGGCTGTCTCGGCGCGCGACCCGCACCCAGAGCGCACGCTGGAAGTTTTCCGCGCGGCGGCCCGCCACCTGCCCGACCTGCGCGGCGAGGCCCTGGAAGCTGCGCGGCTGGGCGCCGTGCGGCAGGTGCTGCCCCTGCGTTCACAGGCCATGCAGGCGCGGCAGGCGGCCCTGGACGTTCAGTTCGGGTTCGAGCCGCACCGCGCGGCGTTCCTGCGGGGCCTGCTCTCGGCCACACCAGACGATCTGGACCGTGTGGCGGCCAGCCTGACCGCCCCCAGTCTTCCCCCTGACCGCCCTTCTCTGGCGGTTCCCGCTGTTGCCCTGGGGGCCCTATGACCACGGACCATCCGGCGCTGCCGGTCTTTCGCCGCGCGCTCGCGTGGGTGTCGGCGCACCTGGACGCCTTTCATCCCGACCACGCATTCGTGTCGGACCATTCGCTGCGCGTCAAGCCGTTCATTGAGCTGGTGTTCGTCCTGAACCCCTTTCTGCGGCGCGGCCTGCACCATCAGGAGCCGCACCTCGCGGCCCTGGCGGCCTTCTGCGCACAGACGTTCAGCACCTACGATTTTGCCGCCTTCGCGCATCAGGACCCGGCGGGCCTGATCGTGTTCGCCCTGCGCGATGAATTTGACGCGCTGTGCGGGCGCGCTGCGGCGCGGGACGGCCTGCTCGCCCGTTACCGGCAGACCGGCCTGCCCGACCTGGTGCGGGTGAGCCGCACGCCCTACCGCGCGATGGACCTGGCCTACAGCGTGGCGCGCGCTGAGCTGCATTTTGACCCCCGGTCGCTGCTCCCGGACCTGCCCCGTACGGTGCTGGGGACGGGGCGGCCCCTGCCCCACTGCACCGATTCGGACCTGTATTCACTGACGCACACCCTCTTTTACCTGGCCGACCTGGGCGAGGCGGACCTGAGGGCGTGCTGGTCAGACACAGCGGGGCTGGGCGAGACCCTGTGCGGGGCGCTGGGCCTGACCCTGCGCGCGGGCAACGCAGACCTGAGCGGCGAACTGCTGATGTGCCTGGCCTTTCTGGGTGAAACCGACTCGCCAGCGGCCCGCCTGGCCTGGGAGCGGCTGGCGGCCCTGCAACTGCCGTGCGGGGCGGTCCCTGCCCCCAGCTACCGCCCTGGGCGGGACGACGCGGCGCCTGACAGCCAGGCCGGCCACTACCGCTTCACGCAGAGTTATCACACCACGCTGGTGATGCTGGGCGCGGCGATGCCTGCCCTGTTTCCTGCGGCCCACAATCTCCCCGAACTGCCCGCGCTGGGTACGAAAGTGCCGGTGGCCTCATGACGGCGCTCCTGCCGCCGCCAGTGCCCGCTGCCCCTCTGGAAACCCAGGCGTGGCTGACGGTGCTGAACGACACGCTGCCGCGCCAGGTGTTCGGCCCGGAAGCAAGCCGGGACGTGCAGCAACTGGCGACCATCTGCCGCAGCCTGCTGTGCCTGCCCGCCGGGCTGGCCCTGCCGGGCGACACCCGACTTCAGCGGGTGATGGGCGCGCTGCTGCGTCATCCCCTCTGGGAGGACCTGCTGCTCACGAACGCCGAGTGGCTGCACCCGGCCCTGCCAGCCCTGCACCTGTGGCACCGGCACTGGGCGGCCCTGCCGGGCGCACTCAGGCCGGTGCAGCGCACGCTGGACGCCCAGCTGCTCACCCGCGCCGAGTGGACGCCCATGCACCTGCTGGACCTGAGCGTGCACCTGCACGCCCTCCAGGCCGACGGCCTGAACCTGAGCCGCGCAGCCCTGCCCGTTCCGGCGGACGTGGCGCAGACCTCTGCCCTGGGCACCGGCGCCCCAACCTGGCTCTGGTGCTACGAAAAGGTCAGCGTCCTGAACTATCTGCTGCGCGCGGCCCGCAGCGGCGGCCTCGCGGTGCCGACCTGGAGCACCGGGGTCACGGCGGCCAATCTCATTCACGCGCTGCGGGGCTTGCAGGCCCCAGACACGGCCGACCGCGAGGGCGCGCTGCGGGCTGCGGCCGACCACGCGCTGGCCCACGCCCTGAGCGCCGCGCCCAGTTCGCCCCTGCTACGCCGCGCGCTGCAAGTCGCGGCAGACACCCTGGCGGCGTGGCCAGATCCTCAGGACCGCTGGTTGTGGCCCGTGGTGGCCGCCAATCTGGGCGCCGCCGCCAGCCAACTAGAGCCCCTAGTCCCCTCAGGAGACCCACAAGATGCGCGTCGTTCCCTTTGACTTTGAAGCGGCTGCCCGCTGGGCAGCGGACCTGCTGACCCTGCCCCTTTCAGAAGACGCGGCCCAGCTGGCGCGCGACACGGTTGCCTGCGCTGGTCTGACGGTGCCGGCGCTGCCGGCGCAGGCCGAGCCCTTACCCCTGACCACCTGGCTGGACCTGGAGTCGGCGGCGCTTCAGGCGCAGGTGCGGGCGGCGCTGGTCCGGCCACACCCTGCCGGGCTGGACCCACTGGCCGGCATGGTCGTGCCCGGCTGCGCGTTTGCGGCCTGCCGGGACAATGACCTCTCCCTGGCTGCGGCGCTGCTGGAGCTGCTGCTGCACTGGCGCAGCCCCCACGCCGTGGACGTGGCGGATTTTCTGGCCTTCCAGCAGCGGGCCGACGGGGCGTGTGGGTATCTCAATCCACTGCGGCCCGCGCCATTCGCGCGGCACGAGGCGGCCCTGCGTTTCCACCTGCCCGCCACACACGCGGTCACCCGCGCGCTAGCGGCCTACGAACTCAGCGAGGTGGCCCGTGTCCACGCTTGAGGTGCGCGACCTGCGGGTGCGCTTTGGCCGCGCGGAAGCGCTGCGCGGCGTAACGCTGAGCCTGCGCCCCGGCGTGACCGGCCTGGTCGGCGCGAATGGAGCCGGTAAGAGCACGCTGATCCGCACCCTGGCGACCCTGCAGCGCCCCAGTGGGGGCCAGCTGGTCTGGGACGGGCAGGACGTGACGCGGCGCCCTAATGCCCTGCGCCGCGTGCTGGGCTACGTGCCGCAGTCGGGGGGCGCGTATCCGCAGCTCACGCCCACTGAATTTTTGCAGTACATGGGGGCCGCCAAGCGCCTGAACGCGCGCGCGGTGGACGCCCAGATTCCGGCGCTGCTGGACGCCGTGAACCTGAGTGCGCACGCGGGGAGGCCCATCGGATCCTTCTCGGGCGGTATGGCGAGGCGGGTGCTGATTGCCCAGGCGCTGCTGGGTGACCCGGCCCTGCTGATTCTGGACGAGCCCAGCGTGGGCCTGGACGCCGAGGAACGCGCGCGCTTTCAGGCGCTGCTGCGCGAGCAGGGCAAGCGGGCCGCCGTGCTGCTGGTCACGCATATTCAAGAAGACCTGGACGCGGCAGCTGGCCGGCTCCTGACGCTGGAAGGAGGCGTCATTGCCGGAGAGACGGTGCAGCGGCGCACGCCTTCCCCGGTTAGCGGCCCCTTTCCCCTTCCCGAATGGGAGGTGGCCCGTGCCTGACCTGCTGTGGTTGCTGGCGCTGGAACTGCGGCTGCGGGCGCGGCAGGGTGGGTTGCCTCTGCTGGTGCTGAGCATGGTGGTGGTCACGGCGCTGTACCTGCCTGCCAGAGACGCGGCCTACCTGACCCTCAGTGTGGACGGCCAGCGCGGCGTCTACTCGTGGGCCTGGGTCGGCCTGGTGACGGGCATCCTGGGGGCGCTGGCCTTCAGTCTGGCGGCCTTCTTGCTGGTGGGCCGCCGCCCTCAGCGCGACGCGGCGGCTGGCGTGTGGCCCGTGCTGACGGCCAGCCCGGCCTCGCGCGTGGCGCTGCTGGGGGCACGCACCCTGGCCGATACCCTGCTGCTGTGGGCCCTGTGGGGCGTGGTCTTGCTGGGCAGCGCCGCCGTGGTGGCCGCGCGGGCCGAAGCCACAGGCGCGCCTGACCTCCCAGGTCTGCTGCTGCCCGGCATACTGATTGCCTTTCCGGTGCTGGCCCTCGTGGCGGCCCTGGGGACCCTGCTGGACTCTGTGATGCCCCGCGCCCGTCTGGGACGCGGCGCGGCCGGGGTGATGCTCTGGACCGCGCTGGTCGGTGCCGCGCTGGGCACGCCCGCGCCTGTCCCAGACCTACTGGGCGTCCGCGAGCCGCTGCGGCAGGCGACGTTGGCCCTGACGGGCCATGTCCCGGAGCCGTTCACCCTGGCGCAAAGCGGCGTGAACGTGGGCCTGGCTGCCCGCACCGCCCCCCTGGTGCCCCAGCCCTGGACGGGGCTGACCTGGACCCCCACCCAGGTTGCCGAACGTGCTCTGCCGCTGGCGCTGGCCGCGCTGCTGGTGGGTGTGGCGGCCCTGATTGACCCCAGGCGTGGCCAGCCCCGTGCGGCGCGTCCCGTGGGTGCAGCCCGCACCCTGCGGCCCTGGCCCCTGCCAGCCCGGTCAGGGTTGCGGCTGGCTGCCCTGGACCTGCGCGCTGCGCTGCTGGGCGTGCCGCGCTGGCTGCCCCTGCTGGCGGCCTTGCTGGGCGCGGCGGGCCTGAGTGCCGCTACGAATCCCGGTTCACCGCTGCTGCCTCTGCTGCTGATTGTGGGCGTGCCGGTGGCCACGCGGGTGCTGTTTCAGGACCGCGCCGCTGGTGTAGAAGCCCTGCTGGGAACCGTACCGGCTGGCGCGGCGCTGCCCCTGGTCCGAGCCGCGACGGCGTTCGCGGCGCTGCTGGTGCCCACGTCAGGTGCGCTGCTGGTGCTGCTGCCCACCCGCCCCGACCTGAGCCTGGCGCTGCTGGCGTCTGCGCTGTTGACCGCGCTGCTGCTGCTGACCCTGCGTGACCTGGCGGTCAATGACGCCGCCAGCGAGGGCCTGCTATTTCTGGCGTGGTATCTCGGGCCGTTCAATCACCTGGGGACCCTGGACACGCTGAACCCCGAGCACACCCCCCTCGTGCTGGTCCTGAGCGCCGTCCTCATCGCCGCGCATCTGGTCCGCCGCCTGCCCCGCCGCTTCTCGGAGGTACCCGTATGACCACTCCGGCCCCCACCCTGCCGCCGGTTGCGCTGCATGACACGACCGGGCTCTACCTGACCTTTCTGGGTGCCGAGCAGGCCACACTGGACGGCCAGACCCTCAAACTGCGCCGCCGCTTCTGCGAGATTCTGCTGATTCTGGCCACCAACCCCAACGGCTTGACCGGGGGGCAGCTCTCGGCGGCGCTATACGGCGAATGGAGCGACACCCAGAACCAGGCCGTCGAAGTCCACCGCCTCTCCAAGTTGGTGGAGCTGAGCAGTAAACCCTACCGGCTGGTGCGGGTGGTGGGCGCGGACTTTCTGAGCGTGCAGGACCTCTTGATGGAGGGCCGGACCCGTGAGGCCGCGCTGCTGTACCGAGGGGAACTGCTTCCCCTGTCAGATGCCCCGGCGGTGAACGAGTACCGCGAGTATCTGCACGAGAGCATTCGGCAGGCCGCCCTGCTGAGTCAGGAACTGGAGCCTCTGTGGACGCTGGTTGCCCGCTTTCCAGACGACCTGGAACTTATCGAGGCGCTGAACGAGCGGCTGCCGCGTGAAGACGTGCGGCGCGGGATGGTTCAGGCCAGGATGCGTCTGGCCCAGCGCCGGCTGTGCGCTTCTTGACCCGTTGTGGCCTGCGTGGCGGCCGTCCATGAACCGCTTGAGTCAAGTTGAGGTAGATGTGATCCGCATAGCTAAGGTGCAGGAGAGCCGGTTCAAGGCCCGGCGGCGGTATTCCGCGTCAGAATCGTCCATGTAGACCGCTGTCCGTAGTGGTGACTCGCTCCTCTATGAAGCTGTGCTGGCCCACTCACCTCAGGGCGCTTGAAAGACCTCAGGGCCAGATTCCTGTTCAGTAATGCCTCGAATGTCTTATTGATAACGGCATAGGTTCGCCTTGGCACTTTCTACACTTGGCCAGTTTGAAGTTGTCTGGAGCGCCAGCAGCTCAGCAATCTGTGCAAACCTGCGGCGCGATCAACAGATGACCAGCCTGATTTCGAGGTGACGTGCTCTGCCAGTGGCCGTGCGATCCACCTGACTTCTGGACGTATCCCGCGCGGCTCAGGCTGTGCCTAAAGGGAGTTGAGGACGCCTTGGTCATACAAAGAAAAAGGGCGGCGTCATGTGGATATGACGCCGCCCCCTTCTTCACCTTTAATCGGTTCCGATCTCCGTGGACCGGAATTCATCTTCAAGCAGGGTCTCACGAGTGACTTCACGGGGTTTGGCCTCGGGCAGCAGGAAACTGAGCAGCAGGGCCAACACGGTGATGCCCAGTCCGACCTGATAGAGGAGTTCCACTGACCCGGTAAACGCCTGTTTGATGCCCAGGCCCACCCGGTCAATCACGGGCAGTATGTCCGCGCGGGTGGTCTCCAGCCCCTTCAGCACGGGGGCGAGCAGGACTGCCGGTTGGGTGGCCCGCGCCGCCTGCTGCTGAGCCACCAGGCCAGCCTCCACCTGCGCAAAGGCCTGCGGTCCCTGGTCGCCAGCCCCAGTTTGAGCCAGCGTACGGACCTGGGCCGGGGTCTGGGGACTCTGCACCACTGCGGCAATGGCCGCCGGCTCACGGCCCACGATGGCCCGCCGCAGCAGTTGCCGCTGGGCTTCAAACTGCGCGTCAATCGCGCCGGGAAAACCGCCCTGGTTCAGCACCGCGCGCAGTTGCTCAGGCGTCTGTGGGTCGGCCAGCATCTTCTGTATGGCGGCCTGGTTCCCGTCACGCAGCGCTGAGGTATACAGGTCCCGCTGGGTATCGAAACGCTCGTTCACCTGACGCTTGACCTGAGCCGCGTCAAAGCCTTGACTGCCTGCACTGGCGCCGCCAGCGGGGCTGAACTGACTGCGCACGGCGGCGGGCAGGGTGGTGGTGGCCGCCGTCACGCTGGTCTGAATGTTGTCTTTCAGGGTGCTGGCAAACAGGGTGCCCAGAATCGCCACCCCGATGGTGCTGCCCAGAGAACGCAGGAAGTTGCTGGCCCCGGTGGCTGAACCGATATCGCGCGGATGGACGGTGCCCTGAATCGCCAGAGTGAGCATCGGCAGCACAGGCCCCAGCCCCAGCCCCACCACGATCATCTTCCAGGTCAGTTCAAACTGCGTGCTCTGCGGGCTGAGGGTCCAGCCCATCAGGGCAAACCCGATCAGCAGGATGACCGTGCCCAGCACGATGATGGGTTTAATGCCCCCCGTGCGTGCGAACACCTGGCCCGCCACGATGCTGCTGAGCACCAGACCGATGGTCAGCGGAAAGGTCGTGAGCCCGGCGTTGGTGGCCGACAGCCCGATGACATTCACCATGAACAGCGGCAGAAAGACGGTCGCCGCGAAGAACACCACCCCGAGCAGAAAGGTGATCGCCATGGCCACCGAGAACGTGCGGTCCTTGAACATGCGGATGTCGATGATGGGATCGGCGGCGCGGCGCTCGGTGGCCAGGAAGGCGAGGAACGTCACGAGGGCCACCGCGCCCAGACTCAGAATCTGCCACGAGCCCCAGAGGAAACCGCTCTCTCCGGGGGCCACGGCAGTTTTGCCCAGCGAGAGCGCCAGCAGCAGCGAAATACTGAACACGCTGAGCAGCAGGACACCCGGCACGTCAATGGGCGCCCGCTCACGCTCTTGCCGCAGGGCCGGCATAAACAGCATGAAGGCCAGCGCCGCGATGCCCAGCGGCACACTGATGAAAAAGACGTTGTGCCAGCCGAAGTGGTCGGTCACGTAGCCGCCCACCACAGCGCCCAGCACCGTCGAGAGGCTGAACACCGCGCCGATGATGCCGGTGTAACGCCCCCGTTCTTCCGGGAGATAAAGGTCAGCGATGACGGCGTACATCAGGCCGATCAGTGCGGCGCCGCCCAGCCCCTGCACGGCGCGCCCGGCAATCAGGCCGCCGACGCCGTCGGCCAGACCACACACGATGGACCCCAGAATAAACAGCACCGTCCCGAAGATCAGGATGACCTTGCGGCCCCACAGGTCGCTAAGTTTGCCGTAGATGGGAACCAGGGTGGTGCTGGCGAGCAGGTAAGCGGTGGTGATCCAGGAATACAGGCTGTTCTCAATGCCCAGGGCTTTTTGAATGGCCGGGCCGGCCGTGGACACGATGGTCTGGTTCATGCTGGCCAGCAGCACAGCCAGAATGAGAGAGATCAGGCTCAGATTCCTCTGAGCGGGCGTGAGTTTCAGGCCTGTGAGGGCCACAGGTGTCGAGGTGGTCATTCGGACTCCGGGCGAGGTGCGGTGATGGGCGAAGGCAGAGAATCGGTGAGGGCCAGCACGTCAATGGCCGCCAGCAGGGCCGAGAGCCGCTCGGCACCCATGCCCTGCAAATGTGCGGAAATAACCTGCTGAATGGCCTGACTGGCCTGCTGGGTGAGGGCGGCGCCCGGCGGCGTGAGGCTGAGCCGAATGCGGCGGGAATCTTCCGGGTCCAGCTGACGTTCCAGCCAGCCGCGCGCCACCAGGGACTCCAGCAGGCGGCTGAGCTGCGTCGGAATGATGCCCAGATGCGCCGACAGGTCTTTGGGGTAGACGAGACCGCGCTCGACGGCCCGCAGCAGAATGAACCGCTGCAGGTCCAGTTCGCCGGCCTCGGCCAGAACCGGTTCGGCCAGCTGTTTCAAGCGGCGGTTGAGTTGCCAGAGGCCCCCCAGAAAGCGCGCGACCGCATCTTCTGGCAGCACCGCAGGAGCATCTGTCGCGGGCGACGCCACTCAGCGCACCACCAGAACGTCAACGGGCGAGGCGTGGCTGACCATATCGGACACGCTGCCGGCCAGAGCCGCACTCCAGGCACTGGTGTGGCGCCGCCCCAGAACAATCAGGTCGGCCTGCACGTCGTGGGCAACCGTGAGGATGGCGTCAGCGGGTTTAAGGGCAGTGACCAGATGTTCCCGGACCGTCAGGCCACGGCTCCGCAGCGCCTGGGCGGTCTGCTGCAAATGTGTTTCAAAGCGCTGCCGCTCTGCCTGAGCGGTGCGGGTATCGGGACTGCCGGCACCCAGGGCCAGAGCAACATTTTCCAGCCCGCCCTGGCCCTGAGGAATCACTGTGACCAGATGAATGGCCGCGCCGTAGTGTTGGGCCAGTTGCGCGGCCCGCTCGACCGCCAGCACCGAATGGGGAGCGCCGCCCGTGGCAACGAGCAGGCGCGAATAGAGGGGAGGGAGGGGAGACATACCCTCACTCTAAGTCAATAGTTATCTAGTGGCAATAGTTTGCCTTGAGTGAATAAGTAGAAAGGCGCCGATTTGCTTAGTGAAAACGTAGGCAGGAAGCATTGCGGCCTGATGCGGGTCTCCCTGGCTTGACAGCTCGTTTTTGCCGGAGGTACTGTAGACCCATTAAATTAATTAAATAAAGGAGACGAGATGCGCTCCCAGAAAGTGGACCAGCGAGCTGCGCGGGTCATCCACCGAACCATGATTCTGAACGAGCTTCGCCGCTGCGGCCCCCTCAGCCGAACCCAACTGGCGGAACGCACTCAACTCAGTCCTGCCGCCGTCTCTTTCGTGACCGCCGACCTCCTGACCGAAGCCCTGCTGATTGAGCAGGCGCAGCACACCAGCCGGGGCCGTGCCGTGCCGCTGGACGTGAACTATGCCGGGCATTTCGCCGTGGGGCTCAAGGTGATGGAGACCCATCTGGAAGCCGTGCTGACCGATCTCTCGTTGAGCGTCCTGGGCGACCTGACGGTGGCCTACGCCGACCACACGCCGCAGCGGGTGACAGCCGCCGCTGTAGAAGCCACCAACTTGTTGCTGGCACAAGCGGGCCTGAGCCGCGCCCGGCTGGGCGGCGTGGGGCTGGGCCTACCCGGCAACATTGACCCACACACGGGGACCTGCCTGAAGTCCTACCGGCTGGACTGGACCGAGGTGCCCATCACTAGCATGATTTCGGA
Organism: Deinococcus arboris; assembly: GCF_009755355.1. Lineage (GTDB taxonomy): Bacteria > Deinococcota > Deinococci > Deinococcales > Deinococcaceae > Deinococcus > Deinococcus betulae. The sequence goes on along the minus strand of NZ_WQLB01000002.1, from coordinate 211,532 downwards.
CGCCCTGGGGGTGCCGGTGTGGGCCGACAACGATGTGAACGCCTTCGCCACCGCTGAGCGGCTGGTCGGGCGGGGCAAGCACGCCCGCGACTTTCTGGTGGTCACGGTAGGACGCGGCATTGGCTCGGGGCTGGTGCTGGGCGGCGAACTCTACCGGGGCGGCCGGGGCGGTGCGGGCGAACTGGGGCACCTGCTCTCGGAACCGGGCGGGCGGGTGTGCGAGTGCGGCAAGCGCGGCTGCCTGGAGGCCTACGCCGCCGAGCCCAGCCTGGCGCAGCAACTGGCCGAGTCGGGCGCAAATGTGCCGAACGCCGCCGACTTTGCTGCCCTGGTGGCGAGCGGCGACCCCGGCGCCCTGACCTTGGTGACGGACGCCGGCACGCGGTTGGGCCGCGCGCTGGCGCAGGCTGCCAACTTGCTGGACCCCGAATTGATCATCGTGGGCGGCGAGGGCGTGAGGCTAGGCGAGCCGCTGTTTACGCCGATGCGTTCTGCCCTGTACGCCCACCTGCACACCGCCGATGCCCAGAGCCTCCCTGTGCTCATTGACCCGTGGGGCGACGACGCCTGGGCGCGCGGCGCTGCTGGCCTGGTGGTCGAGCAGTTTTTTGGCGAGTCCTCTCCATCTCCACCAGTTGAAGCCGCAGCGACTTATACGGATTCCGCTTAATTACAGCACAGCCGGAAGGGCACCGTCTGCGCTTCCATATCGCGAAATCCGTACCTGCTCGCTCCGCTCGGATTTCATCGAGCAAAATGCTTGATTCAATCGGAGCCCGTATTAAACCGCCCAACCAAGTTGACGCAGCACACCCTGTCTTGTGCGCCGGGACCCGCTCTGGTCCCGAAAGGACCATCCATGAAGAAGCGCCTCACCCTGACCGCCCTACTCGCCGCCGCCCTGACCGTCTCCGCCCACGCGCAGCAGCCCAAGAACGTCTTTACCGTGGTGCGTCCGACTCAGTGGGGCGCGCAGAACTTCAATCCCTTCGCGCCCGGCGACCAGCACCTGTTGCCGACCAACAGCGCCATCTATGAGTCGCTGTTCTACGTCAACACCCTGAACGGCAAGGTGACGCCGGTCCTGGGCACCAAGTACACCTGGAGCGCCGATAACAAGACCCTGACCGTCAGCACCCGCCCCGGCGTGAAGTGGCATGACGGCTCGGCCTTCAGCGCCCGCGACGCGGCCTTTACCTTCAACTACCTCAAGCAGTACCCGGCGCTGGACACGTCGGCCATCTGGAAAAACGGGCTGGCGGGCGCCAGGGCCACGAACGACACGACCCTGGTCCTGACCTTCTCGAAGGCCAACACGACCATCTTCCCCTACATCGCCGGGCAGATGATCGTGCCCGAAGCGATCTGGAGCAAGATCTCCTCGCCCCTGACCGAGACGAACGCCAAGCCGGTGGGCACCGGCCCCTTCACCTTTGACGCCTACAGTCAGCAGGCCCTGCGCGTGCTGAAAAACCCCAACTACTGGATGAAGGGCCAGCCCTACATCGACGCGGTGGTGTGGGTCTCGACGAACAGCAACGACGCCGCGCTGCTCAAGCTCCTGAAGGGCGAGGCCGATTACGGCTACGTCGGGCAGGCCGACCCCGTGAACGGCTACCAGAAGAAGGGCCCCAACAACCAGTTCTGGTGGCCGGTGACGGGTGACAACTACCTATACTTCAACACCACCAAGGCGCCCTTCAACGACCCAGCCTTCCGGCGCGCCATCTCGCAGGCGGTGAACACTGCGAACGTGGCCGAGAAGGCCTACGCCGGGGCCGCCAAGGCCGCGCACAGCAGCGGCGTCATCCCGGGGCAGCAGGCGCAGTGGCTGCCGGCCGGCACCGCCAGCCTGAAGTACGACATGGCCGCCGCCGACGCTGCGCTGACCAAGGCCGGCTACAAGAAGAATGCTCAGGGCGTGCGTCTGGGCAAAGACGGCAAGCCCCTGCCCACCTTCAAGATTCTGGTCGGCGCGGGCTGGACCGACTTCATCACGATGGCGCAGGTCATCGGCGGCGACCTCAAAAAGATCGGCCTGAACACCCAGATTGACCAGCAGGCCTGGAGCAGCTACGCGGGTGGCCTGCAGACCGGCACCTTCGACATGGGCATCAGCTGGGGCTGGGGCGGCGGCCCGACCCCCTATTACCTGTTCAACCAGAGCTTCGGCCCCGAGTACAGCGCGCCGGTGGGCAAGACCGCGCCCAGCAACCTCTCGCGCTACACCAACCCTGCCGTCACGGCGGCCCTGACACAGTTCCAGAGCACCAGCGACGCGGCCACTCAGAAAAAGGCCATGGCGACCATCGTCAAGACCGTTATGACCGACATGCCCTGGCTGCCGCTGACGGACCGCTCGGAGTTCTCGAACTACTCCACCGTGCGCTTCACTGGCTTCCCGACTGCCCAGAACCCCTACAACGCGGGGACGGCCGACGACACGGCGGGCGCCCGCCTGCTGTACCTGAACGTCAAGCCCAAGTAAGCCCGCCGGGGAGGCCGGGAGGTCTTGCCCGCCTCCCGGCCGAGTCTTTTCGAGGTGTCCATGCCCTACCTGCTGCGCAAATTCCTTTTTCTGCTGCTCACCCTCTGGGCGGCGGTCACGCTCAACTTCGTCCTGCCGCGTCTCGTGCCCGGCGACCCCATCGGCGCCATGCTCGCCAAGTACCAGGGCAAGCTCGACCCTTCGGCGGTGGACGCCCTGACGGTCGCCTACGGCCTGAACGACCAGGGCAGCCTCCTGACGCAGTACGGGACCTACCTGGGCCACATGCTGCGCGGCGACTTCGGGCGCTCCATCGGGCAGTTCCCGACCCCGGTCGTGGACATCGTCGCGCAGGCCGCGCCCTGGACCATCGGGCTGGTGGGGGTCTGCACCGTCCTGGCCTTCCTGCTGGGCAGCGCCCTGGGGCTGTACAGCGCGTGGCGCCGGGGGGGGCGGGTGGCCGACGCCCTGCCGCCCATCGCCCTGTTCCTGAACTCCATGCCGTACTTCTGGTTCGCGCTGCTGCTGCTGTACCTGCTGGCCTTCCGCACCGGCACCTTTCCGCTGAGCGGCAGCCTCGACCCCTTCCTGACGCAGTTCAGCGTCGACTGGTGGAAGAGCCTGCTGCGCCACGCCGCGCTGCCGGCCCTGACCATCGTGGTGACGGCGGCGGGCGGCTGGCTGATCACCATGCGCAACAACGTGATGGGCGTGATGGGCGAGGACTACGTCGCCTTCGCGCGCGCCAAGGGCCTGAGCGAGGGACGGCTGCTGAACCGCTACGTGCTGCGCAACGCCCTGCTGCCGAGCTTCACGGCCTTCGGCATGGCGCTGGGCTTCGTGGTGGGCGGCAGCATCCTGACCGAGACGGTGTTCTCGTATCCGGGGCTGGGCCTCCAGCTCTACAACGCCGTGACCACCCTGGACTACCCGCTCATGCAGGCGATCTTCCTGTTCATCTCCCTGGCTGTGCTCATCGCCAATTTCATCGTGGACGCGCTGTACGCCGTCCTCGACCCGCGCGTGCGCGACGGGAAGGCCGGATGAGAAATCTCCTGACCTTCCTGCGGCGCTCGCCGCGCGCGGCGGCCGGGGCGGCGCTGCTGCTCCTCATGTTCGCGCTGGCGCTCTTCGCGCCGCTGCTCACGCCCTACTCGCCCACCTCGCAGGACTTCGGGACGTGGCTGCCGCCGCAGGCCGGGCACCTCCTGGGCACGACCGCGCTGGGCCAGGACATCTGGACGCAACTGCTGTACGGCGCGCGGCTCACGCTGCTCATCGGCTTCGCGGCCGGTATCGTCGCCACCTTCATCGGTACGGCGCTGGGGCTCACGGCGGCCTACTTCGGGGGCAAGGCGGACGAGGCCATCAACGTGCTCGTCAACGTGTTCCTGGTGCTGCCGGGGCTGCCGCTGCTCATCATCGCCAGCGCTTTTTTGCGCGGCGGCGGCGTGTGGTCCATCATCATCGTCATCGCGCTCACCGGCTGGGCCTGGGGGGCGCGCGTGCTGCGCTCGCAGGCGCTGGCGCTGCGCGGGCGCGACTTCGTCTCGGCCGCCATCGCCTCAGGCGAGCGCCCGCTGCGCATCATCTTCGCGGAGATGCTGCCCAACCTCGCGGGCCTCATCGCGGCGAGCTTCTTCGGCACCGCGCTCTACGCCGTGCTCTCGGAGGCCGGACTGGCCTACCTGGGCATGGGCGACGTGTCGCAGGTCACCTGGGGCACTATGCTGTACTGGGCCGGGGCGCGCGGCGCGCTGCTCCAGGGCGCGTGGTGGTGGATCGCCGCCCCGGGCCTGATGATCGCGCTGCTGGGCACGGCCTTCGCGCTCATCAACTTCGGCATTGACGAGATCACCAACCCGCGCATCGTGAATGCGGGGATGGGCCGCCGCAGGGACCGGCGCCGGGCGGGCAGGGCGAAGGTGGCCCCGGCCCTGGCCGCCACGCCTGCCCCGGCCGCTGACCCGGCTGCTGCGCCGCTGCTGGCCGTCTCGCACCTCGACGCCGGCTACCTCACGCCGCGCACCGGCCGCGCGGGCAGCGGGCGCGTGCGGGCCGTGCGCGACGTGTCGCTGGACATCGCGCCGGGCGAGTTCGTGGGGCTGGCGGGCGAGTCGGGCTGCGGCAAGTCCACCCTGGCCTTCGCGGCGACGCGGCTGCTCGAAGCTCCGGGCACGGTCTTCGGCGGCGAGTCGCGCCTGTCGGGCCAGGACCTGCTGTCGCTGAGCCCCGAGGAGCTGCGCCGCGTGCGCTGGCGCGACTACTCGGTGGTGTTCCAGGCGAGCATGAACATCCTCAACCCCGTGCTGCGCGTGCGCGAGCAGGTGTACGACGCGATGCAGGCGCACGGCGTGAAGGACCCGGCCCGGCTGGAGGCCCGCGCCCGCGAACTGTTCGAGCTGGTGGGCATCCGCCCGGACTACCTGGCCGCCTACCCGCACCAGCTCTCCGGCGGCATGAAGCAGCGCGTGGTGATCGCCATCGCGCTGGCCCTCGAACCCAAACTCGTCGTGATGGACGAGCCGACCACGGCGCTCGACGTGGTGGTGCAGCGCCAGATCCTCCAGGAAATCGACGCGGCCCGCCGCCGCCTGGGCATCTCGGTCATCTTCATCACGCACGACCTGTCGCTGCTCGTCGAGATGAGTGACCGCATCGCCATCATGTACGCGGGCGAGATCATCGAGGAGGCGCCGGCCGCCGACCTCTACGCCCGCCCGCTGCACCCCTACACCGAGCGCCTGATGCATGCCTTCCCGCCGCTGGACGGCCCGCGCGAGCGCCGGGGCGGCATTCCGGGCCGGCCCCCACCGCTGAGCGCCGAACTGCCCGGCTGCCCCTTTTTCGACCGCTGCCCGAGCCGCATGCCCGGCAGGTGCGACACCCAGAAACCCGCCAGCGTGGAGATCGCGCCGGGCCACCGCGTCGCGTGCTTCCTGCACTCGACGGCCGTCAAACCCCAGGAGTACCCCGATGCCGCCGACTGATCCCTCGCCCGTTGCCCCCGCCCTGGAACTGGACGGCCTGACCAAGGTGTTTACGGTGGGGAGGTCCGGCCGCAGCGTGACCGCCGTGAACGACGTGACCCTCACCCTCGGGCGCGGTGAGGTGCTGGGGCTGGTGGGCGAGTCCGGCAGCGGCAAGAGCACCGTCGCCCGCCTGCTCTCGCGCCTGCACGAGCCGACGCGTGGCGCGCTGCGCCTGAACGGCCAGCCGGTCCCCGCGCGGCTCTCGGGCCGCTCCTTGCAGTCCTTCCGCCGGCAGGTCCAGATGATCTTCCAGGACCCCTTCGCCAGCCTCAACCCGCTACACACGGTGGGCTACATCGTGGGGCGGCCCCTCCAGATTCACGGACTGGCGCGCGGGCGCGAGGTGGGGCCACAGGTCGCGGCGTTGCTGGAGCGCGTGGGCCTCTCGCCCGGCGCGGACTACGCCGCCAAACGGCCCCACGAACTTTCGGGCGGGCAGCGCCAGCGGGTGGTGATCGCCCGCGCCCTGGCCGCGCGCCCCGGCGTGATCCTGGCCGACGAGCCGACCTCGGCGCTCGACGTGTCCATCCGGCTCGACATCATGAACCTGCTGCTCGACCTGCGCGACCAGGAGGGCCTGTCCATGCTGTTCATCACCCACGACCTCGCGGGCGCGCGCTACATGAGTGACCGCGTCGCCGTGATGTACGCCGGGCACCTCGTCGAGATCGGCCCTTCCGAGGCGGTGATCGGCAACCCCCAGATGCCCTACACGCAACTGCTCCGGAGTGCGGCGCCCAAACCCGAGGGCAACCTCGGCGCCGGTCCCCTGGAGGCGCGCGGCGAGGTGCCCGACCTCGGCCACCTGCCGCCCGGCTGCCCCTTCGAGCCGCGTTGCCCCCACGCCCGCGCCGCGTGCCGCGAGGGTCTGCCCCGCATGTACGACGTGGGGCCGGGGCATCAGGCCCGCTGCATCCTCCACGACCCGGTGCTGGCCGCGCAGCCGCCCCTCCACCCCCAAGTACCCGCGACCCCCCACGCCCAGATCTGATCCGGACTTTTCCGCACAAGGACGTTTCCATGCTCCAGCACATCCCCTTCGTAGAAGACCTCCTCGCGCGCATGACCCTGGACGAGAAGATCGGCCAGATGACCCAGCCCGAAAAGAACAGCGTGAAGCCCGGCGACGTGGCCCGCCTCGGCCTGGGCTCGGTCCTGAGCGGCGGCGGCGGCAACCCCGACCCCAACAGCCCCCGGGGCTGGCGCGACATGGTGACGGCCTTTATCGCCGAGGCGCAGGAGTCGCGCCTGAGGATTCCGCTGCTCTACGGCTCGGACGCCGTGCATGGGCACAACAACGTGGTGGGGGCGACCATCTTCCCGCACAATGTCGGTCTGGGGGCGACGGACGATCCGGAGCTGCTGCGCCGCATCGGCCGCGCGACCGCGCTGGAGGCCGCCGCCACGAACGTGCGCTGGGCCTTCGCGCCCGCCGTGAGCATCCCGCAGGACTTCCGCTGGGGCCGCAGCTACGAGGGCTACGGCCAGGACCCGGCGCTCGTGGGCCGGCTGGCCGCCGCGCTCGTGGAGGGCCTCAAGGGCGAGGGCTGGAACTCGCCCACCGCCGTGCTGCCCTCAGTCAAGCACTTCATCGCCGACGGGGCGACCGACTGGGGCAGCGGCAAGCGCGCCCGCATGACCGACCCCGACCATGACCGCACGCTGGCGATCGCCCAGATGGGCGAGGACTTCGTGACCCTGCTCGACAGGGGGGCGTGGCAGATCGACCAGGGCGACTCGACCATCGACGAGGAGACGCTGCGCGCCGTTCACCTGCCGCCTTACCGCGCCGCCATCGAGGCCGGGGCCCTGAACGTGATGGTGTCGTACAGCAGCTGGCAGGGCCTCAAGATGCACGCGCACCGGTATCTCATCACCGACGTGCTCAAGGGCGAGCTGGATTTCGGCGGCTTCGTCGTCTCGGACTGGGAGGGCGTGCAGCAGGTCGCGCCCGATTTCGACACGGCCGTGCGCGAGTCCATCAACGCAGGCGTGGACATGGTGATGGTGCCCTTCGACTACGAGAGCTTCATCGCCTCGCTGCGCCGCGCAGTGCAGGCGGGCGAGGTCAGTGGCGAGCGCATCGACGACGCCGTGCGCCGCATCCTGAACACCAAGCATGCCCTGGGGCTGTTCGGGCAGCCGCACACCGACCCGGCGCTGCTTTCCGAGGTCGGCTCGGACGGCCACCGCGCCCTGGCCCGCGAGGCCGCCGCCAAATCGGCCGTGCTCCTGAAAAACGGGGACGTGTTTCCGCTGCCCGAAGATGCCCGCCTGCTCGTGGCCGGAAAGGCCGCCGACGACCTGGGCCTGCAATGCGGCGGCTGGACGATCACCTGGATGGGCGGCGAGGGCGCGACGACGACCGGCACCACGCTGCTCGACGGGCTGCGGGCCGGGGCCGGCGGGCGCCGCATCGAGTACGCGCCGGCCGGCGAGGGCGAGGAACGCTTTCCCGTGGGCCTCGTCGTGCTGGCCGAGGAACCCTACGCCGAGGGTATGGGCGACCGCTCGTCGCTGGCCCTGACCGGGGAGCACCGGGAACTGGTGGCACGCATGCGGGCCCGCTGCGACCAGGTAGCCGTGGTGCTGTACTCGGGCCGCCCCCTGATCGTCGCGCCGGACCTGGAGGGCTGGGACGCCTTCGTCGCCGCGTGGCTGCCCGGCAGCGAGGGGGCCGGGCTGGCCGACGTGCTGCTGGGCGCGCGGCCCTTCACCGGGCGGCTGTCCTTCGACTGGCCGCGTACGCTGGCCGACCTGCCGCGCCGCGAGGGCTCGGACGCGCTGTTCCGGGTCGGCGCCGGGCAGACGGCCGACGTGGTCGAGGAGCGCTCGCCGGTCACGCGCTGAAGCCTGGAAGTGGGGCCAGGGGGCGCGCTGGTGAGAGACCGGGCGCCCCCTGGCAACCCCCCTAGAACCGGAGTCTGGTGCTGAGCATGCCCCCGTCGACATCCAGGATGTTGCCCTGGACGAACGCGGCTTCGGAGGAGACGAGAAACCGGACGCCGTAGGCGACGTCGATGGGCCGGACTGGCCGGCCGGACACGGTCGCGGAGGTCATTGCGTCAAGGACGGCGGCGAAGTCGGCGTTGCCCGGCGTCAGGGTCGCGCCGGGGGCGACCGTGTTGACCCGGACGCCGCGCGGGCCGTATTCCGCCGCCCAGTTGCGGGTCATCTGCTCCAGGGCGGCCTTCGAGGCGGTGTACATCGCCCCGCTGGCGGTGCCGACCCGGCCCATCCAGGACCCGATGTTGACGATGTGGCCCGACCCCCGCGCGGCCATGCCGGGCGCGAGCGCCGCGACGAGCACGTGCGGCGCCCGGATGTTCGTGGCCAGCAGCGCGTCGAGGTCGTGGTCCGGGAGCAGTTCGGTCGGCGTGACCGGATAGACCCCGGCGTTGTTGACGAGGATGTCCACCCCGCCGCCGAGCGCCGCCGTGGCCGCCTGAGCGAAGGCACGCAGCTCGGCGTAGGAGCCGGAGAGGTCGGCGGGCACGGCCCAGGCCTGCTCCCCGGCCGAGGTGACGGCGTCCGCGACCCGCCGGGCGCGGGCGGCGTCGCGGCCACGACCTCGGCGCCCGAGGCGGCCAGGACATGGGCGATGGCCTCACCGATGCCGCTCGTGGAGCCGGTGACGATGGCCTTCTGGCCCGCGAGCCGGGTGTCGCGCGGCAGAGCGGTGAGCAGGTCGGCGTTGGTGTGCAGGTCGTTCGGCATGGGTAGGCCTCCTGGTCGGGACAGGCAGAGCCGAATCAAAAGCGGTTGCATTCCCGAACCGGTTGCAGCCTAGTCGAACTGGTGCGATAATGCAACCAGTGAAGAAGCAAGGCGACGACTTCGTCCGCTCGGGCTGCCCGGTGAGCCTGGGGCTGGACATTTTTGGCGACCGCTGGACGCTGCTCATCGTCCGCGACCTGATGTTCGGGGGCAAGCGCCATTTCCGCGAGATGCTGGCCTCCGAGGAACACATCTCGTCGAACATCTTGGCCGACCGCCTGAAACTGCTGCTGGCGCAGGACATCGTGACTGCCGCCCCCGACCCGGACCATGCCCAGAAGGTCATCTACCGGCTGACCGAGAAGGGCGTCGCCCTGTACCCGGTCCTGATGGCGATCAGTGAGTGGAGCTACCAGTATCGCCCAGTCGAGGAGCGTTACCTTGCAGGCCGCCTCGCCGGAGGCGCCGCTGACGAGGCCGAGGCGATGGCCGACCTGCGCCGGACGCATCTCGCCTGAACCGTGTGACACGGGTACGCTAAAGCTGACCGCCGGCCGGCATCAGTGGGTCGAGTGTCTCAAAGGTGGTGTACAAGGCTGTCAGAGGAGGCTTGTCCCGAAGACTCGCGCATGACCAGTTCAGTGGGATAGGGGAGAAGTGCCATCCTCCGCCGGCTCGACGAGCAGGCGCATAGCGACCTTGTCTTAACCACGATCAAGGCGACCCCCGCTTGGCTGATTGATCCAGGCAAAACTTGCTGATTCCGTCTCCCCTAGGCCCGCTGATTATTCATTGGCGCTTTCTATGGACGCTGGTTTCGGCCTCTCAGGGCAAAAGAGGCAGGACGCGCAGCGATTGGTCCTGCGCGCTGCGGTACACCAGGCGCGTTCCATCTGGCGCCACCTGCCAGTCGTCGCCGGCGATCTTGTCGGCAAGGGACTGAAGTTCTTCCGTCTGCCCTGTGGTCACGTCCATGCGCAACAAACGGTGTGAGGCCAGGCCAGGCTCGTAAGGCACGAGGAGCAGCCGCGTGTTGTCTTGCCAGCGGCCAGAGCCGAAGGTCGGCACGGGCCAGGCCGCTCCGCCTGCCACAGAGACGACGAAGAGTCCATTGCGTCCCGCCGTATCCAGCGTCACCTGAAACAGAACCTGAGTGCCGTCTGGACTGGCCCGCACGCCGCTCAGCTGTTGGCCCTGCGCCAATACGCGCGTTCGGCCTGTGGCCAGGTCAACTGTTAGCACTGAGCGCCGGGCATCATTCCGGGTCAGGCGCCCCGTCACCAGCAGCGTGTCTTCATTCAGCCAGCCCACCAGCCGTCCTCCATACACAGTGACCACCGGGCGGGAAGCAACCGGGGTCTTCCCCCGGAAAGGATCAGCGACAAAGACGGTGAGGGGAATCCAGTCGGTCCGGTCGCCTGCGCCGTACGTCGGCCAGGCCAGGCAGCCACCCAGCGACCACACAGCGTCCCGGCCACTGGTAGGCACCGTGACTGGCACCCCCGAGGCGTCGCCAAGCGGTACGGCTAGCGCCGTCGCCGCGCCCGTGGGCTGCAACCCATACAGGCCACTCTCTGACAGCAGCGTCGGCGGAAGGCGCCAGGTGCCGCTCAGCTCTGTGCCGTCGGCTGGGACGCTGTACAGGCCCACTTCCCGACCGGCGGGCCGATCCAAGAACAGCAGGGATTCTCCATCTGCCGCCCAGACGGGGTGGGGACAGCAGCCGGACCGGGAAACACGCCCGGCGGCAGGGTCAGGGTTCGGCACCTCTGGAGGGGTTGGGACTGAGAAGGGCGCGGGTGAAACGGACGGAACGCCCACGCCGGGCAACGCCAACACCTGGCCCACCTTCAGATTCGTCCCGGTTAGGCCGTTGAGCGCCTGAAGCTGCGCCACCGTGAGGCCCACCGACCGGGCCAGACTGTAGAGGGTATCGCCCGCCTTGACCGTGTAGGTGGCCGCTAACGCTGGAGAAGTCAGGAGGGTTGCCAGAAGAGTGAAGCGCCAGAACAGATTCCGCCTCATTTCTTCACCGGTGTACGTGGAGCGAGGGGCGGCCAGGGCTGCGCGAAATTGTTTAGCAGCGGGCCGTGCAGCCGGACGCTCGGTTGATCTTCGGGCGTCTGCCAGGCGCCGGGCTGGCGCAGGTCCTGCTGGAAGCCCGGGCCGGCCATATCTGGATTGACCAGCCCCAGAGAAGCCCAGTCGGCCCGCAGGTAGCCCACTGGGTTAAAGAGCAGCTGATGCGAGTGGTCGCGAATCTCTAGATGCAGGTGCGGCTCAGACACGCATGTGCCCTGCGAGTCGCCCGACCGGGCCACCACCTCGCCGCGCCGCACGGGCTGCCCCACTTTGACTGCTGGCTTACTCAGCAGATGCCCGTACAGGCTGGATAGGCCGTCTGGATGGTTAATCACCAAGTTGTGCGGCGCAGAACCGTGCGGGCCGTCCACCTCCGAGACGACCCCATCGGTAATCGCCACGACGGGGGTGCCGCAGGGCGCGCTGAAATCCAGCCCAAAATGCATGCCCTGACCATTGCCGTACAGGGTGCGCCGCTGCTCGTAGGCAAAGGCTGTGTTGCCATAGAACTGCCCCAGCAACCAGGTGTCTGGCCCAGGCGGCGAGGCAAAAGGCAGCCCGTACTGTCCGGCAGGACGCGGGAGGCTGGAGAGGGCGGCGGGCTTGCCCGAGTGCGCTGAGGCCGTTCCAATGCCTGTAGGACAGACCATCAGGCAGAGCAGGCAGAACTTCACCGCCGAGCCTGCGATCATGCGGTGCCGTCCTAAATAACGACTGGAAACTGCCAGCATGTGGCCCAGGGGAGAGCCAAAGAGCTCGGGAGCAGGTGTGGGCACAGAGTGAGCTGAGGGCATTCCATCTCATCATGAGGCCCAGAACGGGAAGCCGGGCCAGATGACTTGCTTTCAGATGACGCTCTGGGGCAGGAAGCATACTGGCATGGGTTTGGCAGTAGTTGAGCAGGGCGGAAGTTACTGGGTGAGGCCAGGCCATTCCTGGGTGCTGCCCTCCAAATGGAATCTCACTGCCGCACCTCATCCGTATCTGTAAAGCAGCCTCTGCCTTCGCGAACAAGGTGTGCTGACGGCTCTGCTTGCCAACTGCAATCCTGAGGCGTCACAACAGAGGACAGCTGCTGGACAGCCCCAAGCTCTACCGCAGAAGCGCAGCCAGAAAGACTGGTTTGCGTCGCCATCTGGTTGGGCCGCACCCACGGCTGTTTCAGGGCCATATGAAACGACTGAAATTTAATGTTTCAGATGCGCTGCAATCAGCAGCGGTCCTGGGATGTTCCGCTGAACTGCTGTCCTGATAACGCACGAAATGGTCTCCTGGTCTGCGTCCCTCTTGCCGTACCTTAGGGGATAGACCAGACGGTCCCTCCCCTCAGTTCAGTTTGCGGCCATAGCGGAAAAATGCTGCTCCGCGCCTCTTACTTCGCCAACCCAAGGATTTCAACATGCCTCAAACATCTCCGCTTACTCTGACTTCATCTTCTGCCCAGCCGGCTGGGCTGCCGTCCTCTATCCTTCAGAGCACTGACGATCTCAGGCCGATGATGGGTTTTGTCCGGGAAAGCGATCCGAGAATGAACGACTCGGCCACGTCGAATGATGCGGTGAGGCTGCGCGTGGCCTCGCGGAGAGATGTCGAGCGCCAGTGGCCCAGGCTTAGCGGCGCTATGACCTCTGCTGCGCAGGATCAGGCATGAAGCGCTTAGTCTTGCCCTTGTGGCTGATCCTCTGTACCCCTTCACTCCTGGCCAGCACTGTCACCACTCCAGCAACGGCCCATATACCCCTTGAAACGGCGTTGCGCGATCCGGCCATCGACGTGGAGCACTATGACCTGGACCTCACCAGCGATCCGGCCACCCAACTGCTGGACGGCGTCGCCACACTCAGCGTCTCGCTCAAGCAAGACGCCAGTGAGCTGACCCTGGCGCTGCATGCCTTACCAGTCACCGTCGTCCTGGTGGACGGTCAGCTGGTTCCCTTCTCTCAGTCACCAGATCGCCTGAATATTCAGCTGCCTGAAGTCTTGCCCGCCGGCGCAGCCTTTCAGGTGGTTATCCACTACGGTGGTATCCCGCAGCAAGTTCTGGAGCCGGGTGACAGTGTGGTCAGCGGTGTCGCGGACGGGGTGGGATGGAAGACCATCCGCCGCAGCAGCTATGTGCTGAACGAACCGGACGGCGCGATGTCGTGGTTCCCCTGCAATGACGTTCCGTCGGACAAGGCCACCTACACCTTCCATGTCACGGTGCCGGATACTCTCCGGGCAGTTGCCAACGGGCAGCTGACCAGTACCGTGAGCGGCCCAGGCACCCGCACCTTCACCTACGACATGGACAGCCCGATGGCGACGTATCTGGCCACAGTCCATATTGACCGCTACACGCAGGTCACTCTGCCGCTGCGCGCGGGGTTAGAGGCGATGGTCAGCATACCGACCATGCTCGGTGCAAATTTCCAGAAGGCCAACTGGCAGCAGCTTCCGGCCATGCTTAAATTTATGGAGCAGCAGGTCGGACCCTATCCTTTTGGCACCTTCGGCCTGATCTACACCCAGGGGCAGGACGACTACGCGCTGGAGACGCAGGCGCTCATTACTTATCCTGGGAAGGCCCTGGGAGGCGGTGCCGGCGGCTACCTCCACGAAATCAGCCACCAGTGGTTTGGCAACAGCGTGACGCCCGCCAACTGGCAGGACATCTGGCTGAGTGAAGGCTTTGCCACCTATTTCGAGGACCTGTGGGTTACGCGGGACGCTGCTAGCCTCAAGCAGCGGGTGCTGACACGCTTGAATAAGGCTCAGGCGTCCCGCATGCCTGCACCGTACGTGACTCTCCGTCATGACCTCTTCGCGCCGCGCGTCTACCAACGGGGCGCTCTGGTGCTGCATGCCTTACGGGCTACCGTAGGCGACGCGGCCTTTCAGCGCTTTCTACGCGGCTATTACCAGCGCTTTGCGTACAAAAATGTCAGCACGCCAGACTTCATTCGCGCGGCTGCGGAACTGACCGGTAAACCCAGCGTTACGCTGATGCTACAGCGTTGGATTTACGATGCGGTGATGCCGCCGTTTCCAAAATCTTAGGCTGCCGTTTCCAAGCTTCAACAAGATGTGCGAGACAGGCTGATCTATGCCTGAGCGCGATGCCGTTGTGTCCACTATGTGGGCTGGTGGTCAGTGCTAGATCTTTTAAGTTGATCGGCTCTTGATTTTCTGCGTCTGACACACTTTTTAAATAGCCTTGCTCATAGGAAGGCCAGGAAGAGCCCTCTAAGCCTTTTTGAGGGGTATAGGAGGGGTCTTTCAGTGAGAGTTTTTGACAACAATCTCAATTAGTGTTAAATGGTTGTGTTCTTCATCATTCCGCTTAGGCGCTGTTTTTGGCACTCAGTATTCAGGTGTAAGTACAGCCTCCAACTGCTGACTCTGTTCCGGCAGACAGTAGAACTCCAAGTATGGTTGCTGATGGTGCGCTGGCGGATAGGCAGTTGCGTGGTAAGGGCGTCACTGTCTCCTGATTTCTGCCGAAGTAGGGAGTACAGATTGATGTTGCTCCTTTGTTTGCTTTCGGAGGGTCGGATTGGAGCCAGCCGTGGGTGTCAGGTGTATAGAGACCTCTATAGACAGGGACGGATGGAGGCTGAGGTACCTTATTGATCGCGGCATAAATTCATATCGAACAATTGTTGTGGCAGCCCGACGTATCGCACACGCTGCCACGCCCCCACCAGCTTCTGCTTCAACATCCCGACCGTACGGGCACAAAAGTTGCCCAGAACATGACGCTTGACGTAGGCCCAGACCAACTCAATCGGATTCAGTTCCGGCGCATAGGGCGGCAAATATTCCAGCGACAAGCGTTCGTGGCTTGCCACGAACGCTTGTACGGCCTTGGCCCGGTGAATGCTCGCGTTATCCAGCACGACGACCATCTCTCCAGCCACAGGACGCAGCAGATGGTGGAGAAACCCGATGACATCGCCATGCTTGATCGCGCCGGTCTTGGTGTTCTGAAAGAAGCGCCCATCTGAAGTCATCGCCCCAATCGTCGAGAGCTTCGCCCAGTTCGCGGGCAGCGTGACCAGGGGCGTCACGCCCCTGGCCGACCACGTCCGTCGTCGCACGCCTTTCAGCGCAAAGCCCACTTCATCCAGGTAAATCAGCGTGGCGCCCTCAGCGACCTTTTTTTTTCAACTCGGGTGCCGTCTGTTCTTTCCAAGTGGCCATCCGGAGTTCATTGCGTTCTGCGGCGCGTCCATCCGGCATTTGCGGAGTCCAGCCCAGCTGGTGCAGAAGTTTGCGGACGTGATCGTGGTGATACCAGATCGCAAACCGCCGACCAATCAGCTCACTCACCCGACGAGTGGTCCAGGTCTCGTCGGGGAATCCGTGGGCGAGCGCACCCGCCTTCAGGCGGGTGCGCAGCTGCTCGTGCTGTGCGGGGGTCATCCGAGAGTGGCGACCGGTGGCGACGGTCGCCTGCAGGGTGCCTCTCTTCTTGAGGCGCGCATTCCAGGTGGTGACGGTCACAACAGAGACCCCGAAATGCTCAGCAATGTCGCGGTGGGAGTGCGTGCCCTCCTGCAACCACTTCGCAGCGGCCAATCGACGCTCTTCGAGTTGGGCACGGGTGTATCGGGTCGGCTGCCATTCCGCCATGCCTCAAGATACCAAGACGGATTTTCGCCGTTATTGATAACAGCGGTTGCAGGAACTTCGACTCGTGGCGTTCTCCACCACTAAGGACGAAGGCCATCGGCTTGCCATACCCTTCAGCGCGCAGATGAATCTTGGTACTGAACCCGCCACGGGATCGCCCCAGCGCTTCACCGTCTTGACCTCCACGTGCACTGGCGGCGCATTGATGTGCTCGAACCACGGTGCTATCGACAAAATGCATGGACGAGTCAAGCTGCCCTTGCAAGTCAGCCTCCCGTTGCAATGTTGTCCAGATCGCCTGCCAGATACCTTGAGCAGTCTAGCGACGGAAGCGACTGACCACGGTCGTCCATTTGCCAAATCGTTCTGGAACGTCACGCCAGGGTACGCCTGTGCGCAGGACCCAGACGATGCCACTGATCACTGGACGATGAGCCAGGTACGGCCGCGCTAGAGCAACAAGAGGTGGCAATGGTTCGAGACATGCCCATTGCTCATCGCTGATTTCTTCGCGCCACAACTGCAAAAGATACGCTGGTCCACCGCAGCTCTACACTTGGCTTACAAACCATAGCGGTTCAGGTCAGAAGCAAGGACGCTTCGGTAGCCTCCGGGCTTGGCAGGGCAGGGCCAGGCCACTTGCGGCTGGGGGGCTCTCAAGGCTCACCGCTGGGGCGGCGCCAGCACTCTCAGCTCTGTGACTCCCGCTTCACCCTTCCCACGACAGAGGCCCAGGCAACTTTCCCTGGGCCTCCACCTTCTTCTGCGTTACTGCCGCGCCTCTTTAATATCCAGGCGGCCCGTGAATTTGCTGTAATCCACCACCAGTTCGTATTTGCCCTGGGCGCCGTTGGCCAGCACGTTCAGGCCCCACTGGCCTTTGGGGCAGACCTGGCCGGCCACCTGCACGCCACGGGGGTCCAGCAGGCGCAGGGTGATGGTGCCCCGGTCCACCTTGCAGATGCCGCGCACCCCCAGGGTTTGCTTCTCGTCAAAGGCATTGAAGCCGTAGCGGCTCTCCCCCGTCGCGTTCAGCATGTACGTGGGGGTCAGAGTGACGTACCCAAATCGCAGACCAAACGTGAAGTACATCAGCGTCAGGACAAGGGCCAGAGCCGCAAAAAGCAAGCGCATTGTGAGTCAGTGTACTCCGCCCACACGGGGGGCGGGCGCAGAACGGCGCTGCCCCCAGCCAGGGGCGGTTACATCGGCCCAGGCCGCAGCGCGGCCCCCAGCCGGGCCGCCCCCCCGCGCAGGGCTTCAGGCGGCAGATGCGCAAACCCCAGCAACACGGCTGGCATGCCCACGCCGCTGACCAGTGGCCCCACTGGCGTCAGGCCCACTCCCTGCGCGGCGGCCCGCGCCAGCACGTCGGCCTCGGTCCAGGGAGCAGGCAGAGGGAGGTAGACATGCAGCCCGGCGGCGACAGGAGCAGCGGACCAGCCGGGCAGGGCGGCGCCCAGGGCCTCCAGCAGCACCTCTTGCCGGTGGGCCAGCACCTGCCGGGCGCGGCGCAGATGGCGGCTGTAGGCGCCGCTGCCCAGCACATCGGCCAGCGCCAGGGCGTCCAGGCGGCCCGGCACCCGGTCAGTCAGGGGGCGGGTGCCGGTTAGCACGCGCAGCACCTCGGGCGGGGCCACCAGAAACCCGCTGCGGGTCACAGGGGCCAGGCTCTTGCTGAAGCTGCCCAGCAAAATGACCCGCTCGGGAGCCAGCCCCTGCAGCACAGCAGGCGGGCGGCCCGCGTGGTGCAGGTCGGCGGCGTAATCGTCTTCCAGAATAAAGGCGCCCGTGTCCCGCGCCCAGGCCAGCAGCGCCTGCCGCCGGGCCGCGCCCAGGGTGACGGCCGTGGGGTACTGACACCCCGGCGTGACGTAGGCCAGGGTCGCTGCGCCCGGCAACCGCTCGGTCTGAAGACCTGCGCCGTCCACGGGCACCGCCACCACCTGCGCCCCGGTGGCGGCCAGAGCGGCGCGCGCGCCCGGATAGGTGGGGTCCTCGGCCACCGCCACCCGCCCCGGTTCCAGAAACACGCGGGCCAGGGCGTCCAACGCGCCCTGCGTGCCGCCGGTCAGCATCACCATATCGGGCGTGACCTGCGCCCCGGCCGAGGCATTCAGGTGCGCGGCCAAGGCGCGGCGGGTGTCCAGCGGCCCCAGCGGATCGGAGTCCCCGCCGCGCGTGGCCTGCCCGGCGCGGCGGGCGAGCGCCTGCGTCCACGGCCCTTCGGGGTACAGCTCGGGGACCGGCTGGCCCACCCGGAAATCCACGGCGAAGGTGCCGCCCACTTCCTGCACCTGTCCGGCCAGGGCGCGCTGGGCCCAGCGGCTCAGGGGCAAGGCAGCCGGCATGGGGGGCGCGGCCGTCAGGGGCGGCGCGCTAACGACCGTGCCGCTGCGGCCCAGGGCGCGCACGTACCCTTCGGCCTCCAGCTGGGTCAGGGCGTCCACCAGGGTGTTGCGCGACACGCCCAGCGCGCCGGCCAGGCGGCGGTGACCGGGCAGGCGAGCCCCCTCGGGAATCAGGCCGCGCGACACGGCCTCACGCAGCAGGCGGGCGGTGTGGGCGCGGCGCGTTTCGCCGGGCTGTGCGGGCGGGAGCGGCAGGTCTTCCAGCCAGGCGCCACTGGCCTCTGTGCTGGTGGGGAACGTGCTCAGCGGCGCAGCTCCCGTTCCAGCCAGGCGCGCTGCCCGCCTTCAGCTTCCAGCGCCTGCCCAGCCAGCATCAAAAAGCGCTCGGCGGCAGCTTCGGCGGCCGCCAGGGTGGTTCCGTACGTGGCCGGGTCGCGCAGCAGTTCACGCAGCAGCGGAAAGACCGGCGTGGCCGGGTGCAGCGTTGCTCCCACCTGCACATCGGCGGGCCAGTTCAGCAGCCAGTCCAGGGCGTGGGGCGCAGGTTCCAGCACGCAGCCGCCAGGGTAAGGAATCCGGCCCGGCGCAGGAAAGGTCACGGCGTCACTCATGCTGCCAGCATGCGCCTCAGGAGACAGGGTTGACCAGAGAGAAGAGCACGAAAGGAGGTTTAGCCGAGGGACAGTGACGCAACTGGCGAACGGTTGACAGGCGGCCCTCTTCCAGATGGCTGTGCTGCTGCCGGGACAGGACAGAGCAGGGCCGCTCTCTCCCTAACTCTGTCCTCTCCACACTCAGAGACCGCCGTTCCGAACGCCAGAAACACCCAACGCCGCAGCTGCTCCCCAGTACACCACACAGAAAAGAGGCCGCACGGGCCTCTCTTCTCCTTTCCCGTCCTGTTTAACCCACCGCTGGAGAGGTTTCCAGGGCGCTCAGCACAGCGCGGGTAAAGGTCGCCGTATCGGCCTGGCCGCCCAGATCGCGCGTGGGGTGCGCCCGCAGAGCCAGGGCCACGGCGCGGTCAATCTGGTTGGCGGCGTCGGGGCGTTTCAGGCCGTGGCGCAGCAGCATGCCGGCGCTCTGAATGGCGGCGGCGGGGTTGGCGATGCCTTTGCCGGCAATATCCGGCGCGCTCCCGTGAATCGGCTCGAATAGTCCTGCACCGTCGCCCAGCGACGCGCTCGGCATCAGGCCCAGGCTGCCCGGAATCACGGCGGCCAGGTCGCTGAGGATGTCGCCAAACAGGTTTTCCGTAACGATCACGTCGTAGCGGCTGGGGTTGGCCACGATGAGCATGGCCACGCTGTCCACATACTCATGGTTCAGGTGCACCGTGCGGTACGAGCGGTCACGCAGCGCCTGCACGTCGCGGCGCCACAGTTCAGAAACCTCCAGCACGTTTGCCTTGTCCACACTGGTGACGCGGCCCTTTCGCTGCTCGGCGGCCCAGAACGCGACTTTGGCGACCCGCTCCACCTCTGGGGTGGTGTACCGCATGGTGTTGTAGGCCGCCCCACCCTCAATCTGACGGTCCCCATCAAAGTAGATGCCGCCCAGCAGCTCGCGCACAATCAGGATGTCCACGCCGCGCGCCAGATCGGGTTTCAGGGGCGAGAGGTGTTCCAGGCCTGGCTGAACGCGCACCGGGCGCAGGTTGGCGTAGCAGCCCAGTTCTTTGCGCAGCGCCAGCAGGCCGGATTCTGGCCGCAGGGCGCGCGGCAGGCTGTTCCAGGGGCTGTCGTGCGCGCCGCCCACCGTGCCCAGAAGCACCGCATCGGCGTCTTTTAGGGCGTCACGGGTGCGCGGGGGCAAGGGGTCACCGTACTGGTCATAGGCGCCGCCGCCAATGGCATGTTCTTCCAGGGTCAGGTCGGGGGCCACTTCGCGCAGCACGGCCACCGCCGCCGCCGTGATTTCGGGGCCGATGCCGTCGCCTGGCAGGGTCACAACTTTGGACATAGAAACTCCTTTGAAGGGGTGTGGGAGGTTGACTGGGTGAGCCGAGAGGAAAAAACCCTACAGCCTCCGCTCTACACCTTCTTGCTCTTTCATATATTCCAGCCAGCCGCCCGCCTGTTGCACGTCCAGGGCAAACTGGGGCACTGGCACGAAGGTCAGGGTCTGCCCGGTGCGGGTGTTGGTGATGGTGCCGCCGGCCAGGTCCAGCTCGGCCGGGTCGCGGTCCTGAAAGGCCTCAACGATCCCCTCGCATTCCAGGGCCAGAAAGCCGTTGTTGATGGCGTTGCGGTAGAAGATGCGCGCAAAGTTGGGGGCAATCACAGCCCCAACCCCCGCCCCCCGCAGCGCCCACACCGCATGTTCACGGCTGGACCCGCAGCCAAAGTCGGCCCCAGCCACGATGATGTCACCCGCCTGAACGCGGCGCACAAAGCCCTGGTCGTAATCTTCCATCGCGTATTTCGCCAGTTCGCTTTCTATGTCGGTGGTCAGGTGGCGGGCGGGAATGATTTCGTCGGTGTTGATGTGATCGCGGGCAAAGACATGCACGGTGGGCATAGAAACTCCTTAGGCAGAAAACGCAAGATTCAACAGAAGAGTCGAGGCGCCCGTGACCGGAACACCCAGGGGCGGCCATATCGTCGGACGCTGGTGGTACAGCGCGGCGGCCAAGCCCAGACAGATCAGCCACAGCGCTGCCCACAGCACCCATGACACCGGAAAGGTCAGGTGACGCCACGCCACCGATTCATCCAGGGTGAATTTCATCAGCAGAGCGATAGGCACTGCAGTCACCGCGCTGGCCTGCACCAGCCGAGCCCAGTCCAAAGGCCAGCGCCACAGGCCGTAGCTCAGCCAGGCGGCCCACAGCAGGGCGCCCAGGCTAAGCAGGCCCGGCACGGTCATCTCAGGCGTCTCCAGCGGCGAAGGCCCGCAATTCCTCGGGCACTTCCTCGCCGTACAGGTCGCGCCAGGCAGCCCCGTCAAAGGTCACCTCGGATTCCATAAAGGTCTGGGCCAGCGGGTCGGGGTCCGTCAGGGCGTCCACCGGCACGTCCAGCCGCACGGCCACGGGCACCGGCAGCGCGGCGCCTTCGGGAACGCTCAGTTCGTCCGCAAAGGTGCCCAGCAGCAGTTCAGTGGTCCACTCGGCCCACTCGGCCGGGTCGCCGGCCCCGGTGGCGTCTTTCAGTTCGGTGCGCAGGCGCTCGGCGTCCTCATCGGGTACCTCGCCGGGCGCCCACTCTATGCGGCCATCGGCGTAGACAGTGACCGCCACCGTATCCAGGTCAAAGATGTCTGCCAGTTCAGGGGGAAGGCCGTCCTCGGTGGCCTCGCCGTCTTCATAGGAAATCCAGGTGTCACCGTTTTCGGTGTAGCTGCTGCCGCCCGCCTGCGGGGTGACCTCGACATTGCCCAGGGTGGCGAAGGCCAGGCTCAGGGGCGACTGCAAGGGTGCGGGCTGGCGCAATTCAAAGGTCACCCGCCGGGCCAGCGGGGCAGGCGCCGCCCCATCCTGCACGGCGTCCTGGTGCAGGGCCAGCCAGCCGGCGTCGTCCTCGCCGTGCCACTCGCGCGTCAGGGCTTCCAGGGCTTCAAGCAGTTCGGCGGGTGGCTCGGGTTCGATGTCCACGCGGCCCTCGCGCCACTGCTCGGCGCGGTAGGCGGCCACCACCTCACCCTGAAGGCGCGCCGCCGGGTGCTGCATCAGGTAATTCAGGGCCGCGCGGGGGTCGGCGTTAGATGGAAACGAGGTCCACCTCTGGCCGTCAAACGAGTGCCCTTCCTCACGGACCCGCACCCGGCCACCTTCCACGCGCAGGTCGCGGCCCTCGGGTTTGGCTCCAATCGCCAGTTCGCCGGTTAGGCGGCGGTGCGGCGGCACGGGAATGGTGTCCACATCCTCGGCGGTGTCCAGAAACTTGTCTACCCGCCCGTGCATGACCAGTTGCGTGCGGTAAGCGCTGTTCCAGGCCGCGCCGTAGGGGTGCGCCAGCTTCAGGGCCGACGCCAACTCTTCTCGCAGCCGGGCGTCCTCGGGGGCCCTGACGAACGTCAGCACCCCATCGGCGTCCATCAGGGCTTCAAAGGGATGCACGGCGGGCATCAGGCCCAGTTGTTTGCGTCGTTTGGCTTCTCCCATAGCGGTTAGCTTAGACCGGCCTGCGCGGCCTGCGGCGGGGCGAGGCGGCGAGGCCCTAGGCCCGTAACCGTTCGCGCAGCGCCCACACCACGACGAACAGCGCTATGGGCATGACGGGCGACGCCCCTAACTTCAGGAAGCCCACCAGCACCAGCGCACTGGCACCTGCCACGGCAGCTTGCCGGGCGACCTCCCAGAACCGGGCGCCAGAACACTACCAGGCCATGAAAAGGACGAGCGCCAGCACCAGGCCTCCGGGCACTGCCTGCGCCGCGCGCCTGGACAGCGGCAGTCGCTCGGCGCCCAGCAGGCGAAAGGCCAAGACCATACAGGCCAGCACGTAGCCCCCAAACAATCCTCCCTGCGCCCAGATCTCCACTGTTAATCGGCAGCATTGTACTCACGCGGGTCGCTGATGTAGCCCGCAATGGCGCTGGCAGCCACCGTCGCCGGACTGGCCAGGTAAATCTGCGCGCTGGGGTCGCCCATGCGGCCCACGAAATTGCGGTTGGAACTGGAGATACACACGTCGTCCGGGCCCAGCACCCCCGAATGCATGCCCAGGCAGGCCCCGCAACTGGGGTAGCTGACGCTGGCGCCGGCATCCACGAAGACTTCTAACAGGCCTTCCTGCGCCGCCTGTTTCCAGATGGCCTGGGTGGCGGGCACCACGATCATCTGCACGTTCTCGGCCACCTTGCGGCCCCGCAGAATCCGCGCCACATCGCGCAGGTCGCTGATCCGGCCGTTGGTACAGCTGCCCACGTAGGCGTGGGTCACGGCGATCTGGTCGCTGCCTGCCACCCGCCCGTTGCTGGGAATATGGGGGTAGGCCACGGTAGGTTCGACCGAGCTGGCGTCAACCTCGACCACCACCTTGTAGGCTGCGTCCGGGTCGGAGTGATATTCGGTGTACTGCTCGGGCGAGACGCCGCGCGCCGACATATAGGCCCGCGTGGTGTCATCCACCGCCACGATGCCGGTTTTGCCGCCGGCCTCAATCGCCATGTTGGTGAGGGTGAAGCGGCCTTCCATGTCCAGGGCGTCGATGTAGTCCCCGACCCACTCCATGACCATGTAGTTGGCGCCGTCAGCCCCAATCCGCTTGATGACCTCCAGCACGATGTCCTTGGGCGTGACGCCGGGCTGCGTCTGCCCCGTGACCCGGATGAGCATGGTCTCAGGTACCTTGAACCAGACCTTGCCCGCATAGATGGCGCCGGCCAGGTCGGTGCTGCCCACGCCTGTGGCAAAGGCGCCCAGCGCCCCGGCGTTGCAGGTGTGGCTGTCGCCACTGACCAGCGTCTGCCCCGGCTTCATCAGGCCCGTGTTTTCCAGCACCACATGGGCAATGCCGCCGCGCCCCACGTCGTAGAAGTGCTTGATACCCTTGGCCTGCACCCAGCTCTTGAGTTTCTGGTACATCTTGGCGGCCTTGATGTTCATGGCGGGAACGCTGTGGTCGGGGACCGCCACAATCTGGTCAGGATTGAACACCTGGTCCATGCCGCGTTCTTCCAGCATGCGCAGCGCAGCGGGCGTGGTGATTTCGTGGCACAGGACCCAGTCGGTGGCGCACTCCAGCAGTTGGCCGGGCACCACCCGGTCGTGCCCACTGTGCGCCGCCAGAATCTTTTCCGCAATAGTCATTCCCATAAGAACCCCTCCAAACAAAAAGCCCCCGGCGCAGGTGGCCGGGGGCGTGGTGAATGAACGCTAGGCTGCGCTCAACGCCCCCAACGAAGAAGAAGGTTGGTCTGGGCGGTGAACATGGCGGCAGTGTACGGGGTATGGCAAAGGGGCTGGAAAATTGGTGTAGATGGGTGCGAACCAGCAAAGTTGCCTGATGACTTTCTGATGAGAGGGCTGCCCCCGTCGGGTGGGTGAGCTGGTCGGCGAGTCAGTGGTCAACTTCGCATGTCAAACCGTTTAAGGTCCATTAGAATCCTGAGCGGCTATGAAGAAACTGCACCTTCCCACCGCCATGCTGGGCCTGACCGTTCTGCTGACCGCCTGCCCTCAGCCTGATCCGCCACAGCCTCCTAAAACAACTCCCTTCGCCCTCACGGTCAATCTGACTGGTGTCAGCTCTGCACCTGTCAAGGTCACGAACATCACGACGAATATCGTCTTGAATGAAGGTGCGCTGGCCAGTGGGAAGACGTTCAGCGACCTGAGCGCCAGCACTGTGCTGAAGATTGAGCCCGGTGCAGTGAACGGGTATACCGCGCCTGCGGCGCAGACCGTGACGCTGGACGCGAACAAGACGGTGACGCTGGAGTACAAGGCCGTACAAGCCCCCGGCAACGCTGTTAAGAATGACAGCATTCAGGGCACGGTGACAGGCATTCCTTACGCGGGTAAAGTCGTGCTAGCCGATTTCAACAGTTTTGATCTGAAGAACGTAGGCACACTGAGCAATTCGGGGACTGTAGGCCTCTCGCTGACACAGGTTCCAACCTATCTTGGCCAATTTTTGCCCACCTCGGTGCCAGGATGCACTTTCACTGGCACTGCCAGCGCTAACCCTAATGTGGCTCTGTTCTCCTCACTGGACGTCTTGAGCGCCCAGGATGATCTGCTAGCCTCAATCACTGAAACTGTGATCGCTGGCGCTTCCAACAACAGTACCATCGCCCGGCTGTACAGCGCCTCGGCTGCCACTATCAAGGGAACAATCAGCTGCGGCGGCGTTTTCGCTATTGACCTCACTCTGCAGGCGGGCTGGAACGCCGCCGTGCTGACGCCCACTACATCCGGTTTCAGCCTGAATAACATCACTGCTGACATACGTACCCAGTTACGTGGCGAGATGTACAAGCCTAGCGTCACGGCTCAGCTGCCTAATACCGCGCTTGATTTCACCGCCAATGACACTGTGACTGTTCCAGTGAGCTTTTATCAGGACGGGGCCTTTAACGGTCAGGTCAGCCTGAGCACTGATGTTCCTGGCTTAACTGTGGAACCTACCACGTTGACACTTCCCACACTCAGCACCCAGAGTGCAGGTGCAGCGGCTTACCTGCGGGGCCTCGGCCTCGCACCACAGCGCGTCACTACTAATCTCACCTTTCGTTACAACGGGGGTTCTGCTCAGGGGTCATTCCGCCTAATCGTGAAAAACGACGCGAATATAGAGGTAGGCGGAGGCAGCGGCACTGTTGATGCGCGGCGCCCAGGTATTGGGCTGAGCGTCTACGACACATACAATCTCGTCCTGCGCCCTGAGAAGACGCTCAATATTAACGTCAACGCCCAGAGCATGAATGGCTTCAGCGGAGACGTGACTTTCAGCGCCACTGACCTGCCCGCAGGTGTGACGGTTACGCCAGTCACTAAATCTCTCAGCGGCTTCACTTCGGCGCCCGTTACACTTCAGGCCGCTGCCACTGTGGCACCCGGCACCTATAAAATCACCATGACAGCCGAAGGCAAGGGGGGGGTCAGGGCCACAACCAAGGTGGACATTACTGTCCCCAAACCAGGCGTGACTCTGTCTGCACCCGCCTACAGCACCGCTGCGGCTTACCAAGGCAGTGAAAGTACCGTTTCGGTCGATGTCAGGAGCATTGAAGGCTTTACTGGCGCCACCACCGTGACCTTGACAGACCTGCCCGCAGGCGTGAGCGCCACAGCCAAATCAGTCAATGTGACTCCCGGAGCCACTACGACAGTGCAAATTCCTATCCAAGTCACGGCCGACGCGCCGCTAGGCACCATCACTGTGCGCCTAAGCAGCCCTGACCTGGTCCCAGGCACTGGAACAGATACCGTGCAGTTGACAGTGCGGCCGGCACGTAAATTCATCGGCACCTTCGTCAACCAATCGGCACGCGCTAATGAAGGCGTCTGGATTTCAGGTAACTCGACTTACAACAGCGACACCAATTCTTATACCTCGGCGTTCTCCCGATTCACGGTGGCTGGCGAGGCGGTTTCAACCACGTTGTCCAGTTCGCCGGTGAACCTCGTGACAGCTGAAGGCGGCGTGGTCGTGCTGAGCAGTCCCTCGGAAACAAGTTCGCCTGCCGTCTTTATAGACAATGCAGGGGCAAAGACCAATCTGCCCGCACTGAATGTCGCGCTGAGCGCCATCGCCGAGCAGACAGACACCCAGGGGCGCGTCTGGTTGGTGCGGCGTAGTAGCAACAGCAGTGGTTATGTTCAGATTCTGGCTATCTGGACACCGAGCACTGGCGCCGTGCAAGATGTTCAGACGCTCAGCAACACCAATTATACTGGTGGCCGCTTTGCACTGAGTCCTGACGGCAAGTCAGCTGTTTACCTGGACTACGACTTGTTGAAAATTAATACAGTAACCAGCACTGTCAGTCCTCTCACACGACCATCCATGGCCCGGACAGCCGTTATCGCCAACACGGGCACCGTTTGGACTAACACCTACGGCGAGCTAATTCGTTTTAACGATGACGGCACGCAGACCAAATACAATTTTCCGGGAGATACGTTAGCTGGGTTTGATGCCAAAGACCCTACTACCCTCTGGAGCCGCTCTTACGGGAGTATTATCAAGTTCAATACCTCAACAGGCACTTCTATAACCCTCAGTTTTAACAGCATTCAGAATGCTCTTCCCTCTCCTGCTGGTGGCCTTTACGTGATCAATAGTGAATACACCATGTCAGGTTCAAACAACTACTACCTCTCTCTGATGAAATGACAGTTGAGAGAAGCCGCCTCTGAAGATCAGAGGCGGCTTCTCTATCTCCATTCACCCCAGATCCAGGTCAATCACCGGCAGCGCAGCCTCAGCCTTCACTAGCTCCGGGCTGCGCTGAACATTTGGAATAGCCACCGGCGTACTGCGGTCCACCGGCTCATGGACCTGCCCAGGCCGCACCCAGACGGTGCCGGGGCCAGCAGGACCGCCCAGTGGGCGCGGGCTTCGGGGCTGGGCCTGCTGGCGGGCGGCGCGGATGATGCCGTCTACTTCTTCTTTACTCAGCAGGCCTTTTTGTTCTAGGGTGCCCAGAATGCCCAGCACCATTTTGCGGGTGAACTCGGCTTCTGTGGCAGGGTCTTTGGTGCTCATAGGCAACAGGGTAGCGCGGAAGTGGCGCCCCACCAGGGCGCGCGGCGTTCCGTGAAGTGGGCCAGGGCACGGACGACGAACAGCTGGAGAATGATATCCTTGTGCCCGTCTGAAAGCGTGGTGTGAACGGTCACCCACACGGCATAACAGGTCGCCCTACAGTGGCTGAGGGCGAATCAGGTCGGCAACACAGGGCAAAGCTGCCGAGGAGGAGTTAAGGATGTACCGAGGAAGAGAAGGGCAGTGGGCCTTCCTGCTTCACCGCCTGTCAGGGCTGGCGATTCTGACTTATTTGCTGCTGCACGTCTTCAGCATTGGGTCGTTTATTTTTGGCGAGCGCTTTTACATGGCCATTCACGAGACCTACGACCTGTGGCCGTTTCGGATTGGGCTGTTGTTTGTCACGGCTGGCGTGGTGTACCACGCATTTAACGGCCTGCGCATCATCATCATGGACTTTACGGGGTTTGGCGTCGCCTACCAGCGGCAGATGTGGTACGGCGTGCTGCTGATTAGCGTGGTGGCCTTTATTGGCGCGGCCTGGACGCTGTACCCGCGCCTGATAGGAGGCTACTGATGATTCGCGCCCGCACCTTCACCGATGCCCGGCAGCAGTCCCACAACAATGCCGAACTGAACTGGTGGATTTTCATGCGGATCAGCGGCCTGATTCTGGTGTTTCTGATTCTGGGGCACATCTACATGACCTTTATTCAGGTCAGTGAATCGGACGCCACCTTTGACGCTGTGGTCAATAAACTCGCCAGCCCCGCCTGGAAGTTCTACGACTGGCTGATCCTGGCCCTGTCCCTGATGCACGGGGCCAACGGCGCGCGCTACTCCATTGAAGATTACGTGCGCTCACGCCCCAACCGGGCCTGGGTCAAAGGCGTGTTTTACACCGTCATTGCCCTGGTGTTCGCGTTTGGCACTGTGGGCCTGTTCTCCATCTAATCCGGCAAAGGAAGACTGAAAATTATGCATCATCGTTATGACGTGCTGGTGGTCGGCGCAGGCGGCGCAGGGCTGATGGCCGCGCTGTACGCCGCCAAGGGCAACGTGAGCGTGGCCTGCATTTCCAAGCTGTACCCCACCCGCTCACACACGGGCGCGGCGCAGGGCGGCATCGGCGCGGCGCTGGGCAACGTGCAAGAAGACCACTGGGAATGGCACATGTTCGACACCGTCAAGGGCGGCGACTACCTGACTGACCAGGACGCGGCCGAGGTGTTCGCCAAGGACATCATTGACGCTGTGTACGAGCTGGAACACATGGGTCTGCCCTTTTCGCGTACGCCCGAGGGCAAGATTGCCCAGCGCAAGTTCGGCGGCCACACCCGCGACTTCGGCAAGGCGGCCGTGGAGCGCAGCTGCTACGCCAAGGACCGCACGGGCCACATGATTCTGCAGACGCTGTACCAGCAGAACGTCAAGGCGGGCACCACTTTCTTTAACGAGTTCCACGTCACCGACCTGCTGATTGAGGATGGCCGCTGCCGGGGCCTGGTGGCCTACGAGCTGTCCACCGGCGAGTTGCATACCTTCCACGCCAAGGCCGTCATTCTGGCGGCAGGCGGCTACGGGCGCGTGTTCAAAATCACCTCGAACGCCCTGACCCTGACCGGCGACCTGATGAGCATCTACTACCGCAAGGGATTGCCGCTGGAAGACATGGAGTTCTACCAGTTTCACCCCACGGGCCTGGCTAAGCTGGGTATCCTCGTCACCGAAGGCATTCGCGGTGAGGGCGGCATTCTGCGCAATGACAGCGGTGAGCGCTTCATGGAGCGCTACGCCCCCACCATTAAAGACCTGGCGCCACGCGACATCGTGTCGCGCTCGATCATCACGGAAATTCGCGAGGGCCGGGGCGTGGGCCGCGACAAGGACGCCGTCAACATTGACCTGACGCACCTGCCACGCGAGGTGATTGAAGGCAAGCTAGCCGAAATTACCGACCTGGCGCGGACGTACCTGGGCATGGACCCGGTCAAGGATCTGGTGCCGATTCAGCCCACGGCGCACTACGCGATGGGCGGTATTCCCACTGACCTCAACGGCCTGTGCCTGAGTGACGGGTCGGGCGGCAGCATTGAAGGGCTGTATGCGGCGGGCGAGCAGGCCTGCGTCTCGCTGCACGGCGCCAATCGCCTGGGCACCAACAGCCTGGGGGACCTCGTGGTGTTCGGCCGCCGGGCGGGCATCTACGCCGCGCAGTACGCCCGTCAAGTCGAATACCCCGATATGCCCGAAAGCGCTCAGCGAGACAGTCAGGACCTGCTGGACCGCCTGCGCGACGCCAGTGGCAAAGACAACGCCGCCGCCATCCGCAAGGAACTTCAAGAATCCATGATGAACAACGTCGGGATCTTCCGGAACGGCAAGGACATGGAAAAACAGGTCGGCATTGTGCAGGAACTGAAGGCGCGTTACCGCAACGTCAGCGTGTCGGACCCCAGCCGCCGCTACAACAGCGAGCTGATCGAGGCGATGGAACTGGGCTTTATGCTCGACTGCGCCGAAGCCATGACCAGCAGCGCCCTGAACCGCACGGAATCGCGCGGCGCCCACGACCGCGAGGACTACGCCGAGCGCGACGACACCAACTGGCTGAAGCACACCATGGCCTACAAAGATCTGAACAACGACGGCAACGTCGTCATCGGCTACAAGCCGGTGGCCCTCAAGGGCTTCACACGGGCCTTTGAACCTAAACCGCGCGTGTACTGACCCGTCTCTGCCCGGTGAAGGGGCTCTTTGCTCACCCTTCACCCCAGGCAAAGCGAGTAGGAAGAAGAGGCCGGACTTCCCTGGAGGCCCCGCAAATGAGCCGCCATGAACGCGCCGGAATCCAGCTGACCCCGCAAGGAACCCCATGACCCAGATGACTGCCCCCACCAGCACCAGCGCCGCCCCCGTGGGCGTGCCCATGCTGAACCTGAAAGTCAAGATTCTGCGCTTTGACCCCGACAAGGACAAGAAAGCGCACTGGACCACCTACGATGTCGAAGCCCAGCCGGGCGACCGTGTGCTGGACGTGATTAATCACGTCAAATGGTACCTGGAACCCAGCCTGACCTTCCGCCGCTCGTGCATGCACGGCATCTGCGGCAGCGACGCCATGCTGATTAATGGCCGCAACCGCCTGGCCTGTAAGACCCTGGTGCGCGACGTGGCCAAGAACGGCGGCACCATTACCGTCGAGCCGATTCGTGGCCTGAAGGTCGAGAAGGACCTGCTGGTGGATATGGAGCCGTTCTTTGACTCTTACAAAGCCATCATGCCGTACTTCATCAACGAGTCGCCGGCTCCTGCCACTGAGCGCGTTCAGAGTGAAGAGCAGGCCGAGCGTATGGCGCACTCCAGCAACTGCATTCTGTGCGCCTGCTGCACGACCTCCTGCCCGATTTTCTGGGTGAACGGCTCTTACCTGGGGCCGGCCGCGATTGTGCAGGCCCACCGCTTCATCTTTGACACCCGCGACGAGGCCACGCACCAGCGCCTGGGCATCCTGAACCAGAACACGGGCGTCTGGCGCTGCCGCACTGCGTACAACTGCACTGAAGCCTGCCCGCGCGACATCCCGATCACCCAGCTGATCGAGGAAGTCAAGCGCGCCGTGATGTACGGTCAGGCATAAGACGTAGCAGCACAGGGAGTCCCGGCCACCGCGCCGGGGCTTTTTGTTGGGTAGAGGCTGGCTATGAAACCTTTCTACCGGCTGTAAGCAAGGGGATGCCTTTCGTCCAACTCCTCAGGGGCGGCCCTCAGACCAAGAGACTTGGGGTTCGGGAGACGGGCGATCTTCCATCCCAGACGCCGGGTTGCCAATGGCACACCTGAACTTCGTCTAGCGCCACTGCTCGTACAACCTTGTCTGTTACGTTCGCAAACTGGGAGAGAGTCTACTCACTTCACCCGCCTTGCTTGTGCTGGCTCTGCTGCGGAATTGTCCCAAGTTGCTTCGTCGCTTGCCAAGACCGCTTGGACTCAACGCTCTCTAGAAACCCTACTCTCCGAGTCCGTCTTCCCTAACTGGCCACAGCGTCCTGGGTATAAACCCGGTGGCCACCGCTCCGCTTGGCGGCGTACATCCGGGCGTCGGCCAGCGCCAGCGCCGCGTCGAGATCGGGGGCCGTGGCCTGCACCACCCCGATGCTGGCAGTAACCCCCAGCGCCTCGGGCAGGCCCCAGCGGTGGGTCACCAGCGCGTCGGCCAGGCGGCGCAGGTCAGCCGCCAGATCTGGGGCACCTGGCCCCACCCCTGGAGGACGCACCACCACAAACTCCTCGCCGCCGTAGCGGGCGCACAGGTCGCCGGGCCGCAGAGCCGCCTGCAACAGTCCCGCCACACCGCGCAGCACCTCATCACCAACATGGTGGCCAGCAGTGTCGTTAATGCGCTTGAACTTGTCCACGTCCAGCAGGGCCACCTGCGCAGGCTGAAGGGGCGTGGCCAGCGCCAGGACGGCGGCGCCTGCTTCCATCAGGTGCTGGCGGTTATACAGCCCGGTCAGCCCGTCGCGGCGGCTCAGTTCCTGAATGTGGTCGTGGGCCGCGCGCAGATCACTCAGGGCCGTTTCCAGTTGCACCGCCCGTCCCCGTTCCCGCTCGGCGTCAGCGCGCGCCTGGGCCGTGCAGTGCCAGACTTCCAAGGCGCGCATGGTGCGCTCGCGGCGGGTGCCTTCGGCGGCCTTCCAGTTCTCGCTGTGCTGGCGCTCGGCGCTCAGAGCGCCGGCCAGGTCACCTGCCTCTTCCAGAGCCAATGACAGGGCGTGCAGCAGTTTGGGCTGCTCCCACAGGGTCACGAGTGGCAACTCGGCGCGCAGCCGCTCGGCCGCCTGCGCGCCCTGTCCCCTGGCCCGCAGCAACTGGCATTCTGTGACCAGCAGGTCGCTGCGGGTCTGCCGGATCGACAGGGGCGGCAAGGCATTCAGGGTCGCCAGATGCGCCTCAGCGGCTTCCAGATTGCCCTCGGCCAGGGCGTCTTCAGCCAGCACCATGCGGGCCACGGCGTACAGGTCAGGCCAGGCGTCGGCGGCCAGGGTCAGGACTATGTTCAGGTGGTGCTGACGTTCCTTGGCGGTCAAGCCCAGGGACGCCGAGTAGGACGCGATATTGAGGTGCGCCACGATCAGGGTATCCAGCTCACCTGCGGCGTGGGCGCCGGCAATCACTTCACGCAGAGGCCCCAGCACCCGTTCGGGCGCAATATCCAGAAAGAGGTTAGTCAGGTCGTGCCGGGCGCGCCACTCGCCGTTCACGTCCCCACACGCCTGAGCCACCCGTAACTCTTCGGCATACAGCAGGTGGGCCTGATCGATTTCCAGTGAATCGGAGAGGATGTTGGCCTGCACATTCAGAGCGCGGCCCCGCCACGGGCCAGTCAGGTCCGGCAACACCGTCACCAGACTCTGCATGGCCCGGTCAGGCGACCCCTCGCGCCAGTCCAGATAGGCCTGGACGACCGTCAGTTCCGGCGAGGCCCGGCGAGTGCCGAGCTCAGCGCGCACCCCACGCGGGTCGCGGTTGCGGGCCTGCCACAGCTCTTCCATAGCTCCCGTTATAGGGGCCGCACCCTGACAAGTCTGTGGCAGGGTGCGGCATCAAGGCTGGGTGATACGGCTTCTGTCTGTACCGCTGACAAACCGGGAGGGCACCGATTGGCCAACTGCACGCCTGGAACGCGCCTTTCTTCTCGCACTCCTGGGGACTCGAAGAGCGGCCTTGCAAAGCCGTGCTACTCCGCTCGGAGTCCATCGTCTCTGCAGACGATTCAATCGGCGTCCATGTGAGCGAGTCAACTTCGCTCCCGTTCACCATTCAGGCTTTTGACACTTCAGGAAGCCACTGCCCTTCTGCCAGCAAGGCCAGAAAGGCGCCCACCACCTGCGGGTCAAAGTGGAGGCCGGCCCCGCGCTGAATCTCCTGCACCACCTCCGCGTGCGACCACGCCGGCTTGTAGGGCCGCACCCGGCCCAGCGCGTCGTAGACATCGGCCAGGGCCACCACCCGGCCCACCAGGGGAATGGCCTCACCGGCCAGCCCACGCGGGTAGCCGCTGCCGTCCCAGCGTTCGTGGTGGGTCCAGGCGATTTCCTCGGCCATGGTCAGCAGCGCCGAGTCGCGCCCGGCCAGCATCTGGGCGCCGCGCGCCGCGTGGGTCTGCATCAGCGCCCATTCGTCGGGACTGAGGCGGCCTGATTTCAGGAGCACCTCGTCGGGAATGGCAATCTTGCCGATGTCGTGCAGGCGCGCGGCCAGTTGCAGCATGGCGACTTCTGAGGGGGGCAGACCCAGCCGCTGGGCCAGCAGGGCCGCCAGAGTCCCCACGCGCCGCGTGTGGTCGGCGGTTTCCGAATCCCGGAACTCGGCCACCACCGCCAGGCGTTCCAGCAGGGCAAAGTGACTGGCCTCCAGCTGGGCGGTGCGCTGGCGCACCAGGTCTTCCAGGGCCTCGGAGCGGCGGCGCTCCTTTTCGGCCTCGGCCCGGTGCTGCTGGGTTTCCAGTCGGAAGCGGGCGAGCTGAAAGCGCGTCTCGTTGGCCTCGTCTCGCAGGGCCAGTTCCAGGGTGTGGGTCCGGCGCTGGGTGGCCAGGGCCAGGGCCAGGTCACCGGCCTCCTCCTGCACCTCGGCCGTCTGACGCAGCACGCTGACCAGACCACTCTGCGCCCCAGCCGCTTCCATCAGGGCACAGGCCACGTGAAGGGTCCGCAGGGCCCCAGCCAGGTCGCCGCGCCGCTGCTGCTGGCGGGCCTGCTCCTTGTGCAAGTAGGCCTCGCCCAGCCGGTCCTGCGCCGTGCGCGCCGCCTCAAAGCTCCGCTTCAGCCAGGCCTCAGCCACGTCCTCAAAGCCCCGGTCAAATTCCACCTGGGCCAGGGCCGCTGCCGCTGTGCGCAGCAGCCGCGCGTCATTCATGCGCGCGGCTATCTCGGCAGCCTCGGTCAGCAGCGGGACGGCCTGGGCCAGCATCGTGCGGCCTTTCTCCGGGTCGTGGTCCAGAGTGGCCATGCCCAGGTCGGCATAGGTCTCGCCCAGGTAGGCCAGACCGTACCCGACGCTGCGCTCCTGGCCCAGCGCCCGCTGCATTTCCACGCCCCGCAGGTGCATCGGCACCGCCGCCTCGTATTCCATACGTTTGTGGAGGGTCAGGCCCAGGGCCTGCACTGCGTCCGCCTCTTGCAGGCGCGCCCCCATCGCCGCGTACTGACTCTGGGCCTCACGCTGATAATCAATGGCCGCCGGGTCGCCCAGCTCACCCAGGGTCTTGCCCAGGCACAGCGTGGCGTCGGCCAGCAGATGAGGCGCGCCTGGCCCAGTCGCCAGCTCAATGGCTTCGTTCAGCGGCGCCAGAGCAGCGCGCAGTTGCCCCGTCATCATGTGCCCCAGACCCAGTAGGGTCAGGACTTCGGCCAGCAGGCGAGGATCACCCTCCTGACGGGCCAGCGGCAGGGCCTCTTCCATCAGAGGCAGGCACCGCCACACCTCGGCGGTGCGGGCGGCACGGGCCTCCTGAAGCAAAGTCTGCAGGTGCCCCGCCGGAAGAGGGGTCTCCTGGGAACGTGCGACGCTCCCCTGCGACTCTTGCATGGTGCATTCTGACAGTTGCCGCCAGGGTTCGGGAGGCACCCCCGAAGAGGGTATGGAGAGGGAAATTCGGCCCTTCCACCCCGCCTGAAGGCTGCTCAGATCAGAGGGAGGCCCTCTCAGCGGCTCTACTCAGCACACCCGTCCACTCTGCATGTCAGCATAAACATCTCTTGCTGAGGGCTGTCGCTCATTCAGTGATGGGCGACGGCTCGTCGGTCAGAGCAAGGCTATAGCAGTTCAGGCGCCGCCTGGCAATTTATTCTGCTGCTAACGGGAACAGCTGATCGGCTTCACCACAGGGTCAACGGCGGCCCAACCTCTCTTTGCCCAGCCCTGGCTCAGAACTGCAGGGCGTAGCGCACGCCCGCGCCGTCAATGCACTCGCCCACCCCACGCTCTCGGGTGTCTACCGTCAGGGTGCAGGTCAGCAGCGCGGGTGGCTCGCCCTGGGCACGGGCGATCAGGTTGCCGGTATAAGCGGGCACGGGCCGCCCAGCATCCACGCGCGTCTGGGCCGCCACGGCCGTCGGCTCGCCACTGACATTCGAAGTCCCAAACGCCACACTGACGCCCAGGCCGCCCGGCAGGCTGCCGCCCCCGATCAGGTAGGTGCGCCCGGTATAGGTGCGGCCACCGATGGTCAGCGTCGCGTTGTCCGGCGCAAAGGGGTCACCCAGGCGGGGGCTGAGGGTGCCCCGCGTGAAAGACACGGTGCCCTCGGCGCCGCTCTGGGTGTTCACGATGCGGCCAGGCTGAGCGGCCGTGACCGCTGGCGCACAGGCAGCCAGCAGGGTCAGCAGCGCCGCGCCAAGAAGCGTCTGTAAGGCAGTCATGGTGCGGTTAGTCTAGGCGCTGAACCCTGACCCAGCGTGAGGGTTACGCGCAGAGGGTTCCAGGCCCCCCAACCTCCTACTGGGCAAACGCCTGCAAAAAGGCTTCCTGCTCGGCAGTTTCGACAGCGTGGGGACTACGAGCCTGGCGCACCAGGGCCAGGGCGCTGTCAGCGTCCATACCGGCCTGCACCAGCAGACACGCCGCCGTCAGGCCAGCGCGCCCCAGCCCACCCCGGCAATGCACGATCACGCGCCGACCCTCAAGCAGATGGGTCATCAATTCGTCCAGGTACGATGCAAAATCGTCCGGGTCGTGCGGCGCCCGCCCATCGGGAATGGTATAGGGCACGACCTCCAGGCCATGTGTGCCAGCAGCGTCGTGGTAGCCGTCCATGCCCAGCAGATCAAACTCAAAATCCTCCAGTAGCGGCGCAATGACGCCCGCGCCCTGCTGCGCCAGAGTCCGCATATCGGTCAGCATGTCCCGGTCATGGGTCACGCCAGGCTGGTAGACGCTGCCCCCCTTCTTCCCCGGCGCAAAAGTCAGGCCCAGTTGGCCCGGCCACAGGCCCGTGGGCACCCAGTCAATGCGGATGGGTGACTGCTCGCTTGTCATAGGCGCTCCTGGCGGATAGTCATAGGTTGACCCAACCTCGTAGACAGACTTTTCCATTCTTGATTCGTCGTCATAGCCTCACCTGCTCTGGAGGCTCCAGCCTCAGAGGCGGTCCCTCGCCTTTCCCAATTCGTCGTCATAGGCGCACCTGCTCTTCTTGGAGCCACCGCGCCGCGTCCAGTGCGTGATAGGTGATGATGGCGTCGGCTCCGGCGCGGCGCATGCCCGTCAGGGTTTCCAGCACGGTGCGGCGCTCATCCATGTAGCCGGCCTGGGCGGCGGCCTTGACCAGCGCGTACTCGCCACTCACGTTGTAGGCCACCACTGGCAGGTCAAACTCGCGCCTCAAGAGGCTCAGCACGTCCAGGTAGGCCAGGGCCGGCTTGACCATCAGGGTGTCGGCGCCCTGTTCGGCGTCCAGGCGGGCTTCGCGCAGCGCTTCGCGGTGGCCGCCCGCCGGGTTCATCTGATAGGTGGCGCGGTGCCCCACGCTGGGCGCACTGCCCGCCGCGTCCCGGAAAGGACCGTAGTAGGCGCTGGCGTACTTCACGGCGTAACTCATGACGGGAATGTGGGCAAAGCCCGCCTCGTCCAGCGCGGCGCGAATGGCGGCCACCTGGCCGTCCATCATGGCGCTGGGCGCCACCACGTCGGCTCCCGCCTGCGCCTGAGACACCGCCGTTTGCGCCAGCAGGGTCAGGCTGGCGTCGTTGTCCACCGTCCAGGCGTCGGCGCCGCTTAAACCCGGCACCTCACACAGTGGGCCGCAGTGGCCGTGGTCGGTGTATTCACAGAGGCAGGTGTCCGCGATGACTGTGACGCCCGGCACCTGCGCCTTGATGGCCCGCGTCGCCCGCTGAATCACCCCCTCTTCAGCGTAGGCCTGGGTGCCCAGGGCGTCTTTGTGGTCTGGAATGCCGAACAGGATGACGCTGGGAATGCCCAGCGACAGGGCCTCCCGCGCCTGCTCTACAGCGCTGGCCACCGAGTGCCGGGACACACCGGGCATGGTGGCGATAGGCGTCACATCCTCACGCTCATGGACGAACAGGGGATAGATGAACTGAGAGGGGTGCAGCTGCACTTCCTGAGTCATGGCGCGCAGTGCAGGCGTGCGGCGCAGGCGGCGGGGGCGGTCCATCATGGCCCCACGCTAGCGCGCCCTGGCCGGGGCAAATGCAAACCCGTCCTGGCCTCAGGCCAGAGCGGGTTCGGGGTGATGGGACAGCCCCTCTGCCCTACGCGCTGCCCAGCAGGCGGCGCACGGCAAAGCGGATGCGGCCCAGGCTGGCCACCTCGTCAAAGGCGGTCAGCAGAATCTGGTCGCCGTGGGGGGTCAGCAGCACGGGGCCGCCGTCCACATCCAGCAGCAGTTCCTGCCAGCCGCCGCTTTTCAGGTTGGTTTGCAGGCTGCCAATCACCGCGCGGCCGGCCGCCACCAGGGTCAGCTCGGGGCCGGTCTGCTCGTCACTCAGGCCCACTTTGGCGACCACCTGGCCGTCAGGGGCCACCAGCGCCGCGTGGCGCACGCCGCGCACCGACAGCAGCTCACCAATCACGCGCCCTCCGGCCGGGGCAGGTTGGGCAGGTCCAGCACGATGCGGGCCAGCGTCTGCTGGGCGTTGCGGGTGTCGGTGCCGCGCGTCATGGCGGCCCCCAGAATAAAGTCGGCAATCGTGACGGCCACCACTTCAATGCGCTCGCTGGTAAAGGCGATGCGGGTGACCTCGCCCGCGCCGAGGCGGCGGCAGGTGCGGTCCATGCCGACCCGCAGGGCACTCAGTTCGGCGGCCAGGGCGTCTCCGCCATCGCCGTGGCCTTCGATGGTCAGGCCGTCGGGGCCCACCAGGGCAGCGGCCACCACACCCGGCAGGGTCCGCAGAGGGTCAAGAATCACAGCGTGGCCTCCAGTTTGCGGGCGGTGTCGCGGCCGTACAGCCGGGCCTGACCCAGGTTGCTGCGCCCGTCAATGGCCAGCAGCAGAAAGTAGTCGGTTTTGATGGGATGCAGGTACACCGCCAGACGCTCGCCCCGCAGGTACAGTTCACGGGTCTGCCCGCCGTTCAGCGTCACGTCATAGGCGCTGCTGGCGGCGCGGAAGATGCCGGCGTGTTCGGCCACCATCAGGCTCAGGTCCAGGTCGGTGGTGCTGTGCCATTCAATCAGGAGGCCGTCTAAGCCAGCGAGAGCGGCGGCCCACGCGCCGTCCACGTCCTTCACAAGTTGGGAAAGGTGTTCGAGCATGCTGAGGACATCATAAGGGCCGGCGCCAGGCCAGGCACCGACACGCCCGGACAGCCCCGGTGGGGGCCACTGGGGGCACTGGCCCAGCTGGGCGCCGGGTCAGGCAGTGGCCAGCCGCTGCGCCAGCTGCCGCTGCTCGGCCAGGCTGAAGCCGTAAGCGTCCAGGTAAGCGGCTGGGCTGCCCCAGGTCTGGTCCAGATACGCTAGTGGGCGCAGGACAGCCTCCGGCGCGCAGGGCACGAAGGGCAGCAATCTGGTCCATTCCTCCGGCGTGCGGCGGGCCTGCTGGTCGGCGTAGAACTGGGTCAGGGCCAGGCCAGACGCCGCGTAATCTGCGCCAATCTGCTCTCTGGACAGGCCCGCCAGTTCGCCGCATAGGGCCGCCACCAGGCCTGTGCGGTCCTTGCCCGCGTGGCAGTGAATCAGCAGCGGGCCTTCAGGGGCGTCCAGAAGGGCACCCAGTACCGTCACCATCCCATTCGCGCCGTGTTCAAGCAGCGCCACACCGATGTCGGCGTTGCAGGTCGCGGCAGCGGTGGCTTCGTTCAGGGCGCGGCTGCGGTAAGGCAGCAGCGGCAGATTCAGGTAAACCGGGTGGCCCAGAAACGGCGGCGGGTCCTGCCCACGTTCAGCGCGGGTGCGGAGGTCCAGAATGCGGGCCACTCCCAAGGCCAGCACGCCGCTTCTCCCCTGCCCACTCAGGCGGCTGAGGTTCCCGCTGCGGTACAGGCCGGGCAGGGTCTGGCGGAAGTTCAGGGCACCATCTGGCACAGGGGTCATGAGGCGTGACGATAGCTGGCCCTAGCCGCCGGGCGGGGTGGCCTGAATCCCGATATAGGCGCGGCTTTTAGGCTACAATAGGTCCATTGAGGGAGTCGGTTCTATTACGCCCCAGGCATAATTTCGTGATAGAATCTCTCCATTCCCGGAAAGGCCGGGCCTCACCATTCTGGCTGCCGGCTGACCCGGCTGCTGCAGCCGCCCTGACTGGAGCCACATGACTGGAATTCATCCTGTTGACATCACCAGCGAAGTCAAGACCAACTTCATCAACTACGCCATGAACGTGATCGTGGACCGCGCGCTGCCGGACGTGCGCGACGGTCTGAAGCCCGTGCAGCGCCGCATCATGTACGCGATGATGCTTGAAGGCCTGTACGCCAACCACAAGCACGCCAAGTCGGCGTCGGTGGTCGGCGAGGTCATGAAGAAATACCACCCGCACGGCGACAGCAGCATCTACGACGCGATGGTGCGCCTGGGCCAGTGGTGGAACATGCGCTACCCGATGGTTCACCCGCAGGGCAACTTCGGGTCCATTGACGGCGACCCGCCCGCCGCCATGCGCTACACCGAGGCGCGTATGACCAAGGTGGCCGAGGAAGTTCTGGCCGACCTTGAAAAGAAGACGGTGGACCTCAAGCCCAACTACGACGAGACCACCGAGGAACCGTCGGTGCTGCCCAGCGCGGTGCCCAACCTCCTCATCAACGGCGCGTCGGGGATTGCCGTGGGCATGGCGACAAACATTCCGCCGCACAACCTCACGGAAATCTGCAATGGCCTGCTGGCGCTGATTGAGAACCCAAATATTGGCCTGGACGAGATGATGACCCACGTGCAGGGGCCAGACTTTCCGACTGGCGGGCGCATTTCTAAGGCCGGCATCCGCGAGGCCTACACCACCGGTCACGGCGGCCTGAAGGTGCGCGGCAAGGCCCGCATTGACGAGAAAAACGGCCGCACGCAGATCATCATCTCGGAAATTCCCTATCAGGTGAACAAGACCAACCTGATTCAGACGATTTCCGCGATGTACAAGGCGGGGAAAATCCCAGACATCAGCGCCCTGCGCGACGAATCGGACCGCAAGGACCCCGTGCGCATCGTGATTGATCTCAAGCGCGGCGCGATTCCCACGCTGGTCCTGAATCAGCTGTACAAGTACACGCAGCTGCAAGGAACGTTTACCGTCATCAACCTCAGCATCGTGAACGGCGAGCCGCGCGTGCTGCCGCTGATTGACACCATGCAGTATTTCCTGGCCCACCGCCGGGACGTGGTGACGCGGCGCACCCAGTACGAGCTGGACAAAGCCCAGGAACGCGCCCACATCCTCGAAGGGCTCCTGAAGGCGCTGGACCACATT
This sequence comes from Deinococcus arboris, assembly GCF_009755355.1. Lineage (GTDB taxonomy): Bacteria > Deinococcota > Deinococci > Deinococcales > Deinococcaceae > Deinococcus > Deinococcus betulae. The sequence continues at coordinate 170,658 of NZ_WQLB01000002.1, read as the reverse complement.
GACGAGGTCATCAGCCTCATCCGCGCCAGCAACACCGGCGCCGAGGCGCGCGACGCCCTGATGGCCCGCTTTGGCCTGACCGAAGTGCAGTCGCAGGCGATTCTGGACATGCGCCTGCAGCGGCTGGTGGGCCTGGAGCGCGAGAAGCTCCAGGGCGAGTACGACGAACTGCAAAAGACGATTGCCTTCCTCCAGTCCATCCTGGGCGACGAGAAACTGCTGTGGCGCGAGATCAAGAAAGAAATCCGCCACATCCGCGACAGCTACGGCGACGAGCGGCGCAGCGCCATCACCCTGCTGGAAGAGGACATCAGCAAAGAAGACCTGATTGCCGTCGAGGACATGGTCATCACCATGACCAAGGCCGGCTACCTCAAGCGCACCAAACTGGACGCCTACCGCGCCCAGAGCCGGGGCGGCCGCGGCGCGTCGGGCGGCAAGCTGCGCGAGGAGGACGTGAACACCCGCGTCTTCGTGGGCAGCACGCACGATTACCTGCTGTTCTTCACGGACGCCGGGCGCGTGTTCCACGAGAAGATTTACGACCTCCCAGAAGCCGGGCGCGACGCCAAGGGCACCCACATCCGCAACCTGCTGCCCAGCCTGCGCGAAGACGAGAACATCGCCTCGGTGCTGAGCGTTGGGGGCTTTGACGAGACCGGCTGCTTCATCTTCGCCACCCGCAAGGGCATCGTGAAGAAGACGCTAATTACGGATTACGGCAACATCACGTCAGCGGGCCTGATCGCCATCAACCTGCAACCCGGCGACGAACTGATTTCGGTGGGCATCGTGCAGGACGGCGACCATGTAGTGCTGGCCACCCGCAACGGCAAGGCCATGCGCTTTGAGAGCAGCGAGGTGCGGGACACGGGCCGCGCCACCCAGGGTGTCATTGGGATTCGCCTGCGCGACGGCGAGGACGACGCCGTGGTCAGCATGGCGCTGGTGCCGGGCAGCGATGTGGACAGCGAACTGCTGGCCGTCAGCGAGTGCGGCCTGGGCAAGCGCACCCCCGTGGGCGACTACCCCGCCAAGGGCCGCGGCGGCATGGGCGTCATCACCCTGGACGTCACCGACAAGACTGGGAAACTGATGACCCTGGCGCGCGTGGGCGGCAACGAGGAACTGATGGTGCTGACCGAGAAGGGCACTGTGATCCGCACCCGCGTGGAAGAGGTGCGCGTGACCGGCCGCAACGCCCAGGGCGTGAAGGTCATCAACATTGCCGACAAGGACAGCGTGATCAGCGCCTTCCCCATCCGCCGCGAGGACGACCTCTAAGCCTGCGGCCTCTTGGCCGGCCCAGGGCGCGATAGCCCTGGGTTTTTTCTTCCCTGCGATGTGGATTGGGTGAGGCCTGTCCCCTTTCCCTGCGCAGAGTAGACCCGCGCCCAGCGCCATTTCCTTGCCAGATGACCCGTCAGCCAGTCTGTAACCTCAACGTGGATTAAAGAAACAAAACTGTTTACAAAAAAGTGATTTTGGGTTACACTGTGACCATGTCGGGAATGGTCCCGGCGCACAGTTCTCCACACCTTCCGCCTCAGGAGGCGACCACAATGACCACGACAAACACCCGCACCTTTGTTGATACCGTGACCTACCGCCCCGGCGCCGTCATCCTCTACCCCGGCAAGAGCGACATGCTGTACCGCGTTTCGACTGGTCTGGTCCGCGTGCACACCATGGACGACGACGGCAACGGCCTGACCCTGCGGTATGTGAAGCCCGGCGAGTACTTTGGCGAGGAAGCCCTGGCGGGCGTCAACCGCGCCTACTTTGCCGAAGCCGTGACCGACAGCGCCATTGACGTGATTAACCCCGCCCTGATGAGCGCTGAAGACAACCTGGTGGTGACCACTCACCTCGTGCGTACCCTGGAGCGCGCCTACGAGAGCATCTACCGCCTGGTCGGCAAGCGCCTGCGCGCCCGCATCGCTGGCGAACTGCTGGAGCTCAAGGACACCGCCCTGGCCACCCAGCTCGACAGCGGCGAGACCCTGATCTACGCCACGCACGACGAACTGGCCGCCGCCGTGGGCAGCGTGCGCGAGACCGTGACCAAGGTAGTGGGCGAGCTGAGCCGTGAAGGCGTGATCAGCGCCGGCTACGGCAAGATCACCCTCAAGAACGAGGCCGCTCTCAGCGAGATTGCCGCCGCATAACCTCAGCTGTTCAGCGCCGCAGTCCACCCCGGACGGCGGCGTTTTGTTGTGGGGTCATATTTTCTGTTTCTGCCGACGTGACACCCAGACTGGACACCGGGCATTCCCACCGCTCTCGCCTCTGCGTACACTCAGCCGGTGACCCCGATCTATACCCCAGAGCGTCCCCTGCGCGTGGCTGTCATTGGCAGCGGCCCCAGCGGCGTGTATGCCGCCGAAGCCCTGCTCAAGCAGACCGACGTGCCGGCCGAGGTGGACGTGTATGACCGCCTGCCCACGCCCTACGGCCTGGTGCGGTACGGCGTGGCGCCCGACCACCTGACGATTAAAAGCGTGACCAAGGGGTTTGAAAAGACCCTGGCCGACCCCCGCGTGCGTTTTCTGGGCAACGTGGAGTTTGGCACCGACCTGACCCATGAGGAGGCCCTGGCCCACTACGACGCCGTGCTGTACGCCGTGGGGGCCAGCAGCGACCGCCGCCTGGGCATTCCCGGCGAAGACCTGGCCGGCAGCATGAGCGCCACTGAATTTGTGGCCTGGTACAACGGGCACCCCGACGCGGCGGCGCGTGAACTGCTGCTGCACGCCAGCGGTGTGGCCGTGGTCGGCGTGGGCAACGTGGCACTGGATGTGAGCCGGATCCTGGCGAAAACCACCCAGGAACTGCACAGGAGTGACATTGCGGCGCACGCCCTGACGGCGCTGGACAGCAGCCCGGTGCAGGACATCTGGATTCTGGGCCGCCGTGGCCCGGCGCAGGCGGCCTTTACCACCAAGGAACTGCGCGAATTCGGCGAGCTGAGTGACGCCGAGCCGGTGGTCATCCCTACCGAGATCGCCCTGACGGACGCTGAAGAAGCGGCCATCACCGATAACACCAAGAAAAAGAATGTCGAGGTGTTGCGTGAATTCGCCGCCCATGAACCTGAAGACAAACCCCGCCGCGTTCACCTGCGCTTTCTGGTCTCGCCAGTCGAGATTCTGGATGATGGTCATGGGCGCGTGGGCGGCTTAAAGGTCGAGCGCAACCGACTGGATGAGAACGGCAACGCCGTGGGCACCGGCGAGTACGAGGTGCTGCCCGCCCAGATGGTGCTGCGCTCGGTGGGCTACCGGGGCGTGGCGCTGCCGGGCGTGCCCTTTGACGAGAAGCGCGGCGTGATTCCCAACGCGGAAGGCCGGGTGGAAGGTCGGGCCGGCGAGTACACCGCCGGCTGGATCAAGCGCGGCCCCAGCGGCGTGGTCGGGACCAACCGCAAGGATGCCACCGACACCGTGGCCCACCTGCTGGCCGATGCCAAAGCGGGCGCGCTGCCCGGCGCGGCGCAGTCCACCCGGGAGGCCGTAGACGCGCTGCTGGCCAGCAAGGGCGTTCACGTCTACACCTTTGCCGACTGGCAGGTGCTGGACGCCCACGAACTGGCCGAGGGCAAAACGCTGGGGCGCCCCCGCGCCAAGGTGGTTCACCGCGAGGCCATGCTGGGGCTGCGCCGGGGGTAAGCGGCCGCGCTGAGCTTGTGCACCAACTGGGGAACTCCGGGCCCCTGGCGTAAGGCCTGAAGCGGCTTCAGCGCTCTCCCAAGTTGACAGAACGGCCAGTACGCCGAACTCCAACAGCACCCATTTGCGTCCCTGCGCCTGTAACGGCGGGGGACGTTTTTTTTGCTTCCTCTGCGATACTCAGCGGCATGAGTGACCCTGTCCTGCCGGCCGATGTGCTGGTGATTGGCGCCGGTCCTGCCGGCCTGCACGCCGCCTTTTACGCCGCCTGGCGCGGCCTGAGTGTGCGCCTGCTGGAAGCCCGGGGCGAGGTGGGCGGCCAGCTGAGCGCCCTGTACCCTGACAAGCGCGTGTATGACGTGCCGGGCCTCCCCGCCACTCCGGCTGCCGACCTGGTGGCTGGGCTGCGCCGGCAGCTGGACGGGCTGGACGTGACGACCCACCTGCACACCCTGGCACACACCCTGGAGCAGCTCAATGGCAGCTGGACCGTGCAAGCTGAGACGCCGGAAGGCCCGCACACCTTCACCGCAGGCGCTGTGATTCTGGCGCTGGGCCTGGGCGCCCTGCGGCCGCGCGAGGTGCGCCTGCCCACGGGTGGCCACGCGGATGTCCGCACCGACATTCCCGACCCCAGCGGATTTGCGGGCCGGCGCGTCCTGATTGTGGGCGGCGTGCCGCAGGCCACCCGCGCCGCACTGGAACTCAGCGGAGCCGGAGCACATGTCACCCTGACGCACCGCCGCGTGGGCTTCCGGGGCAGCGCAGCCGAGTTGGCCGGTCTGAACGCCGCGCAGGCCGAGGGGCAGCTGGACGTGCTGGCCCCCGCCGTTCTCAGTCACCTCAGCCCCGGTGCCGCCCACCTGAGCGTGGACGGCCAGGATCGCACCGTCCCCGCCGACACCGTCCTGATTCTGAACGGTTACCTGCCGGACCTGAGCGCGGCCCAGACCTGGCCGCTGGCCTGGCAGGGCGAGTACATCCCCGACGCGCTGGGAGGCCACACCGCTCTGAACGGCGTGTTTGTGGCCGGCGACGTGGCGCGTTCAGGCGCCGACTTCAAACTGATTTCGGTGGGGCTGGCGCAGGCGGCGGTGGCAGCCAATCATGCCGCGCACCATGTGCGCCCCGACCTGAAGGTGCGCCCTGGCCACAGCAGCGAAAAGCGACTGGCGTAAAGGCGTGGGGCGCAGGTTGGAGGCAAAGCAGAGTCAGCACACCAAAGGACCCCATCAAGAAGTCCAGGTGGTCAGTCTCCCCTTGCTGAAGCCGCCGGCCTGTCGTCCGTTCAGCTGGTCAGTTCAGCAGGCCCCGGTGGAGGCGCGGCTGCAGGCCCCGCTCGCGCACCAGCGCACGGACCTCCTGGCAGCGGCACGAGCGGTAGGTGCACAGCAGCGCTTCAGGGTTACGGCCCAGCAGGTTCACCGTGGCGTCTACCAGGCGGCGCACCCGGTACAGGCGCAGGGTGGCGCCGCCCACCTGGGTGCTGCGCAGGCCCAGATGCACTTCAGGCGCGAGGTTGTCAAAGTCCGCTGAGCAATTGGGGAAGGCGGTGGGGACCACCTGACCCTCAAGCGGCACGTAGCGCGTCAGCAGCGGCATGCCGGCCACATGTTCGCCGTAATGCACGCTGGTGTTGCTGCCAAAATCCACGCCCATCAGCAGCGCGTAGCCGTCCAGGTCGTACAGGGCGCCAATCGGCTGATAGGGACTTTGCAGAGACTGGGCCTGCGTGATCCGCGCGGCCTCCTGTCCCAGCGCAATGAAACTCAGGGTGGGGTGAAACGACCGCAGCGCCTCGGCGCGGTCCACCAGTTCCTGCGGCACACGCCCGATGTCACGGCTCACCTTGGAGGTCCGAGTAAAGCGCGCGTTTGTCACCGAGGTCGGCCGTGAGAGCAGCGTGCTGTAGGTAAAGGCAGGGGCCACCACCGTCGCCGTGCGGGCCGCCAGCGCGTCAACCACCGCCGCCGCCCCGCCCTCCAGAGTGCCAAAGGCCTTCAGACTGGCATGGATAATCACATGCTGCGTGCCGTCCAGCCCCAGCGCTGCCAGTCCTTCATCCAGTTCGGCAGGCGTAACAGCGGATCGGCGCAGCAGGTTCAGCACACTGGGCAGTTTACTCCTCTTGCTGCTGCATTCCACCTGCCCAGCCCACTGAAAGCCGTGCTGTCCAGCCTAGAGAGAGAAGATAACTTGACTATTCCTATCAGGTTTATCAGGATAGAGGGAGTTTTGGGACGTGAGCCCTGCCCGCTCTTTTCTAGAACCTCTTGCCCCAGCCAGGCCGTCAAGTGACCGCCGGCCTCTCCAAGGAGAAACCGCCCATGACCTCACTTCCTTCTCAAAGCACAGTGGGCCTGTATTACGGCTCTTCTAATGGCGTGACCCAGCACGCCGCTGGCCTTATCGCGGACGCCCTGAAGAGCCTGACAGGCCTGACCCTCCAGCCTCAGGACATCCGCAAGGCCAACCTGAGTCGCCTGCCCGAGCATCAGGTGCTCTTGCTCGGCTGCTCGACCTGGGATATCGGCGAACTTCAGTACGACTGGGAAGACCAGCTGGAGGCCTTCCAGGCACTTGACCTGACCGGCGTACAGGTGGGGTTCTTTGGCTGCGGAGACCAGTACGGCTACCCAGAAACCTTTCAGGACGCGCTGGGGATTCTGGCCGCCGCCGCCCAGGCCAGTGGCGCGGCCCTGATTGGCAAGGTCAGCACGGCCGGCTACGACTTCGGCGCCTCACGAGCCGTGCAGAACAACCTGTTTGTGGACCTTCCGCTGGACGAGGACAACCAGCCCGAGTTGACCCCAGAGCGGGTGCAGCGCTGGGTGGCCCAGGTGGTCCACGAAGCCCAGCTACCTCTCCTGACCGAAACCCGGTAACCAGAGCGGCGGTCGGCCTCTTCAGGAAATCGCTTTTTTGCTGCCCTTTGGCTCTGCACTCCCCCACCTTTCGGCTTTGACGTAGATAAGGCGAGCCTCTAGCCCATCTCTCTGGACGAAGAAACGCGCCCCGGCTTCTAGCTTCCGGGGCGCGAGAGGTTTGCTGCTCGGTTACTTCACAAAGAGCATCTGGCGGTAAGTAGGCAGAGGCCAGTGCTGCTCGGCCACGACCTTTTCCAGTGCGTCAGCGGCCGTGCGCACGGCACTCATGGCGGGCAGGACATGGTCGCGCATGTGGTGGGCCTTGTCGTGGACCTCGTCGCCGCCGGTGGCCGCGTTCTGCTCACTCAGGCTCTGCACGGCGTCGTACAGGGCGTCAGCCGCCGCCTCAACCTCACCCGAGATGGCGGTGACGGCGCGGCCAGCCCCCGCCGCCCGCAGGTCGCCCAGGTACTTCACCGCGGCGGGCAGAATCATGGTGCGGGCCATGTACTCGGTGGTTTCGCCCTCGATGTTCACCGTCTTGAAGTAGATGTCGTACATGATTTCCTGACGGGCCGCCAGCTCGCGGTCGCTCAGGACGCCAAACTTGGCGAACAGCGCAGCATTTTTCTCGTCGGTCAGGTGCTCGACGGCGTCCAGGGTGGTCCGCAGGTTCAGGAGCCCACGGTCCTTCTCGGCTTCCTGGTGCCACTCGTCACTGTAGCCGTCGCCGTTAAACACAATGCGCTTGTGGGCGCTGTAGGTGGCCTTCACGATGTCGGCCAGGGCGGCGTTCAGGTCGCCGCCGGCCTCCAGCTTGGCCTGCAATTCGGCGGTCAGGGCCGTGACCGCGTCGGCCACGATGGTGTTCAGGACGGTGATCGGGAAGGAAATGCTCTGGCTGCTGCCCGCCGCACGGAATTCGAACTTGTTGCCCGTAAAGGCGAAGGGGCTCGTGCGGTTGCGGTCCCCCGCATGGCGGGGCAGTGGGGGTAGCACGCTGGTGCCCAGGCCCAGCAGACCGGCTTCCGTGCCGCGCCCGCCCTGACCCGATTCCAGACGGTCAAAAATCTCGCTCAGTTCGCTGCCCAGGAAGATGGAGATGATGGCGGGCGGCGCTTCGTTGGCCCCCAGGCGGTGGTCGTTGCTGGCGCTGGCGACGCTGATACGCAGCAGGTCCTGGTGTTCATCCACGGCCTTAATGACAGCGCTGGTGAAAAACAGGAACTGCATGTTCTCGTGGGGGGTGTCACCGGGTTCCAGCAGGTTCTCGCCCTTGTTGGTCGCCATGCTCCAGTTGCAGTGCTTCCCCGAACCGTTCACGCCCGCAAAGGGCTTCTCGTGCAGCAGGGCCACCAGGCCGTACTTGCGCGCCGTATTGCGCAGCACCTGCATGGTGAGCTGCTGGTGGTCAGCGGCAATGTTGCTGTCCTCGAAGATAGGGGCGATCTCAAACTGGCCGGGGGCCACCTCGTTGTGACGGGTCTTGACCGGAATGCCCAGGGCGTACAGCTGGGTCTCGGCGTCGGTCATGAAGCTCAGCACGCGGTCGGGGATGGCGCCGAAGTAGTGGTCTTCGAGTTCCTGGCCGCGCGGCGGCTGGGCGCCAAACAGGGTGCGCCCGGTCATCACGAGGTCGGGGCGGCGGTAAAAGTATTCCTCGGCAATCAGGAAGTATTCCTGCTCGGCGCCCAGGGTGCTGCCCACGCGCGTCCCCTCGCTGGCGCCAAACAGTTTCAGGGCCGGCGTTACAGCCTTATTCAGTGCTTCTACCGAACGCAGCAGCGGGGTCTTGGTGTCCAGCGCCTCGCCGGTCCAGCTGGCAAAGGCAGTGGGAATGCACAGGGTCGCCCCGTTGGCGTGGCGCATGATAAAGGCCGGGCTGCTGGAATCCCAGGCGGTGTAGCCGCGCGCTTCAAAGGTGGCGCGCAGGCCGCCCGAGGGAAAGGACGAGGCGTCGGGTTCGGCCTGAATCAGTTCCTTGCCGCTGAAGGTGGCAATAGCCGCGCCGTCGCCGTCGGGCGAGACGAACGAGTCGTGCTTCTCGGCGGTGGCGCCGGTCAGCGGATGAAACCAGTGGGTGTAGTGGGTCGCGCCCTTTTCCATCGCCCAGGTCTTCATGGCCAGGGCCACGGTGTCAGCAATGCTGGGGTCTAGGGTCGCGCCGCGCTCCAGCGTGGCCTGAATGCTCTTGAACGTCGGCTTGCTCAGGCGCGCCCTCAGCTGCTCCAGGGTCAGCACATCGCTGGCATACACGCCGGTCACGATGTCGCTGGGGGTGGCGGTCGCGGCGGCGTCCGTGCGCCAGTTGCGGGCCGCAGAAATCACGTCGAAGTCATGGTTCATGTCGCTCCCTGTGCGCGGCAGGGCGGGGTGGGGCGCCGCGTGGTGTCCGTCCCTCAATTCCACGTAAAGCCCCCGCCCCTGCCGGGCGTCCTCGCCGGCGAGTATAGGAGGGGTAGCCGAGAGCGGTCAACGCATTCTCCTGAACAAGATGCGACTTTCGACATCACCTGTCCCGTTTGGCCGACTCTGGCTTGCACTTTGTTGCGACTTGTCAAAGCGTCTGATCAAATCAGTGAATACAAGTTGCACCGTGCCTCTTTTAGCTGGAGAACGCCGTAGCATTTCGGCACAACCGTTCCCACCTCACTCTTTCCCCTGGAGACCCTCTGTCCATGTCCCCCCGTACCCCCATCCCACCGCCCACCCGCGAGCAGATTCTGGCTCAGCTGCAAGAGGCGGAGGTCAAGTTTCTGCGCCTGCAGTTCACCGACATTCTGGGCACCACCAAGAACGTGGAAGTGCCCAAATCGCAGTTTGCCAAGGCCCTGAGCGGCGACGTGACTTTTGATGGCAGCGCCGTGGAGGGGTTTACCCGCGTCGAGGAATCCGACATGCTGCTGCGCCCGGACCTGGGCACCTTTCTGATTTACCCGCAGTTTTCGCGCGAGGAAGGCGAGCGCGGCAAGGTGGCGCGCCTGATTTGCGACGTGACCTTGCCGGACGGCACCCCCTTTGAAGGCGACCCCCGGCAGGTGCTCAAGCGCCAGATTGCCCGCGCGCAGGACAAGGGCTTCGAGATGTTCGTGGGCACCGAACCCGAGTTCTTTCTGTTTGAACGCACCCCGGACGGCACTGGCAGCACCGTCACCCACGACCGCGCCGGGTACTTTGACCTGGCCCCGATTGACAAGGGCGAGCGCATCCGCCGCGAGATCACCAACAAACTGGTCGAGATGGGCTTTGAGATTGAAGCCGCCCACCATGAGGTCGCGCCCGGCCAGCACGAGATTGACTTCCGGTACGCCCCGGCGCTGGAAACCGCCGACCGCATTGCGACCTTCAAGTTTGTGGTCAAGCGCGTGGCGCTGGAATACGGCCTGCTGGCCAGCTTTTTACCCAAGCCCATGCCGGGCGTCAACGGCAGCGGGATGCACTGCCACCTGAGCCTGTTTAAGGGCGGCCGCAACGCCTTTGCCGACCCTGAGGGCGAATACGGCCTGTCGCGCACTGCCGAGCAGTTCATAGCCGGGCTGCTGGACCACGCTGCCGGGATGGCAGCCGTCACCAATCCGCTGGTCAACAGTTACAAACGCCTGGTGCCGGGGTTTGAGGCGCCCGTGAATATCGCCTGGAGCACCAGCAACCGCTCGGCGCTGATCCGTATACCGGCCAAACGCGGCAATTCCACCCGCGCCGAGGTGCGGATGCCTGACCCCAGCTGCAACCCCTACCTGGCGCTGGCCGTGATGCTGGCCGCTGGCCTGGACGGCATCGAGCAGGGGATGGAGCCGCCGCCCGCCATTCAGCGCAACATCTTCAAGATGACGGTGCGCGAGAAGCGCCATCACCGCGTCAAGGAGCTGCCCACCGACCTGCGCGAGGCTGTTGAAGAACTGCAAAAGGACGAGGTCATGGCCCGCGCGCTGGGCGAACATGTGCTGGATCATTTTGTGGAGGCCAAGCAGGCCGAGTGGCGCGAATACAGCGCCGCTGTGCACCCCTGGGAGCTGCAACGCTATCTGGACTTGATTTGAGGTGAAGCCAGCGGCAGTCGTCGTCAGCAGCCACTGACAAATTCATGAAGCGGGGGCGTGCCCTCCCCCACTGACCTGGATTCTGGAGCAAAGCCGTCGCAGACAGGGCCCAGGCCCAGAGAGGGGCGCAATGTGAGGGGACAGAAAGACACCGCTGTCCACCACGCCCCCAAAACAGACTTGCGCCGCCAGCCTCATCCGAGCGAGTGGCGCCGAAACTCTGGCACAGTTTGAGCAATTGTATTGCCAGCGTTTGGAGTCAGGGCGCAACGCAGCTCCCGACTCACTCTCATTCTGACAAAAACATTTCAAGGCGACTCATGAGGCGCGCATTGACAGACTTTAAAGCCGCTTCTAAAATTGCCGCATCTCTACACCGCACCCGGGACAGTTGGCCCGAAGTGCATCTATATCCGGAGGATTCATGAAGAAGACCGCGATTTCGCTGACCGTCCTGGCCGCCCTGGCCATGGGCACCGCCTCCGCCCAGACCACCATCAAGATTGCCAGCCTCAGCCCCCTGTCTGGCGGCCAGAGCGACCTGGGCAGCCAGATTCGCAACGGCGCGCAGCTGGCCGTCAACGAGTACAAAGCGCAGTTCAAGAAGCTGGGCTTTGACCTCGTGCTCGTCCCCTACGACGACCAGGCTGACCCCGCCACCGGCACCTCGGCTGCCAACAAGATCGCCGCTGACCGCCAGATCATGGCCGTTGTGGGCACCCTAAACAGCGGCGTGGCCATTCCCGCCAGCGCCGTGCTGGTCAAGAGCCGCGTGGCGATGGTCTCCCCGGCCAACACCGCCAACGGCGTGACCGACCGCGGCCTGACCAACATGAACCGCATCGTGGCCCGTGACGACGCCCAGGGCCCGGCCGGTGCCAACTTCATCAGTGGCAACCTGAAAGCCAAGAAAGTCTACGTCCTGAACGACAAGACCGCCTACGGCGAAGGTCTGGCCAAGGAAGTTGAGAAGGCCCTCAAGGCCAAGGGCGTGACGGTCTCGGCCAACGAAGGCACCGAGGAAAAGAGCGACTTCTCCGGCATCATCGCCAAGATTCGCCTCCAGCGCCCCGACGCCATCTACTTCGGCGGCATCTACAACCAGGTGGGCGTGTTCATCAAGCAGCTGCGTGAAGCGGGCCTGGCGACCCCCGTGGTCGGCGGCGACGGCCTGGACAGCGGCGAACTGCCCACCATCGTGGGTCAGGCCAACGCCAACAACATCTACTTCACCACCGTGGCCGCGCCCATCAGCGCCCTGCCCGCTTCGAAGGTCTTCGCCGCCAACTACAAGAAGACCTTCAACGACGACGCCCAGGGCTTCGGCGCCTTCGGCTACGACGCCGCCAAGGTGGTCGTGCAGGGCGTGCTGAACGCCGTGCGCGCCAACGGCAACAAGCTCCCCACCCGCACCCAGGTCGAGACCGCCATCCGCAAGGGCAGCTACACCGGCCTGCTGTCGGGCAGCGTGGCTTTCAACTCGGCCGGTGACCGCAAGGCCGCCACGCTGTACGTGATGAACGTCACCAGCGGGCAGTTCAAGCTCAGCACCAGCATCCCCGTCAAGCCCGTCAAGCAGTAAGGGCAGCGGGTTTCACCAAAGACCCCGTACCACCCTGGGGCCGGGCCACGCGCCCGGCCTCTTTTTCTGCCTTCTTGCCAGAACGGTAGAAAAAGAGGCCGGCTGGGCCGACCCCCAAAGCTGGACAGGCAGCCTGCGCCGCTGGAACCAGACATTTGTGAAACGGGGTACGATGCGCAGCAACGGAGTTCAACCAAGTAGGCGCGCTGATAGGCGCCGGAACGCCGCATTGTTCTCTGCCCCCCGTTTTCTGTGGCCACGCCCCCCGTGGGCGGCGCCCCCACCTCTGGATTAGAAAGGAGTTGAGTTTTTTGGATCTCGCCACATTGCTGCCGTTCCTGGTGGAAGTGATTGTCGGTGGCCTGGTGCTGGGCTTCGTGTACGCCATCATCGCTCTGGGCTACACCATGGTGTACGGCGTGCTGCAGCTGATCAATTTCGCGCACAGCGAGGTCTTTGTGACCGGCGCCGTGGTCGGCTTTGAAGTGTTTCGCGTGCTGGCCGGCGTGGAGATGAACGGCTACCTGAAGCTGATCATTGCGCTTATCTCGGCCATGCTGGTCTCAGGGCTGCTGAACGTGCTCATTGAGCGCCTGGCCTACCGGCCCCTGCGCAGCGCCCCCAAACTGGTCCCGCTGATTACGGCGATTGGGGTCTCGCTGATTTTGCAGGACGTGCTGCGAATTATTGAAGGCTTCCAGGGCCGCTTTGACCTGACCTATACCCTGCCCGCCGGCTTTTCCGGGCCGTTCTGCGGCGCCGAGAGTTCCTGCGCCAGTGTGGGCACCTTCCTGAACAGCATCGGCGTGCGCATCAAGGTCACGGACGTGATCGTGATCGTGGTGTCGCTGGTCAGCCTGGCGGCGCTGAACTATCTGGTGAACCGCACCCGCATGGGCAAGGCCATTCGCGCCACCGCGCAGGACCGCGTGACGGCCGGCCTGATGGGCATTGACGGCAACCGCATGATCAGCCTGACCTTCCTGATCGGCGGGGCGCTGGGCGGCATCAGCGGCGTGCTGTTCGGCATGAAATTCGGGACCATCAACGCCTACAGCGGCTTTGACCCTGGCATCATCGCCTTTACGGCGGCCGTGCTGGGCGGAATCGGTTCGATTCCGGGCGCGGTGCTGGGCGGCCTGACCCTGGGCGTCATCCAGAGTCTGATTGGCGCCATGAGCGTGCTGGGCAGTGTCACGGGCATTGCCAACCTGGAAGCGATTGACGCCTCTTACCAGCGCATCGGGGCCTTCCTGGTGCTGGTGCTGATTCTGATCTTCAAACCCACCGGGCTGCTCGGTAAGAGCAACGTGGAGAAGGTATGACGGCCGCGCCCCGCAAGCCCGCACGGGCCTCACGCGCCGAGCAGTCGGTGCTGCTGCTGCTGTTTTTCCTGGTGACCAGTGCAGGCCTGCTGGTTTCTCACAACGGCGACCTGCTGAACCAACTGGGCAGCGTCGGCGCCGCGCTGAAAAACCCCATCGTGGAAGCGCTGCTGGTCAGCCTCTTCCTGGCCAACATCCTGTTTGCCTACCTGTGGCGCGCACACCCGGCCGTCAAGGCCGTCGTGGGGGCCGGCAGCCTGCTGCTGGTGTTGCCCCTGGCGGGCCGCGCCGACACCAGCCTGCTGGACCTGAGCATTCAGGTCATGATTTTCGCCGCGCTGGCGCTGGGCCTGAACATTGTGGTGGGCCTGGCCGGTCTGCTGGACCTGGGCTACATCGCCTTCTTCGCGGTGGGCGCCTATACCTGGTCCATCTTTGGCAGCCCTCGTTTCTCGGAAATCCTGAGCTACTTCGGCGAGAACCCCGGCGCCACCAACGCCAGCACCCTGGCGCTGGGCCTGTTCCTGACCGTCATCACGGCGGCCAGCATGGTGTACCTCAACCGCCTGACCAAGCGCACCGCCGCCACGGCCGCGACCACCTGGAGCTTCCGCGTGGCGAGCCTGGGTCTGGTGGCCGGCATCATCCTGACCGCCCGCGCCATCCTGGTGCTGATGTCCGGGCAAGCCGACAGCCTGGCCGGCGGCATCAACCCCGCGTTCTTCTGGCTGTTCCTGGCGCTGGCCATTTTCACGGCTGCCGTGGTGGGCGTTCTGATCGGCCTGCCTGTGCTGAGGCTGAAGGGCGATTATCTGGCCATTATCACCCTGGGCCTGGGCGAAGTGATTCGCGTGCTGGCCCTGAACCTCGACCTGTACTCGGCCGGCTCTCAGGGCATCACCCCAGTCGGCAGCGCCTCGGTGCCGTGGTTTAACGCCCTGGCCGGTGCACTGGGGTTTGAAGAAGCGCAGTACAACCTGCTGTTCCTGTACCTGCTGGTGCTGGCCGTGATTGCGGTCATCATGATGGTGAATGTGCGGCTGGACAAGAGCCGCATCGGCCGCGCCTGGATCGCCATCCGTGACGACGAGGTGGCGGCGCAGGCGATGGGCGTGCCCCTGCTGCAAACCAAGCTGATCGCCTTTGCGACCGGGGCCTCGTTCGCCGGGGTCATGGGCATGATCTTTGCCGCCAAGCAGACCTTTATCAGCCCCGAGAGCTTCGTGCTGAACGAAAGCATCATGGTGCTGGCGATGGTGATTCTGGGCGGCATGGGCTCGCTGCCCGGCGTAGTGCTGGGCGCCGCTGTCGTGGCGCTACTGCGGTTCCGCGTGCTGCCCGGCCTGGGCGAAGCCACCGCCAACGTGGACTGGATTCCCCAGCAGGTCAACCCGGCCCAGCTGCAAAAGCTGATCTTCGGCGCCATTCTGGTGGCCATGATGCTGGTGCGCCCTGAAGGGCTGCTGCCCAGCCGCCGCCGTCAGCTGGAACTGCATCACGACGACAACCAGGAAGACGACAGCGTAGACGGCAATGCGGGCGCGCTGGGTAGGGGCAACCAGGGCGACGTCTACAGTCCGGGGCTGGCCCCCGCCAACGAAAATGACCGCAGTGGAGGCGCGAAGTGAGCGGGGCAACTATTCTGGACGTGGCCGGTGTGACCAAGGTCTTCGGCGGCCTCACGGCAGTCAGCGACGTGACCATGAGCGTTCCCGAGCGCAGCATCGTCAGCGTGATCGGACCGAACGGCGCGGGCAAGACGACCTTTTTCAACATGGTTACGGGTATCTATCAGCCCACCAAGGGCACCATTCGCCTGGCCGGGCGCGAACTCGTGGGCCTGCGTCCCGACCAGGTGACCGAGGCCGGCATTGCGCGCACCTTTCAGAACATCCGGCTGTTTTCCACCATGACCAGCGAGGAAAACATCATGGTGGGACGGCACTCGCGGCTGAAAAGTGGCTTTGTGGACGCGGTGCTGCGCACGAAAAAGTTCCACGGGGCCGAGCAGGAAGCGCGCGACGCTGCCCGCGTGATGCTGGATTTCGTGGGCCTGGGCAAGTGGCGCAATGAGCTGGCCACCAACCTCCCCTACGGCGACCAGCGCAAGCTGGAAATCGCCCGCGCGCTGGCCACCACGCCCAAGCTGATCCTGCTGGACGAGCCGGCCGCCGGCATGAACCCGCGCGAGACCGAGGACCTGAAGGCCCTGATTCGCCGGATTCGCGACGAGCTGGGCGTGACGGTCTGCCTGATTGAACACGACATGCGCCTGGTCATGACCCTGTCGGAGCACATCACGGTGCTGGACTACGGCAGCAAGATTGCCGAGGGTCTGCCCCACCAGGTTCGCAACGACCCGCGCGTGATGGAAGCGTACCTGGGCCGCGGGGCGGCGGCCGGCGAGTACGGGAAGGAAGAGCGCCCCCATGCCTGACACCATGCTGGAACTGAACGACGTTCACACGTATTACGACCACATCCACGCCCTCAAGGGCATTTCCATGACCGTGAACGAGGGTGAAATCGTGGCCCTGATTGGCGGCAACGGGGCCGGGAAAACGACCACCCTGCGCACCATCAGCGGCATGATGAAACCCAAGCGCGGCAGCCTGACCTTTAAGGGGCAGTCCATCGCCGGGATTCCGGCCCACCACATCCTGAACCGGGGCATCAGCCATGTGCCCGAGGGCCGGCGCATCTTCAAGGACCTATCGGTGCGCGAGAACCTGGACGTGGGGGGCTACACGGTCAGCGACCGCGCCCTTATCGAAAGCCGGATTCAGGAGGGCTTCGCGTTCTTTCCGCGCCTGAAAGAGCGCGAGAACCAGCTGGGCGGCACCATGTCGGGCGGCGAGCAGCAGATGCTGGCCATCGCCCGCGCCCTGATGGTCAACCCCAAGCTGCTGCTGCTGGACGAGCCCAGCATGGGGCTCTCGCCCCTCTTCGTAGAGGCCATCTTCGACATCATCGTCAAACTCAACCGGGAGCGCGGCACCACCGTGCTGCTGGTGGAGCAAAACGCCAACATGGCCCTGAGCATCGCCCACCGCGCCTACGTGCTGCAAACCGGCGAAATCAGGCTGTCGGGCAACGCCGCCGACATCGCCAAGGATGAAAGCGTGCGCAAAGCCTACCTGGGCGACGAGTAAAGACCTGCTGCGTCCTGGGGCCGACCTCCTGCTGTGGGGGTCGGCCTCAACCTTGCTGGCTGGGCGGCGCAGACAGGGATAGGCTGCGGCCGTGATACAGATTCTGTCCATTTCCGGAACAGCCGGGAGGGAGACGGGCGTCCCACGCCTGCGGCGCTTTGCAACCCCAATTCCCAGAAATCCGTCCTTTTCTTTCTCCATCTGCTGCGCAGCTTGGTCAGTCCGGTCGGAACAATTCCAGCACATGTTCCGGAATTGTTCGGAGCCTGTATGAAACGTCTGCTGCCCCTCCTGACCGCCGCGCTGCTGGGCGCCTGCGCCCCGGTGCAACAGGCGGTTGACCCCGCCGCGCGGCCCAGCCCTGCGGACTACGGCCCGCACACCTTTCCGATGGAATGGTGGTATGTCAGCGCTTACCTGCCGTCCGAGGCGCTGGCGCTGCACTGGGCGCAGTTCCGGGTGCGGGACACGCGGCTGCCGGTCCCGCTGATGATTTCGCATGTGGCAGTGACGGACCTGAAGAGCGGCAGCCTAAGCTTCTTGGAACAGCCAGCAGGGGGCGGCGAGGCCAGCTTTCCCCCGCTGCGCCTGAGTCAGCAGGGCTGGACTTTCCAGCAGCAGGGCACCTCTTCCACCGCGCCCTTCGAGCTCAAGGCGGGGCCGCTGGACCTCACCCTGACGCCTCTGAAGGGACCAGTCATTCATCCGCCCGGCTACAGCGGCGGGCCAGAGGTGGGGGCGCTGTATTACCAGAGCGTCACGCGGCTGGCGCTGAGTGGCACGGTCAACGGGCGCCCCGTGCAGGGCCAGGCCTGGCTGGACCACCAGTGGGGCAATCAGATTCCGGGGCAGACGGCGCTGTGGGACTGGTTCAGCGTTCATCTGGAGGGCGGTGACGACCTGATGGTCTACCGGGTGCGCAGGCCAGACGGCGAGGTGGCGCAGCTAATCGGCAGTGTGGTGGACCCCAGCGGTCAGGTGCGGGCAGTGACCGGCCTGCGGGCCACACCTGGCGAGACGTGGATCAGCCCGGCGGGCCACACCTACGCCCTGGGCTGGCACTTGCAAGCCGACGACTTTGACCTGACGGTGCGCGCCCTGCGCCAGGAGCAGGAACTGCGCAGCCGCAGCACCCGCATTGACTACTGGGAAGGCCCCATAGAGGTGCAGGGCACCTGGGCCGGCCAGCCCGCGCGCGGCACCGGGATGATGGAACTGGTGGGCGGGCCGCAGCGTTCATCTGGCGCCGCCGCTTTACAGATGGAACGGGGCCGAGTCAAGGGCATCTGAGGCAGGCGTGCGAAACTTCACGTTCTAGACTCCGGGCACAATCAACGCGGTGGGGCCGGGCTTTTGCCCTGCGCTCCTGTGCCGCGCTGCTGTCTACAAGCTTTCCCGGAGGAACCTCATGAAGCGATTTGCCCTGATTCTGACCCTCGGCCTGCTGACGCCGCAGGCCCACGCCCTGTCCACCATGATCGACTGCGCCAAAGACACGGCCAACGCCCGCTGCGTGGCCAAGAACGCCCCAGATGGCGTGGGCACGGTGGGCAGCGGCTCTTCTTTTTACCAGGGTGGCAGTGAGCAGCTGCGCGGCGGCTTTGTCACGCCCGACGGCCAGACGCTGTACGTGGCGCTGGAAACCCTGCGCAACACCGACCCCTTTGGCGTGGTGATGGCGATTGACCTGAACACCGGCAACCGCCGCGTGGTCAGCGGTTACCTGAACACCGTCGAGAAGGTGGGCAGGGGCGTGCAGGTGCAGGGTGACCGCGACCTGCTGGACCTGTACACACTGGGCAGTGTGACCGACGTGCAGCGGCTGCCCGACGGCTCACTGGTGGCCTACGCCGGGCAACTGATCCGCATTGACCCCACCACCGGGGACCGCACCCTGCTGTGGACCCCCACCACGGCCGCCGACACGCGGGTACGTGACAGCGTGGAACTGAAATACGCCGACCCGCGCCGACCTGCTGCGGCCAGCAGTAGCCCCAGCACCTCTGCGCCGACCGTGCCCAACGCCACAGTGTCCACGCCCATCGGCAACGTCAATGTGGGCGGCCTGCTGGGTGGGCTCCTGGGCGGCAACAAGCCGGCGGCAGCGCCAGCCCCCGCGCCCCAGCCCCAACCCACGGCGCCTGGCAACGGCTACTTCTGCACGCAGGTCAATGCAAAGGCGGTCACGCCGGCCCTGCCCATGCCCTACATGGCTGTTGATGGGGACGGCAGCGTGTACCTGCTGGGCAACAACGCGCCCATTGCCGCCGGCTTCGCGCTGTTCAAGCTGGACGCCAAGAATGATTACCGCTGCACCTCGGTCTCGCGCTTTGATGTCAACGGGGACAACGTGCAGGGCAGCGGGATTCCCTGGACCAGCAGCCTGGCTGGCACCGGGCCGCAGTTTGGCGACTTTGCGGTGAACGGAACGACGCTGTACGCCTCAGGCGGGCCAAACCCCAATTATATCGTGGTCAGCGTGGACCTCAAGACGGGCGAGCGCCGCCTGATTTCCGGGCAGACCGACCAGGGCGGGGCGCAGGTGTTCAAGAAAGGCCAGGGCGCCGCCCATATCGGCAGCGCGCTGGCCTACAGCGGGGGCGCCCTGTACACCACCCAGGTCCAGGTTTCAGCGGTGCCGTTTGCGCTGGTCAAGATTGATCCGGCCACGGGGGACCGCACCCTGATTGAACCGGCCAAGGGCACGCCCCTGAGCAAGGGCCGGGGCAGCAGCGCGACCCTCTACCCGATGCCGGGCAGCACTCAGCTCCTGGTGGGCTTTAACGGCGCGCTGCACGTGATGGATCCGGCAACTGGCCTGAACTACATTCTGTCGAGGTAAAGCGGGTGGTGAGGCGTAGGGAATAGGCGACATGGCCAGGCAGCCTGACCTCACCTGACCTGACACAGACTGCCATTTCATGACGGCACAGCTGGGAAAGCACCGGTTGCGCCTCCAGAGAGCAAAATCCGTCGTCGTTCCCTCTCTCTCCGCTTGGATTTCATCGAGCATTCCGCTCGATTTAATTGGAAGCCGTATGAGACTGCCTCTGGCCCCGTGGATTGTTCCCACGGGGCTTTTCCGCTGCGCGCCTGAAACCTTCGCCACTTTCTTAAACCCGCAATAAACTTGACACAACTGCACTCAAGTTTCAGAATAGAGGGAGTTGAGTCCCGACCTCTCCCCGCTTCTGGAGGTTTCCCCTTTTGAATCCCGAACGCTTGACCGAAGCCAGCACGCAGGCGGTGCAGGCCGCACAGCAGCTGGCGCAGCAGCTGCAGCACCAGAACCTCACCCCCGCGCACCTGCTGCGCGCGCTGACCGACAACGACACGGCCGCCCGCGCCCTGACGCTGGCGGGCGGCAACCTGAGCACCATCCGCACCGCATTGGACGCCGACCTGGGCAAGCTGCCGCGCGTGCAGGGCGGCGGCGAAAGCCTGTATCTCGACCCCGCACTGGCCCGCGCCTTTCGCGCCGCCGATACGCTGGCGGGGCAACTGGGCGACTCGTTCGTGGCGGCCGACGCGTTGCTGCTGGCCGTGCGCGCCGAATACAAGGGCAAAGGCCTGCCGGCCGAAGCTGACCTGAACCGCGCCGTCACTGAACAGCGCAAAGGAAAAACCGTGACCAACAAGACCAGCGAACAGCAGTTTGACGCCCTGGCCAAGTACGGCACCGATCTGACCCAGCGCGCCAAAGACGGCAAATTTGACCCCGTGATTGGCCGCGACGAGGAAATTCGCCGCGCCATGCAGATTCTGCTGCGGCGCACCAAGAACAACCCCGTCCTGATCGGCGAGCCCGGCGTGGGCAAGACGGCCATTGCTGAGGGCCTCGCTATCCGGATTGTTAAAGGCGACGTGCCGGACGGCCTGAAGGACAAGCGAATTGTCAGCCTGGAAATGGGCAGCTTGCTGGCTGGGGCTAAATTCCGGGGCGAGTTCGAGGAGCGCTTAAAAGGCGTGATTGACGAAGTGATTGCGTCCCAGGGCGACATCATCCTGTTCGTAGACGAGATCCACACCATCGTGGGGGCGGGCAAGACCGAGGGCAGCCCTGACGCCGGCAACATGCTTAAGCCGGCCCTGGCGCGCGGCGAGCTGCACCTGATCGGCGCGACGACCTTGAGCGAATACCGGGAGATTGAGAAAGATCCCGCCCTGGAACGCCGCTTTCAGCCCGTTTTTGTGGACGAGCCCAGCGTGGAAGACACCATTTCCATCCTGCGCGGCATCAAGGAGCGGTATCAGGTTCACCACAACGTGGAAATTACCGACCCGGCACTGGTCGCCGCCGCGCAGCTGTCTCACCGCTACATCACCGACCGGCAGCTGCCGGACAAAGCGATTGACCTGATTGATGAGTCGGCCGCCCGGCTGCGCATGGCGCTGGAGAGCAGCCCCGAGCGCATTGACCAGCTCGAGCGCCGCAAACTGCAACTGGAAATTGAGCGCGAGGCCCTGAAGCGTGAGAAAGACCAGGACTCTCAAAACCGCCTGATCGACATTGAAGGCACCCTCAAAGGCATTACCGACGAACTCAGCGAGGTGCGCGCCCGCTGGGAAGGCGAGCGGCAGGAGGTCGCCGCTCTGCGCGAAAAGCGCGAGGCGCTCGATCAGGTGCGCACCGACATCGAGAAAGCCAAGCGCGACTACGACCTGCAGCGCGCCGCTGAACTGGAATACGGCAAGCTGCCCCAACTGGAAAAGGAAGTGCACGACCTGGAGCAAAAGCTCAAGGGCGCCGAGTTTGCCCACACCCAGGTAACCGAAGAAGACATCGCCTCGGTGGTCAGCCGCTGGACGGGGATCCCCGTCAACAAGCTGATGGAAGGCGAGCGAGAGAAGCTGCTGAAGCTAGAAGAGCAGCTGCACGGCCGCGTCATTGGCCAGGACCGCGCCATTGTCAGCGTGGCCGACGCCATTCGCCGTAGCCGCGCGGGCCTCTCGGACCCCGGCCGGCCCCTGGGCAGCTTCATGTTCCTGGGCCCGACGGGTGTGGGCAAGACCGAGCTGGCCAAAGCCCTGGCCGAGTTCCTGTTCGACAGCCAAGACGCGATGGTCCGCATTGACATGTCCGAATACATGGAAAAGCACACGGTCGCGCGCCTGATCGGGGCCCCTCCTGGCTACGTGGGCTTTGAGGAAGGGGGCCAGCTGACCGAGGCCGTGCGGCGCCGCCCCTACGCTGTGCTGCTGTTCGACGAGATTGAAAAGGCGCACCCTGACGTCTTTAACGTGCTGCTTCAGGTGCTGGACGACGGCCGCCTGACGGATGGCCAGGGCCGCACGGTGGATTTCCGCAACACCCTGATTATCCTGACCAGCAACATCGGCAGCCCCCTGATTCTGGAAATGCAGCACGGAGGCGAGGACTCGGCCGCCATCCGCGACGCCGTGATGGGCGAGTTGCAGAGCCACTTCCGCCCCGAGTTCCTGAACCGCGTGGACGACATCATCGTCTTTGACGCGCTGACGGCCGCTGACCTGCACAAGATTGTGGACATCCAGATGCGCGGCCTCATTAGGCGCCTGGCCGAGCGCCGCATCAGCCTGCACCTGACGCCCGCCGCCAAGGACCGCCTGGCCGAAGTGGGATATGACCCCGCCTTTGGCGCCCGGCCCCTGCGCCGCGCGATCAGCCGCGAGATCGAAACGCCGCTGGCCCGCGAGATTTTGCAGGGAAACGTGCCCGACAGCAGCAGCCTGACTGTGGACTATGACGGCAGCGCCTTCCAGTTTCAGACGGGCGCCCTGAACTAAGGGGCAAAGCTGCAGGAGATTGGAGACCTCCTCCTGGCTTCAGAAGACAAGAGAAAAGCCGCCCCATAGGTTGAGGGCGGCTTTCTCCTTTTCCTTACTGGCCCGGCAGATACTCGGCCAGGCGGTCCCAGGTTTCCGTGATGCCCTGGAGCATCCCCATGTCCATGACCGTTTTCAGCGCCTCGGGGGTGGCGTACACCGAGCGGCTGACCACGCGGGTCTGGCCGTCCACCTCTTCAAATGTCAGGATGCTCTGGGTGGTGGGCAGCTCCTCATTGATCGTGCCCTCGGCGTCGGAAAAATAGTCGGTGTAGACCAGGCGGCCTGGCGCCTCAATCTCCTGATAGATGCCCAGGCCCCAGGATTCCATGCCGTAAAAGTCGCCCTGGGCGGGGTCCACGCACTTCATGCAGTAATGCCAGCGGCCCCCAGGGCGCAGATCCACCGTGCAGTGCGTCAGGGTCCAGCCGCGTGGTCCCCACCACTGACGCAGGTGCTCGGGCTGGGTAAAGGCCGCGAAGACGAGTTCGGGCGGCGCCGCGAAAGTGCGCTCTAGCACGAGTTCTTTGTTGTGTTCGGTGTGGTGGGTCAGGGTGGGCGTGGCGCTGGTCATGGCGTCTCTCCTTGGTCATCTGAGGGGGCGTCGGGAGCGGGAGGCTGAAGCTGCTGAAGGTAGTCGTCCAGCCGGTCAAACCGGCCCTGCCACAGCTGCCGAAAGGTGGTCAGCCAGTCGTCTAAGGCCTCGAAGGGTTCTGGGCGCAGGTGGCAGATACGGCGGTTGGCCTGCGGGCGCAGTTCCACCAGGCCCGCGTCGCTCAGGACGCGCAAATGCTTGGAGGCCTGCGGCTGTTTCAGGTCAAGGCGGGCTGCCAGCTCACCAACGGTCAGTGGGGCCTGGCGCAACAACTCCACCATCTGAAAGCGGTGCGGGTCGGCCAGGGCCTGAAAGGTCTGCGTGTTCACATCAGTTGCCTCTCACCTCCTTTGATATGGGCAGATTATGCCATTTACAGAATATTCCTGTCAAGGCATATAGAAGGCCGACTGCTTATAGGCCATGACAACGCCGCCCAGCTAAGGCGGGCGGCGCGAAAGCAGAAGGTTTTAGCGGCTGACGGTGACGTTCGCGCGGGGTTCCAGGGCGTAAAAGGCCACCACGGCGACCAGGGTGCCCACCCAGCCGGGCGCGCTGCCCAGGTCGAGTTCAAAGGGGCGGCCCAGCACGGTGCTGCCCAGCTGGCCGACCAGTTTCTCGCCGGTCTGCTGCGCCACGACGTTCCAGCCCACAATCGGCTCGCCCATGTAGCCGGTGACCCGGTCCACGCCGCGCAGAGTCAGGCTCTGGGGGCCCACGTTGCCCTTGAGCTCGCCGTCCTGCAACTCGATTTTGACGGGGTCGGCGCCGACGCTGCCCTGCACGCCGCGTTCGGTAATTTCGAGGGCGATGTCTTTGCCGTGCAGCTTGCCGCCCGCGCGGCCCTTGATGGTGTCGCCGTCAATGACGCAGCGGATGCCGTAGCCGTCCGCTCCGCCGAGGCGGCCCTTGATGAGGTCTTCCATGCGCGGAAGTATAGCGGAGAGCGGGCCAGCTCAGCGGCGGACCGGTGCCAGCCCCAGCCGCTCAAAGTACGCGCGGCGGGTCAGGTGCAGGCCGCCCTCGCCCAGTTCGGCCCGGCCCACATTCCAGTGTTCAAACAGAATCCGCAGCGTGCCGCCCAGCAGCGCCGCGCCGTACCACGCGGGCGGCTCGCCGTTCCAGCGCAGGGTCCAGCCGTCCCAGGCCAGGTGGGGACACCCCTCGTTGCCGGCGGCCCAGAACATGCCGCCCTCTGGCCCCAGCCGCTGCGCCCGCACGGTCAGCGGCGGCTCGCGCACCTGGGCGTCGTACTGGGGGGCCTCCCAGACCTGGGCATACAGGGCGTATAGCGTGTGCTGAAGCTCGTGGGCCTGAGCGCGCAGCCGGGCTTCCTCGCGGCCAGTCAGGGCACCCGGCGGCCGGTCCAGCTCGGCGCGGGCGGCGCCCAGCTGCGCTTCCAGTCCAGCCAGCCGCTGCCGGGGGGTGGGCGGCGGTGGCGGCGGCGGCGGGTCACCCTGGAGGGTGGCCGCCGGGTCCAGGTAGTCCCGGCCTCCCCAGCCACTGATCTCGCGCAGCTGGGCGTCCTCAATCAGCCACAGGCGGGTGGCCACCTCACGGGCAAAGCGGCGGTCGTGGGTCACGATCACCACGGCGCCGCCGTAGCCCTGCACCGCGCCCTCCAGCGCTTGCAGCGCCTCGACATCCAGGTGGTTGGTGGGTTCGTCCAGCAGCAGCAGGTCGGCGCGCAGCCCGCTGACCAGCGCCAGCCCGGCGCGCGCCCGCTCCCCGCCCGAGAGTTCTTCCGGGAATTTGGGCCAGTCGGCGGCCCCAAAACCCGCACGGCCCAGCAGACTGTTGGCCTGCCGGCCAAAGCGGCGCTCGAACTGTGCGTGCAGCCCCTCACCGGGGGTCAGGCCGTGCCAGGTCTGGTCCAGGCTGGCCACAGTCACGCCGGCCGCCACCCGCAGCAGCGGCTCGGGGCCCCGCTCGCCTGTCAGTGGGTCAGGGCCGGTCGGGTCAGGGTGCAACTCGCCGGCCAGCAGGCGCATCAGGGTGGTTTTGCCGGTCCCGTTGGCGCCCATCAGGGCCACGCGGTCACCCTGCCGCAGCCGGAAGGCGGCGTCCTGCAGCACCACGCGCTCGCCGTAGCGTTTGTTCAGGTGCTGGCCCCAAGCCACCAGCGGCGCGCGGGCGGTGCCGGCCAGCAGCCGCATGCGAATCTGGCGTTCGGGCAGCGGGGCTTCGGGGGTGGCCACGCGCGCCGCGCGGGTCTTGAGGCCCCGTGAGCGGCGGCCCCAGCGGTCCAGGGTCTCGACACTGCCCGTCAGCCGCGCCGCTTCCTGCTCGCCCAACTGGGCAGCACGGGTCTGGGTGCGGCGTTCCAGGTCACGCTGGGCGCGGGCGCGGGAGTAACCGCCGGGGTAGGGCGCGGCCTCACCATGTTCCAGCCACAGGCTGCGCGTGGCCACTGCATCCAGAAAATCGCGGTCGTGACTGGTGAGGATCACGCCGCCTGAGAAGTCGCGCAGGTAGCCCTCCAGCCACTCGCGCATGCGGATGTCGAGGTGGTTGGTGGGTTCGTCCAGCAGCAGCAGGTCAGGTTCGCGGGCCAGGGCCAAGGCCAGCGCCAGGCGCGTCTTTTCACCGCCAGAGAGCGTGGCGGCTTCTCGGTGACGAAACCGGGTCAGGTCCAATATCCCCAGCACCCGGGCCGCCCGCGCTGGCCAGCGGAAGGCGTCGGCCTCGTCCAAGCGGGCGTGCAGGGCGCTCCAGGCGGCCAGGGCCTCCGGGTCACCCAGGTTGGCTTCCAGCACCAGCAGGTCCTCTTCCAGGTCGCGGTAGGGGTGCGCGGCGTCCACCAGGGTCTGCACGCTCAGGCCAGGGGGGTGCGCGTGGTGCTGTGCCAGGATGGCCACCCGCAGGCCCGCTTCGCGCCAGATCTCACCGTCCTCGGGCGTCAGGTCGCCTGTCAGCACGCGCAGCAGCGTGGTCTTTCCGGCGCCGTTGCGGCCCAGCAGGGCCACCCGCTCGCTGTCCGTGACACTGACAGACACGCCGTCCAGCACCGCCCGCTCCCCGTACCGCACGGTGAGCGAAGTGGCCGTCAGCAGCGTGGGCACGCCCATCAGGCTAGCAGAGGTGGAGGACAGCGAAATGCGCCAAACCGCGCAGATGAGGCAGCGGGAGGCCCTGGCGGCCTTTACACTCGCACCGTGAACCACGACGCAGCTGTCATTGTGAGCGGCTGGCGACTGACCCTTCTGATCCTGGGGCTGGAGCTGGGGTCCTTGGCCCTGAAGGTGGCTCTGGGGATAGCCGCTGGCCAGACAGAATATCTGAGCGCGGGACTCTTCGCTGGTACAGCGCTGCTGTGCTGGCCGGTCTATCAGGGCAAGCTCTGGGCCCGTATTGAGGTGTGCATCCTCTGGGGCACCGGCGCCATTGAGCTGGCCCTGAGCGGTTCGCCCGTCTGGGGCCTCACTTCTTTCCTGCTGGGCCTGACCCTGTTCTGGGCCCCACAGGTCAATGCCTATATGGACTACGCCGCCCAGCAGTAAGGCCGGGCAGCGCAAGGTCCCGCTTATACACAAACGGACAGTGGGGCTTGGTCAGGACTCTCTCGCCTGACCCCGACGCCACGCAAGAAGCGCCAGAGATCCTACCCTGGCGCCTCTTTTCCCTGTCTGGCCTCTTTAGCGCGCGGCCAGTGCTTTACTCACGTTAATCAGGCTGACGCTGCCCGCCGGGTCCACGCTGTAGTCGGCGCTGGGCTCACCCTCGTTGGCGGTCAGAAGCAGTTGCCCGTCGGGCGAGAAGGTCAGCATGTCGGGCTGGGCTCCCACAGTGACGGCGGGAGCCCGCTCGCTGCCGTCGGGCTTCAGGAAGGCCACCTTGCCGGGGTCAGTCTTGATGACCGCTTCGACTGCCACCGCCACCACTCCGTTTGAGACCGCCACACTGTTGGCACTACGGCCGTAAGCGGCCAGACTGACGGACTTCACGAGTTTAGGCTGGGCCACATCGGCCAGGGTCAGGATGTCCAGGCTGCCGGTTGCGCCGTTGACCACGAACAGCTGCTTGCTGCCCTTGTCATAGGCGCTGATTTCCGCCACACCCTGGTCGTAGGCATAGGGGCTGGCCTGGTAGCGGCCCGCCAGGGTCAGCTTGCCGCTGTCTTCCACGGCGTAGATGGTCACGCTGCCACTGACCTCGTGGCTGGCGACCAGCAGGGCCTTGCTGCTGGGGCTGTCGGCAGCGGGAATAAACAGTAGCCCTTCAGGGGCCAGGTCGCCCGCCAGGCCGCTCTTGGGGTCGGCGGTGGGGGTCACGGTGTGGCGGTAGTCCACAAACGCTGGGGCCGAGGGCGTGCTGACATCCAGCACCATGACGCCGCCCGTGCGCTCCAGGCCCACAAAAGCCAGCGTGCGCCCCGCCACCACGCCGGTCGCCACGCCTTCGGGCTCTGGCCCCTTGTTATCGCTGCGGGTGTCGAAGGTGCTGACCGTACCGCCGCTGTTAAAGGTCGTGGGGCTGAGTTCGGCGGTCTTGGCTTCAAACAGGCTGCCGGTATCGGCCACCAGGCCCAGGTCCGTGTTCCAGACGCTCAGGCTGCGCGCACCGAACGCCACCAGCCGGTCGGCGTCTCCGTCTCCATCGGTGTCGGCATCGGGCTTACTGACCACCAGGCGGCCCAGAGCGGCGTCGGCTTTCAGGGCGGCCGCGTTGGGAAAGGCCGCCGCGTCCAGCGTCAGGGCCGAGACCTTGACCTCGTCCAGATACGCCGCGCCGTAATCACGGGTGTCGCCCTCGTTGGCGGTGAGCAGGTAAGTCTGCCCCCCCACCGAGATGCTGGCGATGGCGTCAGGCATATACGCCCCCAGCACCGGCCAGGTCTTCAGGTTGACGCCGCCGTCCTTGTCGCTGGGGTCAAAAGCGTTGGCGGCGAGGGCGTGATTTTTAAACCCCAATGATTTGAGGCCCACAATTTCGCCGCGCGTCAGGTCCAGGGTGGCGACAGCGTTGCTTTCTTGCAGGGTCACGTAGGCCCGGCGGCTGTCGGCACTCACCGCGATGTATTCGGGTTCGGCGTCCAGCGACAGCTTCTGACTCTTGCCTGCGCGCAGGTTCAGGGCGCTTTGCTGGGCGTCAAAGGCCGTGAAGTTGAGGGTGGTCACCAGCGGCAGTTCCGGCGCGGCGGGGCGCACGCAGGCCGAGAGCAAGGTGCTAAGAACTAGGGCGGCAGGCAGCGCGGCAAATCGGGTCACGCCCGCAAGAATGGGCAGCGTATATCAGCCCAGCGTCAGGGTTCTGGGCGTAGGGGGGAGTTATGCAAGGCTCTGTCTCTTGTCAGCGGCCGTTGTGGAATCTCTGACGGCATTTTCCTCTCGGCAATGCTGCCGAACACCGTTGAATGCGTGGGGCCCCGCTATCATGGCCAGGATGTCTGCTGTACCTGCCGAGCCCGCTGCGGCGCCCTTTGTGGTGGCCGCCCTGTACCAGTTCCGTGCCTTGCCAGACCCTGAAGGGCTCAGAGAGAGGCTGCTGGCGCTGGGGCAAGCGGAGGGACTGTGCGGCACCCTGATTGTGGCCCACGAAGGCCTGAACGGCACGGTGGCTGGCTCCCGGACCGGCATTGACCGCCTGCGCGCCGCCCTGCACGCCGAGGGCTTTGACCGGCTGGAAGACAAGGAGTCGTGGGCGACCGAGCAGCCCTTCAAGCGCTTCAAGGTGCGCCTGAAAACAGAAATCGTGACGATGGGCGTGCCTGTCGAACCGACCTCGCAGGCCGGGCAGTATGTGGCTGCGCAGGACTGGAACGCCCTGATCACAGCGCCAGATGTCGTGGTCATTGACACCCGCAACCGCTATGAGGTGAAGGCCGGCACATTTGAAGGCGCGGTGAATCCCGAGATCGACTCTTTCCGCGAGTTTCCCGCGTGGTTGGACGCCCACGCCGACGAACTGAGTGGCAAGCGCGTGGCGATGTTCTGCACGGGCGGGATTCGCTGCGAGAAAAGCACCAGCCTGCTGCGGGCACGCGGCTACCAGGACGTGTTTCACCTGCAAGGCGGCATCCTGAAATACCTGGAAGATGTGCCAGAGACGCAGAGCCGCTGGCAGGGCGAATGCTTTGTGTTTGACGGCCGGGTGACGGTAGGCCACGGCCTGCGCGAGGGCGGCGCGGCCATGTGCCACTCCTGCGGCTGGCCGCTGACGCCAGAGGAACGTGACCACCTGCAGTACGAGGAAGGCGTGAGCTGTCAGCACTGCCACGCCCAGACCACGGCCGCGCAGAAGGCGGCCTTCCGTGACCGGCAGCGCCTGTACGACGCCCAGGCCAGATGAACCGGGGCGTGGCCGCAGGCGTCCTGGCGTCGCTGCTGCTGGGCGGGGGCCTGCTGCTGGCCCAGCCCAGACCGGCCACGCCCACCGCAGACAGCCCAGAAACCCAGTTCGTGCGCCACATGCTGGTTCACCATGAGCAGGCGCTGGCGCTGAGTGCGCCCATGCTCAGGCGCTCGCGGGACCGTTCGCTGCGCTCGGTGGCGCTGGACATCACGCTGGGGCAGGAAGAACAGCTGCGCCAGATGCGGGGCTGGCTGGCCGGCTGGGGGCAGTCCCAGGAGCCGCGCCCCACACCAGCCCACGCCCGCGCAATGGGCATGGCTTCGGCGCAGGAGGTTGCGGCGCTGTGGACTCTGCCCCTGCCACAGGCCGAGGCGTCGTTTTTGCGGCTGATGATTCGCCACCATCAGGGCGCCGTGAGCATGAGTGAACCGCTGCGGGACAGCCCTCAGGCCACTGTGCGCCGCCTGGCCCGGCAGGTCGTGACCCTGCAGCGGGGCGAAATGGCGACGATGACGAACTTGCTTCAGGTACGGGGAGGTACAGCGACGCCTCCCCCAACAGGGCCGCAGCACCACCACTAGGCAGTTGCAGAGAGAACTGGGCCTGCCAGAGAGAGGCCTGACTCTGTCCAAGGCCATTGTGGTCTGGAGGCGGCTCCGACGCAAAATGCAAGTGCCACCAGCAGCCACCCCTCAGATAATCGGCTTGGCAGGCAAACACGCCTGTCCTCAGTCGCTAGGATGCCAGAGAGATGACAATCAAGCGACTGGACCACATCAGTGTCGTCGTCGAGGACCTCACGGCCGCCACCGCATTTTTCACAGCGCTGGGTCTAAGCACCATCGGCCAGACGCCCATTGAGGGGCCCTGGGTAGACCGCATCAACGGACTCGACGGGGTCCAGGTGGACATCGTGATGATGCAAACGCCCGACGGGCACGGGCGGCTGGAGCTGACCAGCTTTCGTCACCCTCCTCTGGTGGAGGCTCAGCCCGCCGCCGCGCCGCCCAATACCCTGGGCCTGCGGAGTGTCATGTTTGCCGTGGAGAGCGTGGAGGATTCACTTGCGCGGCTTCGCGCACATGGGGCTGAACTCATTGGCGAGGTGGCCGACTACCGGGACATCTACAGGCTCTGCTACGTGCGCGGGCCGGCCGGCATCATTGTCGCGCTGGCCGAAGACCTCCGCCCCCAGACCTGAGCCTGCGGGGCTGCTCGCGCGTGTTTTGGTCACTCGCCAGCGTGAGCAGCCCATAAAAAGCCTCATTGGCCGACGACTGTCTTCAAATCTCGAAGCCGCGCTCAGCCTTCTGCCGCTTCTGGTGACAGCGGCGCCGGGAAGATCAGCGCGCTCAGGGCCACGCCGCCCAGACCGGCCATGACCGCCACGCCCAGCCACAACTCCAGGCTCAGGTTGCTGGCCCCCTGACGCACGCCTTCACCCAGGTATGGCCCCCACACGACCAGAGGCACCAGGAAGGCGAAGGCCCGGAGCGCCCATACCCGCGCCGCCGACGGGCGCAGCAGCGCGTGCAGGGCGTCCACCACCAGGCCGCAGCCCAAGGCCAGCAGCGGCATCTGCCATTCACCGGGCGTGATCATCACGCTCATGCCCAGATTGGTCAGGCCGTACATCACGCCCACTGCGCCAAAAGGCAAGGCAAAGCGCCGCAGCACCAGCAGCACGGGCGCGGCCATGATGACGGCGGTCAGCAGCACCGCGCTGAGTTCGCCGCGCGTTTGCACGTAGCTCAGGCCCTGCGGCACGGTCAGCAGCCCCCACATATACATGTGCATAAAGGCCGTCATGGCCAGCAGCGAGGTCGCCGAGAGCGCCGCCACCCAGCGCACCCCCCCGGCCTCATGGCGCCGCGCGGGCGAGCGCCACGCCGCGTTCAGGGGCGAGGCCACAATCAGCATGGCCCCCAGAAAGAGCAGCAGGTGGGTGGGCGACAGCAGGGCTTCAATCCCGACCTCAATGCCCAGAACCGTGTGCCACGTCAGGTCTCCGGCGCCGCCCAGGGCGAAAATCGGCACACCCAGCGCCGCCAGATGGTAACCCTCTGGGAACGCCGCCAAGCCACGCCGCCCCTGCTGCCACCCGCGCGAGGCCAACCACAGACACCAGCCCGCGACCGCCGCAAACCCACTGTAAAAGGCCGCGTGCCAGGGCGTGAAAAAGGTTTCCAGCGACTCGCCGTAGGTGTTGTGCGCCCAGCCGTCTATAAAGACCCCACCCAGCAGCCACCACCCCAGCAGGATGGTCAGCAGGTTCTGCCGTGTGGTGACGCGGTAGACGGCGGGAGCAGGGGCCGCTGCCGTCACCGGCAAGATCGGAGGCACGGTGGTCATAGGGGGAGTGTAGGTGAAAGATACCGCTGCGCTGCTGACTTCTTTTCAGAACAAACTTCTATAGCGGCTGGTTGTGTTCAGCTCTTCCAGAATCTGGCTAGCCCACTCCTGACTCTCGCCCGTCTCCTGCTGAGCGATGATTTCAAATTCACTCTGGCACTGAAGAAGCACGCGACGTATTTCCGTAACCCAGCTTGGCTGCTCGCCTGTTCGGGGTGGCACAGAGTGATAGGCAAACCCCGACAGGATATTTAAAACTGCCTCCCTGACGGCAGCTTCTGGCCCTTGAATGGCACGCAGGAGAAACGGTAACGCCGCCGCTGCCGCTGAAGACAGGTAGGCATGTTGATGACAGAGCGCGCACCATAACTGGTGGGCCGCTGCGAGTTGCACCTCAGAGCTGCCCGTTAACAGATCAAACAGTTGATCTGGGACAGCTTCGGCAGATCCATAGGCTGTTTCGTACAGGCGCCAATTGATCGCATCCAGTTGCGCGCGCACTGCTTCACTCACCCAAAATACCCCAGCAGGTCAATTAGGGTTCGCGCGTAGTCATCTGGTTTGATGCCGCGTTTGTCTAGCTTCACGCTGGGCGGGAACATCTGCACCTCGGTCTTGTGTGGGTAGCGCCGCAAGCCCGGCGCGTCGTAATCCAGGCTCTTGTAAGCAAACGTGACTTGCAGGTGGGTCATGGTGCCGCCAATGGTCAGCACGCGCTTGGCGGCTGCCGTGAGCCGCAGCTTGGCCAGGTCGATAAAATTCTGGACTTCAGGGCTGGGCGGACCGTATTTCTTGCGCAGGTCGCGTTCGACCCTCGAAATAGCCTGGAGGGTGCGGCTTTCGCTGAGGCGGCCGTAGGTGGCAATCCGGGCTTCCTCGTCGCGGTCAAAGTAGTCCGGGCTCAGGCGGGCGTCAATGGGCAGGTCAATAGAAATATTGACGGGCGCTTCCATCTTCTCGCCCTTGAGCTTGGCCACCGCTTCGGCCAGGAGTTCGGTGTACACGTCAATGGACACCGCCTGCACATGCCCGTGCTGTTCCTCGCCCAAAATGTTGCCCACGCCGCGAATTTCCATGTCCTTTTCGGCCAGCAGGTGCCCGCTGCCCAGGTCTTGCAGGTCGGCAATGGCCCACAGGCGGCGCTGGGCGTTTTCGGTCATGCGCGGCGGGTAGAACAGGTATGCGTAGGCGGTCTGAGCGCGGCGGCCCACCCGGCCACGCAGCTGGTACAGCTGGGCCAGACCCAGGCGGTCACTGCGCTCAATCAGAATCGTGTTCGCCTCGGGGATGTCCAGGCCGGTTTCGACGATGGTGGTCGCCAGCAGCACGTCAAAGGCACCCTGCTCAAAGCCCAGCATGATTTCTTCCAGCTCTTCTTCATTCATGCGGCCGTGGGCCACGCCAATGCGCGCCTCAGGCACGAGGTTGCGCAGGTAGAGGCTGCGGGCGCCGATGCTGGCAATGCGGTCGTGAATGTAAAAGACCTTGCCGCCGCGCTCGATTTCGCTCAGGATCGCGTCGCGCACGGTAATCGGGTCGAAGGGCGCCAGCACCGTCTGAATGGGCTTGCGGCCCTTGGGCGGCGTCTGGATGCTGCTCATGTCGCGCAGACCCACCATGCTCATGTAGAGGGTGCGGGGAATGGGGGTGGCCGACAGCGCCAGGGTGTCCACAGCGCGCACATCCTCGGGGATTTCGATCTTGCCGTCTTTGGGCACTTCGGGCAGGCCGCGCAGGGCGCGTAGTTTTTCCTTCTGGCCCACGCCAAAGCGGTGTTCTTCGTCCACGATGATCAGACCCAGGTCACGGAACGCCACGTCGCCGCTCAGCAGGCGGTGGGTGCCGATCAGAATGTCGACTTTGCCCTTCGCGGTGTCGGCCAGGATGCTCTTGGCCTGCTGCGGGCTGGTAAAGCGCGATAGACCCTCCACCCGCACTGGCAGCCCCTTGAAGCGCTCGACGAAGGTCGAGGTGTGCTGCTCGGCCAGCAGCGTCGTGGGCACCAGCACCGCCACCTGCTTGCCGTGCCCCACCACGCGGTGCGCGGCGCGCAGGGCCACCTCAGTTTTACCGAAGCCCACGTCGCCGGAAATCAGGCGGTCGGCCGGATTGGCCTTTTCGAGGTCGCGCATGGTCTCTTTCAGGGCCGTTTTCTGGTCGGCGGTCAGGTCGAACTTGAAGTTGGCTTCCACCTGACTGTCCCACTCGGGCTGCGCCGGGAACGCATTGCCCGGCGTCACCTGCCGCGCGGCGTACTGCACCAGCAGCTTGCCTGCGACCTCTTCGGCGTTCTTGCGCGCCTTTTCCTTGGCCCTGGCCCAGTCTTTCTTGTCAAAGGAACTCAGGCTGGGTGGGTCGTCGGTGGTGCCGGGATGGCGGCGCAAGACCGGCAACTGCTCAATGGGGACGCTCAGGCGCGCGCCGCCCCGGTAGGTGAGGTTCAGGTAATCGCGCGTGACGCCCAGGACCTTGCGCGTTTCCAGTCCCTCGAATTGCCCGATGCCGTGCTCAGGATGAATCAGGTAGTCGCCCACATGCAGGCCCAGCGCGTCGGTGACCGGCTTGCCGCCCAGGCGCTTGCCGCGCAGCGCACTGCCGCCCTGGAACCCGTAAATCAGGTCTTCGGTGAGCACCACCGTCTTGTGCTCGGGGATGACAAACCCACCCTCACCGGCCGCGCGCAGGAAACCCAGGCCGCCCTCTGGCACGCGCGGAATCTTCAGCCAGGGAATCTCGTGGGTGTTCAGCAGCTTGTCAGCCAGATAGGAGGCGGTGCGGTCGTGCCGGACCAGAATCAGGACGCGGTAGTCGGCGGCTCGCCACTCCTCGACATCACGCTCCAGGTCCTTCAGGCGGGCGCGGTAGAACGGCAAGGTCAGCAGGCCAGTGTCCAGGTCAGGCAAAGCCAGCGGCGAGCGGCCAAAGCTGGTCACCTCGCGCCCGGCCAGCCGGGGCCACAGCGTGTCGGTCAGCACCCCCAGGGCCGAGGCATAGAACTCGGGCGAGTCCAGAAACACGCGCCCTGGCAGCAACTCCAGGCGCGTGGCGTCCCACTTCACTTCCGTCAAGTAATCGGCGGTCGGTTCCAGGGTAAAGCTCTGAGCTTTTTCGCCGGTCAGCTCGCCGGGCTTCATCAGACGCAGGGTGTCCAGTTCGTCGCCAAAGAACTCGGCGCGCACCCAGAGGCCCTCCTCGGCCTCGGCGGGCAAGCCCGAACCGGCCAGGAGACGCAGTTCCAGGGTATCGCCCTTGATCTCGAATCCGGGTTCTTCTCCGCGTTCGTAGCCCAGGCGCTCCAGGCGGTCCAGCAGGCTTTCGCGCGGGTAGCTGCTGCCCACCTTCAGGGTCAGGGCGTGGTCCTCGGGGCGCGACGGAAACAGGTCCAGCGCCGTGTTCACGTCCAGCACCACATGGTCGTGGCGGGCGTCCCAGTCGCGCAGGCCGGGGTTAACAGTCACGGGCGCGCCCAGCACGCCAGCGGTGGCGTAGCTGCCCAGGCGGTCGGGCGTGGTCAGCAGCACGGCCGGGCCAGGGAACGCCGCGAACAGCGCCGCCCGCGCCACCTGCGGCAGCAGCAGCAAGTTTCCAGGCGGGGCGGCGGGCAGCAGTTTGGCCAGATTGGGTGCAGCGACAGTCACCGGAAGAGTGTACGCGGCGCGGCCAGAAGCAACCGCGAGCCAAAAGACTTACGGAAGAGGGGTGGCGTGGGTGAGGGGCAGCCTTTCCTGCCTCCGAACAGACCTCAGCTCAGCGGCCCCAGCGCCGAGCGGTAAAAGGCATTGAGGGGCGTCTGCGTCAAACTTCTGGTGTTCTGAAAGCCCAGTGAGGCGTAGAAGGCCAGTTGACCAGGATCGTTGTCGGTGAGCAGGACCATCTGCATCACGCTGCCGTACCTCGCCAGCACCGCGTCCAGCAGGGCCCGCCCCACGCCCCGGCGCTGCCAGTTGGGGCACACCAGAATGTCCTGCACATACAGAATGCTGACCTCATCCGTCAGGCCGCGAACGAGGCCAATCAGACGGCCGGCATCTTCCCGCGCTGTCCAGAGAAAGCTCGACTGTTAAACAGCCTGGCCAAGGCGCTGTGGCTCGCGCGTGTAGGCCGTCCATCCAACGGAGCTGTACAGGTCAGTCAGTTCTGGCAATGAAGGGGTCTGGCCGGAAGACAGGGTAAACGTCACCTTTCAGACTCTGCCGCATAAATGGCCCCAGCGGAGGCGCGATTGCGGCTCCATGCAGGGCCGAGCTATCAGGCCCCTTCCTTCTCAAACAGCCCCAGCACCCGGTCAGGAAAAGCGCTGAAGGCACTCTCCGGGGCCTCCACATGCGGGTGGTCCCAGGCGATCAGGCGGACGGCCACCACCCCACGCCGCCGGTCTATGACGAGGTTCTGCCCCCGGTGTCCGTCATGCCGGAAGCCCGCCTGGGGGCCGCGCGTTGTGGTCAACCACGCCACGCCCGCCGGAGCGTCCTGCGGCACGAAGCCTGCTCCGCGAATCAGAGCCAGGACCTCGTCACGGCTGACCTGATCGCACAAACAACGGCCCAGCGCGGCCACCTGACGCGGGTCAGCTCCTGCGGCCTCCAGTGCCCGCACGTTTTCAGCCGTAACGCTGTAGCGCGTCCAGGCCGGCAGCATCCACCACAGCAGGCCGATCTCGGGGAAGACAGGCGTAGCAGGGTGAGTACTCTCCTCTATCCACTCCGCTTCTATCAGCCACTCTCCCCCATTCAGCGCCAGTTGTCCCAGCCGCGCCAGATCGCGGGCGTGCAGGCGTAGACCGCTCATGCCGTGTGGGTTGCCGGCGGGGTCGCGCTGCCACGACCAGTCATCTATGCCCAGCGGGCCAAACAGGTCGGCGCGGGCAAAGTCGTCAGCCTTCTGCCCGGTGGCGCGTTCCAGCACGCCGCAAATCAGGTTGGCGGCCTTGTTGTTGTAGGCGAAATGGGTGCCGGGGTCGTGGTCCAGTTCAGCGCACAGGGCCAACTGCACAAAATCCTGGCTCGGATAGATGTCCTGACCCGTATGGGGGTGGTTGTGCAGGCCGCTGGTATGTGTCAGCAGATGACGCAGCGTCAGGTCACGCTTGCGGCCCTGCCGCCATTCGGGGAAAAACTCGCTGACCTTTACGTCAGCACCTGGCAAATGCCCCAGCATCACCGCGCGGCCCACGATCAGGCTCAGCACGGCTTTGGTCACGCTCATGGTTTCCAGGGGCCGGTCGCCCTCGCCGTCCAGCACCTCATCCAGCAGCACCTCGCCACCTTTAAGCACCACCAGGGCGCTGGTGTTCGTGCGCTTTGCTTCGTCCAACAGGGCATGCAGAGGGTCAGTGGACACGCCGTCAGCCTAGCCGGTTTATATTGCACGCCACGCCGCATTCTGGGAGCCACCCTTGAGGACGCTTCAGCCGAACTCAAGGCGCCCAGCCCCCAAACTCGCCACACTACTTGACATGAAACGTTCGCTCGCCGCCCTGCTGCTGGGCCCGGTCTTGCTGGCCGCCTGCTCGTCGCAGGCCGAAACCACCCTGCCGGCCAGCGTCTCCCTGAAGGGCGTAGGGCACGACAACCAGGGGCTGAACAACTGCGGGCCGGTCACCGCCAGCATTGTGCTGGGGTATTACGGCAAGACCGTCACGCAGGCGCAGGCGGCAGCGGCCCTGAAAGACAGCAGCAAGGATGTGGAGGTCTCCACGCAGGAGGTCGCCGCCTACCTGGAACGCAACGGCCTGAAAACCCTGATCCGCTACGCAGGCACCCCGGTCCAGATGCGGGCGCTGCTGGCCGCCAAGCTTCCAGTGGTGGTGCAGCAGCGTCTGCAACGCGGCGACAAGACCGCCCATTTCCGCACGCTGTACGCCTACGGCCCGGACAGTTTTACAGCCAGCGATTCGCTGCTGGGCCCAGAACTGACCCTGACCGAAGCCCGTTTTACAGAGCTGTGGGACTACTACAACGGCGAATATCTGCTGGCTTACCCCGCCAACCGTGAGGCCGAAGTGCGCGCCATTCTGGGCAAAGACTGGGACGAGGCCGCCAACTGGACCCGCCTGCGCGACGAGATGACGGCCCGCACACGGCAGGACAGCGCCACCGCCTTTGACTGGTGGGGCCTGGGGCAAGCGCGGCTGGCCCTGGGGCAACCCGCAGAAGCCGCAAAAGCTTTTGACCGCGCCGTAGAGCTAGGTGTGCCCCTGCAATACCACTGGTATCGTCAGGGCGCCATGCTGGCCTGGAACCGCACCGGGCAGCCTGAAAAGACGCGCGAGGTGGCCCAGCGCATTCTGGACGAGCAGCCTGGCATTAAAGAGGTTGAAGCGCTGCTGGGCGCTGCAGGCACAGATTGACGGCCAGGGTGGTTGCATGAAGAGAGGAAGTTTCGGTGCGCCGGCGCTCAAAGTCTTGGTCAGACAGCAATGAGAGCGGCGGCCCACCTTTCGGGCCGCCGCTCTCCACAATTTAACGCTGGGTCGGCGTTTTACAGCCCGTCAGCAGCGTCTTGGTCGTCACGGTACTGTTGCCCGTAAAGGTGCTGAGGTCGGCCTTGCCCTGGTGTTCCCACCACTGCAGGCCCCCACGCGCGCCGACAGGGCCGTACAGCCCGGCGTAGCGTGCCCCACTGCCACTGATGGCCTGGGCCAGGCCGTAGCGGGCGCCGTTCCAGTCCAGCACCGCGAACATGGGCTCCTGCCCGTAACTGACATACGACACGCTGATCTTCTTGCCGGCGTCACAGGTGTAGTGGTAGACGCGGTAGGTCACCTGCACGGGCGGCGTGGCCGCCGAAGCGGCAGTCAACAGGCTCAGGGCCGAAGCAACAACCAGAGAACGGAACATGCCGTCAGGCTAGAGGGCTTCCATGAAGGCCAACTGGGACGCACATGATGACCGGAGGAAGCCTATGCTCCGGCCATGCCCCACTTTCAGCTGTCCAGCGCCGCTGCCCGGTTGCTCCGCAGCGCCCTAACGGCGCTCTTTGCGGCGCTGCTGACCCCGGCGGATTGGCCCCTGCCCGCGCGGCTC
The DNA here is from genome assembly GCF_009755355.1 of Deinococcus arboris. Lineage (GTDB taxonomy): Bacteria > Deinococcota > Deinococci > Deinococcales > Deinococcaceae > Deinococcus > Deinococcus betulae. Next base: position 131,956 of record NZ_WQLB01000002.1, on the reverse strand, counting down.
ATGTTCGGCTGGCTGGCCTTTTGTGCCGTCTTCATGGCGCAGCTGTGGCCCACCCTCCTGCGCGCCGACGCGCCCCGGACCCGCACCCTCGCCACCCACGAAGACGACTCGCGCGTGGTGGCGGGGGCCGTGGCCCTCGGCGCCGCGCTGGTCAGCCTGGCCGGGGTGGTCTCCTTGCTGGTCGCCGCAGGCCACGCGCCGCGTTCTGCCGAGCTGGCCCTGACTGGCCTGGCCCTGCTGACCGTGGTCGCCTCCTGGCTTCTGGTGCAGACCGAATACACCCTGCACTACGCGCGGCGCTTTTACCGCGACGGGCACGGGGCGCAGTTTACTGGCCCCGACAACCAGCCGCTGCCCGAGCCGACCTACCAGGATTTTGCCTACCTGGCCGCCACCATCGGCATGACCTATCAGGTCAGCGACACCACCCTGACCACGCGCGCCATGCGGCAGTTGCTGCTGGGCCACGCCCTGCTGTCATTTGTCTTTGGCACCGTCATCATCGCAGTGACCATCAATGGTGTGGCGGGCCTGATTCGGTAGGGAGGTCTTGCCCCTTTAGGCCGACGCTCAAAAAGCTTCGGCGAATTGGTCAACCAACTGGGCAACCTGCAACAGCAAGCCACAAGGAAAGAGCCAGCGCTCGACTCTAAAAAATTCAGAATCGCCAGACCGATCTCCTTCCCCCTGAAACCGAGCTCAACCCTTCATGCTTGTTATAGGCAGGTAGAGACTGAACGCAGCATGACAGACCGAGTTTGGTGTACGATGGACACTGCTGCCGTCTGGGGCCTGCGGAGGTTTCCAGCGGTATTCTCGGGTCTACGGGCCAGGTTCCCAGACGATTCGTGAATTCGTTCACAGGAGTAAAGACATGAAGACCCTCATCCTCGGTGCTGGTTACGCCGGTCTGGCCGTCGCCACGAAACTGAAGCCCACCCCTGGCCTTGAGGCCCTGATGGTGGAGCAGAATGCCTACCATACCTTTGAAACCCGCCTGCACGAAGCGGCGGCCCACAACACCCGCGTGACCCTGCCGCTGGCGCCGCTGCTGCGCGGCACGGGCGTCGAGCTGGAACAGGCGCAGGTTGACCATGTCGATCTGGACGAGAAAGAGGTCAAGCTCAAAGATGGCCGCGTGCTCACCTACGACACGCTGGTCGTGGGCCTGGGGTCGGTCACCAACTTCTACCGCATTCCTGGTTTGGCTGAAAACGCCAGCGAACTCAAGCAGCTGAGCGACGCCGACGAGATCTTTAACTTCGTTAACCGCGCTTTTTCCAGCGAGTACCAGGGCAACCGCGACATCGTGGTGGGGGGCGCTGGCCTGACCGGCGTGGAACTGGTCACCGAACTGGCCCAGCGCGCCGCGCTGCTGAGCAAGGAACGCGGCCTGCCGCCCTTTAACATCTACCTCGTTGAAGCGGGGCCCAAGATTCTGCCCATTCTGGACGAGGGCCTGCGCGCCAAAGCTCAGAGAACCCTGGAAGAGTACGGCATTCACATTCTGGTCGGTCACCGCCTGATGCAGGCGACCGCCGACACGGTGACGGTGCAGACTGCCAGCGGCGAGCAAAAGGTGATTGAAGCCGGCAAGATTATCTGGACCGGCGGCATTCAGGCCCGCGACATCGTCAGTGGCCGTCAACTGGAAAAAGGTCCCGGCGGGCGCATTGCCGTGGACGACAAGCTGCGTGCCAAAGGCTACCCCGAGGTGTTCGTGATTGGCGATATGGGCCTGGCGCTCAATCAGGAAGGCAAGCCTGTGCCTACCACCGCGCAGCACGCCGGGCAGCAGGGCCGCTTGACGGGCAAAAACATCCTGCGCCTGGCCAGAGGCGAGGAACTGGACGCCTATGAACCCACCACCCTGGGCGAGTTTGTGTCGCTGGGCGGCCTGATGGCCGTCGGCTGGATGAAACTGCCGTGGAACCAGAAGCTGGCCATTACTGGCGGCATCGCCCACGTCATGAAGCGCGCGAGCGAATGGCGCTGGCGCGCCAGCATTGACTGACCCCGCTCAGCTGGGTTTGCCTCCCCTGTGCGGGAGGCTTTTTTTGTGGCTCTGCCAAATGGCTGATGGGCAACAGATCAGGCAGCGCGCGCTCAGAGGGGCTTCTACACTGAGACCCATGCTCAAAGGGTGGACCTTTCTGGCGCTGGGCGCCCTGCTGTGCAGTTGCAACAATCCTATTGAAGCGCACAACAAACGCCGCGACCAGCAGCTGATGCACGACAACGCCCTGTACTATCGGCGCCAGTGCATTGAGGCCCTGGAGCGCATCCGCGCGACCAGCACGCCACAGGTGTTCGCGGCGGCCCTGAACGGCCAAGGCTGCCAGTCGCCGCTGCTGGGTGACTACGCCCTGCAAGACAACCTCAACCGGACCGTCCAAGGCAGTGTCATCACGCTCGACCTCAAGCGCCTGAGCGACTACACCCTGGAAGTCACGGGGCTCAATGGGCAGACCTACGAGTATGTGGACGGCGGCGATGCGGCGGCCGCCGCCGAGCAGGACGGCACCTTTACTGAAACGGCCCCCGATGTGGTCTCGCCTGACGGTGACGGAGGCCGTGTGGTGGACGAGGCCACCCCCTAACCGTCCAGCCAGGGAAAGCCCCAGGGGTCCTGCCCACACAGGGCATCGACCTGCGCGGCGTCGTGGGTACGGACGGGCAGGGGAAAGTCACTGGGCTGCACCGGGACCGCCAGCAGTGGCGTGACCGGCTGCGGGCTGACCCAGTGCGGTTCTTGCACGCGGCCCAGCCCAGGCCAGTCGTAGGGAGGCATTTGCTCAAAGCCAGCGGACGGCAAAACGTACACGGTGCCGGGCGACAGCAGTGCCCGCCCACTGGTCACAACCGGGTCGCACGGGGCCAGCGACAGAAAATAGTGGGGAGTGGACCACTCTCCGCCGTGTTCCAAGCGCAGCGCCACATTCAGCATGCGCCGCACTTGAACCGGGTCGCGCAGGGCGTACATCATGGCCCACAGGCCGTCCGAGGCCGCAAACACGCCGGCGTGAACTCATCTGGGCTGAGGTCGTGGGGCAAGCGCGGCTCGAAGGTGTCAATGCCGGACTGCGGCGAACCGTGGAGCAGCAGGCCCTGACCGGTCAGCCACTGTAGAAAAACCCAGCGCGGCACCGTGGCTGGCAGGCGGGTGAAGTCACGGGCCTGCCAGGCAGCCTGGAAAACTGTCCTATCGGCAGCCGACAGGATGACCTGTGGGGCTTGCAACATCCACGGACGCACACGAGCAGTCTGCCAAATCAGGGCTGATGCCAACCATAGACAGACTAAGCTTGACAAACCATCTACTTAGACAGACTATGTAGACAGACAAGGCTTTGTAAGGGCGGCAGCCGGCTGGGACGCTGGACGGTCAACGCCCACGTTCATCCCCGGAGACCCTATGAACCCTGACCTCCTGCGCGGCAACCTCGATCTGATTCTGCTGTCCCTGCTGGAACAGACCCCGCTATACGGCTTTGCCATTCTTCAGGCCGCCAGGGACCAGACGGGCGGCTACTTTGAGTTTAAAGAGGGCAGCCTCTACCCTGCCCTGCACCGGTTAGAAGCCGAAGGGCTGCTGTCTGGGCAACCCGGCGAGGTCGGCCGCAACGGCAAGCCACGCAAGTATTACGCCATCACAGACCAGGGGCGGCAAATCTTGCAACACAAACGGCAGGAGTTTGCCGAATTTACCCGCGCCGTGGCTCAGCTTGGCAAGGCGGGGGCATGAAGGTTCAGACGGTGGCCACGTGCCAGGCCCTGAACACCTATCTGCGCCGCGCTACCTGGGGCCTGCCCGCACCCCGCCGGCAGGAACTGTGGGATGAACTGGAAGAACACGCCCTGACCCGCGCCGCTCAGCTTGGGCTGCACGGCTTCTCTTCTCAAGACGCCCTGACCCAGGCCATCCGCGAACTCGGCCCGCCCGTGCGCGTGGGCCTGGGCATGGCCAAGGTGTATGCCATGCCAAAACTTCTGCTTGCCGCTGGTACCCTCGCCGTCGCCCTGAGTGCCGCGCTGTACGCGCTGGCGGGAGGCCGGGACGCCGTCAGTCTCCTGCCTGTCCTGACCCAGCGGCCCGCCAAGCCCACCTGCGTTCGGGGCACCGTCCCCACCAGCCCACACATCGCGGTTGTCAGCCAGCAAGGCAACGTAACGTGCTACACGTTTAACCAGCCCGGAGCCTACGGTGGCGTCTTTCTGAGCGGCACCGACCTTCAGCGGGCCATCACGGCCCAGGGCGGTCAGGTAACCTTGCAGAACGGTCACCTGACCCTGAGCCTGCCCGGCCAGACCACAGGTGGGGGCTCTGTCAGCGCCTTTTTCAGCAAGGATGGCGTTGCCTATTACGACGCGGCGAGCGTGGTTCGCAGCCTCCGGACCCCACGGCCCATCACTCTTCAGGGGTTTCGGGCGCCCCAGCTTCGGGTGAGTGGCCTGACCCTTCAATTCGGTGCGCCTGGCACCGAGTTGGGCCGCGCTTTTTACAATCCCCTGGGCCTTGACCTGGCCGCTCGGCTGTTGCGTTCTGGGCAGGCGGCCGTCCCTGTTGACCCTCTCCCAGGTGAATGGGTGGCCGCCGCTCCCGGCCAGACCTCAACTGGGCCACTCCACGCGGTTCAGACCGGGCTGCCCAAGGGCGAGGTGGTCATGCTCATGACCAAGCGTGACGGCCAGAACTATGCAGTTGATACGGCAGAGGTGCAGGCCGGGGGCCTCGTGCAGCTTCAGAGCCATGCCGCAACGCTGCGGTTTGTTAAAGATCCCGGCCAGCTTGGTCCCTTTGCCAGTGGGGGCGCCGTTCCCGGCCTACTGGTGCGAGTGAGTGGCGTGCCGCTGGACAGGCTGGCCTCTGGCATTTTTTTGCCGGCCCAGGCCACCAGCACCGCCCGCTAACCGCTTTCTTCATCTGAGCGCTCAGCCCATTCTTCTAGCAGATACTGGAGTCTGGTCTGGGCGTTTTCCTGGCTGCCGTACACGCTGCGCAGCAGTTCGCCGCCTGGCGCAAACGCCAGCCAGTGGGGTGTGCCCTCGGTGCGCCAGGCGCGGGCAAAGTCCCCTTGCAGGTCCAGTGCCACTGGAAAAGGCACCCTGGCGTAGTCCCGCGCAAATTTGACCAGGGTGGGCTCCACATCCTCACGGGGCAACAGGCGGTGCCCAAGACTGGTATGGACCGCCAGCAGGTGCGCGGTCTCGCCAAATTCAGCGTGAAGCCGCTTAAGAAACGGAATCCCCCGCGACATGCACCCTGGACATTCGAGGTTGAAGGTCATGACCAGGCCGGGGCGCGTCCAAGCCGTTGGCGGCGGGATAGGCACACCCTGCACGAAGTCGGTGGGCTGAGGCCAGTTCATGCCTGAACGCTACGCGCCTGTGCCTGGTCACGCCTGAAGCGTTTGCAGAGGCTCAGCCAACCGGCGCAGGCGCCTGGGGTCTTTTCATGCCTATCTGGCCTGGTCTGCTGACCACCTGGCGAGGTCACGTCTAAGTGATTCTGTCATTTGCGTAATTCATTACATTGTTCTAAAATATACATATCTGCGCGAACGGGTCGCGCGGACCGAACGGCGCCACTCTTCGGTGTCCAAAATTCTGTTTCAGAGATGTGCCAGAAGCCAAAAATCGGCTCAGGCAAGCTTCTTCTTTGACTTTCTAGCTGGTTAAGACAGTCAAAGCGATGACCTCCTTTGCCCCGCTTGCTTCACAAGCGCCTGATTCCACATTGAAGGTGATTATGTTTTCAGCGTATTTCGAATCTATGTACTACTTGCTGACCCTATTGCTGATTGTCCCAACGGCAGATGGCACTAAGGGCAACGAAGGCGTGTGGCGTACAAATCCCACAACCTAGGGTTAAATTTGTCCATCTCTGTCTTATCTTCAACGAGTGACCGCGCTGGACCTCCCGCATTTGCAGACCTTGAAGGCCCAGAACCTCAGTGAACCACTGGCGACACATATTCTTCAATTCGCCCGCACCGTAGTGTCGCGGGACGATGCACTGCTCCTGCGCCAATTTGTTGTGGACATTCCTCAAGAATGGCGTGAAACGGGGCAGTGGCCCTTGGCCCTGGCCTGGCTAGGGCTACGCGCCGTAGATTCAGCGCTTATTGCAGAGGCTCTGGCTACAGGAATAGGTGAACATACATCCTTCTTTAAAGGCATTCTGGCTTATCGGCGTCAGGATATGGCTCAAGCTGCCGACCTAACCACCAACGCCAGAGCTGGAACTGATGCCATAATGCGCGCTATTGCTCTACAGATTTATGCTGAGCTACTTAGGCATCAGGGCGCAGAGAGCTGGGAGCAGCCCTATATAGAGGCGATTGAGTCGGCGGCAGGGCGTGACCGTGGCCTCATCCGCAGCGCTTACGCATTAGCACTGGCCAAGGACCCGGCCAGAGCACGTGCCGAACACATCAACGCGCTCACAGATGTACGCAACGACCCTTTCTGGACCAGTGAAATCTGGGGGCAAATTGCCTACCTTGACTTGCAAGCCGGGCAATTTGCCAGCGCTAACCAGGCGTTTGAGCGTGCCCTTAAAGCGGCACAGCAGGAGAAGCTCGAGAGTTCTATTCACAAGGTATATCTAGGACGAGTAACTCTGTTTACCGCGCTGGGTGCCTACCCGTGCGCCCTGCATTGGTCCTCTAAAGCAGAAGGCAAACGCCTAAGTCCTAACCAGTATTGCGAGAGACAAATTACGGATACCTATGCCCTGGCGGCCTACGGGCGTCGAGCCGAGTCACTGGAACGAATCACTAACCTAGCTGCCGATCTAAGCGTGTTATACGAAGGGAAGCATTTTCTTCTGACTGTCCTAGCCTCTATTCGAGCACTAACAGGCGATAGATTTGGCGCGCGCGAAGCTCTCTCCCGAAGTCTCAGTACATCTGCTGTAGAACACTTTCGTCATGTCGTAACGCAAGCTGAACTCTACCGGCAGGAAGGCGATCTGGCGCGGGCGCAGGAAACCATGAACCATGCCGACAGCCACCTGCTGCCCAACATGCGCACCCTGGGCCGCCTCTTTCCCGAGGTCTACGCCCTACGCGGCGTGGTGGTCGAGACGCCCCCCTGGACCATTCGCTGCTCGCTGGCTGGACCAGTGCGGGTGTGGATGTACGACATCGAGCTGTCGCTGCGGCCCACCCGGCCGGCGGCGGGTCTGCTGGCCCTGCTGCTCACCTGCGGCGGCCGGGTCTCGCGTGAGCGGGCGCTGGACGCCCTCGACCTGCCTGGCCGCACGCCTGATGCCCGGCGCAAGGCCCTAAGCACCGCCGCTGCCGAGTTACGAGAAGTCCTGGGCTGGCCCGACTCGGTGCAGGTGAGTGGCGGTGTCCTGGCGCTTTCCGAGGAACCGGTCTGGCTGGACCCTATCTACCCTGAGCCGGGCCGGGAAGACCTGTTCTGCGAGGGCCGGTACGACCCGTGGATTGTGGATTGGCGAGCTGAGCAAGGTGTACTCAATTAAATTGATTTGATAATGTCTTTTCAAAAGAACAGACGAAAAGTGGACGGCAGAATGACAGGGTGAGGTCATGCCGGCCTCCTCACCACAATCTAGCGACATGCAGCGCACACAGCAGCTTTTCCTGCTTGCTCGCCTCCTGCGGCGTGCGGCCATGACCCACGCTGACTTGCTGGAGGCGACCGGGTTGGAAGAAGAGGTGCTTGGCAACCTTTTGACCGAGCTGGCCACGCTGGAGCCCGAGTTGCAACAGGATGAACACTTGTGCTGGAGGCTCAGGGCTCCCGAACCCACATGGACGGCGGCGGAGCGCCTGACGCTCCACCGAGGCCTGAGCGCTCTGGCGACATGCGGAGCTGAGCCGACCGCAGCGCTTCGCGCGTTGGCCAACCGCCTGACGGCCCCCTTGCCCACTCATGTCCAGGTGGCGCTGCCTCCCCTGCCCCAGCCTGCACAGCAGACGCTGGCCCCAGAGCAGGTGCTTCCTCTGGTCACGCAGGCGTGGTTGGGTGGCCACGCTCTGCAATTCGAGTATCTGCGGCCAGGCCGGGCCCAGTCGCGCCGCCGCGTGACCCTTCAGCCGCACCTGATTTGCGCACACCCCGTCACGCTGGAGCTGCTGGTGGTGGGCCGCGAGCTGAACGGGCGGCGTCCTCAGCGGACCTTTCGCCTGGCCCGGATGCTGGGGGCGCAACTTCACCCTGGGCGGCCCGCTGCGGCGCCCGTGCCTGTCCCGATCTGCCCTGCCGCCAGCGCTGTGACCCTGAGGTTTACCGGACAGGCCCGGCTGCGGGTCATCGAAGGGCGCGTACCGCATCTGAGCGAGCCCATCATCAATCCTGACGGCAGTGTGGACGCCACCTTGCAGGCCCCGCACGACGGCCGCGCCGCCCTGCCCTGGATTCTCAGCTGGGGCGGCGGCGCCGAGGTGCTGTCCCCAGCGCCGCTGCGGGCCCTGTGGCAGGCCGAACTGCGCACCGCCCTGACCGCCGCCCAACGCCCACCCACGCAGTTTGGGGCCGGGGCCGCGTAAGCCAAGGTGAGGCCAACCCTGAGCAGACCTCTCAACCTGCAGCGCCATGCGAGCTGTTCCGGTCAGACAATGTTCTTCATGGCATGGATGTTCAGCGGAGCATTGCTCACTCCGCAGAGAACCTCAGCCGAACCATCAAGCGACGGGCAATTTCACCGCCCTGTCTCTCCCTTACACAGCCTGCTTGCCTTCTGAGCCGCTTGAGTTTTGTGCCCGCCATGTCAGTGTGTTCCTGCCAGAGCAAACACCCGCAGAAGGTGGTTGCTCTGGCAAGAATGATTGTTCACAGCCTCAAGAGAAGCCGCGTCTGGCCTTCTCTCAGTTGGCCTGCTCAGCCGGCTTCCTGAGCATTAGCCCAGGCAGTCACAGCGGCACTCTGGTAGGCCGCCAGGCCCGGCCCAGCCCGGTCAATGTTGCGGGTGAAGCGGTCGTCCTGCACCCACATCTGGGCCAGGCCACGCATCATGGCCGGCGGAGCGTCGTAATAGCGGGCCTCAATGTGCGCGTGGTGCTGTGCAGCCACCGCCTGCCCCTGTGAGCCGTCCGGCGCCACGCCAGCGGCCATCAGGGCCAGATACTGGCTGTAGATGTGGTCCATCTCGGCCTTGACCGCTTCCCAGTCGGCCTTCGTGTAGCGGGCTGTTTTGGCCTTGCTCTGCCGATAGGCGTCCGTGTCGCCCCAGCGGGCCTGGACTTCGGGTTCGTACTGCTCGGGGTCAAAGCCGTCAAAGACAGCCTTTACGTCTTCATTGTTCATGGGGTCTCCTGGACTGGCCAGCATCGCCAGCACGGCGTCAATCGTCGCCTGGGTGCGCCGCTGCTGCTCTTGCAGCAAAGACAGCTGGGTGGTCAGCGCCTGCTGCTGCAGGGCGCTCGGGGCGGCCAGCAGCGGCGCAATGTCGTTCAGGGCAAAGCCCAGCTGACGGTAGGTCAGCACGGCGCGCAGCCGCGCCAGGTCCGCCGGGGTGTACAGCCGGTAATTGCCCTCGCTGCGCTCGCTGGGGCGCAGCAGCCCAATGTCGTCGTAGTGGTGCAGGGTCCGCACGCTGACGCCGGTCAGCAGCGACACCTCGCCCACCGTCCAGCGCGGCGGGGATTGGCGCTCCAAAAGCCCACCTCCTTCTGTCTGGCAGCGTAGGCCCTCACGCGGCGTCAGGGTCAAGCGGTAGGTGAATTGGCCGAGGAGACGCCTCCAGACCGCAGACTGAACTGGATGCGCCTGGTTGCCCACGCCCCCAACCGCCTGCGCTGGGACGCCGTGCCAGACCGGCCGCCTGGTCCCGGCGAGGTGAGTGTCCGCACGCACTTCAGTGCCCTGAGCGTCGCGTCGGAACTCACCCTCCTGCACGCTGGCCCCTTTCCAGCGGCACTGGGCTATCAAACCCTGGGAACGGTTGAGGCAGTGGGAGCAGGCGTGACCCTGGCACTCGGCACGCGCGTCGTGACCACGCTGGGCCACGCTTCCCACGGCTTTCACCCCGCCGGGCGAGTGGTGCCGGTGCCGCCGCATGTCTCTGACCGCGCCGCCCTGTGCGCCATTCTGGGCGAGGAAACCCACAAGGGCCTGCGCAAGGTCAGGCCGCGCCCCGGCGAAGCGGTGCTGGTGGCGGGCGCGGGACTGCTGGGCCTCCTCAGCATCTTCAATCTGACCCGGCGCGGCGTGCATGAGGTTCATCTCCTGGAGCCGCGTGCCGACCGCCGCGCCCTGGCCCTGACTTTTGGGGCCGCCGCCCACGCCCCTGGCGAGCTGCCGCACGACAGGTTTCAGGTGGGCGTGGAGTGCAGCGCTTCCCCGGCCGGGTTTACCGAACTGGTGTCACACCTGGCACCCGGGGGACGCTGCGTCGTGCTCTCAGATGGGAATGGCGGCGCCCTCAGCCTGCCGCCCGCCTTTCACCAGCGGGAGGTGCAGGTGGTGGGCTCCAGTGACGGCGAAGATTACGCGGCCTACGCGCACTGGCTGTGGGCCCACGCCGAGCCGCGGCTGGACCATCTCTTTCCGCTGACGGTCAGGCCGGCCGACCTCCCAGGGCTCTATTCTCAGTTACAGGCCCGGGGGCGGCCCGTCAGCGCGGTGGTGGACTGGCGGGGGGCGCTAGGGTGAGGCACATGACGACCTTCCAAACAGGCTTCTGGCAGGGCTTCCGGCTGATGCTGCCGCTGTGGCCTGGGGTGGTGCCGTTTGCGGTGGCCTACGCGGTCACGGCGCGCGGCGCGGGCCTGAGTCTGTGGGACACCTGCCTGATGAGCCTGACCGTGTTTGCCGGGGCCAGCCAGTTCGCGGCGGCCGGGCAATTTGCGGGCAGCACGCTGCCTCTGGGCGCCGCACTGGCGCTGGTGGGCACCACCTTTCTCCTGAACGCCCGGCATCTGCTTTACGGCCTGAGCCTGTCGCGGCAGCTACCGCTCAGTGGCCGGCAGCGCATCCTGGCCGCACAGTTCCTGACCGACGAGGCGTTTGGCGTGGTCACCGTGGCGGGAACGCGCACGCCGGGGGGCGTGACCTTCGCGCTGCTGCTGGGCGCCGAACTGAGCCTGTACGCGGCCTGGAACGCCGCCACCTTGCTGGGCGCCCTGGCCGGCCAGGTGCTGCCGGGACCGGCGGCGCTGGGGGTGGGCGTCATCTTTCCTCTGGCCTTTTTGGGGCTGCTGGTGCCGCTGCTGCGGGGCCGCCCCGAGGTGTTGGTGGCATTGGTGGCTGGGCTGGGGGCTTGGGCTCTCTCGGGCCGGGTGCCGGGTGGGCTCAGCATTCTGCTGGTTGGGGTGGGTGGGGCGCTGCTGGGCGCCTGGCTGGTGACCCGCCGCGCGCCAGTTGCGGAGGCCGCGTGAGCGCCTGGGCCGTCATTGGGCTGATGTGGGCAGTGACCTTCGGGCCGCGCCTGCTGGGCCTGAGCCTGGGGCGCCTGGAACTGACGCCCTTCTGGCACGCCTTCTTGCGCTTTGTGCCGGTCAGCGTGTTTGCCGCGCTGATTGTGCCCGAGATTCTGGGCAGCCCCGAGTGGCTGCGCCGACTGGTGGGGGCCGCCGTCGCCGCGCTGCTCGTCTGGCGCCAGGGCAACCTGGCCGTGGGTCTGCTGGGCGGCTTCGGGGCGTACTGGCTGGCGCGGGTGGCGGGGCTGTAGCCCAAATAGCCAGGCTCTTTTTGAAGTCGCACGTGCTTATCAGAGTTCTTCGCCAACAAGCGGCGTGCTGTACTTCAGGAGCAGTGATGCAACCTGAATACCGCTAATAAGCGAAATAGGTTGCCGGTCAGGAGCCGCAGCTTCCAGCTTGGCGTTTTCACTGTAGTCGCCTGTGGTGAAAAACCAGCCCAACTCTCCAATAGCGAGACTGCCACGGAGTTTCTGAATGTCTGGCCGCGAGATGTTGGATGCGTGCTGCTTAACTTGCACCGCTACGCGAACATGTATTAGTCCTTCCATACTCCATAGCCCTCTTAGGTCAATCCCACCATCACGCTGTGCTGGTGTGCGAACCACGTTCTGCATCCCCAAGGCAGGTAAAAGCTGCTCAATCTGCGCCTCAAAGTCCTGCCAATTCATAGCTCTCAGGCGTTTGAGACAGGCTCGCTCAGCTTTAGAATAACCGGCGCGTGGAACAGCAGCCTCACTGTTGTGCCGGGAAGGCGACGACTTAGTTTGTGCCGGCTGACCAAGCCAGCTCAGCCGGTACAGTCTTCCCACTCGGCCAATGCCAAACCTCTGCTGCTGCCCTCGTCTGGCCCGCATCTCCCGCTCAGCTAGGATATTTTCGATGACTTGCTGTGCCCGGTAAGGATGGCCCGTACTCTCTAAGCGGCGCACTACATCTGCTACTTCTTGATAGCCCGAGGTGGTTTGCATGACCTGCTCCAGAGCGACCAGAAGCTCTGTATCTACACGCCCTTTCAAGAGCATTTCAGAACCGCCCGGCGCACCCTTTTTCATCATGACTTGCCCAAACTATATGCAGCCCGCGCTATGCTGCGGGGCGCATGACGGACCAGGGCAACGGCAAAGTAATAGACGGCAAATACGAGGTGCTGCGCGAACTGGCCGTGCAGGGGTCAGTCACGCTGTCCGAGGTGCGCGCCGCCGAGGGCGTCACCCGGCAGGTGGCGTGGTTTAACGTCGCCTCGCCGGCCGAGCGGCAAGCCTTTCACACCTACCGTTCGGCCCTGCGCGCCCTGGCCCCCGCCGGCCTGACCGATGTGGTGGCGCGGCCCGGCGCCTATTACGCGGTGTGGCAGCCGGTGACGGGGCAGCCGCTGGACACCGCCCTGGCCCAAAAGGTCAAGCCACAGGAACTGATTGACGGGGTGCAGGCCCTAAGCACCCGCCTGGCCGAGCAGGGCTACGCCTTGGACGACGCCCAGGTGGTCGTGGAAGGCACCGAGCCGCGCCTGGCTTACCTCACCCCCCTGCCAGCCCCCCGCTCCGCCGAGGACCTTGCGGCGCGCAACGCCCGGTTCCTGACCCCACTGCGGGGTGGGCGCGTGAAAAAGAAACGCGAGCCGGGCGGCTGGCTCACCTTCATTCCGGGCCTGCTGCTGCTGGGCGGCGCCGGTTACCTGGGCGCACAGGCCGCGCAAACCTACCTGAACCCTCCGGTGCGCGAGGTTACCGCCGTGACGGGCCAGGACGCCCTGCGCGGCGCGCGCCTGCTAGCCAAAGCCGGGTTCCGCGTCACCTACAACGAGGGGCAGGCGGGCGGGCGCCCGATTGGGTCTGTCATCCGCCAGGACCCGCCCGCCGGCACCAACCTGCCGGTGGGGCGCCTGGTCACGCTGACGGTGAATAACCCCCCCGCCATCGAGGTGCCGCGCCTGGAAGAAATGAACCTGGATCAGGCGCGGGACGCCCTCAAAGACCGCGCCATGACGGTGGGCAAGGTCGTCAAGGTGGACGGCACCCTGACGAGTACCCCTGAAGGCCGCATCGTGGCGCAGCTGCCTGAAGCCGGGTCCAGCGCCCAGCAGGGCCAGCCGGTGCAGCTGATGGTCAGCACCGGCATCAGCGGCAAGGAAACCTGGCTGCCCAACCTGGGCGGCATGACCTACGACCAGGCCCGCGAATACGCGCGCGCCGCCGGCCTGGTGGTCACGTCGGTGACGCCGCAGCCCAGTGACCGGGCGGCGGGCACAGTGCTGGAACAGACGCCCGCCGCCTTCGTGCGGGTCAAGGTGGGCAGCGCCGTGAAATTGACGGTGGCCACCTCGCGCTACAGCGCCCCCAGCCGCCCGGCGGGCGACCTGCCGCTGCCGCCTGCGCCGCTGCCCACCGTCCCCGAGCAGCCCACCGAACCCGAACCGGCCCCTGTGGACAGCGGCGTGACCGACCCAGTGGTTCCCGACTCCCAGCCCGTCACGCCCGATGAGATTCCGCCCGTTCCCGTGACCGAGAGCCGCAGTGTCAGTTTCGCCTACACCTTTCCCACCGACCTGCCAGAAGGCACCTATACCCTGGCCGTGCAGGACGAGACAGGCGAGCGCCCCCTGGACTTCAGTTACGCGGCGGCCGATATCGCCGGGCAGCGGGCCACCACCACGGCGACGGTGACGGGCGACGCCGTGTTCATCATCCGGCGCGACGGGGCGGACTTCGCCACTGTCACGCCCTGAGCGCCATGATTTACCTGGACTACGCTGCCACGCACCCCATGACCCCCGAGGCGCTGGCCGCCTACGCCGCCGCCGCCGCGCTGCCTGGGAACCCTGCCAGCGTTCACGCCGCCGGTCAGGCCGCCCGCGAGCGGCTCGAAGAGGGCCGCGCCCACGTGGCGGCGGCGCTGGGTGTGGACCCCCGAACCCTGCTGGCGAACAGTGGCGGCACCGAAGGCGACAACCACGTGCTGCTGGGCGTCACGCGCGCCTGGCAGGAGGTTCACGGACGCCCCGGCCACTTGATCACCACGCCCACCGAGCATTCGGCGGTGCTGGCCCCGGCCCGCGCCCTGGCCGCGCAGGGCTGGGCGGTCACGTGGCTGACCCCCGACGCCTCCGGACGCTACGACCCAGCCGAGCTGGCGAGCGCGCTCCGGCCAGACACGGCGCTGGTGTCTGTTCACCACGCCAACAACGAACTGGGAACAATGCAGGACACGTCCGCGCTGGCCGCCCTGGCCGCGCAGGCGGGCGTGCCCTACCACACCGACGCGGTGCAGGCGCCGGGGGTACTACCGGTGAACCTGCCAGCCTGGGGCGTGAGTTACGCCAGTTTCAGCGCACACAAATGGGGCGGGCCGCGCGGGGTGGGCTTTCTTTATGTGGCGCGCGGCGCCGACCTGCCGCCCCTGACCCTCGGCGGCGGTCAGGAGGGAGGCCGGCGCCCCGGCACCCAGGACACGGCGGGCGTGTACGCCGCCGGTGTGGCCCTGACCCACGCCGAGGCCGCGCGTGAGGCGACATTTGCCCACCTGACGGCCCTGCGGGAGCGCTTTGTGGCCGCTGTTCAGACCATTCCGGGCCTGCGCGTGAACCACGCCCCAGAGGGCAGCCCCAAGGTGGCCAGCGTGACCCTGCCGGGCGCCGACGGCGAGGCCCTGCTGATGAACTTGGATATGCTGGGCATCGCCGCCAGTGCGGGCAGCGCGTGCAGCGCCGGCACCATGCAGCCCAGCCACGTCCTGACGGCCATTGGCCTGAGTGAGGCCGACGCCCGCGCCACACTGCGCTTCAGTTTTGGGGCCGCCACCACGCCCGCCGAGGTGGACGCCGCCGCCCAGGCCCTGACCCAGGCAGCAGCCTGGAGCCGGGGCTGAAGGAGGCACTTCAAGCTGGGGGTTCAAAGGCAGCCTTTGACTCTGCCCACGTTGCTGTCTCTTGCAGCCGCTCTAGAGCAGTGAAAGGGAGGCCCCCTTCACTGCTCAGCGTTCAACCCTGAGACGGATGCCGCTTCATGACGGCACAGCCGTAAGGGCACCGTCTGCGCCTCCCTCTCGCGGCATTCGTACCTGCTCGCTCTCCTGCGGAGCTTTGCAAGTCCGCTCGGATTTCACCGAGCAGACTGCTCGATTCAATCGGAGTCCGTATGAGCGCCTAACCCAGCAGTTCCAGCGGCAAGAGGGGGGACTGCACCGTGACCTTCATCCCTCGGCGCCGGGCCAGCGCGCACAGCCCCAGGGCGGGCAGGCAAATCCAGGCCACTGACTTATTTCTCAGGTCCTCGTCGCGCTGGTAGTACTTGACATGGCGCTCCAGGGCCAGGCGCACTTCGCCGTTAAAGCTGGCCTCGTCGCCCTGGGCCAGGCGGGTCATCATGCCCGCCTCACACATGGCGATCTCGGTGGCAAACGCCTGGTCTTCAGGGTCGAGGCCCGGCGCCTGCATGGCGTCCAGGGCGGCGATCAGTTTCTCCAGCACATCCGGCGCGCGGGTGTAGAGGGCCTGCGCCGCCTCGACCTGCAGGGTGCGGTAGGCCGGCGCCCGCGTCGAAGAAGCCGCAAACACCGGGGCGTAGGGCCGCATCAGCGTTTCTATCATCACGACCGGCTCATCCCAGAGCAGGGTGAGATAGAAAGCTTTGAACCAGTGGCCGGGAGAAGCACTGGCGGGCCCCGTCGTGGTACGCCCGATACTCAGGAGGCCATGCGGCGGGTTGGGCAGCAGGACTTCCAGTTCCTTCTCGCCCTTGGGGAAGAGAGAGAGGTACAGGGCAAAGGCTTCAGCGTTGCCTGCCAGCCACGCCATATTGCCGCACTCCGGGTCCGACGCGCGGCCGGCCAGCACCAACAGGGTGGTCAGGTCATAGGCTTTGGTGGCCAGCCAGGTCAGGTTGTGCTGCGGCTCCTCGGCGCGGGCCAGGGAATCGCGCACAGACTGGCGGTACCAGGCAATGTCCTCTTCCAACGTTTCAAAGACGTACTCTTCCGCCAGGACATGACTCATGGCTGGCCTCCCACCGGATTCAAGTCAAACTCGCGCACCACCACCTGCGTGACCTCGTTGCTCACGGTGACCTGACCCGTCTGGGTGTCGGTCGTGCGGGTGGTAACGACAGGCGCCCGGACCTCCAGATAATTCACGTTGCCCTGCTCGTAGGCGCCGTCCAGCGTCCGGCCCACAGCTTTGAGGTCCGCGTTGCGGTTACGCACCATGTTGTTCAGGATATCGGTGAAGTAGTCCTTGCTGCCCTGCTCGGCAAATTCGCCGGATTCAATGCGGCGGCGCCCCAGCGGACTGGAGCCGCCCTTGGCTTCAATTACGATGTACTTCAGCTTGCCGTTCGCGTCCTTGACCCGCCACACCTGGTCAAAGTCCCCGGAGCGGGACGGCGCGCCGGGCGGCGGGTACACCAGATCGGATTCGGGATACTGACTCTTGATGTAGTTGGTGCCGGCCAGCTCGCCCAGTTGCCGGCTCTCGTCCCGAATCTGCTGGTCGAGCACCTTCATGCGCGCCAGGTCTGCCTCGGTGGCGCCCAGCCCCTTGAGTTCCAGCAGGTCCCGTTCCTGCTGCGCCAGGGCGCGGCGGTCAAGCCGTTCTTGCACCTCGGCTTGCAGCTTCAGGTCCTGGCCGTCCCGCTGGCCCACCACCAGCTCGTTGTCCCAGTCATGTTTGGAGGCGTCGCCCTTCTTGGCTGGAATCGTGGCGTCGCCAGTATTTTCGAAAGCGCGCGTGGTCTCGTTGTAACGCATGGGCGCGTTGTTCTTGTCGGTCACGTTCAGCTGAGGCCTGGTTTGCCCTTCGTACAGCGCCCACTGGTAGCCGTCTGGGGCGTCGGGCCAGCCCAGTTCCTTGGCCGCCACAGGACCGCGCTTGAGCCGGGTGTCCACCTGCCCCACGGTGTCGGGGGTGGCTTCGGGGCTGGCTTTGGCCTTCTGGGCGTAGTCCCTGGCATACGCGTCGGCCAGATTGGCCTGCTCCAGCAGCTGCTCGCGCTTCAGAGGGCTGGGCGCGAGGTCCGCTTCCTGGCGCAGTCTGGCCGCCGTTTGCAGATGCTTCTCGGTCTCGGCGGTCAGCCGGGCGCGCTCGGTCCTTGGCCTGGGGCTGGTCGGTTCAAACCCCAGCATGTCCTGAAGTTTGGCGCGGGTGCGGTTAACCAGACTGTTGTCGGCCCGCAGGTCGCGCGCCGCCGCCTCATGCTGCCGGAGGGTGGCCGGCGAGGTTTCCGGCCCCACCTCGATGCGTGTTCGGCCGTCCGTATACCCCTTCACGCTGGCCTGGTCGCCCCGGACCTGAAGGTTCATCTCTGTGGGCACTGTGCCGTGCCGGTTGCCGGTCACATTGTTGACCCGGTCGCCTAAGTTGCTCCCAAAGCGCTCGCCCGCTGCCGTGGCCTTGGTCTGGAGGCCGCCCGCCCGGCCCGGCAGGCGGGTGGTGGCCGCGCCGACGCCCGTCCCAATCGCCATCATCATGATGGCCTCGGGGCTGGAGATGCTTTTCAGGGCGTCACCCAGGGACGCGCCAGTCATCAACTCGCCCAGGACGCTGCCGCCCAGGTCGAACGTGGTGCCCACAGCAAAGGTGCCGGCCTTCTGGGTCAGGCCGCTGCCCAGCAGGCCCGCCGTGCCCAGTTTGCCCGCGATCAGGCCGCCGGCTCCGCCCAGGGCGCCGCCCACTGCGCCCAGCACGGCGGCCTTGCCCACGCCGTCAAACAGGCTTTTCTGGAACTTGGCGTCCATGCCTATGTTGTCAATGGCGTTGTTGCCCATCTGAATGACGGCGCCGCTGGCAGCCCCCACCAGGGCGCCGCCCACCACCGCGCCGATGGCCCCGGCCGCCGCGCCGGCCCCCAGCGCCCCGGCCATGGCGCCCACCGCCGCAATCACGGCCGGTCCCGCCACCACCGCCACCACGATGATGACGGCGACCATCAGGGCAATCTTGACCCAGGCTTTCCAGCGCGGCTGCACCTGCGCGGCCGCCTTCTCAGCGTTTTCGCGGATAGCGGCGTCTTCCTGCGGAAAGTTGGCCGAGAGCCCCTCGCGCAGCGGCGGCAGGGTGGCGCGCAGCTCCTCGGGCAGGTTCTTGAGGGCGCGGGCATACAACCCGTCCAGGCCCTGCTCCAGCGCCGTCAGTGTCTTGGCGGTGCTCTGCGCGTCCTGTTTGGTGCCCTGCTGATGGGCCTTGGTCAGGCCCTGAAAGAGGGCCAGCGCCTGCGTCACGACCGCCTGGGTCGAGCGGTCAAAGCCGGCGGCCTGCGCCGCCCCCTGACCCACGGCGGCGCGGGCCACCTGACCCAGCGCGGCGCTCGTCTGGGCGGCGCCCTGGCTCAGGCCTGCGGTCACCTGCGCCGTGCCCTGGGTAAAACTCAGCTGCGCGCGCTTGACGCCCGCCGTGATGCCGCGCTGGGCCTGGTCCAGCGTGCGCCTCAGGTCCGCCGGGTCGGGCGCCTGGGCGCGGGCGACCTGGGTGCTAAAGGCGCTCAGCTGGCTGTCCAGCTGTTTGGCCAGCCCGGTCACCGAGCGGCCCAGCGACGTGCTGGCGCTGCCCGCCTGCCGACTGAGCGCCGCCTGCTGCGTCTGCGCCTGGCGGGCAATGGCGGCCAGCTGAGCACCCTGGGTGGCGTCCAGGCCACTCAGAGTGCCGGCCAGCTGGGCGCGCAGGCTGCTGCTGAGGCTGCTGTAGGCCGCCTGCGCCTGCTGACGCGCCTGCCGCTCCCGCGCGCTGATGCGGCGGTGAGAGGCGTCCAGATGCTGTTTCAGGAGGCGCTCGGTGTCCTGCAGGGCCAGGTCAATGTTTTTCAGGTCCTTGCCCAGGCCGCCGCTCTCGCTCGTCAGCTTGTTGGCCTCGTCCTGGGCCTGCTCCTGAAAGCCGGGGGCGTAGGCCGCGCCCACCTCCCGCGCGGCGCCCGCGCGGGCCTTCCAGCGGTTGTCAGTCAGGGGCCCTTCCAGAAAGCTGTCATTCTGGCCGGTCACATTCGATTCGTAGGCCTGGGCCTGGGTTTCGGCGCGGCTGCGGGCCTCCTGACCCACCTCGCCGCCCACCCGTACATAATCGGCTTTCAGGCGCTCGTATTCGGCGCGCACCGCGCTTTTTTGTGCGCTGGCCGCCGTGCGCGCGGCGGTGACCGACGCCGCATACTGCGTCTGCGTCTGGGTGCGCGCCGCCTGGGTGGCGGCCGGCAGTGCGGCCAGCGCCGCCGCTTTGCGCGCGGCCAACTGCGCCGTGCCGGCGGCGGCGCGCGCCCGCGCCCTGGCTTTTTGCGCCGAGATGCCGGCGCGGACCTTGCCCTGCTGCGTAGCGGCGGCGCGCGCCACCTGCGCCCCAGCTTTGCGGGCCTGGGTCTTCAGGCGGGTCTGGGCCGCGCCGGCCTGCCGCTGCAAGGTGCCCACCTGCACGCGGTTGCGTCCCAGAAAGGCGCTGGCCAGCGCCCCCGAGGCCTTGCGCTGCGCCGCCAGTTTCCTGTTCGCGGCCGAGGGCGACACGCCCGCTGCCTTCAGTTTCGCGTGGTCCAGTTTGGGCTTGGCGAACTGGGCGCGCACCGGACTCTTGGCGGCCACCTTGGTCAGGCGGGCGGCTGTCGTCATGGCCGCTTTGGGGTTGAGGGCCGAGGCCTTGAGGGCGGGCTGAGGCACCACTTTGGCCGGCAGGGTCGGGCGCTTGACCGGCTGCGGGGGGGCCGCCTTGACCTGGGGCTTGAGCACCTGAGTGGCCCCTTTCTGGGCCGCTGCAAAGGCCTGGGCGTGGCTGGCCAGGTTGGGGGCAGGGCGCCGGGCGGCCGGCACGCGCCGCACCTGGGCCGCGACCTGTGGCGGCCGGGCTGGCGGCAAACCCGCCTGCTCAGGAGCCTGCGGCCCCGTCTGGCTGGCCCCGCCCTTAGTGGGCTGACCGGGCTTGCCCCCCTCCCGCTTGCGCTCTACGAACATGACTCATCGTACAACTCCGGGGCGAAGCTGCTCACCGTAGCTTCCAGAGCGACTGAGAAGGGCCTAGATGGAATGCCTGTTCCAGACGTGTCCGAGAGCCTTTGGAGCATTAAGGAATAAGGGTTCCGGGCATGCGTTGGTAATTCAGAGACTTTCCAGAATGTGGGCGTTTGAAACAGAGGCCGACTAAGAAGTTGCCGCCCAGAACGACTGGCTTTGGAGGGAGGCGGCGCAAGGCTCTGCGTCTCAATCGACATCCGGTGTCACGCGACTGACGCTCCGCCGAACCTTAGAAAGACAGGAGTCACTCACCTGACCGCACCGTACAGGCTGGTTTCCAGTCCCGGAAACGCAGCGCGCAGCTGATCAGCCAGCTGCCCCAGCCCCCACCATTCGGTGCGGCGGTGCCCTAGGGCAATCAAGCCCAGGCCCGCTGCCTGCACGGCCGCGAGGGCCGAGGGCCGCTGCTGCCCCGTCAAGTAGACGTGCGCCCCCTGTGCCGCCGCCAGCGTCACGGTGCCCGGACTGAGGCGGTTCATCAGCGCCACGCGCAGCGGCCTTGCCACGGGTTCCCTGGGCGCCAGGGCCTCATCCTCACCGCCCAGTTCGGCGTGAAGGGCAGCCCGCAACTCCCCCCAACTGGCCTGAGGCGCCGTGGCCAGCAGTCCGGCTGGCTGGCCTTCCCAGTGCAGCAGCTGCACCGCCGTCCAGCCCAGTCGCGCCGCCAGCACGCGGTTCGGCCCGGTGGTCAGGTGCAGGTCAAAGCCGTCGTGGGCGCCCAGGACCCCCAGCCCCGGCCAGCCCTCCCCCACCCCGCGCGAGCGGTGCAGAAACAGGGCGTCGGCCTGAGGGTCGGTGGGCAGATCGCCTGGTTCCAGCGCCAGGGCCAGGCGCGTCACTGCCTCTGGGCCGGGGCGCTTGAGGGGCTGCGGCTCGGCCAGGTGGGTGCCCAGCCAATCGGCCAGAGCCGAGAGGGTGGCGGGACTCATGCCGGCCACCGATGAACGACGGCCCGGTAGGGCGGCTGGGTGGTGGGGGCCAGCTCGGCGTGGTCGGGCCCCTCATACCACCCCGCCCAGGTCTCCAGTTCGGCGCGGGTGACAGGGAAAGTGTGGGACGGTAGAGCCGAGTTGCGCGCGTCCAGCCGCGCCCACAGGGTCTCCAGCGGCACCTCCAGCACATGCAGCTCGAACGCCACGCCCAGTGCCGCCGCCCGCGCCCGGAACAGGTCGCGTTCCTGGCGGGCCCAGCAGCCGTAGTCCAGCACGACATTTATCCCCAGGGTCAACACCCGCGCCGCCACGTTCCACAACAGGCCGCTTTCCAGCAGCCAGCGCTGTTCCCCGGCCTCACCTGCGCCGAACAGCGGCGCCATCCACTCGTCGGGGGTCAGGCGCAGGGCCGCGCGCCCAGTCTCCAGCTGCCGCGCCAGCGTGGTCTTTCCGGCGCCGGGCAGGCCCACGAGCAGCATTAGGGTGGCGGCCATGTGGGCAGCATAGCGGGCGGGAGCCACAACTGCGGTCGCCCCCGGCGCCTGGCCGCGCCAGACTGCACGGGTGACGTCCACCCTGCCGCCCGTGACCCTGGCCACGCCCCTGAGCCTGCGCAGCTCGTTCCGGTTTCCTGTGCAGCATGCCCAGGCCCGCCGGGAGGTGCTGCTGGGGGCCGCCCTGCTGCTGGTATTTCCGCTGGGCTGGCTGCTGAACATGGGACACCGCATTGCCCTCGTTCACGCCATGCACAGAGGCCAACCCGCCTGGCCCGCGTGGCCGGCCTGGGGGCGCCGTGGCTGGGACTGGGCCGGCTGGAGCGCGCTGCTGCGCCACGGCTGGCTGACCTTTCTGGGCATGGTGCAGTACCACAGCCCCGCCCTGGCCGCCGAGACGCTGGCCTGGAGCCTGCACAGCCCGGCGCTGCACCTGCTGGCGGCGCTGCTGTGGGTGCTGGCCACCGCCGCTGTGCCCGGCTACATGACCCACTACTGCCTGAACCTCGACCCCCGCGAAATCTTTGACCCCTGGCGGGCGCTGCGCCGGGTCCACGAAGGCGGCCGGGCCTACTGGCACGCCTGGGGCGTCGTGCTGTGTGCCCTGGCCTGCTCCTTTCTGGGCCTGCTGGCCGGTGGCGTGGGCTTCCTGGTCAGCAGCGTGTGGTTCTGGCAGGTGGCGGGATTTAGCTTTGCCACCGTATTTACACAGCGGTTTGAACTGGGTGCAGCCGCAGGCCCACCCCCGCTGACCCCTCAGACGAACTGATGCGGATTCCGCTTCATTGCAGCACAGCAAAGACAGGCACCGCCTGCGCTTCCATATCGCGAAATCCGCATCTATTCCCTCTCGCTCTGCTGCGCAGCTTTCCAAGTCCGCTCGGATTTCAGCGAGCATTCTGCTCGATTCAATCGGAGTCCATATGACGTTTCAGTGCATCGCAGCAAAGAAAGGCACCGGCTGCGTTTCCATCTTGCGAAATCCGCACCTTTTCCTGCTCGCTCTCCTGCGGAGCTTTTCAAGCCTGCGGCGCCGCTTTCCAAGGCCGCTCGGATTCTACCCAGCAGTCTGCCCGAGGATGGTCAGAGTCCGTATCACGGCTGAAGCGCGGCTCTGATCCTCTGAACCGCCTGATCCAGAATGGCGCGCACGGGTTGATCAGGCTGGGTCTGAAGCTGGCGCAGCGCCTCGGCCCACGGCCGCCACACCGCAGTCATGGCCGAGATCTTGGGCACTGGCGCGCCCCGGCGGATGCCTTCCCCAAACCCGCTGAGCGCCTGATTGTCCTGAATGGCTACGGCCCGCGCCGCCGGGCTGGACGGGAGGCGGCCACCCGCTTTAAACAGCGTCAACTGCGCCTCATCCGTCGTTAAGGCGCGGGCCAGTGCGGTCGCCTCGGCGCGGTGGGCACTGCTGGCCGCGACCATCACCGCCTGCCGGCCCACGAACGGCTGCCACGCCTCGGGGGCGCCGGGCGGCGCTGGCAACGGCACGGAACGCACGTCCAGTCCAGCCCGCTGCAGGGCCCCGAAGTTCCAGGGCCCCGTCAGCCACAGGGCCAGGCGCCGGCTCGTGAACGCTTTCTGCGCCGCCTCATCATCGAGGGTGCCGGCCAGGCCCTCTACCTGCCCCAGTTCCCGCAAGAAAGTGCCGGCCTGCACCGCCCCTTCGGTGGCCAGGCCCAGGTCGGCTGGACCAAGGCGGCCCGCCTTCAGGCCGAACACTGGCGCACTGTACGCTTCAAAGACGCCGGCCTGCGTATAGGGGTCTTGCAGATCAGAGGCCAGCCCCAAGCGGCCCGCCCGGACCTGTTCGCTCATGACCTGGCGCAGTTCGGCCCAGGTTGCTGGTGGCCTGGGCACCAGCCCCGCGTTGTAGACCAGTGCGAGGGCCTCGGCCACAAGGGGCAGACCCAGCAGCTGGCCCTCAGAGGTAAAGGCCTGCTGACCCGCCGCGTCCGGCGTGCCCTGAGGGGTCAGGGGCGCGGCAAGCCCGATGACGGCCCCCAGCCACTCGTCAGGAACCCCCACCACCACATCCGGCCCCGCACGGCCTGCCGCCTGCCAACGGGGCCCCAGTTCATCAAAGGGAATCTGGCGCACCTGAACGCGGTGACCCGTGCGCGCCGTGAACGCCTGGGCCTCTGTCTCCAGCCAGTGACGGTCACCCGCCACGTAGGACGTCCAGACCGTGAGGGGAACCGCTTGCCCAGCACCGGCCAAGAGCAGAAGGGTGGTGAAGAAAAAGCGCCGCATGGTCCTTTCAGATAGCACAGATGGTTTGACTGAAGCCGTGCAAAAAGAGGCCCCGCCCCCAGCCGCAGCTGGAAGCGGGACCAGGGACCGCCCTTACGCGAACTGAGCCAGCACCTGCTCCAGCCGCTCTTTCTGGGCGCTGAAGTCAGCCACGCGGCGCTTTTCCTCCTCGATCACCTCGGCGGGGGCGCGGGCCACAAAGCCCTCGTTGCCCAGCTTGCCCTGCGCCTGTTTGATTTGCTTGTCAAACTCGACCAGGCGTTTTTTCTGCTTGCCCACCCAGTCGGCAATGTCCACGGTGCCTTCCAGGGGCGCGCGCACGGTCACGCCGCGCAGGGGCAGCGACAGGGTGCGGCCGTCCAGGCTGGGCACCAGGGCCACGCGGGCCATGCCTTCCACCACGCGGGCGTTGTCGTGGACGGTGGCGGCCAGGTCGCCTTCGACCACCACATTCAGGCGGTCTTGCGGGCTGAGGCCCAGTTCACTCTTCAGGCTGCGGGCGGCGGCCACCGCGGCGCGCAGGGCCTCAAAGGCCGCCTCGGCCTCGGCGTCATGCAGGGTGGCCTCGGGGCGGGGCCAGTTGTGCAGCGCCACCTGACGGCGGTGGCCCAGAGCCGCGTACAGCTCACTGGTCACAAACGGCATGAAGGGGTGCAGCAGTTTCAGGATGTGTTCCAGGGTGGCCTTGAGCGTGACCAGGGTGGTCAGTTTGCCCTCACTCAGGGCGGGCTTGGCCGCCTCGATGTACCAGTCGCAGAACTCGTCCCAGGTAAAGGCATAGAGGGTGCGAATGGCCGCGCCAATATCAAAGTCGTCCAGGTGGGCGCTGGCCTCGGCGGTGACCGCATTCAGGCGCGAGAGAATCCAGCGGTCAGCCAGCGAGAGGTCGGGGCGGGCGCGCACGGCGTCAATCGCGTCGCGGCTGCGCATGGCCTCGCCGGCAGTGTCGTCCAGGGCGCTTTGCACGTACCGAATGAGCGCCTCGTCCTCGTCGCTGCCTGCGGTTTGCAGGTTGGGCAGGGCCTCTGAAAGGCGCAGCAGGGCAAAGCGCGCGGCGTTCCACAGCTTGTTGGCGAAGTTGCGCCCCTGCTCAAAGCGCCGGGGGTCGTGCTTGATGTCCTGCCCGCCGGTCGACAGGAAGGCGAAGGCAAAGCGGCTGGCGTCCACCCCGTACTGGTCAAACAGCTCCAGGGGGTCCAGGCCGTTGCCCTTGCTCTTGGACATCTTCTGGCCTTTGCTGTCCAGGTACAGGCCGTGGAGCATCACCGTCTTGAACGGCGCCTGACCGGTCAGGCCGTAGGCTGCCATCTGCATCCGGGCCACCCAGAAAAACAGGATGTCGTAGCCGGTCACCAGCACCTGCGTCGGGTAGAACTTGCGGAAGTCCTCGTGGTCGGTGTCGGGCCAGCCCAGCGTGGAAAAGGGCCACAGGTTGCTGCTAAACCAGGTGTCAAACACGTCGGGGTCGCGCCGCAGGGTCAGGTGGGCATAGCGGGGGTCCTGGTCGCAGTCGAGGTCAGGGTTCTCGGGGTCAGGCACGTAGAGGTTGCCCTCTTCGTCGTACCAGGCCGGAATCTGGTGGCCCCACCACAGCTGCCGGGAGATGTTCCAGTCGCGGATGTTCTCCAGCCAGTCGCGGTTGACCTTGGCGTAGCGCTCGGGGGTCAGCTGGATGTCGCCCGCGTCCAGCCCTGCCAGCACCTGCTCGGCAAAGGGCTTCATCTTCACGAACCACTGCTCGCTCACGATGGGCTCCACCGGCACCTTGGTACGCTCGGACAGGCCGATGGCGGTGTCGTGGTCCTTTTCTTCCAGCAGGTCGCCGGACTCGGTCAGGGCCTTCACCACGGCCTTGCGGGCGGCGAAGCGCTCCAGGCCCCGGAACTCGGCGGGCACCAGCTCACTGGTCAGATTGCCGTGCAGATCAATAACACTGGGCCGGGCCAGGCCGTGCCGCTCGCCAATCTCAAAGTCAGTGGGGTCGTGGGCCGGCGTGATTTTCAGGGCGCCCACGCCAAATTCCATCTCGACGGCCTCGTCGGCGATGATGGGCACGTAGCGCTCTGTCAGGGGGATGCGCGCCTCCTGGCCGATCAGGTGGGCAAAGCGGGGGTCATTCGGGTGAACGGCAATCGCCTGGTCGGCAAAGATGGTCTCCGGGCGCACGGTGGCGATGCGGATTTCGCCGGCCTCGCCGTTGCTGGGCGCCGCCTGGGGGTCACGCAGCTTGTACGACAGAGTGGACATCTTCCCTTTGCGGACTTCACGGTCGATTTCCAGTTCCGAGAGGGTGGTCTGCGCCGCCGGGTCCCAGTTCACGATGCGCTCGCCCCGGTAGGCGAAGCCGCCGTGATACAGCCGCACGAACTGGTGACGCACGGCGCGCGACAGCCCCTCGTCCATCGTGAAGCGCTCACGGGTCCAGTCGGCACTCACGCCCAGGCGCGAGAGCTGATTCAGAATCATGCCCCCGGACTCGGCCTTCCAGTTCCAGACCCGCTCCAGAAAGCCCTCACGGCCCAGGTCGTGGCGCGAAGCGCCCTGGTCACGCAGTTGCCGCTCCACAACCACCTGCGTAGAAATGCCCGCGTGGTCCATGCCGGGCAGGTACAGGGCCTCAAACCCCTGCATGCGCTTGTAGCGAATCAGGGTGTCAATGAGGGTGTTGTCCAGCGCGTGCCCCAGATGCAGGTTGCCCGTCACGTTGGGCGGCGGAATCACGATGGTAAAGGCCTCCTTGCCGCTGGTGGCGTCGGCCCGGAACGGCTCGGTGCGCCATTTGGCGGCCCAGCCCGGCTCGATGGCCTGCGGGTCAAACTGCTTGGCCAGGGTGGAGGCGTCGGTCTCGGGGGCGTCGGGGGTGTGGGTGAGGTCAGTCATGGCAAGGCTCCTGTGGGGTGGGCTCCGGGTCGGCCAGGATCAGCAGATGGGGCAGGGCGGCTTCGTACCCGAAGCCGGGAATCAGGCCGTGGGACGCCTGAGGCACGAAGCGGCAGTGGAAGGTCATGCCGGCGTCGGTCTCGCCGGCAGTCACGACATGGGGCCAGTCGTCGGGGGTGGCCAGCGGCGCGGCCAGCCAGAAGTAGTGCCAGACCTGCGATGTTTCGCCGCGCGTCCAGTGAAAAGACGCCAGGTGCACGGGACCCGACAGCCTCAGCCCGGTTTCTTCCCAAGCTTCGCGCACCGCCGCCTCAGCCGGGGTCTCGCCGGGGTCCACCCCGCCCGCCGGCACCTGAATGCCTGCGTCGGGGTACATGGGCGGATGCTCAAAGACCAGCAGTTCGTGAGGCGCGCGGGTGACGTAGGTCAGGACCCGCTGGCGCCAGCCACGCCGCTCGGCCAGCGCTGCCGCCTCTGGCAGCGGCAATTCATATCCGGTGGTCTGTGCTGTGGTCATAGCTGCTTCCTCCAGACAACGAAAAAACGTCCCGTCCGCCGGCGTAGGCCGGATGCGGACGAGACGAAAACAGGTCCCGTGGTACCACCGCGTTTCCCCCACTGGCGGCGGGGGCACTTTGCGCGCGCTGTGCCGGGCGCACCCGGAGGGGTCTAGTGGGCCGCCGGCAGGCTGGCGGGCCGTTCTTCCCTCATGCTCGCGGGCGACGTTCGCCGGGTGCCGTTTCCGCCGGCCCTCTCAGTCGCGGGGCAGGCTTCCTGTGGTGGCTGTCCCGGTTACTCTTCCCGGTCACTGCTGCCTGGGAGTCTACGCGCCGCGCGGGGGCGTTTTCAATCCGCCTCCTGGCCCATAGGCGCCCAGGCCCCCCAGCCGGCACCCTAATCAGATGCCAGAACATGACTGGGCCGGCCTGACCCTGTACCACCGCGCGGTGCGGGACGTGCGCGGCGACCGCCTGTGGCCCCTGAACCGGCTGCGTGACCTTCACCCCGAGGTCTACGCCCGCGAGGTGGCCAAGTACGCCGGGCGCGAGGCCCTGCTGACCGAACGGGTGGAGCGCCTGAACTGCCTGTGGAACGACGTGCTGTTCTTCTCGCCCGTGCATCCGGGCCCCCTGCTGGACGCGGTGAGGAGCATGGGACGGGCCGTGCCACCCGTGCGGTTCTGGTCGCTGCCGGCCTCAGCGCTGGACCCAGCGCGGGCCTGCGTGCGGCTGGTGCGGCCCTGGCCGGACGGCATCAAGCCGCCCCCCGACCCGGCCGACGAATGGCCCTACACGCCAGAAGGGCTGGGTCAGTTCACGCTGCCACCCGCCGAAACGCTGGCCCGGCTCCGGCAGTTGCCGCTGGCCGACCCCCTCATCCTGTGGATGGACGTGCCGCATGTGCTGTACCGGGGCGAGGTGCCCCTGAGCGCCCTGACCGAGTTGCGGGCCTAGCGCTCCTCGCTGGGGGCCAGCTCGTAGCGGTACAGCAGCGGCTTTTTCAGCAGGCCGCGCGGCACGGTCACGGTGGCGCTGCGGTAGGGCACCCCCTGCACGGTCGCCCCCGCCGCAAAGGTCTGGGTGTCGGTGCCCAGGCGGGCGGTGCGCTCACCCAATTCCAGCACACCCTCGGCGCGGGCCAGGACATCGTAGGGATGTTCAATCAGGGCGGTCAGGCGCACGGGTTGCCCGGCCAGACTGCGCAGGGGGTTGGCAGCGCTGGCAAAGGCGGCGCGCACCGGGTCGGCCACCCGGTCACAGGTGACGCGCAGGCTCAGGGCGTACTCGCCCACCGGGAACAGCGCCTCACGAATCAGGGTCACGCCGTCGCCCTCGGCCTCGCGGAAGGCCGTCAGCAGCGCGGCGCGGCGGTTACGCAGCAGCGTCACGGGCGCGGCCGAACTGCCGCCCTGCATGGGAAAGTCGCCCCGGTTAATCAGGCGCTCGGCGTGCAGCAGCGTGTCCTCACGGGTGCGGAAGGTGCGGTGCGTGACCGGCTGGTGTGGGTGCCAGCGCCCCCCCGAGTCCCGCTGCTGCCACTCGACCCACAAGTCGTAATGGTCCTGCTCGCGCCAGCTGGGGTGCGTCTGCACAGCCGCCGCTGGGCGCACCTGGCCTTCCCGGCCAAAGTCCTCACGGGGTTCGGGGCTGCTGCGGTCGTTCCGGGTGATGGCGCTCATGAGTCCTCCGCTGCCGCCCATCATGCCTGAATGGGCCGGCCTTGTGTGCAGAAGTCATAAGAAACGCTGGCCAGGCGGCCTAGCCCAGCTCCACCAGCCCCGCCAGCAAAAAGGGCCGCAGGGTTTCTAAGGTCATGCGCGGCGACTCGGGTGAGCGCTCCAGCAAGGCGCGGATATTGGCGCTGTCGCCCACCAGGTTCAGCACGCGGTACTGGGTGCGGGTGACGGGCTGGGCGTCGTTCCATTTGGCACTCAGGCGCAGGCGCTGGTTCCAGTCGGGAAAGGTGCGTGACAGCGCGGCCCAGCCTTCGCTGTCTTCAATCAGGCGGCGCAGGGCGCTGTCGCGGCGCAGGCTCAGGGTGCGGGTGGGCGGCACCTGTCCCACCTCGAAGGTAAAGGCGCCGCCGTCCAGACTGGCCATGAACTGCAGGGCGTTGTCGCCGCGCAGCCGCCCGGCCTCGGCGTGCACAATCTCGCCGCGTTCGAGCCACAGCTGCCCGCCGCGAATGTGGTCCACGTTCAGGCGCCCCGCCCGGCCGCTGGTCAGGAACATCTGCATCACGGACAGAAACGGAAAGACTGCCAGGTCACCGCGCACCATATGTCCCTCAGTGTAAGGCCCCTGTCTGGGGGAAGCCAGAGGCTGCCCACCGGGGGCATGCCTGGTGGGCTACCGCGCGCCCGGCTGGAGGCTGTGGCAGCATGGCCAGCGTGACGCGCCCAGACTGGCCCCTGACCACGCTGCTGTCCCTGTGCGCGGCCGACGCCCTGGGCGCCGCCACCGAGTTCAAGACCCCCGCCGCGATTACGGCGCAGTACGGCCCCCTCTTTCGCAGCTACCAGCCGGGCAGCGTCTTTGCTTTTGCCCCTGGCGAGGCCACCGACGACAGCCAGATGGTCGTGGCGACCCTGCTGGGCTACCACCGGGGCCAGGGCCACGCGGGCGTACTGGCGGCGCTGCGCGAATGGCTGTCCACTGGACCGCCCGATGTGGGCGGCCTGACCCGGCAGGCGCTGAGTCTGGGGGCCGGCACGCTGGACGGCGGCGCGCGGGCCTGGAGCAGCAGCGGCCACGCCTCGGCGGGCAACGGCGGCCTGATGCGCGTGGCGGCGGTGTGGCTGGCGGGCTTTGAGGGCGCGGCCCTGGCCACCGAATCGGCGGTGGTCACGGCCCTGACGCACACTGACCCCCGCTGCGTGCACGCCTCGGTGTTCTTGACGGCGTTACTGGCAGCCCTGGCCCAGGGCGCCGCCTATGAGGACGCCAGCCAGGCCGCCCTGGTCATCATGGACACCTTTGACGCCCGCGCGGCCCTGCTGGACGCCGGGGTGCTGGGCCTGGAGACCCAGGCGGCGCACGCGGCTTTCCGCGCCGCTGACCGTGAAGCCCGCGCAGCAGTGCGCGCCCGCGTGCGCTCGGGGCGGGCGGGCGCCGTGGTCTCGCAAAGCGGGTATGTGCTGGACACCCTGGAAGCGGCGCTGGCCCACGGCCGCCGCGCCGACTGGTGGGCGTGCATTGAGCCGGCCGTTTTGCTGGGTGACGACAGCGACACCGTGGCCTGCGTGGCGGGGGCGATTGCCGGGGCGCGGGGGTTGGAGGTGCCCCCGGCCCTCCTGCCGGCCCTACGGCTGGGCCACGACTGGCCAGGCTGGGCACGCACCTGGGCCTGTACGGCGCAGCTGCCTGGGGTGCTTGAGCAGGCCAGAGCCGGAGCCGGCCAGACACGCTAAGAGGAAAACCCAGCGCCACCTCAGGGTTAGTCCCAAGGTGGCGCTGGGGTGAGTACAGCAAAACTTCGTCAGAAGGCTGATAGAAAACGACTTCGCAATGGGGCCCTGGGAGAGTGCTGACGAGTCATCTCCTTATCCTGTGGTCAAGGCCCTCGCCCTGACCCAGCTACCCTTCTCTACCGCGTCAGGGCGTAGGGAATCACGTGCGGCTTGCCGGTATCAGGGTCGGGGATGATGTGGCCGCGCAGATGAAACACGTCGCGCAGCAGCTCGTGGGTCAGCACGTCTTCCGGGGCGCCCTGGGCATAAATCTCGCCGCCCGACATGGCCACGATTTCGTGGCTGTAGCGCGCGGCCTGATTGAGGTCGTGCAGGACCATCACCACGGTCTTGCCCTGTTCGGCGTTCAGGCGCTGGGCCAGGTGCAGCACCTCCAGCTGGTGCGACAGGTCCAGGTAGGTGGTCGGTTCGTCCAGCAGCAGAATGTCCGTCTGCTGGGCCAGGCTCATGGCAATCCAGGCGCGCTGGCGCTGCCCGCCGCTCAGGGCTTCCAGAGAGCGGCCGGCAAAAACGCGCATTCCCGTCTGGTCCAGCGCCCAGTCCACGGCTTCACGGTCCTCGGTGCGGCGAACAGGAAAGCGGCCCTGATGCGGGTGACGGCCAAACCACACCAGTTCCTCGACACTCAGGCCCTCGGGCGCGGTGGGCCCCTGCGGCAAAATGGCCAGGCGGCGGGCCACCTCGCGGCTGGGCAGGGCGTGCAGCGCCTGGCCGTACAGCTCGATACTTCCGCCTCCCACCGGCAACAGCCGCGCCAGAGCGCGCAGCAGCGTGCTTTTGCCGCAGCCGTTGGGCCCAATGATGGACGTGACCTGCCCACCCCCAAGGCGGAGGTTGAGGCCCGGCACAATGACGGTCTGGCCGTAGCCGAGCCGCAGATCGCTGGTCGAAAGAGGAGGGTTGGTCATGGAGTCCTTAGGGGCAGGGAGTGAAGAACGAAAGGGTGGGCTGGGTGCTCCGGGGGGTGAGCAGGAGTCTGCCGACGGCTGCTGGCCGGCTGAGGCGCCACTCGTCCCCTGCGTTCCACTGACCACTCACCTCGCCTTTCTCAGCAGATACAGAAAATACGGCGCCCCGACCAGGGTGGTGAAAATCCCGGCAGGCACCTCGATGGGGGGCAGCAGGGAGCGGCCCAGAGTATCGGCGGCCAGCACCAGGGCGGCGCCCAGCAGCATGGACACCGGCAGCAGCCGGGAATGGCGCGCGCCCACCAGCAGCCGGGCCACATGTGGGGCCAGCAGGCCCACGAACCCCAGAATCCCGGCGCCCGTCACGGCGGCCCCGGCCAGCGCCACCGCCACCGTCAGGCACAGCAGCCGCGCGGCGTTCACGCGCGTGCCCAGCGAGGTCGCCAGGTCCTCACCCAGGTTCAGGACATCCAGGGTGCGGGCCAGCAGCAGGCTCACCGGCAGCAACACCAGCGCCCAGGGCAGCAGCCGGGCCGCGCGGGCCGCGTCGGCGCCGTAGACCGTGCCGGTCAGAAAGGTCAGGGCCGACCCCAGCCCGTCGGGGGCCCGGACGATGACCAACTGCTGCGCCGCCCCCAGGGCCGCCGCCACCGCCACACCCACCAGCGCCAGGCGCACCGGGTGCAGGCTGCCGGACTGCGGGCCAGTCCAGTCGCGGGCCAGCGCCAGCACCAGGCCAAAGCCGGCCCAGGCGCCCACCAGGGCCGCCCAGGGCAGGCCGCCTGGGGGCGCCGAGGGCCAGGCGAGCAGAAAGATGGTGGCCGCCAGCCCCGCCCCCGCCCCCACCCCGATGATGTCCGGTGAGGCCAGCGGGTTCCGAATAACGCCCTGCATCATGGCGCCGGACGCCGCAAACATGGCCCCGGCCAGCAGCGCCACCACGATGCGCGGCGCGCGCAGGTCAATGACCAGCTGCCGGGTCAGGTCGTCGCCGCCGCCCAGCAGTACCTGCACCACGTCGGCCGCCGGGGTCTGCACGGCGCCAACCCCCAGCGCCAGCACCGACAGGACCAGGGCCAGCGCCGCCAGGCCCAGACTCAGGGCCAGGGCGCGGGCGGTGGTAAAGCGGGGGGCCGTGGTCACAGCGGGCTCACGGAAGGCGGAAACGCCCAGCCGGCGCGGCGTCTTGCAGCAGGCGGCTCTCGATGGCCTCGGCGACCATCAGTTTCAGGGCCAGCGGGCCCCGGCCGCGCGTCCAGTTGTCGCGGTTAAACACGTACACGCGCCCGCGCGCCACGGCCGGCAGTTTCTGCCACAAAGGACTCTTTTTCCAGGTTTCGGTAATGGGGGTTTCATCGGGGGCCGTGAACAGCACCAGCGTCTGGGGATTCAGGGCCACCAGGCCCTCCAGGGACAGCTCGTACTGGGTCTGGTCACCCTTGACCGGCACCAGATTCTTGCGGCCCAGGTCTTCCAGAAAGCTGCCCACAAAACTCTGGTTGGTGTGAACGGTCAGGGACTGCGGCGTGACTACGGCCGTTACGAAGGCGGGCGCGCCCTTCTTGGCAAAGGCGCGGGCCTTGCCAATCAGGCTGGCCTGGTCGGCCAGCAGACGCTTGGCCGCCGCCTCGCGCCCCACCAGTTGCCCAATCAGGAGGGTCTGGGCACCGAGGTCGTCGGTGCTCCCCCGGCGGCTCTGAAAGGCGGCGGTGGGCGCCAGGCCCCCAAACTGCGGCAGCGTGGCCTTGTGAACAAAGGCGTCGGCCAGAATCAGGTCAGGCCGGGCCGCCGCGATGGCTTCCAGGCTGGGCTGCGCGCGGCTGCCGGTGGCGGGAACGCCCTGCATGAAGGGTGCCAGGTAGGGGGGCGCGCCGCGGTCACCGCCCTGGTTGCCCAGCGCGCCGCCCACCGGCTTGACACCCAGGGCCACCAGCGTGTCCAGGAAAGAGTATTCCAGCGCCACCACCCGTTTAGCGGGGGCAGGCAGGGTCAGGGTGCCGCCTTCATGGCGCACGGTTACGGCCGCCGCCGAGGCCACCAGGGCCAGCGCGGACAGCACCGAGAAACGACTGAACTTGTTCATCACAGACCTCTGAGGTTATTTCTGGCCCACACGGCGGGCCAGCAGAACGAAGAAGGGTGCGCCAGCAGCGGCCACCAGAATGCCCACGGGCGTTTCGGCCGGCTTGTCCACCAGGCGGGCGGCGATATCGGCCACCACCAGGAATGCGGCGCCCAGCAGGGCGGCCAGCGGCAGGCTCAGGCGGTGATCTGCCCCCACCAGGGTGCGCGCGGCGTGAGGAATAATCAGACCCACAAAGCCCACTGGCCCCACCACACTGACCGAAGCGGCGGCCAGCAGCACGCCCAGCCCCGTGACCAGCACCGAGTCGCGTTCCAGGCGGGCGCCTAAGCTGCGCGCCACGTCCTCGCCCAGGGCCAGGATATTGAGCCGGGGGGTCAGGAGCAGCGCGGCCAGCAGGCCGCCGATCATCCAGGGCGCAATCTGCGCGGCGTGTTCCCAGGTGCGGCCCGCCACGCTCCCGGACAGGGCGAACAGTGCGCCCTGCGCCCGCTGCTCCCACAGAATCTGAATCACGCGGCTGGCGGCCCCCACCAGGCTGGCCACCGCCACCCCAGCCAGCGCCAGACGAAGCGGGGTGATGCCTACACTGCGCGCCACGCTGTAAGCAGCCGTGGCGGCCAGCAGGCCCCCCAGAAAGGCAGCCGGCACGAACAGCCAGCCGGGCACCGTCGGAAAGAAGACCACCATCACCAGAATGGCCAGCGCGCCGCCGGCCTCGACGCCCAAGATGCCGGGGTCCGCCAGCGGGTTGCGCGTCACAGCCTGAAGCATCAGCCCCGATACGCCCAGCCCGGCGCCAGCCAGCGCCGCCACCACCGTGCGCGGAAGGCGCAGGGTATGGACCACCAGGCTTTCAGTGGAATCATTGGGGGCAAACAGCAGGGCCGCCACCTGTGCCAGCGGCAGATCGGTGGCCCCCAGCGCCAGCGAAGCCAGCACCACGAAGACCAGCAGCGCCACGCCCAGGGGCAACCACAGCGGGCGCCACGAGACGCGGCGGGTCGGTTGCGCCAGGGGCCGGGTCATGCCCACGCCACCTGATACTGCTTGACCTCGCCGTAATCGGGCTTGTGACTGGACCCCGGCACGCTCAGGAGGCTGTGGCCCACCACGGCGCGCACCTCGCCGCTTACGCCCTGCCAGGTGTAGCTCAGGGTGACGTGCTGGCCGTCCACCTGGGCGCGGCGCTCGGCGCTCAGCCAGGCCCAGCCGTGGCGCAGCAGCAGTTCGCGGTCCACGGCCTGGGCCAGCGGCGGCAGCCCCGCAAAGCCGCGCAGGTGCCGCGCGGCCTCGGCCGGGGCCACCTCACGCTGGGCCACCCGCACAGCCAGCTCGGGGGTCAGGTGCGCCCACATAAGGCCCGTGGGCAGCTCCACGGCTGTGGCCGCAAAGCGGTGCCCGCCAAAGTGCCCGGTGCGCCAGGCGCGCACCCCTGCCTCGCCCAGCCGCTGAAACACCGGCACGCCGTAGCGCCCGCAGGCGGCGTCCACCGTGCCGTGGGTGCAGACGTGCAGGTCGGGGCCGGCGGGCGATTCCTCTTCCTGCCAGCCGCCCAGGTTCTCACGGTCCAGCAGGGTGTCGGTCAGGCCGCGCGCCCACTCGCTCTGCGGCAGCTCGCTGAGGTAGTCGCGCCGGCGGTAGCCGCCGGCCCCCAGCGTGTAGTGCCGCACCCGCAACGGCTGCCCCGGCATGCGCGGCGCACTCATGAGCAGGCCAAACCCCGCCCCCGACCCCTCGACCTTGCCGCGCAGCCGCTCGAAGAGGCCGCTTTGCTCGGGGGTCCAGTTCGCCACGTCGCGCACGCGCGCCCACACCGGCACGTCCAGTTCCAGCACCGTGACTTCCTGCCAGTGGGAGGCCGTGCCGATGGGGTCTTCGTTCAGTTCGCGCGACACGTCGGCGCACAGCGGCAGGCGGGGGGCGGCCGTCATAGTCAGCGGCCCAGCATGGCGCGGCTGATTTCGCCGGCCAGGGTCAGGGCGCTCAGGGGCCCGCCGAAGGTCCAGGTCTTTTCATTCAGGGCGTAGGTGCGGCCCGACTTGACAAAGGGCAGCCCCTGCCACAGCGGCCGGAGGCTGGGCGCCGCAAACACGTTGTCCTCTTTCTGGGTGACATACAGGAAATTGGCAGTGTTCAGGGCCGAGAGCGGCTCCAGGCTGACTTCTGAAAAGCCGTAGGGCTGGGCCGGCGCCTTCCAGGCGTTGACCAGGCCGATTTTCTCCATGACCTCGCTGACCATGCTGTTGCCGGTAAACAGGCGCATGGTGGCGGCGCCGCCCCGGCCCGTGTAGGCCTGGGCCAGCACGTAGGTTTCGCGCGCGCGCCCCGCCGCCTTCAGGTCCTGCCCCACGCGCGCCAGGCGGGCGTCGAGGTTGCTCAGAACCTGCCGGGCCGTGTTCTGGCGGTTCAGCAGCGTGCCGATGGTGGTAAAGGTCGAGCGCATCTCGCCGTACTGCGAGGCGCCCGCGTAGGGGTCAAAGGCCACGGTGGGCGCGATGGCCGCCAGCTGCGCGTAATTCTGGGCCGAGCGCAGCTTGGCCGTCAGAATCAGGTCGGGCTTCAAGGCGCGGATTTTCTCAAGGCTCGGCTGCTGCCGGGTGCCAATGTCCTGCACCGAGGCCGCAAGCGCCACGGGGATATTGACCCACTCACGGTAGCCGGCGATGTCGGCCATCCCGACCGGCTGCACGCCCAGGGCCAGCACGTCCTCGGCGTAGGTCCATTCCAGCACCACGACGCGCCCCGGGGTGGCCGGCACGCAGGAGGTGCCCAGCGAGTGCGTGATCTCGCGCCCCGCGCAGGCCGCCGAGGCCGAGGCGCCGCCCGCCAGCGCCAGCAGAGCCAGCAGCCGCTTCACTTCACCTTCTCCAGAATCATCTTGGTCAGGGCATTACTGTTATGAATGCTCATGAGGGGCCCGCTGTAGGGGCTGAAGTCCTCGGGGACGTAGACGATGCTCTGGTCTTTCAGGCGCTGGCCCACGGGGGTCTTCAAGAAGGCCTCGGCGCCGTTGTACTTGCCGCCGGGGGGAAACAGCACGACCAGGGTCTGCTTGTCGAGCCCCAGCAGCGCCTCGTCACTGATGGCCGAGCCGACGCCCAGCGTCGTTTCCTTGGCCTTGATGCCGTCCTTGAAGCCCAGGGTGCGCAGGTCGGGGATCAGGCGCACGTCGGTGTACAGCCAGTTGCTGCCGCCCGCAAAGGGCGCCACGACAACCACCTTGGAATACTTGCGGAACACGCCCGCCGCCAGCAGCTTGCGCGCGTTGGCGCGGTTGGTGTCGGCCACCTGCTTGATGACGCGCTCGGCCTCGACCTGCTTGCCAAACACCTTGGCCAGGTCGCGCAGGCCCTTTTGCCAGAAGCTGGGGCTGTCTTCGGCGTAGCCGACCGTGGGGGCAATCTTGGTCAGCTTGTCGTAGTTCTGGTTGCCCTTCCAGGTGATGCGGACAATCAGGTCGGGCTTCAGGGCCGTGATGGTTTCCAGGTTGGGCGTAATCCAGTCGCCGATGTAGGCGGGGCTATTCAGCTTGACGCGGCCGTAAAAGCCCTGCTTCAGGACTTCAGGCTTCAGCTTGCCGGCGCTCAGGTCGGCCGGCGTGAAGTAGGTGCTGCCCAGGCCCACCACGCGGTCACTGACACCCAGTGCGGCCAGCCAGCCCAGGGCTTCCTCGTCCATGACGACGACGCGCTTGGGGTCCTTCTTGACAGTGGCGCTGCCCTCGTCGTGCTTGAGGGTCAGGCTCTGGGCCGAGGCGGTGCCCAGCAGCAGCAAGGTCAGGGTGGTCAGGGATTTCAACATAACTGAAGCATGCTGAACTAAACCGACTGAAATAGTCAAGTTTGAAACGTCCCATCTGGTGTCGTTAATGGGGGTATGGGGGAGGGTTGTGGCCACAGCTGATAACGCCCCGGCCTTCTGGTCAAGTCTCTGGCCGCTTCCGGTGCAGCCTGCGCCTGGGTGGTGTATACTGTCAGGGTTGCCCGCTACGCACATGCCACCGCACTGGGGCGCAGACGTGGCGGAGGAGGCACCTATGAAAAAAGACATCCACCCCAAGACCGTTCCTTGCAAGATCATCTACCAGGGCCAGGTCGTGATGGAAACGCTGAGCACCAAGCCCGAAATCCACGTTGACGTCTGGAGCGGCGTTCACCCCTTCTGGACCGGCGAAGAGCGCTTCGTGGACACCGAAGGCCGCGTGGACAAGTTCAACAAGCGCTTCGGCGACAGCTACCGCACCAAGAAGAAGTAAGGCCGGCTGGCCTCTTCTCTGCCCCGCTTCGGCGGGGCTTTTTGTTGCCGGTGGCGCGCCGCCCTTCATCTGGCCCTATCTGCCATACTCCCCTGCGTGCTCAAGTCCCCCTATCACGGCGGTCACCTGGAGGTCATCGTCGGGCCGATGTTCAGCGGCAAAAGCGAGGAGCTGATTCGCCGCGTCACCCGCGCCGTGATTGCGCGCCAGAACGTGCAGGTGTTCAAGCCAGCGCTGGATGACCGCTACCACGAATCCAAGGTCGCCAGCCACGCGGGGCGCACCGTGGCCGCCCTGGCGGTGGGCAGCGCCGCCGAGATTCGCGCTCACCTGGCCGGTGAGGGTGCCCTCCTCAGCGACCCGGGCGTCAGCGCCCTGCCCGACGTGGTGGGCATTGACGAGGTGCAGTTTCTGGGGCCAGAAGTGGTGCCGCTGGCCCTGGAACTGGCGGGCGCAGGCGTGCGCGTCATTCTGGCTGGGCTGGACCTGGATTTCCGCGCCGAGCCGTTTGGCTCCATGCCCGACCTGCTGGCCCGCGCCGAGAGCGTGGAGAAACTGACCGCCATCTGCACGGTCTGCGGCGCCCCGGCCACCCGCTCCCAGCGCCTGATTGGTGGTCAACCAGCCCGCCTGAGCGATCCCGTGGTGCTGGTGGGCGCCCAGGAAAGCTACGAGGCCCGCT
Source organism: Deinococcus arboris (assembly GCF_009755355.1). Lineage (GTDB taxonomy): Bacteria > Deinococcota > Deinococci > Deinococcales > Deinococcaceae > Deinococcus > Deinococcus betulae. The sequence goes on along the minus strand of NZ_WQLB01000002.1, from coordinate 93,124 downwards.
GCCGCGTTCACCACGAACTGCGGGAATAAACAGGCTGCCGGCTGCACCGTTTGCACCAACGGCTGACTCTTAGCGAACCCAGAAGCGAGTGACTTGGGCAAAACTGGTTTGCTCCGGTGGCTGAGTATCACAGACGGCACCCATACCAGAGGGCGGCTCTCTCCTCCACCACAAAAGGCACAGAAGCAGGCGTAAGCAGCTGACCGCTCATCGGCAGCTGGCCTCACGGCTGGAGGCCAGCTTTGGGGCCTTCTCTCCCCTTTCTGCCCGAGTCAGCCCCGGCGCACAGGTGCAGCCCGCCGTGCCCAGACCAGGGGTACACTGTGGGGATTTCTATGTGGATGCCCCTGCCTTCTGCCTGCAGGCCAGGGCGGCGGTGACGCCGCGCCCCGCCGCAGACGCGCCGCCCGAGCCTGCCGCCTGGCAGACCACCCAGCGGCGCATGTTCGCGTGGCTGGTGGGGCTGGCGAGCCTGGCCTGCGGCGCCGCCCTGTGGATGCAGGCCCCCAGCTTTGACCCCCTTGACCGGGTGGCGCTGCCGGCCCTGGGGCTGGGCCTGCTGGGGCTTCAGGGGCTGCTGTCGCTGGGCGTCTTGCAGCTGCCTGGGGCTATTCGCGGCGCGTTCATCGGGGCCGGTGCCTACCTCCTGCTGGCGCTGAATCACCAGTTCAGCGTGCTGACCCCAGCCTCCCGCACCCTGATGGAAAACACCTACTGGTTTGCCGTGCTGTATGTGGCGGTGTTTCTGGTGTATCCGCCGCGCCGCGCGACCTGGTTGTCGGGCAGCCTGCTGCTGGTGTCGGCGGCGGTGTGTGGCCTGAATCTGCTGCTGACCGTGCCCGCCGAAGCCCGGGGTGACCTGACCGGGGCCTCCCTTCAGTTTCTGCTGGTGGGCGCGGTGCTCACGATCCTTCAGGCCACGCTGGGGGCACAGCGCACCCAGCTGCTGGCCTCGCATGCGGCGGCCTACAGTGACGCCCTGACTGGCCTGGGCAACCGCCGCGCCGCCGAGGAACATCTGGCCGCACTGACCGCGCGCGGCGCCACCTACACCCTGGTGCTGTTTGACCTGGACCACTTCAAACGGGTTAACGACCTGCATGGGCATGCGGCGGGCGACCTGGTGCTGCGCGGCGTGGGGCAGGCAGTCCAGGCGCATTTGCCAGGCGGTGGCGTGGCGGCCCGCTGGGGCGGCGAGGAATTCATGCTGATCTTGCCCGAGCAGCGTGACCGCCAGGTGCGCGCGCTGCTCGATACCCTGCGCGCCGACCTGCGAGGAGCGCGCTACGGCACGGTGGATGGCGTGACCGCCTGCTTTGGTGTGGCCACCGCCCAGGCGGGCGAGGACCCCGAGGCGGTGGTGGCCCGCGCCGACGCCGCCATGTACCGCGTCAAGCGGCAAGGCCGCAACGACGTGCATCTGGCCGACCTGCGCCACACCCAGTTTGGCTGAGGGCCAGCACTGTCCTGACAGCGGCTGCCAGCTCCATTGAGGGGGTCAAAACATCCCCCTCACTTCCACTTCTGCCGCTGTCCCTTCCAGAGACTGACTTCGTTCGCCCCAGGGCGCTGTCCCGCTTCCTGCTTGATCTGCGCTCAAGACCTGTCCATCGGCCGGGCTCTTGTGCTCGACATCACCGCCACGCCTGGAGGTCATTTGGCGCCCACCTGTTCTGCCGCGTGACCTTCACTCAGCCGCTCATGGCCAACGGTGCCACTGATACGGATTCCGTCTATTCCGTTGACAAACCAGAACAGAACTGGTTTGCAAACTCCATGCCCGGAACCCGCCCTCCTCCTGCTCACTCCGCTCGGATGAAACCGTTTTTGCAAACGATTTAATCGGAGTCCGTATGAGATGTGGAGAGGTCGGAGACCAGCCCACTGGGGGACACCAGCCTCCGTGACGCGCAGGGACCGGGCCTGCATTATCATGGGGCTCATGGCGTATACCATCCTCGTCGCAGACGACGAACCAGCCATCCGCACCATGCTGGAAGTCATTTTGTCGGCAGACGGGCACGAAATTGTGGCTGTGCAGGACGGCAGGCTGGCCCTCGACTACCTCAAAGACCACACGCCCGATGCCATGCTGCTGGACGTGAAAATGCCGCACATGGACGGCTTTGAAATCTGTTCCCGGGTCAAGCGCATCAAGCGGCTGCGCGATACGCCTGTGCTGCTGCTCACTGGCTTTGACGATGACCAGACCCGCGACCATGCCAAGCTGGTGGGCGCCGACGACATCGTGTACAAGCCGCTGTCCGGCAAAAATCTTCGCAGCCGCGTCAACCAGCTGATCGAAGCCCGGCGCCGTTAGGCCGCCCGGCACCGACCAGCCGGCAGAAAAAGGCAGGACCGCCGTGATTTATATTGTCCGTTTCCTGAAATTCCTCACCTCGCTGGTGCTGGCGGCCCTGGTCGCTGGGGTTGGCGTGGCCGCCACCTACGCGGTCAAGTGGAACCGCGAACTGCCCGACTACCGTGAACTCGACAACCTGACGCGCTCGCTGGGCGCCGAAACCCGCGTGTACGCCCGCGACAACACGCCGCTGGGCACCCTGATTCCCAAGGTGGGCGACCAGGCCATCAGCCGCACGATTGTCAACCTGAATGAAATCAGCCCGTTCATGGTGGCCGCCCTGATTTCCAGCGAGGACCGCCGCTTTTTCGAGCACTACGGCCTGGACCCCTACGGCATTGGGCGGCAGTTTCAGCGCCTGGCGCGTGGGGACAATGTTCAGGGCGGCTCTACACTGACCAACCAGCTGATCAAAAACACCTTGCTGCTGGAGGAATACCAGCAGGCGCGCAGCCCGGACCGCAAGTTCAAGGAATGGATGCTGAGCGTGCAGGTCGAGCGCTCCTTTACCAAAGAAGAGATTCTTCAGAACTACCTGAACGCCATTTACTGGGGCGACGGCGGGCCAGTGGAGCTGTACGGCATCTACTCGGCCGCGCAGGCCTATTTCAGAACCACGCCCGCCGCCTTGACGCTGGCGCAGAGCGCATACCTGACGGTGCTGGTTCCCAGCCCTGGGCGCTTTTACCCCAACTACAAGACCGTGCGCCCACAGATGAAGATCCTGCTGGCGCGCATGGTGCAAGACGGCTGGATTACCCAGGCCCAGATGGACGCCGCGTGGCGCGAACCGGTGCAGCCCAGAGGCTGGAAGGTGCTGTACGACGCTGGGGGCAACATCACCAGCGCCCGGTTAGTGGACGCCAGCCAGAAAGAATTGAAGGCCGTAACCAGCACGCGCGCCCCGCACTTTGTGCATCAGGTCGAGCAGGAACTGGTGCGCCGCTTTGGCCGCGAAAAGGTGTACGGCTCGGGGGGCCTGCGGGTCTACACCACCCTGGACCCCAAGGTGCAAAACGCCGTGGAAACCGCCAGCCGCGAAACCACCTACCTGCCGCCCGGCGCCACGCTGGCGGCCACCATCCTGAACCCCTATACCGGCGAAGTGCTGGGCATGATTGGCCAGAAGCTGCGCGGCACCGAGCCGCCAGACGACTGGAACAACGCCGCGCAGGGCCAGCGCCAGATTGGGTCGACCATCAAGCCGCTGCTGTACACCACCGCGCTGTCCACCGGGCTCACCCAGGCGCACCGCGAGGAGGACCGCCCTATTACCTTTCCCTGCACTGGCTGTAAGAACGGCGTCTACGCCCCGCAGAACTTTGAAAGCATCACCACTGGCCGCGACATGACCATCCGCGAGGCGCTGGACCGCTCGCTGAATCTGGTCACGGTGCGTCTGGCGGACCGCATCGGCCTGCAAACCTTTTTTGGCAAGCTGCGCGAACTGGGGCTGCAGACCAACGACGGCACCGGCCTGGCCGCCGCGCTGGGCGCTGTGGAAACCACGCCCGTTAAGATGGCGGCGGCCTACGCCCCCTTTGTCAACGGCGGCCTGTACCGTGCGCCGCGCTACGTCACGCGCGTGACGAATGCGCGCGGCGAGGTGCTGTACGACGCGGGCAGCGAGCCCGTGCGCCCGGCGCGCGTCTGGACCCCGCAGATCGCCTGGCTGGGGCTGGACATGATTCGCGGTGTGGTGGGCGACATGAGCGAGGCTCAGGGTGGCCTGGCGACCCGCGCCCGGTTTGGCGAGTGGCCGGTGGCCGGCAAGACCGGCACCAGCAACTTCGTGAAGGACCTGTGGTTTGTGGGCACCACGCCCCTGTACACCGGCGCCGCCTGGGTGGGCCGGCAGCAGGGCGGCGCCAACCCTGATTACTACTACTCGGGCTACGTGGCGGCCCCCATCTGGCGCCGCATGATGGAACTGGCCCACGAGGGCCAGGCGGTGCGGCAGTTCAGCGAGCCGCCCGGCATTCAGTACGTCGAGGCGCCGGACCAGCAGTTCCTGCCCGGCGTGCAACTGGCCGTGCTGGACCCGAGCTTCCAGGGGGCGGCGAACACTGATGTGCAGGAGGACGCTCCTCCACCCGTGCAGTTCCGTGAAACCAGTTACGCTTCCTATGACGACCCGAACACCGTGCTGGTCAGCCTAGACCGCGTGACCAACCGCCTGGCCACCGAATTTACGCCGCCCGAAAATATCGTGCAGCGGCGCGTGGAGTTTCAGGCGCTGCCGGCCTATGCCCCGGACCCCGCGCCAGCCCCGCTGAAAGATGAAACCCCTGACCCGGCCGCCCTGAAGGCCGCTCAGCCGCAGGGCACCTCACCGCAGGGCGCCCCAGCCACACCGTAAGTTCAGCAAGACCGGGCCGCCTGTCTGCAAATGACAGGCGGCCGACTGCTGTTCTCTGGGCGGTCGTCAGCCCTCCTTTTTCTTGGAGGTGACGTCCACAACTCGAAGGGCTGGCGGAAGTGAAGGCGGCGCTCCCCTGCGAGTTCCGTCAACTCTTGCTTCTGCTTCAGACGATGAGATCGGGAATCGGCCAGTACGACTTCTGCTTCTTACCTTCATCCACCGCAACCGAGTTGCTTGCACTACGTCCTCCTCCCGCTCGCTCTGCTGTGCCCATCCGCTTGGCCTGAACCGGTTCGACAGCCGGCGGGCGCGGAATATACCCGACCCTCACCATTCTCCAAGCACTGCGGCCCTGGGGCGCCTATCATGACCGCCATGCGACTGCGCCGCGCGCCTCTGCTGACCTTACTGCTGACCCTGGGGGTGTCGGCCGCCGACGCCCGTGTGCGCCTGGGCGAGAGCCTGCCCGCCCATCCCTGGACCGCCGCCGAGCGCGAGGTGGTGGTCGTCTACAGCCACGACTGCGGCGACCTGGGCGACCTGTGGGATGCGGTGCTGGCGTCGGGCCTGCCGGTACGGGCCGTCAACGCCGAGGGAATACAGACCCCAGCCCCCGCCGGCCTGCGCGCCTGGGACGGCGAGGCCGCCACCGCCTTTGCCCGCAAACTGCGGGTGGGCGCCTATCCCACGGTGCTGCTGGTGCAGGGTGGCCGCATCCTGAACGCCTGGGAAGGCACCTTCACCGGCCAGCTGGAATAGGGCTTCACTTCGGGCTATGCCTTTAGAACGGTCCCAGTCTCAGGCTTCGCCCAGTGGCGCCGACATTCCTTTGGTTGTGCAATGAACCAGACGAGAGCACAGATTGCGCGGTGCAGCCTGCTGTCAATGCTCTGAATGGAGCGCAGTTTTTCACAGCATTGACGAGAGAGAAACACCATCATCTACTCCCTAAATGCTGCTGGGCACAAAGCCCTCCCGCCTCACCCCCCTTAACAACAAAACCTCAGGATGATGCTGAATTCTGCCCTCCATCTGTTCAGCTAAAGCGGCCTCAGAGATTTCTTATGCACACTCTCCTTCTGCGGGACAGGCGGCCTGGGGCGTGGCCGCTAGACTGCGCCTCATGGTTGTCCCGACCCTCACAGTCGCGTTTCTGGCGGGGCTGGTCTCGTTTCTCAGTCCCTGCGTGCTGCCGCTGGTGCCCAGTTACCTGGGGGTGCTGGGCGGCGAACGCGCGCCGTGGGGCCGGGCGCTGGGGTTCATTCTGGGCTTTGGGCTGGTGTTTATCGCGCTGGGCGCCACGGCCAGCAGCCTGGGTGCCCTGATCGCGCCGCACAAGGCGCTACTAGGCCAGCTGTCGGCCCTCCTGATTCTCTTTTTTGGCCTGGTGATGCTGGGCGCGGTGCGCCTGCCCCTGCTGATGCGCGACACCCGCGCGCTGGCCAACGCAGGCGGCTACGGCCCGGTCGCCCTGGGGGCAGCCTTTGCCTTTGGCTGGAGCCCCTGCCTGGGGCCGACGCTGGGCAGCGTGCTGGGCCTGGCGGCCAGTAGCGCCAGCCTGGGTAGTGGTGTAGGCCTGCTGGCCGCCTATACCCTGGGCCTGAGCGTGCCCTTCCTGCTGGCCGCGCTGCTGTGGCACCGGGTCAACCTGCGGCGCATGAACCGTTACGCCGGCATTTTTGAGCGGGTGGGCGGCGCGCTGCTGGTCGCTATGGGCCTGCTGATGCTGAGCGGACAGTTCACCCGCCTAGCAACCTTCTTTTACAGCGTGATGCCTGAATGGCTGCGGGTGTGAAGGAGGCTGGGGGCGGTGGAACGGTGGCCCCACCTGAACTCGCCTCTGCGCATGCCCTGCAACTGCGAGGCGTGTGGCTCAGACTGGGCCGGGAGGCGGTCTTGCGTGGCCTGGAGGTGGACATTCCCGCTGGCCAGGGCGTGACCCTGCTGGGCGAGAACGGCGCGGGCAAGACCACACTGCTGCGGTTGCTGGCCGCTGGCCTGCGCCCTACACGCGGCGAGGGCCGACTGCTGGGCTACGACCTGCGCGACAGCCGGGCGGTGCGGGGGGTCACCCACCTGATGCCTGTGGACGGCGGCCTCTACCCCGACCTGACCGGCGCGGAAAACCTGCGCTTTGCCCTCCAGATGCACGGGCAAAGCGGCGACGTGGCCGGAGCCCTGCGCCGAACTGGACTGACTGGGGCCGCCGAGCGCCGCGCCCGCTTTTTCTCGGCGGGAATGCGCAAGCGACTGGCCCTGGCCCGCGCGCACTTGCTCGCCCGACCCCTGACCCTGGTGGACGAGCCCTTCGCCAATCTGGACGAGGGGGGCCGCGCCCTGGTGCAGGAACTGTTGACCGAGTTGCGTGCCCAGGGGGTCACCCTCATCATTGCTGCCCATGAACCAGCACTGGCGCAGGCGGTGGCGCCGCGTACCCTGCGGCTGGCGGGTGGCCAACTGCACGAGGAGCACCGCGCTTGAGTGCCCTGCGGGTCATCGCCACCGTGGCCGCCAAGGATCTTCGGGTGACTGGCCGCACGCGTGACACCCTGCTGGCCACCGCTTTTTTTGCCGGGCTGGTGCTGCTGGTGCTGGGCCTGGCCCTGGGCGGCGGTGGGCGCACGCCCGACCAGACAGCGGCACTGGCAGCCGGGGCCATCTGGACAGCGCTGGCCCTGGCGGCGGCGGTGGGCGCCCAGCGAGCGTTTGCCCAGGAACAGGAGGCGGGCGCACTGGAGCAGCTCCTGGCTTATCCCGGCCCCCACGGCGCGCTGTACCTAGGCAAACTGCTGGGGGTGCTGCCGCCGCTGCTGCTGGTGGCGGCCCTGACCCTGCCAGTGGGATTGGTGCTGTTCGGCGCCGCCGAGACCGGGCGCGCGGTGCCCTGGGCGGCCCTGGCCCTGACCGCCGCCCTAGGGGTGCTGGGCTTTGCCTCGGGCACAACCTTTTACGGCAGCATTACCGTGAATCTGCGCGCGCGTGAGGCGCTGCTGCCCGCGCTGGCCTTTCCCATTCTGGTGCCGGCGGTGATTGCCACCGTTAAGGCCACCACCCTGCTGCTTACAGGCGGCTGGAGCGCTGAGGTGGCCACCTGGCTGACTTTTCTGGCGGCGTTTGACCTGGGCACGGTGATCTTGGCCACCCTGTTGTTTCCAGCAGCGGCTGAGGGCTAAGCCTCGCTATACCTGTGGTGGCCAACGGCGTCAGGCCGAGGGCGCCCGAACAGCGGTCAGGTCAGCTCGTCAGCTTGCTTCAGGCGAAGCACTGCCCTCTGATTGAGAGAAGCCACTGATACGGATAGTGTCTTCCTCTTCCGTACCATTTTGGAAGTTGGCTCGCCCAGCGCCACCTAAGGGAGTAGCGCGGAAAAGCAGGGACCACTGAAAGGGCATCGGTCTCCCCTGCCACCATCCCGTCGTTGGTCCTGTTCCTTCTATTTCGCCACCCCACAAGCTGACGGCAGTCTGGAAGCCATCTCGCGCTTCAGGACAGAGCCTGGGAGCCAACCTGAGCCTCCCTCCTGGCCCTACTCGTCACTGGTGACGCCCGCAAGAACCACCAGAGTCAAAGCCTCTTTAGCTTCATCCCAAGGAGATTCCGGGTTCCAGACTCACCTGTCTCTGTCACTCCTTCAGGCCCAGGGTCAGCAGGGTGGCCCGCAATCCGTCGCGCTCCTGCTGGGCCTGGGACTGCTCGCCCCGGTCTTCGTGCCAGCGAATCAGAGCTTCTCGGCTGGCCGTGTCGTAGGGGTCAGCGGTAATCAAGGCGCGCAGGGCGTCACGGCGGCGCACATCGTCGCCGGGCTGGGCCGCCGCGTGCAGGCGCAGGGCGTCGTGCAGCACACGCTCGGCCTGTTCGCGCTCCTCGGTCAACTCAGTGACCAGTTCGGGCAGCACGCTCTGAGAGGCGGTAAAGGGCCGCAGCAATTCGGTCAGGCGGCCCAGGTCGCGTGCCTGTAGGGCGCCGCGCAACTCTTCAACATCACTGCGCACTGGAAACAGCAGGGACAGCAGCCCCCGCTCGCTGGCCACCACCGGCACCGAGAAGGCGCTGCGCAGGTGGTACACCGCCGTTTGCAAGCTGGCCAGCGGGTTCTTGGCCCCCGGCCAGAAGCGTTCGGCCAGCAGTTCACGCGGCTGAGGCCGTTCAGACAGGGCCAGGGCCACCAGCAGCGCCGCACTTTTGCGGGTGGGAAAGTCAGCCAGACCCAGCTGCCGCCCCGCGTGGGTCAGGCGCAGTGGCCCCAGCGCTTGCAGGTGCAGAGGAAACAGGGCCCGCGTGGCCCCGTCGTGCGCCAGCGCCGCCAGGGGCGCGGCAGCCGCACTCGCCAGCAGCGGCAGGTAGCCATGCGCCTGAATCAGAGCCAGGGCTTCGCGCAGGTCGTCAGGCTGGGCGCGGCGCAGCAGCGCTGAAGCCAGTTCCAGCCGCGCCTCTTCCTGGCGGGCCGCGTCAATCACGCGGTCCAGGCTCTCGTCGCCCAGCAGCGCCGATTCCAGGTCGGCGCGCAGGCCCAGGGGCTGGGCGCGGTCTAATGCCGCGCGTGCCATGTCCGGTTGGCCCAGCTCCCGCCACGCCCGGACCTGAAGCAGCGCCATTTCGGCCTGCAAACTGGGGTCTTCGGCGCCGGCGAGGTCCAGCAGGGCCAGGGCCTGCCGGGGCTCGCCTCCCTGAAGGGCCAGCAGCGCCCGCAAGCGGCGCAGCCAGCCCAGGGCGCGCGGGTCTGGGTCTGCCGCCTGCACCAGCGCCGCCTCCTGAAGCAGCTCCTGAGCAGCGGCCACCTCGCCCAGCAGGGCGTGGCATTCGGCCAGGTTCAGCAGGGCCAGGGTGGCCTGCGCCGGGTGGTCAGCCCGCAGCAGCGTCAGCGCGGTACGCAGCGGCGCCAGGGCGTCTCGCAAGAGCCCACGCCCAAAATGCAGGGTGCCCAGGGTTTCCAGACTCTGGGCCTCGCGCCTGGGATCGCCGGCCTCGCGGAAGGCCGCCACCGCCGCGTTCAGGCTGCGCTCGGCCTCGGCGTGCCGGCCCAGCTGCACCAGCAGGGTGGCGCGGTTGTGGTTGGCCTCGCCGGCGCTCAGACCAGGCTGCTGGGCCGCCTGGTCAAAGTCCTCCAGGGCACCTTGCACCTCGCCGCTCAGGGCGCGGACCACCCCACGCGCGTTCCAGGCCAGCGCGGCCAGGGGCTTGGGCAGGCGTGGGAGCGCACGGGTGTACAGTTCCTGCGCGCTGTCCAGGTCGCGCGCCGCGCGCGCCAGCAGCCCCGCGACATACAGGGCGGCGGGTTCGGCCCGCCAGAGGTCGGGCAAAACCTGAAACCGGGCGCGCAGCGTCGCCTCACCCTCGGCGCTGCGCGCGGTCTGGGCCAGCCGCTCCAGGTACTCGGGCCAGCAGGCGCCTGCCGCCAGGGTGTCCAGAGCCGCCGGGTGATGCCCCCCCGCGCCGAGGGCCTGGGCGGCACGCCGCACATCTTCGGGGGCAGGCAACGGCGCCAGCCACCGGCGCAGCGCGGCTGGAAAGCGGCCTCCTGCCGGCTCGGGCCACAGCCAGCCGCCGTCCAGCAGCGCCTCAAAGTCAGTCTGGGCCACCCCCAGGGCCTCGGCCACGGCGGGGGTCACCAGATCGGCGCAGGCCAGGCGACCAGCAGCGGCCCGGAGCTGGGGCGGCGGGCACCACGGCACCAGCAGCGCGTGGGCCTGGGGGTGCAGAGGGGCGTGCGGCTCGCCGGGAAAGACGCTGGCCAGCGGCAGCGCCCCAGGCCAGCCGCCGAAGGCACGGAAGGTCGCCACTGCCTGGACTGGCGTCTGACCGGGCAGCGCCGCCTGCCATTCGCCCGCGCTGACCAGCAGTTCGGGCCCACTGAGGAGCAGCGGTGCGGGAGAGTCCACCGGCAGCCGTTCCAGGTCACTGCGGCGCCGGGGCAGCCAGAGCCAGGCGCCAGCGCCGCTCACCGGCGCCTCTTCAGTGACCTGCCGGCCTGTCGCCTGCGCCCAGGCCACCAGGCCCGCCTGATTGGCGCCCACCTCTACCGGTGCTACGACGCCGCCAGCCGCCGCTGAAAGGCGTGCCAGCAGCGCAGCGGGCAGGGGCAACATCGGCCCAGTATAGGTGTGGCGGCTCAGGCGTCTCATGGAGAGCTTGGTAATAAAGGCGGTCATCAGACCGTACATCCATCCGAAAGTAGAGAAGGCTTAATAGCGTCCCACAGCCATTTTCATACGGTCAAGCTCATGTGACATCACCATGAAGATCAGGTTTTCTCTCCTCCAACAAGAGGCGCACTGGAGAGCCCCCTAACAGCCCCCCGCATGACCCGCCTTTAGAAAGACTTGAGGCTTGGCCGGGGCTGCAAGGTCACTGAGAGGATTTTGTGTTTTTTTTGAGCGCCGTTTGCTGCAATGGGGTCACTTCAAATTCCTGCGCTGTACCTTCCCAAGGAGCCTGCCATGAAGAAAGTGTCCACCACCGTTCTGGGTCTGACCGTCCTTCTTTCCGCCTGCGGCCAAAGCACCCCCCAGGGCACGGGGGCGACCGTGGCCAGCCAGACCCAGGGCCGCCTCCAGGCGCAGGGGACCACCCTCTCGGCCTGCTCGGCGCTGTATGCCACGGCGCCGCAGGACGTGCAGGTGGACAGCACCCTGCGTTACGGCCAGGTGGGCACCCTGATCCTGTCGTTTGCCGATGACGCCAGCAAGGGCCGCGCCGTCACCTGGATGGACGCCAGCCTGCCGGTGAACCTGGGGCAGGGCCTGGGGGCCCTTGAGAACCTGCCGGTGGTGGCGGTCAAAACGCTGGTTACGCCGCACCTGATCGAGCAGCTGAAGACCAGTCTGCCGGGGCTGGTCTCGGTTTACCAGGACGCGCCCCTGAGCTACAAGCTGGCCGAGAGCGTGAAGTTTATCGGCGCCGACACGGCCCGCACCACCTACGGCGTGACCGGGCGCGGCGTGGGCGTGGGCATCATTGACTCGGGGGTGGACGCCACGCACCCCGACCTGGCGCACACCGCCAAGAACGTCAAGCTGGTGGGCCCTGTCACGGACACCCCGGCCGGCGGATACCTGTACCTGGACCTGCCCAATACCGACACCAGCAGCGGGCACGGCACGCATGTGGCCAGCACCATCGGCGGCTCTGGCGCAGCCTCGGCGGGGGGGCGCGAGCGGCGCGGAGTAGCCCCCGGCGCCACCCTGGTCGGCGTGGGCGCAGGCGAGGGCCTGAGCATCCTGTACGCCCTGCAGGGCTTTGACTACCTGCTCAAACCCGACATCCGCGAGGCACACAACATCCGCGTGATCAGCAATTCGTGGGGCAGCAGCGGCGAATTTGCGCCGTACAACCCCATCAGCCTGGCGGCCAAACGCGCCTACGAAGCCGGCATGGTGGTCGTGTTCGCCGCTGGCAACGAAGGGCCCGGTGCCAACACCCTCAACCCCTACTCGGCCAGCCCCTGCGTCATGAGCGTGGCCGCCGGCGACAAGCAGGGCTACCTGGGCGACTTTTCCAGCCGGGGCCGCGCGGGCGACACCCTGGTTCACCCGGACGTAACGGCCCCCGGCGTGGACATCAGCGCGGCGCGCGCCCTGACCGGCCTGGCGGCCACCACCGTGCCCGACACCGATAACCCCCGCTATAGCACCATCAGCGGCACCAGTATGGCGACCCCACACATCAGCGGCGTGGTGGCCCTGATGCTGGAAGCTAACCCGAAGATGAATCTGGATAGCGTGCTGGCCACCTTCAAGAAGACCAGCCGCAAGATGTACTACGTGGCGCAGGCCACGGGTGGCCTGGACCCCAACCAGGTGGTCGTCAAGCAGCGCGAGGAATGGGAAGTGGGCTCCGGCTACGTGGACGCAAACGCCGCCGTGCGCGAGGCCGCGCGTCAAAACCCTGCGCGCACCACGGTACAGACCACTGCGCTGCCCGGCTGGAGCGGCACGGTCAGCACCGCCGTGTGCGCCCCCACAGTAAACTGCGTGCAGAACGCCGAACACAGCCACAGCCTGGCTGTTCCTGCGGGCAGCAGCGTCCTGCGCGTGACGACCGACTGGGGCAACCCCGCTTTCGACCTGGACCTGGAGGTCTACAGTCCCGCCGGACAGCTGGTCGGTTCCAGCGCCCAGGGCACCAGCACGGGCGAGGCCGTCAGCATTCCCAATCCTGCCGCCGGCACCTGGCGCGTGGTCCTGAAGGGCTTTCTGAACGCGCCCACCACCTACACGGGCGCGGCCGAGGTGGACAAAATCGTTCGGAAGTAAGGGCAGGCCACCCCAGCTGAACGGAGGATGCGAGTCCTCCGTTCGCTTTTTGCGGTAGGCATGGGCCGCCTGGACTGCTCAGGCTTACCGAACCCACGAATTACCCGGCGCCGCCCCATTGCTCCGACCTCTCCCCTGCCCCTTCTCTGGCCGCACCTGGGGACACTCGCACTTGGCCAGGAGGGCCCCCAGACGCGATGGTGGGCGAACTGGCGCCGCCCAGACCACCGCTGAGCCCGCAAGCGCCGCTTCCGGCACGGTTCATGTTCACGGCGGCGGGGCACAATAGGAGCGATATGAAACGAGACCTCACGACAACGCTGCTGGGCGCAGTCACGCTGGCCAGTGTGCTGGCTGTTCTGGGCCTGGGCCTGAGCGCGCCGCTGGACACCAACCAGGGCTCCCTGGTGCGCCTGATGTTCGTGCATGTGCCCACCGCCTGGCTGAGTTACCTGGCCTACGGCGGCACCGGGCTGTTTGGCCTGCTGTACCTCATTCAGCGCCGCCGCCACTGGGACCGCCTGGCGATGGCCAGTGCCGAGATGGGCGTGCTGTTTACCCTGGCGACCATCGTGGGCGGCATGCTGTGGGCCAAACCCACCTGGGGCACCTACTGGGTCTGGGACGCCCGCCTGACCACCACCGCCCTGAGCCTGGTGGTCTACGGCGGCTACCTGCTGATTCGCAGCCTGATTGATGACCCCGACCGGCGTGCGCGGGTCTCGGCGGTGGTGGGCATCGTGGGCACGCTGTACGTGCCTGTCAATTACATGGCCGTGGAGTGGTGGCGCGGCGTTCACCAGACCCAGACCCTCAAGCTGCTGGGCGGCATTCAGTGGAAGGCCGAATCGGTGTACCTGCCCACCCTGATGTTTGCGACCTTTACCTTTACGCTGCTGTATGTCTATCTGCTGCGTCTGCGCGGCATTCTGGCGGCCCGTGAAGAAGCGCGCGAGGAACGTGAACTGACCCGTGACGACCTGAGCACCGCCGGGGTGGAGGTGGCCCGTGGATAAGTACAGCTGGTACGTGATCGTGACCTACGTGGCGTCGTTTGGGGTGCTGTTCGGCTACCTGCTGTGGATCTGGCTGAGGCTGCGCGCCGCCCAGGGCGAATCGGCGGCTGAGGCGCCCCGTTGACGGCGCCCCTGTCTCCCCTGCCACGCGCCCGGCAGCGCCGGCGCAGCCCCTGGCCAGCCGTGCTGGGCGTGACCGCGCTGGTGGGCCTGGTCGGCGCCATCGCCTTTGGCAACCTGAACAAGAGCCTCGAATACTTCGTGACCCCCACCGAGTACCAGCAGCAGCGCGCCGATCTGGAGGGCCGCCCGATTCGCATCGGCGGCCTGGTCCAGAACGCAAAGTACGACCCGCAGACCCTCCAGCTGCGCTTTGTGGTGTCAGACGGTGGGGCCAGCTTTCCGGTGCAGTACACCGGGGCCGTCAGCGACCTGTTCAAAGACAACCAGGGCGTCGTGGTGCGCGGCCAGTTTCAGGGCGGCACCTTTCACGCCTCCGACCTGGTTGTTAAACACAGCGAGGAATACCGCGTCCCCGAAACCCAGGCCGAGCTGAAGGACATGCTCAAGACCACGCCGTGAAGGCGGCGCCCTGCCCATGCTGAACCTGATTTCGTTCTCGTCGAGTGCCGCTGGCGCCCTGGGGCAGCTGAGCCTGCTGGGCGCGCTGCTGTTCTGCCTGGCGGGCCTGGGGCTGGCGGTGCTGGGAGGCGTGCGCCGCGACGCCCGCCTGACCGAAGCCGCCCGCCGGGCCACCTGGGCGGTGTTTGCGCTCACCACACTGGGCACCCTGGTGCTGCTGGGCGCCCTGCTGCGCGACGACTTCTCGGTGCGCTACGTCGCCGAGCACTCCATGCGGGCCTCGCCCACCTGGATCAAGGTGACGGGGCTCTGGGGCGCGCTGGAAGGCAGCATTCTGCTGTGGGCGTGGCTGCTGGCTGGCTTTACCTTCATCCTCAGCCTGACGCTGCGGCGCGACGCCCTGCGGCCCTGGGCGCTGGCCACCATGTTTGTCAGCCTGCTGTTTTTCGTGGGCGTGTGCGCCACCGTGGCCTCGCCTTTCACGCCGCTGGCCGCCGTGCCGACCGACGGGCGCGGCCCCAACCCGGCGCTGCAAAACCACTGGATGATGGCCGTTCACCCGGTGCTGCTGTACCTGGGCTTCGTGGGCCTGAGCGTGCCGTTTGCCTACGCGGTGGCCGCGCTGGTCACGGGCCGCCTGTCCGACCACTGGGTCGTGGTCACGCGGCGCTGGACGCTGGTGGCCTGGACCTTCCTGACGGCCGCGATTGTGGCTGGCGGCTGGTGGAGTTACGAGACCCTGGGCTGGGGCGGTTACTGGGCCTGGGACCCGGTGGAAAATGCCTCCTTTATTCCCTGGCTGCTGACCACCGCCTTCCTGCACTCCATTCAGATTCAGGAACGCCGGGGCCTGATGCGCTCGTGGAACGTGTGGCTGATTGTCCTGGCCTACGCCAGCACCGTGCTGGGCACTTTCCTCAACCGCAGCGGGATTGTGCAGAGCGTGCACGCCTTTGCGGGCGGGCCGGTAGGACCCGTGTTCCTGGGCTTTCTGGCCCTGCTGCTGGTGCTGGGGACCCTGCTGGCCGCGTGGCGCGCGCCGCACCTGCGCGACGAGGCCGAGCTGCCCGGCGTGCTCAGCCGCGAAGGGGCCTTTCTGGCGGGCAACTGGCTGTTCGTGGTGTTTGCCGTGATGGTGCTGGTGGGAACGCTGTTTCCCACCTTCGTGGAGGCTGCGCAGGGCCGCCGGGACGCCAGCGTGGGCCCCGCCTTTTACAACGCCTTCGCCATTCCGCTGGGCCTGGGGCTGCTGCTGCTCATGGGCGTGGGCCCGCTGCTGCCCTGGCGCCGCGCCGATGGGCAGGGCCTGTGGCGGGCGCTGCGGCCGCTGCTGGCCGCTGGCCTGGGGGCCGCTGCCCTGGCCTTTGCCCTGGGGGTGCGCCACCCCGGCGTGCTGACCACCCTGGCGCTGAGCGCCTACAACCTACTGGGCCTGGGGATACTGACGGTGCGCGCGGCGCGGCAGGCGGGTGGCCTGGCCCACACCCTGCGCGCCCAGCCCCGGCGCTACGGCGCCTACCTGGCCCACATTGGCCTCGTGGTGGTTGCATTGGGCCTGGCTTGCAGCGGCACCTACCGCCGCGACGCCCAGGCGACCCTGAACCTGAACCGGCCTGTGCCCCTGCTGGCCGAACGCCTGGAACTGACCGGCCTGACCACCGAAACCCGTTCGGATGGCCGCTCGGTGGTGGCCCGCGTCCGGATCGACGGCCAGCCCTACCGCGCCCGCCTGAACACCTACGTTCAGGGAGGCAACACGCCCTTTCCCGCGCCGGCGGTGCGCTACGGCCTGACCGGCGACACCTATCTGGTGGTCACCGCCGCCGACCCAGGGGGCCAGTGGGCCAGCGTGCGCCTGATTGAAAGCCCGCTGGTGTCGTGGCTGTGGTGGGGCACCCTGCTGATCTGCCTGGGGGCCAGTGTCACGCTGGTCAACCCTGTGCGCGCCGCTCGCCCAGCGGCGGCTCGCCTGGCCCCGGCCACCGACTGAGACGGCGGGCAGTGAGATGACCGTACAGTCGGGAGAGCATCGCCTGCACCGCCACCTCACCCTTCCCTGCTTCTCCTGCTCACTCTGCTCCCCAGCTTTCCAAGTCCGCTCAGATTCCATCCAGCAGCCCGCTGGATTCAACCAGAGTCCACATGAAGGATGACTGACATGACCCAGCCTCCGCCTCCACCCGCCGCGCCGGCCTGGCGCCGCCTCCTGCCCCCCCTGATCGCCTTTGCGCTGGTGGCGGCGCTGGCCGCCGCGCTGCTCAGCCCGGCGCGTCACGCCACCACGGGCGGCCCCCTGGTGGGGAAACCCGCGCCCGCCTTTGCCCTGCAAAGTCTGGAGGGCGCAAAAGTCAGCTTGGCCAGCCTCAAGGGCCGTCCCGTCGTCCTGAACTTCTGGGCCTCGTGGTGCGGCCCCTGCCGCGAGGAAGCGCCGCTGCTGCGCGAACTGAGCGAGCGGCAGCGTAGCGGCGCGGGCCTGACCGTCGTGGGTATCCTGTACAACGAGACCAACGAGCAAAATGCCCGTGACTTTATCCGCGAATACGCGCTGGCCTACCCCAACCTGAAAGACCCCAGCACTGCGGTGGGGCTGGACTACGGCCTGATTGGCATTCCTGAAACCGTGTTCATCGACGCCAGCGGCGTGGTGAAGCACTTTGACCGGGGCGGCCTGACCCGCGACAAGCTGAACGCTGGCCTCAGCGCCATCGGAGTGCCGGGGCTGTGACCGCGGCGGCCAACTCCAGTGAGGGGCCACAAAGCACCCCTCAATTCTGTCTGTTACGGTCACTCCCTCTGTTGGACCCAGAGTGGTTAAGGGCACTGGCCTCCACCGCTCTGGGGTCTAGGATTCCGCTGTGAGGCCCATACACCTCACCCTGCTGACCCTGGGCTTGCTGGGCGGGGCCAGCGCAGCCCCCACCCTGACCCCGGCGCAGGAGGCGCGCGCCGCCGCCATTCAGAAAAATCTGCGCTGCCCCCTGTGCGACACCGGCGAGTCCATCGCCGACTCACGCGCCGACATCAGCGCGACCATGCGCGCGGCGGTGCGGCAACAGGTGGCGGCTGGGCGAGGTGACGGCGACATCTACCTGTTCTTTACCCAGCGTTACGGCAACTTCGTGCTGCTGGACCCGCCCAAGAGTGGACGCAACCTGTGGCTGTGGGGCACCCCTCTGGCGGCGCTCGCGGCCGGCGGCGCCCTGCTGTGGGTCCGGTTTCGCCGGGGACCGGCCACCAGCGCGACCCTGGACGCCCAGCAGCCCGACGATGCCTTTGACTCTTACCTGGCCCAGGTGCAGCGCGACACCGGCCAGGGGCGGAAGACGCCGTGACTGCGGCGGCGCTGCTGAGCCTCAGCATTCTGGCGCTGGCCCTGCTGATCTGCCTGTGGCTGGTCACCGAGCCTCTGCGCGCCGGCGCCCCCAGCGACCCCGACGCCCCGGCGCGCGAAGGGCTGGAAGCCGAGCGGGACCGCCTGTACACCGAGCTGGCCACCCTGACTGACGAGCGCCGCCGCCCTGACCTGGAGCGCCGGGCCGCCCTGACCCTGCGGGCGCTGGACGCGCTGCCCCCCGCTCCCCGCCCGGAGCGAGGCGGCGATGGCCGCCGGGGGCGGCAGTTGGCGCTGGCTGCCCTGGGGCTGTCGGCCCTGCTGGTGGGCGGCGGCGCGGTGACCTTTGTGCCGCGCTGGCAACTGGCGGCCCTGCCTGCCGGTGAGGCCGCCAACGTGCAGGCGGTGCTGAACCTGCCGGCCCTCAGGGCGCGCGCCGAACGGACCCGCACCGCGCCTGACTACCTGGCCTGGGGCCGAGCGGCCTTTGACACCTCGGCCTATGACCAGGCGGTCAGTGCCTACGGCAACACCCTGAAACTCAATCCCCGCCAGCCTGAAGCGCTGCGCCGCCTGGGCATTTTGCTGCTCACACGCGGCGAGCAGGGCGGGGCGGCGCCCAGCGCAGGCGACGCGGCCCAGGCCGCGCTCCTCATCCGCACCGCCGCGCAACTGGCGCCCCAGGAACCCGAGTCGCAGCTGCTGCTGGGCTTTGCCCTGGCCCGCTTCGGTCAGGACGAAGAGGCTCTGCGTGCGCTGGAGCGCTACCGTACCCTGGACCCCCAGGGCCGCGACGCCGACGAACTCATCAGCGCCATCCGTGCCCGCCAGACCGACAGCGACCCTGGCCTGCGTGTGTACGCGGCCAACTGCGCGTCGTGCCACGGGCCAGCGGGCGGCGGCGGCATCGGCCCCAGCCTGCGAGAGTCGGTCCTGAGCCGGGACGCCCTGCGGCAAATCACCGTGCAGGGCAAGGGCGCCATGCCGGGCTTTCCCCAGATAAGGGGCCAGGACCTAGAGGCGCTGCTGGACCTGCTGGAAGGATGGCAGCCGGGCCGGGCCGCCGCCGCCCCGTGAAAGCCCGGCGCGCACCTCTGACCCGGCGGGCACTGCTGGAACGCTGGTGGCTGCTGCCCGTGGCCGGCACAGCAGGCGCCTTTGGGTACATGGGCTGGTACGCCGCGCGCATCACGCTGGGCAAGCGCGGTGTGGGCCCGCCCGAGTTTCAGGCCGGGCCGCCTCTGCGCTTGGCCGCACTAGACCGCCTGAGCGTCCTCTGGGCCGAACACACCTTCTCCTATGCTGGTCGGCCCTGCACGCTGCTGCGGGTGCCGCGCCCCGTTGAGGGTGGCCTGAGTGCGCCGGGCGGCGTTCATCTGGCGGCGTTTTCGCGGGTCTGCACGCACCTGGGCTGTCAGGTCAATCTGGTGCGGGACACGGATGTGCTGGCCTTCGCCTTCAATTACCGCCCGCCCGATGGTCAGCCGCAGCTGGGGTGCCGCTGTCACTACAGTGTGTTTTCGCCCCTGCAAGCTGGACAGGCTGTGTTCGGCAAGGCCAATGGCCCGCTGCCGCGCGTGCGCCTGGAACTGCGCGGCGCAGAGGTCTGGGCCACCGGCATCGAACCGGCGCCCAGCCTGGGAGGCTAGAGACATGACGCCACTGACCTTTACCACTGGTGACCTGCACGCCGCGTCTGGGGTGTTGCAGGCCAGCGCCGCCCAGCTTCAGGCGCGCGGCCGCCCCCTGTGGCCGCCTGAAAGCCTGACCCCGGAGCGGCTGGCCCAGCATTACCCGCCGCACACATGGCGTGTGGCCTGGCGCGGCCCCCAGGCCGCCGGGACCTTCTGCTTGCTGGAGAGCGACCCACCGTTCTGGCCTGACGACCCGCCCGGCGAGGCGCTGTATCTGCACAAGTTGGCAGTGCACCCAGAGGCGCAGGGCGGTGGCCTGGGCGCGGCGCTGCTGCGCGAGGCCGTCACCCAGACCCGCGCGGCTGGCCGCCCCTGGCTCAAGCTGGACACCGCCGCCGACCGCCCTGCGCTTCAGGCGCTCTACGAGACCTTCGGCTTTGAGCGCTGCGGACAGCGCCGCGTCTTTGAGTTCGAGGTGGTCCTGTACCGCCTGGCTGTCGTGGGGAACGCCCTGCACCCAGAGGATGAGCCGCCTGCCCCAGACAAGTTCCCCTGATGGTGCAGAACGGGCCGAAGCAGCGTCACGACGCTGGACTTGAACGGCAGGGCCAGCGGGCTCAGGGCAATCCCCGCCGAGCCCTCAGGCCCCTGATGGCGCTTCTCCAGGGTCGGCGATCAGGCGCCTCCAGCTCAGGAGCGCGTGCCGACCAACTGCGCGCCCTTGAGCAGCGCACTCTGGGCGCCGTGCAGTGTCCTGACCTGCATCTGCATGTGGGCCACGCTGGCGCGCACCAGTTCGTACTCGGCCGGGGTGGTCCAGCCGGGACGCGGAATCAGTTTCATCAGGCGCTCCAGATCATCGGCCTGGGCCAGGCGCTGCACGCTGTGATGGAGGGCGGCCACCTCCTCGGCCAGCGCCCTCAGGTCGTGGGGCGCGACCTGTTGCGGGTGAACGCTACCTTTGGCAGCGGCGGTGGGTTTGGTCATGGTGGACTCCTGGGTGTGGGTGGGGAAAGGGAGGGGGCAGCGGCGGAGCAGGGGGGTGGCGCAGTGGTCTTCCCCGCAGACCACCTGGACCCTGTCCTGACGCCCATCATCAGCGGCGGCCATGACCAGCCCATGACCAGCGTCTGACAGCGACTGCCCGTTCCATTGAGGGGCCAACCGCGCCCCTCCACTCCACTTTCGCCGCTGTCTCTGACGGAGACTCACTCTGTTCGCCTCAGCGTGGTTGAGACGTATGATCCTCAACCACGCTGAGTTCCGCTGTGAAGCGCACCACGCCCTCAGGCGGGGTAGCATCGGGGGCATGTCGCTGTCGCCCCTGCCGCTCATCGTAAGTGCTGGAGAAGCCCTGACCGACCTCGTGACGGCGGGCGGGCAAGCCTGGACGGCTCATCCGGGCGGCGCTGGCTGGAATGTGGCGAGGGCCTGCGCCGCCCTGGGGGTGCCCAGCGCTTTTGCGGGGGCCGTGGGCCAGGACAACTTTGGGGATGACCTGGAACGCGCCTCGGTAGAGGCGGGGCTGGACATGCGCTTCTTGCAGCGGGTCCCGGCCCCCACCCTGATGGCGGTGGTCTACCGCGCCCACCCGCCCGCCTACCGCTTTCTGGGCGAAAACAGCGCTGACCTGCATTTTGACCCCACCCAGTTGCCGGGCGGCTGGCTGCGGGACGCCCGCTGGCTGCATGTGGGCGGCATCAGCCTCAGCCGCTGGCCCCTGGCCGACACCCTGCTGGGCCTCGTGGAAACGGCGCGCGCCGCTGGCGTGCAGATCAGCTTTGACCCCAACGCGCGCATTACGCACCGCCACCCCAACTACCCGGCGGTGTTCGAGGCGGTGGCCCGCCGCGCCAATCTGCTGAAATTCAGCGACGAGGACCTGGCCTTTTTCTTTCCCGGCCTGACCGAGGCCGATGCGCTCCGGCACTTGCGAGGTCTGAATGCCCGGGCACCCATCGTGATCACGCGCGGCGCCGCTGGGGCCACCCTGGACCACACGGCGGGCCAGGCCACGCTGCCGGCTGTACCTGTGAAGCTGATTGACACTGTCGGAGCCGGCGACGCGCTGTGTGCCGGGCTGCTCGTGAGCGCTGCTGAACGCACGGACGCTCTGTGGACCGAGCACCTGCACCTGGGCCTGCGCGCCGCCGCCGCCGCTTGCGCCCACGCAGGAGCCTACGCCCCCACCCGCGCCGATCTGGCCGCCATCGGCTGACAACATTTGAGGGACAGGCGGCGGGTCTGCCAGCCTCAGCAAATACGGGCCTTCCAGCCAACATAGCCCTTGGTCAAGCCTGATTTTTGGCTGAGGGTTGGCCAGCTTAGCAACCTGTCCCTCTATTCAGCGTTTCAAAGCAGAGAGTCGCCCGCTGCTTGCAACCTCTGTAAATCAAGAACATCAGCCCACACCGTCACTCCGATGAGTGCTGTGGTTCAGACCGACTTGACTGACAGACGTTTGCCGATGAGCCCATCAGGGGCTATCAATGTCAGGCCGCCGACTCTCAGCTCACCAGGTGGGCGTCGTCGTGTTCGGCCATCATGCGCAGGAAGGCCTCCACATACTGCGGGTCAAACTGCCGCCCCGCCTGCGAACGGATCTCGCTCAGGGCGCGGTCGCGCGTCCAGGCGGGCTTGTAGGGGCGCGCGTTGGTCAGGGCGTCGAACACGTCAATCAGGGTGAACAGGCGGGCAGTGTCTGGGATGTTCTGCCCGCGCAGGCCGCTGGGGTAACCGGTGCCGTCCCAGCGCTCGTGGTGGTAACGCACCAGGTCCAGGGTCTCAGCCGGGAGAAAATGCAGGTCCTGCAACATGTCGTACCCAATGACGGTATGGGTCTGAATGACGCGGCGCTCGTCAGGATTCAGGGGCCCGCGCTTGTGCAGCACGTCGTCAGGAATAGCCAGCTTGCCCAGGTCGTGCAGGTACGCGCCCCAGCGCAGCGCCTTGACCTGATCCTCGTCCCAGCCCAGGCGGCGGGCCAGGCGCACGCTCATGCCCACCACGCGGGTGGTGTGGCCGCCGGTATCGTCGTCCCGACGTTCCAGGGCGGCGCCCAGCGACCGCAGGGTCAGGTCGTTGGCATCCCGCAGGTCGCGGATGGCGTGCCACTGCCCCAGCTGTGCCCCCAGCAGGCGGGCAAAGGCGCCCACCACGCCCTTTTCATCCTCGTCAAAGGGAACCTGGGCCGGGCGGGTCAGGATAATGACACCCAGATGGTTGGACGCCCGGCCATAGACCGGAGCCACATGAAAGACGCGGCGCTGGGCCTTGTCGAGCAGCGCCAGCACCTCTTCAGCGACCCAGTGGTCTGCCTGAACACTGCGGCTGTCGTTGTCGCTGGGATGAATGGGCCGCTCTAAGAAGGCATCGAAAGCCCCCGTGGCGGCCAGGATGTGCGGTGTGCCCCGGCGGTAGGCCACGAATGCCAGGTTAGGGGCGACCTGCAACTTGTCCAGAATGCCGATGCCCGCGCGAATGATGGCCTCGGCGTCTCTGGCATCGGCCAGCCGTTCGCTGCCCGCACGCAGGGCCGCCACGGTGTTGCGCTGCCAGGTCAGTTCGCGGGCGTTGGCTTCACCGCTCAGGGTCATGACGCCCAGCGTCAGCAGCGTGAGCAGCGCGGCCAGCAGGTCAAAGAGCGTGGTTGTCGGGCCGGGCAGCACCAGCGCGACCACAAAGGCGGCGGCGTACCCAGCGGGCCCAGCCCAGCGCAGCGGCCCGCGCCGCCCCAGTGTCAGCGCCGTCAGCAGCAGCGCGGCGGCAATCATCAGGCCCTGCAGGTCCCGCGCGGTGGCGTAGCCCAGCAGCCCCGCCGAGGCCACCAGGAGAAGGTTCGACCAGAGGGCGGGCTGGAACACGTCAGGCAGTGTAGCACCAGGACTTAACGTCTATGAAGCATTTAACGTCCTGGGGGCGTCTTGCCCCCATCTGCGCCCGGCGCAGTTGTAGACGCATATTTGTCCTGCACAAAGGCGCGCTGGGCCTGGGCCGCGCGGGCAGCGTCCTGCTCGCCTTGACGGGCAATGGACACCATGCGTTCCTCGATGACCAGCAGCGAGGCCCGCAACTCTGGTTGCTGCTGGGGCGCCGCGTGGTAGGCGTGCAGCAACTCGGGCAGGTCAGCGCGGGCCGCCTGGCGAACGTCAAAAGCGTCGCGGGTCAGGGTGGGCAGGGCCGCCGTGGCGCGCAGAGCGCCGGCCGTGGCCTGCAAGGTGCGTTCCAGGTCGGCGCGCAGGGGGCGGGGTAGCGCACGCGCCTGCTGGTGCAGGGCACGCAGGGCCTGTAAGTCCTGGGCTTCCTCCGCTGGGAGTGCGGACGGCGCTGGCTGCCAGCCCAGTAAACGGCCCCGCGCCCACAGCAGCACCCCGATGGCCAGCACCAGCGTGACCCCTAAGAGCCAGCCGGCCACATCGCTGCCCGACGCCACCCCAATGGCCAGCAGCATGGCCAGTGTCCCCAGGATGGAGAGCGCCAGCACCGTCACCAGGGCCAACGCCCCCAGCCCCGCCGCGCGGCGCAGCCTTAGCCCCGACGCAGGCCGAGCCGGCGCCAGAGCCCACGGATCAGTCTGTGCCACCTGAACTGGCCGCAGCAGCGCGGTGGTGGCCCGCACGCCCGACCGGGCCACGCGCCAGACGCCTCTGGACCGCGCCGCTTTGGAAGAAGGAGGGGGGGCCATAGTGCTCCTACGCGCCGCTGGGGGCGGGGGTTCCCGCCGCGCCCCGCAGCGCCACAACGCGCGCCGCCAGCGCCTGCCAGGGTGCCAGCTGAAAATAGGTCTGCCCCAGTGGGCTGGTGCTGGGCAATACCCAGAGTTCGGCCTCTTCCAGGGTTCCTGATTGACGGCCGTAAGGCAGCCGCCCGGTGGACACCCCCAGCACTTCTGCGGCGCCACGCTTGCTGGTAAAGGCGACCAATTGCGGGCGGTACTCGCGCAGCTTGGCCCGCAGTTCCTCGGGCGCCCAGGCGTCACCGGGCAGGACGGCGTCTACCCCCGCATGCCGCTTGGCCACATCGGTCAGGCCGATGCCAAAGCGGGGCAGGAGGGCGTAGTCGTGGGGGGCCAGTTGCGTGGGGGTCAGGCCAACTTCGTGTAAGGTGCGCCAGAAACGGTTGCCGGGATTGGCGTAGTACGCCCGCGCCCGCGCACTGATGCGGCTGGGCGCCGTGCCGACCAGCACCAGTGTCAGGCCCTTGTTCAGTACGTCCGGGACCAGATACTCGCCGCCGCCGGTCAGGTCCGGGGTTAGGGGCTCAGTCGTCGTCGTACCGCTCCTCCTTGAAGGGGTCGCCGCGCATGTGGTACCCGTTGCGCTCCCAGAACCCCGGCTGGTCATGGTTCATAAATTCCAGCTCGGTCAGCCACTTGGCACTTTTCCAGAAGTACAGGTGCGGCACCACCAGCCGCAGCGGGCCGCCGTGCTCAGCGTCCAGCGGCTGGCCGTCGAAGGTGTGGGCCAGCAGGTTCTCGGGCCGCACGAAATCCTCCAGCGAGAGGTTGGTGGTGTAGCCGCCCACCGAATGCTGCATCACGTGCGTGGCGCCGGGCTGCAGGCGCAGGTGCTCCATCAGGTCCGTGACCCTCACGCCGGTCCAGGTGGTGTCCAGCTTGCTCCAGTGGGTGACACAGTGAATGTCATAGGTCAGGGTGGTCTGGGGCAGCGCCAGCAGGTCGGCCCAGGTCAGGGTCTGCTCCTCGGCCAGCCCGGTGATTCTGACCACCACGTCCTGAGGGGCGTACCGCTGCGTGGGACCGTAGGTCAGCACCGGAAACCGGGTGGTCAGACTCTGGCCCGGCGGTACACGGCCCCCCATATCATCGGCCGGCTTCTTGAAAAATTTGCCCAGCATGGCCCCCATTCAAGCCTGCGGGCCGCCGCCCAACCTGGACGCAGGGCACGTTTGGCCCGGAGCATGAAGTTTTTCGGTAGAGCGGGCGCAGCGGAGGCGCCGATCACACAAGGCTGACTGGCTTTGGTGTACGCTGGACACCAGCAGACCGGGGCCTTTTCTTGCTCCCCGGCAGCCTTGGCACCCCGCCTGCTTTTGACCCGTCTGTGCACGGATCACCCAGGAGTTGCCCATGTCCACCACCGACCAGGCCCGGCACGAAGTCGAGCGCGCCCGCTTTCTGAGCGACGTACGCGACATTCTGGCCCGGCTGCGCCGCCAGCCCAACGAGCTGCTGCCCTTTGACTGGGTGCGGCACCTGGCCCCCGACGGCGAGTATCCGCGCGGCCTGCAAACCATTGAAGTGGACCACATCATCGGGTCCGTGGACCGTTACCGCGAGTTCGACCGCCAGTACCTGCCCCGGGAGCGGCACCTCGACGAACGCTGGATTGGCGTCCGGGCCGCGCAGCTTCAGGGCAAGGAGCTGCCGCCCATTCAGGTGTACCAGGTCGGTGGGCTGTACTTCGTCAAGGACGGCAACCACCGCGTCTCGGTGGCGCGGCGCCAGGGCCAGAAATACATTGATGCCCACGTGATCGAGCTGCACGTTACGGTGCCGCCCGAAGAAGGTGACACCCTCAAGGACCTGATTATCAAGGGGGAGTACGCGCAGTTCCTGAAAGCCACCAACCTGGACCGGGTGGTGCCGGGCCACCACGAACTGCTGTTCACCACGCCAGGCCGCTACGAAAAGCTGCTGGACCACATCCGCACGCGCCAGTATTTTCTGGACCGTAAGCCGGGGCGCGCGGGCCTGCCGCCCGTCACCTGGGAAGAGGCCGTGGAGAGCTGGTACCGCCGCATGTACTGCCGAATCGTGGAAAACATCGGCAAGCATGACGTCATGGCGCGCTTTCCAGGCCGCACCGAGGCTGACCTGTACCTGTGGATTATGGACCACCGCTATTTCCTGACGCAGGAAGAGGGGCGCGACGTGGGCAGCGAACAGGCCACGGTGGATTTCCGCGCCGAGCACTCCCCCCCGGCCTACCGGCGCCTGCGCCAGCGGGTGCGCCTGCTGCTGCGGGGCAAACTGGGCCCAGCGGTGTAAATGAGGAAGGGGCAGGAGAGAGTGGTAGGTGGAAAAGATAACCCACTCTCTCCTGCCCACTCACCACTTACCGCTTCAGCACGTATTCCACCAGCGTCTCCACCCCCCAGCCGGTCGCCACCTCTTCGCGGGTGGCGTTGCCCGCAATATCCAGGTGGGCCCAGGGACGCGTCACGAACTGTTGAAGGAACAGCGCAGCCTTGATGCTGGCGCCTGCCGGGACCATATCGCTGTTTCTGAGGTCAGCCACAGTGTTTTTCTGGTAGCCCTTTAGGTAGGGCTGGTGCAGAGGCAGTTCCCAGACATATTCGCCCGCCGCGTCGGCCGCCGTCTTGAGGCGACTGGTCAGGGCGGCGTCGCTGCTGAACAGGCCCGCGATGTCACTGCCCAGGGCGCTGACCTTCACGCCGGTCAGGGTGGCGAGGTCAATCAGTTCAGTGGCGCCTTCCTCGCAGGCCACGGTCAGGGTGTCAGCCAGCACGAGGCGGCCCTCGGCGTCGGTATTGGTGACCTCAACGTGCAGGCCGTTGGCAGCGCGGTAGATATCGCCGGGCCGCATGGCCTGGGGCCCGACCATGTTTTCGGCGGCGGCTATGTAGGCCCGGACCTCTATCCCTTCAGGGACGTGCGCGCGCAGCTCGCCCAGGGCGCGCATGGCGCCCAGCACGGCCGCCGCGCCGCCCATGTCGTTTTTCATGCCGTTCATGCCGGCCGCCGGCTTGATGGAATAACCGCCAGTGTCAAAGGTAATGCCCTTGCCCACCAGCGCCAGCACCGTGCGGGCCTCGCCGCGTGCTGGTAGGGTCACGCGAATGAGGCGGGGGCCAGTGACGCTGCCGGCGGCCACGGCGGCCAGTAGACCCATCCCACGCGCCTCAATATCGTCGCCGTCCCAGATATCCACGTCCAGCCCCAGGGCTTCCAAGGTGCGGGCCTCGCGCGCCAGGGTGGCCGGGTTCAGGACATTGGCGGGGGCGCTCGTCAGCTCGCGGGCGAAGGTCAGACCCGCGCTCAGGGCGTTGATGCGGGCGTGGTCGCCTTCGGTCAGGCCCTCGACCAGCAGCGCTGGGGCAGAAGCCGACGCCTGACGGTAACGGCCTTCCCGCCAGCCCTCGGCCAAGGCGGCGGCAGCCAGGGCCGCGCCATGCTCGCTGGCGGGCACCTGTACCGAGGCCGCCCGGAGGTCACGCGCCGTTCTGGCCAGCGCGGCGCCCAGCTCACGGGCCTCAGCGGCGCTGGTGGGGCGCAGGGCGGCGACTTCATCTCCGGTGCCACTGCGCGACAGCAGCCGCACCTCGCCAGATTTGAGGCCACGGGTCAGGCGCTCCGAATGCTCGGGGGCGGCAAACACCAGCGAGAGGTCCGCCTGTTCCAGCCTATTCACAAGGGGCATGGGCGGAGTAAAGCACGCCTGGACTGGGGCTGTTCAGACCGGCCAGACAGAGGCGGCACACATGACTCGTCCTCATTCCTTCTCACTCACGCCCGGCTTCCTGAGTCTCCTCTCGCCCTGCAGCCCATCCCCAGCGCCCCGTATACTGCCCCTTACTGTGAACGGCTCCATTCAAATCACCGAGGCGGCGCTGGCCTCGCTTATCGGCCTGACCGCCCATGAAGTGCCGGGCGTGGTCGGCATGGCCCCCGCCAATCTCAAAGAAGGCCTGAGCCGCGTGCTGGGCCGCGCACAGGTCAGTGACGGCGTGGTCATCGGCAAGGACGGCGCACGTTATACGGCCGACCTGTACGTGGTCGTGGCCTACGGCGTCAGCATTCCCACCGTGGCGCGCAACATTGCCGAGCGCGTGGAGCACACCGTCAAAACCCAGGCGGGCTTGGAGCTTGCCGCTACCCGCGTGCATGCCGTGGGGGTGCAGCGTGTCTGAAGCTCACCGCCACCTGAACCCGGCCGACCTGGCCCGCATGCTGCGCTACGCCACCGACTGGCTGGGCGTCTACCGCGAACAGGTCAACGCCCTGAACGTGTACCCCGTGCCCGACGGCGACACCGGCACGAACATGCACCTGACCATGCAGTCGGTGCGGCGCGAGCTGGACACCTGCGAGGAAACCAGCATGCCGCAGGTGGCCCGCGCCATCAGTTACGGCGCGCTGCTGGGCGCGCGCGGCAACAGCGGCGTGATTCTGTCGCAGCTGCTCAAGGGCTTTGCCGAGGTCATCAAGGACCAGAAGGTGGTGGACGCCCCCACGCTGGCCCGCGCCTTCCAGGCCGCCCAGCGGGTGGGCTACGGCGCGGTCATGAAGCCTGTGGAAGGCACCATCCTGACCGTGGCACGCGGCGTGGCTGAAGGTGCACGCGGCGACGACATCGAAACCGTGCTGGAGCAGGCGCTCTTTAAGGGTCAGGAACTGCTGGACCAGACCCCCGAGATGCTGCCGGCCCTGAAGCAGGCGGGCGTGATTGATAGCGGCGGCCAGGGCTATCTATACATCGTGCAGGGGATGCTGGCGCAGCTGCGCGGCGAGGCGCTGCCCCCGGCCCCCGACATCACCTCGTACGCTCAGGAGCAGTTCGAGAACGAGGAGTTCGGCTTCTGCACCGAATTTCTGATGAGCGAGGCCACCAAGCCTATTGAGGAGATCCGCGAACTGGTGACGCCGTTTGGCGACAGCCTGCTGGTGGTGGGCGCCGAAGGCTATGTCAAGGGGCACATCCACACCAACGAGCCGGATCAGCTGCTGGCCACAGTAGGCCGCTACGGCAAGATGCTCAAAACTAAGGTCGAGGACATGAGCGAGCAGCACACCGAGATCCTGGGCATGGCGGGGTCAGCGGCGCGCGCCGAGGAAGAGGTGCCGGCCAGCGGCCTGGTGGCGGTGGCCAGCGGCTACGGGTTGGTTAAGCTGTTCCGCAGCCTGGGGGCGCGCATCGTCTCCGGGGGGCAGACCGCCAACCCCAGCGTGCAGGACATTGTGGACGCGGTGCGCTCCGTCAGTGCCGAACGGGTCGTCATTCTGCCGAACAACAAGAACGTCCTGATGGCCGCTGAGAAGGCGATGGAACTGATGGAAGGCCGCGCCGTCGTGGTGCCTACCCGCACACTGGGCCAGGGCATGGGCGCGGCGCTGAACTTCAGCCCCGACACGCCCGCCGAGGACCTGAAAGAGGCCATGACCGAGGCCGCCGGGGCCGTGACCACCCTGGAAGTCACGCGCGCCAGCCGGACCACGAACATCACCGTGAAAGATGGCCGCACCCTGGACATCAAAGAAGGCGACGTGATCGGCCTGATGGACGACGAACTGGTACAGAGCGGTGGCAGCCCGGACGACAGTGTGCTGGAGATGTTGGGCCGCCACTACGAAGGCCAGGAAATCATTACTGTCTTCGGTGGCCCGCAGAAAACCCAGGACGACCTGGACGCACTGGCCGACCGAATTGGCGCGGCGCACGCCGGTGCCGAGGTCGAGACGCACCTGGGCGGCCCCGACCTGTACGACTATCTGGTCACGCTGGAATAAGAGAAGCAGGACAGAAGGGCCGGAGGGCAGTGATGCTCCGGCCCTCGCCCTTTGGCTTAGTGCCGGGGTGCGCCGAACGGCGAATGTGGCGCGCGCTGCCTGGCCTCTACACTTCCCCACATGCCCGCTGACCGGGCCGAAGGCGCAGGGTTACCTGTCAACGTCCCCTGCGCCGCTCACTTGCCCGGTCTGCCTGCACCTGATTCCTGGTGTTCACTCAGGAGACACCTGTTCAATTCCGGTCGGGTGAAGCTCTCCGCTGGGTGGGCCGAAGGTCGTGAGTTCTCCCTTTCCAGGAAACCCCCTCACGGCTCTGCCTTGTCCACCCCCTCTCACGCAGGTTTCTTCTAGTCAGCAAGATGTCGGGCAACCGTCCGGTGACGGCGGTGCAACCAAGAGCACGTCTTCCCACATCAACAGGGACAAGAAAGGCGAGGGGCCGCCCCTGAGCCTACAGCCATACCTTCCGACCAACCTGCTCCACGGGACTTTACGTCCCTTTTGCACACCCTTGCCCAGTCTGTGGGCCGAAGCACAAGGGGTCTCTTCCCGACCGCTCCGGCCCCCACGAGGTCTCCCTATGCTCCGGTATACCAACTTGGTAGAGGACCACGGCTCAGAACCGTGTCAGTGCTGGTTCAAATCCAGCTCGGAGCACCAGCCCCTCGCAGGGCAACGCCTGATGGGTATCGCAGCCCCGCAACTTTCTACATCCCGTTTGGGCCGCAGCTTGAGGATGAGTGGTGTGCCTGGTCCGAAGCCAGACACCCACCTTGCCAGCCGGAGGCGAAATTTTCGGCCCTCACAGTCAGGTGGCAGAGGTCATTCGCCGCGCAGAGCTGGCAATGTTTTGCCTTCAGGTGAGTCAGTCTAGATCCACCCATTCTTGAACATGCAGCGGGTAGCTCAGTTGGCAGAGCCATTGGCACCAGCTTTCACACCTATTTGTCCATCTCTGGGCCGCTGTGAAAGGTTACCTCTTCATCAATAGGTCGCGGGTTCGACTCCCGCCCCGCTGCACCCCTTCTTCGCAACATCACCGTGGGGACGGTGGTGGAACTGGTAGACACGAATGTTTGCTTCCTCTGGGAAGCTTTGCTTTAGCACCCCCTTGCCCGTTTTCCAGGCCGACCGCGAAGGCTTATAGGGAACATTGTCCTGCGGGTTCAAATCCTGCCCGTCCCCAACCCCTTTTTTTGGAACGGTAGCTCAGTGGAGAGAGCACTTGCCAGCGCCGCACCTTGCCCTCTAGGGCCGATGGCACCTGGCTTATCGACTGTTAATCGAGAGGTCGTGGGTTCGACTCCCACCCGTTCCACCTCACATGAACCGGTCGCTCAGATGGCAGAGCGGCTGATTGAAGCTCAGCAGGCGCAGGTTCGATTCCTGCCCGGTTCACCACCCAGGCGATGAGCGCCGGGGTCGCCGCTGGCGCATGTCCAGCACCCATCTCCCCTGCCCCCACGAAGGAGGGCCGAATTCCCATGAAGAACCTGCTGAACTCGATCACCCCTGCCCGCCGCCTCCAGACTGAACAACTCGACCCGCACCAGATGAAGAACAACGCTGGTGGGTTCGTTTACGGCCTGAGCGACGAGGCCCGGCTGACGCGCTTTCTGATCCTGGGAACAGAGGGAGGCACCTTCTACGCTGCGGAACGGCCCCACACCGTTCAGGCTACTGAGTTCGTGAAGACCTTCGTACAGGTGGACACTGCGGCGGCCCTGCGCGTGACGTTAGACGTGGTACGCGCTGGCCGGGCGCCTAAGACAGACCCTGCACTGCTGGTGCTGGCGCTGATCGCCAAGACGGCTCCGAACGCCGCTGACCGTCAGGCGGCCTGGGCCGCGCTGCCCGAGGTGGCCCGCACCGGCACCATGCTGCTGCACTTTCTGGCCTTTGCGGACACCCTGGGCGGCTGGGGCCGCCTGACCCGTCGGGGCGTGGCGAACGTATATGAAACGGCAGACGTGCAGAAGCTGGCCCTGTGGGCCGTGAAGTACAAGAGCCGCGACGGCTGGAGCCAGCGCGACGCCCTGCGCAAAAGCCACCCCAAGACAGTGGATGCCGAGCGCAACGCGGTGCTGAAATTCATGGCCGGCGGCGCACTGCCCGATCTCGGCGCCGATGTGAGTGCGCCCGCCCTGCGCGTGATTGAAGGCCACCTGCTGGCGGCCAGTGCCACGACTGACCGGGACGCCGCCACGCTGATGCAGGGCTACGGCCTGCCCATCGAAGCGGTGCCCACCCACCTGCGCGGGTCCGAGGTCTACCGCGCCGCCATGCAGACCAACGGCTTGACCTGGCTGCTGCGCAACCTCGGCAACCTGGGCCGTGTGGGCGTCCTGACGGTGAACGACCGTGACACCGTGCAGAGTGTGGTCGAGCGCTTGGCTAACCCCGCCGCCCTGAAGCGCGGGCGCATCCACCCGCTGGATGTGTTGAAGGCCCGCTTGGTCTACGCTCAGGGGCGCGGCGTGAAGGGCAAGGGTGAGTGGCTGCCCGTGCCGAAGGTGGTGGACGCGTTAGAAGACGCATTTCACCTGGCCTTCGGCAATGTGCAGGCGGCGGGCACGCGGCATCTGCTGGCACTGGATATCTCGGGGTCCATGACCTGCGGGCAGGTGGGCGGTGTCCCCGGCCTGAGCCCCAACATGGCCGCCGCCGCCATGAGTCTGGTCGCCCTGCGCACCGAGCCGAGCGCCCTGACGATGGGTTTTGCTGGGCAATTCCGGCCCCTGAACATCACGGCGCGCGACACGCTGGAAGCGGCCATGCGCAAGGCCCAGAGCGCCAGCTTTGGACCCACTGACTGCGCCCAGCCCATGCTGTGGGCCGCCCAGCAGAAGCTCAAGATCGACACCTTCGTGGTCTACACCGACAACGAAACCTGGGCCGGGACGGTTCACCCGACCGCCGCACTGGACCGCTACTGTCAGAAGATGGGCATCGGCGCGCGCCTGATCGTGGTTGGCCTGACCGCTACGGGGTTCACGATTGCCGACCCCAACCGGGCCGACATGCTGGACGTGGTGGGCTTCGATTCGGCGGCGCCGGGCGTGATGGCGGACTTCGCGCGGGGAGCGTTGTAATACGCAGAGCGCCTAGAGCAAAAGGCCGATGGCCAGGGCTTTCATGCCCCGGCCATCTTTTGTGTTCTTGCCGGATTAGGGCAGAACGACGATGCGGCCCTTGACGGTGTTCGTCAGGCTGGGGCCCTTCAGCTTGAGGTAGTTGCTCAGCACGTCGGTGTCGGCCACGCCAGGCAACTGCACGACATTGGTCGCGCTCTTGAATGCCGCAAAGTTGTCGCCACCCGCCGCCAGGAAGTTGTTCGTGGCAATGCGGTAGGTGCCGGTGGGGCTGATGGCCGTGCCGTTCAGTTTGATGCTGGCAATGTCGATCTTGCTGCCCGCCGCAGCGCTCTGGCTGTAGCTGTAAGTGAAGCCTTCAGACACTTGCAATAGCTTAACTGCCTCAGCATTGCCGCCTGAGAACTGCTGCTCCAGCATTTCGTCAATCTGGGCGCCGGTCAGGGTTAAGATAGTGGTGGTATTGCCGAAGGGGTTTACGGCGAACACGTCCCCAAAGTTCACGGCGTTGTTAGCTTTGATCTTGGTGGAATCTGGCAAATCGGCGCGGATGCCGCCGGGGTTCATGATGCCAATAACAGCGCCTCGGTCCTTGCCGGCTTCCAGAAGGGCGTCGGCAATCACGTCGCCCAGGGGTGACTCGGTGTTACGGGCGTTGGCGATCCCGCGCTGAATCTGAGGTGAACCCAAGCGGGCGATCTCGACGCTGCTGATGGCAGCCACTTTGCTCTTGGCGGTGGTCACAATCTGCGTCTGCGCAAAGTCAAGCTGACCCGCCTTCTCGCGCTCCGTGTAATTGACCACCAAGTTTTCCGCTTTCACAGTTATGACCTTGTGGTTGGCCTTGTCCACCGTCAGGTCGAGGCGCTGCAGGAGGTGACCGTACTGCTCACCCTGAATGACGATGCGGTCCTTGCCAGTAGGATCGGGAACCAGGCAGTTGTACCCCTGGTGGGTGTGGCCGCTGATGATGGCCGTCACGGCCGGGTCTACCCGCTTGGCAATGGTGTAAATGGGGCTGTCAGTCTTGAGAACCTTGCAGCCCACGGTCGCGTAGGTTACGTCGGCGTTGATAGGCTTGCCGTTGGCGTCAGTCTTGACAATTTCACCGCCTTCGTGGATCAGCATGATGATGGCATCTACGTTCTGACGCTTCAGTTCGGGGACGACAGCATTAACGGCGTCGGCCTCATCCGTAAAGGTCAGCATGCTGACGCCGTCTGGGCTGACAATGGTCGGCGTGGTCTTGGTCACAGCCCCCACAAAGGCAATTTTGGCGCCGCCTACGTTCTGTACCACGTAGGGAGCAAAGGGGCTCCCCGTCTTGCCAGAGCTGGCGTTGTACTGCACATTCGCGCCGATCCACTTAAAGGTCGCGCCCCGGTAGTTGGGATCAAACTTACAGGCCTTGGCCTTGTCGTTGCTGTCGCAGCCGCCATTTTGCATCCGCAGCAGCTCGGTCAGGCCCTGGTCAAACTCGTGGTTGCCCAGCGCGCTGACCGACATCCCCAGGGCGTTCAGGGCGTACACCGCCGGCTCGTCGCGCAGCAGACCCGAGGTAATGGGGCTGGCGCCAATCAGGTCGCCGCCGCCCACGAAGACCGTGTTGGCGTTGGCCTTGCGCGCCGCCGCCAGTTCAGCGCCGATGGCTTCCGTGCCGCCCGCGCTAATAGGCTTCTCTGCTCCAACTGGTGTAAAACCGGTCGGTTCCAGGTTGCCGTGAAAATCGTTCAGGCCCAGCACCGTCACGTTCACCGGGTCGGGCGTCAGGGTGCTTGGGGGTGTCGTACAGGCGCTCAGGCCCAGGGCCACAGTCAACAGCAGCAGAGGCGTTTTTCTCATAAGAGGCTTTCATTGTACTCAGTTCTAAAAAGGCGGGATGAGTGTCAGGGCTGGTCTGCCAGGTTCCCTTAGTGGGGGCTTTGCTAGCCTCGGGCCATGCTTGACCCCCATCAATTGCCGTTCAGCGCTGCTGTCCACCCGCAGGCCCGACCCGCACAGCACCTGACCTGGGACTCACGCGAGGCGGGGCCAGACACCGCGTTCGTGGCGCTGCCCGGCGAGCGGATGCACGGCAACACGTTCATAGATCAGGCGCAGGCGGCGGGTGCGCCGTTCATCCTGACCGACTTAGACGTGCCGGGGGCTGTGCGGGTGCCTGACGCCCAGGCGGCCCTGTTCGCCTGGGCACGCGCCGAGCGGGCGCACGCGCCGCTGGTCGTGGGCATCACCGGCAGCGCCGGTAAAACCACTGCCAAGAGCTACGCGGCGGCGGCCCTGGAGGCCCTGTTCATGCCGGTGTACAACACTATGCCCGCTATCGCCTGCTTTCTGATTGAACATGGCCGCGCCGGGCGCCCACTGGTGGTCGAGATGGGCATTGACCGCCCCGGCGAGATGGCCGAACTGATGGTCCTTGTGCGGCCTGACGTGGGCGTGGTGACGACCATCGGCCCAGCGCACCTGGAACAGTTGGGCAGCGTGGAGAACATCGCCCGGGAGAAAGGCGAGATTCTGGCCGGCACGCGCAGCCTGGTGGGAGCGCAGGCGGCGGCCTCTTATCCCGGAGCCCAGAGCTACGGCTTTGGCGACGTAACCTTCAGGGGAGAGACCCTCAGGATCACGCCGGAGGGTGCGCGCTTTACCTTTGCCGGGGTGCCAGTCTTTCTGCCTCATGGGGCGCCGGTTCAGGCCGAGGCCGCTGTGCTGGCGCTGGTGCTGGCCCGTGAAGCGGGCGTGGCGCTGCCCGACGCAGCGGCCCGGCTGCGGGGCGTGCATGTGCCCGGCGGGCGCTACCGGGTGCATCCGGGGCGCTTTACCGTGATTGACGATGCTTACAACGCCTCGCCTGTGGCGGTCCAGGCAGCCCTGGACGCCCTGCAGACCCTGCCAGGGCGGCGCATTAGCGTGCTGGGCCGCATGCTGGAACTGGGCCCGACCGAGCGCGAACTGCACGCCGAAGTCGGCCAGGCGGCGCGGCAGAAGGCAGACGTGACCTACGGCGTAGGGGCGTTCGCCGCCGAGCTGGGCGAACGGGCCTTTGCCACGGTGCCCGAGCTGCTCGCCGCCCTTCTGGCGGACCTTCGGGACGGCGACACCGTGCTGGTTAAGGCCAGCCGCGGCATTTCCTGGACGCCAGAGCGCCGCGCTCAGGAAGGAGTGGGGTTGGACGTGGTAGTGCAGGCTTTGCTGCAAGCAAGAGGCGACGCCTGACAGCGGCGGCAATTCCACCTTGAGGCATAGGACGCCGCTCAATTCCACTTTCGCCACTGCCTCTTACAGAGACTTACTTCCTTCGCCTCAGCACGGTTGAGGCCCATAGCCTTCAACGAGTCCGGGTTGTTCTGTGAGATGCACTTTTAAGGAGCGGGCGTCGCGGGTGTCCTCATACCACCTCAAACCTCTGCGCCGCCCAAGCACTGTGCTGATACCAATGGGCTCATGAGCGCCCGTCCCGACCTTCATGCCCCTCAGCGGTTCGGGACCGACAATGCGGCCATGCGCGCCCTGCTGCCGTCCCTCCTTGCCCCCCTGCTGCTCGCCGCCTGCGCGCCAACCCAGACGGCTTCACCGACTGGAGCGGCGCTGCCGTTCCGGGTGGCTTTCAGCGATCTGGGGGTGGCGTGGACGAGTGGGGGCCGGGCGTGCGTGGCGCGGGCGCCGTCCTTTTCGCCGGTCTGCCCGACCATACCCAGAGCCACCGATGTCGCCTGGCAGGGCGAGGACGCCTGGGCCGCCTTGCCAGGATTGGGGGTCACCGTCACCCTGGACCGCGCCGCCCGCACGGTCAATGTGGGGCGGGTGGTGGCCCTGAGCAGCACCCGCGCCTACCGCGAAGACGGCAGCGCCGTGACTTACGGCGGTCAGCCGGCGCCCGGCGTCCTTGGCGCCCCCGAGGCCGCCCTGACCAGCCCCCAGGGCGAGGACTTTGTGTTACTGGCTGGCCGGGTGGTGCGTGTGGCGACCCAGACGGGCAGCGGGAGCGCCGCGTTTTTGACCCTGACGCTGGACAGTGTGGTCGGCGCGGCGCAGCCCCAGGTGCAGACACCCAGCGGCACCTACCGCCTGACAGGCCAGCGCCTGGAACGACTGGATGCCACGGGGCGGGTGCTGACCAGTGTGCCGCACAGCGAAGCACGCATTGGCGTGGTGGGCGCCCAGCTGGTGACCGTGACGCCCAGCGGTCAGATCCGGGTGTTCGGCCCTGACCTTCAACCGC
This sequence comes from Deinococcus arboris, assembly GCF_009755355.1. Lineage (GTDB taxonomy): Bacteria > Deinococcota > Deinococci > Deinococcales > Deinococcaceae > Deinococcus > Deinococcus betulae. Next base: position 55,785 of record NZ_WQLB01000002.1, on the reverse strand, counting down.
GCTAAACACGCTTTATTGGCAGATCAGCAGGTGTCGGGCAGGCCCTTCCACGCATCCAGGAGCCATCCACAACCTCAGGCTGACCAGACTCCCCGCGCTGTCCACGACCCTCTTGCCCAAATCTGCCCAGGCTCTCATTTTGCCCACCAGGGCGGTGTTATTGGGTTTCGTACAGATGTAAGTGTTCGGTAAGCGGAATGATGGTCATATGGCCCAAGCCCATGACCCTCACGTCCTTCTTTCTGTCGCCTGCTTGCCGGCTCCCCCAGCCCCCTTCCCTCAGTCAGATGAGGGAATGCTAAAATCCGCGTGACCCTGGAGGGAGAATGTCGAGTTTCCTGAACCGCTTATTGAATCCACGGCCGAACGCGCTTGGAGTCGAAATCGGCACCAGCGCCATCAAGGTTGTGGCGCTGCGTCCCGGCTCTCCGCCTTCCCTCCAGCACGCCATCATGGTGCCGACCCCCATCGGCAGCATGCGCGACGGGCTGGTTGTCGAACCGCAAGCAGTGGCCACCGAGCTGAAAAACTTGCTGGCCCAGCACCGCATCACCACCCGGCACGCCGTCACGGCGGTGCCCAATCAGGTGGCCGTGACCCGCAACATCATGGTCCCCAAGATGGAGCGCAAGGACCTGCAAGAAGCCATCAAATGGGAGGCCGAGCGCTATATCCCCTACCCCATTGATGACGTGAGCCTGGACTTTGACCTACTGGACGACCCGGCCAACGTCCCCGACGACGGCCAGATGGAAGTCGTCATTGCGGCGGCCCCCACCGAGGCCGTGGCCCGGCAGGTCGAGGTGCTGCGCCTGGCGGGCCTGGAACCTGTGGTGGTGGACCTCAAGAGCTTTGCCTCGCTGCGCGCCCTGCGCGGCAACCTGCTGGGCGAACACCTGACCAAAAGCACCCTGACCGGCACCAACTACACCGAGGCCGGCGAGGTCGCGCTGGTCATGGAAATCGGCGCCAGCAGTAGCGTCATTAACCTCGTGCGCGGTGAACGCGTCCTGATGGCCCGCAACATCAATGTGTCGGCGGACGACTTCACGACTGCCCTGCAAAAGGCCTTTGACCTGGACTTCACGGCCGCCGAGGACGTCAAGCTGGGCTACGCCACGGCGACCACCCCCACCGAAGACGAGGAAGACCTGCTGAACTTCGACATGGCCCGCGAGCAGTACAGCCCGGCGCGCGTGTTCGAGGTGATTCGTCCGGTGCTGGGCGACCTGATTACCGAGATTCGCCGCAGTCTGGAGTTCTACCGCGTGCAGAGCGGCGACGTGGTCATTGACCGGACCTTCCTGGCTGGCGGCGGCGCCAAGCTGCGCGGCCTGGCCGCCGCCATCAGCGACGCGCTGGGCTTCCGGGTCGAGGTTGCCAGCCCCTGGCTGACGGTGCAAACCGACCAGGCCAATGTGGACACCGGCTACCTTCAGGCCAACGCGCCCGAATTTACTGTGCCGCTGGGGCTGGCCCTGCGGGGGGTGAACAGCCGTGGTTGAAGTCAACCTGCTGCCGCAGCAGTACCGCAAGCAGGCCGAGCCCAATGCCTGGATTCCAGGGGCCATCGGCCTGGCCGCCGTCACGGCCCTGGCCCTGATTGCCGGTGAGGTCGTGACGGGCACCCGCGCGGGCGACCTGCGCAAGCAGCTGGACGCCCTAAACGGCGAAGCCGCCGCGCTGGCGCCGGCCAGCGCGGAGTACGCCCAGCTGAATCAGCAAAAAACCACGCTGGCGCAGGTTACGGCCGTCTCAGAGCAGCTGCGGGCGGGCAAAACCTACTGGACCAATGACCTGGCCGCCTTTACCGCGCAGCTGCCCACCGGCGGTGGCGTGGCGCTGCAGAGCATGGCGGTCAAGGCCGTAGACGCCAACGCCCTCACGGCCCTGCAACAAACCGGGGTTTACACCGGCAAAAATGTAACCCGCGAGATTGACCTGACGGGCACCGCCAGCAGTCAGCAGGCCGTCGTGAACTTCCTGCGGACCTTTGAGAACAACCCCAACTTCGGCGTGAACTTCCGCAGCCTGCAAAGCGAAGGCGAAACCAGCAACTACACCTTTAACGCCTCGGTGGGCATCGTACAGGCGGTGACTGCCCCCCCGGCGACAGACCCAGCGGCGCCTGCTCAGGACGGCACGGCACCGGCCCCCGCTGCGCCGGCCGGCAGCGCCGAAGGAGCAGGCAGTGTCAACTAAACTGGCCCCGCGCAACATCTTCTTGATCGTGCTGGCGGTTTGCCTGCTAGTCGGTGCGCTGTGGTATGTCATGCGCTTTCAGGCCCGCCAGACCGAGATCAGCGGCCTGCAGAGCGAACTGGACAGCGTCAATGCCCGCGTGCTGACCCTGCGCACCAACGCCGCGCGCCTGCCGGCCCTGCGCGAAGAGGTGGCCAACCTGACTACCGAGCAGCAGATTTTCCTGTCTGCGTTGCCCCAGACGGCCAATTACAACGCCGTACTGGACGAGGTGCGCCTGAACGCCAGCGCCGCCGGGGCCGAGATGAGCGGGTTTACGGTGGCTAACGGTAACGTCACGGGCCTACCGGCCGGCGTGCGCCCCATCAGCCTGAACCTGAATGTCAGCGGGCAGTTTGGTCAGCTGTTCCGTTTCCTTCGCTCACTGGAAACCATGAGCCGCTTCAGCACCGTCACCAGCGTGAACCTGCAACTGCCGCAGGCCACCAGTTTCAACCCGACCCTGGAAAGCACCATGGGCCTGACGGTCTACACCTTTGACCCCACGCAGGCGGGCACAGGCACCGAAGGCAGCGGCGGCACCCCCGAAGCCCCGGCCGCACCCAGCACCGCGCCCGCAGGAGGCACACAGTGACGCGCGCGCCCATCAAACTCACCCGTGAAATGAAGGTGCTGCTGGGGCTGCTGCTGCTGGTGGCGGCCATCGGGCTGTGGTACATCCTGACCAGCAACCGTCAGACCGACGACACGCTGACCACCCAGCCGCCAGTCACCGATCCGGGCACCACAGTCCCCGTGACGCCCGGCACAGACCCCACCAATCCCAGCGGCCCCACCACCAGCGGCGTGGGCGGCAACGGTCAGGTGGAGGTTGAGGTGATTCCGCCCTTCCCCACGGGCAGCGAGACCCTCCCCGGCGAGACGGGCACAGACGACCTGTCTCCCGCACCGGCTGGCATCAATCCTGATACAGCGCTGTCGGCCCTGCCAGGCAACAACCCGTTCCGCCCGCTGGCGCTCGCCCCGACTGAGGGGGGAACAGGGACGGCCACCACCACGCCTCTGCCCACGGATACGAGCGTGACGGCGACCACGCCTGATCCAGCGCCTGTGCAGCCCATCACCAACACGGGCGGCGTGCTGGGTGTCAGCCCTGTCCCAGGAAGTGCAGGCGACACGGGCAGCAGTGATACAGGCGCTTTCCCGATCTCGCAGATTCCCGGCGGCAATGGAGAAACTTCTGTCGGTACGGGCCCAGTGGTGGTCACGCCCATCCCCACCGACGAGGTGCCAGTGGCCACTGGACCGGGCACATCTGGCTCCAGCACCTCAGGTGGAAACAGCACTGGTTCGGTGCCTTCCACTTCAGGTGGGACGGCCACCACTCCAACGCCCACCCCGCCCTCTGCTCCGCCGATCGCTGGCGTGCGGGTTCCCACTGTGACGCGCCTGCCCTCAGGAGTCGCGGCGGTGCCGAGCACCCCTGGCGCGTCGGGTGAACAGACCACGGGCAGCGCCACCACCACAGGAGCCGTCACGGCCACGCCGACCCCGAGCACGCCCCAGGTGATTACCGACCTGGCCGCCGCACCCGCTTCGGGGACCGGCACAACCCCGGCCACGACCACAACTGCCCTGGACAGCTTTGTGCAGACGCAGGAGCTGGGCTTTAACGCGGTGGTGCTGGGCCCCGTCAACACCGCCATCTTCCGCAGTAAGGACGGCTTTGTGGTCGTGTCGGTGGGCCAGAATCTACCCGATACGCAGGTGACCGTCAGAGAAGTCACGGCCACAAGCGCCACCCTCAGCCTGGGCAACAACACGACCACACTCGAACTGGATAAAAGGTGAGCCATGACTAAACGCTTCGCATCCCTCCTGCTGACTGCCGCACTGGGCATGGCCGCCGCACAGACCACCACGCCGGCTGTTCCCGCCTCGGCTGACCCTGCCCTGTCGGGCGCCAACGTCACCATTGAGATTGGCCGCTACGGCGGGCCACTGTCCAGCCTGCTGGGCGCCCTGGCCAAGTCAGCCGGCTACGGCCTGATTCTGGACACCAATGTGGACACCCTGGCCGCCGCCAGCGGCACGACCGACCCGGCCACGCCCGCTGCGGGCACGCCGGCCCAGGCGGGAACGGCCACGACTGGCACAGCGACCACCACGGCCCGGCCCATCGTGTACTCCTTCCAGAACAAGCCCTTTAACGAGGTCTGGCCGCTGCTGATGGACGTGTATGGCCTGAGCTACGACGTGCTGCAACTCGGCGGCCAACCCGTGCTACGCGTCAGCAACACGCCGATTCAGCGTACGGTGACCCTGCGCAATGCCGACGCCACCCAGGCCACACAACAGGTCAAGCTGTTTTTTGGCACCCCCACCTACAGCGAGACCCCGCAGCGCGACGCCCAGGGCAACACAGTCGGCGTAACCCGCAGTCTGGTAGACGTGAAACTGGATTCGGTCACGCTGCGCATCGTGCCGGACATTCGCAGCAACGCCGTGATTGTGCGCGGCACCAACCGCGAGGTGGCCGAGGTCACGCGCCTGCTGGCGCAGCTCGACAGCACGACAGCGACGACCACAGGCGCAACCCCTTCAGCCGAAACGCAGACGGTGCAGCGTGTCTATGCCGTGCGCGGCGCCCAGGCCGATATCACGGGCCTGCTGGCTGCGCAGTACCCAGGGCTGAAAGTCACGCCGGTGGGTCAGACCGGGCAACTGGTGATTACGGGGCCGCAAAACCAGCTGGACGCCGCCCTCACGCTCCTGGGTCAGGTCGACCGGGCTGCGCCGGCCGTCACGAGCGCCCAGATTACCCAGCGCGTCTTTACCCTGATTAACGCGAGCGCCGAGGAAGTCAAAGCGACACTGGAAGGCACACTGGCGCGCGAGGTCACGTCAGGGGCAGGGAGCACCACACCATCTGCCACCACAACCTCCAGCGGCACCAGCACCAGCATTTCGGTCACTTCAGCCCCAGCAGCTGGCCCAACAACCAGCACCCCCACCGCCACGCCGCAGACCAACACCGCGACCATCATTGCTGATAAGCGCACCAACAGCCTGATTGTGCGCGGCACAACTGAGCAGGTCACCCAGATCGCCGAGCTGATTCCACAACTGGACCAGCGGGTCCCGCAAATCAACGTGCAAGTGCGTATTCAGGAAATTACTGAACGCGCCGCACGTAGCCTGGGGGTCAATCTGCGGGCGGGTTTTGGCGGCTTCACGGTGTCCAGCAGTGGCGGCGCTGGCCTGGCCGCCTCCTTTGACCCAACCCAGAGCCTGATTGGCTTTAACCTGGGCGCTACACTGAATACCCTGCAAACCCAGGGCCTGAGCAAGAGTGTGTATGACGGCAGCATTACCATGCAGAGCGGTCAGCGTTCGCTGGGCAGCTCGACAGACACGCAGAATGCGTCAAGCACCGCCGCCGCAAGCATCAAGAGCGGGGGACGCCTGGAAATCAACATTCCAGCCGTTGGTGATGGTCAAGCCATTCAGAAGCAGATTGACTACGGCGTGAATCTGGATTTCTTCAGCCCGCAGGTGGCCCCTGACGGCACCATTACGCTGCGGGTGCGTGGGCAGGTCAACAACCCCAGAACGGCAATTACCGCCAGTTCCCTACCCAACCTGATTGACTTTGCCAACAGCGAAGCCCAAACCACCCTCACCTTTAAGAGTGGCGAGACCTTAATGCTGAGCGGGCTGCTGTCGAACCGGGAAGCCACCACCAACGGCGGCGTCCCCTTCCTGTCCAGCATCCCGGTCATTGGCGCCCTGTTTGGCAACCAGAGCACAACTCGGGAGCAGACCCAACTCCTGGTGGTGATCACTGGCAACGTCGTCCGTTAAATCCAGGTGTTATCTGCGCCCCTGGCCTTAGCTGGGGGCGTTTGTTTGTGCAGGTTGGACGCCTTAACTGCGGCGCACGCTACAGTCGGCCTCATGAGGTACCTGACCGCCGGAGAATCACACGGGCCGCAACTGACGGCCATTCTGGAAGGGCTGCCGGCCCAGTTGCCGCTGGGCAAAGGGGACATCAACCTCTGGCTGAAAAAACGGCAGGGCGGCTACGGGCGCGGGCGGCGGATGGTCATCGAAACCGACGAGGCTGAGATTCTGAGCGGTGTGCGGGCCGGACGAACCACCGGCGCGCCCATTACCCTGGCCATCACCAACAAGGACCACCGCAACTGGACCGACATCATGTCGCCCGAACCCGGCGGCGAGCCGCGCAAGAAGGCCCTGACCGACGCCCGCCCCGGTCACGCCGACCTCACAGGCGGCATCAAGTACCGGCACAAAGACCTGCGGGATGTCCTGGAACGGGCCAGCGCCCGTGAAACAGCGGCGCGCGTGGCGGTGGGCAGCGTGGCCCTGAAACTGCTGGCTGAACTGGGCGTGGAGGGGGCCAACTATGTCTCCAGCCTGGCGGGTATTGAGACTGGAACGCCCTTTGCCTGGGACGCCCTGGAGGCCATTGAGGACAGCGACCTGCGCACCCCGGATGAGGACGCCGCCGCCCGCATGCGGGAACGCATTGACCAGGCCAAGAAGGACGGCGACACCCTGGGCGGCATTCTGGAAGTGCGGTTCCGGGGGCTGCCTGTGGGCCTGGGCAGCTATGTCCACGCCGACCGCAAGCTGGACGGCCGCATTGCCGCCGCCTGCCTGAGCGTGCAGGCCATGAAAGGAATAGAGATTGGCCGGGCCTTTGACAACGCCCAGAAGCCGGGCAGCGGCGTGCATGATCCTATCCATTACCGGGACGGCACCTATGCCCGCGACACCAACGGCGCTGGAGGCCTGGAAGCGGGCATGACCAATGGCGAGGAACTGATTGTGCGTGTGGCCATGAAGCCTATTGCCACCCTGATGAAGCCGCTGCCCACCGTCAACGTGGTCACGCACGAAGCGTCCGACGCCGCCCGTGAACGCAGCGACACCACCGCCGTCCCTGCCGCCGGGGTCATCCTGCAGTGCGTCATCGGCTGGGTGCTGGCCGAGGCGGTGCTGGAAAAGTTTGGCGGCGACACCCTGCCTGAGTTGCAAGAGCGGGTCAGCGCAGCGCGCGCCTACGCCCAGGCGTACTGAGCCGGTGCTGAGCGACCCGGCGGGAGGCGCCCCGCACGACTTCCGCAGAGAGTTGGACGCGGCCCTGCGCGCTGAACTTCAGGAAGAAGAGGGCCGGGCGCAGGGCACGGCAGCGCCGTTCGTGCCCCTCCAGGCCGGCGGACGTTATGACAGAGGCTTCAATCGAAGTTCAGAGGACTGCCGTACACTGTCCTCCATGTTCAGTTCCGGCCTCATCGAGCGCCCGGTGTCGTGGGTGGCGCTGGCGGGGTTCATGGGCACAGGCAAAAGTCGCATCGGCTGGGAACTGTCGCGCGCCCTGGCCCTGCATTTCGTGGACACGGACAAGCTGATTACCCGCGTGGTCGGCAAAAGCATTCCCGAAGTCTTTGCCCAGGAAGGCGAAGGCTACTTCCGCGCCTGCGAACACGAGGTCGTTCAGCGCGTGACCCGGCTGGAACACGCGGTCATCAGCCTGGGGGGCGGCACATTCATCAACGAGGACAACCGGGGCACCCTCCTTGAACGCGGCCCTGTGGTGGTGCTGTGGGCCAGCCCCGAAACGGTCTATCAGCGCACCAAGCACAGCGACCGCCCGCTGCTGCGCGTCGAGGATCCCTTAGGCCAGATTCGCACCCTGATGGACGAGCGCGAACCCGTCTACCGCCAGGGCACCATTCATGTCCACAGCGACGGCCGCCCCAGCGAGGAAATCGTGGAAGAAATCATCGAGCGCCTGTGGGCCTGGGCCGATGTGCAGCATGCCTGGGCCAGCGGCGCCGACCTGGGGGAACGTGCGGCAGATTGAGGTTGGAGGCGGCGCGTCCTACAGGGTCACGGTCGGGGCAGGTCTCCTCGGCCAGCTGCATGTTCCCCACCGCCACGTGGCCCTGATTCATCCCGAAGACCTACCGCCTGCGTTTGTGGCGCAGGTGCAGGCCAGTGTGCAGCCCGTGGTCACCATTCCCGTGCCTGCCCGCGACGACTGCAAGACGCTGACGGTGCTGGCGGGGGTGCTCTCGACGCTGGCCGCCGCCAACATCCCCCGCGACGGCGCCGTGGTGGGGCTGGGCGGCGGCGCGGCCACCGACCTGGCTGGCTTTGCGGCCGCCAGCTACCTGCGCGGCGTGGCGTTCTACACGGTGCCCACGACCCTGCTGGGCATGGTGGACGCCGCAGTAGGCGGCAAAACCGGCGTGAATCTCCCTGAAGGCAAGAACCTGGTGGGGGCTTTCTGGCCGCCCCAGGCGGTGTGGTGCGACACCGACACGCTGGCGACTCTGCCCAGCGCGGTGTTCCGCGAAGGCGCCGCCGAAGCTTACAAGCACGGCCTGATTGCCGACCCCTCCCTGCTGGGCCGCGTGACCAGCCCAGACTTTCATGCCGGCGGACCCACCCTGGAAGGCACTGTGGCCGACGCTATCGCCGTTAAGGCCGGGGTCGTCACGCGCGACCTGACCGAGAAGGGTGAGCGGGCCTTCCTCAACTTTGGGCACACGCTGGCCCACGCGCTGGAAGCCGTAACCCACCACGCCATCTCTCACGGCGAGGCGGTGGGGTACGGGATGCACTACGCGGCGCGGCTGTCACGCGCGCTGGGCGGCGCTGACCTGACGGAGCACACCCTGACCTTCCTGCGCTGGCAGCGGCCTGCTCCCCTGCCTCCCCTGACCTATGACGACGCAGCCCCTTACATGGCCCGCGACAAAAAGGCAGATGCCGATGGCGTGCGCTTTGTCCTGCTGCGAGACCTGGCCCAGCCGTATCTGGGGCGGGTGCCTGAACCTGTCCTGCGTGCCGAGTTTGAAGGGTGGCAGGCAGAGGTACGTGGGCTATAGGCGGCCGGGCGCGCAGAGAGCTAACCAACCCCTCCTCTTGTCCCGCGTGCCGGCCCCCGCCCACTGCTACCTTCTTTGCATGCTGCTCGTTCTGAACGGCCCCAACCTCAACCGCCTCGGCCTGCGTGAACCGGGGGTGTATGGCTCGCACACCCTGGAAGACCTGGAACGGCAGTGCGAGGCCTGGGGCGCCGAACTGGGCGAGTCGGTGACCTGCCGTCAGAGCAACTACGAGGGCCAGCTGGTCGAGTGGGTGCAGGACGCCCAGGAGCACGGCTTTACAGGCATTGTCATCAACCCCGGCGCCCTGACGCATTACTCCTACGCCCTGCGCGACGCCATTGCCGGGCAAAGTGTGCCGGTGGTCGAGGTTCATATCAGCAACGTGGACGCGCGCGAGGAATTCCGGCATAAAAGTGTGACTGCCGCCGTGTGCCGGGGCAAAATCAGCGGCCTGGGCTTCCTGGGTTACCGGCTGGGCATGGAAGCGCTGGTAGAGGACAGAGCGTGAGATTGCCCGCTCTTGATCGCGACAGCTTTGAACTGGTGTCGGCAGAGCAGAAGCATCAGGCCTCACCCGCAACATTCTGGCTGCCACCCGAGGCAGAACGGCAGAATTTGCAGCGGGGTCAGGCGGCAAAGTTGCTGTTCGATATTCTTGTTCAAACTGAGACTGGCGCCCACGAGATCGGTACAGAACGCATGTGGGTCATCGTGGCCGGACGCACCAGCACGGGCTACATCGGAATTCTGGACTCTCAGCCGGCCTCGACTCGGCCAGATCACTACCTCGTCTTTGGTGCCGAAGTCCCTTTTCAGGCAGAGCATATCTGTGATATCGGCGCACCACCTAAGGAATACGCCGAGTGGCAACTTTCCCAGGCCCCAGAACGGCTCTGGCCTCGCCAAGAGGACTGAATACAAACTCCAACTCCATTCAGCGTCTTGCTGGATGAAATTCAGCAGAGCGCGGCGGATACAGCGGCTCTTGCCCACACTCCCCCATTTCTGATACCTTGGCCTTTAGTGTCTTGCGCTTGGTAGAGCGCGGGGCGACCGGGAGGCACCCGGACACGCACGCACAGGTTTCTCCCCCGAAACAGCGGGGCGTGTCGCAGCCAAATCCCCCTTTGTACGGAGTTTGACGGTGAAAACCTACATCCCCAAAAATGACGAGCAGAACTGGGTCGTCGTGGACGCAGCCAACGTGCCCCTGGGCCGCCTTGCGACCCTGATCGCCAGCCGCATCCGTGGCAAGCACCGCCCCGACTTCACCCCCAACATGATTCAGGGTGACTTCGTGGTGGTCCTGAACGCTTCCCAGGTCGCGCTGACGGGCAACAAGCTGGACGGCAAGGTCTACACCCGCTACACCGGTTACCAGGGTGGCCTGAAGACTGAAACCGCCCGTCAGGCGCTGGCCAAGCACCCCGAGCGCGTCATCGAACACGCCGTGTTTGGCATGCTGCCCAAGGGCCGTCAGGGCCGCGCCATGCACAGCCGCCTGAAGGTCTACGCTGGCCAGACGCACCCCCACGCGGCTCAGAAGCCCCAGACGCTCGAGGTCAAATAATGCCGATTCAGCAACCCGAACAGTTCTACGGCACCGGCCGCCGCAAGAGCGCCGTGGCCCGCGTGTTCCTCCGCCCTGGCGAAGGCAAGATCATCGTGAACGGCAAGGAATTTCAGACCTACTTCCGTGGTCTGCTGCGCGCTGTGCACGCCCTGCAAGCCTTCCGTGAAACCGGCACCGCCGGCCGTTACGACGCCGTGATTACAGTGGCGGGCGGCGGCCCCACCGGCCAGGCCGACGCCATCAAGCTGGGCATCTCCCGCGCCCTGCTCAAGGTGAACCCCGACTTCCGCGCGCAGCTCAAGCCCAAGGGTCTGCTGACCCGTGACCCCCGCGAAGTCGAGCGCAAGAAGTACGGCCTCAAGAAGGCCCGCCGCGCGCCCCAGTTCAGCAAGCGCTAACCTTTCCCGCTTCAGCCCCCCTTCTTCGCGGAAGGGGGGCTGTCCGTTTCACTGGAGGTGAACTGCTCTTGACCCAAGCCCCCATGACTGTTCCGTCGCCCAGTTCGGCGGCCCCCGAGGGCGTCACGCTGGTCATCACTGAGCGCGTGCGCCCCTCACGGGTGGACGCCTACGAACTCTGGGCGCGGCGGGTTCATGCGCTGCTGGCCGAACACAGCGGCTTTCTGGGCCTGCATGTCCTGCGTGACCCGTCCGGCCCGGTGCCCGAATACATCACCCTGTTGCGTTTTGCCTCGCAGGAGGCGCTGGACGCCTGGCGCATCAACCCAGCCTACGCGGCGGCGCTGCGAGAACTGCCTGACCTGACGGCGTCCGACGTGGACTACCGCGAGGCCCGCGGGCTGGAAGCATGGTTTGATCGGCCCGCTAGAACCCCCGCGCCGCCCCTGTGGAAAAACGTGCTGGTGGGATTTGTGGGCGTGTACCCCTTGATTCTGCTGTTCACGTACCTCTGCGGCTTCTTCACACGCGGCTGGCCCTGGTGGGCGGCCATTCTGCCGTCGGCCTTTCTGGCGACCCTGTTTCTGAACTGGCCGGTGCTGCCCCTGCTGTCGCGGGCGCTGCGCGGCTGGCTGTATCCCCGACAACGACCGTAAAACGTGGAGCGTGGTCAAGTGTCAGACCACGCTCCACGCTGTTGATCCTCCACTTCACCCCTCACGTCCAGGTGCCGCTCACTTCACGGACATGCAGGGTGGCGCCGTCCGCAGCCACCACGACCACCCGCGCGCCTTGCGGCGTATCCGGGCCGGTGGCCCGCCACTCGCCGTCGCCCACACGGACACGCCCAGTTCCGTTCTGGATGGCGCGGGTCACGGTCACGGTCTGCCCCACCAGCCGGTGCGACCCCTGGTTGATGCGCCCCGACTCGGGCGAATCGGGCAGCACACGCGAGAGGTAGCGGCGGCCCAGCACCACCGCTGCCACGCTCAGCACGGCGAACAGCAGCAGCTGCACCGCCACAGGCAGCGGCAACAAAAACACCAGCAGGCCCAGCGCAAAGGCCGCCAGCGCCAGCCACACGAAGAAGATGCCAGGCGCCGCGACCTCCAGCACCAGCAGCAGGGCGCCCAGCACCCACCAGTGCCAGGACTGCAGGCGCTCCCAACTTGGCAGCCAGTCCACGCCGCTTACCCCTTGCGCCCGCCAAAGGCCTCGCGTGCCACCTCGGCAATCCCTTGCAGGCTGCCCAGCACGCTCGTGGCCTCCACCGGCAGAATCAGGGTTTTCTGGTTGGGCGCGGTGGCCACGTCCCGCAGGGCGTCCACGTAGCGCTGCGCCACGAAGTAATTGATGGCCTGCACGTTGCCCGCCGAGATGGCGTCACTGACCAGGCGGGTGGCCTCGGCTTCGGCCTGGGCGGCACGTTCACGGGCCTCGGCTTCCAGAAAGGCGGCCTGACGGCGACCTTCGGCTGACAGAATCTCGGCTTGCTTCTCGCCCTCGGCCTTCAGAATGGCGGCCTGACGGAAACCCTCGGCGTCCAGAATGTTGGCGCGCTTCTCGCGCTCGGCCTTCATCTGGCGGGCCATGCTGGCGACCAGGTCGGCGGGCGGCTTGATGTCCTTGACCTCAATACGGGTGGCCTTGACCCCCCACGGCTCGGTGGCCTCATCCACAACCGTCAGCAGGCGGGCATTGATCTGGTCGCGGTTACTTAGCAGCTCGTCCAGGTCCATGCTGCCCATCACCGTGCGGATGTTGGTCATGGTGAGGTTCAGAATCGCCAGTTCGAGGTTACTGACCTCGTAGCTGGCCTTGGCGGCGTCCAGCACCTGATAGAACACCACGCCGTCCACGGTGACCAGCGCGTTGTCCTTGGTAATCACTTCCTGGCTGGGCACGTCCAGCACCTGCTCCATCATGTTGACCCGGCGCCCAATTCGGTCAATGTACGGGATGATGAGGTTCAGGCCCGGCTTGAGGGTGCGCTGAAACTTGCCGAACCGCTCCTGGGTCCACTGCGACCCCTGCGGCACACTCTTGACTCCGGCGAACAGCGTGACCAGCACCAGCAGCAACAACACACTGACAAAAATCGTAAATCCCATTCCTGGCCTCCTGTGGCTACAGGCGCTTACGCAGGTTGGGCGGGCCGGGTTCCCAGGTCAGGGTGAGGTGGCCCAGCAGCGGCAGGGAACGCCACAACTCATAGGGAGCCTGCCCGGTCAAGTGGGCGACCAGCAGGCTGATCACCGTGCCGTGCGCCACCACCGCCACGGTGTCCTGAGGGTTGACCTGCATGACGGCGCCCACCGCGTTGCCAAAGCGTACTCGGGCGTCCTGGGCACTTTCCTCGCCGCTGACCACCTGCTCCGGCTGGTCAAAGAAGCGGCGCAGGTCCGCCTGAAAGTCAGCCGGGTCAGGGCGCCAGGGCGCGGTGTAGCGCAGCTGTTCGTGCAGGCCCAGCATGGGACGCAGCGGCACGCCCAGCACCGCCGCCAGACCCTGCGCGGTGGCCTGGGCCTTGGGCTCCATGCTGCACACGACAAGATCAGGACGCGGGCTCAGGGCCGCCAAGAGGGCAGGCAGGGCCACCAGCGCGTCGTCGGCCAGGCGCCAGTCGTGGGCCGGCACGTCTGGGTCCAGGTGCGGCTTGCCATGCTTGATGAGGTGCAGGGTGCGGGGCATCCCCAGCAGGAGAGCATGCCACGGGGTCGCCGCGCCTCAGCCAGATGACAGCGCCTGATGGCCCAATGGCGCCCGCTAGACTCCGGGGCAATGGCGCCGCCTCCCCCTCTCGTTTCGCTTCAGGCAGTCACCGTGCTTCAAGGTGGGCAGCCGGTCTTGCAGAACATCCATCTGGAGGTCAGACGTGGCGAGGCACTGCGACTGTGGGGCCCCAACGGCGGCGGCAAGACCACGCTGCTGCGCCTGCTGGCCGGGCAGGTGGCCCCGGTGGCCGGCACCCGCACCTACGCCCTGGGCGGGCAGCTTCAGCGCTCGGCCGTGCAGGCGCGGCGCACCCTACGAATCGTGGGGCCAGACGCCGAGGCCTTTTACCTGACCCGCGAGTGGGTGCAGACCGTGCGGGACGTGCTGCTGGCCGCCTTTGAGGGCGAGGCGCTGAACCTCTGGGCGGCGGCCCCAGAGGCGCTGACCCGGCTGGAGACCGTCGCGGCCCAGACGGGCACCGCTGCGCTGCTGGACCGCGATTTCCGTACCCTCAGCCACGGTCAGCGGCGGCGGGTGCTGCTGGCCGCCGCCCTGATGCCCTCGCCAGAACTGCTGCTGCTGGACGAATTCACCGATGGCCTGAGTGAAGGGGCCCGCGCCGAACTGGGGCAGGTGCTGACCCGGCTCCAGGCCTCGGGCGTGGCCCTCGTGCTGGCCACCCACCGCCCCGAGGAAGCCCCGCCCCTTCCCTGGCGCACGGTGCGGGTCGAAGGGGGCCAGGCGAGGGAGGAGTCGCCTAACCCAGCGCCAACCTCTGCCCACCTGTCTCTGCCACACGCCACGCCCCACAGCCCACACCCGCTTGTTCGCCTGACCAACGCCACGGTCTACCGCAACGGCCACCGCGCCCTTGGCCCACTGAGTTGGACCTGGCAGGCAGGGCAGCACTGGCTGGTCACGGGCGAAAACGGAAGCGGCAAAAGCACCCTGGCCCGCCTGATTGCTGGCGAACTGCACCCGGCCCTGGGCGGCCACATTGAGCGGCTCTTTCTCACGAGTGACCTTCTGAGCCAGCGCCGCGCGCACATCGGCCTGGTCAGCGCCGAAGTGGGCATCCGCCAGCGGCGCGACTGGACCGGACGCGAGGTGCTGGCCAGCGCCTGGAGCGGCACCGAGGGCTTTGCCCCTGACCTGACCCCCGCGCAGACAGCCGAACTGGCCCAGTTGGCCCGCACCCTGGGCATCAACGATCTGCTGGACCGCCTTGCCGAAGGGTTGTCGCAGGGGCAGCTGCGCCGGTTGCTGCTGGCCCGCGCGGTGCTTCACCGCCCCCGGCTGCTGCTGCTGGACGAGGGGCTGGATTTTCTGGATGCCGGGGCCAGGGCGGCGTTCTGCGCCCTGCTGCCAGACCTGGTGCGGGGCGGCACGCACCTGCTGGTGGTGGCCCACCGCGCCGGGGACGCCCTGAGTGGCCTGACCCACCACCTTCACCTGGACGCGGGACAGGCCGCCTGGGCCGGGCCGCTGGGGTCAGATTCGGCTCACCTTCAGGCTCTACCCTGACGCTCATGAACCGCGTGCTTCTCAGCCTCGCCCTGCTAGCCACCCCCCTGTTCCCGGCCCTGGCCCAGACCGCCCCCACCACGGCGGCGCCCGCCCCCACCGAGCCCCGCACCATTGAGGCCATTACCGCCACCAGCACCAAGGGGTACAGCATCCGCGTGCCCAGCGGCTGGACGCCCCTGAAAAACGCCCCAAACGTGGACGTGGCCTTTATCAACAAGACGGTGGGCGCCCTACGGCCCACCGTGACGGTGGTCGTGCAGGACATTCCTGCCGACCTGAAAGCCACCCTGGCCGACATCCGCGACCTCAACGAGCGCAAGATGCCCGAGGTCGTGACCAAACTGAAGTTCCTGGGCGAGAAGAACGTCAAGGTCAGCGGCGTGCCCGGCATCCTGTGGTCGTACAGCGGCGACGGAGAAGGCGGCGCCGTGCGCTGGACGCAGGTGTTCACCCTGAAAAACAACCGCCTGTTTACCGCCACCCTGATGCTGCCCAGCGGCACCCCCGCCGACCTGGCCGAGCAGGGCCGCGCCATTTTGACCAGCATGACGCTGAAGTAACCAGGGTGATAGGAGTGGGAAGGAGGCAATGGACCACTCACTCCTCCTTCCCACTCTCCTGTTCCAGCCTCTCGGCCCAGGTGTGAAGAAAGGCGCCCAGGTCCTCCTGCCTGGGCACCTGCGCGCGGGCGTGGCGGGCCAGCAGGGGCAGGGTGCCGACCTGCACCCCGTAGCCAGCAATTTCCAGCATGGCCTCATCGTTGTCGCTGTCCCCAAAGGCCACCGTGCGGTCATGGGGGATGCCCAGGGCGTCGGCCATCAGGGTGAGGGCGGCCCCCTTATGGGCTCCTTCAGGCGTCACAGTCAGGAAGTGCGGGTAGGGGGCCTGCGCCCCTGTCAGGACCAGATGCGGGTGAGAGGCGCGCAGGCGTGAGGCCAAGTCCGCCACGCTGGGGTGGTAAAAGCCCACCTTCAGGATGCCGGTGCGCGGCGCCTCGGCCAGCGGCCTGAACTGCCGGGCCACCATCCAGGCCTCGGGCTGGGTGCCGGACGGCAGGTCCACATACAGGGTGCGTTCTGTGAACAGCACCATGCGGGCGCCGTGCAGTTCGTGCGCCAGCACAGCTTCCAGGTCTGTCTCGGTGAACTGCGCTTCCTGGTGGAGGTGCTCGCCCACCAGCAGCCGCCCGCCGTTGTTGGTCGCCACGGCGTCGGGCTGCATGGCGGTCTGCACCTGTGGGGGCGGCAGGTCGCGCCCGGTGATAATCGCCAGCTTGACCCCCAGCGCCCGCAGCCGGGCCAGCGCCGTCACGGTGGCGGCGGGAATCTCACGCCCAGCGTCCGGAATCAGGGTGCCGTCCAGGTCAAAGGCCAGCAGCAGCGGCAGCGTGGTGGGCGCGTCAGCAGGCAGGTCCGTCACGCGCGGCAGCTTAGAGCATTTGGCTGGGGCGGCGCACCTGTTCGTCGGCAGAACCGCAGCAGCTGCACCAGGGCGGCCGGGTCAGGGACGGTCTGGTGGGCAGCAGACAGCGCCGGGTGCGCTCCTACCCGCACCAACAGCCCAGCCTGAGGCCCCATGGCAGCGTCGGCCGAACCGTCGCCCGCCGCCAGAATGCGCGCCTGTGACACCCCCAGGCGCCTCCTGAGCGTCTGAAGGGCGCTGCCCTTGTCGGCGCCCGGCGCCACCAGAACCACACGGTCAGCCCGCTCGCGGATAACCTGGGCCTGAGGGAGGGCCGCCCAGACCTCTGCCAGCGCATCCAGACGTGCCGTGTCGGGCTGCCCGTGAATCAGTTTCAGGAGGCCCTGGGCCAGCGGCCAAGCGGTTTCGAAGTCGGGGTCGCTGGTGCGTAGAGAAGCCTGCCGGGTCACCAGCACCGTCTTTCCTCTGTCGGGGCGCCGCTCGGCCGGGTGCAGGGCCTCTAGGGCAGCCGTCACGGTTGCAGGCCGCAAGCACTGCTCTCTGACCACCCGGCCCCGCTGAAGCAGTTGCGCCCCATAACAGCGCGACACCGTCTCCACCGGCCAGTCGTGTAGAAGGTCCGGCACCCAGGCGCGCGCGGTCAGAATAGCGAGCGGATAACGGCACCCAGACCAGCTAAGGGCAGTCACCCTCAACTGTTCTGGGGCGAACGAAGTGAGTAGCCGCAAAAGACAGCGGCAGAAGTGGAATTGAGGGGATGTTCTTTCCCCCTCAATGGAACTGGCAGCCGCTGTGAGCGCCCCCAGCCGCCCAGGCACGCAACTCCGGCAGGAGTGCGGGAGGAACCTGGCCCGCCGCGTCCAGCAGGGTGCCGTCCAGCTCCAGGGCCAGCAGGTCAAAGGGCAGGGGCCGCACGACCTCTAGCCTAGAGCACAGCAGCCCGCCCCCACACTCGGCGGGGGCGGGCTGAAGACGCTCTGCTTATTCGGCGTCGGTGACGGGTGCGGCCTCGGCCTGGGCGGCGTCCTGCTTGGCCTTCTGGACGCGGGCGGCGTCCTTCATCACGCGGCTGCGGTCGTTCTTGATGCGGGCGGCCTTGCCACGCAGATCGCGCAGGTAGTACAGCTTGGCGCGGCGGACCTTGCCGCGCTCCAGCACGGTGACCTTGGCCAGCAGGGGGCTGGAGAAGGGGAACACGCGCTCCACGCCTTCGCCGAAGCTGATCTTGCGCACGGTGAAGCTCTTGCGGCTGCCGGCACCGTTCAGGGCGATGACCACGCCTTCAAAGGCCTGGTTGCGGGTGCGGTTGCCTTCCACCACTTTGGTTTCCACGCGCACGGTGTCACCGGGGCGGAACTCGGGGTGGTCGGTCTTGATGTGGGGCTGCTCGACGGCGCGCAGAATGGCGCCACGGTTCACTTTAATGCTGCTCTGCATGGGATTCTCCTTCGGCCAGCGGACCACCCCACAGTTCTGCTTTGCAGACAGAGGCGTTCGTACACCTGACTCGGCTGACGGGGTCAGCCAAACCGGAGAAGTATACCTGCCTCGCCGCCCACCGGGCAAGGGGCCTCAGACAAACTCCGGCCCTATCGTTTGCCAAAACGGTGAAATTTGAGCGGATTTGAGCAGCTTCCTAGAAGAGCGAGCAGACGCGGGCTGACGGGCGTGGAGTTGGCGTGCCCTTCTGCCTTGTCAGAGCAACGGACGCACTCCGTCTTAGGCGGTGGGCACCCAGTAACGCCGCAGGGGCCGGTCGTGGTCAGGCACGGTGAACTCGCCTTCCAGCTCGCCGCCGTTGGCCTCAATCACCGCGCGGGAGCCGATGTTCTCCACATCGCAGGTGACCAGGGCACGTTCAATGCCGAGGTCGTGGGCGCGGGCCAGCGCGAGACGCAGGGCCAGGGTGGCGTGCCCCCGGCGGCGGGCGGTGGGCCGGATTTCGTAGCCGATATGACCACCGAACTCGCGCAGCCGCTCATTCAGGGTGTGGCGGATACTGACGCGCCCCAGATAGGTGTCGCCCTCCACCAGCCACAGGTATTCAGAATTAACGAACCCCTCGGGCAGCTCGTTGCCGGGTTCATAACGGCGCAGACTGCTCAGGAAGGTAGGAAAGTCGGCGGCAATAGCCGGCACGTCAAACCCCATCGTGTCGGGAAGGCCGCTGCCATCCGCCTGCGCTTCTCGCACGGCCTCCAGAAAGCTGGTCTGGTAACGGGCGTCGGGTTTCACAAGTTGCGGCATGGCCCAGGGTAAAGGCTCAGGCCGCAGGGCGCCTTCTGGTCCTCTGGCGCCGCCCACCGCCCATGTCCCCACAGTCCGGACGGGCGCGACCAGCACAGGGCGCTGGATTCACCACCACCAGTGGTTGATGCTACCCGAACCGCCGCCTGGCGCACGGTGAATTTCGCTGGCCCCGGCGTACCATAAGCGGCATGAGCGAGTCGGCTTTCGACATTCTTGACCTCGGGGTGATGGGGTACCGGGAGGCCTGGGACCTTCAGAAGACGCGGCATGCCCAGGTGGTGGCGGGCGAGTCCCCGCCCACCCTGCTGCTGGTGGAACATCCGCCGGTGCTGACGCTGGGCCGCAAGGCGAAAGAGGGCAGCAATATCATCGTGACGCGCGAGTATCTGAGCGCGCAGGGCATTGAGGTGCTGGAGATCGAGCGCGGGGGCGACGTGACCTACCACGGTCCCGGCCAGTTGGTGGCTTACGCCATCTTTCCAGTGGGGCGCAAAGTGGCTGATTTTCTGCGCCTGCTGGAAAACGCGACCATCGCCGCCCTGCATGACCTTGGGCTGCCCGATGCCCGGCCCAACCCCGGCTACGCGGGTGTGTACGTGAATCCGCGCGAGGTCAACGGCCTGAGTTACGAGCAGAAAATCGCCTCGTTTGGCGTGGCGGTGCAGCGGCATGTGGCCCTGCACGGCCTGGCGCTGAATGTCACCACCAACCTGGCTCATTTTGACCTGATCGTGCCGTGTGGGCTGCACCAGACCCACATGACCAGCGTGCAGCGCGAGTACGAGCAGCGCGGCCTGAACCGAACACCCAGCGTTGCCGAGGCCAAAGCCGCCTTGCAACGCGCTTTCCAAACCACCTTTGCCACCTATGACTGGACGCGGCCCGTTTACGCCGCCGCAGGGAGCTGAGACCCACCATGACCCACACCGACAAAGAACCCAAGTTCATCAAGAACGGCATCTACCGCAAAGACAGCGTGCCGGTACGTGACAAGAAGCCCGAGTGGCTGAAAGTGACCATCCCGACCGGGCAAGTCTTCACCGAGGTGCGCAAGATCGTCAAAGAGCACCGCCTGCACACCGTGTGCGAGGAAGCGATGTGCCCCAACATCGGCGAGTGCTGGAGCCGGGGCACCGCCACCTTTATGCTGATGGGCCACATCTGCACGCGCGCCTGCCGCTTCTGCGCGGTGGACACCGGCAACCCGATGGGCAAGCTGGACCTGGACGAGCCCAGAGCCGTGGCCGAGAGCGTGCAGCTGATGGGTCTGAAGTACGTCGTGCTGACCAGCGTGGACCGCGACGACCTGCCCGACGGCGGCGCCTACCACTTTGCCAAGACGGTGGCGGCCATCAAGAAGGTCAACCCCGAAACCCGCGTGGAGGCCCTGACGCCCGACTTTGGCGGTAACCCCCACTGCGTGGACTTGGTGCTGGAGAGCGGTGTGGACACCTATGCCCAGAACCTGGAGACCGTGCGCCGCCTGACCCACCCGGTGCGTGACCGCCGCGCCAGCTATGACCAGACCCTGCAGGTGCTGGCCCATGCCAAGCAGGCCCGCCCCGACGTGATTACCAAAACCAGCATCATGCTGGGCCTGGGCGAAACCCGTGAGGAACTGCGCGAGACCATGCGCGACTGCCGCGCAGCGGGCGTGGACGTGCTGACCTTTGGACAGTACCTGCGCCCCACCATGCATCACCTGCCTGTCGAGCGCTACGTGTCGCCCGCCGAATTTGACGAAATCCGCGACGAGGCCATGAGCCTGGGCTTCCTGGAAGTCGTGTCGGGGCCGCTGGTTCGCAGCAGCTACAAGGCCGAGCAGATTGTGATGGACAAGCCGGGCAGCCTGCCCGAGCACCTGGCCCACCTCGCCGGTGGCGAGCAGCTGAGCCTGATTTAAGAGGACGGGCTGGGCGGGCGCCTTCCTGGGAAAGCTCTGGAGGCGCCCGCCTCTCTGTCCTGCCACGCCTGGCTAACGCGCGCCACGTTCTGCGCCAGTGGGATCGTGCAGTCCAGGGTCAAGTCGTAGGCCGTAAAGGTATGAACGGTTTCGGCATCGCGCCGGGCGTCCCCCAGACCCCGGTCGCCGCGCGCGATTTCTCGCCGCTCAAGTTCCTCAACTGAGCACTGCACCCCGACCAGAAACACATCAAACTCCGCCAGCTGGGTGCAGAATTCCGCCCACATCTCGGGCGTCTCGATGATGTAGTCCACCACAAGGTCGTTGCCGGCGGTCAGCAGGGCCGGCAGGCAGCGGTGGAACCCTTCAAAGACCCTGGGCCGCAGCGTGGCCCAGTCGCGCAGGCGGCCTTCGGGGGTGCGGGGCAGCACCTGGGCGTCGAACATAAAAAAATCCAGGCTGAAGTGCAAAAAAGCGCCGGGCAAGGCGTCACGCAGCGCCCGGCAGAGGGTGCTCTTGCCCGCGCTGGAGGCGCCGTTGACCAGAATCAGGGCGGGGGTCATGGGGCCAGTGTACGGAGCCCGGTCACGGAACGCTTCATGGAACTGGCACAAAGGGCCGGGGCGTACACTCCGCCCGCCAGAGGCTGCGGCATGGTGTCCAGCGTGCCGCCAGGGAAGTGCCCCGGCTGACTGTTCCCTTTGAGGAGGTTTCCCCATGCCCACGCGAATTGCCCCGACCCTCGACGTTTTGCAAGGCAACCTGACCGACCTGGACCCCGCCAAGGGCGTGCAGGCCATTGAACGCTGGGAAACCGGCCTGGAAGACGCCGATTGGCGCGGCGCCAAGACCATTCACGCCGACCTGGGTGCGCTGCGCCGCCAGCTGGAAAGTGACGCTCCCGACGGCGAGAAGATTGCCGAGCTGCTGACCAAGCTGGGCGAGTCCACTGCCCGCGCCGCAGCCCACGTGGAAGGCAAGACCGGCGAGCAGTTGCAGGCACTGGCCGAGGCCCTGCAAGGTGCTGGCACCGGTCTGGGCACGGCCTGACGCCCAGCGCACACCCACCAGACCCGCCCCAGTGGCGGGTTTTGACTTGGGGTAAGCCTCAACCGAGCGACCTGGGGGGACGTTCAAGACAGTCCTGTGTGCTGGTCTAGCAGCTGAAGGGCTGTTTCAGCAGTCGTCCAGTTTAGGCTCCATCACAGCGGTGTTCTGCTGCATTGAAAGAGGAACATCCCCGCAGACTTACCTCAACCCCTGTCTATGAACGCTCCTCACATCCTCCCCTGCGAGCCAATAACCGCTTCCAGACGATCATGCTCCCGCCAGCTCCCCTTTCCGCTCCTCAATAATTTTCTTGGCAATGTGGTCCGGCACCGGCTGATAGCCGTGGGGTTTCACGCTGAACGCCCCCCGGTCGCCGGTCAGCGAACGCAGGTCGGCGCTGTAGTTTTGCAGCTCGGCCTGGGGCACGGTGGCAGTCACCGTCATGACTGTGCCGCTGGTGTCCATGCCCTGCACACGCGCGCGCCGGGTTTGCAGGTCGCTGATCAAGTCGCCGGTAAAACTGGCGGGCGCCCTTACCCTCAACTGCACCACCGGCTCTAACAGCCCTGGCCGGGCGCCTTCCAGAGCGTTTTTCAGGGCCAGGCTGCCCGCCGTGCGAAAGGCAATGTCGCTGCTGTCTACGTCGTGATAGCTACCGTCCAGCACCGTCACGTGCAAGTCCTGCAGCGGGTAGCCGGCCAACGAGCCTTTTTGCATGGCGTCCTGCACACCTTTTTCGATGCTGGGCAGGTACTTGCCCGGAATGGCGCCCCCCACCACCGCGCTGCGAAAGCCAAAGCCGTCGCCGGGTTCGATGCGCAGGCGGCAGTCTCCATACTGACCGTGCCCGCCACTCTGCTTGCGGTGCTTGCCCTGGGCCTCGCTGCGGGCGTGAATGGTCTCGCGGTACGGAATGCGCGGCGCGCTGGTGGTCACGTTGACCCCCAGGGCCGAGAGCTTCTCGACCGCAATGCCCAGGTGCATGTCGCCCATGCCTGACAGCAACTGTTCGCCCGTCTGCGGCTCCCGCGTGGAGTGCAGGGTGGGGTCTTCCTCGCGCAGTCGGGCCAGGGCGGCCCCCAGCTTGTCCTCGTCGGCGCGCGCCGTCGGGTGAATGGCCACTGTATGCGCAGGGTCCGGCAGCCACAGGGGGTCATACTGCACAGGCTGCGCCGGGTCGGCCAGGGTGTCGCCGGCATGCAGGTCCGGCAGTTTGGTCAGCACGCCGATGCTGCCCGCCGGCAACTCGGCCACCTCGGTCAGGTCCTTGCCACTGGGGATATACAGGTGGGCCACCCGCACTTCGGCGCCCTGGGTGGTGTTCTGCACCGTGTCGCCGGGGCGCAGGGTGCCGCTCCAGACCCGCACGTAGGCCAGCTTGCCCACAAAGGGGTCCACCGACACCCGCCACACGCGCGCACTGAACGGCGCGTCTGGAGAAGGCTCCCGCGTCTGGCCGTCCACCCCTGTCAGCGGGCCACGCTCCTGCGCCGAGCGCAACCCTGTGACCAGCAGGTCCAGCAGGCTGTCCAGCCCCACCCCGGTCACGGCACTGACAGGCAGCACCGGGTAGAGGGTGCCCGCATGCACCGCACGGGTCAAGGCGGCCTGCAATTCCCCCGTGCCCACCTCTTCACCGTCCAGGTAGCGGGTCATCAGGTCGTCGTCAGTTTCGACAATGGCGTCGGTCAGGGCCTCCCGAGCGGCGCGCACCTCGGCCTGCACGGTGGGGGGCACATCCTGGGGCGGGCTGGCCTCGCCGGTCAGGACGTTTACCACCCCCCGGAAGTCGGCCCCCTGACCCAGCGGCACCCAAGCGGCGGCCACCGGCCCCGGCAGACTGGCTTTCAGGTCAGCCAGCACCGCGTAGAAGTCGGCGCGGTCGCGGTCCATCTTGTTCACGGCCACGAGGCGCGGCATGGCAAAGCGGTCGGCGGTGGCCCACACGCGCTCGGTGCCGACCTCTACGCCGCCCACGGCACTCACCAGCACCAGGGCCGAGTCGGCGGCGCGAATCCCGCCCCGAATCTCGCGTACAAAGTCCGCGTAACCCGGCGTGTCCAGCACCGTGAGGTCGGTTCCGGCGTGGGGCAGGCGCAGCACACTCGTCTGAATGGAAAACCCGTGGGCCTTTTCGGCGTCTGTGTGGTCGCTGTGGGTGGTGCCGTCCTCCACGCGGCCTGGGCGCGAAATGGCCCCGCTGCGGTGCAGCAAGGCCTCGGCCAGCGTGGTTTTTCCGGCGCCGCTGTGCGCGGCAAGACTGACAACGCGAATGGGCACGAAACACCGGACCTTTCCCGGCAAGGGCGCCGGGGGCCACCGGAGAAGCCGATCAACGCACGCCGCAGCGGACAGACAGTGAGTCAAGGGAGTGTAAGCCTTTTTGAGGTGGGGATGCCTGGGGGGAGCAGGAAGGCCAGGCGCCGTGAACACTTCCGGCCCGCTGGCCCCTCTGCTGCCTGCTGTGCAACTGAATGGCCTGCGCTACACAGGCAGTCAAGTCACGCCTCTTCGGGTTTTCTGGCATCCAGGATGATGGAGACACAGCCCAACTTGCCATCACGGTTGCGGTGGTCAAGCATCAGTGAGCGGTAGATCGGCCCCGCCGTAACGTCCCAGCCGTGATAATGAAAGCGGCCCTGCGCATCGCAGTATTCCAGCAGCTCCACCTCAAAGCCCGCGCCCTCAAATACGGCCCTGAACTGGCAGGCGTCATACACGATCTGGTGATCGGCGGCGGGGTGATCGGCTGGGCCAGGGCCACCGACCTGCACGGTGCGTTGATACACCTCATCTGGAAAATTCGCGTCAGGAACGGCGCAGCGGAGGAAGCCGCCTGGTTTGAGAAAGTCGAAACAGAGCTGCGCGGCCGCTTGCCCCTGTTCGAGTGTGAGGTGCTCCCAGACATGCTCACACAGAAACGCATCGGCGCGGCGATCACCGAAATAGTGTTCAAAGCTCGCGCGGTTGTTGAGGTCGAGCTGGTCTCGTTGCGTGGGGAGCCAACCGGGCCAGGCCTGACTTCCAGCGCCGATGATGACGTTCAGGGGGAGGCTCATGGGCGCAGTATGGCGGCCGCGCCCGGACAGCTGGGGGGACGCCGCCCCCACACCCCCTATCCTGGCCTCTATGACCCGCGACGAGACGCCCGCCTTTGCTGTGCTGCTGACCCCAGACGGCTCGCGCACCGCCCACAGCGCCCGCTACGGCGAGGCCTACGGGTCCCGGCACGGCGCGGCGGCCCAGGCGCGGCATGTCTTTGTGGAAGGCACCGGCACGCATGACCATCCGGCCCCCCGCGTGCTGGAGGTGGGCTTCGGGCTGGGCGTCAATTTCCGGGCGACGGTTGCCGACGCGGCGGCCAGGGGCGCGCCGCTGCACTACCGCGCCTACGAATTTGACCCTGCCCCGCGGGCGGTACTGCGGGCGGTGGCCGGGGAAGACGGCCAGGGCGCCGACCACCCCGTCTGGGCGGCGCTGCTGGCCGCCTGGCCAGAG
Source organism: Deinococcus arboris (assembly GCF_009755355.1). GTDB lineage: Bacteria > Deinococcota > Deinococci > Deinococcales > Deinococcaceae > Deinococcus > Deinococcus betulae. The sequence goes on along the minus strand of NZ_WQLB01000002.1, from coordinate 30,321 downwards.
GAGGGCGGACGCGGTGAACTGGAGGTTGAGGCGGCGGGCATTCGGGCCACGGTGACTTTTGCCGATGTCCTGAGCGCCGACCTGCCGCCGGGGTGGGCCACCGCCCTGTATCTGGACGGCTTTTCGCCGTCGCGCAATCCAGAGGTCTGGACCCCCGACTTCGTGACGCGGCTGGCGGGCACGCTGGCCCCTGGCGGCGTGCTGGGCACCTACAGCGCGGCCGGGCATGTGCGCCGGGCGCTAACAGCGGCGGGCCTGCGGGTCGAACGGCACCCAGGCGCGCCCGGCAAGCGGGAGTGCTTGCGGGCCATCCAGGCGGCGGGTCATGAGGTGCGGGCCGCAGGAGACACAACGCCTTGAACATTGCCGTCATTGGGGCCGGTATCGCCGGGGCGTCGGCCGCCTACTGTCTGGCGCGGGGTGGGGCCAGCGTGACGGTGGTGGATGCGGGCGCCCACACAGCCAGCCAGGTGCCCAGCGCGCTGGTCAACCCGGTGCGGGGGCAATCAGGCGGCGTGGACCCGCAGGCGCTGGCAGGCATGGGCTTTACCTGGGGGCTGGTGCGGGACTTGGAGGCACAGGGCTTTGCCGTGCCGCACGGCCAAAGCGGCGTCTTGCGCCCGGTGCCAGACGATAAGGCGCGCGCCCGCTTTGAACGGAACCTGCCGCCCGACCTGGCCCGCGCCTGGTTCCGCCCGGAAGATTCGCCGCAACCTCTGGCCCCTGGCTGGGCGCATGTGCTGTCTCTACCAGACGGCGGCTGGCTGGACGGCCGGGCCTTGACGGCGGCGCTGCTGGCAGCCAGTGGCGCGCGGGTCGTGCAGGACAGGGCGTCAGGATGGAACGCTCAGGAGATTCACTGCCCCAGGGCCGGCCGGCTGAAGGCCGACGCGGTGGTGTTCTGCGGGGGCTCGGCGGGCGTGGCCTGGGCGGGCGAGGCGGCCACACACCGCATGGGCACGCTGCTGACGCTGGACCGCGCGGTCACGCAGACCCCCGTGAGTTTCGGGGCTTACCTGGCTCCGGCCAGGGAAGGGGGCGTCCTGGGCGCCACATTTGAGACGCCCGCCCCCACCTGGCACCCTGAGGCGCTGCCCCTCTCCTCTCTGGGCTGGCTGCTGGGCAAGGGCCTGCGGCTGACAGACCTGAGAGGGGCGCAGGTGACCGGCCGCTGGACCGGCTCGCGGCTCTCGGGGCTGACCACGGGACAGCAGCCGGACGGCACCTGGCGGCTGACGGGGCTGGGCAGCAAGGGCTTCTTGCTGGGGCCGCTGCTGGCCCAAGACCTGGCGGCTCAGCTGCTCGCGTCACGCGCCGGGTAACGCCGCACACCTTAAGAAACAGGTGAAGCGCTTCACCTTCCTGGCTTACACTGCTCAGGTTATGGCGACTTACCGCATCTGCTTGATTGAAGGCGACGGCATCGGCCACGAGGTCATTCCGGCCGCCCGCCGTGTGCTGGACGCCGCTGGCTTCAGCGCCGAGTACATCGACGCCGAAGCCGGCTACGAGTACTACCTCGACCACGGCACCAGCGTGCCCCAGGCCACCTACGACGCCGTGGAAAACACGCACGCGACCCTCTTCGGCGCAGCCACCAGCCCCAGTGGCGAGAAACCCGCCGGCTTTTTCGGTGCCATTCGCCACCTGCGCCAGAAGTACGGGCTGTACGCCAACGTGCGCCCCACCAGAACCCGCCCCGTGCCCGGCGCCTACGAAAACGTGGACCTGGTCATCGTCCGGGAAAACACCCAGGGCCTGTACGTCGAGCAGGAGCGCCGCTACGGCGACACCGCCATTGCCGACACGGTGATTACCAAGGACGCCAGCCTGCGCATCGGCCAGTTTGCCGCCAACCTCGCCATGAAGCGTGGGAGGCGCCTGACGGTGGTCCACAAGGCCAACGTGCTGCCCGTCACGCAGGGCCTGTTCCTGAACACGATTCTGGACCACGCCGCCACGGTGGACGGCCTGAACACGAGCACCATGATCGTGGACAACGCCGCCATGCAGCTGGTGCGCAACCCCCAGCAGTTTGACGTGATGGTCATGACCAACATGTTCGGTGACATCCTGTCGGACCTGGCCGCCGGGCTGGTAGGCGGGCTGGGCATCGCCGCCAGCGGGAACGTGGGCGACCAGTTCGGCATCTTTGAAAGCGTTCACGGCAGCGCGCCGGACATCGCCGGGCAGGGCGTCAGCAACCCCACCGCCACCATCCTGGCCGCCGTGCTGATGCTGGACCACCTGGGCGACCACGAGACGGCCCGCCGTATCGACACCGCCGTGAACAAGGTCCTGACCGAAGGCCCCCGCACCCGCGATCTGGGCGGCACCGCCGGCACCGACGAATTCACCAACGCCGTGATTAAAGCGCTGGCGTAAGGCGAATCACAAGAAGGAGGCCCGGACACTCTTGGTCCGGGCCTCTTCTCTGTGCTTACTCCTCCAGCGCCGCTTCAAATTCGCCCAGCAGGTCACCGATGTCCTCAATGCCGATGCTCAGGCGCAGCAGGCCCGGCGTGATGCCCAGGCGGCGGCGTTCGGGCTCGGGCAGCGGGCGGTGAGAGGTGCCCCATGGCCACGACAGCGTGGTCACGACATCCGCCAGGGAGGGGGCCAGCGGAATGCGGCCCGCCAGCGCCTTGACGAAGCCGGGCGCGTCCTCAATCTCCGCGCTCAGCATGCCGCCGAAGCCGTTTGGGAACAGGTCCATTGCCAGATGGAACTGCGGATGGTCGCTGAGGCCTGGGTGGTACACCGCCTTCACGCGCGGATGGTTGACCAGCACATCGGCTACCGCCTGCGCGTTGCCGCTGTGGGCGCGCATGCGCAGGCCCAGGGTCTTCAGACCTTGCAGGGTCATCCAGGCGTCAAAGGCGCTCATGGTGCCGCCCAGGCGCAGCAGGCGGGTGCGCGCCAGGGCCACCAGGTCGGCGCGGCCACATACGACGCCCCCAAACGCCGCGCTGTGCCCACTGAGGTACTTGCTCACCGAATGCGTCACCAGGTCGGCGCCGTGTTCAGCAGGGCGCAGCATGGCGGGACTGGCAAAGGTGTTGTCCACGCTCAGTAGAGCGCCGTGTTCATGGGCCAGCGCGGCCAGGGCCGGCAGATCGGGCACCGTCATCAGGGGATTGGTCAGGCTCTCGACGTGAAGCACGCGCGTGGTTTCTCGGAAGGCGGCCGCGACCTCCTCATGGTTGCAGGCGTCTACAAACGACACCTCGATGCCCAGCCGTGGGAATTCCTCGGCCAGCAGGGCGTAGGTCACGCCGTACACGCGGGCGTCGGTAATCACGTGGTCCCCAGCCCGGAGCACCCCCAGCAGCGCCGCGCTGATGGCCGCCATGCCGCTGCCCGCCACCAGCGCCGCCTCGGTGCCTTCCAGTGCGGCCAGGGCGCGTTCCAGGGTGGCGGCGTTGGGCGTGCCGTTGCGGTAGTAGAAACTGGCAGGCTGCTCGCCGCTCATGGCGCGGTCCAGGTCGTCCAAGTCGGCGAAGGCGTACACCGTGCTCTGGTAGATCGGCTCGACCAGCGGCGCCGAGCGGTTGGGCCGGGCTTCCTCACCTGCGCGGGCGGCCAGGGTGGTCAGGTCGAGGGTGGGGGCAGGCTTCGGGGCGCTCACGCGGCCATTGTAGGGGCGGGCCAGGGGGAGGCCCCATGCGGGTGTCTGACCTGGCCTGCCGTCTGGAGATCAACCAGAACTTGCACGCCAACGCCACACCTGAAGGCTAGATCTCTTTTTTTGCAGTGCCGTTCTCTGCTGGTGAAGCCCAGCGCGGCTAAGGGTCGTCACCCTCAACCGTCTCTCAGGCACACGAGAGAGGCTCGGCAAGAGCCCGTAGCGTAGGCGGTATGGAGAGGCGTCCTCGGCCCCGGAGCGAACCGAGTCGCCGCTATGCGGTTTGGACGAATCTGACCGCTCGGGGGTCCGTCTCCGTCGCCAGGAGTGCGAGAGACCACTCCAGCCATCACGCAGAAGCTCTGCTCACGCGGCCATGAGGCTCTGAGGGTGACCTTCTGTCGCCCTGGCCTCACGAAGCCACCCGTTTATAGACACACTGCCCGTCAGCCCGCGTTCTCCCCTGTTGGCTCTGGCTGCGCTGGTCTCCGGGTCCCTTCCTCCTCACCACCCGCCCACAACCCCTGGCGTTTCAGGGCGGCCACCAGATGCGGCTCTCGGCCTTCCATGCCGCCGCCCACGCCAAAGTACGCCCCCAGCAGCCGCGCCCAGTCGCCGGGCTTGTCCCCGCGCGCCGCAATCGGATTCATCACGGCCACCGCTTCTTGCAGCTGTTCAGGGGTAGCGTCGCGGTACTCGTCGGTGTGAATCACCAGAGGACGGGGCACCCGTGGGCGCTGGGGCGGGGCCTCGGCAGGCAGGCCAAGGGTCAGCGCCGCGAAGGGCAGCACGCCAGGCGGCAATTTCAGGAGGTCCAGCAGACCATCCAGGCCGTTCAGCACCCCGCCAATCCAGCAGCCCTGGTAGCCCAGCAGTTCGGCGGCCGTCAGCAGGTTGGTGCCCGCCATCACGGCGTCTCCGAGCCCAAAATGCACCGCGACAGCAGGCCAGTGCCCCGCCGCGCGCCCACTGAGTTCCAGCACCCTCGCCGTGCGCCGGACATCCGCACACACCACAAACGCCTCGCTGGCGGTGGCCAGGTGGGCGTTGTTCGTCAGGGCCGCTGCCTGCGCACGCACCTCGGGCCGGGTCAGGCGAATCAGGGAATACAGCTGCGCGGTGGCGTCGGTAGGCGCGCGCTGCGCGGCGTGCAGGATCGCCTCCAGGTGGGCTTCAGGCAAGGGCAGCGGCGAGCCGTCCGGCTGCGTGCGGTACAGGCGAACGGTGCGGTGGGCGTCGTAGAAGGCGGTGACCTGTTCGGGGGTCAGGGGGTGCGGGGCGCTCATGCCCGGCAGGATAGCCCTGAGGCCCACAGCCAGAGCGGCCAGCTGGCTAACGGCGGGCCAGCAGACGCCCCCTCCAAGCCCGGCTGGGGTGCCGCTGGCCGTCAGCGGTGACCAGCAGAGCGGCGCAGCCCGGCTGGGCGTCCACGCAGGCCAGTCCCGTCTGCACGCCCATGACACTGACCGCCGTGGCCAGGGCGTCGGCCGTGGCACAGTCCGGAGCGGTCACCGTCACGCCGGGCACCGCCTGCACAGGCCAGCCGGTGCGCGGGTCAAAGAGGTGTGAATACCACTGCTCGCCGACCTGATAGCCCCGCTGGGCGCTGCCACTGGTGGCCAGGGCACAGTCTTTCAGGCGCACCTGCGCCGCAGGTGGGGCGCCGTCGCGGGCAGTAAAGGGGTCGGGCACCAGCACCTTCAGGGCCGCTTTGCCCACGACGCGCAGGTCACCCCCGGCGTTCACCATCACGCTGCGCACCCCACTGCCCCGCGAGGCCACTGCGGCGGCCCGGTCCACGATGTAGCCTTTGGCCAGAGCGTCCAGGCCAAGCGGCTCCTGGGTGTGCAGCGTGGCCGTGCCGTCCGCATGTAGGGTCCAGGGCGCCGCCTGAAGAGCGCTGGCCAGGCGCTGCAACTGTCCTGGCGCAGGCAGCTGGCCGGTGCGCACAGCCTGCGCCCAGAGGGGACCGTAAGCGTCGGCGCCGGGATGCAGTGCCCCGCCGCTTTGCAGGCGCCAGTGATCGGTCAGGCGAAGGACGGCCGTCAGGTCCAGGCTCAGGGGCACACGCTCGGCGCCGGGGCAGGACAGCCAGCGCCGCAGTTCGCTGCTGGGGTCAAAACGGTTGAGGACAGCGCTCAGGCGTTCAATTTCGTTCAGGGCGTCCTGTTCTGCCTGCTCGGCCTGCTCACGGGTGCCGGCCACGATCTGCACAGCCACCTCGGCGCCCAGCAGGCGCTGATAGGTCCTGTGCAGTCTGTGCGTGGGGCGAGCTGCCCCCAGCAGACTGGCAAGGGTCACGCGCGCCATTGTGCCCGCGCCAGCCTGACGCGAGGTTAGAACGGGCTGGACAACTGTGCCCATGCTCACATCTGACCTTCAGGCTCTTAAGCCCGTCGTGACGTTGGGCCGCGACAATCAGTTCAAGCCAAACCGCTGTGGGTCAGCACCAGCAGCACAGCTGACCTACTGGCTCAGGTATATGGCAAGGCGAAGAGTCGCCAGGCTCAAAACCCCGCAGAATATCCCATCAGGCGGCCACGCTCCTGAGGTTCGATGGACAGGTGAGGCACAGAGCGTTCTGTACTGTCCTTGTCTGGAGTGGCAATGCTCTTGCAGTACACCGCCGTCTTCGACTGCCCTTGCACAGCGGCAAAGCCGAGCGAGGAGTCCCCTCGCCTCAACTGGGTTGGCGGCTGATCTGACCAAAAATCAGGGCAATCAGCAGCAAATCTATGGCCCAGCTGGCCGGGCGGCGCAGGCGTTCATCGTGGCGGGCCCGCAGCACCTGGACCCCCAACCGGGCCAGCAGCACCCCGCTCACGACGGCGGGGCTGGGCAGCGCGCCGCCAGTCAGCAGCGGCCACAGCAGCAAAGCGGCCAGCAACGCCAGCAACGCCAAACTTAGGATGGTCAGGCCATCTGGCGCCGGGCGGGGGGCAGGGTCAGGAGGGGTCATGCCCGCATGAGACCACAGGAAGAGGCCCAGGCCACGCGCGGAGAAGTGAGCGAATGCGCCGACCTCTACCGCCACCGTCCCAGGCTCCGTAAGGCAGTTGCCAGGACGCCCAATGCGCCCCGCTTGTTGCCTCTGCTGACCGCCCTGAGCTCTCCTCTCGGAGCAGTCCGGGCCACTGAGGGCCAATGCACAGGGCCACCTCAGGCCCAGACCCCGATGCCTTCCTCTCTGCTATGCCGCTCTTAGCGGTCGTCGCTCGTCACGGTTGCTTCTATGGGCGCCAGGATCAACACACTGTTTGGCGGCAGGTTCAGGCGCAGGTGGTGGGTCTGACCGTGCCAGCCTTCGTCACTGGCACTGAGGTTCGGCTGCTGGGTGCCAAAGCCGCCGTACTCGCCGTCATCGGTAGACAGCAGCAGACGGTACTCGCCGCCCTGAGGCACACCAGTGGGATACGCCTCGCGGTACACGGGCGTCAGGTTGGCCACCACGACACTCCAGGCGCCGCTCTGGTGGTCGCGGCGCACGAAAGCGTAGACGCTCTGCTCGACATCATCTGCGCTGACCCACAGCAGCCCCTCTTCTTTGGTCTCGGACACATGCCAGTCGCTGCGGGTGCGGTACAGCCCATTGAGGCGCCGCACCAGATTCATCACGCCCCGGTGGTCGGGGTGGTCGGCCAGATGCCAGGGCAGGCCGGCGTCGTGGTTCCACTCGGTCGGCTGGGCAAACTCCTGCCCCATGAACAGCAACTTCTTGCCGGGGGTGGCCCACATCAGGGCCAGAAAGGCGCGGTAGCCGGCCCGCTGGGCGTACCAGTCACCCGGCATCTTGGCGACCATGCTCTTTTTCAGGTGCACGACCTCATCGTGGCTGATGGCCAGCACGTAGTTCTCGCTGGTGCGGTAAGCATTGAAAAAGGTCAGCGCGTGGTGGTGGTGGCTGCGCCAGATGGGGTCCTGCTCGAAATAGCGCAGGCTGTCGTTCATCCAGCCCATCGCCCACTTGTAGTCAAAACCCAGACCAAAGGGGGTGGGGGTGGTGACGCCTGCAAACGAGGTGCTTTCCTCGGCGACAATCATGCAGCCGGGCGCCATATGGTGCACAACCTCGTTGAGGCGCTTGAGAAAGGCGATGGCCTCCAAGTTCTCGCGCCCGCCGTGGATATTGGGCACCCACTCTGTGCGTGAGAAATCCAGGTACAGCATGCTGGCCACGGCGTCCACCCGCAGACCGTCAATGTGGAAGTCCTGCAGCCACTTGAGGGCCGAGCCGATCAGGAACATCACGACCTCGTTGCGCCCGTAGTCGAAGATGTAGGTGTTCCAGTCCTGGTGAAAGCCCCGTCTGGGGTCGGCGTATTCGTACAGAGGCCCGCCGTCAAAATGGGCCAGGCCCGCGCTGTCGGTGGGAAAATGCCCCGGCACCCAGTCCAGAATGACGCCGATGCCCAGCGAGTGCAGGTGATTGACGAAATACTTGAAGTCCTCGGGGCTGCCCATGCGGCTGGTGGGGGCGTAGTACCCCGTGACCTGATAGCCCCACGAGCCGTCAAAGGGGTGCTCCATGACCCCCAGCAGTTCGACGTGGGTGTAGCCCATGTACCCCACGTACTCGCCCAGGCGGTGCGCGAGGTCGCGGTAATTCATGAACCAGCCGTCGTCCCGGCGCGCCCACGACGGTAGATGCACCTCGTAGATGCTGACTGGACGCTCAAAGCCGGGGTCGCGGCCTTTCATCCAATCGCCGTCCGTCCAGGTAAAGGGCTGGTTCCAGATGATGCTGGCGGTGGCCGGGCGCACCTCGAAAAAGGTGCCGTAGGGGTCCATCTTGTCCTCGGTGCGGCCGTCGCCACCAGTGACGCGGAATTTATAGCGCTGGCCGTGACGCGCGGCGGGCACAAAGCCGCCCCAGAACCCGAAATCCAGGCGCTCCAGGGGGTTGTCAAAACCGTTGAAGCCGTTAAAATCGCCCACCACACTGACATGGTGCGCGTTCGGCGCCCACACGCCAAAGCGCACGCCGTCCACGCCATGTTCGGAGGTGGGGTGCGCGCCCAGCAGGTGGTCGGGGCGCACGAGGTCCGCTGTCACGAGTTGTTGCAGGTGACCGTGGTCCAGCGGAAGCGGTTCATTCATGGGGCAAAGTCTAGCGGTGGGCTTTCGGAGCGCAGCACAGTCTGACGGGAAGGTAAAGGCGGGGGCACGAGGCCGGAAGCAGTGAAGGGCAGAGGGGACCAAAGTGGCTGAAGGAGAGCCCATAGGCGTCCACAGGCTGTCGGGGCTGCCGTGCAGGAGCCACCAACAGGCGCCCATGTGCTGGTACCAGCAAAACGTATTGAGGCCCGCCGTCACCTTTAGCCTGTGGGCGGGCCTCTGCTCTGGGAAGAGCGGTCAGGTCTTGGAAGAGACGGGACCGTGCGCCTTCCAGGGGTCACCGGGGGCCTTCCAGTACTGATGGAGCACGTAGCGCCAGGGCAACGCGAGCGGCACCAGAATGACGCCCATCAGGCAGGCAATCAAATCGGTGATGGTCCCCTCGTCCAGCGAACCGGCCAAGATGCGGGGAAGGCCCACGGCCAGCAGCCAGGTGGACTTCCAGAACAGCTCAAAGAGAAGCAGAGGAATCATCTTGACTGGATACCGCAGGCCCATCAGGGCCAGGAGGGCAGTGCCAACCATGAGGGAGCGGAGTAGGAGGCCAGCGGGTGAAGGCTGATCAGGACTGAGCAGGGCGGGAATGAAGATGAACAGGGTCAAGCCAACAACGATGTAGAGGTAAAGGGCCCTGAGAATGTGGAGTCTGCGCTGCGAAAGATGAGTCATAGAGGCTCTCCTGAGACGGGTTCCGGTTAGGAGTGGAACAAAGGCCGGATTTCTGGACGCAGACGGAATCCGGCTGGGACCACTGACCAAACCCGAGGGTCAGCACACGCCATTTCTGCCGGTTGAGCTGGGGTTACCTCCTGGGCACGATGAGACGAGGGCTCGCTGACCTCCGCCTCATGCTGCAGCATTGACTCGACGCCGAGGGGAAAAATGACGTTCATCAGGAAGAAACTGGAGGCTCTTTCATTCCTGCTTCCGTCACAATTCAAGTACGCCGTCATGCTGCAGAAGTTCCCGACTGGTCTCTGAGGCGAAATAGTCGCAGTGAGCCACAGGCTCAGGGGGCATAAAGGCAACACCTGACGCGAACGGCTCTCTCTCCCACGAACAACCCGGAACGCAGGTGTAAATGCCACGCGCGGAGGGGCGTTTTGCTCCTTCTGGCCGCTCTGCGAAGGTGAACCACTTCGTGCCGTATTCGGAACAGTCTGACCCCACCGCTTAGGCAAACGGTGGGGGTCAGTCAGTGTCGAAATCAGAACCGACTCAACAATTCGTCTCAATCGCCGCGCGCCCTACACCGTCGCTGTTTCAGTCCTCAACGCCTCGACAAACACCGCACCCGTCCCGGCGCGCACCTCGTCCAGCGTGGCGCCCGGCATGAGCTCGGTCAGGGTCAGCTGGCCTGCTCTGAACTCAAAGACGGCTTTGTCGGTAATCACCAGGTCCACCGCGCCGCGGGCCGTCAGGGGCAGGGTGCAGTCAGGGACAACTTTGGGCGTTCCGTCGGGGTCAGTGTGGCTCATGGTGATAATCAGGCGCCGGGCGCCGCCCGCCAGGTCCATTGCGCCGCCCACGCCCAGCAGGGGCTTCCCCGGCACAGCCCAGTTGGCCAGGTTGCCGTGAGCGTCCACCTGAAGGCCGCCCATCACAGCCACGTCCACATGCCGCCCGCGAATCATGGCAAACGAGTCGGCGCTGTCAAAGTAGCTGGCCCCAGCCAGGGCCGTGACCGGAATCTTGCCCGCATTGACCGGGTAGTCCAGCGCGCCGCCGTCTTCGGGGGCCGGGCCGACACCCAGCATCCCGTTTTCGGTGTGCAGGTTGACGCCGTGTTCCGGCGTGATGAGGTCAGCCACCAGCGTCGGAATGCCGATGCCCAGGTTGACCACGTCGCCCCGGTGCAGTTCTTTCAGGGCGCGGCGGGCCATGTTCATGCGGGCCTCGTCCACCTTCTTGGCACCGCCCTTCACACTGGCGCTGCTGCCCAGATGATCGGCCGACAGAGTGCCCTGCACCAGGAAATCCACGTACAGGCCTGGGGTGTGGACCTCACCCGGCGCAATGGTGCCCACGGGGACGATCTCCTCGACCTCGGCAATTACGAGGTCAGCGGCGGTGGCCATCGCCCGGTTGAAGTTCTGCTCGGTCAGGCGGTACTGGAGGTTGCCCGCCGTGTCGGCCCGCCACGCGCGGATAAACGCCACGTCGCCGCGCAGGGCCGGCACGAAGACCATCTCCTGGCCATTCAGGGTACGCACGTCGGCATCCCCGGCAATCAGGGTGCCCGCTGCCGTGGGCGTATAGAAGCCGCCCAGGCCCGCGCCACCCGCGCGGATGGCCTCGGCCAGCGTGCCCTGCGGCAGCAGTTGCACCTCCAGCCAGCCCTCCTGGTTGGCCTTCACCGCTTCCGGGTTGGAGGTGAAATATGACCCGACCGCCTTCCTGATCTGGCGGTTGCGCAGCAGGCGGCCGCCACTCAGGCCCGGCTCCGAGACATTGTTGGCCACGTAGGTCAGCCCCTGCACGTCGGTTTCGGCCAGGGCGTGCACCAGGTGCACCGGGTTGCCCGTCATGCCGAAGCCGCCCACCAGCAGCGTTTGCCCACTCTGGACCTTGGCAGCGGCTTCAGCGGCGGTGATCACGGGAACGGTCTTCACGCCTCGACCCGCTCGATAATTGCGGCTTCGCCCTGGCCCACGCCCACGCATAGGGTTGCCAGGCCGTAGCGGCCTTCCCGGCGCGCCAGTTCATGCGTCAGCGCCACGATCAGGCGCGCGCCGCTCATGCCTAGGGGATGCCCCAGGGCGATGGCGCCGCCGTTTACGTTCACCTTTTCCTCGTCCAATCCCAATTCGCGTACACACGCCAGGGCCTGCGCCGCGAACGCCTCATTCAGTTCAATCAGGTCCAGGTCGGCCACGCTCAGGCCCGTGCGAGAGAGCACCTTGCGGGTGGCCGGAATCGGCCCCAGCCCCATCACGCGCGCCTCCACGCCCGCCGAGGCGCCGCTCAGCCAGCGGGCGAGCGGAGCAAGCCCCAGTTCACGCGCCTTGCCCGCCGACATCAGCACCAGGGCCGCCGCGCCGTCGTTCAGGCCGCTGGCGTTGCCCGCCGTCACGCTGCCACCCTTGCGGAAAGCTGGTTTCAGGCCCGCCAGGGTGGCCTCGTCGGTGGCCAGGGCGTAGGCGTCTCCTTCTTTTTTCATGCGGGGGTGCTCGTCGGTGTCGACAACCATTACGCCCTTACGGCCCTTCACTTCTATAGGAACAGTTTGGGCCTTGAAGTGCCCGGCATTGATGGCATCTACAGCCTTCCGCTGAGAATTCAGGGCGAAGGCGTCCTGATCGGCGCGGGTGATCTCGCCGCCGGCGTAGGCCCCCTCGCGGCTGCGCTCCACGATGTTTTCTGCGGTCTCCCCCATCGCTTCAAGGGGAAACAGGGCTTCCATCGCGGGGTTGGGAAAACGCCAGCCCAGCGTGGTGTCAAAAGCGGTCACGTTGCCGCCCGCAAAGGGGGCGCCGCCCTTGGACATGACCAGCGGCGCGCGGGTCATGCTTTCCACGCCGCCCACCACATACACGTCGCCCTCTCCACTGCGAATGGCGCGCGCCGCCGTATTAATGGCCGAGAGGCCACTGGCGCACAGGCGGTTGACTGTCAGGCCCGCCACCGTGTCGGGCAGGCCCGCCAGCAGGGCGCCCATGCGCGCCACGTTGCGGTTGTCCTCGCCGGCCTGGTTGGCGCAGCCGAAAATCACCTCTTCAATGGCCTCGGCCGGCACCCCGGCGCGGGCTACCGCTTCACGAATGACCAGCGCCGCCAGGTCGTCAGGGCGAACAGACGACAGCGCGCCGCGAATGGCGCCGATAGGAGTGCGGACAGCCGACACGATGACCACGTCGCGGTCATTCAGGTCGGTCAGGGAAACAGCGGGGTTGGCAGAGGCAGTCATGGGAACACTCCAGAAAGCAGCGCGAGAAGCCTCCGCAGCACTGGCAGGAGGCAGAGAGAAACAGACGGCTGCATTCAAGCGCGGCCGGAGGTCAGATGGAAGGGCCGGCGGCCTGCCAAATGGAACGCGGCCCCTGACGCCTGATAAGCGCGGGGCCGCGTGGCCTGAAAAACGCGAGTGGTCTACGGACTCCGGTTGAACCGGGCCTTCTGCCGGGTGAACTTCGAGCAGAGAAGGAGAGGCTAAAGAGGTTACGCTCTAGAAGCGCAGACGGTGCCTTCCCAGCTATGCCGTCATGAAGCGGCAGTCCGGCTTACGAGGGTCGGCCCCGGCGCAGGCGGCCCAGCAGCGCGAAAACCTGACGCTGCTCTTCAGCCTGAATGGCGCGGCGAATGGCTTCCGGCGAGAGCAGGCGGGCCGCTTCGGGCTGGGGGGGGGTCTGGGGACGGGGGTCGTCATTCAGGTAGGGCGTACCCCAGACCCCCCATGTCGACTGCGCCGCGTCCCTGGCCTTCCTGGTCATAGACCCAGGGTAGGCGGTGACTTCGCACAATTCTCTGACGGCCCTAAGAACGGGGTGAGTGCGGCATGTGGACAGCCCCGGCGCGGGCATGGGAGCACAGCAGGTATGCTCCCGGACGTTCAGGGCAGGCTTTTTCCCCGCCTACCCAAAGGGAGAGCGCATGACTATCACTCAGACCCCCGCCTGGCAGGCCCTGCTCAACCACCACCGCGACCTGGCGGCCACGACGATGCGTGACCTTTTTGACGCCGACCCAGCGCGCGGCGAGACGCTGCAGGCCGAAGGCGCCGGCCTTTATCTGGACTACAGCAAGAATCGCGTAACCGGCGAGACCCTGCGCCTGCTGTTTGACCTGGCGCGCACAGCCGGCGTTGAGGCCAGGCGTGACGCCATGCTGGCCGGCGACACGATCAACGTGACCGAGGGCCGCGCCGTGCTGCATACGGCCCTGCGGACGCCGGGGGGAGCGAGCGTCTTGGTGAACGGCCGCAACGTCGTCCCCGATGTGCAGGAGGTGCTGGGCCGCATGGCGACCTTTGCGGAGGCCGTGCGCGGCGGCCAGTGGCGCGGCTTGACTGGCCAGCCTATCCGCAACATTGTCAACATCGGCATTGGCGGCAGCGACCTGGGGCCAGTGATGGCCGCCGAAGCCTTAAAGCACTATGCACAGCGCGACCTGACGCTGCGCTTCGTCTCGAACGTGGACGGCACCGACCTGGTCGAAAAGACCCGCGACCTCGACCCGGCCCAAACGCTGTTTATCGTCAGCTCCAAGACGTTCACCACCCAGGAAACGATGGCGAACGCGGCCTCGGCCCGCAGCTGGCTGCTCTCGGCGCTGGGGGACGAGGCCGCTGTGGCCCGGCATTTCGCCGCCGTGTCTACCAATGCGGCGGCCGTGCAAGCCTTCGGCATTGACCCGGCCAACATGTTTGGCTTCTGGGACTGGGTGGGGGGCCGCTACTCGCTGGACAGCGCCATCGGCCTGAGCCTGATGCTGGCGGTGGGCCCGGCGCACTTTCACGAGTTGTTGGCCGGCTTTCACGAGATGGACGAACATTTCCGCACGGCGCCGCTGGAACAGAATCTGCCGGTGCTGCTGGCGATGCTGGGGGTCTGGTATCACAACTTCTTCGGGGCGGCCACGCACGCCGTCTTGCCCTATGACCAGTATCTCGCCTATTTCCCGGCTTACCTGCAACAGCTGGACATGGAGAGCAACGGCAAGCACATCACGCTGGACGGGCAGGAGGTGGATTACCAAACCGGTCCCGTCATCTGGGGCCAGCCGGGCACGAACGGTCAGCATGCCTTCTACCAGCTGATTCACCAGGGCACCCAGCTGATTCCCTGCGACTTTATCGGCTTCTGCCAGACCCTGAATCCGCTGCCGCTGCCGAATGGAGCGCCGCACCACGACCTCCTGATGGCCAACGTCTTTGCCCAGACCGAGGCCCTGGCGTTTGGCAAATCGCTGGAGCGGGTGCTGGCCGAGGGGGTCCCGGCTGACCTGGCCCCGCACCGCGTCTTTGAGGGCAACCGGCCCACAAACACCATCCTGGCTGACCGCCTGACTCCCCGCATCCTGGGTGCCCTGATTGCCCTGTACGAACACAAGGTCTTTGTGCAGGGCACTGTGTGGAACATCAACTCCTTCGACCAGTGGGGTGTGGAGCTGGGCAAGGTGCTGGCAAGTCAGATTGTGCCCGAGTTGCACGGCGTCGGGACGCCAGAGTTAGGCCATGACAGCAGCACAAATGCCCTGATTCGGCATTACCGGGCAAGGAGATAGGGAGGCGGGGGTCAGGGCGGTCACGGGCCAGGTCGGCGCAGGATTGCCGCTGACCCAGTGAGGCCCTGGCACCGTGTCCTGACCTGAGCAGGAGGGCAAGAAAGCAGGGAACCTAAGCGCTTCTGACAAGGGATGCCAACGGTATTGGGGGACCAAAAACGCTCCTCAATTCCGTTGGCGTCATCGTCTCTTGCTGACACTCGCTGCATTCACCTGAGAAGCGGCGGCGGATCCTCACCGCTGGCCGCTCTGGATTCCGCTGCGAGGACGAGAGCATACGCAATCTGCGTCGCTTTCCCCAAATCCCTTGAGAACCTCTTTGGCCTCTGCGTTCTTCAGGCTGGCCTTGAGTTTCCTCCCCACTCAGTTCCAGCTGCTGACCCTGACGCTTCATCGTCGCGCACGGCCCGCGCGGCCACCTGGGCGCGGCTCAGGACGCCGCCGTGGCCGGGCCAGATGACGCTGGTGTCCATCGCGGCGATACGTTTGAGGGTCGCCAGCGCTTGGTTATGGTCATGGTTATAGGCGGCCCTCGGCAGATGAGCGCCGTCCGGAGCACCCACCACGGCGTCAGCGGCGATCAGCGTATCCCCCCGGCGCACCCCGATCTGCCCAGCCGTGTGCCCCGGCAGATGGACCACCTCCCAGCCCAGCACGTCCTCGCCCGGCAGGGTGGCCCGCAGCGCGGCGGCCGGCACCTTGGGATGCAGACGGGAAATCACGCGCCCCAGTTCTGGGCGGCGGGCCGGGTAGGGCAGGTCATGCACCTGACCCAGCAGACCCGGATGTTCCAGTGGATGCGCCAGCACTGGCACGCCGGTGCGAGCGGCCAGAAAGGCGCTGCCAGCGTGGTCCACATGCGCGTGCGTGAGCAGCAGGGCGTCCGGGGCAAAGGCCCGCAGCAGCCCCGCAAAAGCCGGGGCATACCACGCCGCGCCGCTGTCCACCAGCAGCCGGCCTTGCGGCGTGGTCAGCAGGAAGACGTTGGCGTACAGAGGCCGGACGACGACAGTCACGCGCCCGATGATGCCATGAAGCAGAAGCTGGGGAAGCAGGCCACATGCGGGCTTGCTTCCCCAACTTCGGTCTGTTATTCGCGGCTGTAGCCAGTGGCCACCCACCCGCAGTCGGCGCGCTCCAGGGTGATGATGCCACTGTAGGTGTCTGTGATGCGCTCACCACTGCTGCGTGAGGTCAGGCTGATGGTGACGCTGCCCCTCACCACGGCACTGTTGCCCACGACCCTGCTGCTCGTCGTGGTCACCTTGTAGGAGAAGTTAGAGAAGCCAGCGGCGTAGGCCCCAGCCGCCGCTGAAAGGGCAGATTCGGCTGCTGCCGCCGCTGTGGTCTGCGCCCCGACAGCGTCCTGCTCGGGGGTCAATTGACAGCTGGCCGGCGCGCCCGTGCTGCTGACCTCGCCTGCTGGCGCCGCTGTGGGCAGGGTGCCCTGTAGGTTCGCCACATTGACTTTGTAGTTCACGCCCAGGGCCAGGCGCGGCCCAAAGATGGCCTGAAGTGGCGTATTGATGCGCTGCACGCCCGCCTCGACATACGCCTCCACCGGCACCAGCGGGACTCCGTAGCGCAGGCCGAGGCCCCCATGCACCACCGCAGCGCCGTTTTGCACGTCGCCCCCAAGCAGCGCGTAGGCGGTCAGGCCAGCCGTACTGAAAATATCGAAGCTGGCCCCCACCCCAAACGCGGCGCCGCCCGCCCGGCCCTCTACGTTGCTTAGGCAGAAGGCCGCCTGGCCATAAAAGCCCAGACGGCCTTCTTGCACACCCGCGCGCACCCCGGCCACCTGGCAGCCCAGACCCAGCGAGCTGTTTAGCCCCAGGCGCACGTCAGCGGCGCTGGCCGCTCCACTCAAACTCAGGGCACCCAACGCCGCCACGCTCCACCAGAATTGTTTCATCGGCCCCCGTTCTAACACAGGGGCGCCCGCGGGCCATGAGCCGGGTCAGGCGGCGGAGCGTCGAGCGTCAGTAAGTGTAAAACCCCTGACCACTCTTGCGGCCCAGCAGCCCGGCCTGCACCATCTTGCGCAGCAGCGGGCTGGGACGGTACTTATCGTCTCCCAGGCCCTTGTGCAGCACCTCCATAATGGCCAGGCAGGTGTCCAGACCAATAAAGTCGGCCAGGGTGAGCGGCCCCATCGGATGGTTCATGCCCAGCTTCATAATGCCGTCAATGGCCTCGGGCTCGGCCACGCCTTCCATCACGCACTGAATGGCCTCATTGAGCATGGGCATCAGGATGCGGTTGGAAACAAAGCCGGGGAAATCGTTGCAGGACAGCGGCGTCTTGCCCATCGCAGTGGCGGTTTCGGTGACGATGCGCGCGGTCTCGTCACTGGTCTTGTAGCCACGAATCACTTCGACGAGTTGCATCAGCGGCACCGGGTTCATGAAGTGCATGCCGATAAAGCGCTCTGGGCGCCCTGAGGCGGTGGCCAGGCTGGTAATCGGAATGGAACTGGTGTTGCTGGCCAGAATGCCGCCGGGCTTGACGATCTGCCCCAGTTGCCGGAACAGGTCGGCCTTGACCGCCTCGTTTTCCACGATGGCCTCGACCACCAGGTCGCAGTCGGCAAAGTCTTGCAGGTCCGTCGTGAACTGGATACGGCCCAGAACCGTTTCAGGGGTGTCTTGCAGCTTCCCCTTCTCATGCAGCTTGGTCAGGGACTTCTGAATGACACCCTGACCCCGGTCCAGAAATTCCTGCTTCATGTCCTGCACGACGACGTCAAAACCGCTTTGTGCGGCGACCTGGGCAATCCCGCCGCCCATCTGTCCAGCGCCAATCACTCCGAATTTCATAGATTCACGTCCTTGCTAATGGGGAAGCCCCAGAAAAGCCGCCAGCTTGAACGGCCCGTTCGGTCCGCTGGCCACACAAACCACACCTGCCTGATCCAATTCGATCAGAGAGACCGAGCGTGCTGCGTTCTGACGGGCCGATTTGAGACAGCGGTGAACTTGGGCTGCGCTGACCCAGCGCCCGGTCGCGGCCTGTACAAAGCGGACCAGCACAGACAGCTCGGCCGCAGCTGGGACGGGGCCAGACACGCCCACCTCTGCCCACTGAATTTTTCCCTGTCCATCCACGCCAAACCTCAGCGGATTCTTGAGGGACGGCACTGCTACATGGTGTTCGGTGAAGGTGAGTCCCAACTCCGTCTGGATTTTCTGGCGGCCCAGCAGCACACACCCGCCTGGCTGACAGATGGCTGTCTGTAGCGGGGGCGTGGCCGTGCCGAGAAACCCGGCCTTGCCTTCCACACCGCCCAGCATTAAGGCCAGGGCCAGCGCCTTCATTCCACCAGCGGGACGCCCTCAAGGTCCACGGCGCGGCTGCGCTTGACGGGCGTAAACGCCGTGTAGCGGTAGCGCGCACAGCCTTTTTGCACGAAGGGGTCACCGTCGAAGATATCCACCAATTCCTGCAGGGTCTCCGCCTGGGCCAGCAGCACGCCGCCGGTGCGGTCCACCTTGCGGCCACTGGTCAGAAACAGGCCCGTACGGTAGTGCTGATCCAGCCACTCGCGGTGGGCGGGGGTCACGGCGGCGAGTTCTTCACCCATCTTCAGATATGTGCTTTCGATCATCCACAGGATTGCCATGCGCCTAGCCTACCCGTTTCACAGCCAGGGCCAGGCCATTGCCGCCGCCCATGCACAGGGTCGCCACGCCCGTCTCCTTGTCCTGCTGCTTCAGAGCGTGCAGCAACGTGACCAGAATGCGCGCGCCGCTGGCGCCAATGGGGTGACCCAGCGCCACCGCGCCGCCGTTCACGTTCACGCGGGCCGGGTCCAGGCCCAGTTCACGGCTGACCGCGAGGCTCTGCACACTGAAGGCCTCGTTCAGTTCCCACAGGTCAATGTCGCTGGCCGTCATCCCCAGCTTCTCCAGCAGCTTCTGAGTGGCAGGAACTGGGGTCATCATGACCCACTCGGGAGCCAGGCCACCTGTGGCGTAGCCGGTAATTTCGGCCAGAACAGGGAGGCCGTGGGCCTGGGCCACCTCTTCAGAGACCACCAGCAGACTGGCGGCCCCGTCGTTGAGGCCGGGCGCATTGCCCGCCGTCACCGAGCCGTCTTTCTTGAAAGCGGGCTTCAGGCGGCCCAGGGTCTCGGGGCTGGTATCAGCGCGGGGGCCTTCATCGGTGTCCACCGTCACGTCGCCCTTACGGCCCTGTACCGTCACCGGCACAATCTCATCCGTGAAACGCCCGCCCTGCTGCGCGGCGACAGCTTTCTGGTGGCTGGCCGTCGCATAGGCGTCCTGCTCCTCGCGGCCGATACTGTATTTCTCGGCCACGCGCTCGCCGGTCAGGCCCATCCCCTCGTCGTTGATGGAACACCACAGGCCGTCATGGGTGTTGGCATCCAGTACCTGCGCGTGCCCCAGGCGGTAGCCCTTGCGAGCGCCGGGCAGGAGGTGAGGCGAGTTGCTCATGGATTCCATGCCGCCTGCCAGAACGGCCCGCTGGTCGCCGGCTCGAATGCTCTGGGCGGCCAGAATGACCGCCTTAAGTCCGCTGCCACACACCTTGTTGATCGTCAGCGCACCGACCTCATGGGTCAGGCCCGCGCGCAGGGCGGCCTGGCGGGCCGGGTT
The DNA here is from genome assembly GCF_009755355.1 of Deinococcus arboris. GTDB lineage: Bacteria > Deinococcota > Deinococci > Deinococcales > Deinococcaceae > Deinococcus > Deinococcus betulae. The sequence goes on along the minus strand of NZ_WQLB01000002.1, from coordinate 10,740 downwards.
CTGTCCACTACCCGCCTGCACGACCTGGCCCAGAATGACTTCCTCAACCAGTTCGGCGCTGAGTCCCGCACGCTTCAGAGTCTCGCGCAGGGTGATGGCCCCCAGTTCGACAGCCGGCACATCGGCCAGGGCGCCCAGAAACTTCCCAGTGGGCGTGCGGCTGGCCGCCACAATCACAGCTTTGGTCATGTGCGCAGTTTAGCGTGCCTTGCCTAACGAGCGTTAGATTGCCGTCCACCACAGGCGGCGAGTGAAGGCACCACGCGCCTCTGCTTTCTGGCGCCGCAGGGTGTTCAACCCAGCTTCGTCCACGCCATCTAGCTTGGCTAATGCCAGTACGACTTCCAGCACATCGGCCAGTTCTTCGGTTTCGCCGCTCTCTAGACACTCCGCAACTTCTTCCTGCAACTTCTCGCGCAGAGCGGCGCGAAAAGCCGCGTCACCCAGAGGTGTGGCCTGCCCGCCGGACAGTTCGGGGATACGGTCGCGCACGAGTTTGGGCATGACTGCACGCTAGCGGATGGTCAACAGTTGCGAGGGGCAGGTGAGGTTGAGTTCCTGCTCGTCAGCAAACACGCGTGTCATTCGGACGGTGACGGTGTAGTCGCCTGGGGGCAGGGGCAACCAGCGGCTGAACTGGTCGAGGGGAAATTCAACTGAAGACGGTCCCAGTGACATGGGCCAAGTGGACAGGCCTGACCGAACTCCATAAGGGAAATCAGGCCAGATGTGTACCAGCGTACGGCCTCGCCGCGTGCGTTGTGAATGACGGCGTTCAGTGGCCGCTCCCCAGAAAAGAGTGGCACTGATCGCCGCGTTTCGTTGTGCAGGGTGACGGCAAGGGTCAGCGTCTGGCCCACTTGCGCTGTTCTCGGCACACGCACTTCAGCGCGCAGCGGCCCTGTCTGCACCTGCGAAACCGGAGAGGCCGGGGCGCGCGTCACTTCAAAACCAGTGGTGGGCGACTCAAGACCAGCCAGGCGCAAAGCAGCCCGCAGCTGCGGCTCGGTGGCCGTATCCCAAACCAGACACCACACTGACCTCGTAGGTGCGCCCAAAGTCACAGACCCGCCACCCCACGCCCCGAAACTCAAAAGGCAGCGGCCTAAAGGCTTTAGCATACCTCTGCCCCTGCGCCTCCTGCTGCTGATAGGTAGCCGTCCACACTGCCCGCTCTTGCGCTTCCTAGTCGGGCAACGTGTGCAAGCACTCAGCCCCAGCAGAGCCAACCCTCCCCCCACCTTTTTCCGCATGCTCCGCACCCGACTGGACGCGGCGGCAACACCTTTGCCTGTTTGCCCTGCGTGGTAGCCTCTCAACATGTTTGAGTCCCTGGGCAACAAGTTGCAGGACATTCTGGACCGGGTGGGCAAAGAGCGCCAGCTGACCGAGGCGCAGGTGAAAGCCGCCATGCGCGAGATCCGGATGGCCCTGCTGGAAGCCGATGTGAACTTCAGCGTGGCCAAGGATTTTGTGGCCAAGGTCAGCGAGAAGGCTGTAGGCCAGGAAGTCATGGGCAGCCTGAATGCCGGGCAGACGGTCGTGAAGTTGGTGCACGACGAGCTGATTGAAACCCTAGGGGGCAAGGCGGCGCAGCCCGAGCTGAAAACCGAGGGCAACGTGTGGTTCATGGTGGGCCTGCAGGGGGCCGGCAAGACGACCAGTACGGGCAAATTAGCCGCCCACTACAAGAGTAAGGGCCGGCGCGTGCTGCTGGTGGCGGCCGACACCCAGCGCCCGGCGGCGCGTGACCAGTTGGAAGTGCTGGCCCGGCAGGTAGGGGTGCCGATTCTGAAGGTGGCCGACGGCGAGACCCCCACTGAAACCAAACGCCGGGTAGACGAGCACCTGAAAACCGATTTCCGCGATCTAGTGATTGTAGACACGGCCGGTCGCCTGCAAATTGATGAGGCCCTGATGGACCAGCTGGCCGACCTGCAAGCGGCCCTGCAGCCCACCGAATCCCTGCTGGTGGTGGACGCCATGACGGGTCAGGAAGCCCTAAACGTGGCCCAGACCTTCGATCAGCGCGTCACGGTGACAGGCCTGGTGGTCACGAAGATGGACGGCGACGCGCGCGGCGGAGCGGCCCTCTCGGCGCGCAGCGTGACGGGCAAACCTATTTACTTTGCAGGGACCAGCGAGAAGCTGACGGGGCTAGAACCCTTCTACCCCGACCGGGTCGCCGGGCGCATCCTGGGTATGGGCGATGTGCTGGGCCTCATCGAGCGCGCCCAGCAGGCCGACCTGAAGGCCATGGAGGTCAAGAAGCCGGGCGATTTCGACCTGGAAGACTTGCTGACCCAGCTGCGTCAGATTCGCAAGATGGGGCCGCTGGGCGACCTCCTGAAGCTGATTCCCGGCATGAGCCGCGCCCTGCCCGAAGGCTTCAATGTCGATGAGAAACAGATCCAGCGCATTGACGCCATGATCTCCAGCATGACCCTCAAAGAGCGGCGCAACCCCAAGTTGATTGACGGGCGCCGCCGCAAGCGCATTGCCGCAGGCAGTGGGCATACCGTCCAGGACATCAATAAGCTGCTGAAAATGCACGAGCAGATGAAGGACATGATGAAGATGCTGGGCCGCATGACGGGCCCAGGCGGCAAAGGCATGAAGCCGCCGCGTCTCCCCAACGTGCCCCCTAACCTCAAGCGCTAAGCGGGGCGTTGACAGGTCTGGCCGACCTCCGTATACTCACTGCCGCTGAAGAACGCGCCGGCCTGGCGCCCAGCGGTGTGGGACGTTAGCTCAATCGGTAGAGCAGCTGACTTTTAATCAGCGGGTTGTAGGTTCAAGTCCTACACGTCCCACCAGGAAACCCCCGTCTAGGACGGGGGTTCTGCTTTTGCCATGGCCCGCTGACATGGCCCATAGAGGCGCGCGTGGCCCAAATGTGGCCCATTTGATTTTGGGGGCCCTCTTCCCTCGCACACTTCTGGGGCAGCCCACCTTGCACAAAAAATACGCCAAAAAATAACCCAGCCCTCTACCCCCTAAAAATCTGGGGACTTTGGGGACGGAAGCCGGTTTATGTCGTTCATGACAGAAAAAAGGCGCGTCCCCACGGAAAAGAGGGTTGGGGACGCGGTTTCGAAAAACGCCGTGTGAGCCGCTATTTTCTTGCGTCCCCACTTTTGGGCTCCTCGGTCCCCACTTTGGGGACACAGCGTTCAGCGTGGAGCCAGCTCCACGAAAACCCTACGGCCTACCCCTTCCGGCGAGGCCCGGCCTTCCGGATTTTCCGGCGAAGCGGCAGCGCCCGCTCTCCGTCTCCTCTTTCGCCGGTCTGCGCCGCCGCAGACTTCACCTTCCCCTGCAGGTCGGCCAACCCGTAGACCATGCCGCGCATCTTGCCCGGTAGCGCGTGGGCGTAGATGTTGAGTGTGGTGCTGACCTGGGCGTGCCCCAGCAGCGCGGCCACACTCACTGGGTCTTCGCCCCTTGAGATGAGATACGTTCCCGTGCTGTGCCGCAGTGCGTGAGGAGACAGCAGTGGCACACCCGCCGCTTCGCAGGTCCGGCGCATGACCTGCCGCAGCACGTCTTGCCGCATGGGCCGCCCGTCCACAGATGGGAAGAGGGGGGCCGCATCTGCCGTGCCCTGGCCCTGGTAGCGCGTGGCCTGCGCCTCAATGCTGACCCTTCGCCGCAAGTCCTCGACGATGCCCAGTGCGTCCGGTGAAAGGTAGACCTGGCGCACGCCGGCCGCCGTCTTCGGACCACCTGTGTAATACGCCCCCTCAAACTCACTGCGGGTCTTCGAGATAGTCACCAATGGGGCGCCCGTATCATCCTGGCCCACATCCCCCCAGGTCAGGGCCAGCGCCTCCCCAATCCGCAGCCCTGTCAGGGCCAGGAAGGCGAGCGGCAGGGCGAAGCGGTCCTCCAGCGCCACTGGGATAAAGCGCCCCAGCTCTTCGGGCGTGAAGTGCTTGACCTTCGCCGCCATTTTCGCCCCACCCTTCGTGGGAGACAGAGGCCGGGCGTGGAGAGCTGGATTATCCCGCAGCAGCCCGTCTGCTATGGCGCGTTTGTAGGCCCCCAGCAGCAACACGTGAATTTGCCGCTGCCCGGAGTACCCCAGGGGCGGGCGCATTTTTTCGCCGTCGCCCGCCGGGCGCTTCTCACTCAGCAGTTCAAAGTACGCGCGCAGGCGCCGGGGATCTACGCCTGCCGCTTTCAGGTGGGCCAGGTGGGGCGCGACGTGCCGCGTATACAGGGCGTCATTATTCCAAGACGTGCGGTCTGCCCAGGTGGCCCGCTTCGCCCGCATGTATTCCGTGACCATCTCCCCCACCGTCAGGGTGTGCGACACGGGCCGCTGTCCGGCCTGGGCCTCCCTCTGTGCCGCAATCATGGCTTGCTGGGCTTCGGTTTTCGTGCGAGCCGTGCCGGTCAGGCGGTCTTTTGTGCCATCCGGGTACTGGACCCTCACACGCCATCGGAAACGCCCCGACGGCAACTCTTCAATGTTGCCTTTATGCCAGCCCTGCCCAGTCTTCCTGCCACCCATCATGCGCCCCAGGTTAAGCCCGTAAAGGTGGGTAGGTTGCCGGACGTGCCCGGAAGGTGTGCCTTACACTGGAGTCCTGACCAGCGAAGAGAAGACGGGCAGGAGGGGGGCAGAAATGAGCGAAACGAAACCCAGAGGTAACCCCGGCCAGGAGCTGCGCCAGTTCGTCTCTGCGAATGAGGCCCGGCGCGCCCGTGAGCATCCCCTTCCAGACCGCCTGAGAACAGATGAAGAGGTAAGGGCAGAGATGAAGGAAAGTGTGCGCCGCAACGCTGCCACCCTTCAGATTCTCTCGAAGCTTTGACTATGACTGGCCCGCTCTCAAACACGTATTTCTTTCGGTATAGAGGTGATGACTACCCCACGAAGAAGTATGTGCTTGAGCTGCACGATGACGTTCTAGAAGTCTCCGAAGGCCGCCCCGGCGTGGCCCACATCGGCGTGATTGAAAGCGCCGTGAACAAGCCTGTGACCTCAATCATGGGCGAAGACGCTTACCCCACCTTTTTTACGAAGGTGGCCGCCATTGGTTACACATTGGCCCATGACCATGGCTTTAGCGACGGCAACAAACGCACTGCCCTTCAGGTCATGCTGAATACCCTGGAAGAGAACGGGTTTTATCCTGACCCCAGTGAGCGCGAGAAAGTCACTGTGGCTGTGCTGGCCGCGATGGATATGCTTCAGGTGCCCGGGCTTCGTGTGGCGCTCATGCTGTGGTGTGGCATTGACCCGGCAGATAGAGAAGCCTGAGCACAGCCGCTGACGCGTGTCGCTAGCTTCACACGTTGGGCCTACGTTTTCGTGGAGCTGGCGATACGAGAAGATGAATGCGGTAAACCAGGCGCGGTCCTTCTTTCCTCCGCTTCCATCCTGAGCAGTGCCAGCCCTGCCCTGTCACCGTGGCGTCACCGCTGGGCCACCATCCTGGCGGCATGCCCCGTCTGATCCCACTTCTTCTCGCCGCCTGCTTCATGCTCGCCACAGCCGGCGCCAGTTCCCCTCTTGCCGCCCTCCAAGAGCAGCAGCTCTGTACCGGCGAAGGGGTGACGGTCTCCACCTCACTGCCGGTCTCTAATCTTTTCCTGCAGGGCGCGTCAGAGACCACCTGGGGCGTGGCTGACCGGCACCGCGACGCGCTCGACTTCTTTAATTCCACCTGCTCGGTGAGGACCCATCTGGTCATCGACGTGAGTAGGCGAGGCAAAGGGCTCGCGTACACCGTGCAGCTTCAGTTACTCAAGCAGCAAGACGTGATCTGGTCAGCCAGCACAAGGGGCATGGTCAGAAGTTTGGGTGATCTGGAGGGGCAACTCTCCGACCTGGTCGAGCTTGGCTTCCAGCAGCTCGTGACGGCCTGGCAGGCTTCGCATTAACCAAGTCAGCCCACACCGCTGACCTCGCTAAGCTGAGGGCATGTCTGAGCTGGACCATTACTGTTACCTCTGGGACGGTACCGCGCCGGAGTGGGTGATTGCGCATTCAGAGCGGAAATATCATTTCCCCTTCAGCCTGAGGACTGGTCAGGGGTTAGGCATCCTTGACGGTGACCCTGATCTCATGGACAACATTATTCAGCACATGCGGGAAGCGGGGCGCCCTGTGCTGGATTACCAGGACTGGAGTGTCTACAGCAGCACTGCACCAGATCTCCTCCGGTCTATCGACACCATTTCAAAGCAGGTCTGGAGGATTCGAACACACAGCACACGTGAACTTGGGGCGCGGGCCGTTGAGCTCACGGCACCGTTGACGGCTGTGCGGGCGCAACTTGAGGCGCCACACGCTGAAGAAGCCCTCTTGCAAGCCGCCCGCACCGTGTGGGCTGTCCGGCAGACCTTGCTGGCATTCATGCGCGCCCACCGCCTCTAAGAGACGCCTCTACAAGCCTGCCTGCTTGAGGAAGATGATCAAGAGCCCCAGATCCACCCAGAGCAGCAAGGTGCTGAGGCGGGTCACCCAATGATTTGGGCGAGGAAAAGAGCGTTGACGGCGGCGCTTCGTGGGCACAGGGGCGCCACTGTAGCACTGCACGGTTCACACCTGATGAATGCCAGAGCCTGCCTCTTCACCGGGGCTGGCTTGTGCCGTGTCACGCGAATTCAGCACACCGAGTGGACGGCGTGCTTCCCATGCTTTGAGGGCTGAGACCACCAGAAAGGCCGGCGTGGTCATGAGCCCCCAGGCCCACTATTTGGCCGGCGCCACCGGCTGCCACCCGCCCACTTGGTACGGGTAGACCCACGCCCCCAGCGCCGTCGCTAGATTCTCTGCCAGGTACACGAAGCCGCCGATCAATACGAAGGCCAGCAGCAGCGGCATCCGGTGGGCTTCGCCCGCCACAGTGAACGTGACGGCCGTGCGCCGGTACGCCAGCACCAGGGCGAGACTCACCCCCAGCCGGACCACCACACTGGGCGCCAGGAAGAAATGCAGGTATGTGACGGCGATCAGAGCGGCTTGAATGCGCAGTGGCGGCACGCCTTCCACCTGGAGCTGACAGCGGCGCCAGGCCTGGGCGACGTAGCTGCCGACACTGGCATACATGAACCCGGCATACAGAGGGACGTCCAGTACCTTGCTCCAGGCGTCTTCCGGGTAGGTCCAGCCGCCCCGCGCAACCTTGAAGGCTTCGAGCAGGAAGCCCAGGAGGTGAAAGAGCAGGATGACGCCAGCTTCCCGCACGGTCTCAAAGCGGATGGCCACCAGGACCAGCTGCACCAACAGGCAGCCGAGCAGCAGGAAATCGTACCGGGGCACGCCCCACTGGGCCAGGGGCAACGTGCGGGACAGCAGGAGTAAGGCGACCACGGCGAAGGCAAAGGTGCAGGCGGCGACTTGACTCAGCGTGAAGTGCCAGAGCGTGCGCCAGAGGGGGCGGGGCATGCGCGCAGCCTGTCTTGTCTCTAGCCGGGCGTCGTCAGGCAAAGGGCGGAGCTGAGCCTTCACAGCAGCGGGCGTGTACAACTGCACCCATGACCTTGAACCTTTCCCTGCGAACTGGGCGCGCCCTGATCCTTCTCTCTTTGCTGTCTGCAAGCAGTCCATCAGCAGTCCAGGCCTCCTGGTCACCGCCTCCTGTACAGGCGACATGGTCCTATAACATCGGCGGCTCGGAAGCACTGAACGCTGGAGTCACCCCAACGGGCCGCGTCATCAGCCTGGATCTGTACGCCGTGACCACTGCCACCATGACTCGCCTTCGCCGAGCTGGCAAATACCTGATCTGCTACTACAGCGCCGGCACAGCGGAAACGTTCCGCACCGACGCCGCTAGCCAGCGACTGCTGACCCCTGACCTCTTACTCGGTGAGGTGCAGCGTGGTCCAGACGACACCTGGCCGGGCGAGCGCTGGCTGGACCTGCGCGGCTTCACCACCACCGCCAGCGGCCGGGCAGCCATCATCCGTTCCGTGATGGAAGCACGCCTGGACCTGGCCCGGCAGAAGGGATGCCACGCCGTCGAGCCGGACAACGTAGATGCCTGGGCCAATGTCGTCAATCAGCGAGCCCGGCCGGGGACACCGGCCCATGCCGTCTCAGCCGCCGACCAGTTGGCTTATGCGCGCTGGACGGCAGCGGCGTCCCATGCGCGTGGGCTGGCAGTGCTGCTCAAGAACAATCTGGGTCAGGTGGCGGCGCTCCACGCCCTGTACGACGGGGCCATCAATGAGGACTGTTTCGACTTCGCCGGGGACTGTGAAGCGCTGGCACCGTTTCGAGATACCCAGAAGGCCGTCTACGTGGTGGCCTATCACCCAGCGGATTTCGCCACCGCCGCGCGGCAACGGCTGGCCGCCACGCTGTACCTCAATGTGATCTTGACGGACCCGGACGCCACGCGTACTGAGCCGTATCGCCGATTCGGCCGGTGGTAAAGGCTCAGGACCTTATTCCTGTTCACCCAACTGCTTGAGAGCAGCTTCAAGCTCATCGTGGAAGGCTTCATCCGCTCTGTATCGATCTGACCACACCGCGCTCAAGTGGACCGCTTCTTTGCCCTTGGCAATGGGGAGGCCTTCAAGCTGATGAAGCGCTTTGATGCTCTCGACTTTCCCGAATCCCGCTCGGCGAAGGAAAAACAGCACGTCCTCACGGGTGCCCCCTTTCGCTTGGAGAGCTCGGCTGGCGGCTAAGGCTGCCTCCCAGTCAGGCCCCGTTCCCAACCGCCGTTCAGCCGCATGGTCATAGGCCGTAAGCGCCGCTTCCCACGCTTGTTTCCCGTGACTGAAGAGCAAGCCGGTGAGGAAGGTCAGTTCCGCCCGAACAGCGGCCAGGCTGAGCCCTGTCGCTGTGTGAACTTCCCCCGCGCTCTTAGCCCCCTCACGGACCATGGCGCGGAGGATACGGGCCTGAACATCGGTCAATGGGGGAAGTGGAGCTGTGGACATGGCTGCATCATCGCTGCTCCAAGGGTGGCGCGGATGCAGAACGATGCCTGAAGATCGGGGAAGGTATTGGCGAGCGTGGGCGAAATGGCGGCAGATGGCGGTGAATGGCGGTAAAAAAGTCCCCGGCGGTGAGGCCGGGGCTAGAAGCAATTGGGCTAATTGAGAAAGGTCTGTTAATTTGGAATAGAGATGATCGTTCTTACCGTAGTAGAACTTCTCCCTACCTTCCCTACACAGATGCTACGTAATGATGTTCAGAGCCAAAGTGCCGACGGAAGTGAATCCTGGGGATTTATGCCGCAGGCAGAAACTCCGGGGGCTACGCGGGTGGGCTACCGCGCCCCTGTCGTTTATTGGACGCGAGTTAAGAGGACCTCTGAAGGATATTTTTTCGACGGTGGTCAACCAACTTGGGGCACACGTGAGCAGGATGAAGTCAGAATCATGAAGCTGTATCTCCCTCTGGATTTTACGCAGCTGCCGTTAATAGCGTTAGGCGTAAAAAAGCGGAAGGATCTTGAAAATGCACTTCTGCGCTACATAGAGGCCAACACTCCTGAAGCTCCTTCTCAAGCCATGTTTAGATTAGCGAATTACGATTTGTCTAAACTGGCTGCCAGCTACCCTACAGAGCGTTGGTCATGGGAGTTTGCCATGCATAGCGATCCTATACGCAAAGGCAAATTTTTCGGTACGAATATTGAGACGAGCAGTCTCTTCGGGTTTGTGCAAAGCGGTTCAAGCCCCAATGAAGTAGGGCTAATGCTGGATGCACAGGGCGCTACCCTCAAAGTGCGAATTTTGCGTCTGGGACGAGTGCAATTCACACAATTTACAGATGGACACCTAATTGCAGGCAACCATCCAGATATGGGAGACCCTTGGCCCAGGATTGTTCAAATTCTGCAAACTCTACAAGCCCATAGAGGGTAATATGTTCTCAACATAACGACCGAGGAGGCGGCCTGTGGACAAAAAATTGACGATCCTCTTGGTCCTTCTGGCCGCCTGCCTGACTGGCACAGTGGCCATGACCGTACCCGCAATTTCCTCTCGTGTGCCTGGATGGGTGCCAGTGGTGTCGGCGCTAGGCGTGGTATTAGTTGGCGGCCTTACCGGAACTTACGCCAGTGAAGAGCTTAAGAAGCTAGTTGGAAATTTCAAAGCGTGGCGAGAGAACAGTCCATTTGTCTACTCAATTCATGCCAGAACCAACGTTTCTGAGTCCATCGCCTCTCAGCAGATTTTTGAAAAGATAAAAAATATTTTGCGTCAGGAGAATATTTCCTATCGAAATATGTTCAGCAATGCGAATAGCGTTGTGATCGAGATTGACGATCCTCCTATTAGTATCATGGTACGTGTAACACCTGATAGCGAAGACTACGATGAATTTGAAGATAACGAGAGAACTAATGTAATTGAGATCAAGTCTTCTGCTCCTGAGCTGATTAGATATCGCGACCGTCGTGGTCAACGCGTTGTTAAGATACTCAACGTATTTTATGATATTGCCAAGGACTTAGGCGCGATGTCTTCAAGACCGTCTGAGGTATTTTTATTAATTAATAGAATTAGTGATATGGATGCAGCTAGGCAAGTTGTTAGTCCTGTGAACGTTATAGAGCGAACTGCTGGTGATGATTTACAGATTATTAGAGCTGAAAACGCAGTACAAATTTCTATAAAGAATAGGAATGGGATCTCAAATCTTATGAAGAGTGATCTGGCATATCTAAAGCCTGTGGCATAACTTCAAGAATCTCTTCGAAACGGTAGTAAGGTACTATCCAAGTAGCCCCTTATTATGGGGGCTTTCCCATTTCAGGAGAT
>NZ_WQLB01000019.1 GCF_009755355.1 Deinococcus arboris | reverse complement strand
CAATAGGACTGGCCCACCGGGGCGCGGCCCAGAGCAGCGTGGGCTTCAAGGAGCAGCGCCTCGGTCTCGTCCCAGCCCACACAGGCGTCGGTGACGCTCAGGCCAGGAACCAGCGTGCTCAGGTCGGCGGGAATGGCCTGCTTGCCGGCCCGCAAGTTACTTTCAATCATCAGGCCGCGGATGGCATGCTGGCCGGCGGCGCGCTGGTGCAGCACGTCGCGCCAGACCAGACCCTGCCGCGTGTGGTCCGAGCCGCTGTTGGCGTGCGAACAGTCCACCATCACGGCCGGACTGAGGCCCGCCGCACTCATCAGGACCGCCGCCTCCTGCACAAACTGCGGCGCGTAGTTGGGGCCGCCCCGCCCGCCACGCAGGATGACGTGTCCGTCCGGATTGCCCAGCGTATGGACGATGCAGCCCTGGCCGTCGTCGTCAATGGTGAAAAAGGCGTGGGGTGAGCGCGAGGCCACAATGGCGTCCACCGCCAGCTTGATGCCGCCGCCCGTGCCGTTCTTGAAACCCATCGGGGCGCTGACGGCGCTGGCCATGACGCGGTGGGTCTGTGACTCGGTGGTGCGGGCGCCCAGACAGGCCCAGGCCACGGCGTCAAAGACGTACTGCGGCGCAAAAGGGTCCAGCAGTTCGGTGGCCACGGGCAGCCCCAGCTCGCTCACCTCCACCATCAGCCGCCGGGTCCATTCCAGGCCCTTGTTGATGTCGTTGGCGCCGGTCATGTCAGGGTCCAGCAGGTAGCCGCGCCAGCCCACCGTGGTGCGTGGCTTGTCCACATAGACGCGCATCTGCACTTCCAGGCGGTCCTCTACCTGCGTGCGCAGCGCGGCCAGCCGCCGGGCGTAGGTCAGGGCCTGCTCGTGGTCATGAATAGAACACGGCCCCACCACCACGAGCAGGCGGTCGTCCCGGCCATGCAGGATGTCCTGCGCGGCCCGGCGTCCGGCCAGCACGGTGCGCTCGGCAGCTGGGCTCAGGGGACAGCGGGCTTTCAGGGCGCGCGGCGTAATCAGGGGCGTAAAGCCGCTGACATTCAGGTTCTCGGTGCGGCCAGGGGCGACGGCAGGTTCAGGGTGGGTCATGGGGGTCCTCGGGGAGCAGGGTGAACAAGCGAAACCCGCCCGGTGGCCTTGTGGGCGTCACCGGGCGGGTGGGGAGGGAAACAGCGCGCTAGGCCCGGTGACGACCGAACCAATAAAAAAAGGGCGCGCTCAGGGGCATAGGCGCAGTGTAGAGGCCACGGGGCGGGCGGTCTCTGCCCCCGGTCTAGGGCGCCGCACAGAACTGGCCTGGGAACTCAGCAGCCATAGAGGTCCGGCCGCCTGGGCCCTCTCCTCACTCTCTACCCCTCAGCGATCTGGCGCAGTTTCTCGACACGAGTCGCCAGTTCAGGCAGCTCTAACGCCCGCAGCGCCTTGGTGGTGCGGCTGAGGCCAGCGTCATCCACGCGGCCCTGGTTCCAACCGGCAATCAGCATGGCGCACCCCTGGAGGGCGTCTCCTACGGTTTCCTTATGAAACATGGCGGCCACCCCACCCGCCTGGGCGGGCGCGGTCTGCTGGGCCTGGGCCTGCACGTCCAGCACCACCTGCATAAACACCTGGTCCAGACGGGCGCGGTCATCGGGGGCAATCGGGGTTCCAGTCATGGGGGGCAGTGTAGTGGGAGCAGACCAACTGGTGCGTGCCAGTCGCTGGCCTTTCTTCATCTCGGCTCTCATGTCTGGCCGCAAGGGCGACAGGCACGGGCCAGACCCGTATCTTGGTGCAACTCAGACGCTGGAGGGGGCATGAAGTACGAGCCGGGCAACAGGTTTTACGATGAGATGTTCACGCCGGGCGGCCAGGTGCGGCCCCACTACGCGGGGGTGCAGGCGTATGTGGACGACCTGGGCGTGCCCGAATTCGCGCGCCGCCACGAACTGCTGGACCTGGCGTTTCGCAACCAGGGCATCACCTTTACGGTGTACGGCGACGCCCAGGGCACCGAGCGTACCTTTCCCTTTGACCCGGTGCCGCGCATCGTGCCGGCCTCCGAGTGGGGGCAGATAGAAGCCGGGCTGACCCAGCGGGTGCGCGCCCTGAACGCCTTCTTGCAGGACATCTATTCGGAGGCCCAGATTCTGGGGGACGGCGTTATTCCCGCCGAACTGGTGTACACCTCGGCGCATTTCCGGCGTGAGGTTCACGGCGTGAGGCCCCCCGGCGGCATCTTTACCCATGTGGTGGGCACCGACCTGATCCGCGACGAGCAGGGCGACTATCTGGTGCTGGAAGACAATTTGCGCTCGCCCAGCGGGGTGTCGTACCTGCTGGCCAACCGCCAGGCCATGACCCGCATCTACCCCGGCATGTTCGAGGGCCAGGGGGTGCGCCCGGTGGGTCATTACGCCACGGCCCTGCTGGCCCTGCTGCAAAGTGTCAGCCCCCGCGAGAACGGCACGGCCGTCGTGCTGACCCCCGGCATGTACAACAGCGCCTACTTTGAACACGCCTACCTGGCCCAGCAGATGGGCATTGAACTGGTCGAGGGCCGCGACCTCTTTGTGGACGCCGGGCGCGTGTGGATGCGCAGCACGGGCGGGCGGCGACAGGTGGACGTGATCTACCGCCGCATTGACGACGATTTTCTGGACCCGCTGGCCTTTCGCCGCGACAGCACGCTGGGCGTGGCTGGGCTGATCGAGGTCTACCGGCAGGGCCGCGTGGCGATTGCCAACGCGGTGGGGACGGGTGTGGCCGACGACAAGGCGGTCTACGCCTACGTGCCGGACATGATTCGCTACTACCTCAACGAAACGCCCCTACTGCGCAACGTGCCCACCTTTCTGGGCTGGAACGCCGACCACCTGGACCACATGCTGGCCAACGCCGGTGAACTGGTGTTCAAGGCGGTGGGCGAGGCCGGCGGCTACGGCATGCTGATTGGCCCGGCCTCCACCCAGGCCGAGCAGGAAGCGTATCTGGAGCGTGTGCGGCGTGACCCGCGCGAGTTCATCGCGCAGCCGGTGGTGGGGCTGTCCCGTCATCCCACCTTCTACCCCGACGGGCGTCAGTTTGAAGCCGCGCACATTGACCTGCGGCCCTACGTGCTGTACGGCCAGAACGTGACCATCGTGCCCGGCGGCCTGACCCGGGTGGCCCTGACGCGCGGCAGCCTGGTGGTGAACAGCTCGCAGGGCGGCGGCAGTAAGGACACCTGGGTGCTGGAACACGACGGCCCCGCCACGCCCGTGGCCATGAGCCAGCTGCTGCACGGCGATACGCAGAGCCAGGCACAAACTCAGGGTCAGGGCCAGGGCCGCCAGTCGCAAAGCCAGAGCCAGACTGGCAGCGGCACCCAGAGCCAGAGTCAATTTCAGGGCGGTTTCGGCTCAGTGCCGCTGGGGGCGGAGACCACGCCCGCCGACGACGCCCACACCGCTCACGTCCGGGAGCGCGCCGCCGAGGAAGCGCAGGTCGAGGCCTACGGGCAAAGTCAGGAGGCGTGGGGCAGGGTCCCTGCGCCGCCGTCTGCCCCCGACGAGTCGCCCGGCGGTCACTCCTACCAGCAGCAACTGGAAAAAGCCGAACTGGACAGCCCAACCCAGGAGGACCGCTGATGCTGCTGCTTTCCCGCCTGGCCGAGAACCTGTACTGGACGGGCCGCTACATGGAACGCGCCGAGAACACCGCCCGCCTCCTGAGCGTCAATTACTACGCCACGCTGGAATCGGCCACGCGGGCACGGGACCACTGGCGCCCCCTGCTGGACCTGACAGGCGGCGAGACCGCCCTGCGTGAGCGCTACGGCCGGATTGACGCCCGCAGCGTCAGCGCGTGGCTGGCCTTTGACCGGGACAACCCCGCCAGTATTGCCAGCAGCCTGGCCCGCGCCCGCGAGAACGCGCGCGGCCTGCGCGACCGCATTCCCAGCGAGATGTGGGAAGCCGTCAACCGCGCCTACCTGAACCTGTGTTTTGAGACCGGCGCGGTGCTGGACCGCGACGGCCTGTTTGAATACTGCGTGGCGGCGCGCGACGCATCTCAGTTTTTCTTCGGCATCGCCTTTGCCACCCTGCCGCGCGACGAAGGCTGGGCTTTCATGCGCAGTGGGCAGATGCTGGAGCGCGCCGACAACGTGCTACGTGTGCTGCAGGCCCGGCTGGAACAGAGCGGCGAGGTACAGGGGGTGCCTGCCGCCCCCGCAGGCAACGACCCGGCCGCCCGCATGGTCGTGGAACAGCGCTGGGTCAATGTGCTGAAGGGCGCCAGTGCCTTCGAGGCTTACCGCAAGTGCGAGCACGCGGGCCTGGAGCCCCGGCGCATCGCGGCCTTTTTGCTGCTGGACGACGCCTTTCCGCGCAGCGTGCGCTACAGCGCCGAAAACCTGCACGACGCCCTGGGGCAAATCGAGCGGCGCCACCCCGGCGCCCACCCCGAGCTGCTGCGCCTGTCCCGCTGGCTGGTGGCCCGGCTGCAGTACGCCGCCATTGACGACATTCTCGAAGGCGGCTCACCGTCCCTTGACGAGCTGCTGACCGAGGTCAACCGGGTGGGGGCGGCCATCAATGCGGCGTATTTTGAAGAGGAATAGGGTGCAAGCGCAGAGCACTGTCCAGCAGATTTCGGTGGCACCGATGGGTCAACCCCTCATGCCAGCCACAAGGTGTGGCCAGCCGACGGGTGCCGGGCAAGACGTAGGGATATGGGCGGTCCTCAACAAACCAGACCGAATCTGGGTCAGCCGGCACCGGGATGTGGGGAGGCAGGATGCGCTGTGAGATTCGCCACGCCACCGAGTACCACTACCCCACGCCAGCCTGGGACTCGTTCAATCAGGTGCGCCTGCACCCGTCTCAGGAGGAGCGGCAGACCGTGCGCTCGTTTCACCTCTCGGTCACGCCCGACGCCGAGGTCTCGTCTCATCGGGACTACTTTGGGGCCATTGTTCACCACGTGCATGTCCACGACCCCCACACCCACCTGAAGATCGAGGCGCAGGCCATCGTGGACACCCACGCGCGGCCAGACCCCGAGCCCGTACAGGTGATGGCCCTGGCCGCCGAGCGGGGACGGCACACCGAATTTCTGGTGCCCTGTCCACGTGTGCCCGCCGGGCCCTGGCCCGAAGTCTTTCATGTGGCCCGGCCAGACCTCAGTGATGACCTGCCCGGCTATCTGGTGGCCCTCAACACCCAGCTGTACCGGCGCTTTACCTATGACACCAAGGCCACCAGTGTCAGCACGCCACTGGCCGAATTTGCCAAAGATGGCCGGGGCGTCTGCCAGGACTTTACCCACGCCATGCTGGGCGTGACGCGGCAGCTGGGCATTCCGGCGCGGTATGTCAGCGGGTATCTGTACAGCGGCGGCGAGATGCTGGGCGCCGAAGCCACCCATGCCTGGGTGGAATGCCTGGTGCCGGGCTACGGCTGGCTGGGCCTGGACCCCACCAACAACTGCGTGGCCGGTGAAAAGCACGTCAAGATAGGCCACGGCCGCGAGTACAGCGACGTGTCACCCGTGCGCGGCACCTATTACGGCGGTGGGCGCGGCAAGATGGACGTGGCGGTTCACGTCTACAGCGAGCAGTAGCGGCAGTAAAAAACCCCAGGCCGTGCCTGGGGCGTGTCGGGCCGCTTGATTAGTTGCCAGTCACCAGCCGGCCCACCGCGAACAGGCCGCCCAGCACTCCACCCACCACTGCCGCTGCCGCGAGCTGCCCCAGACCAGCCAGCACCAGGGTTACGCCCGCGGATACCGGGTCGCGCAGATTCATGCTGGACTGCACTGCCAGGAAGCCGAAGTAAATCATGGCGAGGGTAATCAGGAACATGGCGAGCCAGCCAATAACCGGAATGACGCCGATCAGGGTGCTGATGATGCTCAGAGGCACGAAGAACAGTGCGAAAGAATAGGCGACTTCGGGATAGGTGCCGGTCCCCCGAAACAGCGTGCGGCCAATCAGGTACACCAGTCCGGTAAAGACAAAAAAGGTCAGCGGCACCGAGATCAGACGGGTCAACAACTGACCGAAGAAAGTGACGTCGCTGTGAAACAGGGCGAAGAAGGCAGCGATAGCAGCCGAGACGGCGGCTGCCACCATCACGTAGATCAGCGCGCTGGAGAGGTTACTGCGGCGCTCGAACTGCTCGAAGGTCGCTGGGCTGGGCCGCGTCAGCACGGCAGCGCTCTGAGCAAACATGTCCTGCACTCGGGCGGTCGTTGTGGGCTGAACCGGGCTTCGCATGATCCACGGTACGGCCCGGAGCGACAGGCCGTTGCCAGGTGCAGTCTTTATCTTTTGTTCATCATTCCCGCAGAGTGTTGGTGGGCTGTCTTTTCAGAAGCATCAGAAGATATCAGCAGGCTCTGAAGAGGCCGCACAGCATGAGCCTGCTTCTTCTGCAAGTGGAAAAGTGGGTTTGCCAAAGCTCAGTCCGAAGTCTGCTTCGTTCTTATCTCACTCTAAATTGTTTCTGCAAGCGCTGGCATAAGAAGCCGAATCAGAACTCAGCCGGTAGACACAGGCCAGTATACAAGGCACGCAGACTCAGTTCCAAGGTTGGCTGAAAGGCCACGCACAGCGGCGCCAGAGCCGGGTCACTCAGGGCTTCCTGAACCGCTGGGGCCGGGTCGCTCATGGGATAGAGACCCGCCACCAGCGCCTGCGTGGCGGTCAGCAGCGGCAGTGCTTGCCCTTCTGGCAGCGTGGGCAGCGCGCGGTGTAATGCGGCCAGCAGCGGAGGGAGGCGGCCCAGCAGCCAGGTCTTGTGGGCACGCGCACCATCCGGCGTGATGTTGCGCTCCAGCAACCCCGCCAGGTGCGGCATCAAGCGAACCAGGTCGGGATGATCGCCCAGCAGCGCCGTACTCAGGCGGGCCAGAGACGCTGGCGTGTGAATCCCACCCAAAGCCAGATGCCGCTCCCAGTGGGCAAAAAATTCGGCCAGCAGTTCTTCGTACAGACTGAGAAATAAGCTCTCTTTGGTCGGAAAATAGCCGTACAGCGCGGCTTTCGTCAGCCCGACCTGGGTTGCCACCGCCTGAAGCGTGAGGTCCTCGTAGCGGTGGGTGCGCCACAGCGACCGCGCCACCTGCAGAATGTCTGCCCGGCGCGTGGCCTTGGCCTCCTCCGAACGGGCGCGAGAAGAAATAACCACAGGTTAATTGTAGAGGGCTGCAATTCAGGCGTCTAGCCGTAGACAGAAAATCCGTCCATTGACAAACTTACCCAGGGTTACTAATATTCTCCTACTTACCCAGGGTTATTTAGACCCAAGGAGCATCCTATGATCCACACTGCCCTCCCGACTCCCGCCACCGCCCTCGTCACCGGTGCCAGCAGTGGCATTGGCGAACGCCTGGCCTCCGGGCTGGCCGCACGCGGCGCCTCTTTGATTCTGGTGGCCCGCTCGGAAGACCGCCTTCAGGCGCTGGCCAGCGACCTGCGGCGCCTGCACGACGTGCCCGTGGAAGTGATAGCGGCCGATCTGGCCCACAGCGGCGCGGCGCAGGTCCTGGCTGAAAAGCTGACGGCGCGTGGTCTCACGCCCGATCTGCTCATCAACAACGCGGGTCTGGGGCACTTTGACGAGTTTCTACAGCAGGACCTGGCCGATATTGGCCAGCAGTTGGCCCTGAACATCACGGCTGTCACCGAACTGACGCGGCTGCTGGTGCCGGGCATGGTCGCGCGGGGGCGGGGACGCGTCTTGAATGTGGCCAGCACGGCCGCCTTTCAACCGGGTCCCCTGATGGCGCCGTATTACGCCAGTAAGGCGTACGTCCTGAGTCTGAGTGAAGCGCTGAACGAGGAACTGCGCGGCAGCGGCGTGACGGTGACGGCCCTTTGCCCCGGCCCGGTGCAAACAGGCTTTCAGGCCGCCAGCGGGCTGGGCCGCAGCGAACTCCTGCGCGGGCCGGTGCGCCTGGCGATGCTGAGCGCCGATCAGGTGGCCGCCCAGGGCCTGGACGCCATGCTGCGCGGTCAGGCGGTGGTGATCCCAGGCCGGCTGAACCAGTTGCAGGTGGCGGCCCTGCGCCTGCTGCCGCGCGCTGCCGTGCCCCCCATGATTCGCCGCTTGCAGGCTCACCGTCACCGCTAAAAGGCACCTGCGCCTCAGCAGCCTCCAGGGGGCCATGCCACAATGCAGGGTGATGACGGAATCTTCTCTGACCTCCGGCGAGCAAACCCACTCTGGCTTCGTGGCCATTGTGGGCAAGCCCAACGTCGGCAAAAGCACCCTCCTGAACAGTTTTCTGGGCACCAAGGTCGCCCCCACCAGTCCCCGGCCGCAGACCACGCGCCGGGGCGTGCGCGGCATTCACACGGCCGAGAACCGCCAGATTGTCTTTGTCGACACGCCGGGCCTGCACAAACCCAAAGACGCGCTGGGCAAGTACATGAACCACGAGGTGCATTCGGCCCTGGCCGATGTGGACGGCGTGGTCTGGGTGGTGGACCTGCGCCACCCCCCCACCGACGAGGACCAGCTGGTCGCCCGCCAGGTGCGCGAATTGCCCAAGCCGCTGTTTCTGGTGGGCAACAAAACGGACGCCGCCAAATACCCCGACGAGGCCATGAAGCTCTACCGCGCGCTGCTTGAAGGCCGCGAGGCCGAGCTGAGCGAGACCATGCTGAGCGCGCAGAACAACCCGAACGCGGTGGCCACCCTGCGCGAGCAGCTCCTGGCCATCCTGCCGGAAAACCCCTTCTTCTTTCCGCAGGGCAGCGCCAGCGACCAGAGCCGCGAGATGTGGGCCGCCGAGATCATCCGCGAAGAGGCCATGAAAAAGCTGCGCGACGAGCTGCCTTACGCCGTGGCCACGCGCGTCAACCGCTGGACCGAACGCGAAGACGGTCTGCAGCGCATTGAAGGCGAGATTGTGGTGGAAAAGAACGCCCACAAGGGCATGGTCATTGGCGCGGGCGGCAAGCAGCTGCGCGAGATTGGCCAGGCCGCCCGCAAGCAACTGGAAGTCTTCCTGAACCATAAGGTCTTCCTGGGCCTGGAAGTCATCGTGATTCCCGGCTGGCGCGAGGATGAAGAAGCCCTGCGCGAACTGGGCTACGAGTAATCACGGCATTCGGGAGGTGGGCTGGAGGCCGTGGTGAGTGGAGAGGATCCCTGGGGGCTCTTGAACCGCTACGAGAGCACACCTCTTCCCCACCTTTGAGGGCCACAGAGCAGAATTAAAGACCCCCGTATTCAGGCCAAATCTCAACAAGGCCCCACGACGGGGCCTTTTTTATGGTCCAGCCTTGAGGCGTTCCCATTCCCGCAGCGCGTCCTCGTAAAACAGGCGGGTGTGGTGCATCCGAATCTGCCCGGCGCCGTAGAGGGCCAGGAAGTCGGACTGGGGCACAAAGCGCACCTCTGTTACCTCATACTGAAAAGTAGGGTGGAAGGTTGAGCCAGGCAGCGCCTGGGCCAGCCAGGCATGGCGCAGCACCGGCACGCCGTCTGGAAATCGGCCCAGGTACGCCGCCAGAAACTTCAGCAGGCGCACCCGTACCCCCGCTTCCTCCCAGGCTTCACGGACCGCCGTGTCCTGGGGATTCTCGCCGTCCTCCACGGTGCCGCTGGGGATGTGCCACAGGCCAGCTTTCTGCCGCTGCCCTGGCACGCCATTTTCCCGCACCAGCAGAATGTCGCCCGTCTGGTTCAGGATGACCACGCCCGCCGCACGGTGAGACACAGGCACATGAGTCTCTGGGCCAAATTGCATGGCTAGCCCTGACTCTCACGCAGCCCGGTGATGTGGGCGACATGGTGCCGGCCGTGCCAGGCGTACATGGCCAGCAGGGTGTCCACGGTGTAGGTCCGCTCCTGGGCCGGATGGGTCCACAGCCGACCCCACTCTGGTCCTCCCTGGTCTAGAGCCCCGAACAGCAGCCCCAGCCGCACATGCAGGCTGCTGATGAGCGTCAGGCTGACCTCGGGCGAGAGCTGCGTGTCGGGCAACTCGGCCCATAAGGCTTCCTCGTAGGGCTTAATGACAGGATTGTCTTCGGTCAGGGCCAGCTTCAGCCGGATAAAGGCGTTCATGTGGCTTTCGGCCACGTGAT
Organism: Deinococcus arboris; assembly: GCF_009755355.1. GTDB lineage: Bacteria > Deinococcota > Deinococci > Deinococcales > Deinococcaceae > Deinococcus > Deinococcus betulae. Next base: position 76,085 of record NZ_WQLB01000019.1, on the reverse strand, counting down.
GCACCACCTGGCGCACCGTCCAGCCACCCTCGCGGTAGGGGCTATTCAGCTGCGCCTCAGTCAGGCCCTCCACAGCAGCTGACAGGAGACCGGGCAGCTCAGCGATCTGAGCCGTGGCGGCTCCCCGCTCTTCGGCCGTGAGGGTCAGCGGCGTGGGCATTGGGCCAATGGGATAGCGGAGGTCAGTCATGGGTGGGGGCCTCATCCTTTCTGGTCCAGCGGTTCGCGTCGCGGCGCTCGACCTTGTCCATCATGCGCTCAAAGCCGCGCTCCAGGCTGATCCCGCGCTCATTGGCCATGCACAGCATCACGAACAGCAGGTCGGCCAGTTCCAGTTCCAGGTCGCCGGGGTCCTCGCCTGGCTTGGGGGTCTTGCCGTTCTGGTGGGCCAGCACGCGCGCCACCTCACCGGTTTCCTCGGTCAGGCGGGCCAGCATCAGCAGGGGCGGAAAGTACCCCTCCTTAAACTGGCCGATATAAGCGTCCACACGCTGCCGGGCGTCTTCGAAGGTCAAGCTCATGGGGCCAGGATACTGGCAGGATATCTAAGTTTTCCCTGTCCCAGACCATGCGCGGCGTGACGGCACTGGAGTTGCTGAGAGACGCTGTCTATCACGCCGCAGACCTGTGGCGCGGTGGCTGGTTGCCCTACCCACGCGCCGCTGGGCGTCAATGTTTTCTGGACCGCGCTGACGGTTCTGGACGCGCTGGCCGCCATCCTTCTGCTGGACTGGCCTCGCGCTGGACTTGTGGTGACGCTGGGCATCATGCTGGCTGACGCAGCGGTTAAACTCTCGCAGGCCAGGGAAGAAGCTGCGGCGCTGCTGGCCCAAGTGAGTTTTCCAGGCTTCGTGGGAGGAGTTTTCCCTTTCTCTGACCTGTCCATTCTGCTCAACGGCCGCTCCGCCAGGCGACGGACGCGCGTGGCCAGGCCCGCTGCGCACCATAGCGGCATGACAGTTCCCTCTCCCCTGCTGAGCGCCGGCCCGCCGGTCTGGAACGTGGCGCGAGCCGCCGGACTGGGCCCACTGGCGCCGGCTCCCGCCGAGCTTCATGACCAGCTGGCCGACCTGCGCGCTGCCCTGGCTGAGGTGCTGGTCGCGGCGGCAGGTCACGATCTGGTGTTCGTGGGCCGCTCACCCGAGCCCCTCCGGGCCTACCTGGGCGGCCTGCTGGCCGGGATTCGGGTGCCCTGGACCGCACACGGACTCAATGTTTCTCTGCTGGGCACCGAGCTGAGTCCGGCCCAGCAGGTGGCGCTGCGGCCCCTACTGGAAGCCGCTGGCCTGAATCCGCGTCGTCTGGCTGCCCAGGACCGGCGGGCCGCACTGGTGGATGTGGTCGCTTCAGGCGGCACCTTTGCCGAGCTGCACCAGGCACTGCGAACCTGGGCCGCAGCGCAAGGTCTCCCCCGACAGAGCGTGGTCCGGCGCGTACGAGTGCTGGGCTTGGAGTGCTCTGGGCCAGCGCGGCCAGGTGCACAGCACCGGTCCGATCTGCCCGAGTTACGCGGTGTACGGACCCGCAGCGTTCCTATTGCCCCCGAGCTCTGGCACTGGCTGGCCTGCGATGCGGCGCTCAAGGTGGCCCCGTGCTGGGCCATTGGCACCTGGGGACACACTGCTGACCACCTGCCCGAACGCACCCCAGAGCGGCTTCAGGCTCTGGCGCAGGCCCGCGCCTTGTATCTGCTGGGCACGGCAGCCGCAGAACGCGAGGCGATGGTAGTTGCCCTGAACGTGGCCGGAGGTCAGCAGGTGCCGGCCGTGCGCGCCCTCGTGCAGGCGTGGCGCGGCACCCGCCACCGCACTGCGCCGCGCCGAAGTGGACGCCTGCCCTCGCCCCGCTAAAACGCCAAGACAAGCGGCGGCCCCTCATCCTGGGGCCGCCGCCGTGACTGGGTTAGCGAATGTAGAGGTACGTTTCCTGCACGTCGCGGTCAGCGGTGGCGTAAGGCTCCAGGTAGGCATTGCTGGTGGCGTTCCAGCGGCCGTCGTCGAAGGTGCCGCGCAGCACGAGGTCGGTGGTGGGGCGCACCCGCGTGAAGATGGCGCGCACACGCTGAAGGCCACGCGGCTCGGCCAGGTTGTAGGTCACGCCGTCGCCCGCACGGGGAAAGGTGGTGGTGCCCGCCTGCACATAGGCGTTCCGCACCAGCACGCTGCCCACGCCGTTGCTTTGCAGCGCCAGCAGGGTCACGTAGCCGGGCGCGCGGGTGGTGACGCTCACGCGCACCGCTTCGCCCACGGCGTAGGTGCTGCCCTCGCCGCGGTCCGGACGAAGCCCAGTAATCAGGTTGCTGCCCGAGCCTTGCAGGCCCACGTTGGGACGAACCGTCACGGTGCAGGCGCTGAGGCCCAGGGCCAGAGAAAGCAGAAGTGCAGTGCGCATAACAATCAGCATACGGGCGCCAGCTGACGGAAAGCTGAGGGCTAGCCCCGCACCGTCCTTAGCGCTTCGGGGCCTTCCAGACCCCGCATCTGCGCCGATTGTGGCCCAGCGGCAGACGACCTGCCGGGCAGGCGGCGTAGCATGGTGCATGTTTCGCGCCGCCTGCCTTGCCCTGACCCTGCTGAGCGTGTCCGGGGCGCTGGCCGCGCCGCCTACCTCGGCGGCGCGCGCCGAGCCCTACACCACCAACCGCTTTTTTGCCGACCTGAACGCCCGGCAGGTCACGCGAGTGGTCCTGAGCAGCGGCGGGCAGGCCACCGTGACCCTGGCGGGCGAGGGGGGCAGCCCGCGCGTGCAGACCCTGCTGGTGCCAGCAGACGGCGCGACCCTGGCCCGCATCCGGCAGTCAGGGGCGACGCTGCGGGTGGTCGCGGCCGGGTCGGGGCTGGGCTGGCTGGCGCAGGTGCTGCCGCTCGTCCTGACCGGGCTGATTCTGGTGGTGCTGTGGCGGTCCATGCGAGCGGGCGGTGGTGGCGGCGGCGCCGCGACCTTTGGGCGGTCGAAGGCGGCGGTGATCGGGGAGGGACAGATCAAGCTGAGTTTCAGCGACGTCGCTGGCTGCGACGAGGCCAAAGCCGACCTCCACGAGGTCGTCGATTTCCTCCGCCAGCCTGACAAGTACCACCAGCTCGGCGCCCGCATTCCCCACGGCGTCCTCCTCGTCGGTCCCCCCGGCTCTGGCAAGACCCTCCTCGCCAAAGCCGTCGCCGGCGAGGCCCGCGTGCCCTACTTCTCCATCTCGGGCAGCGACTTCGTCGAAATGTTCGTCGGCGTCGGCGCCGCCCGCGTCCGCGACCTCTTCGACCAGGCCCGCAAGTCCGCCCCCTGCATCGTCTTCATCGATGAAATCGACGCCGTGGGCCGCAAGCGCGGCGTCAGCCTCCAGGGCGGCAACGACGAGCGCGAGCAGACCCTCAACCAACTCCTCGTCGAGATGGACGGCTTCGGCAGTGGACAGGAGGTCATCATCCTGGCCGCCACCAACCGCCCCGATGTCCTCGACGCGGCGTTGCTGCGCCCCGGCCGATTTGACCGGCAGGTGGTGGTGGACGCGCCGGACGTGCGGGGCCGGGAGATGATTCTGCGGATTCACGCGCGCAAGAAGCCGCTGGACCCCGGGGTGGACCTGGGGGTGGTGGCGCGGCGCACGGCGGGGATGGTGGGGGCGGACCTGGAGAACCTGCTCAATGAGGCGGCGCTGCTGGCGGCGCGGTCGGGGCGGGGGCGGATCACGGCGCGGGATGTGGATGAGGCGCGCGACCGGGTGCTGATGGGCCCGGAACGCCGGTCGCTGGTGGTGCGCGAAGCCGACCGGAAGGTCACCGCCTACCACGAAGTTGGCCACGCCCTCGCCGCTCAATTGTTGCCTCACGCCAACCGAGTGGCCAAACTGACGGTGGTGCCGCGTGGCCGCGCGGCGGGCTACATGATGCCCGACGCCGATGACCGCCTGCACGTTACCCAGCCTGCCCTGGAAGACATGATCGCGGTGGCCCTGGCCGGCCGCGCGGCCGAGGATGTGGTGTTTGGCGAGGTGACGACGGGCGCCCAGAACGACTTTCAGCAGGCGACCACCATCGCCCGGCGCATGGTGACCGAGTGGGGCATGAACACGGGGCTCGGCAAGGTGGCCCTGGCCAGCGATGAGGGCGGCTTTCTGGGCGGCAGCGCACAGCCACGCCCCATGAGCGAGGCCACCGCCCAGCGCATTGACCAGGAAGTGAGCGCCCTGATTGACACTGCCGCCACCCGCGCCCGCGCCCTGGTGGCCGAACACATTGGCCGCGTGCATACCATTGTGGAAGTCCTGCTGACCCGCGAGACCCTAAGCGGCGAGGAATTTAGCGCGCTGCTGGCTGGGCATGAACTGGAGCCGCGGCCACCCGCCGCGCCTGTCCCCAGTAGTCTGCCGGGGTAAACAGCGCAGGTTGCCGAATGCTTAACAGAACGATGCCCCCTGGCCGTCAACCAGGGAGGCCACTTGGAAAGTCGGTTTAGTGTGTGGGAGCAGGCGCGCTGTCGGCTAGGCGGAAAGACCAGTGCTGGAAGCCGTTGGCACGGTTGCTGCCCGTCACGGTCAGGGCGCTGGACGAGCCGGTCAGACTACCGCCGCCAGTAAAGGTGTCAAAGTTGCGCGGCCCACCCTGTGCCCGGCTGGCTTTCCACCGCACCTGCGGGTTAGTGGGGTCGCAGCCGGCCACAGTCACGCGCGCGCCCGCGCCTTGGGTGGCAAACAGAGTCCAGCTGAGGCACTGCAAAGTCTCGCGGTTGCGCAGCATAAAGACCTCTTTGTGCTGATCTGTGCCGGGTAGGAACAGCCGTTCCCACTGCTGCAAGCGGTTGGCGGCGTTGCAGGCCGCCATAGTGGGAAGCTGCCCGGACACCGCGCTGTCAATGCACTTGCCAGTAGGCTCGTTGCGTGTCAGCAAGTAACGGATGGGCGGTGGTGGGCCGGGCTCAGGGGTTTCTGTGGGCGGCTCAGGCAACTTCTCTAGGCTGATTTCAATCGTCGGGTTGCTGGAGGCCTGAAAGTATTGTTCACCTTTCAGGCGAACGGCTCCGTAAAACACTTCAGCCGCCGCCAAGCACTTCACCTGATCAATGATATTGAAGTCATCACAGATGAACCGCATATGTTCAAGCATCTGATCGTCAACGACTTTGCGGTAATTCTCGTTCCGAAGAGCTGGATAGAACTTGACATTCCGGTACCCAAAATCGTGTTGCACACAAGCTGGATGGAAGTAGAGACTCCAGATGGTGAAGACCGGCGAACTGCAACCATCAGCCGTCCAATCAAACAGCGGATAGGTCGTCTGAAGAACTGGGAGATCCGTAGCGAACGTATTGGTTACGACGATGCTGTTGTAATCGTTCTGAGGATAAGGGGCAGGGGCCGCCGCCTGAGCCTGAAAGGGCGCCGCATCGGCGACTGGAAGTTCCGCTGTTCCACACGCAGCCAGTGTGAGCAGCAAGGAGACCGAGAGAGCGGGCAGGACAAATCGGGTAGTCATAGGAACCTCACTTCACGAATGAACCGGCCATCTGCAGATTCGGGAAGGAGGTTAAAAGACCCTCTGGGACAGAGAGGGAACAAAGGTTGAACAGAGCAGGAACAAACCCGCCTGCACCTGCCTCTGCCAGCGCCTCTTCTGAACCAACGTGGTCCGAGAGGCCATCTCGGCTCAGTTGGTTTCGTCCTCCTCCGGGTCACGGGTCTGGACAGGTTGAACGGGGGCATGTTGGCGGTCCTGAGTGGCGCGCGGGTCGCTTTTCAGGTCCTCACGGGTCAGCTTGATTTCAATAGGCCCGCCACCAAAGTTCAGGCTGCGCTGCGGAAAAGGAATCTCGATGCCGGCCTCGTCCATCGCAATCTTGATGCGGCGGTTAAATTCGCGGCCAATGGCGTACTGGCTTTTGGGCTGCACCTTAAACAGCGCGCGCAGCGTCACGCCGTCAGGGGCCAGCCGCGTGACACCCTGCACCTCGGGCGCTTCCAGAAAAAAGCCCTTCCATTCTTCTTCCTCGTAGATCTCGGTGCTGACGGCCTCCAGGACGCGCAGGGCGTCGTCAATGCTGGCAGCGTAGGTCACGTCCACGGTGGCAACCACCCGCGACCAGTCCTTGCTGCTGACACTGACCGTCAGAATCTGCCCGTTGGGAATGATGTGGACCGTGCCGTCCAGCGCCCGCAGAGCAGTCACGCGCAGATTGACCCGCTCCACGTTGCCTGAAAGCAGGCCGTTATTCACACTGATAACGTCCCCCACCCCATACTGGTCTTCCAGCAAGATAAAAAAGCCGTTGAACACGTCTTTGATCAGGCTCTGGGCGCCAAATCCCACCGCCAGACCCAGCACCGAGACCCCGGCCAGCAAACTGGTGGCGTTCAGCCCCAGCGCCTGCAGAGCGGCAATCAGCCCGATGATGACCACCACCACCCGCAAGGTGCTTTCCACCACGCCCTTCAGGGTCTGCACCCGCACAGTGCGGCGGCTGAATTCTTCGGCGGGCACGATACGCCCAGTCAGCGCCCCAATCAGATGCCAGGCAATCATGGCCAGGGCCACGACCACCACCAGCTGGCCCGCTGTATGGCGGAAGCCGGCGGCGATATCACGCCCCAGCTCGAACAGCAGCGGCACGCTGGGCAGGTAGGCCACGTAGGTCGCCACCGCCAGCCAGCTCAGAGCCACGCCCAGCCCCCACACCCAGTTCAGGGGCGCCACCAGACGGCGCGGCATATGGGGCTCTAACAGCCGAATCAGCAGGCGGCCAAACCGGTAGATGGCGTAGGCGGCCACAGCAGTCAGGGCGAGGCCCACCCACACCTGAGGTTTCACAATTTGAACGCTTAACTCCGCCAGCATGCCGCCCACCTTCTCATGAGGAGGTGAGGATTGACTAGACCCGGCATGGTGTCCTGAGGAGGAGCGAGCGCCAGCCGAAAGTTGACATCTCTGCTTGCCCATAGAAAGAGGTAGAGCTCTGCTGGGAGAGGGCCCTCAACGCCAGCCGGTCGCCTCCATCCCTTGTCTCTAAACACAGGGAAAGTGACTCGCCCTGTTCACTGCATCCGCATGGAAACTTTGTCGCCAACGATAGGGGCGGAGTCTGACCTGTCGCCGACTCCGCCCCAACCAACTTCCCTGTCCCTCCGCTCTCTAAGCTGGGGCTGTCCCCTGTGCCTGCTCGGCAAAGGCCGCTTCCAGACGCGGAATCAGGTTGGCCTCATGGGCGCGCTGGGCACGCAGCAGGGCATTCTTGACCGCGCGGGCGTCGGCGCTGCCGTGGCCAATGAACGCCAAGCCCCTCACGCCGATCAGCAGGCTGGCGCCGTAGGTGCTGGGGTCCATCCGCTCGGCCAGGCCGCGCAGCGAGCCGCGCACCAGCAAGGCGCCCAGCTTGCTTTTCAGGCTGCTCGTCAGGGCCTCACGCACCCAGCCGAACAGCACCTTGGCTTCCCCCTCAGCCAGCTTCAGGACCACGTTGCCGGTAAAACCGTCGGTCACCACGATGTCGGTGGTGTTCAGAAAGATGTCGCGGCCTTCCACGTTGCCGTGAAAGTGAATGCCCTGGCCGTGCAGCGCCCGCAGCAACCCGTGGGCTTCCAGCACCAGCGCGCTGCCCTTGTGGTCTTCCTCGCCAATAGACAGTAGGCCCACGCTGGGAGCCTCACGGTCTTCCACGACCCGCAGGTACACGGTCGCCAGCTGCGCCCACTGGGCGTAGTAGCTGGCCTTCACGTCGGCGTTGGCGCCCACATCCAGCAGGGTGGTAAAGCCGCCGCGCGCCGGCAGATGGGTCAGGATGGCGGGCCGCTCCACGCCGCGCACCCGCCCCAGCGTGAGCAGGGCAGACGCCATCGTGGCGCCGCTGTGGCCCATGCTGACCACGGCACACGCCCGGCCTTCCTTGACCAGCCGGGTGGCTACGCTGATGCTGGCCCCGGTGCGCCGCCGCACGTCGCTGGCGTGCTCGTCCATGCCGATCACGTCGGGGGCGTCCACGACCTCGATAGGCAGGCCCGCACTGCCCGCGTGTTTGCCCAGTTCGGCGTGCAGGGCGACCCGGTGCCCCACCAGCAGCACACTCACGCCGGCGCGGGCTGCCTGAACTGCGCCGTCCACGTTGGGCGCGGCTCCGTGGTCGCCACCCATCGCGTCCAGGGCGACCGGCAGCTTGCCCGCCGCTGGATCAGCGGTCATCGCTGTCGCTTAGGGCCGCCGAGGCGTAAAAGGGCCGGGGGTCGGCACCTCGCTGCTCGCTGGGGAGGCGGTAGCCGGGGCGCTCGACGTGCTCGCGGATGTCCTTGAAGTCAACGTACTGGTCCGCCGCGTTGCGCAGCTCGTAGCTGGTCATCTCGGCAATGCTGGCCACCACGACGCGCTTGCCCCGCGCACGCAGGACTTCCACCGGGCGCTCAAAGTCGCCGTCGCCGGTCAGCAGCACCGCCGTATCGAAGCGGTCACTGGTGCTGAGCAGGTCGGTCACAATTTCGATGTCCAGGCTGGCGCGGCGGTAGGTGGCGCCACTCTCGTCGGTGGCCTCGCGCAGCGGGCGGGTACGCACCGTGTAGCCCATGTAGGTCAGGGCGTCGGTAAAGCGCTTTTGCTTGTCGTCTATAGGGACCGGGACCGCCGTGTAGTAAAAGGCGTTGTGCAGCGCGCCCTGCGCCGCGAAGTAGTCCAGAATCTTGCGGTGGTCAAAGTTCCAGCCCAGTCGCTTGGCCGCTGCGTAGACATTTGCGCCGTCAATAAAAAGTGCAATTCGTTCCATCTGATGTTCTCCTGTGTAACCGCCGCGCGCCCCGGTGGGCAGACGACGTTCGGGCGTCAGGATACCTGAAGACGGAACGCTCCTGATTTCAGAGGCAGATCGTACATCCCCTTTCCGCATCTGCCAGTTCTGCTGCGCCGCTTTGGGTGTGCCTTATCCCTTATTTTCAGTGCCCTTCCAGGTCCGGCTGAGTAAGTAGTGTCTCTTCTCCATTCATCACCACCGGGTACTGCCCCTCTTCCTGCAGCGCGGTCCAGACCTCGGCCCGCAGCCGCGCGAGGTCCACTCCCGCGTAGCTGGGCGGCAAGGCGTCCAGATACCGCTCGGCCTTGAAAAAGTTGCGGTGACTGTGGCTGCCGTGATGCCAGCGTTTGTGAAGCGCGGCGGCCAGCAGAATCAGCGCCTGATAAAAGTCGCGCTCCTGGCCCCCCGCCCCCTGCCAGGGCCCCTCCCAGGCTTCGTGGGCTTCCCACCATTCACCCCGCGCAAACAGCGCCGCGCCCCGCTGAAAAGCTTCAGGATCACGGACGGACTCGGCCATGCTCCCAGGCTAGCGCGCTCACCTCTTCGCAGACCGCTCCGCATTCCCAGACATTGCACCCCAGGTCACTACGATTAAACAAGTGGTGAGCCTTTTCTCCATGCACGCCCTATCCCACAGCGGCCCCGGCGGGCGTATCATCGGGCCATGAAGCCAGTCGAACTGACCGACAGCACCTTTAACGACGAAATCGGCCAGGGCTTGACCCTGGTGGACTTCTGGGCACCCTGGTGCGGCCCCTGCCGAATTATCGCGCCGGTGATTGAGGAACTGGCCAGCCAGTACGAAGGCCGCGTGAAGATCGGCAAACTCAACGTGGATGAAAACCCCGTGACCCAGGGCCAGTACCGTGTCATGAGCATTCCCACCCTGATTCTGTTCAAGGACGGCCAGCCCGTCGAAGGGGTCGTGGGCGCCCAGCCCAAGCGCGCCTTTGAGGCCCTGCTGGACAAGCACAGCGCCGCAACCGCCAGCGTCTGAAGTCACCTCGAAGAATCGGGCCGCCACAGCTCTGGCGGCCCTTTTGCTGGTCTTAGAGCCTCACAACGTCCGGCGGAGTCCAGGCGTGCAGGGCCTCACCGAGCAGCACCTCGCCGTCAGGCCAGTCGCCGTGGCCGCTGGCGACATTGATATGCCCCGCCTCGCCCGCCGAGACGTATTCGGCGCCCCAGGCCTCTGCAAACGCCTGGGCGCGCTCGGCGCTGGCGTAAGGGTCATTCTCGCTGGCAATCACCAGCGCTGGAAACGGCAGCGCAGTCATGGGCACGGGGGCCATCCCGGCCACCCCCGGATAGGCCTCATAGGTGGGCGTGAAGTCGGCGTCGGTGGGGCCGACCAAAAGCGCCCCCTTGACCCGTTCGTGACCGCCCGTCAGCGCCGCCCAGTGCACGATATTCAGCACCCCGCACGAGTGTCCCACCAGTACGAGGTCGCCGGGCGTGGCGTCAATGACCTCCTGCAAGCGGGCCGACCACGTGGCCGGGGTGGGCTGATCCGGGTCGTCCTGCCGCACGCGCGCCGCGCCGAACTTGTGCTGCCACAGGGTCTGCCAGTGCTCTGGCCCGCTGTCGCCCAGGCCAGGCACGATCACAAGGGTTGGGGTCATAGGGTGATGGTAAGGGGTGAAGGGGCAAAGGAGAGGAAGATCTGACGGCGGCGTCCCGTTTTCCCCTGGAGATCAGGGGACGCCCCAATACCACGAAGGCCGTTCTCTTCGGCAGTCACTCCAAAATAGCGGGGGGCCAAGAGCTTCACTTGTCCTGGAGACCGCTGTCAGCCCAGCCCTTTTACCCCCCGGACGCTTCCAGCAGTTCCACCTGCCGCCCGTCAGGGTCCAGCACGAAGGCCATGTCGCGGCCACTGGGGCTGGGCTGCAGGTCGCGGGTGACGGTGACGCCCTGCGCCCGCAGCATAGGCAGCAGATCGCTAAGGCCAACGACGTGCAGGGCAATATGTTCAGCCCAGTGAGGATGTGGCGCTGGCCCCTCTCCTGTCACCTCGAAGAATTGCAAGCGGCCTTCACCCAGACAGACCACCGCGCGGCCGTAGCCTTCAGGCGTGGTCAGTTGCTTCTCTACGGTGCCGCCCAGACGAACGTAAAACGCCAGTGTGGCCGCCAGGTCGCGGGTCAGAAACGAAACGTGCTTGAGCATCGCCCCAGGCTATACGGTGGGGCGCATGTCTCCCCCACCCTGGCGGCTGCGTGGTCAGGCCCTGGTGGCCGTCTATGGCCGCCCGGACCCCGGCGCCCTCCTGCTGCTGCGCTACGCGGCCTCGCCGGTGGGCCCTTACGACGAGGTGATGTGGGTGACGCTGGGCGCCCCCAGCCCCGCCGGACCGCGCCCGCAGGTGACGCGCATTGCCGTTAGTACGCCGCAGAGCGTGACGTGGGGCCGGGCCAACTGGGGCATTCCCAAGACGCTGGCGCGTTTCGAGTGGCAGGGCACGCCGGAAAGGGGCCAGGTGCGGGTCTGGGAGGACGGACAGCTGCTGACCCACCTGGCCTTTCAGCAGTTCGGGCCGGCGCTGCCGGTCTCCACTGGCCTCGTTCCGGCCCCCCGGCGCACACTCGCCCAGCCGCGCCTGGACGGTCAGGCCGGCTGGTGGCTGACCCAGGTGAACATGACCGGGCGCGTGCGACCTGCCCGGCTCAGCGTGATTCAAGGGGCAGCCCTGCATCCGGCCCTCGAAACAGGTCGCCCCCTCCTCACTGTTGCCCTGCCGACCACCCACCTCCTCTTCCCTGTCCCTACCCCTGCCTGACCGGTCGTTCGGGGGCAACCATCCCCGCCGGGCAGTGAGATAGTGCGCGCATGGAATACCGCAAGTTGCTGGGCACCGACCTGACCGTCAGTGCGGTGGGGTTCGGGGTGTGGACCGTGGGCACGACCTGGTGGGGCGTCAAGGACGAGGGCATGGGCAAGGCGCTGCTGCGAGAAGCGTTTGACCTGGGCGTGACCTTCTTTGACAACGCTGACACCTACGCTTCGGGCCGCGCCGAAGAGTTGCAGCGCGAAGCCCTGGCCGATGTGCGCGACCAGATCGTCATTGGCACAAAGTTCGGCTACGACATCTACAACCACCCCGAACGCGCCGGCCAGCAGGAGCGCCCGCACGACTGGTCCCCCCAGCATCTGCGCCGCGCCCTGGAAGGCAGCCTCAAGCGCCTGGGCACTGACCGGATTGACTACTACCAGCTGCACAACCCCCGTATGGACGCCATTGCACCCGGAACGGCGCTCGCAGACGACCTATGGGCCGAGCTGGACAAGGCCAAAGCCGAAGGGCTGATCCGGGCCTACGGCACGGCCCTGGGCCCGGCCCTGAACGAGCGGCAGATTGAAGAAGGCATTGCCAGCGTGCGGGATCGCCGCGCACCCACCCAGATTATTTACAACCTGCTGGAGCAGCTGCTGGGCGAACAGATTCTGCCCGTGGCCGAGGAAGTCGGCGTGGGCATGATGGCCCGCGTGCCACACGCTTCGGGTCTGCTGGAAGGCTACATGAGCCTGGAGACCGAGTTTGAGCCCGGCGACCACCGCAACTGGCGCATGACCACCAACGCCCGCCGCAAAGCCTGGATGGAAGACGGCCTGAAGAAGGTTGAGCAGCTTCAGGACGCCGTGATTGACGGCAAAGGCCGGACCATCGGCCAGTTGGCGCTGCAATTTGCGCTGCGTTCTCCGGCGATGGCGAGCGTGCTGCCCAACATCTACTCCTCGGACGGCCTGCGCGAGTACGCCGCCACCTTTGACGCTGCGCCTCTGACCGATGAGGAATTTGACGCCATTCAGACCCTCTACCGCGCCAACTTTGGCCTGACCCACGACCTGCGCGGTCAGGCGGTGGCCCAGTGAGTGGTGAACCCGTAAGCGGCGAGCGTCCAGAAGGCCAGCGCCCCGAGGGAGCACCGCCCGCTGCGGGTGGGCGTCCGGCAGGCGCGCCGGGTGGTCGCCCAAAAATGATGGTAGACCTGGACCCCAGCGGCCAGGTGACCCAGAGAGAACCGGACCGCGCCCAGCGGCAGTTTCTGAACTACGCCTTTTTCAAACTGGACCCCGCCTTCCGCCGCCTGCCCCAGAGCGAGCGTGAGGAGATCCGGGCCGAGTTTCTGGCCGCCGCCCAGGGCTGGGTGGAGGACGCCCCCGTCGAGAAGGGTCTGATTCAGCGCCCCTACTCGCTGGTGGGAGTGCGCGGCGACGTGGACTTCATGCTGTGGCGCATCGCCTTTGACGTGCGCGAGTTTCAGGAAGCCCAGGGCCGCCTCAACCGCACCCGCTTGATGGGCTACCTGACCCAGCCGTACAACTTCGTGTCCATGAACAAGCGCAGCCAGTACGTCAACCGCGTGGAAGGCAGCGGGCACGGCCTGGAAATTCTGCCGGGGCAGGGCAAGTTCCTGTTCATCTACCCGTTTATCAAGACGCGCGCCTGGTACGACCTGACGCCGCACAGCCGCCAGGGCATGATGGACGAGCATATTTTCGCCAGCGGTCCCTTTAAGGGTGTGCGGATTAACACCAGCTATTCCTACGGCATCGACGACCAGGAATTCGTGGTGAGCTTTGACTCCGACCACCCGCAGGAATTTGTGGACCTCGTTCACCGCCTGCGCTACACCGAAGCGAGCATGTACACCTTGCAAGACACGCCGATGTTCACCTGTGTGAAAAAGGATTTGAGTGAGGTGCTGGCCGACCTGGGCTGAAGCCAGTCTATGCAGCGGTCCATCCTGGGGCAACGCCTGGGGTGGATTTTTTCTGACCCTGGACGCCACACTGGTCCCCGCCATGCCGCCCCATGAAGTCTTCGAGGTGCCCCGTCTTCAGCCGCACGAGGTCGGCGCGTGGGTGGACGATTGGCTGCGGCAACCCGGCGGCAATGTGCCTCTGGCCGATGGTCTGCAACTGGCCCCGCGCCGCTGGGAGGCGCCGCAGCGGGTGCCTGTCCATTCCCTTCGGCAGGCCTGTGGACCCGAACCCGAGATGGAATACCACGAGCCTGTCGAGCGGTAGTCAGACCGTGTAGCCACACTGGCCCAGGCTGTTCGGGCAGGCACCCGGTTCGCGCCCCTGGCAGCGGCGCGGGACCGTTCTGTCAGTTCGTGACGGTAGCCACCGCGTTGAGGCGCTCCCACAAGCCTGGATTCTCATCTAGCCGGACGAGCGACCTGCTCCATGTAGAGGCTTGCGGGCGCCTCTCCCTGGCCCGAATGCCCGCTTAGGCCGTCAGCACCTCAAGCGCGCGGTCCAGGGCTTCATCGTCAATCTGGTGGTGCAGGACAAAGCGCACCGACTCTGGGCCCAGGGCGTTGGCCAGCACGCCGCGCTGTGCCCAGGCCGCCGCACGGCCCGCCGCGCCCGGCACCGCGGCATACACGATGTTCGTCTGCACGGCCGCCAGGTTCACCTCAAAGCCGGCATTCACTAGGGCTTCGGCCAGCACGTGGGCGCGGCGGTGGTCCTCGGCCAGCCGGGCGGGGCCTTCGCGCAGGGCCACCAGCGCGGCGGCGGCCAGCACCCCGGCCTGCCGCATGCCGCCGCCCATCATCTTGCGGTAGCGGTGCGCCTGTTTCATGGCAGCGGCCGAGCCGGTCAGCACACTGCCCACCGGAGCCCCCAGACCTTTGCTGAGGCACACGCTGACCGTGTCGAACATTCCGGTTATCTCATGCAGCTCCACACCTAGGGCCACCGCCGCGTTGTAGACGCGCGCGCCGTCCAGATGGAAAGGCAACCCCTCCTTAGTGGCGACCGCACGAATCTGGTGTAGCACCTCTGGCGGAATGATGGTGCCCCCGGCCTTGTTGTGGGTGTTTTCCAGCACGATCACGCCGCTGGGTGACTGGTGAACACTACGCCGCACTGCTACGCGCACATCCTCTGGCGCCGGCACCCCCAGCGGCGCAGGCACAAAGCGCGGCACTACGCCGCTGAAGGTGGCCATCATGCCCAGTTCCCACTCGTAAATATGCGAGCCTTCGGCGCAGATGACCTCCTCGCCCCGGCGGGTGTGCAGGGCGATGGCCACCTGATTGGTCATGGTGCCCGACGGCATAAAGAGGCCAGCCTCGTGCCCGGTCAAGCGCGCGACCTCGGCCTGTAGGGCATTCACCGTGGGGTCTTCACCGTAGACATCGTCGCCCACCGGGGCCTGGGCCATCGCCTCGCGCATGGCGGGCGTAGGCGTAGTGACAGTATCCGAGCGCAGGTCAGCCAGAACGGGCAAGGTCATGCGCTGGATGCTACGCGCAGAAGCTCCAGGAGGGTAAGTGTCGTCCAGCCGGCAGGGCTCAGGAATTAAACCGTCAGAGAAAGAGAGACAACGAAAAACCCCGCGCGCGGCGGGGCTCTTTGGTGCGGATGCCCAGACTTGAACTGGGGACCTCACGCTTATCAGGCGTGCGCTCTAACCAGCTGAGCTACACCCGCGCACCTTGTTGTTCGCTCACCCTTACCGGGCAGGCGGGCATAAATGTACCAGGGCCGCCCGGGACTGTCAACGCCTGCGCCCCCGCCTCTTTAGCGTAGCCACAGCCCCGGCGTGCCGACCGGCGGGGTCAGGTTGGCGTGAACGTCCAACGCGTAGCGGTCGGTCATGCCCGCCAGATAGTCGCAGACGGCGCGCGGCAGGCCCTGCTCTGCACGGGCGCGGAAGCTGGGGGGCAGCATGCTGGGGCGGCGCACCAGGGCTTCAAACAGGGTGGTCAGGGTGCGGGTGGCCTGCTCCACCTGCATCTCCACGCGCCAGTGCCGGTACAGATTCTCGCGCAGGTAGGCGCCGGTTTCGCGCAGGCAGCCGCGCATCTGGGGACTGTAGGTGATGAGCGGCGTGGCGTGCGCGCGCACGGCCCCTGGGCTGTCCACGCCGCTGGCCACAATGGCCGCGTGGCTGGCCTGGGTCAGATCACGGATGAGGGTGCCCAGCAGGCGGCGGTGCAGGGTCCGGCGCCCCTGCTCGGTCAGGGTGTCGCCCTCTATCCCTGCGCCCGCCGTCAAGTCGCGCCACAGCGGCAGCTCGCGCAGGCCTGCGTGGGTCAGCAGGCCGCTGCGCAGGCCGTCGTCCAGGTCATGCGCGGTGTACGCCAGGGCGTCGGCGGCGTCCACCAGTTGCGCCTCCAGGCTGGGGCGACTCAGGCCCGCGCGGTCGTGCTTGTTCAGGCCGTCCAGGGTGTCATGGGTCAGGTTCAGACCGGCGTATTCACCCTTGGGCCGCTCCAGTTCGGTGACAATGCGCCGGGCCTGGGTGTTGTGGTTAAAGCCGCCGTCCCCGGCCATCAGGGTATTGAGGACCCGCTCGCCCGCATGCCCGAAGGGAGGATGCCCCAGGTCGTGCGTCAGGGCGATGGTCTCGGCCAGGGTCTCGTTGAGGCCCAGCGTCAGGGCCACGCTGCGGGCCACCTGACTGACCTCCAGCGTGTGGGTCAGGCGGGTGCGGTAGTGGTCGCCCGCCGCCGAGAGAAACACCTGCGTCTTGGCCTCCAGGCGGCGGAAGGCCGTGGTGTGCAGCACCCGGTCACGGTCTTTCTGAAAGGCGGTACGGGTCTCGCTTTCGCGCTCGGGGTGTTCGCGCGTGGCGGCGCGGCTGAGGGTGGCGTAGGGGGCCAGCGCCGCAGCCTCGCGCGCCTCCAGCTCCGCTCGGGTGACCATGCCCGCAGTGTAGGGCGCTGCCCGGTCCGGCGGGCCGTGCATTACAGTTGCCGCAAGATGAGCAGCGACACGCGGGTGATCTACGACGGCCATATCGTGCGGCTGGAGGTGCTGGACGGCAAGTGGGAGGTGGTGCGCCACGACGACGCCGTGGCGGTGCTGGCCCTGAACGAGCACGGAGAGATGCTGCTGGTGCGCCAGCAGCGCCGGGCGGTGGGCCGGGTCACCCTAGAGGCGCCGGCCGGCCTGATAGACGGCGGCGAAACCCCCGAAGCAGCCGCCCGGCGGGAACTTCAGGAAGAGGCCGGGCTGGACGGCGACATGACCCTGCTGACGCACTTTTACAGCAGCCCCGGCTTCTGCGACGAAGCGCTGCACGTCTTTGAGGCCACCAACCTGCGCCCCAGCAAACTGCCCCACGACGAGGACGAGGAAGGTCTGGAGGTGGTGTGGCAGCCGCCCGCGCAGGTGCTGGCCGGCCTGCGGGACGGCTCGGTGGCTGGCAGCGCCTCCACCGTCACGGCGGCGCTGTTTGCCCTGCAGCGCCTGGCGGAGCGCGCGTGAAAACCTACGTTTCCCCGGCCCAGCGACCGAACACGGCCACCGCCGTCGCCATCGGCTCGTTTGACGGGATGCACCTGGGGCACCAGGCCCTGATTGCCCAGCTCAAGGCCAAGGCGCGCGAACACCGCGTCCCCAGCGTGGTCTACACCTTCGACCCGCCCACGCGCGTGCTGACGCAGGGCGTCGAGTTTCTGTCGACCCTCCCCGAGAAGCTCGATCTGCTGGCGCGCTACGGGATAGACGAGACGATTGCGGCGGCCTTTACTCCCGAGTTTGCCGCGCGGCCCAAAGACGCCTTTTTAGATGACCTGCGCACCCTGCGCCCGCAGGCGATTGTGGTGGGCGAGGACTTTCACTTTGGCCGGGGCCGGGCGGGCAGCGTGGAGGACCTGAAAACCGTGGCCCCCGAGGTCGTGGTGGTGCCCATTCACGGCCTGGGCGGCGAGGACATCAAAAGCACGCGGGTGCGCGAATATCTGCGGAGCGGGGATGTGGACGGCGCCCGCCGCCTGCTGGGCCGCCACTACGACGCGCAGGGGGTGGTGGTGCAGGGGGACCGCCTGGGCCGCACCCTGGGCTGGCCCACCGCAAACCTTCAGGTGCCGGACGGCAAGGCGCTGCCGCTGGGCGTGTTTGCCGTGGTGGTGCAGGGCGACCACGGCCGCTGGCATGGCGTGGCCAACGTGGGCTTCCGGCCCACCGTGGAGGGCCGCACCCGACGCTTTGAGGTGCACCTGTTCGACTTCGGGGGCAACCTGTACGGCGAGGAATTGCAGGTCAAGTTCTTCACGAGGCTGCGCGGCGAGCAGAAGTTTGCCGGCCTGGACGAACTCAAGGCCCAGATTGCCAGAGACGCCGAGGCCGCCCACGAAGCCCTCAAGGATGTGCGCTGAAGCGAACAGGCACAGTCTGAGACAAGCGCGGCCGTCACGGCCAGCCGGCCGAGTACACCTGTAGAGAAGGCGTGCCCTACGGGACGCCCATGAACCTGCACTGAGGCGCCGCGACTGAGTGAGGTCCACCTCCTTCGCCCGGCAGCAGTGAGGAGCCAGAGAGGTTCCCTGGGATCAGGCTGATCCCAGCCGCTGCCACTCGCGCCAGGCCGGCAGCGCCGCGCGCACCGGACGCGGTGGCCGCAGGGTTTCTACCAGCGAAGCCCGGTAACCCGGCCCGTAACGGCCTTGCACCCACTGCTCGTGGGCCTGAAGGGCTGCGCGCACCTGCCAGCGGCCCAGCGCCAGCGGCACAGGTGTGTCGCCCAGCGTGAAGGTCTGTGTGCGGCGGCCAAAATGCAGCGGCCCAGAGGGGGTGAGCAGCGTCAGGCCCGCGCTGTGCAGCGACAGACAGTCCAGCGTGTAGAGACTGCTGCCCTGCGCCGCCGGCGCCTTCCGAAAGCCCCGCAGGCTCAGGTCCCCCTGCCGGGCGTCCACCCCCAGAAACCAGAACTGGGCGGTCAGTGGGCACCCACGCACGACATGAAATCTTGCCATATTACTGAGAATAGAATATCATTATCGCTGTTGCGATGAGGCGCTGAGAGATGAGTGCCGGGCATCGCCCCAGTTGAAGGCACCACACACCGGCTGCTAGAAGCCCCCACAGTCCACTGGGCGTGACCCCACAGGGCACCTCCGCCCGCGTGCGAGAAGGAGAACCGTATGAGCCGTGAATGTTACCTGACAGGCAAGAAAAATCTGGTGGTCAACAGCGTCACCCGCCGGGGCAAGGCCCGCGCCAAGGGCGGGGTAGGCCGCAAGGTCACTGGCATCACCAAGCGCACCCAGAGGGCCAACCTGCACAAAAAAGCTATCCGCGAAAACGGCGTGGTCAAGACCGTCTGGCTCAGCGCCAACGCCCTGCGCACCCTGAGCCGTGGCCCCTTCAAGGGCATCGAACTCGCATGAAGCGGACTGCGCTGGCATTGGGGGCCCTGCTGGGGGGCCCCGCCTACGCCGCTCCTCTGCAGGTCAGCGCCACGACCACCATCCTGGGTGATTTCGTGCGGGCCGTGGGGGGCCAGCGCGTCAGTGTCAATGTCGTGGTCCCTGCTGGCGGCGACACCCATACCTTCCAGCCGGGCACGGCCGTCGTGCGTGGCCTGGCCCAGAGCCGGGTGCTGTTTGCCAACGGCGCCGGACTGGAGCCCTGGCTGCTCAAGCTCCGCTCCAGCGCTCCGAAGGTGCCGGTCAAGGTCCTGACGGCTGGCCTCAAGCTGCACCCGGCGGAACACGGGGCGGAAGCCGGGCACAGCCATGAGGACGACCACGGCGCTCTGGACCCCCATGCCTGGTGGGACGCTGGGCTGGCCGCAGGGTACATCAAAAATATCCAGGCGGCCCTGGGCGCCCTGGACCCGGCGGGCAAGGCCACCTACGCCAACAACGCCGCCGCCTACCTGAAGGCGCTGGCTGCCGCCGATGCCTACGCCAGACAGCAGTTTGCCGGCGTGCCTCTGGCCCGGCGCATCCTGGTGACCAACCACGACAGCCTGCATTACCTGGCCGAGCGCTACGGCCTGAAGGTCGTGGGGGCCGTGATTCCCGGCGTGGGCACCGAGCGCGAACCTGGCG
Source organism: Deinococcus arboris (assembly GCF_009755355.1). Taxonomy (GTDB): domain Bacteria; phylum Deinococcota; class Deinococci; order Deinococcales; family Deinococcaceae; genus Deinococcus; species Deinococcus betulae. Next base: position 56,532 of record NZ_WQLB01000019.1, on the reverse strand, counting down.
CCCGCGAACTGGCCACGCTGGCCCAGACCATGAAAAAAACCGGGGCGCACGTCATTTTTACCGAGAACACCGTGAATGCCCGCCTGGCGCAGACGCTCGCCCGCGAAACCGGCGCGCGGGTGGCTCCGCCCCTCTACACCGACGCGCTGGGGCCCAAAGGCAGTTCTGGCGATACCTTTCTGAAGGCCCTGCGCGCCAACGTAGACACGATGGTGCGGGCCTTAAAGGGTGGCTAAGCGTCACCATCTTTAAGCGGTGTTCCCGCCCGACGTGGGGACGCCTTTTTCCGCATTTCTTTTCCGAAGGGGTATGCTCTGCCGATGCTGGGCGTTGAGAATCTCACTGTCACGTACGGGCCGCAGGTGGCCCTGCAAAACGCCAGCGTGCGCTTTGAAGCCGGGAGCTTCAGCGCGGTCATTGGCCCCAACGGCGCCGGCAAAAGCACGCTGCTGAAGACCCTGGTGGGCCTGCTGCCCGACACAACCGGCGCGGTGCGCTTTGACCCCGGCCACACGGCGCGCGGCTGCATCTCGTATGTGCCGCAGCAGCAGACCCTGGACTGGGCTTTCCCGGTGACTGTCTGGGACGTGGCCATGATGGGCCGCACCGGCCGCCTGGGCTGGCTGCGCTGGCCGGGGCGCAAGGACCGGCAACTGGTCGAAGCGGCGCTAAAGGAAACGGGGGTATACGACCTGCGCGGGCGCCACATCGGCGCGCTCTCGGGTGGGCAGCGCCAGCGGGTGCTGCTGGCCCGGATGCTGGCCCGCCAGGGCCACCTGCTGCTGCTGGACGAACCCCTCACCGGCGTGGACGCGACCACCCAGGAGCAGCTGATGGCCCTGCTGCGCGCCCAGGCCGACAAGGGGCGCGCGGTGGTGATGGTCACCCACGACCTCGAACAGGCGCGGCGCTGGTGCGACCACCTCGTGCTGGTCAACCGCCGCATCATTGCCGACGGCACCCCCGAGCAGGTTTACACGCCCCAGAACATCGAGGCCACCTTCAGCACCAGCCACCTGGGCCACACCCATGCATAAGGCCGCTGAGAGAAGAAGGTTGAGAGGTGATGGACACCGCTCGGCCGCCCGGAGAGTAACCACCCGTCTTTCTCTGCCCCCCCTGCCTTTCCCCACGCCCCATTCCCCATTCTCCACTTCCTCTTGATGGACTGGCTCACCGACCCTCTTCAATTCGGCTTTTTCGTGCGCGCGCTGCTGGCGGTCGCGCTGGTCAGCGTGCTGTGTGCGCTGGTGGGCGCCTGGGTGGTGCTGCGCGGCCTGAGTTACATCGGGGACGCCATGAGCCACGCGGTGTTGCCCGGCATCGTGGCGGCCTTTCTGCTGAAAGGCAACCTGCTGCTGGGCGCGCTGGCGGCAGCGGTCCTGACCGCGCTGGGCATCGGGGCCGTCAGCCAGCGCAGCCGCCTGAAGCAGGACAGCGCCATCGGGATCGTCTTTGTCGGCATGTTTGCGCTGGGCATCGTGCTGCTGTCACGCGCGCCCACGTTTACCACCGACCTCAGTAACTTTCTGATTGGCAATCCCCTGGGCGTCACCCCTGCCGACCTGTGGGGTGCGCTGGCGGTAACGGTGGTGGTGGGTGGGCTGCTGCTGGCGCTGCAAAAGGAGTTGCTGCTGGCCTCGTTCGACCCTACCGAGGCGCGCGCGGTGGGCCTGCCGGTGCGCCGCCTGGACAGCCTGCTGCTGATTGTGATTGGTCTGGTGGTGGTCCTGACAGTGCAGCTGGTGGGCACCACCCTGAGTGTCAGCCTGCTGATCACGTCCAGCGCCACCGCGCGGCTGCTCTCGCGCAGTTTCAAGACCATGATTGCCCTGGCGGCGCTGCTGGGCACCCTGGGCGGCATCACCGGCCTGTACCTGAGCTACAGCCTTGATACGGCGCCGGGCGCCACCATCGTATTGGTGAACACGGCGGTCTTTCTGCTGGCCCTGCTCCTCAGGCGGCGCGAGTAAGAGGGACTGCGCTTATTTAAGGCACTGTCTGCGCCTCTATACCGCGAAATCCGTACCTTTTCCTTCCCGCTCTCCTGCGCCGCTTCTCAAGTCTGCTCGGATTCCATCTGGCCTTGTGCTCAATTCATTCGGAAGCTGTACAAGAGGAACTCCGAGTGAACAGTGCTGCGTAAACGATTCACTCCGGCCATAGAGAGGCAGTGAAACGGCTCCCGGACTTACAGTTGGCCATCCAGTGCTGTTCCGGCTTATTAGCACAGCAGACAGAATCCGTCTCACCACACTTGCCGCTAGGCAGACTGGCGCATTCGGCCCCGCCCGGCCGACCGGTATCCTGGGTGCAGCACTCTGACCTGTTCCCCTGGAAACTGGTGGCAGAGGCTTGGCCCACCGCCCACTCAAAGGACTGCCCTGCCCTTGCGTCTGTAACCCCTGCATTCACGGTTCACGTTGCCGCCCGCCCTGCGCGGGCTGGCCTGTTCTGGCAGGGAGACAAGCATGTTAAGAGTCACCGGAGCGGCGCGTGTGTACGCCGACCGCACGATTTTTGAGGACGTCACGCTTGACGTGGGTGCAGGCGACTGCCTGGCCTTAATTGGAGAAAACGGCAGTGGCAAGAGCACGCTGCTGCGGCTGCTGGCTGGCCTGGACGCGCCCGACGCAGGCACAGTGACGCGCACTGGCCGAGTGGCGCTGCTGGCCCAGGATGAGACCCCCGCAGAAGGCACCATGCTGGACGCCGTCACCCCCACCGCCCTGCGGCAGGCGCGCGCCGCCTTCGAGCGCACTTCGGCGGACCTAGGCACCGCAACGGATGAAGCCTTTCAGGCTTTCGCCGAGGCCGAGGAACACTACCGCCTGTGCGGCGGCTACGACTTTGAAGCGCGGGCCGGCGCGGTGCTGGCTGGCCTGAACCTGGACGGGGCGGCGCGGGCCACCCAGCTGTCGGGCGGCCAGACCCGGCGGGCCCTGCTGGCGCGGCTGCTGCTGGACCCCGCCGAGGTCTATCTGCTGGACGAACCCACCAACCACCTCGACGCGGACGGCGCCGCCTGGCTGGAAGGCTGGCTCCGGGCGTCCGGGGCGGCGTTTGTGCTCGCCAGCCATGACCGCGCCTTTCTGGACGCCGTGGCGACCCGCACCGCCGAACTGGAACGCGGCGAACTGCACGAGTATCCCGGCGGCTACAGCGAGGCGATGGCCCTGAAAGCGGCCCTGCGTGAAGCCCAGGCGCGCGACTACGCCGCCTACCAGCGCAAGCGGGCCGCACTGCGCCAGGAACAGGGACGGCTGCGCGCGGCGGGCGAGAGTGCCGGGCACTTCAACTTGCGCCGGGCGGGCAACGTGCCCCTGATTGCGGCCAAGAACAAGGCGTCCCAGGTATCTAAGACCCTGGCAGGCCGCTCGCGGGCGCTGGAGCGTCAACTGGACCGCCTGGAGGACGCCGCCGTCGACAAGCCCTACGCCGACCACCGGGCCGTGCGCCTGGACTTGCCCCCCGCTCCTCCCGGCCCGGCCGAGGTGCTGACCGCACAGCACCTGAGCGTGGCACGCGGTGACAAGGAAGTGCTGTCGGGCGTGACCCTGCATGTCCGCCGGGGTGACCGCGTGGCCCTGACCGGCCCCAACGGCGGCGGCAAGAGCACCCTGCTGCGCGCCCTGCTGGGCGAGCTTCCCCACAGTGGAACAGTGCGCTGGGGCCAGGGCCTGACCCTGTATGTGGCCGGGCAAGGCGGCGAGGAATTGTACGGGCTGGCCACAGTGGGAGACGCCCTGCTGGCGACCAATCCGGCCCTGACCCCTCATCAGCTGCATGAGGTCGCGGCCGGGCTGCAGGTCCCTGGTGGCCCGCAGTTTCCGCTGTCCACGCTGTCCGGCGGGCAACGCACGCGCCTGAGCCTCGCGCGCCTGAGGGTTACGCGGGCCCAGGTGCTGGTGCTGGACGAACCCACCAACCATCTGGACGTGCGCGCCATTGAAGCGCTGGAAGGCCTGCTGGCCGACTATCCCGGTACCGTGCTGCTGGCCACCCATGACCGGGCGCTGACCCGCCGTGTAGCGACCCGCCGCTGGCAAGTGGAGAGCGGCCAGGTCAAGGAACTTGAGGTGGTCGTCGGTGGGCACCTGGACCCCGGATAAGTCATGAATCATCGGCGCAGCAGGCAGAAGGGCTCTTCAATGCCGGCCAAAGAAACGGAAGTGGGCTGTCACCTGAGCGCTTGCAGCGCTTGAGGCATGCCATGAGTTCCCTGCAAGAAGGGAAAGGGCGTCACCTCTGCTGCCCTTCAAGCGGGTGACGCGCTCTCTGACGGCTGACCTGCGCTGCAAGGTCTCGCCTGGAAAGCTCAGAACAGTCAGCCTGAGTCCCTATCTCTCCAGTCCTGCTGGGGCCTTATCCGCACTCCTCTTCACGACGGCACAGCTGAGAAGTACCGTCTGGGCCTCCAGATCGCACAATCCGTCGTTTTTCCCTCTCGCTCTGCTGCGCAGCTTTCCAAGTCCACTCGGATTTCATCAAGCACGCTGCTCAATTCCATCGAAATCCGTATCAGACACAACCGCTGCTGCCCTGAAAGTGAAGACCTACGGCACTTCACTCAAGACACCTCAATGCCTCCCCTTCAGTCCAGCCGGTCCAGCGCCGCTTCCAGCGAGCGGCGAACCAGTTCGGTGGTCAGGCTGAACACGAGATGCGACGCGGCCTCCCAGACCACCGCCGAGCGAGGCAGTTGCCAGGGCCAGGCCTGGAATCCGGTGGCCGGCACAGCGCTGGCGTGGGTCATGGCGTACATCACTGCCCCAGCCGGCACGCCCAGGCCGCGCGTCACGGCAGGCTGGGTCGCCGCCAGGGCGCTGTAGGTGGCCCCCAGCGCCGCGCCCACCGCGTAGTGAATGACCTGCTGGCCCTCTAACTTTTCTTCTTTAGTCGGGGTCTTGCCCGTCAGCTGCTCGCCCAGAGCCTCCACCATTTCGGCGGGCGGCATGTGGTCCTGGCGTCCGGTGGGATCAGCGCCCACCATCTTTTTCTCGGCAGGCGTGGGCGGAAAAGCCTGTTCGGCCAGCGTTTGCAGCGCAGGCTCAACCTTGGCTTTCACAGCCGCGCCGATCAGGCCAGCAACGGCGCCCACCAGCAGGCTCCGCACAGGATGTCTGAGGGTCATCCTGCCAGCATAGGTGGACAGGCGCCGGTGCCCGCCAAAGCTCAAGGACGGCTCAAGCGCTGGCCGGGGGTGACCCTCTGCGCCTTGGATGGTTGTTTGGTTGCCTCCTGAGGCAAGAGCCGACCCGTCTCTTCCAAGCGGCTGCTGGCTATAACGACTCTTCGTTCGTCGGAGCCGCTCTGCCTTCCCACCTGTCCACTTGCGACCCAGGAAGAGCCTCAATCGCACGCAAGACTGCACTCAGGCCAGCAGCGTTATCCGGCCGCTTATGCTGCCGGCCTCGGCTTGCCGGTGGGCCTCGGCGGCCTGGGCCAGTGGCAACCGCAGTCCGCTGTGAACACGCACCTCGCCCCGCGCCAGGGTGTCCAGCGCCGCCTGGGCCACGCGGCGGGCCTGGTCAGGGCGGTGCTGGCGCAGGGTGCCGTTTGAGTACCCGATGACCGAGCGGCCTTCGCGGTGCAGCGGCGCCGTGGGCAGCAGGCCAGGGCGACCGCCCGAGTGCCCGAACGTCACCAGGCGGCCAAACCGGGCCAGGCAGGTCAGGCCCCGCTCGGCGGTGTCGCCTCCGATGGAATCCAGAATCACGTCGGCGCCGCGTCCCTCGGTATGGGCCAGCACCTCGGCCGCGAAATCCTGACGGTGGCGGTGAATCACCACCGCTGCCCCCAGTCCCTGCACGAACTCGGCGCGGCCCTCGTCGCCCACCACCGCCAGCACCTGCGCGCCCTGGCCCAGGGCCAGTTGCACCGCCAGGTGGCCGACCCCTCCCCCCGCTGCGTGAATCAGCACCGTTTCGCCGGGCTGAAGGTCGGCAGCCTGCAAGACCCCGTAAGCGGTCGAAAGAGGCACCAGTGCCGCGCCCTACTCGGCAGCCACTTCATCAGCCAGAGGAAAACAGAAGGTGGCCGGGGCCAGTACCTCGGTGGCGTAGCTGCCGCCCGTGGCGAAGCACGCCACCCGCTGCCCCACCGCCAGGCCCGTGACCTCTTCAGCCAGGGCGTCCACCACCCCAGCCGCGTCAAGGCCCGGCACAAAGGGGAGCCGTCCACCTGGCCCATACCCGCCCCGGCGGGCCAGAACATCGGCGTAATTGACGCCTGTGGCCTCGACCCGCACCCGCACCTGCCCTGGACCCGGCTGCGGCAACGGGCGCTCCTGCCAGGTCAGGACTTCGGGGCCGCCGTGGACCTGCACCGTGATGGCATGACTCATGAGGACAGCAAACAGCAAAACCCGCCCCCACAGGTGGGAACGGGCTGTCACTGGCTGGGAGGCGCCCACGAGCGTGGGCCCGGACCTCCCGTGTGGGGTTAGTAGAACTTGGTGATGCGCTCGACGCTGTGGCGGTGGTGGGGAAAGCCGTCTTCAGCGCGCTTGCCCAGGGGCAGCAGGCCGGCAAACTGAACGTGCTCGGGCAGGCCCAGGATTTCTTTGACCTTGTCGGGCTGGAAGCCCAGCATGGGCACGGTGTCGTAGCCCAGGCTGCGGGCGGCCAGCATCAGGAAGCCAAAGGCGATGTTGGCCTGGCTCAGGCCCCAGGCGCCGCGCTGCGCGACGGGCTGGCTGCCGAACACGTTGTCAAAGGTGGCGCGCTGGCCGGTGCGGCCCTGCTCACCCATGCCGGGGTGCGCGGTGTCTTCCACGGTGTTCAGGGTGTCTTCCATGTCGCTGTACACCACGATGACGGCGGGCGCGTTCGTGACCTGGCCCTGGCCGTAGGCGGCGTCTTGCAGCTTGGCCTGGAGTTCGGGGTTCTGCACCACGGCAAAGCGCCAGGTCTGGGCGTTCCAGGCGCTGGGGGCCAGGCTGGCGAGGCGCAGGATTTCGCGCAGGTCGTCCTGGTTCAGGGGCTCTTGCACGTACTTGCGGATGCTGCGGCGGGTTTCGATGGCTTCTTGGACGCTCAGGGCTCTGGTGGCGGTTGCGGTCATAGGCAGGAGGTTATTCCGAGTGCTTTGAAAAGTCAAGCGGTGTGTCTTCCGTCATGATTCGGTCAGTGCTGGCGTGTAAACTTTAGGCATGAGCACGGAACACACTGGTTTTTGCCCGATTTACCGGGCCATCGGGGTGTTGCAGGAAAAATGGGTGCTGCATATCGTGCGCGCCCTGCTGAGCGGGGAAAAGGGGTTTAACGAACTGGCCCGCGCCGTTGGCGGCTGCAACAGCGCAACCCTGACGCAGCGCCTGGAACACCTGGAACAGCTGAGCCTGATCGACAAGCGCACCGAGGACAGCCACGGCAAGCTGGCGCGCAGCGTTTACAGCCTGACCCCCGCTGGCCTGGAGTTGCAAAGCGTCATTGACGCCATTGGCCACTGGGCGCAGCTGCACCTGGAGGTGCCTGGGCCTCAGGAACATGGGGCGGAAACGGCGCCCTGCTAGGCTGGGCAGGACTTCTGCGCTGTGGCTGACACTTCCGCCGACTCCATCAGGGTCGGCGGTTTGTCTGGGTCATGGGTGCGGCCTGACCCCGCTAAGGACAGCTTCACTCTGATCTCTTCACACCGAGTGAGGCTCTGAGGCAGCCTCAGGGGCAGGAGGGCCCAGCACTGACATGGACGGCATCGGTCAATGAAGTCGCAAGTCGCCGCAGCCAGCCCCGCGTTTACCCTGAACGCATGAGCATCAAGGATAATTTCAGCCCCGAGGAATGGACCACGGTCATGAACGGCCCTGGCCGGGCGGGCGCGGCTGTGGTGGCCGCCAGCCCCAGCGGCATCACCGGCCTGCTGGCCGAGGGGCGGGCCCTGGCCCTGGCCGTGCGCGCTGGCCTGAGCGCGCCGGGCCGCACGCCACTGCTGGAGGCGATGGCCGCTGACCTGCTGGGTCCAGCCCCAGAGCGCGCGGCCCGGCAGGAATCGGCCACCAGCATGGACGACGCCCGCGACCAGAGCCTGCAAGGGGTGCGGCAAGCCGCGTGGCTGGTCAGTGCCAAGACCAGCCCGGAAGACGCCGCCGCCTACCGCCATCTGCTCCTGAAAGTGGCCGACGAGGTGGCGAACGCCGCCAAGGAAGGAGGCTTTCTGGGCATTGGCGGAGAGCAGGTCAATGACCGCGAACGCGCCGTGCTGGACGAACTGCGCCGCCTGCTGGGCACCGAGCCGGCTCCCAGCCCCCTCCTGTCTCCTTCACCCGACGGCAGCGGCAACAGCAACTGAGCCGCATCTAGTTCCAACTGCGTGCAGAGCTTCCTCCAGCCCTAAAGGGAGCGGGCACATATCATCTCATGCGCCCGCGCTGCGGCTTAAAGGAACAGACGAAATCTGTCTCGGCTGACCTGAACACCGCCTAATAGCCACCTTTTTGGCTGCCATGCGGCCCGCACTGTCCAGCCCAGCCGAGCAGGCTGGTCCCAGGCCGGCGGTATGCTGCGGCCCGTACCGGCGTGGGGGCGACTGGCGCACAACGTGGACAGACCACGGGGAAGCCCCTGAAAGCACACGCCAGCTGACCGCGCGCCTGGGTCATGCCCTGCCTTTTTCTGGGCAGTGGCCACAGGGGGACACAGTGACAGACGGGGCCAAGCAGACAGGCAGGCGGCGCGCACTTCTTTCGGTCAGCGACAAGACGGGCGTCACCGAGTTCGCGCAGCAACTCGCGGCGCGGGGCTGGGAAATTCTGAGCACCGGCGGCACCTACCGCAGCATCGTGGACGCGGGCGTGCCGGCGCGGCAGGTCAGCGACGTGACTGGCTTTCCCGAGATGCTGGACGGCCGCGTCAAGACCCTGCACCCGGCCATCCACGGCGGCATTCTGGCCCGGCGCGAGCAGGCTCACCTGGCCCAGCTGGACGAGCACGACATTGGCACCATTGACCTGGTCTGCGTCAACCTCTATCCCTTCCGCGAGACCGTGGCGCGCGGGGCCGCGTTCGACGAGGTCATTGAGAACATTGATATTGGCGGCCCCGCCATGATCCGCTCGGCAGCCAAGAACCACGCAGGCGTCCTGGTGCTGGTGGACCCCGCTGACTACGCGCTGGCCCTGCAAGATGAGGTGAGCAGCGCCGACCGTCAGCGCCTGGCGGCCAAAGCCTACCGCCACACCAGCGAGTATGACGCGGCCATCACTGCGTATCTGGAAGGCGCGGCAGATGAGCTGCCCACGGCCCTGCCCGAACGGCTGACGCTGAACCTGACCCGCGCGGCGCAGGTGCGGTACGGCGAGAATCCTCACCAGCCCGGCGCAATCTACCGGCTGGGCGAGGCGCGCGGCCCCGTGCTGGACGCCCAGGTGCTCAGCGGCAAGCCCATGAGTTTTAACAATTACGCCGACGCCGACGCCGCCTGGACGCTGTGTCAGGAGCTGGCGGCGCAGGAAGCGGCGGTGCCGGACCACGCAGCGGTATGTGTGGCGGTCAAGCACGCCAACCCCTGCGGCGTGGCCCTGGCCCCAGACGTGAAGGTGGCCTGGGAACGCGCCCGCGACGCCGACACCCTGAGTGTCTTTGGAGGCGTGGTGGCCGTCAGCGCCCCGGTCACCCTGGAGGCCGCCCAGGCCATGCGCGGCACTTTTCTGGAAGTGCTGATTGCCCCAGAAGTTACGCCCGAAGCCGTGGCCTGGTTGGCCGAGAAGAAACCAGACCTGCGCGTACTGGTGGCCGCGCAGGCGCAGGGCGTCAGTGTGCTGGACGTGCGCCCCCTAACTGGCGGCTTTGCCGTGCAGGAGCGTGACACCCGCCCCTGGGATGACCTGTGCCCTGAGGTGGTCACGGAGCGCCAGCCCACCGAGCAGGAGTGGCTTGACCTGCGCTTTGCCTGGGCCACCGTCAAGCAGGCCCGCAGCAACGCCGTGGTGCTGGCGCGCGCGGGCGTGACTGTGGGCCTGGGGGCCGGAGCCGTCAGCCGCATCTGGGCCGCCGAGCGCGCTGTGGCCAACGCGGGCGAGCGGGCGCAGGGCGCCGTGCTGGCCAGCGAAGCCTTCTTCCCCTTCGATGATGTCGTGCGCCTGGCCGCCCGCGCAGGGGTCAGTGCCATTCTGCAACCCGGCGGCGCCAAACGGGACCCCGAAGTCGTGGCCGCCTGCAACGAACTGGGCCTGAGCATGGTGTTCACCGGGTCGCGCCACTTCCGGCACTGACAGAAGGAGAAGGAGGCGGCGGGTTCTCAAGCCCCGCCGCCTTTGTTGTTGGGCGCTGGTGCCTGCGGCTGACCATAGGCGCCACGGCTGCGGCCTACACGTAGGGGAACCAGAGCAGCGCCCTCCCTTCGGAGTTACTACTGACTTCCCGCCGCCTTGCCTGCGGTTCAGAACAAGCCCAGCCAAGCGGCTTTTTATTGCCTGATACTCCCTTTGCTTGAGCAAGGTGCCGACGCCTGAGCCACTCAAGCCCCGGCGAGAGGGTGCTACTTCGGCGGTCCTCTCATACGGATTGCGCTTCATTGCCGCACCGCAAAGACAGGCACCGTCTGCGCTTCCAGATCGCGCCATCCGCGTCTGTTCTTGCTCGCTCTCCTGCGGAGCTTTTCAAGTCTGATGCGCGGCTGTCCAAGTCCGCTCGGAGTCCACCCAGCATTCTGCTCAATTCAATCGGAGTCCGTATCACTTGCTTTATTGGGCTCACCGGCTTTGTCTCGTCGGCATTCCATTATCATCAGCGCCCTTAACCTGCTCTGTCTCAATCTTGAGACAGTCTGCTTCTCAGCCACTTCATTCCAGATAGTTGCAGAATGCAACTATGCGTCCTGGCTTCACCTCTCCTGCTCAGGCCCCGCCTGCCCCCGACCTGACCACACAGCCGCTGCGGTTTCTGGCGGCGTACTGGGCCGTCTGGCAGCACCTGAGCGGCCACCTCCAGACGGCGCTGGAGCAGGGGCACGGGCTGGACGTTCGCAGTTTCATCGCCCTGAGCTACGTGCAGGCCGCGCCGCTCACCCCCGCCGAACTGGCCAGCCACCTGCGGGTCCCCCGCTACGAGGTCACCCGCGTGCTGCGGCATCTGGAAAGCCGGCAGGCCATTGACCGGCACCCGGCGCCTCACGATGCCCGGTCTCATCGGCTCTGCGCCACACCGGCAGGCCGCGCGCTGTGGCAGGCCGCCCTGCACACCGTGGAGACCGTCACCACCCCCGCCCTGCATGCCCTATCTCCCACTCCCCTCGACATCCTGACGGCCAGCCTGGAAACACTGGCTGCCACGCCCCTGGAGGCCCGCCCATGACCACTCCTGAACCCCAGTGCCCTTTTGGCCACGGTGGCCTGACCCGCCAGGCCGACCTGCCCACCCGCCCCAGCGCCCCTGTGCAGCCTGACCCCCAGGGTGTTTATCAGGTGCACGGCTTTCAGGCCGCGCGCGAGGTGCTGCGCAGCGAACAGGTGATTCAGGCCGGCTTCGGTGCCGAGCAGGTGCAGAGCGCCAGCATCATGCGCAACAAGCCGGTGCTGTACACCGAGGGCCAGCCGCACCACGAAATGCGGCGCGACACCGCCCGGTATTTTACGCCTGCGGCCGTGGCAACCTATCAGCCCATGATTGCGGCCCTGGCCGACGACCTGATGGGGCAACTGGTGCGCAGGGGGCAGGCCAACGTGGACGACCTGAGCCTGACGATGGCCGTGCGGGTGGCCGCGCAGGTGGTGGGCCTGACCGACAGCCTGCTGCCGGGCCTTGACCGCCGCGTCACTTCCTTTGTGGAGGGCGAGCGGCCCAGCCGAGACGAGACGGCAGAGGCCAAGCCTGCCGGGCCGCTGGCCCACCTCCAGGGGCTCTGGAACCAGCGGCAGCTACTGGCCTTTTACCTGCTGGACGTGAAACCCGCCATTCAGGCGCGGCGGCGCCAGCCCAAAGACGACCTCATCAGCCACCTCATTGGCCAGGACTACACCGACCTGGAAATCCTGACCGAATGCCTGACCTACGGCACCGCCGGCATGGTGACCACCCGCGAGTTCATTACGGTGGCGGCGTGGCACATGCTGCGCGAGCCAGAGCTGCGCCGCGCCTACGTTCACGGCACTGAACCCGAGCGGCACGCCATCCTGCACGAGATTCTGCGCGCCGAGCCAGTGGTGTCCATGCTGTACCGCCGCACCCAGGGCGACCTGACGGTGGCCGGGCAGCACATTCCGGGGGGCAGTCTGGTGGCCATGCACATCTACGACACCAACGCCGACCCGGCGGTGGCCGGCGACCACGCTGACCAGCTGTGCCCGGCCCGGCCGCTGCCGCGCGGGGTCCAGGCGCCGGTGCTGGCTTTCGGGGACGGCCACCACCGCTGCCCCGGCGCCTTCCTGGCCATTAAGGAAAGTGACACCTTCCTGCGCCGCCTGCTGGTCTGGAATGACCTGCGCCTGGTGACGCCGCCCACGGTGACGTTTAACGAGGTGGTTAAGGGCTACGAACTGCGCGGCATGCGCGTGGCGCTGGGACCGGCGGCGCAGCCCGTTGCCGCGTCCTGACGTGCGCCTCCTCGTGAAGACGGGGCAGCGGCGCCGCTGGCTGAGCTGGGGGGCCGCCGCTGCCCTGGGGCTCTGGCTGACGGGCCGGCGGGCCCGCACCTACGGGCACCTGCACCCAGAGCTGCGAACGCCGCTGCTGCGGCTCCGGACCCCCTCGTTCACGCGGCCCCTGGTGGCGGTCATGCGGCGCCTCCCCGCGCGCTTTCCGCTGCCCAGCGGCGTGCAGGTCGAGGCCCGGACGGTGCCTGGCCGCTCCGGCGACCCAGACGTGCCCGTGTTGCTGTACCGGCCAGGCCAGGGCAGACCACCCACGGCCGCCCTGCTGTACATCCACGGCGGGGGGTTTGTCACCGGCTCGGCGGCGGCCTACCACGCCCAGTGCGCGCGCTACGCCACCGAGTTGGGGCTACTGGTGGTCAATGTGGACTACCGCCTGGCTCCGCAGACCCCGTTTCCGGGACCGCTGAACGACTGCTTTGCGGCCCTGACCTGGCTGACGGCGCAGGCCCCCGCGCTCGGGCTGGACCCCGCGCAAATTGCCGTGGCTGGAGACAGCGCCGGCGCCGGCCTGGCCGCCGCGCTGGCTCAACTGGCCCACGACGAGGGCGTGCCGCTGGCCTTTCAGCTGTTGCTGTACCCCATGCTGGACGACCGCACGGTGCTGAGAACCGACCACGGTGGACGCGGCGAGTTCGTCTGGACGCCCGCTTCAAACCAGCTGGGCTGGACAGCGTATCTGGGCCGTGCCCCGCAGTGGGAGAGCGCCCCCGAGTACGCCGCCCCAGCCCGCCGCGAACACCTGGCTGGTCTGGCTCCGGCCTGGATCGGCGCAGGCACACTTGACCTGTTTTACGACGAAGCCCGCCTGTACGCCCAGCGCCTGCGGGCGGCCGGGGTGCCCTGCGAGTGGGACGAGGTCGAAGGGGCTTACCATGCCAGCGAACGCTTTGCCCCAGCTGCTCCGGTCTCCAGAAACTTTGTGGCCCGCAGTCTGGACGCCCTGCGACGGGGCCTGAAGCTGGAGCCCGTCAGCTGATCCACATGGCCGAGCCATCCAGCTCTTCAGGCTTTCCCCGTCACCCTCTCCTTTGATGCTGTTCCACCAGTCAGGCTCACCCGTTTAACAGGACTTTGTCATTGTTCAACCAGGGCTACTCGTGATTCCGCTTGATGCTGAATAAATCGGTTGTACAGCGACCTCAATTCCTGAAGAGCCGTAGTGTCATCTTGGAATGTCTGGCGGAATCAGAGTATGAGTCTCCCTTCGCCTTCTCCAAGGTGTTCACGCAACCAGTTGAGGAACTCGAACCACAGGGTTCCGGCTGGACGATGTCCGATGTGGTACCCCTCAATGAACGCGACGACCTCGTTGTATGAGCCGCACGCCGTATACATCAGTGGGCGCTCTAGCACAACCTGCACGATGTCGAGTAAACGCGGTTGTGGAGCCTGCCCAGCCATGAAAACCCCTTCTGACGAAGGCCTGTTAAAACGGGTGAGCCTGAGTGTTTTCTCCACATGACCAGCCAAGGCACCGCAGAGTAGGCTCCCAGCTCCCCCTGGGGTCAGAGGGCGCCTCTCTATGCCGCCCACACCGCTGTCTGTTGAGCTTTTTTTGCTCCAGAGCGGTTAAGGTCTCTTCCCTCAGCTGCTCTGGGTCCGCCGTGAAATATCCCCACCAGGCCGAATGCGAAGGGGCGCCTCTCCTCTGAAGGCAATTCGGCGCCCTCCTCTTCTGGGCTGGTGCCACCCGTCTTATGCGCTCTTTTTCCAGCGACCTTTGCCCCGGTGGCCCACGCGGTTCCCAGCGTGGGCAGTGCGCGCCCGCACCGTTTGGTCGTCGTAGCGCAGCATGACGGCCAGGCGTGCCCGACTGATGATGTGGTGCGGGTGCTTGGGCACAAAGGCCGTCACGATGTCCACAAAGCCGTCCCGCTGCGGCTGGGCCACCACATGCAGCGGCAGCGCCACCCCACAGGCTGCGAAGTAGCCGCACACCAGCCAGCGACGGTCGTCGGTGTACACCGCCCGAACGCGCCCGGTGAGCAGGACGTTGAGCACGTCGTGTTCCAGAAAGCCCTCGGCGCGGGCGTGGCTGATGGCGTGGGGACACAGGTGATAGCGGCTGTCATACACCGCGTCCCGCAGCTGAGCGTGGGCGCGGGCCAGGCTGAAATCATCGGTGGTCACGCCCAGTAATTCGGCCTGACGCTGCGGCTTGAGGGGGGTTTGCAGGGCGGCGGGCCGTGGGGGCGGCGGCGCCGGGGTGCGGCGGGCGGCCTTTTCAGCGCGGGCCAGCTGCGCGCGCAGCGACAGCAGATCCGTGCTGGCCTGGACCTCACGCGGCCGGGCGGCCTGAGGCTCCTGCGAGCGGCGCCCCAGGGGCGCGGCCATTTTCTGGGCAGTCTGTTTCGTCACGGCGACCTTCACCTCCGGAAGAAACCCTCCTGCCCAGCGGCGCGTCGGCCGCCCTCTTCTGAAAAAGAAAAGGCCCCTCAAACACGGCTTCGTGTCTGTGGGGAGGCAGGCGGCGTACCCTGTTCAGGGCATGCGGGCAGCATACCACGCGCCCGGCCCGGCGCGGCGTGAGCTGCGGGGCAGACAGGCCCGGCGGCGGGTGTCTACCCTGAAGGTGTTCGGTGTTACACCCGGCTTCTTCGCTCACCTTCTCTCTGGAGGTAAGACCACGATGATTCGTCCCATGCTGGCCGCCGATGTTCCCGATGTGCTTGCCCTGCTGAACTGGATGGACGACGCGCCCGAACGTGAGGTGTTCTCGCCGGGCGCGCGCACCGAGCGGGACTTACGGGCCGAGTGTGAAGACAGCACCTGCCTGGTCGAGGCGGGCGAGGAGGGCGTGGTGGCGTACTGCGCCCTCTCACCGTTTCATGACGGCCTGGTGATGGAAGGCCCGGTGGGTGAAGGAGACGCCCACCTGAGCACCCTGCTGCGCCGCGCCCTGGCCCACGCCGACGGACTGCCGGTGTACGCCTTCGCGGCGCGCGACAACCTGCCGGTGCGCTCGGCACTGGAAGACGAGGGCTTTTCGCCCATGCACACCACGGCCTTTTACGACGCGCCCCTGTCCCGCCTGACCCCCCACGCCTGCGCGCCTGCCGGCCACCGCATTTCGCGGCAGCTGCCGCTGGCGGCGTACCGCGAGCTGTTCCGGGCCAGCGAGGACACCTGGGCCGAGCGGCTGACCTGGACCCCGGAACAGATGGACAGCCACTTTGCCCGTGACGACGTGCGCCTGGTGGCCCTGATGCGCGGCGAGCAGCCGGTGGGCTTTGCCGAACTGGAATTCAGCCCTGACGATGGGCGAGCCGACGTGACCTATGTGGCGGTGCATCCCGCCGAGCGCGGCCAGGGCTACGGCCTGACCCTGCTGGCCCTGGCCGCCGCCGAGGCCGAGACCCACCCCGAAGTCCGTACGCTGCGCGCGCGCGCCCACGACCACATGAAACCAGCCCGCGCCCTGTATGCGCGCGCCGGCCTGACCCACTGCCGCAGCGTGGTGACCTACATGAAAGAGGGTGACGAAGACGTGTAGCTGAGCAGAGCGCAGGGCCGCTAAACCTTGCCCTGGCCACAGACAGGTGTGGGTGCCCAGGTTAGGCTGCGCCCCTATGGGCAAGAAGGAGCGGCGGACCCCCCAGATGGCTTACGTGACCCTGCGCGATATGCCCGGCACCCGCGTGATGTTCTGGGTGGTGGACGCCTGCCCTTACTGCGGCGAGCGCCACCTGCATGTGGCGGGCAACCTCCGCACCGCTGACCCCGGCGAGACGCTGGGCGAGGTGCCGGCGCCGTGCCAGCCCGAGCGGCCCTACATTCTGGCCCTGCCGCCGCGCCCCAAACGCAAAGCTGGCAAAGAGGAACGCCGCAGGGCCAGACGAGTGGGGAAACAGGACGACTGGGACGAAGAACTGGGATAGGGTCAGGAGTACCTGGTCAAGCGGCGTAAGTGGGGAGGCCGGCCGAGCTGTGCTGGCTACTGCTGGGCATCGGCGTCAAGAGTGAAAGACGGCAGAGGCGGCGCCTGTGTAGAGCAGTGCACCCAGCAGCCAGGCCGCACGGAGTCCAGTCATCAGGCGGGCAGATCCTTCGGAGTTGTGATGATTGGCTAGCAAGGCGGAACAGTGCCTGTCCAACAAGACTTGCCGTCAGAGCAGTCTCGTATGAAAGGAGAAGCTAGGGCTGCCCAGTTCAACAAGCGTCGCGCGGCTCTTTAATGTTGATGCTCACCTGCGCCCATTCCTGCCGGGGCTGGTAACGGTTTAGCCCCGCGGTCTGCCAGCAGAGTAGTCATCAGACGAATCTCGGCGGCCTGGGTGGACTGAATCTGGCGGGCCAGGGCCTCCACGGCGGGCTGCACGCGGCCCTCCAGCACCGGAGCCACCATCGTCAGGGCGCCCTGATGATGCCGGGTCATCAGCTGGAGAAACTGCACCTCAGCCTGCGCGGGCAGCAGGGTGCCAATGCGGTTCACCTCGGCCTGGGTCGCCATGCCCATCATGCGGGCGTGGTCGGCGCTCATGCCTGGGCCGCCCCAGGGCCGGTGCCATAGGGTCAGCCAGCCGCGCATCTGCCCAATCTGCTCCTGCTGCGAAAGCAGGATGTCCAGTGCCACAGTCCGCAAGGTGGCGTCGGCACTCTGCTCACGGACCTGCAGGGCCATGTCCACCGCCTGCGTGTGGTGCTGAATCATCTCGCGGACAAAGCGCACCTCGCGGCTGTGTTCTGTGGGCGGCATCAGGCGGGGGGTGAGCAGCAGGGCGGCCGCCACCAGGGTGACCAGAACCAGCAGGGCAGGAACAGCAGCGCGGCGCATCCCCGGAGTATAGAAAGGGGCGCCTGGGTAAACTGCCCCGGATGCAGCGTTTCGTGCGGTGGCCGTCGGTGGTGGGTGGCGTGGCCCTGGGGGCCGCCCTGGGTGTCCTGGCCGCTTTTTTTGGCGAGGTGCGGGCGCCTGCCCCGCTGATGCTGACACTTGTGGGACTGTGCGGCGCAGCGGGCGCGTGGGCACCGACCTGGCGAGGTCTGCGCGTGGGGGCGGCGGCCCTGGCCTTTGCGCTGGCCCTGTGCCTGCTTACCCCCATCCTGCGCGCACCCCTCAACGCCCTGACGCTGGCGCAGTCGCCCGTACAGGCCGACGCCATCGTGATTCTGGGCGGCGGCGTGCAGTGCGGCTCGGCGGTTCTGGAGCCCAGCAGTCTGGCGCGCTTGGTGCGCGGCCTGGAGTTGTGGCGGGCGGGGTACGCGCCCGTAGTGACCGTCTCAGAGCAGTCGGGGCGGCTTGGGCCGCGGGGGTGCCCCAAGATGAGCGCCATTGAACAGGCGCACATTCGCGCGCTGTACGGAGCCGCCGGGCCACAGGTCTTCACCCTGGCCAACGTGACCACCACGCGGGACGAGGCGGCGCGGGTGCGCGACCTGGCTCGTGCCCGGCAGTGGCGGCGGGTCCTGCTGGTGACCACCCCCAGCCACTCCCGCCGGGCCGCCGCGCTGTTCCGGGCGCAAGGGGTGACGGTGACCAGCGTGCCGGCGCCCGAAACGCGCTTTGATCTGACCCTGCCCTTTCCACATGACCGCCTGTACGCCACGCGGATTCTGGTGTATGAGGGGCTGTCGCGCGTGAAGGCGATGTTGGGCGGCACGCCAGAGCGGTAGGACGCAAGTTCTGCGGAGTGCACACGCAGCCTGCTCTAGGCTATAGCCATGAGCATCCTGCTGAGTGAACCGCTGGCCGCTCTGCCTCTGGGGTTGGTCATGCTGGCTCTGGCGCTGTGGTTGCCAGTGTGGCGCGCCAGAGAAACACCGGCACCGCCCATCCCCACAGGGCGCCTGTCATATAAATATCGGCGGTCCAGTGAACCTGCACACTTTGGCCGCAGACTGGTGGGCCGCGCCTGGAGCCGAACCGCGCTTCTGATTCTCCCGCCTTTCATCCTTTATGTGCTGCTCCTGTCACCCTCTATTTATCTGATGTTGGGCGAGGCAGTTCTGTATCTGGTGTTTTTGCTGCCGCTCTGGCTCCTGCTGTCCCTGACCATCAGCGCTGTCTGGGAAGGAGTGCTCGCGGCACTGCTGCTCTGGCGCCGCCGTACTACGCCGCACGCGTAGCCCCCACCCCACAAACGCCCCCTCCCCTATCGCCTACACTGGCCGGTTGATGAATGAGCCGACAATCACCGTCATAGGCGCGGGCCTGGCCGGTTCGGAAGCGGCGCTGGCCGCCGCCGGGCTGGGCGTGCGGGTGCGCCTGTATGAAATGCGCCCTGTCAAGATGACCCCAGCCCACCGCAGCGGCAACTTTGCCGAGCTGGTGTGCAGCAATTCGCTGGGCGGCGAGGGCGAGATGCAGAGCAAGGGGCTCTTGCAGGCCGAACTGCGCAGCGTGGGCGGCGCGATTGTGGGCGCCGCCGACGCCGCCAAGCTGCCCGCTGGCAACGCCCTGGCCGTGGAACGCGACGAATTCAGTGCGCGCGTGACCCGCGCCGTGCGTGAGCACCCTCTGATCGAGGTGCTGGGCGAGGAAGTCACCGCCGTGCCGGACGGCATTGCCGTGATTGCCTCCGGGCCACTGACCTCGGACGCATTGGCCGCCGATGTGGCGCGGCTGACGGGCAGCGAGCGCCTGAGCTTTTACGACGCCGCCGCGCCGGTCCTGGCATTTGACAGCATCAACATGGATGTCGCTTGGCGCGCCGGGCGCTACGACCAGAGCGCCGACTACATCAACTGCCCCTTTACCAAAGAGGAGTATCTGGCGTTTTTTGCCGCGCTGGAACAGGCCCGCGCCCACACGCCCCACGACTGGGAAAAGCTGGAGTTTTTCGAGGGCTGCATGCCCATCGAAGAAATTGCGCGCCGGGGCGTGGACACGCCGCGCTTTGGCCCCATGTCGCCCAAGGGCCTGGACGACCCACGCACCGGGCGCTGGCCCTACGCGGTGGCCCAGCTGCGGCAAGAAGACCGCGAGGGCCGGATGTGGTCGCTGGTCGGCTTTCAAACCGGGCTGAAGTGGGGCGACCAGAAGGCCGTCGTGAACCTGATTCCGGGCCTGGAGCAGGCCGAGATCGTGCGCTATGGCGTCATGCACCGCAACACCTACCTGAATGCGCCGCAGGTACTGGACGCCACGCTGGGGCTGCGGGCCGACCCGACCAAGTTTGTGGCCGGGGTGCTGGCCGGCACCGAGGGCTACCTGGAAAGCGCCGCGACCGGCTGGCTGGCCGGCACCAACGCCGCGCGCCTGGCCCTGGGTCTGCCCCCGCTGACCCCGCCAGCCGAGTCCATGCTGGGCGGCCTGGTGCGCTACCTGGCCAGCGCCAACCCCAAGGGCTTCCAGCCCATGAACGTCAACTGGGCGCTGGTCCCTGAACTTCCGGCCGAGGTAAACCCCAGGACAGGCAAGCCCCGCAAACTGGGCAAACGCGAAAAGCGCCCGGTGATGTTCCGCCGGGGCCTGGCGGCCTTTATGACCTGGGCGCAGCAGGAGGCGGGCCTGAAAGTCACGCCGCCCCCCGTGCCCCACGACGGCGAGACCGAAGCGGCGCTGGCTGCTCCCGCCACGCGCTGAGAGTAGAACTAGAGCCCAAGGGCCTCTAGAGCAAGAGGCCTGGGCAGCAGAGCGGGCTTTGGATGCAGTCAGTAGACCGCCGCTTGGCCCAGAGTCCTGGCAGCGGTTAACCTCTTCCAGAGCGACGCGGCTCAGACGAACGCCGCCTGTCGCGTCCATGCACTGGGACAGCGTCAATTCGCCTGCATCAGACCCAGAGCCCATTCGGATCAGACTTGTTGTGCAACCGGTGGGGCTGGCGCGCATCATACGGATTCCGTCTGTTTCGCGGACACATTGGGAAAGAGCCGATGTGTCTGCTCTACGCTCGGAACCCGTTTTTCTCCTTCTCGCTCTGCTGCGCAGCTTTGCAAGTCTGCTCGGATTTCATCGTTTTTGCAAACGATTCAATCGGAGTCCGTATAAGGCGTGCCTCCACCGGTCCCAAACAACGTGCCCGACAGCCTTACTGCAACCGCCTTAGTTGCACTGCATACTTCCCGGCCACATCCTCGCGCCACGCGGCGGTGATGTGGCCTTTTGCGTCCACTGCCACCGAGGCCGAGCGGGCGTCCCGGCGCGGGTCACGGTTGAGCACAGGCCAGGTCACCCACGCCCGGCCGTCCCAGCGGGCGGCGCGCATCTGCCCCAGGCCGTCACTGAGCCGCTCCTCAATCCAGGCCAGCACCGCCTGCCCATCTGGGGCCACCGCCAGCGACGGCGACGAGGCGTACAGGCGGCTGACCGGCCCGCCCAGCGGCTGCCACCCCTGCCCTGTCCAGCGGGCGGCCAGCAGGGTGTCCTGCCCGCCGACCTGTTCCAGCCACGCGGCGGTGGGCCGGTCTTGCCCGTCCAGGGCCAGTCGAGTTGAGGCCACGTAGGCCGGGGCACGGTTCAGGGGCCCGCCCAGCGGTTGCCACGCCTGCCCTGTCCAGCGGGCAGCCAGCACCTGACTCCCGGTGACCTCACCCTGCAACCACGCCACGACGGGCGCCCCCGTCCGGGTCAGGGCCAGGGCAGGCGTGCGGGAAAAGGCCCGAATGTCGTTAAACGCCGGGCCACGCACCCAGCTTTTTTGCTCTGCATTCCAGCGCCGCACCGTCAGCTGGCTGCCGTCGGGCTTCCGCAGATACTCGCCCCAGGCCAAGACGATCTCGCCGTCCCAGGCCGCCACAGCGCGGGTGCGGGCGGCATACGGCAGGTCGTCCCCCAGGTAGCGTGCGCCCCAGTCGGTCCAGCCCGCCTCCTCACGCCAGGCCCGCAGCTCTACGACATCGTTGTCGCCGTAGTTCTCGTTCCAGACGATGGCCGGCGCGCCGCGCTGGTCCAGCACCAGATTCAGGTTAGAGGCCGGGCGGGGCTGGCGGTAATTCAGCACGTCACCCAGGGGTGCCCAGCCCTGGCCAGAGGCGCGCCACACCCGCACCACGCGCCCGGTAAAGGTGCCGCGCCCGCTGTTAAAGCGTCCGCTGTCCACCGCCGCCCCCAGGTGCAGGGTGCCGTCGGGAGCCGCCGCCAGCGTGACCTCCCGCACGGGGGCGGCCAGGGTGGGCGCCGCCAGGACCACGGGGGCCGGGGGCGGCGCGCCGCCAGCCAGGGCCAGGGGCAAGAGCGTCAGAACAGACAGAGCAGCTGGTCGCTTCATGAACAAACCTCCGGAAGATGCCCTGCGATTGTTTCCCACCAGATGGGCGCTTCACAAGGGCGGCCTGCGCTGCTCTATGGTTGAGGGCGTGAAGCGTGACGGGGTGCTGGTATATGGACTGGGCCGCAGCGGGCGGGGCGTGGCCCGCTTTCTGGCCCGAGAGGGCAAGCAGGCCGACTGGACCGACGCGCGGCCTGCCCCCGAAGACGAGGCGCTGATGGCCGAACTGGGCTGGACACGCGGCGACGTGACCCAGGCGTACAGCACGGTGGTCGCCGCGCCGGGCGTGCCTATTGACCACCCTGACCTGGAGCGGCTGCGCGCGGTGGGCGCCGAGGTCATTGGCGAGGTCACCCTGGCCGCCCGCGCCCGCCCGACCCTGCCGATGGTGGGCGTCACCGGCACGGCAGGTAAGGGCAGCACCACCGTCCTGATTGCCCACCTGCTGCGCGCCTGCGGCCTGAATGCCCTGGAGGGGGGCAACATTGACCCGCCGCTGCTGGACGTGGTGGACCGCGCCGAGGTGGCGGTGGCAGAACTGTCCAGTTTTCAGCTGGAACGGGTGCCGGGCCTGCGGCTGCCGGTGGCCGTGATCACGAACCTGGGCCTTGACCATCTGGACCGGCACGGCACCCCGGCGGCCTACCACGCCGCCAAGCTGAACATCACGGCGGCGCAGCAAGAGAGCGACGTGCTCGTGCTGCCCGCTGACCTGACCGTGCCGACCCGCGCCCAGGTGCGGCGCTTTGACCCGGCGAGGCTGGCCCTGGCCGATGGGACTTCCGTTCTCTCCCCAGCCGACCTCCCGGCCGGCATTCACCCCGCCAACGCCGCCGCCGCCCTGCTGGCCGCCGAGGCGCTGCTGGTTCACCTGGGCCGCGCCGCTGACCCTGGCCTGCTGGCCGCCGCCCTCCAGAGTGCGCAGCCCGTCGCGGGCCGCTTTGAAACGGTGGCGCAGGTGGCTGGGGTGACCTTTATCGAGGACTCGATTGCCACCCGCACCCTGGCGGTGCAGGCGGCCCTGGACCGGGCCCACCCCCCGGTGGCCTGGTTGGTGGGCGGCCGGGATAAGGGCGCCGAGCTGGCGCCGCTGCGACAGGCCGCGCAGGGCCGGGTCACGCAGGTCATCGCTTTTGGCGAGGACGGCGAGGCGCTGGCCCGCAGCCTGGGGCTGCCCTACCGCGTGGTGACCGGCGAGGACGGCGAGGCCACCATGCGGGCGGCGGTGCAGGCCGGCCTGGAGGCCCTGCCGGACGGCGGCACCGTTCTGCTGGCCCCGGTGGGCACCAGTTTTGACCAGTTCCGCGACTACAAGGCGCGCGGCGAGAGCTTCCGCCGCGCGGCGCAGGCGCTGGCCGCCGGGCAGGCAGAGGCATGAGTGTTCAACTGCTCATCGCCCAGGTGCTGCTGCTGAGCCTGGGAATGCTGGGGATTGCGGCGGCCGACCCGGACAAGATTCTCGACCACGGGCCCAAGGCGCTGCTGGCGCTGGGCCTGACGCTGGTGGTGGCCCGGCTGCGGCCCCGCGCCTTCTTGAAGGTCGGGCCGTGGGTCTGGGTAGTCACCCTGGTGCTGCTGGTGCTGGTGCATTTTATCGGGGTGGGCACCGCCGAGAGTGCCGGCACCAAGCGCTGGCTGAACTTTGGGGTCATCCGGTTTCAGCCGTCCGAGATGGCCAAGCTGGGCCTGGTGCTGATGCTGGCGTCCTTTTTTGCCCGCAGGGGCGTACAGAACAAGCTGATCAGCGCCACGGGCATGATTCTGCTCACCACCGGCCTCATCTTCTGGGAGCCGGACCTGGGCAGCAGCGTGCTGATGTTTGCCCTGGGCATCATCCTGATGTACGCGGCGGGCGTGCGCATCAGTAATATCAGCGGCTTCATGCTGGCACTGGGGCTGATGGCCATTCCGGTGGCGGGGATTTACCTGGAACAACACCCCTATATCAAAGAGCGCCTGATCGGCTACCAGACCCGCGACGACGTGACGGCTCAGGGCCTGGACCAGATTGGCATGGCCCACCGCGACCTGCGCATGGGCGGTATTCCTGGCCAGGGACCCGACGGCCCGCGCTACAACTACTTTGGCGAGCACACCGACATGATTGTGGCGTCGGTGGGCTTTACCTCGGGGCTGCTGGGGGTGGCGATGCTGCTCTTTGCCTACTGGCTGATCGTGGCCACCGCGCTGGACGTGGCCCACCTGGCCAGCCGCGTGCGCCCCATGACGCCCGAGATTCACGGGGCCAGCGTGATGGCCATCGGCGCCATGTTCATGATCGTGGGTCAGGCCTTCGTGAATCTGTGCGTGGCGGCCGGCATCTTTCCGGTCACGGGCGTGCCCCTTCCCCTGGTCAGCTACGGCTTTTCCAGTCTGCTGACCATGAGCCTGGCGATGGCCGTCATCCACTCGGCCATGCGCGAGGTCCGGCGCCACCTGCCCGAGCAAAGCGAAAACGACAACCCGGTGGCCCTCAGTGCCGACTGAACCGGTGCCGACTGAGGCAGCGCTGGCGAACGCCGTTAGCGCCTCCCGGTCCCGCTTTTCGCTGCCCCCTATCCCGGCGGTGCTGCTGGCCATGCTGAGCATTCAGGGTGGGGCCGCCTTTGCCAAAACGCTGTTTCCCACGCTGGGCGCCGCCGGCACCACGGCCCTGCGGGTGGTGCTGGCGGCCCTGCTGCTGACCCTGGTGCTGCGCCCCAACCTGCGCCAGCTGACCCGCGCGCAGTGGCTGGTCATCGTGCCCTACGGCGCCGCCCTGGGCCTGATGAACCTGGTGTTCTACGAGTCGCTGCGCTACTTGCCCTTGGGGCTGGCCGTCACGCTGGAATTCGTCGGGCCTCTGCTGCTGGCCCTGGCCCTGTCGCGCCGCGCCCTGGATATTGCCTGGGTGGCGCTGGCTGGCCTGGGCATCGCCCTGATTGCCCCGGTGGGCGGCGAGGCCGCGCAGCAGGTGTCGGCCCAGGGCGTCGTTCTGGCCCTGACCGCCGGCGCCCTGTGGGCCGGGTACATCCTGGCGGGGGGCGCCGTGGGCCGCCGCGTTCCCGGCACCACCGGCGTGGTGGGGGGCATGTGGGTGGCGGCCCTGATGGTGCTTCCCTTCGGCGCCGTGCAGGCCGGACCCGCCCTGCTCTCGCCGCACGCCCTGCTGCTGGGCCTGGCGGTGGCGGCCCTCTCCAGCGCCCTGCCCTACACCCTGGAAATGCGCGCCCTACGCGCCATTCCGGCCCGCATCTTTGGCGTCATGATGAGCCTGGAACCGGCGATTGCGGCCCTGAGCGGGTTCCTGTTTCTGCATGAACGCCTGACGCTGGTGCAGTGGCTGGCGATGGGATGTGTGATTGCGGCGAGTGCGGGGATCAGTTTGACGGGGAAGAAGGGGGGTGGGGAGGGGTAATGTTCTGCCCTATGGATAGAGAGCGTCTGAACTGACTTGCCCCACCCCCCAGCCCCCTCCCCCAGAGGGGCAGGGGGAACGGACGTTGGCACTGGGCAGGGGTTGACTGGCGCGGCGGAAAAGTGCTGTCTTTCTGTGCGGTGGACGCCGTGGCCCACCTGCCGCCCAGCGCCCCACGCCCGCGCGCTGCGCGCACGACGGCTTCCGTTGCTCTCCCCGTAACGGGGCAAGGTGGGGACGCTTAAAACACGAGGGTCTACTTTTGAAAGGCGCTTAAGCAGACGCGCCTTTCTTTTGTTTTTTCAAAAGTCGAACCTCTGGGCCGCACCGACACACCTTGCCCCCTCAGCGCCCAAGTCCAGGCGAGGCCATTGTGCGCGCAGCGCGCAGGCCCTTCCGGTGGGCGGCAGGATGGCGTCGAGGCCAGACCCGTTGGCGAACTGTGCGGCCTCGCCAACGCCAGTCAAAACTCTTGCCCAGTGCCAACGCCCGCTCCCCCGTCCCCTCTGGGGATGGGGGCTGGGGGGTGGGGCACCCCCGCCGAAAAACAAAAAAAGCGCCCCCACACCGGAGGCGCCCCTATACCCGAGCCTTACCAGCCCGCCTTCGTCGTCGTCGTGTCCTCACCGCTGCCCGTCATCAGCAGCCCCAGCTGCGTTTCCGTGGCGTTGGCCGCGTCCACCTCGCCCACCACCTTGCCCTCGTACATCACCAGAATGCGGTCGGCCAGGTTCATCACTTCGCCCAGGTCAGCACTGACCAGCAGCACGGCGAGACCCTGATCACGCGCCTCCACGATCCGGCTGTGAATAAACTCGATGGCGCCGATGTCCACCCCGCGCGTGGGCTGACTGGCCACCAGAATCTTGGGGCCTTTGCGCATCTCGCGCGCCACGATGAGTTTCTGCGCGTTACCGCCCGAATAGCGCCCGGCCTGCAGGCTGGCGCTGCGGGGGCGCACGTCGTACTGCTCGCTGAGCTTACGGGCGTTGTCTTCAATCACGTCGCGCTTGAGAAAACCAAAGGGCCCAGCAAACGGCGCCCGGTCGTGTTCGCCCAGAATGTAGTTCTCGGCGGTGGTCATCTCCAGCACCAGGCCGCGTTCGTTGCGGTCCTCGGGCACGTGGGACAGGCCCGACGCCTCAACCTCTCGCACGCCCTTGGCGGATTTGCCCAGATAGGTGATCTGGCCACTGTAGGTTCTCAGGCCCGTAATCGCCTCGATCAGCTCGCTCTGGCCGTTGCCCTCCACGCCGGCAATGCCCACGACCTCGCCCGCGCGCACCTGAAAACTCACGTTGTCCACGGCGTTGCGGTGTTCGCCCTTCACGACCACGTTCTGCACGTCCAGGGCGGCGGCGCCCGGCTGGGCCGCTTTTTTCTGCACCTTCAGGGTCACCTCGCGGCCCACCATCATGCGGGCCAGCAGCTCGGTGGTGGCCCCCTGGGCCGAAATGGTGCCGATCATCCGGCCGTCGCGGATCACGCTGATGGTGTCACTGATGTGCAGCACCTCATGCAGCTTGTGGCTGATGAAGATAACGGCGTTGCCGCTGGCGGCGTACTGGTTCTTGAGAAAGTCGAACAGTTCGTCGGTTTCACTGGGGGTGAGCACCGCCGTTGGCTCGTCCAGAATCAGGATGCGCGCGCCCCGGTACAGGGTCTTGAGAATCTCGACCTTCTGCTGGAGGCCCACTGGCAACTCGCCTACGGTGGCGTCGGGGTTCAGGTCAAAGTTGAACTGCTTGATCAGCTCGGCCACCCGCTTGCGCGCGGCGGCGTAATTGATGGCCCCGCCGCTGGTCGGCTCGGCGCCCAGAATCACGTTCTCGGTCACGGTCAGGGTCTCGACCAGCATGAAGTGCTGAAACACCATGCCGATGCCGCGCCGGATGGCCTCGCTGGGGTTGGTCAGGTCCACGACCTCGCCGTCCACGACAATCTGGCCGCTGGTGGGCGGCTGGATGCCGTACACGATTTTCATCAGGGTGCTTTTGCCGGCGCCGTTTTCACCGCACAGGGCGTGCACGCTGCCCCACCGCACCTGCATGGAAATATCGTCGTTGGCCAGCACCAGCGGAAAGCGCTTGGTGATTCCGCGCAGTTCCAGGGCGTTGGGCGCCTTATGAGTGGTGGCCTGCAAAACGTCAGGCTGAGCAAGAGTCATACCCCGCAGTTTACCGCGCCGCAGCGGCCACGCGGCACCCGACCATGTGAAAAATAAGTCACAATAGGCAGCACATGGACAGTTTCTGGATGGCGGTCACGAACCTGGGGCGTGACGAGGTCTTTATCGTGGCACTGGCGCTGTACACCTGGCTGGTGTGGCCCAGTGGCGGGCGCAACCTAGGCGTGGCCTTTGCCCTGAGCTACCTGGTCAATTCGGCCCTGAAATACGGCCTGGACCTGCCACGCCCCTTTTTCAGTGATCCCTCGGTGGCCTCTGAGGCGGCCAAGGCGACGGCCGGCGGGCCGGGGCTGCCCAGTGGCCACACCCAGATGAGCGCGACCCTGTGGTTCGGGATAGCCGCGCAGCTGGGCCGGCGCTGGCTGTGGGTGGCGGCGGCGCTGCTGGTGGCGGTGGTGGCGGTCTCCCGCTTGGCGCTGGGGGTGCACTATCCCAGCGACGTGGTGGTGGGGCTGCTGCTGGGCGGGCTGTTCGCCTACGCCGCTGCCCGGAGCCATTTCCCGGAACACGACCTGGGCCGCTGGCTGCCTCCGGCACTGGTGCTGGTGGTGGCCGCTGTGCTGCCGGCGAACACCCCGCGCGAGGTGGGGGCGGGCCTGGGCCTGCTGGCCGGCTTCTGGGTGACCCGCCCCACCTTCGCCCCGCCGCGTGACCTGGCGGGCCGCCTGATCGTGGCTGTCGCCGGCCTGGTGATGGTGTTTGCCGTCTACTTTGGCCTGAGCGCCCTGCCCGACGCCCTCAAAGACCTGACCGTTGTGCGCGTGCTGCGCTACGCCCTGCTGGTGGTCGTCGCGGCCGAGGTGGTGCCCGCCGTGCTGCGCCGCTGGCTGCCTGCACAGACCGGGGTGACGGTCCCGGCGCCGCAGGCCGTACACTAAGCAGCAGTTCACCCGCAGGCTTTTGGGAGGTTGTTATGGGCACACGTCACCGCCTGTCTGTTCGTCTTCTTGCCGCCGGACTGCCCGCCCTGATGCTGGCGGGCGCCGTGCTGGCCCAGACCACCCCCTCCGCTGCCGGCGCCCTGAGCGCCACCGCGAATGCGGCGCGCGGCGCAACCCTGGCGGCCAGTTCCTGCGCTGGCTGCCACCGCGCCGGAGGACGCGCGCCTGTGCTGGAAGGCCAGAGTGCGGCCCGAATTCAGGAAGCGCTGGTGGCCTTCCGGGCCGGCACGCGGCGCAACCCTGTCATGCAGGGGGTGGCCTCTCAGCTGTCGGACCAGGACATCGTGGACTTGGCGGCGCACTACGCCCAGGCCGGCGCCACGCCGGCGGCCCCCGCACCCAGCACCCCGGCGCCATCCACCCCAGCGGCTCCCGCCACGTCGCCGGTCAGCCCGGCCTCCACCCCACCCGCCGCCACGGCTGCTGCCCGCTTGGCCCAGGGCACGGCCCTGTATCTGGAAGGCGACCCGGCCCGCAATGTCATGGCCTGCGTGGTCTGCCACGGCGAAGACGGGCAGGGGGCTGACGCCCTGGGCATTCCCAGTCTGGTTCGCCTGGGTGAAACCGCTGTTCTGGCGGCCTTGAAGGAGTACCGCGCCCTGCCGCCTGTGGGAATCGCTTACCCCGACGCCATGCGTATTGCCCTCCAACCCATGACGGACAGCGACCTGGCCGCCGTGGCCGCCTATGTGGGCACGCTGAAATAAAGCCGTTGGCAGGTCAGGCGCGCTGAGACACACCCTCAGCGCGCCTGACTTTTAGACGGATTCCGGCTATTTCGTTAACACATCAGGAAAGAACCGATTCGTTAAACTCCACGCTCTTCAGTCCCCTTTTTCTCCTACTCGCTCTGCTGCGCAGCTTTGCCAGTCCGCTCGGATTGAATTGTTTTTGCAAACGGCTCAATCGGAGTTCGCATTATTTCACCCGCACCGCTTTGGTGGGCGGCTGGCGGCGAATCCAGGCCACGAAGCGGGCCACGTCCTCCTGGGCACGCAGCGCAGGCAGGTCGCGGTAGTCGCGGGCCAGTTCCGCATTCGTCAGGGTGCGGTGCAGGAACTTGTGGCAGGCCGGGCACAGGAGCGTGGTCGGCAGTTCAGCGGCCTTCAGCCCCTGCCGCCGGCCCTGAGAACGGGGCAGCAGGTGGTGCTCTGTCAGCTGCGGCACCTCACGCTCACACAGGGCGCAGCATTCAGGCGGCCGGGGCGGCGGAGGCCAGGCAGAGGGAGCGCGGCGGCGGGCCATCGGAAGCAGCATAGGGTGCCAACGCGACCCCAGACCGTGCCCAGAGTTGCAGGAGAAACGGGTCAAAACTGTGCTTCAGAGAAAGGCCCAGGCAGCGAACTTGATGAGGGGCTAATTCCAGCGAGCAAAGCCTGAAGTCCGTCCAGCCAGGTCACAGAGCGCATACACAGCTGAGAGAGCGCCAGCCTGGCCTTCTCGCTACAGGACTCCCTCACCCGTTCAGCGCGGGACACCAGGCCCCTATCTCTCCCTACAACCTGGTCAGCTCGGGATACTTCTGAATGGCCTCGTCCTCGCTTAGGAATTCGCCCGGTGCGTCGGGACTCCAGACCACTTCGGCCCGAATGAGGTCGCCGGGGGTCACGCTGCTCAGGGCGCTCAGGGCGGCGCGGGCCTCGGCGGCGTTGGTGGCGCCGGCAGGGGGCAGCCCTGCCAACGTGTGGGCGGCCACCGCAATCGTGACCGCCAGGTACTGGTCGCCGGCGTCAGCCTGAAAGGTGTAGTCGTCGCGGCGCTGATAGCCGCTGTGGGGGTCACGGTTCTGGTAGTTGCTGGTGGTCTGCTCGGTAAAGGCGGCGCGGGCCTGGGTGGCCCAGGCGCCCACCTGGCTGTCGGCGGTGGAGGCCGAGCCCTGGGCGCGTTCCACATTGCCGTAGACCCAGCGCTCGGGGTGGCGCAGCACCACCAGCGCCGCTTCCTGCAACATGCGGGTCAGGCCCTCGTTGGTGTCGGGATCGCCGCTCTGGGCCACGCGGCCCAGGGCGCGCTTGACCTCGTCTCCCTCAGCCAGCAGCAGCTGCACGCTCAGGGCCTGCGCAGTGCCACTGACCGCCCCCAAGCCGCGTGCGCCGCCGCTGCCCAGACCCCGGCGCAGGGCGCCCACCACCAGGAAAATCACCACGCCCAGCACCAGCAGGCCAATCAGGCCGCCCCCGCCGCTGCTGTAGCCGTACCCACCGCCGTAGCCGCCATTATTGATAATGATGGGGCCGCTGTACCCGCCCCCGTAGCCGCCGCTGTACCCCCCCCCGCGCGACGGACTGCTGTACCCCCCCGAACTGCCGCCGGAGCTCCCCCCCGAGCTGCCCGAACTGCGCCCGCCAAAGCCCCCACCGGACTGGGCGCCGGCCCAGCCAGCCAGCAGAGGCACCAGCAGGCAGGTCAGAAGCACAGTCAGCAGCAGGGGCGCGCGGCGCGGCGTAAACGCGGTCATAGCGCAAGTGTACCGGCCTGCCCTGGGCGCGCCTGCACCGTTTCTTCACGGCCTGCGGCAGCGGCCCGTACACTGGCCAGCGTGAGCGAGCGCCCCTCTCCCTTTGTCCTGACCCCAGATGCCTGGGCCACCTTCCTGGCGTCCCTGTACGAGCGTGATGACCGCCTGGACGTGCGCCAGCCCGGCGAAACCTACGCCCCAGACGAGGCGGTGGACGCCTGGGCCCTGAGCGCCCATGCCGAGGCCCTGCGCAGCGCCGAGGTGGACGGTGACCTGTGGGGAACGCTGGACGACATCGAAGAAACGGCCGCCACCGAAGACGAGGCCTGGAGCACAATTACCGCGTTTTACCTGGCGCGTGGCTGCGTGCTGGTCGAGGTGCAGGGCCTGGACGAGCCCGAGGACTGGATCTTCAGCGAAGGGCTGGCCCGGCGCCTGGGGCTGGGCGGGCTGTAGGGAATTCATCCGTTTTCGGAAGAGTCAGGAAGGCACCGGAGATGGCCCCCTTCGGTGCTTTGCAAGTCCAATGCTCGGAGTCCCGTACCCTCTCCTCCACCCTGGACGGTGCCGCTTTGCAGCGCCAGACGGACCAATGCCCGCCTACCCTGAGGAATGTTCGGAATCGGGATCAGCCAGCAACGGCGTGAACTGCGCGTAAATTGCAGCTCATCCTGCACAGATGAGGGGGGCGTAGGCTGCTTCTCATGAGTCATCACTTTCCCCTGAAACGGCTGCTGGTGTTGGGTGCCCTGGTGGGCGCCGGCGCGTACTACTTCAGCCGTGAGCAAAACCGCCGCGCCCTGGACGCCAAGCTGGCCGAACTGGGCCTGAAAGACGCCGCCCATGACGTGGGCCAGAGCGTCACCAAGGGCTGGGAGAAGACCAAGGACGCCGCCAAGGACGCGGGCGCCGTCATTGCCGAGAAGGCCGGCGAGGTCAAAGACGCCGCCTCGGGCGGCACGCAGGCGGCGCTGGACAAGGCCAAAGAGGTGGCCGGCGACGTGAAAACGGCCGTCAGCGGGGCAACCACCCAGGCCGGCGCTGCTGCCCGCGACGTGGCGAACACCGCCAGCGACAAGGCGGCCGACGTCAAGACCGAAGTGAAACAGAACGCTGGCCAGGCGGCCGCCGACGCCAAGCAGGCTGGCAATGACCTCAAGGACGCGGCCAAACAGGCCGGCGCTGAGGCGAAAACCACAGCCGCCCAGGCCGCCGCTGATCTCAAAACAGCCGCCCAGGACACCACCCGGCCCGGCGGGCAGCCCAACCCCAAAGCCTGACCACCCAGTTTTCCCCTGGAGCCCCCCTTCCCCTATGGAGGGGGGTTAACCTTGACCGTAAGGCACGTTCCTGCCGCCTGGCGCCCTGCCCGCTACACTCGGCCCCATGACGCGCCGGGACGAACAGCACAGCACCCAGACGCTGGAGCGCACGGAGACCGAGCGGCCCCGGCTGTTCCGGGTGCTGCTGCTCAATGACGATTACACGCCAATGGACTTTGTGGTGCTGGTGCTGCGCCGCTATTTCCGCAAAGCCGAGCAGGACGCGCAGCTGATTATGCTGGCGGTTCACCACAAGGGGCAGGGGGTGGCAGGCGTCTACCCGCGCGACGTGGCCGAAACGAAGGTCGCGCAGGTCATGGGCCACGCCCAGCGAGAGGGCCACCCGCTGCGGGTGGTGGCCGAGCCAGAGGCGAGCGAATGAGGCAAGACAGCTGCTTACCTCCCTCTTTTCAGCCCAGCCACACGGCCTCACAGGACCGTGGAGGCGTGCGCTTCCGTGTGCAGAGGTATTTATGATTGGCGACCACTTACAAGTCACGATTGGACGGGCCGCTGACTACGCCCGCGAGGCCGGACACGAATACGTGACCCAGGAACATCTGCTGCTGGCCCTGACCCACGACCCTGAAGCGCTGGAAGCTCTGCTGGCCCTGGCGGTGGATGTCGAGCGGCTGCGCGGTGACCTCAGCCTCCATCTGGACACCCTGGAGCAGCTGGAGGACGCCGAGCCGGACTTCACCCTGGGCGTTCACCGGGTCGTGGAAGGCGCCGTGCTGCAACTGCACGCCAGCGGCAAGGGCCGCGAGCAGGCCGACGGCGCGCGGGTGCTGGCCGAGTTGCTGGAAGAAGAAGACAGCGCTGCCCGCACCGTCCTGGAAGCGCAGGGTGTGACGCGCCTGGACGTCCTGAGCTACCTGTCCCACGGCGCAGCCAAGGTGCCGGGCCGCGAACGGGAGCGCCGGGTGGCCGGTGTGGACGCCGTCGGCCCCGACCAGCCCGCCGAGACCGAGCCGGACCCGCTGGCCGCCTATGCCAGCGACCTGACCGCTCAGGCCCGTGCCGGCGCCTTTGACCCAGTGATTGGCCGCACGCCGGAACTGGAGCGCGTGACACACATCCTGGCGCGGCGCACCAAGAACAACCCCGTCCTGGTGGGCGAACCCGGCGTGGGCAAAACCGCGCTGGCCGAGGGACTGGCGCAGCGCGTGGTGGGTGGGCAGGCCCCCGGATTCCTGCGCGGCGCCGCCGTGTACGCCCTGGACCTGGGCGCCCTGCTGGCCGGCACCCGTTACCGGGGAGATTTTGAGGCCCGCCTGAAGGCCGTGCTGGCTGCCCTGGACGGACAGAACGCCGTGCTGTTTATTGATGAGCTGCACACCCTGGTCGGCGCCGGGGCCACCGAAGGCGGCAGCGTGGACGCCGCTAACCTCCTGAAACCCGCGCTGGCGCGGGGAGGGCTGCGGGTGCTGGGGGCCACCACCCCCGCCGAGGTGCGCCACCTGGAAAAAGACCGCGCCCTGTGGCGGCGGTTTCAGACCGTGGAGGTCCCCGAACCCAGCGAGGAGGACGCCCTGAGCATCGTGCAGGGCCTCGCGGGACGCTACGCCGCGCACCACGGAGTCACCTACACCCCAGCGGCGCTGGACGCGGCGGTACGCCTGTCGGTGCGCCACCTGCGTGACCGCTTTCTGCCCGACAAGGCCATTGACGTGCTGGATGAAGCCGGGGCCGCGCGGTCCAGCGCTGGGCAGGGCGGCACCCTGGACGTGCCCGACATAGAGGCCACCGTGGCCCGCATGGCCCGCGTGCCGCTGGGCACCGTCAAGGCCGAGGAAGTGACCTCGCTGGCCACCCTGGAAGCCGACCTCAAGGCGCGCGTGTTTGGGCAGGACGCGGCGGTGTCGGCCGTCGCCAGTGCCGTCAAACTGGCCCGCGCCGGGCTGCGCGACCCCCAGAAACCGCAGGGCATGTTCCTGCTGGCGGGGCCCACGGGCGTGGGCAAAACCGAACTGGCCCGCGCCCTGGCCGAGCGGCTGGGCATCCACCTGGCCCGCTTTGACATGAGTGAGTACCAGGAGGCCCACACCGTGGCGCGGCTGATCGGCGCGCCTCCCGGCTATGTGGGCTTTGACCAGGGCGGCCTGCTGACCGACGCCGTGGCCAAGCACCCCCACGCCGTCGTGCTGCTGGACGAGATTGAGAAGGCGCACCCCGACGTGTACAACCTCTTTTTGCAACTGATGGACCACGGCACCCTGACCGACCACACCGGCAAGAAGGTAGATGGACGCGGCCTGCTGCTGATGTTCACCACTAATGCGGGGGCTGCCGACGCCGCGCGCCCGGCGCTGGGCTTTTCACGTGTGGGCCGCCCCGGTGAGGAAAACGAGGCGGTCAAACGCACCTTTACCCCCGAATTCCGCAACCGGCTGGACGCGGTGCTGCACTTTGCTCCCCTGTCCCCGGACGTCATGGGCGGCGTTGTGGACAAGTTCCTGCGGGGGCTCCAAGCCCAGCTGAAAGAGCGCGGCGTAACCTTGACTGTCACGCCCGCCGCCCGCGCCCGCCTGGCGGAGCTGGGCCACGACCCCGCGCTGGGCGCCCGCCCCCTGGCCAGAGTCATTGAAGCCCGTCTGGGCCGGCCCTTAGCCGACGAACTGCTGTTTGGCCCACTTAAGGGTGGGGGAGCAGTCACAGCCGATGTCCAGAACGGCGAGTTCACCTTTACTTAAGGCAAGTGGTGGGATGTAAAGGTTCCCTGCATCTTTCCTCATGCCGCGCCCCAGGGAGAGCCGAGAAGATAGCAGGCATGAAACCCACCCTGCTGGCCCTCATTACTGCCGCCCTGCTCGCTTCTTGCGCCCCCCAGGACGACGCCACGACCGATACGACCACCGACACCACCACGACGGAAACGACCGATACCACCAGCACCGATACGACGGCTGATACCACCACGGACACCACCGATACTGGTGAAGTTGCCGATGACGCGGCCGACCCCGGCGCCGACAGCACCCTGACCAACAACGATGACGCCAACACCAGCGAAGAACTGGATATGGCGGCCGGTGACGGTCTAGAAGGTAGCGTGACCGACTTTGACGGCACCGCACAGACTTTTACCCTTAACGAGAACGACGCCAACTACGCCGTGACGGTTGGCCCCGATACCGTGTTTGAGGGCGCCGCCACCAGCGCAGACGAGTTCTTCGGCACCGACCGCGCGGACGCCAACGTGGCTGTGGAAGGCGATATTGACGAGGCCGCCAGCACCCTGAACGCCACCAAAATCACCCTGAA
Source organism: Deinococcus arboris (assembly GCF_009755355.1). Classification (GTDB taxonomy): domain Bacteria; phylum Deinococcota; class Deinococci; order Deinococcales; family Deinococcaceae; genus Deinococcus; species Deinococcus betulae. Next base: position 21,221 of record NZ_WQLB01000019.1, on the reverse strand, counting down.
CTAACGTTCAGGTGTCCTTCCGCGCCGGGTCTTCAGATGGAGACCCGGCGCGGCTCTTTTGCTTTTGAATCGGGTCGCCGCTAGCTTGCCGCCTTATTGGGCGGTCAAGGCTATGAACGTGCTACACCACACCAGTTCTGCCTTTGGCCTTCGAGAATCTGCTCTAAGGAGGCGTCTTTCCTTCTCCTGATGGTGGGAAGGCGCCGTCGTCCACTCCTCAGTTCGGAAATGTGGGCTTGAAGCCTCGCCCCCTTTTCTACAGGTCCCCCACCCTATAGCCAGGTTTGGCCTTCACTGTGTCTGTGAAGTCTGGTCCTAGAGCAGGCGCTAAGCGCTGAGGGCGATAGGCCTTTCCCTAATGATCCTACGTGGCCCTTCAAGCCAGGTGGCTTCTTTGATTTGTCTTGTGTCTGCCAAGACTCTTTTGCCTATCCTGAGCCGATGAGGCCTGCCCCTGTGACCATCCGCCCGGCCACACCCACCGACGCACCCTTTGCTGCGCCGCTGATCCAGGCGACCATCGGCCCCATTGGCTGGGCGCTGACAGGCACGCCTTCTGACGCAGAAGCAGCGGAGGTTATCGAGCAGCTGTTCCCTCTCAGCGGCCACCGCCTCAGTTTCGAGAGGGTGCGGGTGGCCGAGCGCGATGGGCAGCCCTTGGGCCTGCTGCTGGCCTATCCGGGCGCCGCCGCCGAACTCCTGGACCAGCCGCTGCGGGCGCGTCTGCGGGCTCTGGGCCAGCCAGACCACATTGAGCCAGAGGGTACACCCGGCGAGCTGTATCTGGACACGCTGGCCGTCAGTGAGGCGGCGCGCAATCAGGGCATCGGGGCGCAGCTGCTGGCGGCGGCCGCTGTCTGGGCATGTGAACTGGGCTTGCCCCGGCTGGGCCTGCTCGCCCAGGACGGCAACCCGGCCGCGCGGCTGTACGAACGCAGCGGGTTTGTGGCGGCAGGCCACCGCACCCTGGCTGGTGGCCACTACACCCACCTGACGCGCGACCTGCCCCCCACTGCACCTTCAGAATGATTCACCCGCCCCGCCCAGGGCGCTATGCTCGCCGCGTGCGCGCCGCTGTTTTCGTTCTGGTCGCTTTGGCAGGGGCAGGCGCCCTGCTCTCTCCCGCTGTCCCCTTTCTGTCCCGGTACGCGGCGCTTCCAGCTAAGACGGACGGTCCTGTAACCGTGCTGCTGGCCGGCGTGGATGTGGAATACAACGACAAGCTGCCGGTCTGGCCCTGGCCCGCCAAGCCAGAAAACTATGATGGCCGCACCGACACCATCATGCTGGCGCAGGCGTGGCCGGACGGCCGCGTGAATCTGCTGAGCATTCCGCGCGATTCCTGGGTGAATATGCCGGACTACGGCTGGGGGAAAATCAACGGCGCCAATGTCCACGGCGGCCCCGAGATGCTGATGGGAGCAGTCCAGGCCCTGACCGGCGTGCCGGTGGACGCCTACGTGCTGCTCAGCCTCAACGCCCTCCCCGCCCTGACCGACGCGGCGGGAGGCGTGACTGTCAACATCGAGCAGGCCATGAAGTACGACGACAATGCCGGCAACCTCCACATTGACCTGAAGGCGGGAACGCAGCGCCTGAAGGGAGAACAGGCGGTGGGCTTCCTGCGCTTTCGCAAAGACAATCTGGGCGACATTGGCCGCATTGCCCGGCAGCAGCAATTTCTTTCCGCACTGACGGCACAGGCCAAAAGCCCGCTGAATTGGTGGCGCCTGCCGGGCATGATCGGCGCTGCTGACCGCAACATGAAAAGCAACCTGACGCGCACGCAGGTGGCGGCCCTGACGGGCGCTGGCCTGGGCGGCGCCAAACTCATGACTTACAGCGTGCCTGGCCGTCCCAGCTTCCGGGGATCAGCCAGCATCTGGGAAGTGGACCGCGCCGGACTGAACGCTACCATCGCTCAGCACTTCCGCGACCCCAACGACCCGCGCAGCCTGGGGGTGGCTGTCGTGAACACCGACGCCCCCGACGGCAGCGCCCGGCGCCTCAAGGCTCGGCTGGAAGGTCTGGGGTACACCAACGTCTGGATTGTCAACGAGGCGCGCGGGCCCGCCACGACCACAGCCACTGGCGCGGCGGCCGCCCGAGTGTTACAGGATGTGGGGCATGGCGCCGTCTCGCAGGCCTCGGGGGCGTCTGGAGCCGACGTGACTGTGCGTCTGGGCAGCGATACACCAGCGGAATAAGAGGCGCTCAGCGTTGCCGTGCGCCTGAGCGTAGCCCTCAAACGAATGAGCCTGGCCGTGAGCTGTTGAGGGTGGAGGGGGCGTTTCATACCCTCAATGTAAGGAAACCTTGCTGTGAAAACGACTACCACCCTCAACTAGCGCAGTAGGCCGTCATACGTTTCGCTTGGGTCAGTCACCTTGCCTAGACAGACTTTTCTGAAACGATTTAGTCCCTTGCCGTTGCCTGTTACCCTGCTCACATGACTTCCTCTTCCCCACTGACTGGCGAGCTGAAATGGTGGCAAAGCGGCATCATCTACCAGATTTACCCGCGCTCGTTTCAGGATGACAGCGGGGACGGCGTAGGCGACCTGCGCGGCATCACGCGGCGGCTGCCGTATGTGGCCAGCCTGGGCGTGCGGGCGGTATGGCTCTCGCCTATCTTTACCAGTCCCATGCGCGACTTTGGCTACGATGTGGCCGACTACTGCGATATTGACCCGCTGTTCGGTACTTTGGCCGACTTTGACGCCCTGGTGCAAGAAGCGCACCGACTGGGCCTGAAGGTCATGCTGGACTATGTCCCCAACCACAGCTCCTCAGACCACAAGTGGTTTCAGGCGGCGCTGGAGGGCCGAGACAGCGAGAAACGCGACTGGTACGTGTGGCGCGACCCAGCCCCGGACGGCGGCGTGCCCAACAACTGGCGGTCCTTTTTTGGCGGCCCTGCCTGGACCCTGGACGAAGCGAGCGGCCAGTATTACCTGCACCAGTTCCTGCCCAGCCAGCCAGATCTGAACTGGCGCAACCCGGCGGTGCGGGCCGCCATGTTCGAGGCCCTGCGCTTCTGGATGCGCCGGGGCGTGGACGGCTTCCGGGTGGACGTGATCTGGCTGCTGGCCGAGGACGACCGCTACTTGGACGAACCCGAAAACCCGGAGTGGCAGGTCGGCCAGCCGGAACACTGGCGACTGCTGCATCCCTACACCCAGGACCAGCCCGAGACCCACGAGTACATCCGCGAGATGCGCGCCGTTCTGGACGAGTTCGATGACCGGATGATGGTCGGCGAGATCTACCTGCCCGTAGAGCGCCTGCTGCCCTACGCCGGCCGGGAAGACGCTCAAATGGTACATCTGCCGTTTAACTTTCACCTGATTCTGATGGCCTGGGAGGCATCGGGCGTGCGCGCCTTTGCCGACAGCTACGACGCGGCGTGTCTGGACGCCCGCAGCTGGCCCAACTGGGTGCTGGGCAACCACGACCAGCACCGCTTTAAGACGCGGGTGGGCGCGGCGCAGTACCGCGTGGCCCAGACCCTGCTGCTGACCCTGCGCGGCACCCCCACCGTGTACTACGGCGACGAGATTGGCATGGAAAACGTGCCGATTCCCTACGAGCAGATGGTGGACCCGGCGGGCCTGCAACAACCCGACAGCCCCGCTGCTGGCCGCGACCCCGAGCGCACCCCCATGCAGTGGGACGCCACGCCCAATGCAGGCTTTAGCGCGCCGGGCACCCAGCCCTGGCTACCCCTGGCCGGTGACGCCGCGCAGGTCAATGTGCAGGCGCAGGAAGCCGACCCTGCCAGCGACCTGCATTACTTCCGCACCCTGACCCGGCTGCGCGCAGACCACCCGGCCCTGGTGGGCGGCACCTACCGCAGCGTGGACGCGGCCCCTGGTGTCTTTGCCTTTTACCGCGAGGGCGACGGCGAGCGCCTGACGGTGCTGCTGAACTTCACGGGCGACAGCGCCGACCTGCCCGAACTGACCATAGGCCAGACCCTCCTGAGCAGTCACGGCGACCAGCCGGGAAGCGGCGCGCCCCTGCGCCCCCACGAGGCCCGGATTCTGCGCTGAAACCTGAAAGGAGCAGCTGGAGCCGGGGCAGAACATCGCCTCGGCTCCGAACGGTTTTTGCCGTGGTGGCCGGGCCGCACACCTCAGAGAGGTCCTGATTGAACCAGGTAGACTGCTGGATTCACGCCGAACAGAGAGAGAAGGAGAACAGCCGGATGCTGCTGTTATAGAGACGCAGACGGTACCTTTCTCTGCTATGCCGTCATGAATCTGAATCCGGCTTAGACAGATTCCGGCTACAGCAGAAGCAAACTTAGGTTCAGCCCGAGTAGATGCGCACGCAGCACACAGGAGCGCAGCGTTTCTGCTCCTGTGTGTGGAGAGAAAGACGGCCTCCGTATCAGACTGGAATAGTCACAGGCGAACAGCTGCCTTCTGCCCGCTTGATGGAGAGCCATGACGCCGAAGACCATGCTCAGCAGTCGTCCTCCGCCCTCCTACAAGCCGTGCTCGCTTGAGATTGACGCTGGGTCTTTCTTCAATACGGCAGGCTTGCCAGTCTGAGAAGTTCCTGGCGTACGCGGGCGGCATCGTTGGGGCGCGCGTGCCGGTCAGCACTCGTCAGGGCCAGATGCAGCGCGCCCAGCGGGTCGGCGCTGAGCGGGTAAGGTTCTTCCGGGTCGGGCAGGGCGCCGTGAATCCCCCAGCCCAGCAGGATGCCCACGCCATACAGGTCGCTTTCTGGCCCCAGGGCCTCACCGCGCGCTGCCTCTGGGCTCTGAAAAGCGGCCGTCCCCATGCGCAGGGGCGTGCTGAAGGTCTCGAAAGCGGGACCAGACAGGTCGTAATCCACCAGTTTGGCGCTGCCGTCGTCCTCGACCATCACGTTTTCCGGCTTGATGTCGCGGTGAACCAGACCCAGGGCGTGCAGATACCCCAGGGCGTCCAGCAAATGCACCATCGTCAGCAGGAAGGGGCGACGCTCTGTCGAGACGGCCGGGCGCTGGGCATACCGCTGAAACAACACCTCGCCGCGGGCCAGGGTACTGATGAGCGCGGGCTGCTCGTCAACGGTTGCGCGCGCCATCACACGCACCAGCCGGGGGTGCTCCAGGGCGTGCCCATGCTGATACTCGCGGTCGGCGTAGCCTTCCAGATGCGCCGGAAAAATCTTGACCGCACACGGCTGCCCGCCCCTGTCCACGGCGAAATACACCAGGCTGTGCGAGCCACGGCCCACCGGCCTGACCAGCCGCACGCCGTTTCCCACCACCTGTCCCGCCAGAGGCATCCTGTTCAAACTACACCACGCAGGGGGGGCGGCGCCTAGCCCCTGGGGGGAGGCCCCGCCCCCTGCGGCGGGGGAGCACGCCTCCTGAACTCAGTTCAAGAAGTGCCTACAATCCGAATATGCCCTCCTGCTCGCAGCCCACGACAGCCGTCTTTCCGGCCCCCAGCTGGCCGCCCGTTCCCCGGAGGGCCCCGTGAAAGGCTACGGCCTGGTGCTGGGCGGCGGCGGCGCGCGGGGCCTGGCGCATGTGGGGGTGTGGGAGGTGCTGCAGGCTCACGGGCTGCGCCCCGGCGTGGTGGCAGGCACCAGTATGGGCGGCCTGGTCGGCGCCTTTATCGCCGCTGGGTACAGCGCCGCCGACCTGGAACGCCTCGCCCGCGGCGTGTCCTGGCGGCGCCTGCTGGATTTCCGGCCCAGCCCCGGATTGCTCCGGCAGTCGGCGCTGAGGGCCTGGCTGAGCCATCATCTGCCCGAGACCTTTGAAGAGCTGTCCACCCCGCTGGCCATCACCGCCACCGACCTGCTGTCCGGGCGCGCGGTGTACCTCACGCGCGGCAACCTTCACGACGCGCTGCGGGCCACCACCGCCTATCCCGGCGCCCTGGAACCGGTGCCTTACGAGGACATGCTGCTGTCGGACGGCGGCATTCTGAACCAGCTGCCAGTGGACGCCGCCCTGTTTCTGGGCGCGCGGCAGGTGCTGGCAGTGAATGTCACGGCCCCCGACCCCCTGGAACTTCAGGAGCGGCGGGTGCTGCTGTGGCGGCGCGAGGCCAGTCTGGGACCGGTGCGCGCCCTGCGCCGGGCTGTGGAAATCATGCAGGCGCAGCTGACCGACGCCCGCGTGAACCTCTACCGTCCGGACGTGCAGCTGCGTCCCCAGCTGGGGGACATTGACCTCATTACCTTTGGCCGCACCGAGCAGGCCATTGCCGCCGGACGTGAGGCCGCCCTGACCCAGCTGCCGCGTCTGCTGACCCTGACCCCAGCCCCAGACGCTGATGCTGACGTCGGCGGAACGCCCGCACAAACTCCACGGTGAGCCCCGGCGGCGCTGGGCACCTCACCCCCACGCAGCAGATGAGAGAAGCTGGCCGCTGGCATCCGGTATTCTGCGCGGTGCATGACCCAACCTGTGAAGCCCGCCCAAACCCCTCTCCAGAAACTGTGGAAGGAACTGCTGGAACCCATCGTGTTCGCGGTGGTGATTACGCAGTTCGTGGCCACCCTGGTGGGCGTGGATGGCGTGAGCATGATGCCCAACCTGCGTGACCGTGAGCGCGTCTTTGTGCCCAAGTACGAAACCTGGCTGCACAAGGCGGGCGTGGGCGAGTTTAAACGCGGCGACATCCTGATTTTCAAACCCCCCCGCGAGGCGAGCGCCAAGATTCCCAACCTCACCAAGTCGGCGCCTCTGAATCTGTGGACGTACCGGCCCTTCTTGATCAAGCGCCTGATCGGTCTGCCCGGCGATACCATTCGGGTAGAGGCCGGCGAGGTGACAGTCAACGGGGTGAAGCTGGACTCCAGCTGGACCACCGCCTACTGGCAGCAGCAGGGCTGCTGGGACACTGAAAGCTCCCTGGCCACCCAGGCCACCAGCAGCGCCAATGGCGTGATGCCTGACCAGCCGGAAATCACGGTGCCCGCTGGCACCTACTTTGTGATGGGTGACAACCGCACAGAGCGGGGCAGCGAGGATTCTCGCCTGTTTGGGCCGGTGCCACGAAGAGACATCGCCGGCCGCGCCGCCGCCGTGATCTGGCCGATTATGCGCAAGGCCACTGCCACCTATGACTGCTCCTCGGAATCGGTCAAGGAGCTGAGCGGCAAAGACGAGCTGAACTGGCGCGCACTCAATCGCCCCGCCGCCTTCACCGACTTGCAAAACGCCCTGAACAAATAACCCAGACGCAGCGCGGGCCGCAGAGACAGTTCCTCTGCGGCCCGCTGCTGGCTCTTAACTACTCCTCGTCTTCCGCGTCTTCGGCTTCGCCCAGCACCGTGATCTCGACCTGCTCGCTGGTCACGCGGTACGGCCCTTCCTTGGCGATGTAGTCGGCGGCCATTTTCAGGGTTTCCTCGACCCAGCCGTAATCGTTGCTGATGGTCGCCACCCCCAGCACTTCCCAGTCGTGGGCATCCAGACCGTCCAGGCGGGCCACCGTCAGGGGAAAGCGGCTTTTCAGGCGCTCGACGACCGGCCTTACCAGGGCCCGCTTTTCTTTCAGGTTGCCAACCCAGGGCATCTCGACCCGGATGGTCAGGACGCCCACGTAGCCCAGGGCCACGGCCGCGCCTAGAGCATCCCGGCCAGGAAACCCTGACGGCGCACGGCGCGCACGAGGTCCATGACGGTCAGCTGCGAGGGGTCGTAATGCACTTCAATCTGGCCTTCGTCGGGGGTGGCTTTCACCACGCCGGGGAGGGCGGCCAGCGCCTGAGAAACAGTGGTTCCAGCGTCGCGACTCATGCCGCGCACGCCCAGCAGCACGCGGGTGGCTTTCGGGGTCATGCCCGTCATTATGCGTCACCTACCCCCGGCGTGCCCAGCCGCACGCCAGGCGCGGTCTGCGCGCGGGTGCCCAGATGGCAGACCGCGTAACAGCCCGTGACCACCGCCTCTTCTTGAAGGGCGGCCCCAGCCAGGTCAGGGGTCAGGGCAAAATGCACCTCGTAGACAGCCGCGTCATAGGCGCTTTTCACGGTGGCGTGCAGCAGACTGGCCGCCACTTCGGGCGCCGCGCCGGGGCGGGTGGTCAGGGTGCGGACCAGCACGGTGGGCCGGTCACCCTGCCAAACTGACTGCGCCAGCACGACGCCGTGCAGCTGACCGTCTTCCTCGGCCACAAAAGAATGCTCGCTGCGCTCATAGAACTTCAGGGCCGGCAGGCTGGTGTGCAGGCGGCCCTCCTGCTCACGCGCAGGCAGGGTGTCAAAGGCTGGATCAGCAGTCCGCTGGGCGAGCAAATCCAGTGCTTGCAAGGAGACGTAATCCTGTTCACCAAAGGTGCGGTACCGCATGGCGGCAGGCTAGAGCATTTGCCCTCCAGATGCCTGCGTGGAAGAAGGCAGTGGCACCAAGCAAGACGGCCCTGCTAGTCGCTCGCGCCCGCCTGCTGAACTTCGGCCCAATCCGGCATGGCCGCCTGCGCGCCGGGGCGGGTGCAGGTCAGGGCGGCGGCCACCCCGGCCCAGTGCAGCGCCGAGCGCAGCGCCTCGCCCTGGGCCAGCCGCGCGACCAGGACGCCGCAGAAGGTATCGCCCGCGCCCGTCGTGTCCAGAGCCGTCACGGGAAACGCCGCCAGGCGGTGCGTTTCGCCGTCGGCGGTGACCGTCAGGCTGCCCTGCGCGCCCAGAGTGACGGTCACGGCGTGGGGGCCTGCGGTCAGCAGCGCGCGCGCCACTTCGGCCACGTCTTTGTCTTCTCCAGCCAGTGCCGCCAGTTCGTGCTCATTGACAATCAGATGGGTGGTGCAGGCCAGCAGCGCCGGGGTCCTTTCCCGGCTGGGCGCGGCGTTCAGGGTAACGTGCAGGCCGGCCGCGTGGGCCCGCTGCGCCGCCGCCAGAGTGATGTCCGGCGGCAGCTCCTGTTGCAGCAGCAGGTGGGTCCACAGGCTGAGGTCGGCGGGCAGATCGTCTGGTGTGAGGGCCGCATTGGCCCCGCTGGCCACCGTGATGGCGTTTTCTCCGCCGGCCGAAACGGTAATCAGAGCCACGCCCGTCGCCTCTGGGCGCACCTGCACGCCGCTCAGGTTGACCCCAGCGGCTTGCAGGAGCCGCAGTGCATTGGCCTGAAAGCTGTCCTGGCCCACAGCCCCCACGAGGCTCACCCTGGCACCCGCCCGCGCCGCCGCCACCGCCTGATTGGCCCCCTTGCCGCCAGGACCGACCCGCAGTTCCCGGCCCAGCACGGTCTCTCCGGGGGCCGGAATATGAGGAGCGGTCACCGTCAGGTCTGCATTGATACTGCCCACCACGAGCACGCCCACGCGTCTCAGACTCCTGCCGTTTCTTCGGGGTAATGCTGGCGCCACAGGGCCCAGCCTTCGTCTGGAAAGGCGCGCCGGGCTTCCGGGGCGAACAGCAGGGCACCCTCATGTTCCAGCGCCGGGTCGGGGGTGGGCACCACCTCGGTATGCTGCATGGCGGGGTGATCGGCCCAGCGCAGCAGCCGTCCGGACCCACCCCAGGGGTCGGCCGTCGCCCAGACCAGGCGGCCGACCCCCAGCAGCGCGCTGGCTCCGCCACACATCAGGCACGGTTCCAAGCTGGTGTAGAGGGTCAGGGTCTCAGGGTTCTGCACCTCGCCCACCTGAAAAAATAGGTCCATTTCGGCGTGCGCCACACTGGCCTGGCCTACATGGTCGGCGCTCTGGGGTTCGCCCACGCGGTTGCGCCCACGGGCCACGACCTGCCCCTGGGCGTCCACCAGCACGGCACCCACGGGGGCGCTGCCCGCCGCCTGGGCTTCGCGGGCCAGGGCCAGAGCAGCGCGCAGATAACGGACGTGGTCAAGGTCGGGAAGGGAGACAGCCATGGGCCAAGTGTGCCAGCCGGCCGCCGCCTATGGCCTGAGCATCTGTTCATCTGCCGCTGCGAACCCAGAGGCGCCGCTGTCCCTTCTACCCCACGTGGACGCGCCTTCTGGGACGGCGGTGCCCAGGGCCGCCGCCCCTCCCCTGGCGGGGGAAACCCTTGCGGCCGCATAAGTTTACCTTATACTGAGTCTAATTTCATTCCTGGTTCACCTGCCCTGATTGGCCGCAATCACCCGCCCGGTGCCCCCGGCACGCACCCCCCGTGGGGCCGTGTGTCCCCCCACAAAGGAGCGCTTCATGACCCAACCCACCCTGTCCCGTCCCTGGCTTGGCCGCTACGAAGCCGGCGTGCCCCGCAGCTTTACCCCCAGCGGCCTGACCTTGCCGGCCCTGCTGGAACGCACCGCCAGCAAATACCCTGACCGCGTGGCCCTGACCTTTCTGGGGGCCAACACCACCTACCGCCAGCTGTGGCAGGACGCCGGGCGCTTTGCCAGCGCGCTGCAAAAGATGGGCGTGCAGCCGGGCGACCGCGTGTCTATCATGCTGCCCAACATGCCGCAGTTTGTGGTGGCGTTTTACGGCGCCCTGCTGGCCGGCGCGGTGGCCGTCAACACCAGCCCCATGTACACCGCAACCGAACTGGAACACCAGCTCAAGGACAGCGGCAGCGAAACGCTGGTGATCATGGACGCTTTTTACCCGCGTTACGCCGAGATTCAGGGCCGTGTGCCGGTCAAGCGCGTGCTGGTGGCCGGTATTCAGGACGCCCTGCCTTTCCCGAAAAACCTGCTGTATCCCGTCAAGGCCCGCAAAGAGGGCACCTGGGTGGCTGTTCCCTACGGCGAGCGCGTGCTGTCCATGAAAAAGGTGGTGGCCTCGCAGGCGCCCACCCCGCAGCCGGTGAGCGTCAGCGCGCAGGACGTGGCGCTGCTGCAGTACACGGGCGGCACGACGGGCGTGCCCAAGGGCGCCATGCTGACCCACGCCAATCTGGTCGCCAACTGTGAGCAGGCCCGGGGCTGGATGACCGACCTGCGCGAGGGCCACGAAATCACGCTGGCGGCCATTCCGTTTTTCCATGTATACGGCATGACGGTCGCCATGAACCTGAGCATCCTGATTGGCGCGACCATTGCCCTGGTGCCCAATGCGCGCGACATCAAGATGGTGCTGTCGCAGATCTCGGCCTCGGGGGCGACCCTGTTTCCCGGCGTGCCCACCCTGTACAACGCCATCAACAATCACCCCGATACCCCCAAGCATGACCTGACCTCTATCCGCGCCTGTATCAGCGGATCGGCGCCGCTGCTGCTGGAAACGGCGCGCAAGTTCAAAGAAATCACGGGCGGCGCCAATCTGGTCGAAGGCTACGGCCTGACCGAGGCCAGCCCGATTACCCACACCAACCCCATTTTCGGCAACCAGAAAGAAGGCAGCATCGGCCTGCCCATGCCCGGTGTGGACGCGGTGGTGGTGGGCGACGACGGCCAGCCGGTCCCGGCGGGCGAGGTGGGCGAGCTGTGGGTGGCCGGCCCGATGGTGATGAAGGGCTACTGGCAGCGCCCCGACGAAACCGCCAAGACCCTGCGCGAGGCGTTCGGGCAGACCTGGCTGATGACCGGCGACATGGCCACGGCCGACGACCAGGGCTATTTCCGGATTGTGGACCGCAAGAAGGACCTGATTATCGCGGGCGGCTTCAACATCTACCCCCGCGAGGTCGAAGAGGTCCTGATGAGCCATCCGGCGGTGCTAGAAGCGGCCGCCGTGGGCCTGCCCGACGCCTACCGGGGCGAGAGTGTCCACGCCGTGGTGGCCCTGAAGCCTGGCCAGAACGCCACCGAAGCCGAGATTATCGCCCACTGCAAGGCGGTGCTGAGCCCCTACAAGGTGCCCCGCAGCGTGGAATTCCGCAGTGAACTGCCCAAAACCGCCGCCATGAAGATTCTGCGCCGCCAGCTGGCCCAGGAAGCCCGGGACGCGCAGAGTGGGGCAAAGAGCGCGTAAACGGGAAGTGGAGCGTAGGCAGTGGTGAGTGGGATCAGCTGAAGGTGGGGCGCGGCAACTTGAGTGCCGCGCCCCACCTCTCTGATTGTTCTACTTCGGACTTGCCGCAGGCCACTGCCCATGTGCCAGCGGCGCGTAGGCCACCGCCCCTTCCCCCAGCGGGCTGGGCGCGCGGCCCGCTTCGATGGCGGCGGCGGCGGCCAGGGCGATCATGGCGCCGTTGTCGGTGTTCAGGCCCTGGCCGGGAAAGACGACGCGCAGGCTGGTAGCGCCAAAAGCTTCGCGCAGGGCGCGGTTGGCGGCTACCCCGCCCGACACCACGACCGTCTGACGCCCCGCTGCCTGGGCGGCGCGCACAGTGGTCTTCACCAGGGTCTGCACCGCCGCCCGCTGAAAACTGGCGGCCAGGTCGTCTGGCGCTGCCCCGGCACGGTGGGCCAGCAGGGCGGCGGTCTTGAGGCCACTAAAGCTGAAGTCAAAGCCCGTCTGGCCCTTGAGCGGCTCTTTGAAGGGCACCGCGCCGGGGTCGCCGCGCGTGGCCGCCTCGCTGATGGCGGGGCCACCGGGATAGCCCAGCCCGGCCAGGCGGGCCACCTTGTCAAACGCCTCGCCCGCCGCGTCATCTCGGGTAGCGCCCATCAGGACATAGTGCCCGGCCTGCGGTACGTCAAACAGATGCGTGTGGCCTCCACTCACCACCAGCGCCAGATACGGCGCGCTCAGCTCGGCCTCGCTGGCGGCGGCATAGATGTGGCCTTCCAGGTGATGCGAGGCAAAAAAGGGCACGTCCAGCGCCTGCGCCAGCCCCTTGCCGTACATCAGCCCCACCAGCAACGCGCCCACCAGGCCGGGGCCAGAGGTGGCAGCCACCGCGTCCAGATCGCGCAGGGTCACGCCGGCCTCGCCCAGCGCCTCACCCAGAATGCCGTCAATGCGCTCGACATGCTCGCGGCTGGCCAGTTCGGGCATGACGCCGCCGTACTGCGCGTGAACGGTTTGTGACCACACGCGGTTGGCCCGTACCTGCACGCCGCCGCCTGGCTTCAGTTCAACTATTCCCACGCCGGTATCATCGCAGGAGGTATCAATGCCCAGAATCAGCCGGGAGCCAGAGGCGAGGGACAACTCAGTCACCGGCGGAGTGTAGCAGGGGAAAGCCAAGGCGCATGGTAAGGCGTGTGGCCGCGCCGTTAGACGGATTCCATCTGTTCTGTTCAGACCTTGAAATGGAATGGGGTTGCCAACGTCACGTCCGTTGATTTGATTTCTTCACCTCTAGCTGCTGCTTAGCTTTTTAGGATCACTCGAATTGAACCAATGTTGCAAACTCCGGGGTCGAAAGCCTTATCAGCAAGGCGGCTAGCGGCCGTCCTTTCCTGATCTGGCACCCCACGGACCCAAGGAGTTCTCTGCATAACAGGCCTGAAACAGCAGCCGATTACTCCAGCTTCTCCGCAAAACCACTCTGCTCGCTTCGTCCAATGAACGGCATGACCAACGTTCCAGAGCCAGGCCAGAAACGCTTGAATCCGAGCGGACTTGCGAGCGAGTGGGAGCAAAGGCGGGCTGACGGGCGTGGAGCGAGCAGACCAGCGCTCTCTTGGTTTGTCAACGAAACAGACGGCATCCATACGACCCCCGCTCACCATGAGCGTTTATCGAAACAAGACCATAAGCAGGTTTCGCTGTCAGTTGTTAGCGCTGCTGGTCGCGGACTGCCGACAGGGTCTCTTCAAACTCGTCTAGAAATTCATCTTCCAGCAGCCGGTCCCGGATCAGGGCGTCCTGCTCGGTGGTGGCCTGCTCGCGCGCCCAGCGCACGCGGGCTTGCCGCGCGCCGCTGACGTTGCCCTTGCCCGCGATAAAGCGCGCAGCGTGGCGCACGGCTGTCACCGGGTCATCGGTGGGCGCCGTCACCGACAGGTTGCGCAGCCCCCCCTGGTCATTGACCAGCGAACAGATGACCTCCACGCGCACACCGCGCCGCGTCAAAAACACCTGGTCCACGCGCCACATGCTGGTCGCCCGAATGGGGTCTGGCGCGCGCGAGGGTCTACGCCGGGCCACGGCTGTCTCCAGCGACCACAGGCTTTTCCCCAGGCCCAGCAGGCGGCGTCCAGTCCCGCGCCGCTTCCAGCCCCAGCAACACGCGCCCGGCACCCTCGGCCAGCGCTTCCAGTTCCAGTTCGCCGGGAATGATGAACACCGGGGCCATCCAGGCCACCCGGCGCTCGATGCGGTCAGCCAGGTCGTCCCAACGGGCAATGCCGCCCGTCAGCACCAGGGCGTCGGGGCGGCCACTGAGGGCGCCGGTCTGCTCGCCGATGGCCTTGGCCACCTGATGCACGAAGGTGGCGGCCGCCGCCTGCACTTCAGGGTCGCCGGGGGCGCGGGCTTCCAGGTCACGCAGGTTGGCGCTGCCAGTCAGAGCCAGAAAGCCGCCCTCACAGGCCAGGTGGGTCAGGGTGCGGTCGCCGTGGGTCTGGGCCAGGCGCACCAGGGCGCGTGGCGGCACAGGGCCACTTTGCATGGCGCCCAGCGGCCCGCCGTCCGACCCCGAGCCGGTGGTGTCCACCGCCCGGCCCTGGTCAAAGGCGGTCACGCTGGTCGTGGCCCCCAGGTGCGCCACGACCACGCGGGCCTCGTGAAAGCGTTTCCCGACCTCGTGCGCCGCGCGCCGGGCCACCGCGCGGGCGTTCAGGGCGTGAAACTCACCGCGCCGCGTCACGCCGCGCAGGCCGGTGGCGCGGGCCTCGGGCAGCAGTTCGTCGGCGCTTTGCGGGTCCACGATAAATGCTGGCACGCCCCAGTGGCCCGCCAGCGCCAGCGCCAGCGGCCCGCCCAGGTTGGGCGGATCAAAGGCGCCCTCACCGCGCACCGCGTAGGCGGCCAGTTCGTCGGTCACGCGGTAGGTGCCGGTGGGCACCCGGCCAATAAACCCGCCCCGGCCCACCACCGCGTCCGGGGCCGGCCAGGCCGCCGTCAGGGCCAGGATGGCCTGGGCCAGTTCGGGCACCTGGGCGGCGCTGGGGGGCGCGGCCAGCGGCAGCTCGGCGCGGGTCAACTCCAGGTGCAGCTGGCCGGGCAGCGCTGGGTTGACACTGGGCCTAAGGGTTGCGCACGCGAGTTTCACGCCGCTGGTTCCGGGATTGATCACGTGGGCGATCACAACGCCGCAGCGTAGCAGATAGGCACTCGCCACAGGGCGGCGGGGACACCCCCGAAAGGTGCCCCCACTCAGCCCGGCGCGCTCAGACACTTTTCAATCAGGCGCTCGGTTCAATCAGGCATTGGGTTCAATCAGGCCGTAGTGGCCGTCTTTGCGGCGGTACACCACGCCGCAGCTGCCGGTGTCCATATGCATGAACACGTAAAAGTCGTGGCCCAGGGCTTCCATCTGGGCCACGGCGTCCTCTGGGCTCATGGGGCGCAGGTCAAAGCGCTTCTGGCGCACAATTTCGGGCACGAACTCGGTCACGTCGTCCAGGCCCGCGTCCACATCGGCCTCGGCAGGGCCCGGCTCGGGCTGGGGCGCGGCGTCGTGGCGGTGCTTGAGATACCGGGTCTTGAACTTGCGCAGTTGCCGCTCCAGCACGTCGCCGGCGCGGTCAATGGCTGCGTACATGTCGGCGTGGTGTTCTTCGGCGCGGATAATGCCGTGTGGAACGTTCAGCTGTACCTCAACCCGGTTGCGCCGCGCGGCGTCGCGCACGTCCCGCACCGTGAGGGTGACCCTGGCGTCGGTAATCTGGTCATTGAAACGGTCTAGGCGAGAGAGCTTCTCCTCGACGTAGTCCCGCATGGCGTCAGTGACATCAACGTTCCGGCCCGACAGCTTATAGATATGCACGGCTTTCACCTCGTCCTTTTGCCGGAGGGAAGGGTAGGCTCCGGTGACCCACTCTAGGCCCAAGGTCATGAGACTGTCATGCGGTTCTCTTACAGCGCTGGCCACAGGTGACGGGGTATGCTCCGGAGTGGAGTGCGCCTCCCCCGGCGGTACCCCGGCTGCGTGAAGGCCTGCTCACTGGCAAGGACCGGGGGCAGCGCTACACTGGGCCTGTGAAGGTGGACCGGCAGGAACAGGACGAGGCCCGGCGCGAGCGCATCGCGCGGGCGGCCTTTGAACTGTTTGCGCGCAGCGGCCTGGACGCTATTAGCGCGCAGGACATCGCGCAGGCGGCGTATGTCAGCCGCACCAACCTCTACCGCTATTTTCCCAGCAAGGTGCATATGCTCCTGGCCCACTTTGAAAAGGCGGTGCAGGCCAGCCGCGACGACGCCCTGGAGCGCCTCACCGCCGGGGCCAACCCCCAGCTCGTCTGGGACAAGGTCACCGCCCGCATGGCGGACCTGGGGGTGCGCTACCGGCATCTGGTGGGCGCGGTGGGCCAGGCGGTGCTGGGCGCCCCGCCCGAAGGCCCTACCGTCCCCACCACCCGCCCCGGCGACGGCCTGCGCACCGCCATCACCCTAGCGGCGCTGGTGCAACCGGTCCTGCTGGCCATGCAGGCCCAGGGTCGCCTGCGCCCCGAAGCCAACGTGCAGATGCTGAGCGCCCTGCTGGTGGACGCCTTTATTCTGGCCCTGTTACACGGTGGCCACCGCGATCAGCGTGATGTGCTGCGTGACTGGCAGGAGCGCTTTAGCCTCCTGATGCACGGCGCCCTGGCCCCGGAGGCGACGGCGCGTGAGCAGGTGAGGTAAAAAGCCAGGAGAGAGGACGCGAGAGACCTGCCAGACATGAACGGCAGGTCTCTCGTTCTTCCAGAGACAGGGCTCGGTTAGGTCTCCCCTCCCACGCCCGACCTCCCCCACTCTGCTTTACACCTGGACGAGCCAGCCTTCGGGCGCGGGGCGGTCGCCAAACTGGATGCCGGTCAGTTCGTCGTACAGGCGGCGGGTGACCGGGCCAACCTCGGTTTCGCTGTAGAAAACGTGAAAGTCGTCGCCGTGCTGAATGCCGCCGATGGGCGTGATGACAGCGGCCGTGCCACACGCCCCCGCCTCGCTGTACCGGTCGAGGTCGTCAATGAGCACGTCGCCTTCAACCACCTTCAGGCCCAGGCGGTGCTCCGCCAGGTGCAGCAGGCTGTACTTGGTGATGCTGGGCAGGATGCTGGGCGACTGGGGGGTCACGAAGCTCTGCCCGTCCCTGGTAATGGCAAAGAAGTTGGCCGCCCCCACCTCTTCAATCTTGGTGTGGGTGGCGGGGTCCAGGTAGATGGCGTCGGCGAACTGGCGCTGCTTGGCTTCCAGGCCCGGCAGCAGGCTGGCAGCGTAGTTGCCGCCCACCTTGGCGGCGCCGGTCCCCTGCGGCGCGGCGCGGTCATACCCGGACGTGATGAAGTTGTGGGGCGTCAGCCCACCCTTGAAGTAGGCCCCGACAGGAATAGCAAACACGCCGAACAGGAACTCGGGCGCCGAGCGCACGCCGATGTTGTCACCCACGCCAATCACGTAGGGCCGCAGATACAGCGCGCCGCCGGTGCCGTGGGGGGGAATCCAGTGGTCGTTGGCCCTGACCACCTGGCGGCAGGCCTCAATAAACTGCTCGGTGCTGACTTCGGGCATCAGGACGCGGCGGCAGCTTTCCTGCATGCGCGCGGCGTTGCGGTCGGGCCGAAACAGATTCACGCTGCCGTCGGCGGCGCGGTAGGCCTTGAGGCCCTCGAAGCACTGCTGGCCGTAGTGCAGCGCCGTGGACCCCTCGCTGATGTGCAGCACGTTGTCCAGGGTGAGCGTGCCACTGTCCCAGGCGCCGCCGCGCCAGTGTGACAGATACCGCTCATCGGTGCGGATATAGCTGAAACCCAGCGTGGACCAGTCGAGATTCACAGGCGGGCGGGCGGCGGGGGTCTGGCTCGTCATGGCGCCATTGTCCCGCAGAGTGGGGGGCCAGGCCAATGGGGGCAGGCGAGAAGGCCGGACAGTGGTGGAAGATCGCCATAGCTGGCAAGGCCGAGCCCTTTTGTTACTGGACTCCCCACCCTCTCAGAGCACCACCCAGCGTCTTCTCGGCAGCACCGCAGGAGGAACTGCAAGAGAACACTGCCTCAGCCCAGGCTCAGCGGCTGGGCTAAGGCACCCGTTAAAACGCGACGGTGCCGCGCCCCCTTTCTTCTCTTTCCTCCAGCACATACCGCCGGAACCGGTCCAGAATCGCCAGCCCCACCGCGCCGCTTTTCTCGGGGTGAAACTGCGTGGCGTGGAGGTTGCCCTGGCTCAGCGCCGCCCAGAAGGGCACGCCGTACTCTGTGATGGCCCCAGCGTCCACCTCTGTCTCGATGGGGACGTAAAAACTGTGAACGAAGTAGGCATAGGCCGGGCAGGCCAGGTCGCGCAGCAGGGGGCTGTCCCCCACCTTGTCCAGACTGTTCCAGCCCATCTGGGGCACCTTCCCCGGCACATGCTCAAAGCGGCGCACCGTGCCGCCAATCAGGCCCAGGCCCGCCACGCCGGGAGCCTCCTCGGAACCTTCGAGCAGCATCTGCATGCCCACACAGATGCCCAGCAGGGGCGTACCCGCCTGCGCGGCGGCCAGCACCGGCGCGCGGAAGCCACTTTCGTCAAACGCCTCCATCACCTGCCGGAAATGGCCCTGACCAGGCACCACCACGGCGCGCGCCCCCGCCACGTCCGCCGGATCAGCACTGACCTTGACGGCCATGCCCGCGCGCTCCAGGGCTTTGGCGGCACTGCGCACGTTCCCTGCACCGTAATCCAGCAGCAGGACTTCAGGCGCGCTCACAGGCGGCCCTTGGTGCTGGGCAGGGCATCTGAGGTCAGCGCCACCGCGTCACGCAGGGCGCGGGCCAAGGCTTTCACGACGGCCTCAATGACGTGGTGGGCCTCGCGCCCAGCCAGCAACCGCACATGCAGCGTCACGCCGCCGTGGTTGCACAGCCCCCGCAGAAACTCGCGCAGGTGGTAGTGGGTCATGCCGCCCGCCGTGCCCCACACGTCCAGCGTCTCCGGCTCAAAAGCCAGGTGGGCCCGGCCCGAGAGGTCCACAACCACGTGCGCCAGCGTCTCGTCCATGGGCACAAAGGCGCTGCCGTAACGCTCTATACCCCTGCGGTCCCCCAGCGCCTGCGTAAGCGCCTGCCCCAGCGTGATGCCGGTGTCTTCGATCAGGTGATGCGGCTCGATGTGCAGGTCCCCAGTCGCCTTGACTGTAAGGCCCAGGCGGGCGTGGCGGGCCAGGGCGTCCAGCATATGGTCAAAGAAGCCGTGGCCCGTCTCGGGGTGGCTGTAGGCGGCGCTGTCAAGGTCCAGACGAACGCTGATGTCCGTCTCACTGGTGGTTCGGGTCACGGTGGCCGCACGGCTCATGCCGCCTATGCTAGCGGCGCTAGAGGCCAGAGGCACGGACCTGTCGAACATCCAGACGGGCAAACGGCAGAAGAAGCAGAGTCCCGTTCTGTCTTGACCGTAATCCCATTCTGTTATAAACTAAATATATGAAACTGAGCGATGTTCAGAAACGACTTCAGGCCCCGTTTCCCGCTCACCTGGTGGGGTGGAAGCCGGGCGCCATCAGCAAAGACCGCACGCGGGCGATGCTCCTGGCCCATATCGATGCCCGCGCAGTGCAGGACCGCCTGGACGCCATCTGCCCCGACGCCTGGAGCTTTGAGGTCGAAGTGGTGGCCGGCACCCGCCTGCCCACTGTCAAGGGCCGCCTGACCGTGCTGGGCGTCACCCGTGAGGACATTGGCGAGGCGCCCGAAGGCGACCTGGGCACCCTGAAGGCCGCCGCCAGTGACGCCCTGAAGCGCTGCGCCGTGCATTTTGGCATCGGCCGTTACCTGTACGACCTGCCCAAAACCTGGGCCGACTGGGACGACACGAAGCGCGCGCCCGTCAGTTCCCCCGAACTGCCCGACTGGGCCCGCCCTGACCACGAGCGCACCCCCGGCGGCGCCCACCTGATGCAGGCTATGGAGCAGCTGCGCTACGAACTGCCCGAGGACCTGGACCTCCAGCGCGAGGTGTACAAGCACCTGAAGGCCGCCCTGGGCAGCCTGCACCCCAGCGCTCCCCAGACAGGGCGCGCGGCATGATTCGGCGCAGCGATGAGCGGAGTCCCCCAGGGTCGCGCCAACTGCTGACCTTCACGGCGTCCCTGCTGCTGCTCATGCTGCTGGGCGGCACCCTGGCCCGGCTGCTGTAAATCTAAGCCTGCGAATCCCGCCTCTGCGCGGGATTTTTTATGGCCTATCCCTTGTAACTACCAGGGTACTGACACCCCGGCTCTGGACGAGCCTACGCTGAGATTATGACCTGGAATCCAGCGACCTATGACCAGTTCAAAGTGGCCCGCAGCGCTCCTGTGGCCGACCTCCACGCGCTGATTCCAGACCAGCCGTACGAGCAGATCATTGACCTGGGCTGCGGCGCGGGCGACCACACCCTGACCCTGGCGCGGCGCTTTCCGGGGGCGCAGGTGACCGGGCTGGACAGCAGCCCCGAGATGCTGGCGCGCGCACCGCACGGCGCCGCCCCAAATCTGACGTTCGTGCAGGGCGATATCGCTGGGTTGCAGGGCCACTTTGACCTGATTCACGCCAACGCCTCGTTGCAGTGGCTGCCGGACCACCCGGCCCTGCTGGCGCGGCTGTGGAGCCACTTGAGACCAGGCGGCGTGCTGGCGGTGCAGGTGCCGGCCAACCATGACCACCCCAGTCACCGCCTGCTGGGCGAGACGGCCGACGAGTTTGCCGCTGGGCTGGGCGGCTACAGCCGGTTTGGCACTGCCCACGGCGCCTCGCCGGTGCTGACGCCTGCCGCTTACGCCGAGATGCTGGACGCCCTGGGAGGGCAGCACATCACGGCCCTGAGCAAGGTCTATCCAGTGGTGCTGGACGGCGCCGAAGGGCTGATTGACTGGACGCGCGGCACGGCGCTGGTGCCGTATCTGTCGCGGCTGGATGAGGCGGCAGGCGAGCGTTTTCTGGCGGCTTACCGCGCCCGGCTGAAGGCGGCATTTCCTGGCGAGAGCCTGTATTACGCCTTTACGCGGGTGCTGTTTGCAGCGCACAGAGGGTCACAGAAGGGTTGACCTCTGACCGGCCACCTGCCCTGCTGGGCCAGCAGCTGAGCTTCGGCGTGGCGCTGATGCGGCGGGTATGGTGACCTTCAACCCTGTCCCTGAGCGGCTGGGCCTTCTTGTGGAGCTAGACGCAAAAGATCATATGGATTCCGCTTCAATGGTCTTTGTCACCAGTTGACTCCAGGCGGACTTGAAAAGCGGCGCGGCAATACGACGGGGAGCACAACGGATTCCGGGCGTGACGTATGTAACCCTGCGCTCTGCCGGTTTGGAGACCAAACAGACGGCTTCCGTATCGGACCTCATCAGGCGGGTGGGGCCGGGTCCTCTCTG
>NZ_WQLB01000018.1 GCF_009755355.1 Deinococcus arboris | reverse complement strand
GTGCTGGTGGTTAACACGGCCTCGTACGCCTCTGTATACCCGGCCTGCAACCAATGCGAGAGTACGACATTGGGCTATCTTAGAGATCAAGAGAGATCAAGCTGGTAGCGGGGCGCCTGTCTTGAGCAAATCGGGCACAATGCCGGGCATGTTTGAGTTTCAGATTCAGGCGCGCGACGGCCGGGCACGGGTAGCGCAGTTCCATACGCCGCGCGGCGCCGTGACCACGCCGATGTTCATGCCTGTTGGAACCCAGGGCACGGTGAAAGGCATCAGCCCGCAGGAACTGCTCGACATTGGGTCGCAGATGATTCTGGGAAATACCTACCACCTGATGCTCAGGCCCGGCGAGGCCCTGGTCCAGGCACACGGGGGCCTGCCCGGCTTCACGGCTTATCCTGGGCCCTTCCTCACAGATTCTGGCGGTTTTCAGGTCATGAGCCTGGGCCACATGCGCAAAATTACTGAGGAAGGGGTCACCTTTAAAAGCCATATTGATGGCAGTGCCGTTCAGCTGACTCCTGAGCGGAGTGTGGCCGTTCAGGAGGCTCTGGGCGCCGATATCATCATGGCTTTTGACGAGTGTCCACCATATCCAGCGGAACGCGACTACATTCAGCGCAGCTTAGAGCGCACTGAGCGCTGGCTGGCACGCTGCCTGAAGGCCAAGACCAGGCCGGAGCAGGCCCTGTTTGCCATCGTTCAAGGGGGCGTCCATCAGGACCTACGGGAGCAAAGTTTAGAGCTGACGCTACCCTACGACACGCCTGGGTTCGCCCTGGGTGGTCTGGCCGTGGGCGAGCCGAAAGAAGAGATGTATCCAGCGGTGGCTTTTACAGCAGACCGGCTGCCAGCCCACAAGCCCCGTTACCTGATGGGTGTAGGCCACCCTGAGGATCTGGTGGCCGGCATTGCGCTTGGTGTGGACATGTTTGATTGTGTGTACCCCACCCGGACGGGCCGCTTTGGCTACGCGCTGACGGACGACGGGCGGCTGAATCTGAACGCCAGCGCCCCCCGGCAGCAACTGATGCCCCTTGACAGTGAGTGTGACTGCTATGCGTGCCGGCAGTACACCCGTGCCTATCTGGCCCATCTGGTGCGTGCCGAGGAGATGCTGGGGCCAAGAATGCTGTCTCTGCATAACCTGCGCTACCTGCACCGCCTGGTCGAGCGAGCGCGAGTCGCAATTGAAGCCGGAGAGTTTCACAGCTGGGCAACGGGCTGGGCCGAACGCTACTTCAAAGGGCAAATTCCCGCCTGGTTTCAGAAGACTTTGAGTCTCAACGCTCACGAAGCCTGAAGTTCCTCAGTGCTCCAAGAGCCAGGAAGGCGTCAGTTGCCCTTCATCACTTCGTCAGAAAAAGGCCAAATGGCCTAAAATGACGCTTTTATGTCTCTCTCAGGGTTGACCACCTCTCTTTCATGCTTGTATCATCCGCCTGATCTGACTTTTCTGAACCGACAGGCGAAGAATGTCAGGTTGCGCGGAGGAAGTGCGGAGCGCGGCGATTGTTTCTTGGGAGAGGAAACCCGGCAACTCGCCCCACCGTCGTCTTCAGAGCCGTCAGCCACGTGCTGCCAACGCGCGACGACCTTTTGGGGGTTCATATGAAGAAAAGCCTGCTCGTTCTCACCGCTGCGCTGTCCTTTGGCGTTGCCGCTGCGCAGACCACTGCGCCTGCGAGCGCGCCCCAGGTGCCCGCACTGACCGACGTTCCCGCCGGTCACTGGGCCAAGGACGCCATTGACCGTCTGGTTAGCACCGGCATCATCCTGGGCTACCCCGATGGCACCTTCCGCGGCACGCAGAACCTGACCCGCTACGAAGCGGCCGTCATCATCGCGCGCCTGCTGGACCAGGTCCGCACTGGCGACGTTGCTCCTAGCGACCTGGACCCCGAGACCCTGACCGCGCTGCAGAACGCGATTCAGGAACTCGCCGCTGACCTGGCTGCCCTTGGCGTGCGCGTCAGCGACCTGGAAGAGAACGCCGTCAGCCGTGACGACTTCGCCCGCCTCGAAGAGCGCGTCGAAATGGTGGCTGCGGCCACCGGCGATGCCGACGCCCTGGCCGGTATCACCGCCCAGATCGAAGAGCTGACCGCCCGCGCCGACGAGTACGACACCTTGCGCGCCGATGTGGACGACAACGCCAGCTCGATCGCCGCCCTGAACGACCTGACCGTGTTGCTGAACCAGGACATCCTGAACCTGCAAGACCGCGTCAGCGCTGTGGAAGCCGCCCAAGCCGACCTCGTGGCCCGCGCCGACTTCGACAACCTGGCTGGCCGTGTGGGCGTCGTGGAAACCAAGGTCACGAACCTGGACAACCGCGTGGCTCAGCTGGAACGTTATGCCTTCACCATCAAGCCCAGCCTGGCTGCCACCTACTACGTGGCCCGCGCCAGCCGCAACATGGATTTTGATCGTCTGATTCCCGGTACCGTCTTTAGCACGGGCACCGACGATAACACCAACACCAACGACACAGCGGTGGACTGGGCCGACCTGACGGGTGGTGACGTTCTAGTAACCAGTGGTCAGATCACGCCGACCTCAACTCCTCTGGACCGCCAGCGTGCGGCGGCTAGTTTCTACGGCTTCAGCACGACCGTGGATTCGGTTGATGCTGCTGGTAGGCCGATTATCGTCACTCCTCCGGTCAATGTTGAAGGTCGCACGACCCTTTCCTTTGGCATCACTTTCAATACACCTGGTGGTGCCATCAATACCAGCCGCAGCGACATCCGTGGTGCCTTCGTGCCCGGCCCTGGCAGCTTGAACGTGAACTCAGTGGACGTGACCTTCGGTATTACCGCTGGTCTGCCCTCCTCAACTGGCATCACGGCCGGTGAGTACGCCAACTACCCTGATGTCACTGATACGGCTACCAGCATCACTTACCGTCCCCTGTTCTTCTACTTCCGCAACGCCACTGCCAACTTCACTGTAGGCAATGCGCCCATCACTGTGACCTTCGGTAAGAACCTGAAGTTCAAGTTCGCTGACTACATTGGCGACAACGACTACGCTGGGCGCGGCGACGGCTTTATCGTGAACGTTGACGGCAGCACCCTGCCTGTGATTGGTGCCTTTAAGCCCACCATCCAGACGGTGTACGGCAGCCGTGGCCAGAACACTGCTGTTGGCGGCGCTAATGGTGATAACAGGTACTACCGTGGCGTGCGCGCGACCATTACCCCCGTTGGTACGCTGAAAGCTGGTATCCACTACCTGCAAGAAGGTGCGGATGCCTTTGGTGAGGCTGCCGCTGCATATGCGGCGACGGACAGGGCCGCTGTCGGTACGACGACGCCTGCTTATACGGGTGTCAACACCCCCATTACTGCCGATGTCACCACGTTTGGTGCTGACCTGCATGGCACTGTTGGTGGCTGGCAGCTGGACAGCGAGTACGCCACCAGCCGCGTGACGACGGCAACCTACACGCGCGTGGCTGGTGCAGCCCCCACCCGGACTGCCACTACCACCACCGAGAACGCCTTCTACGTCAAGACCTCGGGCAACATTGGCACTATTGCTAAGGTGTACAACCTGAACTTCCGTACGATTAGTGCGGGATACAACGCAACGGCTGGCATCATGGAAGCCAACCCAACTGAAACATACAGCACCGCGCCTTACGCGGCGGACCAGACCGGCTTTGGTGTCAAGATTGGCACGACGCTTGGTCCTGTGGCTGTAGGCGGGTACTGGGACAGCCAGGTGGGTTACGGCAAGAGCCTAGGCGCTACGACCACAGAGCCAACGGCTATCGTTGACCGCGGCGTTACTGCAAAGGTCAATCTGCTGAACCTGGTGACGGTACGTGGCGGTTACTACGAGTACCTCAAGCAACCCAATGCCTATGACCGTGTGAACGGTGTTGATGGCAACGGCGTGCGCTACAACGTCCGCGCTGACCTAACCCCCGGCCTGGGGATCACCTTGGGCGCGTACTACCGTGACCTGCGCCTGGGTAACTCCAAGAACCAGAGCGACAGCGGGCTGTTCCGCAATAGCCTGTACAACAGCTACTACACTTTGACCAGCAATGAGCTGACGGACCAGGATGGCTGTGGCGACCAGCACCCCGGAATCCGCAGCACCGACGTGGACGGTGTGGGCCGCGCGCTGACCTTTACCCAGAACAGCTTCACTGACCCTGTTTGCTACAGCGAGTACGGTGTAGAACTGGCTCACAGTGGTAAGGACGCCGCAGCCTTGATCAAGAACCTGGACGTACGCCTGGGCTACGCCTCGCGTTACCGCAACACTACCCTTTCTTACAGCAACAGCTTCTTCTACGGCGACGCGCTTTACAGCACTAAGCTCGGCGTTGCTCAGGTGGACCTGAAAGCTGGTTTCAGCAACGATACTTACAGCAATGCCGAGCGCAACACTCAGGGCAACACAGCGGCTAACAGCACGGCAGTCGCTGCTGGTGTGAAAGTGGTTACGGACCCCCTGAACACTATTTTCCGCCCCAGCTTTGAAGGTCAGGTGGGCTACTACAGCCGCAGCTACGACTACGGGGAATACTTGGCGACTGGCGCCACTACGCCTACGGCGAACGGCACTGATTTCCAGGCTACGGGTCTACGCTACCTGGCTGGCGTAAAGTTCAATGACTTCCTGCTGCCCAACACCAAGCTGGCTGTGTACTACGCTGGCTATCAGGCCAAGAACCGTGCGTACATCCCCTTTACCGGTCTAATTGACGCTGGCACCGCTGTGGCGGGCCGCTTCACCGACCAGTACAACAACAACGAGACCGTCAGCCAAGACCTGCTGTACGTCGAAGGCAACTACTACGACCTGTCCTTCGGCTACGGCGTGGGCAACCTGCGTCTGCGCAACAGCGCTGGCCAGCTCGTGACCCCCACCGGCGCTGGCGCGGCTATCGCCGACGGCCGTGGCCAGGTCTTCAAGATCAGCTACAAGGTCAACTTCTAAACTTCCTTTTCTAAAGACCCCCGCCGTGTGCGGGGGTTTTTCTGTTGTGCTGTCGGCGCGGCGCTGGAGCGTCAACCCGTTACACTTCCCCTATGCTTGCTGTCTTTGGTCATCTCAACCCCGATACCGACGCCATTACCGCCGCCCTGGTGTATGCGCGACTGCTGACACGTCAAGATATAGAAGCCCAGGCGTACCGTCTGGGTGATCTGAATTTTGAAACGGCGTTTGTGCTGCGGGAAGCGGGCGTGGAAGCGCCACCTCTATTGGAGACCCTGCCGTCAGGCACGGCGGTGGCGCTGGTGGACCACAACGAGAGTGCTCAGTCACTGCCCAATCTGTCTGAGCTCACCGTGACGCGCGTGGTGGACCACCACAAGCTGGGTGACCTGAGCACTGCACAGCCGCCGTACTTGCGGTTTGAGCCGGTCGGCTCGACTGGGACCATCCTCCTGAAGTTGTTTCGGGAGGCCGGACTGGCTGTGGAGCCTCTGGAGGCCCGGCTGATGCTCAGCGCCATCTTGAGTGACACCCTGCACTTCCGCAGCCCAACCACGACCGCTGATGACCAGGAGGCGGTGGCGTTCCTGGCGCCTGTGGCCGGCATTGAGGACGTGACGGCCTACGCCCTGGCCATGTTCGCCGCCAAGAGCGACTTGGGCGATACCCCAGCCGAGACCCTGCTGCGCATGGATTACAAGGTCTTTCCCTTCGGAGAGGTCACGGCGCCGCAGCAGTGGGGTCTGGGCGTCATTGAAACCACCAATCCTGGATACGTGTTTGGGCGGCAGGCCGAGCTGCTGGCAGCGATGGACGCCGTGAAGGCCGAGGACCGCCTAAATGGCGTGTTGCTGAGCGTTGTGGACATCCTGAACGAGACCAACCGCACGCTGGTCCTGAGTGCCACTGAGGACAAGGTGCTGCGCGAGGTCTTCGGGGCGGCCGTGTCTGGGCAGGTGGCCGACCTGGGGGCGCGGATCAGCCGTAAAAAGCAGCTGGTGCCGGCCCTCGAAACGTATTTCACCCCTCAGAATTGAAGAAAGATGGGCAGGGCCGGGCACAGCAGCCTGGCCCTTCTTCTATGCTGGGGAGATGACATTGGGCGCCGGTGGGCCGGCAGACGTGGAGTGGCTGTTTTCACGACAACGCTTTGGCATGACTCCGGGTCTGGGCCGGGTCCAAGCACTCCTGGGACGCCTGGGGTCACTGGAGAGGCAGTTTCAGACTGTGCTGGTGGGAGGAACCAACGGCAAAGGCTCGACCGCCGCGACTTTGGCCGCCATGCTGAATACTGGCGGGCAGCGCACAGGACTGTTCACCAGCCCCCACCTCACGCGCTTCACCGAACGGTTTGTCGTTGACGGTCAGGAGCTGTGCGAGCCGACGGTTGCGGCGGCGCTGGCCCGCGTGCGCCCCGCTGCGGAAACCGAGGAGGCCTCGTTTTTCGAGATCGTCACGGCCCTGGGCGTTCTGCTGTTTGCCGAGGCCGGTGTCGAGATGGCGGTTATGGAAGTGGGCCTGGGCGGGCGACTGGACGCCACCAATGCCCTCTCGCCGGTCCTGAGTGTGATTACCAATGTGGCGCTGGACCATACTGCTGTGCTGGGCGGGTCCCTGACGGCCATCGCCACCGAGAAGGCCGGCATTCTGCGGGCGGGGCAGCCCGCAGTCACGGGGGTGGCCTCTGACCTCTTGCCCCTGCTGCGTGCCCAGGGAGCCGACCTGTGGGCGCTGGGCCAGGAGGCTCGTCTTCAGACCGAGTTGCGTGGCTGGGCCGGCGCGGCGCTTGAGCTGGACAGTCCAGCGGGCGCGCTCGCCCTGCACACGCCGCTGCTGGGGGAACACGGCGCGCGCAACGCCGCCCTGGCCGCGCTGGCGGCGAAGAGGCTGGGGCTCCCGGCAGAGGCCATCCAGCGCGGCGCCGCCCAGACCCGCTGGCCGGGGCGCATGGAGGTGCTGCCCTGGGCGGGGGGACGGGTCATGCTGGACGGCGCCCATAACCCAGACGGCGCGCAGGCCCTGGTGCAGGCCCTGGGGGCGCTGGGAGTGGGCCCGCTGCCGCTGGTGTTCGGTGCCGCCGAGGACAAGGACCTGACTGGCGTGGCGGAGGCGCTGCGGCCACTCGCGTCTCAGGTCATCCTGACGCGCGCGGCCCTGAGTCCCCGCGCCGCCGACCCGGAGAGGTTGCGGCGTCTGTTCCCCGGTGTACCAGTAACCGTGACCCGGTCGCCCGCCGAGGCGCTGGAGGCGCTGCGCGGCCTGACCGCCGACCTGGCGCTCGTCTGCGGCAGCCTCTATCTGCTGGGCGAGGTTCGGCCGCTGCTGCTGAACGAGGCCAGCGAAGGCCACGAGCGCTGGCAGTAAGTCAGAGCGGGGCGGGTGCCGGGCGAGAGGGGTTCACTGACAAGGGGCAGCTTGATGATGGAGAAGTGTTGAACTCGGAGGAGCCCCTTTGCACAGTCGTTTGTCGCCGTTCGTCCTGGTACATCTCGGACTTGTTGCTGCGAGGAGATGAAGGGCGTCAGAGCTCCTGATGCCGGACCCTCAAGCACGGCTCTAAGCGGTCTGGCGGAGCGGTGCTGGGCGGCGGTAGGCTGGGCGCATGACCATGACCGACCTGATGCGCCGTCTGGGGCAGATTAATGACCTGGAGGCCGCTGCCAGCCTGCTCTCCTGGGAGCAGGAGACTTTTATGCCCCCCGAAGCGGCAGCTGGGCGCGGCCTGCAACTGACCACCTTGAGCGGCCTGGCACACGAACTGCTGGCGGATGACCAGACGGGACAGCTGCTGGCTGCGGCCCAGCCAGAGGACGATACGCAAGCCGCTGTGGTGCGCGTGGCCCGCCGGGACTATGACAAGGCGACCAAACTGCCGACCGCCTTTGTCGAGGAACGCACCCGAGTTCAGAATGAGGCCCATCATGCCTGGCTGGAGGCCCGCGCCAACAGCGACTTCGCGGCCTTTGCGCCGTATCTGGACCGCCTGATGACCCTGGCCCGCCGGCAGGCCGATCTGAGCGGCTACGACGAGCACCCCTACGACGCCCTGCTGGACGACTACGAACCGGGCATGCGCGCTTCGCACGTCAAGGCTGTCTTTGCCGACCTGCGTGACCGCACGCTGCCGCTGCTGACCCGCATTCGGGCGGCGGGGGACGCGGCCGACTACAGCGTGCTGACCCGGCCTTTCCCGCACGGCGCGCAGAAAGCCTTCGCCTGGCAGGTGGCGGGCGAGGCTTTTGGGCTCCGGGACCAGTTTGCCCGTCAGGATGAGAGCGCCCACCCGTTTCAGTCCTCATTTAGCCGCAGCGATATCCGCATTACGACGCGCGTGGAAGACTACTGGCCCGCCTGCTGCTTTGGCACCTGGCACGAGACTGGCCACGCCATGTATGAGCGGGGGGTGGCCGAGCGCTGGGCCCGCACGCCGGTGTCCAGTGGCACCAGCCTGGGTGTTCACGAGAGCCAGTCGCGGATGTTTGAGAACCTGCTGGGGCGCAGCCGACCCTTCTGGGAGCGGTACTTCCCCCAGTTGCAGGCGGTCGCACCCGAGGTCACAGAGGGTCTGGACGCCGAGACCCTGTACCGTGCGGTCAACCGCGTGAACCCCAGTCTGATCCGGGTAGAGGCCGACGAGGTGACCTACAACTTTCACGTCATGCTGCGCTTCGAGCTGGAACTGGCCCTCCTGGAAGGCAGCCTCACGGTGGCCGAGCTGCCGGACGCCTGGAACGCCAAGATGCAGGAGTATCTGGGCCTGACACCGCCGGACGACGCCCGCGGTGTCCTCCAGGACATTCACTGGTCAGCCGGCCTGATTGGCTATTTCCCTACCTACACGCTGGGCAATCTGCTGAGTGTGCAGCTGCTGGAAGCGGCGCGGCGTTCACCGGAGATTGCCGCCGCGACCGACCGCGCCGACTACGGCCCCCTGCGCGATTGGCTGGCCGATCAGGTGCATCAGCATGGCCGCAGCCTGACCCCCGACGAACTGACCGTGCAGGCCACCGGCCAGCCCCTGACCGCTGACCCCTACGTCGCCTACTTGCACCGCAAATACGAGGACATTTACAGCCTGAAATAAGGGGCGGCAAGCACGGCAAAGAAAGAGGCCCGGCATATACAGCCGGGCCTCTTTTCTGCTTTGTCTTAGACCGCTTGTCGGCGTTCAGCGCGGGTAATCAGATAAGCACGGGCCGAATTAAGCCAGGTCTGGGCCAATTCGGTGTTGGGGTGCTGCCGCTCCCGCAGGGCGGTCACGCCAAGGTGCAATTGCCGCTCAATGCGCCGCACCGCGCCCAGCCCCCCCTCGTTCTCGACCTCAATCAGGGTATTCAGCAGCGTGGTGGGGTGAGCGTAGCCGACGCGGATGCTTTCGGCAATAGTGTCCAGGGCGCGCATAGGGGGGCACTCCTTCCCGCCCGGTGGGCGGCGAGGTCAAGGTCAGGGAAAGTGCGGTGCAGAGCAGAAATGCGTGGAGGAGGGCCTGTTGTAGGGCTCATCTTATCAGGGCAAATCGTGAAGGGCAAGAAGGGTTAACCCTCATTCTGTATTGACCGTAGTGCGGGGCGGTGTTACACTCCAAGCAAGGTAGCCCCATTCTGCCCACAGGCAAACCTGCCTGCCGGGTGGGGACGACCCCAGGCGGCACGCGCTTCCTGCACCCGCAGGGCAGTGTGAGGCCAAGCCGCAGCCGAGGAGGTGAAGAATGAAACTGCATGAAAGACTCCGCGAACTCCGCAGTGAACGCGGGCTGCGGCTGAAAGACGTGGCCGAGACGGCGGGCATTAGCGTGCCTTACCTGAGTGACCTGGAACGTGGCCGCACTAACCCCAGCCTGGAAACCCTCCAGACTCTGGCGGGCGCGTACACCATCACGGTGCACGACCTTCTGGAAGGTGTCGAGTTTTATGGAGCGTCCACCGAGGGCGCGCTGCCCAAAGGTCTGGCCGACCTGGTGGCTGACCCGACCCTGGGGCCGCAAATCACGCCGGACTGGGTACGCACACTGTCGCGTATCGAGCTGCGTGGCAAGCGCCCGCGCGACAAGCAAGACTGGTACGAGATTTACCTGCACCTCAAACGCATCCTGAACTAAGCGGCCCCGGCCACTTAGCCTGAAAGAGGCTGCCCCCCACACTGGTTGGGGGGCAGCTGTTGTTTAGTCCTGGCTGGGCTCTGGTGGGGGTTCTGGCGTGGGCTTCAGGCGGCCCTCGTCGCGGGCGGCGCGCGTCAGCAGATACTCGATCTGTGCATTGACGCTGCGCAGGTCGTCGGCAGCCCAGCGTTCCAGCGCGGCGTACAGCTGAGGGCTGATGCGCAGGGGAAAATTCTTGCGGGTCACGGCGCCTTAGTACAGGCTGCCGGCGTTCACCACCGGCTGCGTGCCGCGTTCGCTGGTCAGGACCACCAGCAGGTTGCTGACCATCTGGGCCTTGCGCTCCTCGTCCAGCTGCACGATGTCCTGGTCGGACAGCTGCTTGAGGGCCATCTCGACCATGCCCACGGCCCCCTGCACGATCTGCGCGCGCGCCGCAATGATGGCGCTGGCCTGCTGACGCTGCAACATGGCCCCGGCGATCTCGGGCGAATAGGCCAGGTGGGACAGCCGGGCTTCAAGCACCTCCACCCCCGCGTGGCGCAGGCGGGTGGCCAGCTCCTGACCCAGCGCCTCGGCAACCTCATCGGCGTTGCCGCGCAGGCTCATGCGGCCGTCCTCGTACTCGTCGTAGGGGTACTGGCTGGCCAGGTGGCGCAGGGCGGTCTCGGCCTGAATGGCGACAAACTGCGCGTAGTCCTCGACATCGAACACGGCCCGCGCCGTGTCCACCACGCGCCACACGATCACGGCGGCAATCTCGATGGGGCTGCCCGCCGCGTCGTTCACCTTCAGGCGTTCGCTGTTGAAGTTGCGAATCCGCAGGCTGACGCTCCGGCGCACCGTTAGCGGATTGGTCCAGTACAGGCCGTTGCGCCGTTCGGTGCCCACATAGCGCCCAAACAGGGTGAGATTGGTCGCCTGGTTGGGCTGCACGATGAAAAAGCCGATGACCACGAACACCAACAGCACAGCCAGCGCGGCGGCGGCGCCCGGAAAGTCATTGAGCAGCAGCCAGAAGTTGCCCACCACCGCCACCAGCCAGGCCAGAAAGACCGGAACGCCGGGCAGGCCAAACGCAGGCCGCTCCACGCTGGCCACGCCGCTGCGCGGAGACACGCCACCTTGCGGGGCAGGGGTGGGTACATGCTGCAGTTCATTCATAGGCAACCTCCAGATGGATGTCCTATCAAAGTGATATCACTTTGATAGGAGCTTGAATAGAGGCTGCGCACGGGTCTCCAGGCCTGCTGTTCTCTTTAGGCTGCTGGGCGGAGCTGGATGAGGTGGTGCAGCAGCGCCAGGGTCGGCGATAGGCAGGGCAGATGCTGGCCCAGATAGGTCAGGGCGTCGGTCAGCGGGAGCAGGATGCGGCAGTCGTCGCTGGACAGCGTCTGTGGCGGCGCTGCCTGGTACGCCTGGGCCAGGAGCGCCGTGGCCTCGGCCCAGTGATCGGTGGTGGCCGCCTGAATGTACAGTTGAAGGTGCGGGGACTGAGAAGGGGGCAGAGTGAGGGTCATGGCGCAGGCTCCTGGTCAGCGAGAGGCTTGGGCGGGATGCGCCAAAGGTAGCCGCCGACCTGTGGAATGTTGTGGAACCCCTGCGGAACGGCAGCGCATTTATGACGAGGCCAGGACGCCGCCAGTTCTACTCTGGGTGGCATGTCTGGCGCTGCTGTTCCAATCTGGTGGCCCCTGTGCTGACTCTGGACCATCAGCTTGATTTGGCTGAACGCGCGGCGTTGGCAACCCTGGGGCTCACGCCGGCTCCTGACCCCCAGACCCCTGAGCACCAGTCTTTGCGGCGTCATCTGCGGCAGGCGCGCACCCAGTTGGGCCCTGTGCAGGGCTGGCGCTGCCTGGACCGTCCGGCGGTCTGCCGGGATCAGGCTGGTGTCCTGTGGGTGGTTTTCCAGAGTTACGCGGAAGTGCGTGAAGTGGCCCAGGCTGCCCGGTCACTCCGGGTGTACGGCTGGCAGACGAGGCTTCTGGTGGGGGAAGCTTTTGGGCCGCTGGTGCGGGTCTGGATGGCGCGAGCGCCGGAGATGGAGGCTCAAGGCCCGCACGCCTCCTCTTCATCACAGGCCACCCTGATCGACGCCGCCCAGCGCCTCTTGTCACCTGCTCTAACGGGGTTCAGATCAGAAGGAGTAAGGAGGTCAGCCGCGCGTCACCGGGCCCTGGCCTTCAGAGCCGCGCAAGGTCGCGCTCGAAGTCCTGCTGACGGCCAGGGTCGCCCAGACCACGGTACAACTCGATCAGGGTGCGCAGGGTGTCGGCTTCCGGAAAGAGACGCTGCATGGTTTCAAAGTGCGTTGCCGCCTCAGCCAGGGCGCCGCGTTCCAGCGCCTCGGTGCCCAGAACGCGGTAGGCGGCGTGCAGCGCCTCTGGAACCTCGGTGTCGCGCAGGTCGGCGGCCCAGGGCCGGTCGAGCCCTGGGAGAAAGGCCGTATCGCCGCCCAGAATGCGCCGGATGAGCATCAGGTTGCGCAGCCGCGTGGCCCGGCGCAGTTCGTCCAGATCGGTGCGGACATCCAGTTCCCCGCTGAAGGTGTAGCGCCGCTGGTCGTCCTGCACCACAGGCTGTTCTATGCCAGTGGCCTGAGCCAGACTGGTCCGCAGGGTCTGAAGGGCGTTGCGGTGGTCCCCGCGATCCTCTCCAATCAGGGTGCGTTGTAACTCGGCTGATGTGGCCGGCGGCAGCAGGGCCATCAGCGCCAGGAGTTCCTGGGCTCGGGCCCGGCTGGCACCTGTGAGGGGCAGTGGTTCGCCGTCAACCGTCAGCTCCAGTCGGCCCAGTGTCCGGACAAAGACACGCCGCCGGGCTTCACTGCGCCCAAAGGCATAGTCGGCCAGTTCGTCGGCATACCAGCCCCGGCGCACAGCCTCTTGCAGCACAGGACGTAAGAGCGGCAGGTCAAGATTGAGATACAGTCTCGATTTGCCCTGGCGGTGAAGTTCCATGAACGCATCAAGGTGGGCCTGTTCCAGCCTGCCCTGCTCAAAGTGAATCTGCGCCACATACAGGCGGGCGCGAGCCGCCCACTCGGCCAGTTCGCCTGAATCGGTTGGGTAATTGTGGAAGAAGCCGAGCGCACCGTCGCGGTCGCCCTGTGCCCAGGCCCGCTGGCCACGTTGGAAGCGGAGGAGGGTCGTCAGCGTCGGGATCTCTGTGAGTTGTGGGTGCCGCTCCAGCAGGCTCTCTGTGAGAGCAAGTTGTCGGTCGGCCTCGGTGTGTTGGAATTGAGCACGTGCGGTTTCGGAGAGGAGAGCCTGGGACAAAAACTCCATGTCAGGCTGGTTAGAGAGGCGGGCCTGCTCAATGCCCTTCATGAAAGAAGTACTCGCTTCGTCGAACTGAGCCTTTTTAAGGGCCACGCCTCCCAACGCAAAGTAAATGTTAGTCGTGGTACTCGTTTGCTGCTCTTCTGATATTGAGAGTGCGCGGCGCAGCAGCTCTTCGGCCTCATCCACTTTATCAAGGGTGCCGTGCAAGATGGCTGCGTTTAACAGAGGGATGGGCAGGCGCCCAGACTGTCCCAGCCGGTCAAAGATTTCGTAAGCCCGCATGGCAGCATTCAAGGCGTCGTCCGTCCTCGCCAGTTGGAGATAGGTGACGTTCAAGGCGATAAGAGCTGCACCCAACGCACTTTCCTGGTGAGTCCGTTCGGCCAGAGTCACAGCTGCCAAATGTTTTTCAAGCGCTGTCTCTCTGTCACTATCGGTATCTCGAATGAGATTTCCCTCTGTGGTGAGGAGAAAGACCTGTTGCTTTGCGGAGAGGGTTGACCAGTGTAGTTTTGCCTCTTCGATGAGCTCTAAAGCCTCTTTCTGGCGCGATTGCATAAATGAGCTGTGAGCCAGATATGGGAGAACGCGGGCGCGAGTTTCCGGGCGCTGCGCCAAGTGTTGCAACTGCTTCCCGCCGGCCATTGCTTGACCAGTTTCGATCAAGGAAAGTCCATAGACCTCGCTGAGTGTAGGTGAGGCCGCCACTCCCTCTGAGGGCAGGCGAGCCACCATCTCTCGGATAAGGCGAAACTGGCTCCGTTGAAAGAGAGCTGGCATGATTTGCTCAGCCGCCGCCAGAGCCTCTTGTGATAATTCAGCGTGTATCAATAAGTTCAGTGCTTGCAGTGGCTGGTCTTGAGTCAAGGCTGTCTGGGCCGCTTGCCGGTAAGTGGCCTGCCACACTGCGCGCTGTAGACGTAACTGTTCATCAAGTACAGTCAGCACCTGCTCATGAGGTTGTACTGCTCCACCTTGCTGCAGCAGAGGCAGGCGTTGATTGATGAGCAGGCCCAGCCAGTCATCTGGTACTTTCAGGCCGAGCAGATCAGGCAGATACGGCGTCCAGAGGTCATAGGGGGCCAGAAAGGGAAGGGCCCGCTGCAGCTCCATGGGTAGGCTGCCCAACAGGGCTCGAATCAGGTCGCCAGCCGAGTGACCATAAGCGCCTGCCACGGTGAGCGCCACACCCATAGGCCAGCCATGCTGGGCCTCAAGTTCGGTGTCTTGCTGGCGCCCCTGGGTTGCCGCCAGCTGCGTGACCTCGTGAGCATCGAAAGCCAGCTGCTCAGGGCCAAGCACATGCACCTGCCCCGACGCTACCAGTGAGGCCACCTCTGCTGAGGGCCAGTGGCGGGCCGCCATCAGCAGCCGGTGCTGCGCAGGCAAAAGCTTCATGAGCGTGACCAGCCATAATTCGTTGTCGCGGCTGAGCCGTTCTGCGTGGTCCAGCAAAAATAAAGTCGGGCTCAGCGGCGTCAACTGCTGGGCCAGCTGTTTGGCAGAAAGTGGACGCCCCGTGTTGGCCGCCTTGACAGCCTCGGCGACACTAGGTGCAGAGAGGCTCAGGGCGTCAGCAAGATCTGAGACCAGCGTGTGCAGGTCGTTGCCTACTTCACGGAAGTCAAGACGCACCGCTGCAGTGCCAGTTTCCTCCGCCAGCTGAGCCAGGAGTACAGTCTTGCCATAACCGGAGGGGGCAATCAGCAAGGTCACCTGGGATTGCTGCACCCTGGCCAGCAGGCGCTCACGTCGAATCAGGTTCACGGGGAAAGCTTATCGTAGAGGAAACCGGCCGCTGGCGCGCCGTGAACCCTCTTCCGCTTTACTGCAACGTACGTTTAAGGAGCGTGACCTTCACCGCCACCCGCTTCTTGTTGCGCCAGACATCCAGCGTGACTGTTTGCCCCGGCCGCTTGGCAGCCACCAGCCGAATCACGTCAAACGAGTCGCGCACGCGCTGGCCGTCGACCTGCACAATCACGTCGCCCAGGGGGGCC
Source organism: Deinococcus arboris (assembly GCF_009755355.1). Taxonomy (GTDB): domain Bacteria; phylum Deinococcota; class Deinococci; order Deinococcales; family Deinococcaceae; genus Deinococcus; species Deinococcus betulae. Next base: position 72,280 of record NZ_WQLB01000018.1, on the reverse strand, counting down.
AGCAGCTGGTCGCGGTTGTTGCGCAGGCTGCCGCGCAGGCCCGCACGGGCGGCGGCGCTGCCCGCCGGCACCTGATCCACCAAGGCCCCCTCCGAACTGCTCAGGCCCGCCAGCTGGCGCAGCGCCGGGTCCAGGGTCTCCAGGTCCACCAGGCCCGCGCCCAGCGTGCCGCGCTGGGGCACCCCCACCTTTTCGAGGTCATCCAGGCTCTGCCGCACCAGATCACCCGGCAGGGCAATCCCAATGACGCCCGGCACCAGGCCGTTGGGGGCGGCGTTGGCATCAGCAACGCCCACCACCAGCCCACGGGAATCCAGCACCGGCCCGCCGCTGTTGCCCTGCTGCAGGCTGGCGGTGGTGGTGAGGTACTGCCCCACTTCCTCGGCCAGGCCGTCGTTGCGCGGCACGTCGCGGGCGCTGGCCGCCACGCTAAAGACGCCCGTGCCCACAAAATTGGGAATGCGCAGGGGCGTGCCGATGGTCATCAGCTTCTGTCCCGGAATCAGGCGGGCGCTGGAGCCAAAGCTCAGGGTGGCGGGGGCCGTAACGCCTGTCACGCGCAGAATGGCAATGTCAATGCCCGGGTCAATGCCTTCCAGTTTGGCCGTCACGCGCCGCCCGTTGTACAGCGTCACCGTGATGGATTCCTGATACTGCACCACATGGTAATTGGTGACGATCAGGTCTTTTTTGTAGAAGAAGCCGGTGCCTGTCTCGGTGGGCAGGTCACCGGGCTGAAGCCGCTCGCGCTGTAGGCGGTTGTCCACGCGCACCACAGCCTGCAGGGCCTTTTGCGCCACCTCGACCGTATTAATTTCGTCGGCCGTGACCAGGGTGCTCCGCGCCGTGACCCCGCCTGCTAGATACGCGCCAGCCAGCGCACCGGCCAGCAGCAGCCCCAGGCCGAAGGCGCGCGCAGGTTTCACTCGCCGCCGCCCCCCCCGCTGCCCTCGGTCTTGGGGCGCGAATCGGTGACATAAAACCCGCTGCCCTTGAAGGCAATGCCGGGGCGCGCCAGCACCCGCTTGACCGGCGCGCCGGTCTCGGGGTGGACGGTGTAGGCGTCGTCGCGCATGCTCTGCTGCAACTCGTAGATTTCGCCGGTGGTCAAATTTTTATACAGATACGTGGGCATGGTTGTTACCTTGGTGGGGAGTGCAGAGCCCCGTCTGGGCGTACAGAACAGCCCACCGGAAGCGCTCCTATCCTAGCAAGGGGAGGCCGGGACGGATGAAGGGGGCGTGGGGGTATCTTGGGGGTCCCACGGCGCGGCGCCCGCATGAGTGCCGTACTCACCTGAGTGCTGGCCTGGGTGCTATGCTGCCGGGCGGACCGTTTGGTGTCCGGTCCACACCAACAGGGCAGCGCAAGGTCCCCTTCCGGGGAAGACGAGGTGGAGGTCAGCGAGTGTTCTGCGGATGCCTCCAGGCCAGCATTCAGGGCCTACCCGGCGCCCATACGGGCGTGAATCTGCGGCCATAAGCCCCGTGGCGACACGGAGATAAAGCCGCGAACGATGCACACAACTTCAGCAGGCACCAGGGAGGCGATTGGCATATGGTCAATGGCTTAGGGCAGGTGGTCTTCTCAGGCCCTTTGCCTTCAGCCATCTGCCCTAAGCCATGCGCGCTCCGAAGGATCACCTATGTGCGGAATCGTTGGATATATCGGCCCCCGGCAGGCGCAAGAGGTTCTGATTTCGGGCCTCGCTAAACTCGAATACCGGGGCTACGACAGCGCAGGCATCGCGGTATGCCATGACGGCCAGATTGACGTGAAGAAGAAGGCGGGCAAACTCGCCAACCTCAGCACGCTGCTGGAAGGCCAGCCGCTGCCCGGCACTCTGGGCATTGGACACACCCGCTGGGCCACCCACGGCCTACCAAACGACACGAACGCGCACCCGCATGCCACCGAAGACGGGCGGATTGTGATCATTCACAACGGCATCATCGAGAACTACCTGACCCTGAAAGAAGGCCTGATGAGCCGGGGCCACGAGTTCAAGAGCGAGACCGACAGCGAAGTCCTGGCCCACCTGATTGAAGAGGCGTACAGCGGCAACCTGGAAGAGGCGGTGCGCGTGGCACTCAGCCAGGTGCGCGGCGCCTACGGCATTGTGGTGACGCACGTGGACCACCGCGAGATCGTGGCGGCCCGGACTGTGAGCCCGCTGGTGATGGGCGTAGGCGAAGGTGAGATGTTCCTGGCGTCCGACGTGCCCGCCCTGCTGGCCTACACCCGCAACATGGTGTTCCTGCACGACGGCGACATGGTGGTCCTCAGTGACGACGGGTTTAAGGTCATGGACCTGGCCGGCACCCCCCAGCAGCGCCAGATTGAACACATTGAATGGGACGCCGAGGCCGCCGAGAAAGGCGGGTACGACACCTACATGCTCAAGGAAATCTACGAGCAGCCTCAGGCCCTGACGAACACCTTGATTGGCCGCCTGCACGACGAGACCGGCGAGGTGAACCTGGACATCAACCTCGATCCCGGCTCGTTTAAGCGTATTTCCATCATTGCCTGCGGCACTGCTTTTTACGCCGGTCTGGTCGGCGAATACCTGATCGAGCAGCTGGCGCGCATTCCAGTGGAAGTGGACGTGGCCAGCGAGTACCGCTACCGCGATCCCCTCGTCTCCGAGCACACCCTGGCGATTGTGGTCAGCCAGAGCGGCGAGACGATTGACACCCTTGAAGCCCTGCGCGAGGCCAAGAAGTTTGGTGCCAAGACCCTGGGGGTCATCAACGCCAAGGGCAGCTCCATGACGCGCGAGCTGGACGACACGCTGTACATCCACGCGGGCCCCGAAATCGGCGTGGCGAGCACCAAGGCGTACACCAGCATGGTCAGCGCGTTCCTGATGCTGGCGCTGTGGCTGGGCCGCGCGCGCGGCACCCTGAGTGCCGAGCAGGGCGCCGAACTGCTGCACGCCGCCCGCGAACTGCCCCGTCTTGTGGAAGAGGCCCTGGCCCCCGAACGTGTGGCGCGCATCAAGGAAGTCGCCGAGAAGTACGCCCTGGCCCGCGACTACCTGTTTCTGGGACGCGGTGTGAACAGCCCCACCGCCTATGAAGGCGCCCTGAAGCTGAAAGAAATCAGCTACATCCACGCCGAAGCCTACGCAGCCGGCGAGATGAAGCACGGCCCCATTGCTCTCATTGACGAGCATCTCCCGGTCGCCGTGATCGCCACCGAAAGCCGCCTGCTGGAAAAGACCATTTCCAATGTGCAGGAAGTGCGCGCCCGCGCGGGTAAGGTCATTCTGTTCCTGAGCGATGGCGATACCGAGAATGCCCGCCACGGCGACGACGTCATTTACGTCCCCCGCGCCCACGAGATGGTGAGCCCGGTGGTCAACGCGGTGGCGATGCAACTGCTGGCGTATTTCACGGCGACTGCACTGGGCAAGGACGTGGACAAGCCCCGGAACCTCGCCAAGAGCGTGACAGTCGAGTAAAGACAAAGGAAGGGGGCCGCAGCGCAAGCCGGCTGCGGCCCCCTTCCTTTGTTCTGTTTAGAAGCCGGCCATATCGCTCGCCACGGCATTCGCACGCAGGTTGTACACGCCGTACACTTCCTGATCCATGAAGTTGTCGGGCAAGTAGGCGTAGCCGCCGTCGCCGAAGCCACAGCTCCACGAGTTCTTGATGACGAAGTAGCCGGTGGGCAGGGTCATCTTGGCATTCACCAGGCCGCCAATCTTGACGTTGTAGGTCTGGTTGCCGGTGTTGACGTAGCCCACCACGTGGATGGCGTGGCCGCCGCGCGGGCTCTGGCCCATCAGGGCGGTGTTGGGCAGGCCGTTGGCGCCGATGCTGTCAAAAGCCCGGTCCACCGTGAAGCCCAGAATCAGCTGGTCGCCCCGGTCAATCATCTGGCGCAGCATGGCGCGGCGGTAGGCGCGGGTGGCGTCGGCGTTGCCCAGGTTCATGCCGCCCAGCGAGACCCAGACCTCGTTGCCCTGGGTGGGCCGGAAGTTAAAGGCGGCGTTGGGGGCGATGTCCCACTCGGGCTTCCAGGCGCAGTTGTTGGTGCCGCTCTGGCAGACCAGTTGCGCCTGAGCCGTGGTGTCGCTGCACGCCTGGTTGGCGTAGTTCGTGCAGGAGTTCTTGAAGGCCGTGATGGGCTGGTCATTGTTTGCGGGCACGCGGGTGCGGCTGCGGGACGGGTTGTACTTCCAGCGCACCTCGGTAGGAATCATGCGCGCCTTGGCGATGGCGTCGTTAAAGTCGCCCCAGCCGGCGCCGTCGCCCAGCACGCCGTCGTCGCCGCGCAGCCAGTAGTAGGCGTACTGCTCCGAGAGGTTAAAGGGCGTCTTGGTGCGCCTGGCAATCATGGTTTCCAGCGCGGACACGTAAGCAAAGGCCATGCAAGTGCCCCGGCGGCCCTGGTCCTTGATGGTCGTGATCTGGTTGATGGCGTTGCCGCGCATCTGATTAAACAGCGCGTTGGTGGGGGTAAAGCGGCAGGCGCCGTCGCTGGGGTTGTTGACAAAGCCGTCGCCCAGTTCCTGACCCGGCTGCGAGGGCTTGGGCGGCGTGTTGGTCAGCGTCATGGGGGCCAGCAGCGGAGCCTTGATGTTGATGTTCGCCGCGATATTTACGCTGCTTAGGGTGTCGGCCGACAGGAACTCGCGGGGGACGGGGTTCTGTTCGTTCAGGCCAAACGACTGCAGCACGGCGGCGCGGTTGCGTCCGGCGTCGGCCTCGGCCTGCGCCACGTTCACGGCCACCGTGTCCTGCCCGAACAGCAGCACTTCCTTGTCCTCGCCGGTGCGCAGCCGCACGTTGACAGGCACCGTCAGGCCGCGCGGCAGGCTCAGGGCGGCGCGGGCCACGTCGGCCCGCAGGTCGCTGCTGGCGGCCAGGCTGCGGGTTACATTCAGGCTGCGGGTCACCTCGGCGTCGCGGGCCTGAATGCGGGCCGGCAGGTCGCTCAGATTGACCTGCAGGGCGTTGGGCGCTTGCAGGGTCTGCTGAAAGACGTTCGGGGCCACGCGCAGCACATTCAGGTCCAGGTTGGCAATCTTGATGGGCTGAAGCTGCAGGCCCGACAGGTTCACCGTGTTCTGGGCGTGGGCGGTGCCCAGCAGCGCGGCGCTGAGGGCGAGCAGGGTGGCAGTGCGGCGGGCAGAGGTGGTCATGTCGGTCTCCTGTTCTGAAAGTGGGCGTGGGGTCAGTAGAGCGGATGAAGCGTTGCGCGGGCGTTGCTCACCGGGTTCGGCGGGCCTGACGCCCTGTCCGTGCCAGCAGTTCATCATGCCCGGCGTGACCGGGCCGTGATCGCTCTGGCTGCGCCCATGACCGCCGGGGCCTGCGCGGTGTGCGCCCGCCGCTGCCTGCGCTATGGTGCTCGCGTGCCCACGCTGCACCTGACCGCCATCCTCAAACCTTTTGGCACGGAGACCCCGTGACCCTGCGGGACGCCGCCGAGGCCCTGGCCGGCGCCGCGCTGCAGGACGTGCCGGCGTGCCTGCTGGCCCACGCCGTGCGCCCCGGCGTCCGGGCGGCGCTGCTCAGGGCGCGTGGCGCTGCCTGGGAGGCGACCGGCGCGCAGGAGGCCCCGGCCGCGCTGCCGGGTTCGGCGGCGCTCTGGGCCGGGCGGGCTGCGCGCGCCGCCCAGGAAGGGCACTTCCTGTATGAGGAGGAAGAGGGGGGCGGCGCCTGGGCCGCCGCGCCGCTGCCCGGCGGCCCAGGGCAGCCCATAACTGCGGTGCTCCTCGTGGCCTACGACGCGCCGCCCTCTCCAGAAGACCAGGACACGCTGCGCACGCTGGCGGCGCTGGGGGGGCTGGCCCTGTGCGCCGGGAAGGCCGTGGCCGGCGCCACCGAGCGCACCCAGCACCTCATGAGTGTCAGCCCCATCGGGATTGCGGCGGGCACCCCGGACGGCCAGCTGGTCGAGGTCAATGACGCTTACTTAAACCTGCTGGGGTTTTCGCGCGCCGAGTTTGAAGCCGGGCAGATTGACTGGCTGGCCCTGACCCCCGAGCGCGAGCGCGAGGCCGATGCCGCCGCGTTCGAGCGCGCCTTTCGCACCGGAGATTCGGGCTGGTACGAGAAAACCATGCTCAACCGCAGCGGCCAGAGCCTGCCAGTCGAGGTATATCTGCTGCGCGCCTCTGAGGGTGACCGGCTGCTGGTGGTGGGCTACGTGCGGGACCTGCGCGAGCAGCGCCGCACCGAGCGGCTGACCGAAGAACTGCGCCGCTCCCAGGCGGACACCATGCGGGCGCAGCTGGCCCTGAGTACGCAGCGGCTGACCCACAGTGAAGAGAGCCTGGCCCAGCGCGAAGGCGACCTGACCCGCAGCGCCGAGAAGCTGGCGGCCAGCGAGGCCAGCCTGCGCCGCAGCGAGGGGGGCCTGGCCCGCCTGGCCGAGCAGCTGCACACCCAGAATGTGCAGCTGGAAGCGCGCACGATGGTGCTGGAGGGCTTTGCCACCCTGACCCGCGACCTGACCCGCGACACCGACCTGTACGCCCTGATTCGCCGCGCCCAGCAGTTCACCCTGACCCTGCTGCCTCAGGGCTTTGCGGTGTACTACGAACCGGCTGGCGGGCTGTGGCGCCTGAAATCTCAGGTGGGGGACCTGGGCAGTCCAGAGTTGCAGCGGGTGCTGGACGCCGGGATTTCCTATGAAGGCACCCCGAACCTCCTGATTCCGTGGCAAAGTTTGCAGCCGTACTACCAGGAGGCCTACGACCACGACGCCGACGGGCTGCCCGAAGCCACCGCGCAGTTGCAGACCACCGCCACCTTGCCGGTGCTGGTGAGTGGGCGCCCGCGCGGCATCTTTGCCATTGGCCTGAACAGCGCCCAGCCCTGGTCGCAGGCCGACAAGGTGGTGCTCGAAAGTGTGGCCCAGAGCCTGGGCGTGGCGCTGGAACATGTGGAGCAGGCCCAGGAACTTCAGCGCCACGCCGCTGCCCTGGAAGAGAGCAACGCGGCCCTGCAGGCGCGCACCCGCGCCCTGGAAGCCTTTGCCGACCTGACCCGCGACCTGGCGCAGGAAAGTGACGCCCTGACCCTGGTGGGCCGCACGCAGGACGCCATTGTGAAATTGCTGCCGCACACCTTCAGCACCTATTACGAACCAGGCGGTGACCTGTGGGCCCTGCAGTCGCACCGGGGCCGGTTTCATGACCCGGCGCTGCTGGCCCGGCTGGAAGCGGGCTTGCCGCGCGGCGGCGCCCACAATCTGGACGAGCCGTTTGCCACGGGCGAGGCGCGTTATCAGCACCAGTACGACGCCCAGTCCACCCCGGCCGTGGCGCGGGTGCAGCTGAGTGCCGTGCGGGCCAGCGCCGCCCTGCCGGTCATGGTCAACGGCCAGATGCGGGGCGTGCTGGGGGTGGGCCGGCAGGAAGCGCGCGCCTGGACCGCCGCTGACCAGCAGCTGCTCAGCGCCGTGGTGTTCAGCCTGCAGTTGGCGCTGGACCGCGCCGAACACGCCCAGACTTCAGTGCGCCGCACCCAGGAGCTGGAGCGCAGCAACCGCGAGCTGGAGCAGTTTGCGTATGTGGCCAGTCACGACCTGCAAGAGCCGCTGCGCACCATCACCAGCTTTGCTGAGTTGCTGGCCCGGCGCTTTAACACGGACGCGGACCCCAAAGTCGAGCGCTACGCGCGCCACATTACCGAGGGCACCGCACGGATGCAGCAGCTCATTCAGGACCTGCTGACCTTCGCGCGGGTCACGGCCGACCGCCAGCCGCCCCAGCGTGTGCAGCCCGCCGACCTGCTGCGTCAGGTGCGCGCCGACCTGCAAAGCCAGATAGAGCAGGCCGGGGCCACCGTGAGCGCCGGCCCCCTGCCCCCCGTGTTGGCCTCGCCCACCCAGCTGCGTCAGCTGCTGCAAAACCTGATAGGCAACGCGCTGAAATTCCGCGCGCCTGGCCGCGCCCCACAGGTGCAGGTCAGCGCGCAGCGCGAAGGCGACTGGGTGCGCCTGTCGGTGCAGGACAACGGCATCGGGATTGACCCGGCCTATCACGAGCGGATTTTTACGGTGTTTCAGCGCCTGCATGGCCGCGAGCAGTACCTGGGCAACGGCATTGGCCTGTCGGTGGCGCGCCGCATTGTGGAAGGCCACGGTGGGCAGATGGGCGTGGACTCGGTGCCGGGGCAGGGCAGCACCTTCTGGTTCACCCTGCCGTCAGGCGAGAGGCGCGCCGAGGTCCGCGCTGGCGGGCCGGGCAGCGCGGCCGGCGGCGAAGGGTAGCCCCTGGGCCGGACCCCCGGCGGGCATCAGAAACCGCCGCCCCACACGGGGCGGCGGCCTTTGTGTCTCCTGGCCTGCTGCGGGTGGCCGGTTGTCGTGGCTCGGAACAGAGCCGGTCCCGGTTCCTCGTCATGCCGCCCGCAGGGGCGCTGCTCTTATGGCGCCCAGGGCGCGGCAATCGTCCAGGTGCTGTCGGGCTTGAAGCCGCCTGCGCTGTCGCTGGGCCGGGCGCCGCCGCCCGACGCAATCCACAGCCCGCTGTCAAAGTGGCGCAGGAAGAAGCCGGGCGAGTTGAAGGCCTCGAAACTCACGCCGCCCCCGCCCAGGCCCGGCTGCGCGCAGAAGGTGGCGTCCTGCCGGAAGAGGTCGGTGTTGTCGTTCGCCGCCAGCCCAATCCGGAAATCGCGGTGGCGCAGGTACTGGCCGGGGAGGTTGCGGGCCTCGAAAGAGGTGCAGCGGCTGTCGGCCAGGCCCGGTGCCAGTCGGAAGGTGGCGTCTTGCTTGAGCAGCGCCGGGCTGCCCCCCGTGACGACCTCGGTAAAGCCCAGGCCGTTCTGGTGCCGGGCAAAGCGGTTGGTGAAGCCGGCGGTGGTGACTTGCAGAGACTGGTAGGCGTTGGCCAGCGTGACGCCGCTGCGCGCCCAGGGCGTAACCACGTTCCAGCTGCTGTCCTGCACCAGATTGCCGGTGCTGTCGCTGGGCAGTGGCCCGCCGTTTTGCGCCAGCCACAGCGCGCTGTCGTAGTGGCGCAGGTAACGCCCTGGGAAGTTGTAAGACTCCAGGCTGATGCCCACGCCAGACAGGGCGCTGCGGGCGCACCAGGTGGCGTCGCCGTTAAAGGCGCTGCTGCCGTCAGGGCGGTCCCGTCGCACGCGCGAGTCGCGGTGGCGCAGGTATTCCCCGGGGTAATTCAGCGATTCCAGCGAGTAGCAGGTGGCGTCGGCCAGCCCCGGCACGATGCGCCAGGTGGCGTCTTTTTTCAGCAGTTCGGCGCTGCTGCCAGTGACCACTTCTGTCGCGCCCAGGCCGTCCAGGTGCCGAATAAAGCGGTTGGTGAAGCCGGGCGTCGTCACCTGAAAGGACTTGTAGGTATACAGCGGCAGGGTGACCTTGACGGGCAGGTCGTTGGACGCCGCAATCAGGCCCAGGTGCGCGGTGCGGGCGCGGGCCACGTCAATCTTGGCAATCTGCCGGTCGTAGGTGTACAGGCCGTTGACCTCGCTTTCCACGTCGGTCAGCTCGGTGTAGACCGAAGCGCTCAGGCCCTTGTTGATCATCAGGGCCCGGGTCGCCTGCACCAGCCCCAGGTAACGGTCGTTGAAGGCGGCCACGCTGGGCTGCATCTCGTAGCTGAAGCTGGTGTTGGGGTTCCATTCGTGGCCGGGGGTGCGCAGGCCCAGCCCGCCGAATTCGCCCAGCACAGAGACGCGGCTCAGAGATGGGTTGGGCGTGCCGGGGCCCACATAGACGTGCCAGTCGGCCAGGTCGCCGTTGCCGCCGTCGTAGCCGCAGCAGTTCCAGCCGCTCATGTTGTCCACCAGGCGGCTGGGGTCCCAGGCCTTGACGGCGTCGGCGATGCGGGCGGGATCATACTCGCCCCAGCCCTCGTTCTGGGCCACCCAGGTGACGATAGACGGCGAGGAGCGGTGCTGGTCCACCATGATCCGCAGTTCCCGCTCGAATTCGGCGCGGTCGCTCGAACTGGGGTTCACGCCGATGCGCATGGACGGCATGTCCTGCCACACCAGCAGCCCCAGCCGGTCGGCCCAGTAGTACCAGCGCTGCGGCTCGACCTTGATGTGCTTGCGCACCATGTTAAAGCCCAGGTCCTTGTGCTTTTGCAGGTCGGACTTCAGGGCGTCGTCGGTGGGCGCCGTGTAGATGCCGTCGGGCCAGTAGCCCTGGTCGAGGGTGCCCAGCTGAAACACGAACTTGCCGTTCAGCACCGGGCGCAGGAAGCCATTAATCACTTTGGTGCCGATGCTGCGCATCCCAAAGTAGCTTTGCACCGTGTCCACGGTGGTCGAGCCACTGACCAGCTTGACCGTCAGGTTGTACAGGAAGGGATCATCCGGGTTCCACAGACGCGCATTCGGCACTGGCAGGCGCAACTCGGTGTCCACGCTGCCGTTGACCGTCCCCACCACCGTGGTGCCATTCAGGCCCGTGATCTGCACCGTCTGGCCACTCAGGCCCTCGCCGCGCACCGTGACTTTCAGGGCGCCGCCGGGCACGTCGGGCGTGAGGTCCAGGCGGGTGATGTGCGGCGCGGCGACCGGCTCCAGCCACACCGTCTGCCAGATCCCGCTGGCGGCGGTGTAGAAGATGCCGTTGTCGGGCACATTCACCTGCTTGCCTAGCGGCTGCCCGGCGGCGTTCGTGGGGTCATACACGCCCACGATGACCTCGTTCGAGCCGGCCCGCAGCGCGCCCGTGATGTCAAAGCTGAAGGTGTCGTAGCCGCCCGTGTGGGCGCCAACTTGCGTGCCGTTGACATACACAGTCGCCTGGTAATCCACCGCGCCAAAGTTCAGCAGGATGCGCCGCCCGTTCCAGCCGCTGGGCACCGTAAAGGTCCGGCGGTACCACATGCGGTCCTGGTGCCGCTGAATGCCGGACAGCGCCGACTCGATGGGAAAGGGCACCAGCACGGTTTCGGCGAGGTTCTGGCCCACCGGGGGGGCCTGCCCGGCGCTGGCGTTGGCAAACTGCCACTGTCCGTTGAGGCTCTGCCAGTCGGGGCGGGTCATCTGCGGGCGCGGGTACTCCGGCAGGGGGTTGGTGGTGGACACCTGCGCGGTCCACGGCGTGCTGATGGGCGGCGTCTTGGGCTGCAGGGCCAGGGCGCCCAGCGTGGGTGGGGTGGCGCTGGCCATGGCAGGCGGCTCGGGCAGCTCGGCGGTGGCGGCCGGCTGCGGCGTGCCGGCGCAGGCGCTCAGCAGGGCTGCGGCCGCTGCGAGGGCCAGCGGCCAGCGCAAAAGACGCGAAAGCGGTCGGGGTGGAGAAGCGGGGTCGGGTGGGTGCATGTGGCAGCTCCAGAAGATCGGGGTGAGAGGGCGTGGAGAGGCGTAAGCGGCCCCGCCGGGGCGCGTGAGGTCGCCCCGGAGCATGGGAAAGAGGAGGGTGGCGGCCCTTTTGGGAGCCACAGAATGGGAAGGGCAGGGGAGAAACGTCGGTGGTATGCTGTGCGCTGCCGGACAGGCTCAGCGAAAAGCGCTGGCGTTCAGGTCCGTTCGTTGGTCAAAGGCTGTTAAGGTGCCCAGGCGCCGGCCAAGTTCCAGCTGGCGTCCTGCTTAAAGGCCGTGCTGCCGTCGTTCACATCTAGCCACACCTCGCCGTTGCGGTGGCGAATGTAGGCGTTATTGATGTTGCGCGACACGAAACTCACGCCGCCTAAGCCCGCCAGGCCGGTCTGCGCGCAGAAGGTCGCGTCGCGGCGCATCAGGTCGCTGCCGTCGTTGCGGTCAATCCGCAGGCGGTTGTTCTGGTGGCGCAGGAACTGGCCAGGGAAGTTGCGCGACTCCAGCGAGTAACAGCCGGTGCCGTCCAGCGCGCCCACGACGCGGAAGGTGGCGTCCTGTTTCAGGGTGGCGCTGCTGCCGCTGGTCACCACCTCGGTGTAGCCCAGGCTGTTCAGATGCCGCAGAAAGCGGTTGGTAAAGCCGGGCGTGACCACCTGCAGCGAGGTCCATTGCCCGGTGGTCAGGGTGATGCCCTGGCCTCCGCCTCCCCCGTTCACATTGCCGTAGATGGTGCGGAAGGCGGTCTTGTCGCCGTCGGTCAGGTAACCGTTGTTCTGCCCAATCTGCTCGGGCGGCACGCCCTGCTTGCTGGTCATGACCCACTGGCCGTTCACCTGGCTGTTGCCGTAGTGCATGATGGAATGAACGTCGTAGCCGGTAAAAGCGGTATTGACCCGGTTGTCGCGGATGATGTCGTACTGGCTGCGCCACGCCGGGTCAATCAGGCCGTAGTTCACGTTGATGTAGCTGTCGCGGTCCTGCCGCTGCTGCTCGTGTTCCAGACCCGCCGCGTGGCCCATTTCGTGCAGGGCGGCGCCCACGCCACAGCCGTCGCGGCCCAGGGTAATTTCCTGGCCATTGGGCTTGAAACTGGTGCTCATCATGCCCACGTAGCTGCTGCAGCCGTCACCGGCCACCACCCGCACGTAATTGGCCTGGTTGGTACGCGCCACGTACCGCACCACGGTCTGCCCGTTGTAAATCTGCACCGCCTGGTTGAATTGGGTGCGGATGTTGGCAGTGGCGCTGCCGTCAAAGACGAAGGGCACTACGGCCCCTGGCCACTTGAGGCCCGCGTCGGTAATGCCGCTGCTGAGGGGCTGAATGCTGCTCCGGTCGGTGCGCAGGATGGTCTGCCCACTCAGGCCCACCACCGCCGTGCCGCGCACATCCCCTATGATGTCGTCGCCCAGATAGGCGTGGCCACCACTGAGAGTCACGGTGCTGGGCGCGTCGCGGTCTGGGAGCTGGACCTGAAGGGTGTCTCCAGTGGGGTGGTGGGCCTGCCACAGGGCGTCGTGGCTGTGGCGCGTGCTGGCCTGGGTTTCGGGGGCGTGGGTGTGGTCATGCCCGTCCGTGCCGGCGCACGACGCCAGGATGAGCGAGAGACTGAGCAGGCTAAGAAGCGGAAGTGGACGCATAGAGCAACCTCCTGACAGGGGAGAGGGAACGGCAGAGGCAAACAGGCGGCACACGGCACCAGCAGGGCGGCCGGTGGGGCCGTCCATAGGACGACAACGCTGGAAGGTGGAGTGGGGTCAGCAGCGCGGCGACGCGCGGGCGTTAGGGCTCACCGGACCCTCCGGCGCGGCTTTGCAACACCACGACCAGCAGCAGAAACCCGCCGCGGATCACGCTTTGCCAGTACGGCGACAGAGAAATCACGCCCCGGCCGTTTTCGAAGTTCAGCAGGTTAAAAATCAGGCCCAGCAGCAGGGTGCCGGCCAGGGTGGCCCAGATGCTGCCCATCCCGCCCGTCAGCAGGGTGCCGCCGACCACCACGCTGGCGATGGCCGACAGTTCCCAGCCCAGGCCCTCGGTGGGCTGCCCGGCGCCCAGTTGCGCGGCCAGGATGACGCCCGACAGACCCGCCAGCGCGCCCGAGAGCCCGTACACGCCCAGCTTGATTCGGTCTACCGGCAGGCCCATCAGGCTGCTGGCGTCCTCGCCGCCGCCGGTGGCCAGGGCGTGCCGGCCAAAGGGGGTCAAGCGCAGGGTCACGGCCGCCGCCACCACGACCACAGCCAGGATGACCCCCGGCACCGGCAGCCGCCACAGGTCGCCCTGGCCCACCCACGCCAGCGCCGTGTTGTTGGGGTCCAGGCCCACGCCGCCCTGGTTGCGGGCCAGCAGCAGCGCCAGCCCCCGCGCGGCCAGCAGGGTGGCCAGGGTCGTAATAAACGGCTGGATGTTCAGCCGCGTGATAATCAGTCCGTTCAGGAGGCCCACCGCCGCCCCAGCCAGGACGCCACCCAGGACCGCGATGCCCACGCCGTGGGGGCTCAGCAGCGCGGCCACCACACTGCTCATGGCGACCACGCTGCCCACCGACAGGTCAATGCCGCCCGTGATGATCACGAAGCACATGCCCACGGCAATCAGACCAAACATGGCGTTGTAACGCAGGAACGTCGAGAGGTTGTAGGCCCCCAGAAAGCCGTCGTAGCGCAGCGCCCCGAACAGCACCAGCAGCAGCAGGGCCACCAGCACGCCCGATTGGCTGAGCAGGCGCAGGGTGCGGGTGCGCCGCGCCGACGGCGGAGCAGCGGTCGTCATGAGCGGCCTCCCCGGCGCTGCAGCAGCGCCACTGCCGCCACGATGATGGCGGCCTTGACCATCAGGGCGGCGGCGTCGGGCACCCCGCGCGCCAGCAGGGTGTAGCGAATGAGCTGAATAATCAGGGCGCCGGCCACCGTGCCCAGCACCTGCGCCCGCCCGCCGCTGAGCAGGGTGCCGCCCACGGCCACCGCCGCAATGGCGTCCAGTTCCATATTGAGGCCTACCTGATTGGCGTCGCTGCTGGAATTGATGGCAATGACGATCAGTCCCGCCACGCCTGCCAACAGCCCACTGAGGCTGTACACCGCCAGTTTGACGCGGGCGACCGGAATGCCGGCCAGCCGCGCGGCCTGTTCGTTGCCGCCCACCGCCAGCACGTAGCGCCCGAACACCGTGCGCCGCACCGCCCAGTACGTCACCGCCACGATGACCAGCATCAGCAGCACCTGAAAGGGAATCCCCAACGGACGCCCCAGCCCGATATACGAAAAGTCAGGGCGGGTGAAGCTCTGGAGCTGCCCGTTGGTGATGACCTGCGCAATGCCGCGCCCGGCGATATACAGCACCAGCGTCGCCACGATCGGTTGCAGGCGCAGCCGCGTGACGAAAACGCCGTTGAGCAGCCCAAACGCCCCGGCCGCCAGCACCGGCAGCACGAACGCCAGCGCCACCCCCAGGGCGGGCGCCCCCGCAAACGCCGGATTTAAAAACAGCAGCGGGGCCAGCACCCCACTGATGGCCATCAGCGAGCCCACCGACAGGTCCACGCCCCCGGTGGCAATTACCAGGGTCATGCCCATCGCCACAATCACGGTGGTGGCCACCTGCGTCAGGTTCACGTTCAGGGTCTGCACACTCAGGAAGTTGGGGGTCAACAGCGCGTTAAACAGCAGCAGGGCCGCCAGAATCAGCAGGCTGACCCGGATGGCGTGCAGGTCGGCCCACAGATCGCCCCAGGCCAGCGGGCGCCGGGCGGGTCGGGCGGGGCTGGACGGCACGGTCTGCACCTCGCCCTTCACGCGGCCCCGGCGGCGCCAGGGTCGGCTTCGCCCTGGGCCATGGCGTGCAGCAGGGCGTCTTCGGTCATGGCCTCGCCGCTCAGGCGCGCCACGCGGCGGCCGTGTCGCAGCACCGTGACCTCGTGGCACCCTTCAATCAGTTCTTCCAGTTCGCTGGAAATCATCAGCACCCCTAAGCCGCCCTGCGCCAGTTCGCCGATCAGGCGCTGAATCTCGGCCTTGGCGCCCACATCAATGCCGCGCGTGGGCTCGTCCAGAATCAGGAGGTCCGGTTCGGTGGCCAGCCAGCGCGAGAGCAGCACCTTTTGCTGGTTGCCCCCCGACAGTTCACGGATGGGCTGCTCGGCGCTGCTGGCTTTGATGCCCAGCCGGGTCATGAAGCGGTCCACGATCTCGGCCTGCCGCGCCGTGTCCACCACCCCGGCGCGGGCCAGGCGCGGCAGCAGCGCCAGCGTCAGGTTCTCGCGCACGCTCAGGTCAGGAATGATGCCCTGCGCCTTGCGGTCCTCGCTGCAAAAACCCAGCCCGGCGCGAATGGCGTCGCCCGGCGCCCGGAAGTCCACCGCCTGGCCGCGCAGGGTGATCTGGGCCTGGTCGGGGCGTTCGGCGCCGAACAGCACGCCGGCCAGTTCGCTGCGCCCGGACCCCAGCAGCCCGGCCAGCCCCACCACCTCGCCCCGGCGGACCTCCACCCCGGCGCCGCGCAGCCGCGTGCCCAGGGTGACGCCGCGTGCGCTCAGGAGTTCTTCGTCACTGGCCTGCCCCCGCACAAAGCCGGTCTGGGCGCCGCTGCTGTCCAGGGCGCGCCCCAGCATCAGCTCGACCAGCCGCAGCCGGCTCACGTCAGTCATGGGGCCGCTGAAGACCGTGCGCCCGTCGCGCATGACCGTGATGCGGTCACAGACCTCGTACAGCTCGTCCAGGCGGTGAGACACGAACAGCACCGACACCCCGCGCGCCTTCAGGCCCCGGATCACCCCAAAGAGGGTCTCGACCTCACGCTCGTTCAGAGAACTGGTGGGTTCGTCCATCACGACCAGGCGCGCCTGCACGCTCACCGCGCGTGCCAGCGCCACCATCTGCTGCACGGCGGTGCTGTAGCCCCCCAGGGGCCGCGTGACCTCCAGGGTCAGGCCCAGGTCGCTCAGGGCCTGCCGGGCGCGGTCGTTCAGCGCGCGCCAATCAATCAGGCCAAAGCGGCGCGGCTCGCGGCCCAGCATGATGTTCTCGGCCACGCTGCGCAGCGGCACCAGATTGACTTCCTGGTAAATGGTGGCAATGCCGCCGCGCTGCGCGGCCAGCGGGCTGGGAAAATCCACCGCCGCGCCGGCAAACGTGACCTGCCCGGCGTCGCGCCGGTAGGCCCCCGTCAGCACTTTAATCAGCGTGCTTTTGCCCGCGCCGTTCTGGCCGATCAGGGCGTGAACCTCGCCGGGGCCAACCGTCAGCGACGCGCGGTCCAGCGCCGGAACGCCGGCGAAGGCTTTGCGGATGTCCTGCATGTCTAGTAGCGGCAGGGAAGAAACGGGCGACTGGCTCAAGGAAACACAGACCTCCTGAACAGCTCCGGCCACCTGCGCGGCACCAACCTTAGGGGCGCTGTGCAGGTGACCGGAGAAAGAAGTTAGTACGCGCTGGCCAGGCCAGCTTTGGCGTTCTGCGGGGTGTAATCGCGGTCGGCGTTGATCACCTTGGCGGGGTACTTCTGCCCGGCGGCGTAACCGGCCAGGGTCTTGAAGGCGGCGGGCCCAAAGCGCGGGTTGCATTCCACAACGTAGTTGATGCTGCCGTCCACGACCATCTGCACGGCTTCCTTGCCGCCGTCAATAGACAGCACGATGATGTCCACGCCGGGGCGTTTGCCCGCCGCCCGGATGGCCGACACAGCGCCAATCGCCATTTCGTCGTTGTGGGCGTAGATCACGTTGGCGGTGGGGTTGGCCTGCAGCAGCGTTTCGGCGACCTGTCGGCCCGTGTCGCGGGCAAAGTTGCCGGTCTGGCTGGCCAGAATCTTGAACTGCGGGTTCTTACGAATCACGTCGTCAAAGCCCTTCTTGCGGTCGTTGGCGGGGCTGGAGCCGGTGGTGCCTTCCAGCTCAATGATGTTGGTCTTGCCCTTGGCGTTCTTGACCAGCCAGTTGGCGACGCGCTGCCCTTCCTGAACAAAGTCCGACCCGATAAAGGTGACGTAGTCGGTGCCGGCTTTTGCCAGCGCGGGGTCAATGTTGCGGTCGAGCAGAATCACCGGAATGCCTGCTTTGGCGGCCTCTTTGACCACGGGGGCCAGCGGCTTGTCTTCACGCGGCGACAGGAAGATGGCGTCCACCTTCTGCGCGATCATGGAGCGCACGTCGGCCACTTGCTTGGCCGTAGAACCAGCGGCGTCGGTGTACACCAGCTGATGGCCCAGGCGCCGGGCCTCGTCCTGCATGCTCTTGGTCTGGGCCAGGCGCCAGGGGTTGTTGCTCTCGGTCTGGGCAAAGCCCACGCGGTAGGTCTTCTTGACCGCCAGTTTGGGCAAGCCCTGGGCCAGCACCGTGCCGGTCAGGAGGAGGGCCACGCCGCCCAGCACCATGGTGGTTCGTTTCATATGTCCTCCGGGCAGGGGCACGCCGAAGCCGTCAACAGATGCACGCCAGCTGCGCGTCCTGCGATTACAGATTGTGGAACAATAAAAACGTACCAAAACAGCTGATAAGAGTCAAATAAATTGGTGGGTTGTCTAAGTGTGCTGGAAGCCCTGTAGCTTTGATGTGTCCAGCCCAACGCGATTTGCCCATCAGGCCGCTCTTGAAAACCCACCACTAAACTTGTAGTTTTGGTGGGTATTTTCTGGAGGTTTCATGCCTATTGCCGGACGCCGCACCCTGATTGTCGAGGGCGAGGAAGCCCTGCGCGTGGCCCGCGCGGTGGACAGCGAGACCCGCATGTCCATGTTGAGCCTGCTCTCGCACAGCCCCATGAACGTGACCGCGCTGACGGCCGCGATGGGCCTGCCAGCCTCGACCGTTAACTTCAATATCAAGACCTTAGAAGACGCGGGCCTGCTGGACGTGCAGTTCATGCCGGGAACGCGCGGGCGGCAGAAGCTGATCAGCAAGCGCTACGAGGAGATTCTGATTAAGCTGCCGGGCGCAGCGGTCAGCGCCCAGAGCAACGTCGTCGAGATTTCCATGCCGATTGGCAATTACCGCCGTTCGGACGTGCAGCCCACCTGCGGCCTGGCCACCGAAGCCAAGCTCATTGGCATGGTGGACGATCCGCGCTCGTTTTTCGAGCCTGAGCACGTCTTCGCGCAGATTATCTGGATGCGGCACGGCACCCTGGGCTACGACTTTCCCAACAACCTGCCCCACGGCGCCGAGGCCACCGAGCTGGAAGTTTCGATGGAACTGTGCTCTGAAGCCCCGGAACACGACCTGGACTGGCCCTCAGACATCACGGTGTGGGTCAATGGCACCGAACTGGGGACCTGGACCAGCCCCGCCGACTTTGGTGGCGTGCCGGGCAAAGTTACGCCGCGTTGGTGGCCACTCAACCACACCCAGTACGGGGTTCTCAAACGCTTCAAGATCAGCCGCGAAGGGACGTTTATCGATGGGCGGCAGGTCAGCGCCACCACGACCATCGACCAGCTGGCTCTGGGCGCCCAGCCTCTGATTGAACTGCGGGTCGGCGTCAAGGACGACGCGCGCCACAAAGGCGGCATGAACCTGTTTGGCCGCCGCTTTGGTAACACCGAGCAGGACATCGTCATGCGCGTGTGGTACGAGTTCCGGGAAGGCGAGCGGCCCTACGTCATCAAGTAGAGGGCGCGGGAAGAGGTCATGAGCACTCCGGCAAACGCTGAAATCTAAGCGGGGCGAGAGAGCAAGCGGACGAGCGGGCGTAGAGGTGACCCAGCCTTGACCTCCCAATTTGTCAGCGGTGCAGCTGGATTCTGTCTGATGCGAACTCCGATTGAATTGTTTACAAAAACGATTCAATTCGAGCGGAGCGAGTGGGAGAAAAACGGGTTCCGGGCGTGGAGTTGGCAACCCAGTGGGATGCTGGGTTGTTGGCGTTACAGAGGGAATCCGTATGAGGCGCGAGTCTCGTTCTCTCGTCTACCGAAGAGAAAAGTCCCCAGCCAATTGGTCTGGGGACGAAGGCGAGCTGCCTCTCAGCGGTTCATGATGTGAATGGCCTGCTTGTGGACGGCCTCGGCCGCTTCCAGCACGCTCTCGCCCAGGGTGGGGTGCGCGTGGATGGTCAGGGCAATGTCGGACGCGGTGGCGGCCATTTCCAGCGCCAGGCCCGCCTCGCCCAGCAGGTCGCTGGCATGTGGCCCCACAATGTGCACGCCCAACAGCAGGTCCGTGTCTTTTTCCACGACCATTTTCACGAAGCCGTCGGTCTGCTGCAGCGTCATGGCGCGGCCCGAGGCCGACAGGGGGAACACGCCGGTCTTGACCTCATAGCCCTTGTCTTTCGCTTCCTGCTCGGTCAGGCCCACCCAGGCCAGTTCGGGGCTGGTGTATACCACGCCGGGAATAGCCACGGCGTCCTGCTCAGCGGGCTTGCCGGCAATTACTTCAGCCGCCACCAGTCCTTCTTTCATGGCCTTGTGCGCCAGCATGGGATTGCTGGCCACGTCGCCGATGGAGTAGATGTGCGGCACGTTGGTGCGTTGCCGGCTGTCGGCGGGAATAAAGCCGCGCTCGGTCACGGTGACGCCCGCTGCCTGGGCGTTCAGGCCGTCGGTGCGCGGGCGGCGGCCTACGGCGACCAGCACGCGGTCAAAGACCTCCACGGTCTTGGCGCCGGTCTTGACGTCTTCCAGTTCGACATGAATGCCGTCGGCCTTTTTCTCGGCTTTGTTGGCCTTGGTCTGCACGGCAATCTCGATGCCCTGCTTTTTCATGGCCTTCTGAAATTCCTTGACGGCGTCGGCGTCGGCGCCCGGAATGATGGCGGGCAGGAACTCGATGACTTTGACCTTGGTGCCCATGTTGTTGTACACATGCGCGAACTCAAAACCAATGACCCCGCCGCCCACGCACAGCATGCGGGCGGGCACCGGGTCCGGCATGACCAGGGCGCCCGTAGAATCCACGATGGCCTGCTGGTCCACCTCCAGCCCCGGCAGTTTGGCGGGTTCTGAGCCGGTGGCGATGATGATGCTGCCCGCCGTGTAGGTTTTGTCCCCGACCTTGACGGTGTGGTCGTCCACGAAGCTGGCCTGGCCCTGCAGGTGCGCGACCTTGTTGGCCTTGAACAGGCCGCCCACGCCGCCCGTGAGCTTCTTGACGATGCCGTCCTTCCAGCCGTTCAGCTTGGCAATATCCAGCTTCTGTTCGCCGAAGGTCAGGCCGAAGTCGGCGGCGTGGCGAGCGGCGGCAATCTGCTCGCCCGCGTGCAGCAGCGCCTTGGTGGGAATACAGCCCACGTTCAGACACACGCCGCCCACGGCCTCGCGCTCGGCGCAGGCCACTTTCAGCCCCAGCTGAGCGGCGCGGATGGCCGCGTGGTATCCGCCCGGCCCCGCACCGATGACCAGCACGTCGTAGTCATAGGATGTCGTCATGGGGCCAGTCTAGCGTCCAGCTGACCCACCTGCCCGCATAGCTGGACGCGGGCGATTCACAATTCCCGGTGGTCAGTGATTAGGGGCTGCCTCTAGGAAGTCCGTCACCACGCGGTTCAGCACCCACCAGCCCTGCGGTGTGGCCCGCAACTGGGAGCCGTCCAGGGTCAGCAGGCCACGCGCCACATTGGCCGCCAGAGGCGCGGCGTACAGCCCAGCCACATCCACCCCGCTGCGCCGCGAAAGGTCGGCCAGATTGAGGCCATCCCGCAACCGTAAGCCCATGAACAGAGCGTCGGTCACGTAGTCGTGTGGGTGAATCGGCTCGGCCTCGCCCGTCTCGCCCGCCAGCCAGTCGTGCAGGTGGGGAGTGGTGCGGCGCAGGGTGAGGGGGGAGTGGTGAGTGGGAAATGGTGAATGGGACGTGGACTTTGGAGAAGCCCGTCCCTCCCCGGTTCCTTGGCCCCTTGGCCCCTCAACCCGCACTTCGCCATCCGCCACCCCGCCCCTTCCATCACCCATCAACCTGCGACCATCAACCCCCGGCAAAGCCGGGTAATGCCCCGCCGCCCCCGGCCCCAGCCCCAGATACGTGCGGCCCTGCCAGTAGGCGAGGTTGTGCTGCGATTCCTGCCCAGGGCGCGCGTAATTGCTGATCTCGTAGCGGGTCAGGCCGGCGGCGGTCAGCAGCGCCTCGGTGCGTTCAAAGCCGGCGCGCTCGTCATCCTCGTGCACCGTGACGCCCCGGCGGGCAAACTCGGTGCCAGGTTCTATGGTCAGGGTGTAGGCGCTGACATGGCCCACCCCCAGGTCCAGTAGGCCCTGGATATCGGCGTCCAGCGGTTGTCCGGGCACCGCCGTAATCAGGTCGCCGCTGACCCGCATTCCCCGGCCCACCAGGGTGCAGACGGCCTCTCTGGCCTGCGCGGCGTCGTGCTGGCGGCCCAGGAACTTCAGGGTGGGGTCATGTAGGCTCTGCACGCCCACACTGGCGCGGTCAAAGCCCAGCGCCTGCCAGTGGGCCGCGCGGGCGGGCGTCACGGTGCCGGGGTTGACTTCCAAGGTGTTTTCCCGCCGGCCCCAGCCCAGGTGCCGTCTCACGCTGCCCACCAGCGCGCGCAGTTCCTCGTCCCGCAGAAAGCTGGGGGTGCCGCCCCCCAGGTACACCGTGTCCAGGTCCACGGCGTAGGTGCCGGCGAGGCGCGCGGCGTCCTCGTCCAGTTTCGCCAGGTACTGTTCCACCAGCCCGGCCCGCCGCGTCAGGACATGAAAGTCGCAGTAGGGGCAGATGGTGGGGCAAAACGGCACGTGCACGTACAGGTGGCGCACCACCGGGTCCAGATGGGCAGGGGAGGGGCCGGGCGAACTCACGCGCGGCAGTGTAAAACGCGGCGCGCACGCCAACTGTTCCGGGCGGTCCTCTGCCGATGGCGTCGGTTACGCCACTCCATCGGGAACGGGCTGGCGTGCATACGCTCCGCCCAGAGGAGCGCTGTTCTCCTCTTGGCCACTGGTGGGCTCGGGGGCCTTCTTACCGGCCGTGCGGGGTGCGGTCCATCCAGGCCATCAGGGTCTGGGCCACCTGGGCCGGTGTGGTCACCACCACCGGCAGGCCCAGCAGGGCGGCGGCACTGGCTGGGGCACATTCGCTCTGAGGGCCCTCGGTGCCGGTGTCGCCCGTCCAGGCCGGAAACTCGCCTCCTTCCTGGTAGGCCGCGCCGTCGCCCGCTACATAGCGTTCGGGCACCGTCATCGCTGGCCCGCCGGCCAACGCCTGCCCAGCCACCACGACCACGCCGCGCGGCTGTTCTTCATTCAGCGCGGCCAGCAGGGGCGTCAGACCGTCGTGGACCACCAGCGCCACGCGGCCCTTGCCGTCCACACGCGCCAGGGCCTCGGCTAGCGGGGCGGCCAGGTCGGGGGGCGCGGCGACCAGCCAGGCGTGCCCCCCGGCGCGGCCTTCAAACAGGGCGCGGGCGCTGCCATACACGTCAGACCAGGTGCGGGTGTGCTGCATAAGGTGCAGCATAGCGGCCCCATGCGGCAGACTGGGGCCCATGACCGCCCCCGAACCGCATCCCCTGGACGCCCCCAAGCGGGAGGCGGCGACCGCCGACCTGGCCGCCGTGCGCCGCGCCTTGGCCGACTTGCCGCCCGCGCCCCTAGACCCGCAGGGCTGGGCCGCCGGCGCCGAGGAGACCCTGCGCGCCGCCATTGGCATGGAGCGCAAGATCCAGATGGAGATGCGAATTGGTCTGGAAGGCCGGCTGGACGGCCTGCCCCTGCGCACCACGGCGCCTCTGGCCGGGATGACCCTGCCCGAGCTGCTGGCCGAACATCAGGCGGGCCGCGCCATGCTGCTGCGGGTGCTCGACCAGCTGCTGGCGGGCGAGCAGGGCGGGGTGCGGGCCTGGACCTACGGTGAGGAGGTCCCGCCGCCCGTCTACCTGCTGGCACTGCGGGGCCGCCTGGAACGGCTGTCAGGCCTGATTGCCGCGCAGCGCCTTTAATCGGTGAACCGCAGCAGGTAGCCGTCGGGGTCCTGAACCAGTAGCTGCCGCACGGTGTGCAGGGTGTCGCCCTCGGCGTAGGTGGCGGTGTGCAGGGGCTGGAACAGCGGGTAGCTGGCCGCCGTCAGCCGCTCATGGAGGGCGCCCAAGTCCGGCGCCTGAATCTGAAAATTGATGCCGCGTCCGTAAGGCCTCTCTAGCGGGCCTGTCTGCCACGCCTTGTCCGGCTCCGCCTGTTCCAGCATCCACTGCACCCGACCCAGGCTTAGGTAGGCAAAGCCGGGCCGGGTGTAGTGCAGGGTGAAGCCAAAGAGGCGCGTATAGAGGTCCAGGCTGCGGGCCAGGTCGCTGGTCATCAATTCGGGCACCAGCGGGGCCCATTCGGTGACGGGCACCAGCGAGACGGGGTCGGTGGTCACAGGGTCACCCTACCGGCCGCTCCCTCTGGTCCACATGCGCCGGGTGGCTTGCTCTACGCCCCGCGCCGGTGCGGCTTGGGAACGCGCACCTTGATCCGGCCCGTGCGCCCGCCATTGCAGCGATTGCCGTACTTGACCCGCCATTCCACCTTCGCCTGCCGGAGACTCCGAAAGCCAGGGATTCGCATTGCCTCTAGTGTGTACCGGCGTTCTGACAGCGGCCTGTCAGGCCCGCAAGCTGACCAAAATAAAAAACCCGCCTTCTTCGGCGGTGATAAAACTAAGATAGCGCGGTATGCAGCCGGGGTCAAGTCCAGCCAGACAACCTGAAAAAGCGTGTCCAGCAAGGCATTGAACTGACTGTTGAGCAAGAAGTGTATGCAGGCTGCTTCTATGGCAGGTTCCTGTCCAAGCTGGCCGCCAGAGACCCATAACGAAAAAGCCGCCCTTCTCGGACGGTGATAAGAAAAGAATAGCGCGGTATGCAGCGCACGTCAAGACTCAACCAAGGGGTCGGAAAACCCTGTGCTGGACGGCCATCCTCAGTTCTCTGCGGCGCGCTTATGCATTGCTTTTCAGTTCAGGCGGGGCAGCAGGGCCACCACCCCGGCCACAGTGGGGAGACTCAGTAGGGTACTCAAAAAGGCGGCGCGCGCCACCGTTTCGGCGTCGCTGCCATATTCGCGGGCCATCAGCAGGGCATTGACCGCCGTGGGCATACTGGCCGACAGCACCAAGACCGCCAGCGCCTGACCATCCAGGCCACACAGCCAGCCGGCCCCCAGCGCCAGCAGCGGCCCGCCCACCAGCCGCGCCGCGACTGCCAGCCACACACGGCGGGTCAAGCGGGGCCAACCTCCCGCGCCCAGTTGCAGGCCCAATGACAGCAGGACCACCGGCAGCGTAGCCTGGGCCAGCAGTTCGACGCTGCGGGCCAGACCCGTAGGCAGGGTCACGTTCAGGGCCCGCAGCACCACCCCCAGGCCGACCATCCAGACCGCCGGCAAGCGCACCATATTCAGCAGCCCGGCGCCCAGCCCAGCGCGCGGCTGACCCTCGGTCCGCACGCCAGCGCTGTACACCAGTGGCGCGACCAGATACACCGTCACAAAGGACATCAGAAACAGGAGGGTCGCTTGGGCAAAGCCAGTCTGGCCAAAGGCAAACAGGGCGATAGGCAGGCCCATGTTGCCGCTGTTCCAGAGGCTGACACTTGCCATCAGGCCGCGCCGCTCGGCTTGCGGCGCACCCAGACCGCACAGCCAGCCCAGCGCCAGGCACCCGGCCACCGTCAGGGCGTAGGCCGCGCCTAGGGCCAGGATTTCGCCCGCCTGGATGGGCGTGGTGAGTAGCACGTTCAGCACCAGCGCCGGAGACAGCAGATACAGCGTCAGGCGGGCCACCGTGGCCTGGTCTATGGGCAGCCGGCTGGACAGCAGCGCCCCCAGCCCCGCCACCACGAAGACGGGCAGCAAGACGGTTCCCAGGGCGTTCAGCATCCGGCCCATGCTGGCACGGGGTCGCGTGCTGGGGCACTAGAGCGTGCAGGCAAGTGGCACTGATCAAGGACGGCGCAGACGGTCACCTCCCGGTTGCGCCGTCATATCGCGGCATCCCTACGCTCTCTCACTCGCTCGGCGGGTCTGTCTCAGCCGGCTGCGGCCAGCTTTAAGCGGGTGGGACAGGGGGTGCCCACCAGCCCGGCCCAGTCGCGCATCACGGCGGCCTCGTCAGCGCGGCGTTCCAGCAGGAATTCCTGCACGCGGGCCATGCTCAGCAGCCCGCCCGGCACGCGTGCGGCCAGGGCGTCCACCTGTTCGGCGCTCCAAGCGGGCCAGAAGCGGCGCAGCATCCCGGCCACCTGGGCGGGCGAGGCGTTGCCCAAGTGCAGATGCCGGTCGGCGCGGCCGGGCCGAATCAGGGCCGGGTCCAGTCCGGCGAGGTCGTTGGTGGTCATAAAGGTCACGCGGCCCTCGCCCGCCGCTACGCCGTCGAGGGCATTGAGGAGGCCATTGAAAGACAGTTTGACGGTCGGCGCGCGTGCCTCGCGGCCCAGGAACACGGCGTCAATGTCTTCCAGCAGCAGCAGGGCGCGGCGGGGCAGGTTTCCCAGCAGGGTGTTCAGGCGGTCGTCGGTCAGCTCTGGGGTGGCCAGATTGAGCACGCAGACGTTCAGGCCGTAAGTGCCGGCCAGTGCCGCCACCAGGCTGCTTTTGCCGTTGCCGGGCGGGCCGTGCAGCAGGTAGCCGCGCCGGTAAGGAATCCCCATATCGGCGTACCACTCGCGGTCCTGAAAAAAGCTGTGCAGGTCGCCCTGCAGGCTCTCCAGCAGCGTGCCGTCGTACATCAGGCTCCCCAGCGGCCGGGCCAGGCGGCGTTCGGCCAGGCTCCAGCTGTCGTAGCTGGGCACGTGGATCTCAATGCGGCCGTCGCCCTGCCCGGCGGTGGCCTGGTAGGCGTCGCGCAGCAGGTCGGGGATGAGGTGGCGCGCGCCCGACAGCAGCCGGAAGGTCAGGCTGTGGTCAAAGCCACCGGATGCTCGGCCCTGCGCCTGGCGCTGGGTGCGGGCTGGGCGCGCCAGCAGCCAGTGGCCCCGGTAGCGCAGCAGCACCTGGCCGCTCAGCGGCACCAGGCGCACGTTGACCTCGTCGCCGTCGCGGTCGGTGCCCAGGCAGAGGTTCTGGCCGCCCATCTGCTCGTTGAAGCGGGTCACAACGCCCAGATGGCGCAGGTGCCGCCCCACCGGCTGCGCCGCCAGCCAGGCGGCCAGCCACGGAAAGGCGGGGTCGTCGCCCTGCACGTCCAGCGTGACGGTAAAGCGGCCCTTGAGCCACCCAACCGTCTGTGCCGGCACGCTGCGGGCCTGCACGGCAACGGCGCTGAGCAGAGCGATCAGCAAGCCGCCCTGAGCCAGTTCATTGTGGGTGAGGGTGTGGCGGACGGCGGCCTCCAGCTCTCGCCAGAGGGTCAGCGGGTCGGGGATGTTCATGGCAGGCCGGAAGACAGGGGCGTGGGGCGGCGGCGCCTGTCCGGGCAGGCGAATCAGCGGAGGCCGCGCAGGGGCTGGAGCGAGCCGGGTCGGTTCGCCAATTGAACCTCGGGGAGGTCGTATGTTCAGCATAGTGACGCTCTGCGCGCCCGTCCTGCGCCAATTGGCCCAGAGGTGCCCCGCCCACTGGCCTGTTTGCAGCGCACCGAGGAACGATTCAGACACCCACCTGCTGGCTCTGTGAAGGCCATGCACCCGGCTCTGGTGCATGGTTCCCGCTTCATCCACAACACACAGAAGCTGGATTGAACAGCGTCGTGTTCGTACTGACCTATTGCCCGTTCGGTCTGCTGTTCTTCAGCAGTACCTGCCTATTCATTTGCCGCAACAAACAACGCGGCCAGTCCGCCGCGTGTCTGTTCCATATGCTTGCCGCGCTTAACTCAGGTGAAGGGGCAGGGTAGGCGCCAGCCACACCCGGCCGGTGCCCCGGTAGGCCTGGACAAAACCCTCGCCGGTTTTGCCGCTGCCCAGCAGGCCGCGCGCGCTGCGTTCCACCTTGAACTCCAGGCCATCGGTATAAGCCACCACCAGATTGCCGTCCACCTTCAGGGTCTCGTTGTTCAGCTCCAGCACCTGAAATTCTTCGGGCGGCACGGGGCTTTTCAGGGCAAACAGGCCGCTGCCGGTCAACTTGGGCTGCACCCGGCCCTCGCCGCTGCCCACCGCCTGAGCAAAACCGTGGTTGATGTGGCGGCCCACCTGCACGTCGCCCACACAGGCCACGAAGGCGCCGTCATCCACGATCAGCGACTCGCCGCGCAGTTCGCCCAGCAAAAGGTGCAGGCGCGTGGGCTCGGTGTACAGGATGCCGCTACCCTTATACGCGGTCTTGTACAGCCCTTCGCCGGTGGCGGCGGCCGTTACCGCCCCGCGCAGGAACCCACCCAGACCGCTGCCGCCGCCTGCGTTGACCGCCTGTATGTCGAGGTCGCCACGCAGGTATTGCAGCGCGCCGGGTTCCAGCACGGCGCTCCCAGGTTGTCCTGTCACATGCACGGCCAGCTGGCGCCAGCGTCCGGGGCGCGAAAGGGGCTGATGGTAGCCGTTCACTGGCGACTCCATCGGCGCGGCGCTGTACTCCAGCACTTGCAGCTTGGACCCTTGTGCGTCCAGTTCCCGTTCCGTGCTGGCTGTCCAGGTAAATTCCATGCGGCCAGGTACGAAACCCTCTAGTCAGAAGTTCCCTGGCCGCCTTTTTCAGCGGGGCCGCAGGGGGTGTAGACCCTGGCAGGTGGCAGGGTGTTGACCCTCAGGCCAGGGTCTGGATCTGCACTTCATGCAGCTGAGGCACGCTCAGTTCGGCGCGGTCACGGCCACTGCTCTTGGCGACATACAGCCGGGCGTCAGCAAGTTTCAGCAGTTCGCCCACGGTGCCCACCTCGCGCAGCGCCGCGCCGCCCAGGCTGACGGTCACGGTCACGCCGCCGGCCATGGGCGCGGCCCGCACTGCCTGACGCAGCGCCTGTCCGGTGGCCTGGGCCGACGCGGCGCCGTCCAGCAGAACCAGAAATTCCTCGCCGCCCCAGCGGGCCACCGCGCCGTGCGTGCCCACGGCCGCGCGCAGCCGCCGGCCCACCTCGCGCAGCACCTCGTCCCCCACATCGTGTCCCAGGCGGTCATTGATGCCCTTAAAGCGGTCAATATCCAGCAGCAGCGCCGTGACCGGCTGCCCGGTGTGCGCGGCTTTCTGAAGGCGGGCCATCATGGCGCGGCGGTTGTCCAGCCCCGTCAGGGGGTCGGTCAGAGCCAGGCGCTCGAAGGCCTCGGCCTCGGCCCGCTCGGCCGAGATGGTACGGCCAAAGGCCGACAGGTACGCGCTGAGGAGCCCGGCCAGGCCCAGCTGCCACAGGGCCGTCAGGTCACCGCTGCGCAGCAGGACGGCGCTGTAGACTGCCAGCACGCCCCCGGCATACAGTGCCCCCCAGCCCACCGGCAGCACGATAAATCCAGTCAGGAACAGAAAGACGCCAGCAAACTGCACGCTGGGGGGCAGCGGCGCGCCCGTGTCATGCGTTAGCAGCTGGCCCCCCACGCTCAGGGTGGCGGCCACCAACAGCCCGATATCCACCCAGCGCCACGGAATGCGCGAACTGGCCACCAGCGCGCAGGCCACGGCACACAGGACCCCGCCCAGCAGCGGTTCCCATATCTGCCCCGACCCAGCGCGGCTGAGCAGCAGGGCCGCGCCGAGTTGACCGGCGCTGGCCAGCCCGGTAATCCACAGCCGTGCGCGGCGCCGCCCACTTTCGGTCAGGCGCCAGCGGGCCGGGTCAGGGGTCGCCATACCTGATGCTACGGCGGCGCGCCTTCCAGTTTCCTCACGGGGTTAGTCAGGCCCGCGCGTGAAGAGTCAATCACAATAAAAAAGCCGCCCTTCTTGGACGGTGATAAGAAAAGGATACCCCGATATGCACGCGGCGTCAAGCCCAGTCGACCGGGCACGGTGTGTTCCTCTGGGACGGCGCTGGGCGCCGCTTTTGACGTGGCTCTCCTGGCCATGTGCGTCACGCCTTTGCATAAAGCACAGCGCCCCCAGTGCTGGAGGCGCTGTGCTGAAGAGCGGGGGTTAAACCGCCAGCACCTGACGGCCGTCGTAGTAGCCGCAGCTGGGGCAGATGTGGTGGCTGAGCTTCTTGGCGTGGCACTGGGGGCACTCGCTCAGGTTGGGGGCCACCAGGGCATGGTGGCTGCGGCGCATGTCGCGCTTGCTCTTGCTGGTCTTCTTCTTGGGAACGGGGTGCTTGGCCATTTTGGTCTCTCCTGGGCCGCACGGCGTTTCTCGCCGGGGCGCGATTCTCGGACCGCCCCCACTACTGGGACAGGCGCGAGACAACAGCCGGGAGTATATCACACTGGACGCTGTAGGGCTTCAGGCCACCTGATCCTGCCTGGACTGGCGCGCGCCAGGGCTACAGTGGGCAGCGTGCATGAGCTGGAATGGTCACCTGTGACCCTGGAAGCGGGGCTGCGCGCCCTGGACCTGATTGGGGTGCTGGCGTTTGCGCTGTCCGGCGCCTTGCTGGGGATTCGCAAGCGCTTTGACCTGCTGGGTGTGATGGTCCTAGGTTGCGTCACGGCGGTGGGCGGCGGGGCCATCCGCGACACCCTGACTGGACAGACGCCGCCCCTATTTCTGCGCGATGAAACGTACCTGTGGGCGGCGCTGCTCGGGTCCGGGCTGGCCTTCCTGTTTGGCGCGCGCCTGGCCCGCTTTGAACGCACCCTGAGGGTGTTTGATACGGCGGGGTTGGCGCTCTTTGCTGCGTCGGGGGCCCTGGGGGCCATCAACATCGGGCTGGGGCCGCTGGGCGTGGTGTTTGCGGGCATGCTGTCGGGCGTGGGCGGCGGCGTGATTCGGGACCTGATTGCCAACGAGGTGCCGGAAATCATGTACCGCAGCGAGCAGCTGTATGCCACGGCAGCGGCGGCGGGCGCGCTGACGGTCTGGGCGCTTCACCCGCATGTCACGCCGTTTCAGGCGCAGTGTGGCGGCGCGCTGGTGGTCGTGGCGCTGCGCTGGCTCTCGCGCCGGGGCTGGGTCAAGCTGCCGGTGCGCCAGTTGCCCGACAATTAGGGGGCGCTGATGCGGCGGGGCAGCCTCGGGCCAGTGATGGCGTTTTGAAGAGAAAACTCTGTACGAGAGCCTAGAGCGGCGCTGAGGGAGGTGGTGTCCAGCGCCGCAGCGTGGGTCTTTGCTACAGCC
Organism: Deinococcus arboris; assembly: GCF_009755355.1. Classification (GTDB taxonomy): domain Bacteria; phylum Deinococcota; class Deinococci; order Deinococcales; family Deinococcaceae; genus Deinococcus; species Deinococcus betulae. The sequence continues at coordinate 41,978 of NZ_WQLB01000018.1, read as the reverse complement.
GTTTGCAGGGAACATCGGAGCACGGTTGCGGACCTCCAGAGTCCAGCCACAACACCAAAACGAGGCCGCCCACCGGAGAAGGTGGGCGGCTGGCGTGTGGGGTTCAGCAGTGGGAGAGAGGCCCAGCACCTGTGCCGTTCACGCTGAAGTTGCGTTGGTTTAGAAGTCCATCCCGCCCATGTCGGGGCCACCGGCCGGCGTAGGGGCGGCCTTCTCGGGCTTGTCGCTGACGATGGCTTCGGTGGTCAGGATCAGCGCGCCGATGCTGGCGGCGTTCTGCAGCGCGGTGCGGGTCACCTTGGCGGGGTCCACGATACCAGCGGCGACCATGTCGTCCACGTACTCACCGGTCGCGGCGTTAAAGCCGTAGCGGGGCTTATCGCTGTTGATCACGGCGTTCACGATGACGCTGCCTTCTTCGCCGGCGTTGGCGGCGATCTGGCGGGCGGGCTCTTCCAGAGCGCGGATCAGGATGCGCGCGCCGGTCGCTTCGTCGCCGCTGAGGCTTTCCGCAGCCTTACGGACAGCGGGGATGATGCGCAGCAGCGTGGTGCCGCCGCCGGCCACGATGCCTTCTTCCACAGCCGAGCGGGCGGTGGAGAGGGCGTCCTCGTAGCGGTGCTTCTTCTCTTTCAGTTCGGTTTCGGTGGCGGCCCCGACGCGGATCACGGCCACGCCGCCGGCCAGCTTGGCCAGGCGCTCCTGGAGTTTTTCCTTGGCGTAGTCGCTGTCGGTGGTGTCCAGTTCGCCCTTGATGGCGTTGACGCGGGCGTCAATGCCGCTCTGCTCGCCTTTGCCGTCCACAATGGTGGTTTCGTCCTTGGTGATGCGGATGCGCGCGGCGCGGCCCAGCATGTCCATGGTGACGTTTTCCAGCTTGTGGCCCAGGTCTTCGCTGACGACTTCCCCGCCAGTCACGGCGGCAATGTCGCGCAGCATTTCCTTGCGGCGGTCACCGAAGCCGGGCGCCTTCACGGCGGCGATGTTCAGGGTGCCGCGCAGCTTGTTGACGACCAGGGTGGCCAGGGCTTCGCCTTCTACATCTTCAGCGATGATCAGCAGGGGACGGCCGGTCTGGGCAACCTTTTCCAGAATGGGCAGCATGTCTTTGAGGTTGCTGACCTTCTTCTCGTTGATCAGGATGTAAGCGTCTTCGAGGACGGCTTCCATCTTCTCGGGGTTGGTCACGAAGTAAGGGTTAATAAAGCCCTTGTCGAACTGCATGCCTTCGACGACGTCCACTTCGGTGTCAAAGCCCTTGCTTTCTTCGATGGTGATGACGCCTTCTTTGCCCACCTTGTCCATCGCGGAGGCAATTTCTTCGCCGACCTGATCGTCGTTGGCCGAGATGCCCGCGACCTTCTTGATGGCGTCGCTGTCTTCGACCGGCACGGCCAGCGCCTTGATTTCTTCAATCGCAGCGGCCACGGCCTTGTCAATGCCGCGCTTCAGGGCCAGGGGATTGGCGCCGGCGGCGACATTGCGCAGGCCTTCTTTCACGATGGCCTGACCCAGCACGGTGGCGGTGGTGGTGCCGTCCCCGGTGATGTCGTTGGTCTTGCTGGCGACTTCTTTCAGCAGCTGGGCGCCGATGTTCTCCAGCTTGTCTTCCAGCTCCACTTCCTTGGCGACGGTCACGCCGTCCTTGGTGATGGTGGGGCTACCGAACTTCTTCTCGATCACCACGTTGCGGCCACGGGGCCCCAGGGTCACTTTGACGGCGTTGGCGACGGCATTGACGCCGCGTTCCAGGCTGCGGCGGGCGGCTTCATCAAACACGAGTTGTTTAGCCATGATGGGTGCTCCTTAAAGACTTCAGAGAGGGAAAAAGGGCCGGAAGCTGAGGCGAGCCGGTCAGGGCCCGCGCCCGCTTACTCGACGATGGCGAGGATGTCGCGTTCAGCGAGGATGGAGTAGTTCTTGCCTTCCAGGCTGACTTCCGTGCCGCCGTACTTGGCGAAGTACACGGTGTCGCCTTCCTTGACATCCAGCGCCACGCGGGTGCCGTTGTCCAGCACCTTGCCGTTGCCCACAGCGATCACTTTGCCGCGCTGGCTCTTTTCTTTGGCAGTATCAGGGACGTACAGGCCGCCCGCCGTCTTCTGCTCGGCTTCCTCGATGATTTCAACCAGAACGCGGTCACCTAAAGGTTTCAGCATGTTGTGTCCTCCTGAGAGATGGGATATGGGGCGCACCCGGCCGGACATTCCAGCGAGTTTTTGCCGTTCCGCACGCAAGAGTAGTCCTCTCGTAAGAAAATTGTCAAATCTTTGAATCTGGGAATCTGAGTGTGGTGCGCTCAAGGTGCGCTGGGAGGGCGGTTTCGCATATGCGCTTGCATTCTATAGCCTGAGACATATATATGTAGCTTAGATATATAAGCTCTCGTCCGGCCCTAGGCCAGGAGGTTCATGATGGCTGCACGCCCCGCCACCCTTAGCCGCATTGCCTTTGAAGACGCCTTTCACGCCCTCAGAGGTGCGCCTCTGACTCTGGCGGTCCTTGACCTTGACCACTTCAAGACGCTGAACGATACGCTGGGCCACAGTGAGGGTGACCGGGTGCTACGCAGCGTGGAGCGCCTGCTGTCGGGCAGCCTGCCTAGTGGCAGTGTGGTGGGCCGGATTGGAGGGGATGAATACGCCATCATCCTGCCAGAGACGGCGGCCGAAACGGCCCTGATTCTGTTCGACGAGGTCATCAAGCATTTTCATATTCACCGTGACCCCCAGTGGCCCAGAAGCCTGGGCCTGAGCGTGGGCCTGGCCGCCCGCCCCGCCCACGCGACCACCTACGACGACCTCAAGCGCGCCGCCGACGAAGCCATGATCCGCGCCAAGCGGGAAGGGCGCGCCCGCGCCTGCATTTACGTGGAAAGCAAGATGGTGCTGAAAAGCAACTATTACCCCAAAAGCCAGCTGGAGCGGCTGGCCAAGCTGTCAGGTGCGCTGGGCCGCACCGAGGCCAGCCTGCTGCGTGAGGCACTGGATGAACTGATAGAGAAGAACAGGAGTGCCCTGTGACCCGCTGGGAGCATCTCTTTTACGGCGAATTTGCGGACCGCCGGACCCTGCTGGCTGGCCTGACCCTGGCCCAGGTCACCGCCAGACCGGGCCGCGCTCCTCACTCTATTTATGACGAGCTGTGGCACGCCGCGCTCTGGCAGGACATCATGGTGGACCGGGACGAGGCGCTGTATGAGGGCGTCTGGCAGACGGGTGAGCGTTACCCTGGCCGGCCCCCCACTGACCTGGCCGAGTGGACGGCGCTGGTGGACCGGTTTTTCTCTGGGCTGACGCGGGCCCTCGCCTGGACTTCCTCAGCGGAACAGCTGGAACAGGAGGTCAATCCCGGCGAGACCATGGCGGATCTTCTGCGCGCCCTGGCGGTTCACAACACTTATCACCTGGGCAAGATTGTGGCCCTGAGGCAGGTGATGGGTGCGTGGCCGGCGTAACTCCGGACACTGGTTGGCACGCCGCACTCTCTGAAGCCTGGGCCGCTTATCTGCACGGCTCGTATCCGATTGGGGCCGTCGTGGTGGACGCCGGGGGACAGATTCTGGCGCGGGGGCGCAACCGGCTGGGCGAAGCGCGGCGGGTGGACGGGGTGATTGCGGGGCATGACCTGGCCCACGCAGAAATCAACGCGCTGCTGAACCTTGAAGCCACGCCGCGTCCGGCGTGCTACAGCTGGACCCTACTGACCACCGTGCAGCCCTGTCCGCAGTGTGCCGGCGCAATCGCCATGAGCGGCCTGCGGGCGGTGGCCTACGCGGCCCCTGACCCCTGGGCCGGCTGCACCCGGCTGCTGACGGACGACGAGTACGTGGTGAAGAAGAGGATTCGGGTGGAGCGGGCGCCGGAGGGGGTCGCGCGGCTGGCCCTGCAGCTGATGCTTCAGGCGCTGCTGGAAGAAGGGCGGGTGCGGGGAACAAGCGCTGTTCTGGACAGCTTCGCCGCGCAAGACCCGGAAGCTGTGGCATTGGCCGAGCGGCTTCATCAAGCCGGCCCCCTGAGTGCTCTGCGGCAGCGCCGCGCACCCCTTGCCGACGCCCTGGCGGTGCTGGCATGAGCCGCCCAAAGTTTGTGAACCTCTCGGCTGACACGGACCGTGTGGGGCGCGCCTGTGCCTGGATTGAGCGGGACGACGGCGCCGTGCTGATGACCGGCCTGGACTGGGGCGGCTGGACGCTTCCGGGGGGCGGGGTCCAGCCAGGGGAAACCTCGGCTGAGGCGGCGCTGCGGGAAGCCTGGGAGGAAACGGGGGCGCGCTGTGAGGTCAGGGGCGAGCCGCTGCCTCTGCGCGGGGCCCACGGTGAGCCGGCCGACTGCTGGCCGCTGCGGCTGCTGAGCCTGGACCCCAGCCCGGAAGGGCGCCCGGTGGCCTGGGTCAATCCCCGCGCCCTGCCCTGGGCCGACGACGTGCAACTGCGGCAGGTGCTGGCTGCCAGAGGTGAGCTGCCGGCGTGTCTTGACCTGCCCCCTCTGGTTTCGGTGGCGCGGCAGGAAGCTGGTCGCCTGTCTTTTGACCGCTCGTGCTCGCTGGAAACGGGGCGGCTGCTGCGCACCCTGGCCGCCAGCAAACCGGGAGGCCGGCTGCTGGACCTGGGCAGCGGGGTGGGGGAGAGCGCGGCGTGGCTGCTGGCGGGGATGGACGGGGCCGCGCGCCTGCTGACTGTGGAGGCCGACCCTCTACTCGCCGAAACGGCCTGGGAGGTGCTGGCGCCCGACCTCCGCGCTGAGGTGCTGCATGGAGATTGGCGGGGCGCCCTGGAGCGGGGCCCCTTTGACCTGACCTTTGCGGATTGCGCTCTAGCCAAAGAGACGGCAGCCGTGGCTGAACTGGTGGCCAGTCTGAAGCCCGGCGGCCTGCTGGCGATGGACAACTTCAGCCCGCCAGGGCGACTGCCTGAAGCGTTGTATGGGGGCGACCCCCGACGAGACGCCCTTTTTGGCCACCCACAGCTGACCTGCACCGAACTCGAAGTCAGCCGCCGCGAGCGCGTGGTGCTGGCGGTGAAGCGGTGAACCCGGCGCTGCCCGTCTTCCGCTATCACCCGGACCCTCTGGCTACCGGCATGATTGAACCCTTTGACGGCGAGTGCCCATGTTGCGAGCAGGAACGGGGCTACCGCTACACGTCCGCGCCCTTCGCGGAAGAGGAGTGGCCGGACCTGTGTCCCTGGTGTATTGCTGACGGCTCTGCCACCGAGCGGTTCGACGCCGAGTTCACCGACGCGGCGGGCGTGGGCGGGTATGGCCGCTGGGAGGAGGTGCCCGGGGCAGTCGTCCGGATTATTTCAACCCGGACACCTGGGTTTTCCGGCTGGCAGCAGGAGCAGTGGTGGACCCACTGCGGCGATGGAACGGCCTTTCTTGGCCGTGCTGGCGCAGCGGAATTGGCCCGCTTCCCCCAATTTGCGGCAGCCCTGCGTGAACCCCTGGCGCTGCCTGCTGAGGCGTGGGCGCGCTTTTCCCAGGCGCTCGACAAAGGTGGCAGCCCTACGGCTTACCTCTTTCAGTGTCTGCACTGCGGCGCTTACGGGGGATATATGGATGCTGACTGATACAGACTCCTATTGAATCGAGCGGAATGCCGGGTACAATCCGAGCGAACTTGGAAAGCTGAGCAGCAGACTTGAAAAGCTCCGCAGGCGAGAAGGAGTAGATGCGGAGTTCGCGCTCTGGAAGCGCAGACGGTGCCTGTCTTTGCGGTGCGGCAATTCAGCGGCATCCGTATGACTCTTGCCGCTGATTCTCCTGCGTCACGGCCGCAGCCAGGCTGACGACGAGGGCGTGCATGAGGGCTGTTACGATTTGCCGCTGAGTGCCTCAGGAACAGAGGCAAGCCTACGCGCTGGCGGCGTCCTGGCAAGCCCACCCACCCGGCTTTGACCGCGCGGTTGACCCTGACGCGGGCACGTGAGACGGCGCAGGTGGTCACGGACGCGCTGGGCCTGCCTCTCACCCCCACCGTCCTCCTACGGGAATGGGGCAACGGGCCCTTGGCCGGTATGAAACGAGCCTTGGTCCGCTCCCCGGTGCGGGCCTTCCAGCATGACCTGGAGGCGTTCACCACAGGAGTGGAGAGAGTCAGGCGGCCCTCCGTGCGCGCCCTGCTGGCCCTGGATCTGGTCTGGCGAGGCGGGGAGACCGCGTTACTGGCGGTCACGTATGGAGGCTTTGGCAAGTCACTGCTGCGCGAACTGCTGGGCCCGGCCTACCCCTGATTTGCCTTAGGGGACGCTGCGTTTGCCACCATGCCCCTCAGCCGGACCAGCCACCGTGCCTTATGACGGGGGTGAAGCTCGCGCCGCACCTAAAAGAAGCAAGGCGCTGAGGCTTATCCCCTCAGCGCCTTTCCTTTCTCTCTTTACGGCAGAGTGAAGTCGGCTCGGCCGTCGCCTGCGATCAAGGTGTACGTGCCGGGCAACAGCTCAGGCCGGACGGTCCCGAAAGCGTCCCCTATCCAGGATTGCAGGCGCTCGTTTGGAACGGTCACGGTCACGCGCCGGGTTTCGCCCGCTTTCAGGTCGGCCTGCAGGACCGCCACCGGACGGGCCACTGCTTGCAGCGCCCCACTGGCGGGCAGAACCGCGCGCACCACGAACGTGACGGTGCCTGAGCGGCTGCCGCTGTTGGTCAGGGCCGCGCTGAGGGTAACGCCGCCTGGCCCAGGGGTGGCGGTGACCTCCCGCGCCGCCGAGGTTGTGTAATCCAGCCCATAACCCAGCGGGTAAAGCGGCTGCGGCGCCTGTCCTGCGCCCTCCGGCGGGCGGTCGGCGGTCAGGCCCGCCTGCACCGCCGTCTCGGGCCAGGAAAACGGCAGGCGGCCCGGAAAGCCTGTGCGGCCGTACAGCGCGTCGGCCAGGGCCGCGCCGCCCTCGGTGCCGGGCAGGTAAGCCATAACCAGCCCCGCCAGCTCGACCTGCACGTCGGCCGGCAGCACAATGGGCCGCCCAGCCATCAGGACCGCCACGACTGGTTTGCCGGTGCCCACCAGGTCACGCAGCAGCGTCAGTTGCTCGGCGGGTAGAGTCAGGCTGGGGTTGTTCGCTTCCCACTCGGCGGCGGGCGGCTCGCCCAGCGCCACGACCACCACATCGGCGCCCTTGGCGGCAGCCAGCAGCTGCGGGCGTTTGCCTTCGGGCAGTGCGCTGACAGTCACGCCCGCCGGCGCAGTCGCCTTCAGGGCCGGAGCCAGCGTGGTCACGCGCGGCACCTCCCGGACATTGCCTTTGCCCACGCCCTGCCAGTTCACGCTCCAGCCGCCCAGTTGAATGGCGGGGCTGTCCATCGCCGGGCCGGTGACCAGGACCCGGCCGGTTTTCAGAGGCAGCGTGCCGCGTGGGTTGTCCAGCAGGGTCAGAGTGGCGGCCGCCGCCTTTTTCGCCAGGGTGCGGTGGTCCTCCAGTACGCCACTCCCTGTCAGTGGTCCGTCCAGCAGCCCCAGCCGCGCCTTGAAGGTCAGGAGGCGCAGGGCCGCCTCGTCCAGGCGGGCGGTACTGACTAACCCAGACGTGACCGCTTCTTTCAGCGCCGCCTGATACGCCTCGACGGTATTGGGCACCATATACACGTCAATGCCCGCATTCACGCTGGCCGCCGCCGCCCGCACCAGGTCCGGTTGGCTGCGGAAAGTGCCCACCAGACGGTCAATATCGTTCCAGTCGCTGACCAGCAGGCCGTTAAAGCCCAGTTCGCCGCGCAGCACATCGGTCAGTAGTGATTTGGAGGCGTGAACGGGCACGCCGTTGACGCTGCCACTGTTGGCCATAACGCTCAGGGCGCCAGCGCGAATGCCCGCCTGAAAAGACGGCAGGAAGGTTTCGTGCAGCGCCCGCGCGCTGATCTCGGCATTGCCCCGGTCCAGACCCAGCGAGGGTAGGCCGTAGCCCGTGAAGTGCTTGAGGGTTGCGGCCACGCCCTCGCCCTGGAGGCCCGTGACCGCCGCCGCCACCTGATCGGCCACCAGCCACGGCGCCTCGCCGAAGGTTTCGTAGTAGCGGCCCCAGCGGGGGTCCCGGCCCACATCGGCCACCGGGGCAAAGGTCCAGGCGGTGTTCAGGGCGCGCAGGTCGCGGGCCGTGGCCTGCTCCACCTCGCGCGTCAGGGCCGGGTTAAATGCTGCGCCCAGGCCAATATTGTGAGGAAACAGGGTGGCGGCGGGCACGTTGTTGACCCCGTGAACCGCGTCGGTGCCGAAGACGGCGGGGATGCCCTGCGGAAGGTTGGCGCGGCCCAGGGTGTCCAGCCCCGCCAGAAAATCCGCCCAGCCGCGCGGCGTGTTGGGCTGCGGGGTGTCGCCGCCGCCGTTCAGGAGGCTGCCGGGCTTCAGGGCGCCGAAGGTCTGCGCGGCGTTCGCTGCTATGGGCGCGCTGCGGCCTCCTTCGGTGAAGCGGAAAAAGTGGGCCATCGTGACCTGCCCGATCTTCTCGTCCACGCTCAGGCGGGCCAGGAGGGCGCGGGCCTGGGCTTCGGCGGTGGCCTGGTCGGTCAGGGCGGCGGCTGAAGACGCCAGAGCAGTGGTAAGGAGCAAGAAAGCAGCGCGTCTCAAGGCGTCTCCGTATATTCAGCCCAGTGAAAGGTCGCAGGCTGGCGCTGGCCGCTGAGGTCCTGACAGGCCAGGGCCAGAAAGGTGCCCGTAAAGCTGAGGCCGCCGCAGTGCTCGTCGGACAGTAGACCCGCAGAGAAGGGCGGCCCAAGGTCGGCCCAGTCCCGGCCGGCCTGCCGGTAGGCAAAGGCAAAAGTGGGGCCGCTGTACAGGACCTGCATTTCGACAGTGCCTGCCTCGACTGGCACTTCCTGAGGCAGATGTTCGCGGTATGTGCCGTTCTCGCACGACACCACGTTGAGGGTGCGGCCCAGCGCCTCGTCACAGCTGAGGCGCAGATAGACCCAGTTGCGGGTGTCGTAATAGGCGCACACCCCGGCCATCTGCTGAAAATCCTGCGGATCAAAGTCAAGCGAGGTGCGCAGGCGGGCGTGCAGGCTTTGTAGGCGCCGCCCCACCAGTGCCGTGTGGTGGCGGCTGTTCAGCGATTCGCGCCCCAGCAGGCGCAGGCCGTCGCCTGTAAGCTCCACCCCCAGGTCGGCGGCCGGCACGCGTAGGGTCAGCCACTCGGAGCGCAGGGCCCCGCTCTGAAAGTCATCACGTTCGGGGACCGTGGGCCAGGGGTGCGGCGGCAGGGCGGGCAGCTCGGCGGTCTGCGCCGGGTGGTGCCCGCCCCCGGCTAGGCGGGGCCACCCATCCTCGCCCCAAACCAGGGGTTGCAGCGCCGTTTCGCGGCCCAGCGGGCACTCGCCTTTCTCGGTCAGCGGGCGGCCACACAGGTGGGCCAGCAGCCACTGGTTGTCTGGTGTCTGCGTGAAGCTGCTGTGCCCCGCCTTCTGAATGGGCAGGCTGGGATCGTCGGCCGCAGTCAAGATGGGATTCTCAGGGTGCACCTCGTAGGGCCCGTGCAGCGAGCGCGAGCGCGCCACCGTCACCGCGTGGTCGTAGCTGGTGCCGCCCTCGGCCGTCACGAGGTAGTACCAGCCGCCGTGTTTGTAGACGTGCGGCCCTTCGGTCACGCCCAGCTCGGTGCCTTTAAAGATCAGGTCGCGGGGGCCGACCAGCCGCTGCTCGGCCGGGCTGTACTCCTGCAGCACGATGCCGGCAAAGGGGTTACGGCCAGGGCGGTGGTCCCAGACCATGTTCAGCAGCCACTTGCGGCCGTCGTCATCGTGAAAGAGGCTGGGGTCGAAGCCGCTGCTGTTCAGGTAGACGGGCGCCGACCATGGTCCCTCGAGCTGCTCGGCGGTGGTGAGGTAATTGGGGCTGTCCTTAAAAGCCTCCTGCATGCCCCAGGCTTTGACGTCGGTGTAGATCAGGTGAAAGCGCTCGCCGTCGTGCGACAGGCACGGCGCCCAGATACCGCCCGAATCGGTGTTGCCGCGCATGTCCAGCAGGGCCGTGCGGTCCAGAGGTCGCGCCGCCAGCCGCCAGTTCACCAGGTCGCGCGAGTGGTAAATGGCCACGCCAGGAAACCACTGAAAGGTGCTGGTGGCGAGGTAATAATCCTCGCCCACCCGCAGGATGCTGGGGTCGGGGTGAAAGCCGGGCAGGACGGGATTCTGAACGGTCACGGTGGCTGGGGTAGGCGGCCGGACCTCAGCCGTCACACGCCCACCGCCGCGCGCGTCTGCGCCAGAAAGTCGCGGTAGTAGCGCCCCGACGCCTTGAGGGTCCGCGCCTGGGTTTCAAAGTCTACGTGCACGATCCCAAAGCGCTTGTCGTAGCCCTCGGCCCACTCAAAGTTGTCCATCAGCGACCAGGCGAAGTAGCCGCGCACCTTTGCGCCGCGTCCCATGGCCTCTTGCATGGCGGCCAGGTGGCTTTCCAGGTAGCGGGTGCGGCCCTCGTCGTGCACGGTGCCGTCCTCGGACACCGTGTCGGGGTAGGTCGAGCCGTTTTCGGTGATGTACAGGGCCGGCGGGTTGTAGTCCTCTTGCAGGCGCACCAGCAGGTCGGTCAGGCTCTCGGGGGCCACTTCCCAGTCAAAGCCGGTGTAGTCGCTGCCCTCGGGCCGAATCTGACGGGCGTGCAGCCAGCCGTCGCCAGGGGCGTCTTCCATGACGGCGCGGGTGTACATATTGATGCCCAGAAAGTCGGTCGGGGCGGCAATGGTGGCCTCGTCGCCGGGGTGCACCAGCCCGCGCGCCTGGGGGCTGGCTTCGCCCAGTAGCGCCACCATGTCCTGTGGGTAGCCGCGCCCGTACACGGGGTCCAGATACCAGCGGTTCTGAAAGCCGTCCGAGCGCCGGGCAGCGCCCCGATCCGCGTCGGTGTCCTGGGCGGGGTAGGCGTGGTGCAGATTCAGGGTGATGCCCACCTGCGCTTCCGGCGCGTGCTCCCGGATGCGCGGCACAGCCAGCCCGTGGGCCAGCAGCAGGTGGTGCGACGCCGCGAAGCTGTCGGCCAGGTCGGTGCGGCCCGGCGCGTGCACGCCGTTGCCGTAGCCCAGGAACGCCGAGCACCACGGCTCGTTCAGGGTAATAAAGTGCCGCACCCGGTCGCCCAGCGCTTCGGCCATGACGGCGGCGTACTCGGCAAACGCTTCGGCGGTGCTGCGCACGGTCCAGCCGCCCTCGTCCTCCAGGGGTTGCGGCAGGTCCCAGTGGTAGAGGGTGGCCCACGGGGTGATGCCGCGCGCCAGCAGGCCATTGACCAGGCGGTTGTAAAAGTCCACGCCCTCGGCATTCACCTCGCCGCGCCCCTGCGGCAGAATGCGCGGCCAGGCAATGCTGAAGCGGTAGGCGTTGACGCCTAGGCTGGCGATCAGGTCCAGGTCCTCGTCCAGGCGGTGGTAGTGGTCGCAGGCCACGTCGCCGGTGTCGCCGCCGCGCACCTTGCCGGGCGTGGCGCAGAAGGTGTCCCAGATGCTGGGGCCCCGGCCGCCTTCGCAGGCAGCGCCCTCAATCTGGTAGGAACTGGTGGCCACGCCCCAGGTAAAACGGGCGGGAAAGCGGTCGGGGGTGGGGGTGTGGTTGGTCATGTGGGGCTCCGGGGGAGGGGGAAAATGGTCCGTGAAAAAAGCCTGAGCAGTGGGGTGACGGTGGACCGCCGGGCCTGAGCCCTGCCTACGGCTGCGCTTTGAACACCAGCCGGGTCAGGCTCAGGGGCGGCAGGGCCACCGGGCCGCGAATGTTTAGCGCGCGCGGTGGGCGGTCAGCGTTCACGTCTTCGTCGGTGACGGCCTTGGCGCCAATCAGGCTCAGGCCCGGCAGCGTGGCGGTCAGGGGAAGGGGAGAGGCAGCCGTATTGAGGGCAAAGAGCGTCACCACTGCGCCTTGCTGGGCCGCGTGGACCCACACGCGCGGGTCGTCGCTCTGCACGCTGAAGGTCTGGCCCCGGTAGTGCGCCAGTTCGTGAAAGGCGCCGTAAGCAAAGCGCGGAAAACCGGCCTCGTCCAGCAGGCCGTGGTTGCCGGTGCCCATCAAGGCGAAATAGGCCGTGCTGGCGCCAGCAGCCGAAAAGCGCAGGGTGGCTTCGGCCGCCCACAGCCCGCCCACGGCATCCGAGAGATGCCGGCCCTTGTTGGTGCGCCACGACAGGCCGTATTCGGTCACGGCCATGTTCAGGGGCTTCAGGTGGCCCAGCGGATTGGTTGCCGGGTCAGCCCACAGCGCCCTGACCTGCTCGGCCGAGGTGGTGGCCTGCTCGGCACTGGCCAGCGCCGCCTCCGGGGCCGCGCTGCCGTCAGTGGGGTACAGGTGCCAGGTCACCAGGTCCAGCACGTCGCCGCATCGGCGAATGACCTCGTTCAGGTACTCGCCGGGGTTGCTGACGGCCGGGCCGGCGATCCGGGCGGCGGGGTCCACCGCCAGAATGGCGGCGCGCTGGGCCCGCACAGTGGCGCAGTACTTCTCGGGGGTCCAGCTGGGGTCGCTGCGGTTGGTGGCGTAGAGGTTCGGCTCGTTGCCAATCTCCCAGTAGGCCACGCGCAGGCCCTTCTCGCGGGCGTCGCGCACCGCCTGGGCTGCGTCGGCGGGGCTGGCTTTGCCCACGCCAGCACGGGTAAACACCCGCGTCTGCACGATCAAGGTAGGCTCGCCCAGCAGGGTCCAGTTGGTTTTCAGGGTCTGCAGGCCCGCCGGGGTCAGGTCGTTTTCGTCGCCCACGTTGCCGCCGGGCCAGCGCAGCAGCGCGGTGTCTAGGGCGCGCAGCTGGGGCAGCGCCTCCACAACCGGCATCCAGTTGCCCAGATTGAAGCCGCTGACCGTTTCTGGGCGAATAGGGCGCGGAGCGTCTGGGCCAGGGGTCACGGTGACGGCCCCGGCCTGGGCCGCCAGCAGCAGAGTCAGCACAGACCGGGCCTTCATCCTCAGTCCTTCACCGCGCCGCTCGTCAGGCCGCTGATCACCTGACGGCTGGCCAGCAGAAACAGAATCAGCAGCGGCAGCACCGTCAGCACCACCATCATCAGATTGGCGCCCCAGTCCACGTTGATGTTGGTCGCGCCGCCCGTGATTTTGCGCAGCGACAGCGGCAGGGTCATGATGGGCCCGTCGCTGAGCTTCATAATCAGCGCGCCTTTGAAGTTGTTCCACGAGCCCACGAACGTCACCACGCCCAGGGTGGCCAGGATGGGCCGGATGAGCGGCAAGACGACCCGCCAGTAGATGCCGAATTCGGTGGCGCCGTCGATACGCGCGGCCTCGACCAGTTGCCGGGGCAGGGCTGAACCGATGTACTGACGCATCAGGAAAATGCCGAAGGCGTTGGCCATACCCGGCACCCACAGCGCGCGCGGTTCGCCCACCCACTGCAGGAAGTTGTTCATCACCAGAAAGCTGGGAATGTCCATGACCAGCGGCGGAATCAGCATGGTCAGCAGGATGAAGCCGAACAGAAACCGCTTGCCCCGGAAGTCGTACATGGCAAAGGCAAAGCCCGCCAGAGAACAGAAAAACAGCGTGGTGAGGGTGGACATGATGGCGATGTACAGGCTGTTCCAGAAATGGCGCAGCGCCAGCCCGCCGGTCGCGTCCATCATCTTCTGGAAGTTGCCCACCAACTGGTCGCTGAACCAGAACTTGGGCGGCACCGAGAACACCTCGGCGCTGGGCAGGGTCGCCCAGACGAACATCAGGTAAAAGGGAATGACCGACAGGAAGCAGGCCAGGCCCACCAGCAGCCACAGCCCGGCGCGGCCCACTGGCAGCCGCAGGCGGGGGCGGCGCGGGGCGGGAACGGCTGTTTTCAGGGGTTGCGTGGTCACGAGCGGCCTCCGTCACGCGAGAAGAGGTAGTTGTTGACCATGCTCAGCACGAAAATCGCCAGGAACAGCAGCCAGCTCATGGCCGAGGCGTAGCCCATGTCCAGGTCGCGGAAGCCGGTGTTGAAGATGTGCATGGCGCTCGTCAGGGCCGCGCCGCCGCTGCCGCCACCCTGGCCGGTCAGAATGAACGGTTCTTCGAACAGCTGCATGTTGCCCACGATGGTCAGCGTGAAGGCGTAGAACATCATGGGGCGTAGCAGCGGCAGGGTAATGAACCGGAATTTCTGCCACGCGCTGGCACCGTCCACCGTGGCGGCCTCGTAGACATCCTCGCTGATGGCCTGTAGCCCCGAGAGATACAGAATGACGTTCCAGCCCACGTAACGCCAGAACACCACCGTCGCCACCGAATACGGCACCAGTTCCGGCTGTGCCAGCCAGCGCACCGGGTCCAGGCCCACCAGGCCCAGCACGTAGTTCAGCAGGCCCAGGCGCTCGCTGTACAGCATGCCGAACACGATGGTGATGGCCACCGCGCTGGTGATGTACGGCAGAAACAAGACGGTGCTGATGGCCCCCTGCCAGCGGCGCAGAAACTGGTGAATCACGAAGGCCAGGGGCAGCGCCACCAGATGCTGCGGCACGCCGGACAGCAGGCCAATCCAGACCGTGTGTTTCAGGGCCACCCAGAACTGGTCGCGGGCGTCCAGCGCGAGCTGAAAGTTCTCGAAGCCCACGAACTTCCAGTTCCCCAGCCCGTCTAACGGATTCCACAGGTGAAAGGCCAGAAACAGGCTGAACAGCAGCGGAAACAGGCCGAAAATGGCGAACAGGATGAAAAAGGGGCTGGTAAAGACGTAGGGCGCGAGGCGCTGCTGAAAGCGGGTGTAACTCCAGCGCCGACGTTCCGCAGGGCGGGCCAGCGGGGCACGGTATGACATGGGGCATTCCTTTGATAACAGGGGTGGGGGCCAGACCAGCGCCCCCACCTTGACGTGTTCCTGCACTCCGCCGGGTCAGGGGCGGTGCGGCCTGGCGCGGCTTAGCGGGCGCGGCGCAGAATCTGCACGCGGGCGTCGGCCAGGGCCTGCTTGATGTCCTTGCCCTGCTCCAGCACGTTGGTCAGCTCGGTCTGCATGATCTGGTCGGCCACACTGTCGTACTTGTTCACGTCAATCGGCTGGGTCTTGGCGGCGGCGTCGCGCCAGATCACGCGGGCCTTCTGGCCGCCCAGGAAGTCCACGGGCTCGCTAAAGGCCTTGTCCTTTTGCGCGGCCAGCAGTGCGGGGAAAGCGCCGTTGTCACGGAAGGCCGTGATCTGCGACTGCTGGTTCAGGGTCATGAACTTGATAAATTCCCAGGCCCAGGTCTTGTTCTTGGCCTTGCTGGGAATGGCGTAGAACGAGCCGCCCCACGAGGCAAAGCCGCGCTCGGGCAGGTTCTGCACGCGCCACAGGCCCTTGGTGTCCGGCGCCATCCAGTTTTGCAGCGCGCCCTGCAGCCAGGCGCCGCTGAACTGCGTGGCCACGGTGCCCTTCTTAAAGGCGTCGTACCACTCGTTGCTCCACTCGCCGATCTTGGCGTCCAGGCCGGCGTCGCGCACCTGCTTGCTCAGGGTCATGGCGCGCACGAAACGGGCGTTGTCAGGGCCGACGAGCAGGTTGTTGTTCTTGTCGAAGTAGATGCCCTCGCCGCTCTTGAGGTTGGTGCGGATAATCACGTTGTAGACCGAGGCGGCGGTGTTCACCAGGTAGGCGCCGGTCTTGGCCTTGATGGTCTTGCCGGACGCGATGTATGACTCCCACGAGCGCTGCATGTTCACGGGGTTGACGCCAGCCTTGTCCAGCACGTCCTTGCGGAAGAAGAAGGTGCCGGGGCCGATGTCGGTCGGCATGGCGATAAAGCGGCCATCGGCGCTGGTGGCCTGCGCAATGGTGAAAGGCGTGAACAGCTTCTTGGAGGCCACCGCGCTGTAGGGCGCCTTGTTCAGGTCCTCCAGGCCCTGGCCTTCCGCGAACTTGCCCACGTAGCCGATTTCCAGCGCCATCACATCGGGCAGCCCCTGGCCGGTGGCCAGCGCGGTGGTCATGGCGTTGTGGTGGTCGGCGAATTCCTGCGCCTGCAGCTTAATGGTGACGTTGGGGTGCAGCTTCGTCCACGCCGGAATAATCGCCTTGATGGCGCTGTCCAGGCTGGGGAAGGCGGCCACCGTCAGCGTGACTTTTTCCTGGGCATTGGCCTGACCCAGCAGCAGGGCGGCGGCGAGAGCGGACACAAGGGCTTTTTTCATGGGTGACCTCCGGGGTCGTGAAAGCGCTTTCAAATGAGGGGCAGGTTTAGGCGGAAGGGCAAGATGAAAAGGCAAGGGCGCCGCCAGCGGAAAGCAGGACTAACCAGCGGGGCCGGTCATGCCTGGGCCTCCGCCGGAGATGGGGACGGTGACGGCGCGGTCGAGTCACGCACCACCAGTTCGGGGGTAAAGAGTTGACGGTTCACCGGCTGACCGGCGAGCAGATTCAGCGCCTCGCGGGCGGCCACTGTCCCAATGTCGTAAATGGCCTGGCGCACGGTGGTTAGGGGCGGAGTCATGAGGCTGGAGGTCACCACGTCGTCAAAGCCGGTCAGTGACACGTCCTCGGGGACCCGGAGACCCGCGCGGTACAGGGTCAGGCGGGCGCCCAGGGCCATCTGGTCGTTGGCGCAGGCCAGGGCGGTAAAGGGCAGCCCGGTGTCCAGCAAGCGCTGGGCGGCCAGTCGCCCGCCGTCTTCGGTGTAGTTGCCCACCTGAATCAGGCCGTCTGGGACCGTCAGGCCCGCCGCCTGCAGCGTGCCCAGGAAGGCGTGGCGGCGCTCCAGGGCGTCACTCTGGCGCTCGGCGCCGCTGATGTAGGCGAACTGACGGTGGCCCAGCGAGAGCAGGTGCTTCGCCACCAGCCGCATGCCCGCCGCGTTGTCCAGCACGATGCAGCACTCGGACAGGCCCCGCACCTCGCGGCCCACAGCAATCAGCGGCACGCGGCGGGCCACATGCTGCAGGATTTCGTCGTCCAGAATGCCGCCCAGCAGAATCACGGCGTCCACCCGGCGGGCCAGGAGCACGTCCAGCGCCTCTTGCTCGCGCTCGGTGCGCCACTGGCCGCTGATCACCAGTGGGTGGTAAGGCGTGTCGTCCAGCGCCGCCTCGATGCCCGCCAGGGCTTCGCCGTAAAAGGTGGAGTGCAGGCTGGGGGTAATCACGCCGATGCTCAGGCTGCGCCCGCCGGCCAGCGCCTGGGCCTGCGGATTGGGCCGGAAGTTCAGGCGGGCAATCACGGCTTCAACCCGCACCCGTTTTTCTGGCGTCACGTTGGCCGTGCCGTTCAGAATGCGCGAGACGGTGCTGGGCGAAACGCCCGCTTCACGCGCCACATGCGCCAGGGTGACAGGTTCGAGCATAGACACAGGGCTGCTCCTTCAGTTGCAGGCCACAGTCGCCTGCACTTCATGGGTCTTTAAGGTGCCTGAAGCGTAAACCTATCTGAAAGCGCTGTCAAGCTGATTCAAGACGGCAGGTGAGTGGAAACTAGGGTGAAAAGGGCGGATTTTGCCTCCGAAACAGTGTTTTTGACCTGTAGCTCGCTCTGTGGTTAAAAGCTGTTCGTAGATCGAAAATACAAAAGTGCAAAGAGACCTTATTTGTGAGTCGGCGGGCAAGGGGCAGAAATGCTCGGAGGTTGCAAGCGGTGTTCTCCGAACTCAAGCGCTAGCAGCACGGCTCAATTGCTCCGAGACCAGGAATGGTCATTCTCCTTTTGCTTCTCCCTCTTGACGGGCATTCACCAGCCCTTTACTCTCCTGTTGGTTAACTCTTTTTACTTTCGAGCCCACTGGAGGCTTTATGTCCGTGATGCCCACGGGCGGCGATCAGCCGTACCTCAAACACTTAAACCGTTCGGCCATCTTGAATCTGTTGCGGCGCACCCCAGGCCTGAGCCGCGCCGACCTCGCGCTGCGCACCGGCCTGACCAAGGTGACGGTGGGCAGCCTGGTGGGCCAGCTGCTCGCTGAAGGCTGGCTGCACGAAGGCGACCTGCAACAGGGGCTGGTGGGCCGCCCTGGGCGCCAGTTGCGCCTGAACGACAGCGGGCCGGTGCTGCTGGGAGCCGAGGTGGGCGTACTGGGGGTGCGGGCGGTGGCCTGCACCCTCTCGGGCGATATTCTGGCCTCGGCGCAGCATCAGGTGCCCACCAGCACGGCGCAGCAGGCCGTAGAGACCCTGGCCGAGCTGCTGACCACACTACGGGCCGACCCCGCCGTCCAGGGCCGCCTGCCGCTGGGGCTGGGGGTGGCGCTGCCCGGGCCAGTGGACCCCAGCGGCGAGCGCCTGCTGTACGCCCCCAACCTGGGCTGGGAAGACGTGCCGTTTCTGGACCTGTTGGAGCCGCATCTGCCCCCGCTGCCGGCCGGCTGCACCTTGGACAACGAGGCCAACGCGGCGGCCTTTGGCGAAAGCTATCTGCGCGCGGGGCCCGAACCCGAACTGCTGGCATACATCAGCCTGGGCAGCGGGGTCGGCGCGGGCCTGATCGGCCGTTTGGGCGGCAGCCCCGACGTGCTGCGCGGCGCGCACGGGCTGGCTGGCGAATTGGGGCACACGGTGGCGCAGCCGGGCGGCCTGTACTGCCACTGCGGTAACCGGGGCTGTGTGGAAACCCTGCTGGGCGGCTGGGCCATTCGCGCGGCGCTGGGCTTGAACGTGCAAGAAGCCTTGGACGTGGCGCTGGCCCCCCGGCTGCGCGAGGCGGCGGTGGGCGTCACCCTGCAGCGCGCGGGCGAAGCCCTGGGGCTGCTGCTGGTCAACCTGCACCACACCCTCAACCCCAGCGACATCGTCATCGGCGGGGCCCTGACCCGGCTGGGCGGGCCCCTGATCGACACCGCGCTGGACTTCTACGCGGCCCACCGCCGCCGCCCAGGGTCGCCGCCCGTCCGGATAGAAGTGCGCCCCGACAGCTTGCTGCTGCCCGCCCGCGGCGCGGCGGCGCAGGTGCTGGCGCGCGCCATTGCGGCTTCGGCCCCAGCTGTGGGGGCCGCGTAATGGCCGCCCGGCTCGCTGTGACCTTGGGCGCCGACCTAGGCACCAGCGGCGTCAAGGTGGTGGCTCTGGGGGCGGGGGGCGAGGTCGTCGCTGAGCGCACCCATACCTACCCGCTGCTGACCCCGCGCCCTGGCTGGACCGAGCAGCGCCCGGAAGACTGGCTGGCGGGTACCCGCGCTGCCCTGCGCGAGCTGGCCGACGATCTGCGCGCGCTGGGTGCCGAGCCGCTGGCCCTGGGCCTCAGCGGCCAGATGCACGGTCTGGTGCCCCTGGACGCAGCGGGCGACGTGCTGCGGCCCGCCCTGCTGTGGAACGACCAGCGCACCGGCACGCAGGTGGAGGCCATAGAAGCCCGTCTTCCCCGCGCCGAGCTGGTGGCGCGCACTGGTAACCGCGCCGTCACCGGCTTTCAGTTGCCCAAACTGCTGTGGCTGCGCGACGAGGAGCCCGGGGTGTTTGCCCAGGTGCGGCGCGCGCTGCTGCCTAAGGATTACCTGGGGTACGCCATGACCGGCGTGCCGACCACCGAGCCCAGCGACGCCAGCGGCGTGGGCGCCCTGAATCTGGCGCGCGGCACCTGGGACGCAGACGTGCTGGCCGAACTGGGCCTGGACGCCGCGCTGTTTCCAGAGGTCCGGCGCTCGACCGACGTGGTGGGCCACCTGCGCGCCGACTGGGCCGCCGCCACTGGGCTACCCGAAGGCCTGCCTGTCGTGGCGGGCGGCGGCGACAACGCCGCGGCGGGCGTGGCTCTGGGCCTGACTGCCGCGCGGCCTGGCGTGGGCAGCCTGAGCCTGGGCACGTCCGGCGTGGTCTTTGCGCCCCTGGCCCAGCCCACCCCCGACCCGGAGGGCCGGGTGCACCTGTTTGCCCACGCCGATGGCGGCTTTCACCTGCTGGGCGTGACCCTCTCGGCGGCGGGGTCGCTGGAGTGGCTGCACGGCAAGCTGGCGCCAGAAGTGCCGATTGCCACGCTGCTGGACGAAGCCGCCGCCGTGCCCCCCGGCGCCGAGGGCGTGACCTTCCTGCCCTACCTGGCGGGCGAGCGCAGTCCCCTGATGAATCCGGCCGCCCGCGCGGCGTTTACGGGCCTGAGCCTGGCGCACGGGCGGCCCCATCTGGTGCGGGCAGTGCTGGAAGGCTCGGTGGCGGCGCTGGCCGACGCCTACGCCGTGATGTGCGACCTGGCGCCGCTGGACACGCTGCTGTCCACCGGGGGCGGCGCCCGCAGCGACCTGTGGCTGGGCCTGGCCAGCGGCGCGCTGGGTCTGCCGGTGCAGCCCACGGCCGCCCGCCCCGGCGCGGCCCACGGCGCGGCCATTCTGGCGATGCCTGCCGCCGGCCTGCACCCCACGCTGAACGCGGCTCTGGACGCCACTCGCCCAGCGGCACTGCCGGCTGTGCCCCCTCTGGAGATGGGGGAGGCCCTGGCGGCCTACGCCCACACCCGGACCGCCCTGTATCCCTGACCAGCCCACCACACTCCACCCCTCTGCACTCTCCAGGAGCCCCTATGCCCAGCTATACCCCCACCTCCGCTGACCGCTTTACCTTTGGCCTCTGGACCGTGGGCAACCCCGGCCGCGACCCCTTTGGCGAGGCCACTCGCCCGGCCCTGAATGCCCCCTACCTGGTACGAAAACTGGCCGAACTGGGCGCCTACGGCGTTAACCTCCACGACAACGATCTAGTGCCTATTGACGCCTCGGCGGCGCAGCGGGACGCGATTGTGGGGGACTTCAAGGCGGCGCTGTCAGACACAGGCCTGGTCGTGCCGATGGCCACCACCAACCTCTTTTCCGACCCAGCGTTCAAGGACGGCGCCTTTACCAGTGCCGACGCCCGCGTGCGGGCCTACGCCCTGCACAAGACGATGCACTCCATGGACCTGGGCGCCGAGCTGGGCGCGCAGACCTACGTGCTGTGGGGCGGGCGCGAGGGCACCGAGGTCGATGCTGGGGGCAAGCTGCTGGACGCCCTGGCCTGGTTCCGGGACAGCCTGAATTACCTGGCCGAATACAGCGAGGCCCAGGGATACGGCTACCGCTTCGCCCTGGAGCCCAAGCCCAACGAGCCGCGCGCCGACATCTTCCTGCCCACCGTGGGCAGCGCCCTGGGGTTTATTGCCACGCTGGACCAGCCAGACCTGTTCGGTCTGAACCCCGAGTTTGCCCACGAAACGATGGCAGGGCTGTCGTTTCCGCACGCCGTGGCGCAGGCGATTGACGCCGGGAAACTCTTTCACATTGACCTGAACGATCAGAAGATGGGCCGCTTTGACCAGGACCTGCGCTTCGGCGCCGAGAATCCCAAGGCCGCCTTTTTCCTGGTGAAACTGCTGGAGGACACGGGCTACGCCGGGCCCAAGCACTTTGACGCCCACGCCCTGCGCACCGAGGACGAGGCCGGCGTCTGGGCCTTTGCGCGCGGCTGCATGCGCACCTACCTGATTCTGAAAGAGAAGGCCGCGCAGTTTGCCCAGGACGCCGAGATTCAGGCAGCGGTGGCGGCCTACCGCGTAGAGGACGCGGAGCTGAGTGCCCTGACGGGTACCTTTTCCCCGGAAAACGCGACGGCCCTCAAGGCGCGCACCTTTGACCGCGCAGCGCTGGGGGCGCGGGGCCCTGGCCTGGAAGCTCTAGACCAGCTGACCATAGAGCTGTTGCTGGGTGTACGCTAGGCGCAGATGAGCGCCGCCGGCACACTGGACACGCGCCGCTGGGGCGTGGCGCCCGGTGGGCAGGAGGTGTGCCTCTACACCCTGCGCTTGCCTGGCGGCGCACAGGTCACCCTGACCAATTTCGGCGCCACCCTGGTGGGGGTGCAGGTCCCGGACCGTGAGGGCGTGCTGGGCGACGTCGTGCTGGGCCACGATCGCCCCGAAGGCTACTTTTCCCACGACACCTCGCCGTACCTGGGGGCCACGGTAGGCCGCTACGCCAACCGGATTGCGGGTGGCCGCTTTGTGCTGGACGGCCGGGTGGTCGAGTTGCCCCTCAATGACGGGCCCCATACCCTGCACGGCGGGCCACACGGTTTCGACCTGCGGCTGTGGCAGGCGCGGCCTGTCCTGACGCCGGAGGGCCCACAGGTGACGTTTTCTCGCCTGAGCCCGCACGGTGAAGAAGGCTTTCCCGGCACCCTGCGCGTGTGGGTGACGTACAGCCTGACTGCCGACCCGCACCCCACCCTAAGCCTGACCTACCGCGCCGAGACCGACGCGGCCACAGTGGTCAATCTGACCAACCACACCTACTGGAATCTGAGCGCCGCCCCACAGTCACTGGTGCTGGACCACGACCTGACCCTGCACGCCGATCACTACACCCCGGCCCTCGCCGGCGGTATTCCAACAGGCGAGGTGCGGGCGGTGGGGGACACGCCGCTGGACTTCCGCGCCGGCCAGCGGCTGGGCGAAGCTATGGCGCGTCATGCGGCTGAGCTGCCCGGCGGCTACGACCACAACGTTGTGGTGCGGGGACCGGCTGGGACGTTGCGCCCAGCGGCGGTGCTGCGTCACCCGGCCAGTGGCCGTGAACTGACCGTGGCCACCACCGCTCCAGGCCTCCAGGTGTATACCGGCAATTTTCTGGACGGCGCCGTGACTGGCAAGGGCGGTCAGGTGCATGCCCGGCACGGCGCCGTCTGCCTGGAAACGCAGCACTTCCCCAATTCGCCCAACCAGCCCCATTTTCCCTCGACCCGCCTCGCCCCCGGTGAGGTCTACGAGTCGCAGACCACCTTCACCTTCCGCACGCGCTAACAGTGGTCTTCATGTACAGGGCTGGGGGGCTAGTCGCACCATCCAATCCAAGAAAGCCGCTGTTCGCGGAAGTCTGCTCGGCCCACCACAGAGGAGAAGGAATAGGGCGGCGATAGGCTCTGCTGGAAGGGCTACAGTCGGCCTATGCGGCACGACCTCACGTTCAGCAGCGGGCCCTATACCCTGCGCCCCTTACAAGAGAGCGATCAAGCGCCGCTGATGCTGCTGGCCCAGGCCAACGCGGCCGAGTACGCGCAGATGATCACGCCGCCCACGCTGGAGCGCTACTACCTGAATGCCCTGAACGCCGAGGACCAGCAGCCGTTTGTGGCGCTCGTCGGCGGGGCTTACGCAGGAGCGACCCGGTATATGGAGATGCGCCTGGCCCACCGCCGCCTGGAAATCGGCAGCACCTGGCTGGCGCCGGCCCACATGTGTACGCCCGCCAACCGCACCTTCAAGCGGCTCTTGCTGGGCCACGCCTTCGAGACCCTGGGCGCGTTGCGCGTGGAAATCAAAACCGACCTCCTGAATCTCCGGTCTCAGCGGGCCATCGAGGGCCTGGGGGCGGTGCGCGAGGGGGTGCTGCGCCAGCACATGCCGCGCCTGGACGGCAGCCAGCGCGACACGGTCCTGTATTCCATCGTGGCGGCCGAGTGGCCAGCGGTCAGGGCGCGGCTGGGGGGGTAAGGGGCGCGCAGGTGGCGGTCTCGGCGCCGGGGGTCAGGACGGCTTGACAGGGGGGGCGGCTCGCCTCTTCTTCGGTGACCTGCACGGTCAGCGGCGCGCTGAAGGCAGGCACCAGCGCCCAGCCATCGTCGTCTGTGGTGGGGCCGCCGGTCAGGGTCAGCTGGGCGTATTTCAGCGGCGTGCCGTCGGGATGGAGGAGGCGCACCCAGGCGAAGCGCTCGAAGTTCTTGCTCCAGTCCAGCACAGTCACGCCGTGCGCGGCCAGGGTCAACTCACGGCGTTCCTCACGCACGCTGACCGTGACGGGCAGGGCCTCAAAATCGGGCGTGACACTGACAGAACGCAGGCCGGCCCCCAGGAGCACCAGCGCCTCGCCGCGCGCATCGGTCACCACGCGCGTGTTGTTGACCAGAAGCGGCACACCCGGCGACCCTACGCGCACCAAAACCCCAGGCCCTGGCTCGTCTGGCGTGATGTACACGCGGCCTCCGACCCAGGCGACGCCGGCGTCGCCGGACACGCCCCACTCGCCAGCGGTGGAAACGTTGGCCGACAGCCGCACCTGGCCATCGTAGTCGTAGCCCAGCCGGGCAAAGCGCTCTTGAGCGGTGGTCAGCTGCGCCGCTGCACTGATCGTGTGCTCGGGCGTCGGCTGATAGCGCACCTGGGTTCGCACACCGCTCAGGCCTGTGCTCTGAGAGCCGCCCTGTGATTCGGCCGCTGTGATGACATTGACGGTCGAGATCGGGTTCCAGGTCACGCCGAGTCCAACTTTCCACCCCACCTGGCCGCTGGACGAGGTGACGCTGCCGTCCAGTGCCGCCGCCCACTGGTCGTTGATCCGGTTATTCACAGTCAGGCCCGCCAGATACTGGGCATTGCCCGGCACCGCTTGCAGCCGCCCCGAAACGCTGTAGCGGGGTTGTGTCCAGGTCACCTGAGCCCCCAGCGCACTGGCCCTGAGGTTCAGGGGCAGGGCCCGCACAGTTCCGGTGACCCGCCAGGCGTCACGAACATAGGTGGCGTCAGCGTTCAGGGCGGCCTGGTCCGGCTGGCTGGCGTCGTATTCAGCGCCTAACCCCGCATTGAGCTGCGGCTGAACGTACCGGGTGGCCACCTTCGCCGTCCAATTTTCACGGGTCACCGTGGCTTGCCCTGAGAGGCTCCAGCGGTCAGATAGCCCGTAGACCGCAGTGGCACGTGCGGCGGGCTGGGTGCCCAGTAGCCCAGCTTCAGCCTGCGCCGCCAGGGCGCGGGCCGTGACGACCACCTCGGCGGCTGTGTAACGCCGGAGCTCGGTGCGCAGGCCGGTGCCGTCGCGGACCGTGAATTCCAGGACGCCTTCGGGGGCGCTCACGGGAATGTTGCGCAGCGACAGGTTGCCTGCGCGGGCCCGCAGTCTTGGCAGGGCTTCGCCGTTAATGACCAGATCCACATCGGCATCCAGGGGCAGGGCCAGCACAACTTCGGGCAGGCGGTAGGCGCGCGTGTCACCCACCGTCACCCGCAGGCCGCTGATGCGCTGCGGGTCCAGGGTCGTCTCACCTCCGTTCAGGTGGGCGTAGGCTTGCAGGCCCGCCGAGAGGTGCTCGCTGAAGTCATAGGTGGCCTGGACCTCGCCCTGCCACTGCGACTGGGTCTGGCCGTCTGTCACCGCGCCCACCTCGCTGACCGCCGCGCTGGCCTGCACCTGCCCCACCTGCACACCAGCGCGCACCGCCGCGTTATGACTGATGGTGGCCGGCACGCCCGTAAGCCCGGCCGGCGCGGGAAAGCGGTTCACGCCGCCACGGGCACTCAAGGTGACCAGAGGCAGCGTGGGGTCCGTCGCGCCGGCCACGCCGGCCTGTGTCCCCAGATCCAGGGTGTTGCCCGGCAGGAGGTCCAGACGGGCCCGGATATCCAGGGTCAGTTCGGCGGCGTTGTACCGACTCTCCAGGCGGGGATCGAGACGCACGAAGGGGCCGTCATCGCAGGTCACCTGCTCGGCGATGTAGCCCGCTTCTGACTCACTCAGAATGGATGGCGTCACCCACAGGTCAGTGGGCCGGACCAGAATGAGCGCGCCGCCACGTGCCTCGCCGTTGACAATGGTGTCCACGAAGATCGGCGGTGTAGCACAGGGGGAACTGGCGGCCTGGTCAGTGGTCTGGGCGCCGGCTTGAGCCGAGAGCGCCGCAGTCAGCAGCCAAGAAGCGCGCCATCCCTCAGGGAATCGAAAGCGTTTCACTCCATTCCTTGTCGTTGGTGTCGGTGTAACGCAGTTCTAGAGGCCCGCTGACGACACCTTTTAAAGGCAGGCTCAGGGTGGTGCGGCCCAGGACGGCGGTGCTGCCCAATTTGATTTCCTGGCCGCCAGTCACCACCGACAGGGCCCGGAACGTCTGATGTTGATTGCCGCTGTTTATGACGTCTAGTGTTAGGGTGCTGCCATCTTTGCGTGCGCGGAAGCTAATTTTGGGGGCGCTGTTTGCGGGCGTGACATACACCGGGAGCGACAGCTGAACCAGCTGTGCCAGATTCATGTTGGCTGCGCCGCTACTGACCTGCTGGGTCGCTGTGCCTTCGGCCGGCACCTGCTTCACGAAGACCCGGTAGGTCAGTTCGTCGGCCCCTGCCTTTTTCAGCAGGCCCAGGCGAATGACCTGAGACTCTCCTGGCCCCAGAGTGAACGTCGCCGGATTGACCACCACGTCCCGCGTGGAGGAGTAGGCATGCTGGCCATTTTCGGTGGTCCACTTGCGCACCTCGACCTGAAACTTCAGTGTCACTTTGCCTGGGTTTTGCAGGCGCACCTGCGAGGTGTTGGTACGGGCTGGGTCCAGGTTGAACGCCGTGGGGCTGAGGCTGAAGTTCTGCGCCGTGGCAGTGCCCAAAAGGACCAGTGCGGCAAGGGTCAAGCGCTTCATGGTGTTTCTCCTGCGGGGGCAGCGTCCAGTCGGGTGGTGCTGACCGTAAAGGGCAGTTCGTAGTCGCCCCCTGCCAGTCGCCACTGCCCAGGGGCGACCTGCACATTCAGATCAAAGGTCCGCGACCCCGAGACGGTCAGGTCCAGAGGAAGGGTCAGGTGCGCCTGCGCTTCGCCCCAGTGCCCCCGCAGCCGCAGGGTGGCCACGGGGCCACTCAGAGGACCGTCTGGGGTACTCAGTGCCACCACGTAGCGGCCAGCAGCCGGACAATTCACCCGGAAGTGAACCGTGCCGCGCGCGCCCGTCGGGGCGCGGTAGGGCGCCAGATTGGCCGTCAGCTGAACAATCTGGCAACTGGCGGCCGGGCTGCTGGGGCTGGCGCTGGCCGCCGTCCAGAGCAGCAGGAGAAGCAGGGGGCGAATACGCATAGGGGCTCCTTGAGAAGACGCACAACCTGGCAGCGTAGGCCAGGTTGTGCGTCAGGATAGGGTGGGATTACTCGTTGTACTCGAACTTCACTTCCAGGTTGCCGGTGTAGCTGCCGCCGGGGATGGACCAGGCGCTGCCGTAGCCGGTGCCAGGGCCGCCCAGTTTGAAGTCAGCGCTCCAGGCGTAGTACTGGTAAGGGCCGTAGCCCCAGTTGGGGGTGTAGCTGCCGGCTTCGCGGAACTGCACCGACAGGGGGTTGCTCAGGCTCCAGACATCGTTGTTGATGCTGAAGGTGTCACCATTTTCGTTGGTCAGGGTGATGGAGGTGGGCTGAATGACGGTCAGGGCCGTCTTGTAGTTGCAGTCCACGGCCAGCACCTGAGCGGACGAGGTCACGCTGGACACAGCGTTGATCTTGCCCAGGTCGAGGGTGCCCCAGGTGTAGTTGCGCGAAGCGCCGTCAAAGCCGCTGTACGCCGTGACGCAGACGTTGTCGACTTTCAGCTTCAGGGGGGTGGTCTGGGTGTTGGTGGTCACGGCCGAAGCGGTGCCGAGAACAGCGGTCAGGGCCAGCAGTGCAATGTTCCTCATGATCTTCCCTCCAGGGATGGGGCCTACGGTGTGGCCCAGTGATGACTGAATTGCAGGGTCATGCGGCGACCCCCTTCCGTCGTGCGGCCTGCCGGCGACTCGCACCCGATCTCAGCGGTAAGGCTTCCGGCTTCAGGCTCCAGATGGCTTCGGCGCTCCCTCGCTTCTGCCTTCCTTTTCCTGTGACATCACTGTATAAAACCTCACGTTAACGAAGCGTTAATGGCCTCAAACGTCGTGCTGAACGGATAAAATTCTCTATGAGCCCGCCGTGACCTCTGGCTTAAGGCTTCTTAAGCGCTTAACACTTGCGCCGTGCGTTATTGCTGCCGGAGTAGCCCGAACGGATTGATGGCCCCTTGCCCCGTGTAGATGCCGTAATGCAGATGGGGCGGGGTACCGCGCGCGTTGCCGCTGTCGCCCACATAGCCCACCACGTCGCCCGCCTGCACCCAGTCGCCGCGTTTCAGGTTGGGGTACCGCTCTAGGTGCGCGTAATAGTGCCGCTGTCCGGCGGGCCCCAGCACCATGACGGTGCGGCCACCGAGATTGTTCGCGCCCACATTCAGCACCAGGCCGCGCGTGACCGAGCGGATAGGGGTGCCGTGCGGCGCAAAGATGTCCACGCCTTCATGCCGCCGGCCCTCGCTGCGCGCCGCGCCCCAGGTGTCCACGAAGCGCTGGCCCGGCAGCGGATTGGGCAGACTGCCCGCCACCGGCGCGGGGGCGGACAGGAGGGCGGATATCCGCCGCGCCTGCTCAAGCAGCGGCCACAGGAGAAACAGCGCGCCGCCCAGCACGGCCAGTGTTAGTACCACTCCGATGACCCGTCGCATTCGGCTGAGCATGCCGCGTCCCGGCCTCAGGCCAAAACCGGCAAAAGTTGCAGAGTGGGTGCCGCCTTCAGGGCAGATGATACGGATTCCGCTGAATTGCAGCACGGTAAAGACAGGCACCATCTGCGCTTCCAGAGCGCGAAATCCGCATCTGTTCCTGCTCGCTCGCCTGCGGCGCTTTTCAAGTCTGCGGCGCCGCTTTCCAAGTTCGCTCGGATTCCACCCGGCATTCCGCTCGATTCAATCGGAGTCCGTATGAGCTTAAACTTAAAGAGAAACTAAAGGCAGGCCTACTGGCGCCTGCCTGGCCGGCGCCGAGGAGACCTACATGCTGGAATACACCCCATACGTTGTGCCCTTTCTGGTCTCGTTGGGCCTGACCAGTGCGCTGGCCCTGGTGGCGGTGGGTCGCCCCAGTCCAGCGGCCCGCACCTTTGTCTGGCTGATGCTGGGCCTGTCGATCTGGACGCTGTGCTACGCCCTGGAACTGTGCAGTCCTACCCTGGCCGGCAAACACGCCTGGCTGGTGGCCAAGTATGTGGGGGCCGCGCCGACGCCGCTGCTGTGGCTGGTGTTCTGCCTGTACGCCACGGGCCGCGAGGCGTGGCTGACGCGGCGGGTGCAATGGACGCTGGCCGGGTGGGCCGCGCTGACCTTCGCCGTGGTCTGCACCGACAGCGTTCATCACCTGATGTGGACCGAACTGCGCGTGGTGCCCGGCGAACCGGAATTGCAGGCGGGCCACGGCCCTTTCTTCTGGCTGTACGCCGCCGCCATCTACGCCTCGATTCTAACCAGCGTGGTGCTGTTCACGCGCTTTTACTGGACGGCCCAGCCGCTGTTCCGGCGCCAGGGGCTGTTGCTGACGCTGGGCGGATTTGCGCCGCTGGCCGGGCGCATGTCCGAAGACCTGTTTGGCCTGGACCTGCTGCCCCGTGTGGACGAGGTGATTTTCTTCTTCCTGGTCTCGGCGGTGCTGTTTGCCCTGGCGCTGTTCCGTTACAGCGCCCTGCGGCTGGTGCCGATCGCGCACCACCTCGTGGTCCACAACATCCGGGCGGGCATCGTGGTGCTGGACCTGAGTGGCCGCGTGGTGGACCTTAACCCCTTTGCCCGCGAACTGTTCGGGCTGACTGGCAACGCGGGCGTGGGCGCGCCGTCCCATACTGTCCTGCCCTACCTGGCTCCGCCGGACGCCCCCCAGACCACCGATGAGGAGGTCACGCTGCTTAGCCGGGGCCAGCCGGCCTACTTCACGGTGCAGCGCTCGCCCATCCGGGGGGCTTCGGGGCGGCTGAGCGGGCAGGCCGTGGTGCTGTTTGACGTCACCGCGCGCCGGGAAGCCGAGCAGCAGCTCCGGCAACTCGCCCAGAGTGACGCCCTGACCGGCGTGCATAACCGCCGCCATTTCGTGACCCTGGCTGGGCAGGCGCTCGCGCAGGCCGGGCGAAGTGGGCAGCCGTTTGCCGTGGTCATGATGGACATCGACCGCTTTAAAGGCATCAATGACACCTACGGCCACCCGGCAGGCGACGAGGTGCTGCGGGCGGTGGCGCAGACGTGTCAGGCCAGGCTGCGCCGCACGGACCTGTTTGCGCGCTACGGCGGCGAAGAATTCGTGGCGCTGCTGCCCGCCACGTCGGCCCCCGAGGCCCAGCAGGTGGCCGAGGCGCTGCGGGAAGCCGTCGAGGCTTTGCGGCTGGAAGACGCGGGGCGGCCTATTCCAGTGACGCTCAGCCTGGGGCTGGTCGCCGGGCAGACGGCCCAGACCACACAGGACCAGACCCCGCAGGACCTGGACCTGCACGCCTGGATTGCCCAGGCCGACGCCGCGCTGTACGCCGCCAAGACGGGCGGCCGCAACCGCGTCACGCTGGCCGTCTCCCAGGGGCGGGGTGTGGGCATGGCGGTGGGGTAGCCCTGGGGCGCCGGCGCCTATCCCCCGCCGGACGCGCGAAAAAAGGCCGGCGCGGGGTAGAATGGCCGGATGCCTGCTGCTCCTCCCTCCGCCCACCTGTGGACGCTGCCCAGCGGCCTGCGCGTCGCTTTCGAGCGCCGCCGCAGTCCGGGGTTTGCCTTTGACCTGCGGCTGCCGGTGGGCAGCGCCCACGACCCGGCCGGGCAGGAAGGCGCGGGCGGTGTGCTGGAAGAGTGGCTGTTCAAGGGCGCCGGCGGCCGCAGCGCCCGCGCCCTGCAAGACGCCTTTGATGACCTGGGGGTCCGGCGGGGCGGCGGGGTCGGCCCCGAGGCCACGCGCCTGAGCGTCAGCGGCCTGCAGGCTGACCTGCGGGCGGCGCTGGCCCTGTGCGCCGATGTCCTGATGCGCCCCGACTTGCCCGAGAGCGAGGTGCCGGTCCTGACCGACCTGGCGCGGCAGGACCTCGATGGCGTGCAGGACAGCCCGGCCGACCTGCTGGCCCTGGAGGCCCGCGCCGCCGCCTTTCCCCGGCCCCTGGGGTCGCCGTTTGCCGGCTACGCCCACCCGGTCAGTGGCACGCCCGGCGGCCTGACAGCGCTAAGTCCAGCGGCCCTGCGGGCTCACCTGACGCGCTACGGCCAGGCCGGAACGGTGCTGGGGCTGGTGGCTGACCTGGACCCAGCCCAGGCGCACGCCCTCGCGCAGGAGGTGCTCGGTGACCTGCGCCCCGGCGCGGCCGACGAAGTGCCCGCTGATTTTCAGGCAGGCGGGCAGCTTCAGGTAGCGCACGAGGACGCCGAGCAGACCCACCTCAGCGTGCTGTGTCCGGGGGTGGCGCCGCACAGCCCTGACTGGCTGGCCTGGCAACTGGCTGTGGGCGCCCTGTCGGGTGGCAGCGCCAGCCGCCTGTTTCACTCGGTGCGTGAGGAGCGCGGCCTGGCCTACGCGGTCAGCGCCTCGCCGCTGGTCCTGGGGGGGCAGGGCTTTCTGAGCCTGTATGCGGGCAGCACCCCGGACCGCGCCCCCGAAACCCTGGAGGTTCTGCTCTCAGAGCTGGCGCGGCTGCCACAGGGCCTGACGGCCGCTGAGTTTGGCCGCGCCCGCGCGGGCCTGAGCAGCAGCGTGGTCTTTGGCGCCGAGAGCCTGCGTGGCCGCGCCCACGCCCTGACCCGTGACACGGCCCTGTTCGGTTCCCCCCGCGCCCCCGCCGACCTGCGCGCGGCGGTGGAGGCCCTGAGCCTGGACGGGGTGAACACCTTTCTGGCCGGGTACGACCCCGCTGCGCAGGCCACCGTCGTGACCCTGGGGCCAGTGGGCAACACGGTGCCCCCGCTGTCGACACCTCTGGAGACCACCCATGTCTGAGACCCAGCGCCACAACCTGCCGGGCGGCCTGACCCTGCTGCTTGAACCCGACCCCGAGGCTCAGACGGTGGCGGCGGGCTATTTCGTGCGTACCGGCAGCCGCGAGGAAGAGGCCGCCGAGCAGGGCGCCAGTCATTTTCTGGAACACCTGATGTTCAAGGGCAGCGAGGCCGTGGGCGCCGCCGAACTCAATGAGCGCCTGGATGAACTGGGCGGGCACGCCAACGCCTTTACCAGCGAAGAAGCGACCGTCTACCACGCCGCCACCTTGCCCGAGCAGGTGGGCGAGCTGCTGGCCATCCTGACCGAACTGATGCGCCCGGCGCTGCGCCCAGCCGACGTTGACACCGAGCGGGGCGTGATTCTGGAAGAAATCGCCATGTACGCCGACCAGCCCGCCGCCCGCCTGGCCGACGAACTGCGCGCCGACTACTGGGGGGCGCATCCGCTGGGAGGCTCCATTCTGGGGACGCCCGAGACGGTTGGGGCCCTGACCCCCGCCGTGCTGACGCGGCATCACCGGGAGCGCTACGGCGCGGGCCGCGTCACGCTGGCCGTCACGGGGCAGTTTGACGCGGCGGCGGTGCTGGCCTGGGCGCAGGGGGCGCTGGCGGCCTGGCCCGCTGGCCAGCCAGACGCCACCGTCTTGCCCCTGCCGGCCTGGCCGGAGCACACCCGCGTGCTGCACGACCCCGACCTGGCACGGGTGCATGTGGTGGCCGCCTGCCCAGGCCTGGCCACCACCCATCCGCTGCGCGAGGCCGCGCAGGTACTGGCCGACCTGATCGGCGGCGAGAACGGCGCGCTGTACTGGGCGCTGGTGGACACCGGCCTGTGCGACAGCGCCGACCTGGGCCACCTGGATTACCAGGGCGCCGGCACCTTTGAAGGCGGCCTGACCTGCGACCCGGAACGCCTGGACGGCGCGCTGGCGACCTTCCGGGACGTGCTTCAAAATGCCGGAACGCTCATCACGCCGCAGGCGGTTCAGCGGGCGGCGCGCAAGCTGGCCGTGGGGACGCTGCTGCGGGCCGAGACGCCGCAGGGGCGGCTGTTTGCGCTGGGCATGGAATATCTGGCCACCGAGCGGGTGCTGGACACGGCCGAACTGGTGGGGCGGTACGAGCGGGTGACGGTGCCGGACGTGCAGGAGGTGCTGCGGCTCTGTCCGCTAGATCGGTTGACGGTGGTGGTGTTGGGGCCGGTGGGGGAAGAGAAGTAGGCTCGGTTGGCCCCACCCCCCAGCCCCCTCCCCAGAGAGGCAGGGGGAGCAGACGTTGGCACTGGGCAAGAGTTCTTACTAAAGTTGGCTAGCTCGTTCTGTTCATTGATGGGTCTGGCTTCGACGCCATCCGCTGCTCTCGCGAAAGGGCCTGCGCGCTGCGCGCACAATGGCCTCGCCTGGACCTGGGCAATACGGGGCAGGAAGCCTTGGTGCCGCCCGCAGGTTCTACTTTTCAAAAGATGCGGGGATGACTCTCATCCCTTGCCTTGTCTTCCTCTAGCCCACAACCCACGCCCTCTTTTCACCTCTGCCCGCTGCGCACTTCCTCTCGGCGGCCGGGCCTTGGCCCAAAGGTCAGTTCGGCGTGGCCTGGCACCGCCTTGGCGGCGAACTCGTGCAGGCCCAGGCGGTCGGGGGCTTCCAGGTGGTAGCGGAAGTTCCAGAGGTAATGCTGCACCACGCGCTCGGGCAGGCCCAGGCGGGCGGCGTGTCTCTGGGCCACGGCGGCCAGGTGGCCAATCCCTTCGCGCCGCGCTTCCCGCATCGCCTGAATCAGGTCAGCTGGGGGCGGGTTATCTTTGCGGTAGGCCCACACCGCAAACGTAAAGGGGTGACCCGTCAGGTCAAACCACGCGCAGGCCAGGTCGGTCACGGTAATGCCGCGCCCCGTGTTGGGCAGGCTGGTCATGGTGGTCTGCGGGGTCAGGGGCCCGGCGACCCCATACCATTCCCGCAGAGCGCTGTCGCCAATGCGCAGCACGCCGTCGTAGCCCTGGTTCAGCAGGCTCTCGGCGTCGCCCTCGGCGCGTTCCAGCACAGGGGTCAGGCCCCACTCGCGCAGCAGCACTTCCAGCAGCGCCACGCTCATGGCGGACTGCGCGGTCAGGGCGATGCGCCGCACCCTGGCCAGCGACCGCGTATGAAAGAGGTTCACCGAATACACCGGCCCCAGCACCGCCACACTGAAGTCCGGCAGGGCTTCCAGGATGTCGGCGTGCCGGATGAATTCCACCGCGCTGATGTTGGCGATGTCCACCTGGCCTGAGAGCAGTGCCGCGTTCATCTCGGTGGGCACACCCGTAATGGCGGTGACGCTTGGCGGCAATTCCAGGGAATCGAGAATGGGCGCCACGTTCGTGTAATGAATCCAGCCCGCGCGGTAGGTCATGGGCGCTCCGCGTGCGCGTGGGGTGTGGGGCGTGGGGTGTAGGAAGTAGGAACAGCGCGGTACTGGCTAAAGCCAAAAGCAAAAGCTTCTACACCCCACTTCCCACTTCCCACTCCCCCCTTCACGGCACCACCTGCACGCTGACCGCTTGCCACTGTCCCGCCCGCCGGGCATACACGCGCAAAAAGCTCTGCACACGCTCGCCGCCGGCGTACAGCGTGCCGCGCGTGATGGCCGCGTCACCAAACACACGGCTGGCGTGGCGCTCGAACATCAAAGTGGGCGGGGGGTCGCGGCGCATGTTGGCCAGCAGGTCGGCCCTGAAGACCGCCGTACCGTCGGGAAAAAAGGCCAGCCAGTCCTCGGCCAGAACGGCGGCCATACGCTCGGGGTCGCCGTGGTGATACGCAGCATTCCAGGCGTCGTCCAGGGCCAGCACGGCGTCCAGGTCGGGGGCGCTCACGGCGTCAGTCCGCCGCTTCGGTAACGTGGGGAAAAGTGTCCAGCTCGTTGTAATAGGCGTCGCGCAGCACCGGCACGCGCCCGGCGTGCTGAATCATGCGGATCATCCCAGCCTGCGACAGGGCCATAGGGGACGTGGCCCCGGCCGCGTGGGCAATGTGCTCCTCTTGAATGGTGCCGTCAATGTCGCTCACGCCCCAGTCCAGGCTGACCTGCGTCAACTCGCTGCCAATCATGACCCAGTAGCCCTTGATGTGCGGAAAGTTATCCAGGTAGATGCGCGCCACGGCCAGGTTGCGCAGGTCGTCCAGGCCCGTCGTGAAATCGGTCTTGCCCAGGTTCTGCGCCAGGGTATTGCCCAGCGGCTGAAAGGCCAGCGGAATAAAGGCGTGAAAGCCGCCGCCGTAGCGGGCCAGCGAATCGTCTTGCAATTCACGTAGGCGGTGCATATGGTCCAGGCGCTCTTCCAGCGTTTCGATGTGGCCGTACAGCATGGTCGCGTTGGTCCGCATGCCCAGCGAATGCGCCTCGCTGTGAATCTGCAGCCATTTCTCGGCCTTGACCTTGTTTTTGGCCACCTGCTTGCGCACCCGGTCAGCAAAAATCTCGGCGCCGCCGCCGGGCATGGCGCTCAGGCCCGCCGCCTGAAGGTCGCGCAGCACCTCTAGCGTGGGCTTTTTGCTGATCTTGCTCAGGTGTTCAATCTCGGCGGCCGTGAATGCCTTGACCTGGAGGTCGGGGTAGGCTTCGCGCAGGCGCTGCACCATTTCTGGGTAATAGGCCCACTTGTGGTTGGGGTGGTGGCCGCTGCTCATGTGCAGTTCGGTAATGCCGGGCAGGTAGCGGCGGCCCACCTGAGCCACGACCTGTTCGGGGTCGTAGTCCCAGGCGCGCTCCTCGGTCTTGCGCGCGGCAAAGGCGCAGAAGGTGCAGCCGACGTAACAGATGTTTGTAAATTCCAGGCGCATCGAGTGCACGAAATACACCTTGTCGCCGTGCAGGGCCCGCTTGCGGCCGTCGGCCAGGCGCATCAGGGTATTGAGGTCGCGCGTCTGAAAGAGCGCCAGGCCTTCTTCAAAGCTCAGGCGCTCGCCGGCCTCGACTTTCTGCGCGATACCGACCAGCGCGGGATCGGAAATCCACTTCATGCCGCTCAGCATACGGCGTTGAGCTGGGCAGGAATGTCCCCGGCAGGGCGGGCGGGGGCAGCCGCCGGGGGTGCGGGGGTACAGGGGCCGGGCCCCCGGCGTGCCACAATAAGGCGCAAGGTGACCACGTCCACCGCCGATGCCCAGCGCCAGATTGCCCGGTACCGCTCGCTGGTACAGGTGACGGCGGCGCTGGCCCGGCACGCCCGCACGCCGGACCTGCTGCGGACCATGCACGCCCAGGTGCAGGCGCTGTTTGCCACGCCCGTAACTCTGCTGGCCCGGCGCCTGCCGGGGGGCGGCTGGCACTGCCTGACCCTGGAAAGTGACAGCCTGGACGAACAGAATCTCCCCCCGCGCACCGACGGCTTACTTGAGCGTGTGCTAAGCGGCCAATTGAGGCTCCAAAACGACCTGCGGGCTTATGTGGCGCGCGAGGGCCTCAAGGTGGTGCGTGTGCATTTTCGCCATGACCTGCCGCACACCCTGTCGTGGATGGGCGTGCCGCTGCATGTGGGCGACGAGGAAGTCGGTGTGCTGTCGGTGCAGAGCTACGACCTGGACGCCTTTACAGATGAAGACCTGGAGTTTCTGGAGTTGCTGGGCGTTCACCTGAGCATCGCCCTGGAAAATGCCGCGCTGCACGAACAGGTGCAGCGGGAAGCCAACACCGACCCCCTGACTGGCCTGCCCAACCGCCGCACCCTGACCGGGCGGGTGCAGGACGCGCTGGGGAGCGGTCAGCCGCACACCCTGGCGGTCATGGACGTGCAGGACTTCAAGAGCATCAATGACGGGCATGGGCATCCAGTGGGCGACGAGGTGCTGATCGGCGTGGCCTCGCTGCTGGGCGACCTCGTGCGGACAGCGGGCTTTGTCTGCCGGCTGGGCGGCGATGAGTTTGCCGCGCTGCTGCCCTGGCCCCTGACCGAAAGTGAGGCGCGGCTGGCCGATTTTCTGAACCGGGTGGCCGCCTTCAGCTGGCCGGTGCCGCAGGCGCCGCGCCTGAATGTGGGGGCCGTGGCGGCCTGGCCGGGCGCGACCCTGAGCGACTGGCTGCGGCAGGCCGACGCCCGCATGTACAGCGCCAAGCGCCAGCGCGTGCAACTGCTGCGCCAGAGCGCCGACTGAGAGCGGCCCCCAGAGGGGCCTATGGTGGTGCGCTTCAGCTGCTGCTCAGGCGAACGAAGTGAGCTTCTATCACCGACACCAGTGCCCACGGCATTGAGAGGCGCCCTGGTCCTGGGGTGTCCCCACACCTGCCCGGCGGCGCCCTGCGCTACGCTGTGGGCAGATGAACAGGGAAGGCGCCCAGGCAAAAACAGAACAGGCGGAGGAGAACTGGCCCGAACGCTGGACCGTGGACGGCCTGGAACCCACGCCGCGCGGCGTGGTGGCTCGGCTGGAGCGGCCAGACGGCACCACCGTGACCCGGCCTCTAGCCGACCTGCCTGCTGGGCTGGAAGAAGGCGACGTGCTGGCGGTGCAGGACGGCCCTGACGGGGTGACGTTGGTGCGGCTGCCCAGCGTCACGGCCGAGCGGCGGGCCGAGGCCCAGGCGCGGCTGGACGCCCTGAACACGCAGGGACAGGCGGCGCTGCCTCTGAACGACGACGGCGAGGTGACGCTGTGACGGGCGGCAAGGGCAAGAAGAAGCCGGGCGAGAAACCTGCGGCGCCGCGTAAAGCAGGGAGCAAGTCGGGGCCAGCCGCCAGGAAAGTCAAGGCGGCCCCTGCCCGCAAATCGGCCCGTAGCGGGCGCCCACGCGGCCCCAGCGCCTCAGATGTGCTGGGCGTGCTGGTGCTGCTGGGGACCGTGTCGCTGGCCGCCTGCGGCTGGATGCGTCAGCAGGGGGGCGGCGGGGAAGAGGGGGCCCCCACTGGGCCAGCCGGCGAGGTCATCATCCGCTTTCTGGATGTGGGGCAGGGCGACGCCATTCTGGTGCAGAGCCCGGAAGGCAAGAGCCTGCTGATTGACGGGGGCCGCAGCGCCGAGCGGATGCGGGGTCACCTGGAAGCGCTGAATCTGACCGCCCTGGACCTGATGGTCGCCAGTCACGCCGACGCCGACCACATTGCCGGCCTGGTGCCGGCTGCGGCGCTCAAACCCCGGCTGTTTCTCAACAATGGGCTGGGCGGCACCACCCAGACCTGGGAGCGGCTGGTCTCGGCGCTGCAGGACGCAGGCACCACCTTTGCCAAGGCCAGCAATCAGACGGTCAATCTGGGCAGCGTCAAGCTCAGGGTGATTGCGCCGCCCCCCGGCGTGGGCGACGAGCAGAACGAGAACAGCGTGGGGATCGCCCTGCAATTCGGGGACTTCCGCGCCCTGATGACCGGCGACAGCGAGACCCCCGAGACCGAAGGCTGGCTGGCCCAGGACCGCGCCGACCTGCGCGGCCCCTTTCAGGTGTACAAGAGCATTCACCACGGTGCGGCGAACGGCGACAGCGCCGCGTGGCTGGCCAACGTGCGCCCCGAGAATGTAGTGGTCAGCGTAGGGACTGGCAACACCTACGGCCACCCGACCGCCCAGGCGCTGAACCTGTACAAGCAGGCGGGCGCGCGGGTCTACCGCACCGACCGTCAGGGCACCGTGACCTTCCGGGGCCGCGCTGACGGCACGTATACGGCTGAAACCGAGCGGTAAATGGGCAGGGCAGGGCTTTAGAGGTCTTCCAGAAGACGGCAGGTTCACTCGGGTTGTCGCACCGGTAGCGGGGTGCGTGCGGCGCGCCACGTTGAGTTGCTGGCGGAAAAAGGCGCGTCGTCCCCGTTGCTGGCCCGTCAGGCAGAAATCCACGCGGGTTTTTCCATGAGTACGCCGACCTGATGATTAGGCTGAGAAAGTCCCCGTTCAGCTCTGCAGGTCGTTGCCTAGAACCAAAGCCT
Organism: Deinococcus arboris; assembly: GCF_009755355.1. Classification (GTDB taxonomy): domain Bacteria; phylum Deinococcota; class Deinococci; order Deinococcales; family Deinococcaceae; genus Deinococcus; species Deinococcus betulae. The sequence goes on along the minus strand of NZ_WQLB01000018.1, from coordinate 3,741 downwards.
CGGACGTGTGCGCTGCTCTCAGCGACATTCGGTCTCTTACTGCAGCTCTGGCGGCGGTTCGGCCTCCACCATCATGTGCTGCCCACTCACCGGATGCCGAAACCCCAGCGTCCAGGCGTGCAGCCAGTAGCCCAGGTCGCCGGGCAGTCCAGGTAGGTCAGGGAGAGGGAGGCCGCCAGGGCCGTATAGCGGGTCGCCAACCAGCGGATGCCCGATGCTGGCCAGGTGAATCCGAATCTGGTGGGGGCGCCCGGTGGCAATCTGCACGTCAAAGAGGGTCTGGCCGGGCGGGCGCCGCCTGACCTGTGCCCGGCTGACACTGGGTTTGCCTTCCGGCTGGGCCGCGTACACCGTGCCCAGCCGGGGATGCGGCACCGGGCCAATAGGCGCGGTGATGTCGTAGGTATCCTGCGCGGCCTCACCGCTGCTCAGGGCGCGGTAGACCTTGGTGACTTCGTGGTCGCGCCAGGCGCGGGCCAGGGCCGACCCGGCCTCGCCAGTCCGGGCAAACAGCACCACGCCGCTGGTGCCGCGTCCCAGGCGGTGCAGGGGAGTGGCCCCCGGATACTGCGCGCGCACCAGACTCAGGAGCGTGTGGGCCAGAAAGCCTCCGCCCGGCAGCGTGGGCAGCCCGGAAGGCTTGTTCACGGCCAGCAGGGCGCTGTCCTCGTGCAGCACCCCAAAGTGCAGGGGCGCGGTCTCTTCGCGCCAGGGGGGGCGGTGCCACACCACCACCTGCCCGGCGCGCACGCACTCGTCCCCCTGAGCGCGCCGGCCCTGAACCTCTACCTCACCCGCCGCCAGTCGCTGAGCCCAGACCTCCCGCGCCGAGTGGGGGTAGTGCACACTCAGAAAGTCCAGCAGGGTGCCGGCCTGCCGGACCACCGCCCGGTAGGCGTAACCGGCGTTGCTGGGGGCGTCCTCAGGGGGCATCCCGACAGCATACGGGGCGCCGTGTCCTGGCCCTGCGCCGGTTTCTCACCCTAGACTGCGCCCTATGTTTGGCCCCGCCTCTCCCCGAAGCCGCCCGCAACCTGGGCACCTGTACGACGTGGCCGTCGTGGGCGCGGGCCTGGCCGGCACCGAACTGGCGTGGCGGCTGGCCCGCGCCGGGCAGGACGTGCTGCTGGTGTCGCAGGCCCTGGACCACCTGGGCAACCTGTACCAGCCCACCACCGCTGGCGCCGTATTCGCGCCTGGCAGCCTGTTTGAAGAGGTGCGCCTGGCCCTGGCCCCCGACACTGACGGCTGGACCTTTCACCGCCATGTCAAGGCGCGCATCGAAGAAACCGCCGGTATTCACCTGCTGCAAAGCACCGTGACGGCGCTGGATGAGGACGAGGCGACCGTGACCCTGTCCACCTGGGAAGGCCCGCCCCTGCGCGCCCGCCTGTGTGTGCTGGCAGTGGGCGCCTTCCTGAAGGGCCGCCTGCTGGTGGGCGACACAATGGAAGAGGCCGGGCGGCTCTCGGAAGTCGCCTACGATTTTCTAGCCGATGACCTGGCGCGCAGCGGCGTCTGGCTGGTGGGCGCCGAGCGCCGCGCCGAGGGTGAAGGCGTGGAGCCCCCCTATGACGTGCGTTTTCTGACCCCCGCGCCGGGCGAGCTGGACGGGTTTCGTGTGGGCCGCTTGGACCGGATACGGATGCTGGGCCAGTGCGTGCCCGGCGACCACTCCTATGCCAGCGTGCTGACCGACGCGGCCCGCCTGGCTACCGACCTGGTGACCGAGGCGGGCGCATGATTCTTCGTCTGGGTGATTTCCAGTTTCCCGACGACCCGGCGCGCCTGTATCCGGACACGCCCGGCCACCCCTGGGTGCTGGAGGTGGGGTTTGGCGACGGCCGCTTCTGGCCGCACTTTGCCCGCACCTTCCCCGAGGCGCCCAATTACCTGGGTGTGGAACTCTCGGGCGTGTCGCTGCTCAAGGCGGCGCGCCGCCTCAAAGACGCTGGCCTGCACAACGCCCACCTGACCAAACTGCCCGCCGACGTGCTGGTGCGCGAGGTCATTCCCCACGCCGGCCTGGACCTGATGGTGGTCAATTTTCCTGACCCCTGGCCCAAGGCTGGGCACACCGACCACCGCCTGCTGCGGGCGCCGTTTTTCCGGCTGGCCGCCAGCCGCTTGAAACCCGGCGGCGCCATTCTGCTAACCACCGACCACGATGAGTATTTCGCCTTCGCTTGCGCTGAGGCCGCCTCAAGCGGCGTCATGCGCGTGGAACAGGGCGAGCCGCCCGCCGCCGCCCTGGAAACCAAGTACGCCCTCAAGTGGCGCGACCTGGGCCTGGGTGTCAACCACGCCCGCTTTGTGCCCACCGCCCACGCGCTGGTGCCACACGGCCAGACCGCGCCCTATCCTGCCGACCCTCTCTCTGCCCCGGAGACCGCTGTGCCCCACGCTGTGTTGACCCTGCCCGCCGACTTTCACCCCGCCGCTTTTGACAAGGTCACGGACCGCCGCCCCCCTGGCCGTGATCCCCAGGACGCGGGCTGGACCGTGGTGCTGCTTGAGCTGTATCAGGCGCTGCGGCGTGACGGCTGGGTGGCGCTGGCGCATGTCGTCGAAGGCGAGCTGACCCAGGAAGTGCTGGTGGGTATCACGGCGCGGGAAGACGGCACCCATCTGGTACGTCTGGCCAAGTTCGGCGGCCCGATTATCACGCCGGGCGTGAAAGCCGCCGTGGGCACGGTGACGCAGTGGCTGGAAGGGCAAGGCGCGGTGGTCAAGCACCGGGGGTATTGAGGTCAGGCGAGGCTAACGCTCTGGCCTGCCGTCTGGAGCACTCGCTCTCATAGCGGAACTCAGGAGGGTTGAGGGTGATGATTCTCAACAACCCTGAGGCGAACACAGTGAGTCTCCGGAAGAGACGGAGTTGAGGGGCGTTGTTGGTCCCTCAATGGAACTGGCAGCCGCTGTCAGAAGAACATGGCTGGACCTTGTTCGCCTGCTTGAAGGGCAGTGCCGCTTTCCGAGTCTGCTATAGGGACTCCGATGAAATCCGAGTAGAGCGAGAGAGAAGGTACGAATGCCGCGATATGGAGGCGCAGACGGTACCATTCCGGCTTTGCCGTAATGAAGCGGCATCCGTATCAGGCGTGCTCATGGTCGGGTTGGCGTCCGTCTCACAGAGGGGGTGCGTGGCGCGGATGTGGGGTGACCATCATCCTTCAGGCCAGAGCGGGTGGCCGTCTCGACTGGGGGACTCTGGGCGACGCCTTCAGTCTTGAATCGTATCGGTGGCCTGTGACCAGAGGCAGCGCCACACACCATCTTGGGCCTGCGTGTAGAGATCCAGATGCCAGCATTCCAGGTGGTTGTTCGGGCCACCCTGGAAGGACACGTCGATCACCGAGCGGTACCGGACGGCACCCAGTCCAGGCACCTGCTGCACCTCCAGGGGCGTCACGGGTTCAAAGCGGTGGTACTGAAGAGAGCCGTCCAGCAGGCCCGAGAGATAAAAGGCTCTGGTCCAGACGGCGCCGCTGGGCGTGCACAACTGAAAGTCAGGGTGATGAAGCGCCTCCAGGGTGGCCTGCTCGGCGTGCAGGATTGCCTGAAGTCGCTGCCGCTCCAGCTGCCGTATATCCATCTGCGAAGTCTAGGTCCTGGGTGCGATCAGGCCGTTTCCTCCCGGTACGCCGCCTGAACCAGTTTCAGGCCGGGTGCCAGCGCCAGGGCACGCAGCAATGGGCCTTCAATCCGCAGCACGCCTGCCGTCATGGCGGCCACCGGGTT